>CAWAVA010000023.1:0-78553 GCA_963785385.1 uncultured Conexibacteraceae bacterium | reverse complement strand
GGAGACGCAGTCGGGATGTACCGCTTCAGCCGAGCCATTTACCGAGAGTTGGCCGACGAGATCCTCAAGGATTCGCCGGGCCAGCCCTATCGTGAACCACGAGCGCGTTCTGCGCAGCGTGCGAGGCCGCCGTGGAACGCCTCGCGACCGATCGCCATTATTTCGCCAGACCGGCGCGCACGCTCTTCACGGACATCCGGGCGTACTTCCCGATGTCGGCCCAGGCGCGGGTTCTGCAGGTGGTGGAGCGCTACCTGGGATTCGCCGACGAATTCCTGCGCAGCCAGCAGCAGACCGGATTCGACATATACGGCAATCCGCTGCGGTGCCGTGCGAGCACGCGCAAGGGCACGCCATGCCAACGGATGCCGTTGGCGCGCAACGGGTATTGCCCGTCACATCAGCACCTCGCCGAGACCGAAGACTTCCAGGTTCGACACTCGCCGCCGCCTGAGAGGCTCAGCGCCTGCTGACCGATTGCTGTGGATTATCTGTGACCACTCAAACGGCAATTGGCAATAAGTCGTTACACCGGATATTTGGCCGGGAAGAATTTGGGGATTCTGGTGAACACCGACATAGAATCGGATCTTCGCCCGGCAAGAGTGTCGTTTTCGCACCGGGCCATTTTCATTAATCCGTGACAACCCCGACTGAGTAAACATGCCGATTGCTTTCAAAGAATGGGCGGTCACCGTCCGCGCGCTCGCTGAGGGCGAGCAGCTGCTGACGCTCCGCAAAGGCGGAATCCGCGAGCCGGAGAAGCACTTCCAGCTGGAGCATGACCGCTTCTTTCTGTACCCCACGTTCGACCATCAGCGCACCGACCTGGTGCGTGAGTCGCACCGTCCGGAACTAGCCCGGGCCTTGGAGGAGGGGGTTTGGAGCGACGGTGAGCCGTCAGCATCATCGATGCTGCGCGGCATCCGAGATCAACCAGCCCGACCGGGTGCGAATCCGCGCCTGGGCCGAGGTTGCAGCCCACTACACGGTTACCGACCGGCGCGCTGTTGACGCGCTGTCGCCGTTCTATGTGTGGACGCCCGACTACGCCGAGAAGCGCCTTGAGTGGAAGCGCCGCCACCCGCTGCATGTGGTTGTGCTTCGCACCTACCGGATCCCGCGTCCGGTCACGGTCAAGGTCCGCGACGAGTACGGCGGCTGCCGCTCCTGGCTGGAGATCACCCGCGACCTTCCGTTCGAGGGCACGCCGGTGCTCTCCGACGAGGAGTTCGAGCGGGCCTCAGAGGAGATCGCGGCGATCGCCGCCGGCGACCGCCAGCCGGTTCTGGTCTGAGGACGGCCCGACTTCGAGGGGGTGGCCGCGGGCCGCCCCCTCGTCTGTCGAGTCCTGCAGTCGATGTCCTGGACCGAATCCGCATCTGCCGTCGTTCGCGTGCCGGCACTCGTCGGCGCACTCGGCCGACGCCGCGCGGGTGCTGGCGCTGCTCGAGCGCACGCGCGAACGGCTGACCGGCAGTTCCCGCGCACTGCGCGATCGGCGCTGACCGTCGTGCTGCACGACAGCCCGCACGCGCTGGCGCTGTCGAACCCGCTGATGCCGGCGCTCTGGGGCGACTCACCGCCAAGCCGGCGCGCCGCTACGTGACCGGCTGGGTCGGCCATCGCGAGCTGCACGTGCTGTCGCCGCCGGCGCTGCGCGAGCGCGCCTCGGGCGTCTCGGGCTCGTTCGAGATGCTCGCGCTGGCGCCGGCGTCGCTGTACGCGCGGCGGGTGATCGTCGAATCCAACCGCGACTGCGCTCGGCACGGCTGCCAGCCGCAGTCTGGCACGAGCTGCGCTGGGCCTGGCTGCTCGACGGCGCCGCACGCTGGTTCTCCGGCGAGACCGGCTACTCGCGCAGCGTCGTCGGCCGCTACATGCGCTCAGGACACCGCCCCCACTTCCCGCCGACGCGCGCGACGCGCCGCTGCTCGGCGGCACCGCTGATCGAACTGCTGGCCGAGGAGCAGGGCGAGAGCGCCGTCGCGCGGCTGGCCGCACGGCTGCACACCGGCGGGTCGCACACCGCGTTGCAGATCGCCTTCCGCGGAGCGGGCGCTGATGACCGTCGAGAGCGAGTGGCGCTCGCGCCTGCGGAGGCTCGCCGACGGCGCATAATCCTCGCGTGGCCTACGACGAGGAACTCGCGGACCGCGTGCGCGAGCTGCTGGTGCTCGAGCCCGACGTTGTGGAGAAGCGGATGTTCGGCGGACTCGCGTTCCTGATCGGCGGCCACATCGCCGTGGCGGTGTCGGGTGGCGGCGGGCTGCTGATGCGGTGCGAGCACGAGGACACCGAGAGCACTGCTGGAGATGCCGCACGTCGAGCCGTTCGTGATGCGCGGCAGGGCGATGCGCGGCTGGGTGCGGGTCGGTGCGAGGCCGTGGCCGAGGACGACGAGCTCAAGCGTGGGTCGAGTCGGGCGTCGGGCTACGCGCGGTCGCTGCCGAAGCGAGCGAGGGGCGTTTACGGACATTCTCGCCCTGATTTCGCCCGTCGCTTCAGCTCAGACGACGCTCAGTTGCGACCTCTTCGACCCGCTCGTCGCGGATCGTGAACGCCCGCACCGTCGGCTCGGCCCCGCGGCGGTCCCGACGATCATGTAGAGCGAGTCCGGATAGAAGGCGAGGTTGATGTCGGTCTGCGACGGATAGGGCTCGCTGCGGGTGTGGGAGTGGTAGATGATGCCGACGTCCAGCCCGGCGTCCTCGATCGCCAGTGAGACGCGGTAGAGCTCCATGTTGTCCATCTCGTAGCGCAGCCAGGTGTGCGCGGTGTTCTCCATCCGGAACAGCTCGACGGCCACACCGTCGCGGCTGGAGATGATCCCGCAGCACTCGTCCGGCGCGTCGGCGAGGGCGTGCGCCACCATCTGGTCGTAGAGCTCCCGGGAGATGCGCATGCCGGGCCGGGCCGGCGGTCAGGCGGACGACTACCACCAAACGGTGGAGTCGAGGTTCTCGATCTCTTCCAGCGGGCGCGTGTAGATGCCGGAGGAGAAGTACTTGCTGCCGTCGTCGGCGACGATGAAGACGACGTTGCCCTCGTCGAGCTCGCTCGCGATCCGCATCGCGACGCGCGCGATCGCGCCGGTCGAGACGCCGACGAACAGCTGCTCCTCGTCGAGCAGCTTGCGGGTCCAGGTGATCGCGTCCTGGTTGGTCACGAAGATCTTGCGGTCGAGCAGCGAGAGGTCGATGATCGGCGGGATGAAGCCGTCGTCGAGCGAGCGCAGTCCCTGCACCGGCTCGCCCTGCATCGGCTCGGCGGCGACGATCTTGACCTTGTCGCCGAGCTCCTCCTTGAGGCGGCGCCCGTTGCCCATCAGCGTGCCGCCGGTGCCGAGGCCGGCGACGAAGGCGCTGACCTCGTCGAGCTCCTCGAGGATCTCGAGCGCGGTCCCGTTGTAGTGCGCGTCGGGGTTGGCCTGGTTCCCGTACTGGTAGGGCATGTAGTACGACGAGTCCTTCGCGGCCATGTCGAGCGCCAGCTCGACGGCGCCGTTGGAGCCCTTGGCGCCCTCCGAGTAGACGATCTCGGCCCCGTACATGCGCAGCAGGTCGGTGCGCTCCGGCGTGACGTTGTCGGGCATCACGACCTTCAGCTTGTAGCCCTTGCGGGCGGCAGATCATCGCCAGCGAGATGCCGGTGTTGCCGGAGGTCGGCTCGAGGATCGTCTGCCCGGGGCGGATCAGCCCCTTGTCCTCGGCGTCGAGGATCAGCGCCCGGCCGACGCGGTCCTTGACCGAGCCGGTCGGGTTGCGCGACTCGAGCTTGACCCAGATCCGCACGCCCGGCTTCGGGCTCAGGCGCTTGAGCTCGATCAGCGGCGTGTGGCCGATCGACTCGATGATGTCGCCGTAGCGACCGCCGCAGGGCTTGTTGCGCAGATGTCGAGTGGCCATCGCTTCACGAAGTGTAGTGCGCCTGGGCCTCCCGACCGGGGCGGACCCGAGCGGTCGACGCGACGTGCCGATCGTAGCGGCGCCGCCGGCCATGGCCGGCAGGATCACCAGCGTGTCGCTCGCGCCGACCGTGGTCTCGAGCCCGTCCAGCACGCGCACGTCCTCGTCGTTGAGATAGACGTTGACGTAGCGGTTGAGCTCGCCGTCGGCGCCGAACAGCTGCGTCTCGGTGCTCGGGTGCTCCTCGACGACGGCGCGCAGGATCTCACCGACGTTGTCGCCGTCGGCCTGATCTCACGCTCGCCGCCGACGGCGGGGCGCAGCACTGGGGGGATTCGGATGGTGGCCATGTTGCCTTTCAGGTTCCTATTCCGTGGTGAGCGAGGGCCTCAGTGCGCGCCGGCGCAGAACGCCTCGTAGTCCGGGAAGACGCCCATCTCGTCGTCGGTGATCTCCTCGGGGTCGCGCGAGCAGACCGGGCACTTCGGGTCACGGCGGACCTTGACCTCGGTCACCGTCGCGGCCAGTGCGTCGTACATCAGCAGGCGGCCGATCAGCGGGTTGCCGATGTCGAGGATCAGCTTGATGACCTCGGTCGCCTGCAGCAGGCCCATCGTGCCCGGCAGCACGCCGATCACGCCGTTGGCACCGCAGGACGGCGCCAGCTCGGCCGGCGGCGGCACCGGGAAGAGGCAGCGGTAGCACGGGCCCTCGTAGGGCTTGAAGACCGACAGCTGTCCGTCGAAGCCGAGGATCGCGGCCGAGACGACCGGGATCCGCAGCCGCACCGAGGCGTCGTTGAGCAGGTAGCGCGTCGGGAAGTTGTCGAGCCCGTCGACGACGATGTCGTAGTTGGGCAGGATGTCCATGATGTTGTCCGGGCCGAGCCGCAGCTTGTGCTTCTCGACCTTGACGTCCGGGTTCAGCGCGCTGGATCGTCTCCTCGGCCGAGTCGACCTTGGCGACACCGACGCGCTCGGAGTTGTGGATCACCTGGCGCTGCAGGTTCGAGAGATCGACGACGTCGTCGTCGACGATCCCGAGCGTGCCGACGCCGGCCGCGGCGAGATACAGCGCCGTCGGCGAGCCGAGGCCACCGGCGCCGAGCAGCAGCACCTTGGCGTCGAGCAGCTTCTGCTGGCCCTCGAGGCCGACCTCGGAGAGCAGGATGTGGCGCGAGTAGCGGTCGCGCTGCTCGGCGCTCATGAAGCGCGGGACCTCGACCTCGTAGCCGCGGTCCTTCCAGAGCGTGAAGCCGCCGGTCATCGACTCGACGTGCTCGTAGCCGAGGTCCTCGATCAGCGTGCGCGCGGCCCAGGCGGAGCGCTGGCCGGAGGCGCAGTAGAGGATCGACTGGCTGAGCCTTGTCGGGCGCGACGCCCTCGATCCGCGACTCGAGGTGGCTCTTGGGGACGTGGCGCGCGCCGGGGATGTGGCCGGTCGGCCCACTCCTCGTCCTGGCGGACGTCGACCACGAGCGCTCCGGTCTGGAGCTGCTCACGCACGGCTGCCGGGTCGACCTCGTCGATCCGGTCCTTGATCTGGCGGAGAACTTCGGCTCCGGACGGGCTCATCTCGTAAAACTCCTCAAAGGCGCTCGGGATTTGCCTGTTACGTAAGTATAGCGCAGCCGATGCAGCGCCGGGGACCGAGTCCTGTACGACCTCACTCGGCACGCGCGCGTTCGAGTCTGTCGCAGCGCACGCAGCTCGGCACGAGTATCCTCAGCGCATGCGCGCGCCCGTCGACCATATTCCCGCCCCGGCCTTTCCCGCGAGGCTGCCGTGGATCAACGTCGCCTCGCTGCGGATGGATCAGCAGCGAGGACGGCCGGTGCTGATCGAGTTCTGGGACTTCTGCCGCCCGAACTCGATCCGCACGCTTCCGTACCTCAAGGCATGGCACGAGCGCTACGCCGGCCGGGCCTACGCGTGATCGGCGTCCACTCGGCCGGGTTCGAGCCGTCCGACGACCCCGACGCCGTGGCCGCCGCGGTCGAGCGGCTCGGGATCGAGTACCCGGTCGTGGTCGACGTCGACCACCAGATCTGGCAGGAGTACGAGAACCTCGGCTGGCCCGCCCGCTACCTCTTCAACGGCGACCAGTTCCTGTTCGAGTACCACTTCGGCGAGGGCGCCTACGCCGAGACCGAGCTCGCGATCCAGGAGCTGCTCGGCGTCGAGCGCGAGCACGGTCCAGCCGATCCGGCCCGAGGACGAGCCCGGACGCGCTGCTGGCGCCGCAGAGCGACGACGTCGCCGGGCCCTACAGCGGGCCGTATGAAGCCGGGCGGCGTCTGGGGTGTCTTCGACGGCGCCGGCACCGCGACCGTCAACGGCCACGACGTCGAGATCACCGGCCCCGGGCGCGTACGAGCTGATCACGCACGAGCGCCACACCGAGGGCGTGCTGGAGCTCGACGTCAGCGATGGGCTGCAGCGTGCTGGCGATCTGCTTCACCCCCGGCCTTGTCGCCTGACGGCGCGGACTCAGACGGCGTCGAGCAGATTGACCAGCCGCGGCGGGCCCGGGTCCGTCGAGCTCGACCGCGAAGCCGCGCCGGTAAGGATTGTCGCGCGGCTCCTCCGACATGAAGGCGACCGACTCGTTGACCCAGCAGCCGCGTGTTGATCATCTGCACGCCGGACCTGCGTGACCCACTCGGTCTGATCGTCGGCGGGCAGCGGTCCGGCGCGATGGGTGTGACCGAAGATCGCGTAAGTCGGGATGCAGGCCCGAGCACCGACAGCACCTCCCGAAGGCGACCAGCGAGGAGCGGCGCAGCGCCGGGCCGGAGACAGGTCGGCGCTCAGCGGGCCGAGCCCGGCGACGCTGACCGCCCCGAGCAGGGCGCGCAGCCCGCCCTTGACGCCAGGGCCTGCGGCCCGCGCGCCTCGCGGATCAGCTTCAGCGACGCGCGCCGAGCCGCCGCCGTCTGCGGCGTCGATCTCGCGTCCACTGGTCTGCGAGATCGCGAACATCCAGGCGTAGATCGGCGCCAGCAGCCGCTCGTAGTCCTCGGCCTCCGAGGACATCTTCGCGATCGGCAGCTTGCAGGAACCGCGCCATCGCGCCGGCGGCGATCCGCTCGAACGCAGGCGTCGTCGTGTGGCGGTCGAGGTAGTGGCCGTGCTGGGCGTAGACGTCGTCCGCAGCCAGACGCCGGGATAGTCGACGCGGACCGTCGCGCCGGCGCCTGACGAGCATCGCACGTCGACCTGAGCCGAGGGCCTCGGCCGTGCTCCTGTAGCTGGTGGTCGTGGTTGCCGACGAGCAGGACCACCTCCCGCCCGGTGCCGAGCCCGGCGACCAGCTCCGGCAGGACGCGCGAAGCCGCGGCGAGCGCGTCCTGGAGTCGGCCCCTGACGCAGTTCGATCGACGTCGCCGAGCAGCACCAGGCGCTCGGCCTCCGGATGGCCGCGCCGGCGAGCACCGCGGCGACACGTGGATCTTCGAGCGCGCGCGCGTCCGCGGCCCGCACCGATGTGCAGGTCGGAGACGACGAGCGTGTGCACTGCGGATCAGGCGCTGCCTAGGCGAGCGCCTGGCGGATCGTCTTCGGGAGCATGAAGCGCACGTCCTCGCGGACGACCTCGAGCTCCTGCACGTCGGTCGGTGCCGCGGTCGCGGAAGAACTGCGACGAGCCGCTCGACCAGCTCCTCGGGAGCGCTAGCCCCGGAGGTGATGCCGACGACGCGCATGCCCTCGAGCCACTCCTCCTGGACCTCGGACTCGTTGTCGATCAGATGCGAGGCCGCGCCGTGCTCGCGCGCGACCTCGACCAGGCGGTTGGAGTTCGACGAGTTGCGGCTGCCGATCACGAGCACCAGGTCGCACTCCTTGGCGAGCTCCTTGACCGCCGCCTGGCGGTTGGTGGTCGCGTAACAGATGTCGTCGGTTCGCGGCCCGACGATCGCCGGGAAGCGCTCCCGCAGGCGCAGGATGATCGCGCGGGTCTCGTCGACCGACAGCGTCGTCTGCGAGATGTAGGCGACGCTCTGGGGGTCCGCGATCTCGAGCGCGTCGACGTCGGCCTCGTTCTCGACCAGCACGATGTGGTCCGGCGCCTCCCCCATCGTGCCCTCGACCTCCTCGTGGCCCTCGTGGCCGATCATCACGATCGTGTAGTCCTCGGCGGCGAACTTGACCGCCTCGCGGTGGACCTTGGTGACCAGCGGGCAGGTCGCGTCGATCACCTTCAGCTGCCGCGCGGCGGCGTTCGCATGAACGCTCGGCGCGACGCCGTGGGCGGAGAACACCGCGGTGCGCGCCCTCGGGAACCTCGGTCTCGGACTCGACGAAGATCGCGCCCCGCTCGCGCAGCTGCTCGACCACGTGCTTGTTGTGCACGATCTCCTTGCGCACGTACACCGGCGCGCCGTAGAGCTCGAGCGCGCGCTCGACGGTCTGCACCGCACGATCGACGCCCGCGCAGTACCCGCGGGGCATCGCGAGCAACAGCTTCTCAGGGGTGGCGGCCATCCTGGGTACGAGTTTAGAACCTCTCACTGGCGCCCCGCGTACGATTCCGAGCCAGATCGCAGGAGGGAACCAGAGAAATTGGCTCAGCAGCACCTGGACCGTCTGACTTCAACTGACGCGGGCTTCCTGCACCAGGAGAGCGCGTCGGCGCACATGCACGTCGGCGGCGTGCTGCTGTTCGAGGGCCCGGCGCCGCAGTTCGAGGCGTGCTCGACCACATTCGCGGGCGCCTGCACCTGGTCCCGCGCTACCGCCAGAAGCTCGCGACGCCGCCGGCCGGGACCGGCCGCCCGCTGTGGGTCGACGACACGAACTTCAACCTCGAATACCACGTGCGTCACTCGGCGCTGCCGGCCCCCGGCAGCGAGGCGCAGCTGCTGGAGATGGCGGCCCGGATCGCCTCGCAGCCGCTCGATCGCGGAAAGCCGCTGTGGGAGTTCTGGCTGGTCGAGGGGATCGAGCCGCGCCGGGCTCCACCCACGAGCGCTTCGCGATGTCTTCCAAGACCCACCACGCGCTGGTCGACGGCATCTCCGGCGTCGACCTGGCGACGGTCCTGCTCGACTTCAGCCCGGACCCCCCGCCGATCGACACCGACGGCCTCGAGCCCTGGGAGCCGCGAGCCCGAGCCCAGCGCGGTCGAGCTGCTCGTGGCCGGCGCGCGCGGCGACGATCGGCGCCGACCGCGGGCCTGGCCGTTCGCGCGTTGACCGCCGCGGCTCGAGCCCGGCGCGCAGTCTGCACGCGCTGCGCGACACGGCTGAGGGGGTCGGCGAGCTCGTCTGGGCGGCGCTCAACCCGGCCCCGGACACACCGCTGAACGTGCCGATCGGCCCGCACCGGCGGTTCCGCGTCGTGCGCCAGCACCTGTCCGACTACAAGACGTCAAGAACAGTCTCGGCGGCACCGTCAACGATGTCCTGCTGGCCGTGGTCTCGGGCGCGCTCGGGGACTGGCTGCGGTCGCGCGGGATCGCGACCGATGGCGTCGAGATGCGCGCGCTCGTGCCCGTCTCGGTCCGCACCGCGCGATGAGCACCACACGCTCGGCAACCGGCTGACGGCGATGCGGGGGCCGCTGCCGGTCTACATCCAGGACCCTGTCGCGCGACTCCAGCGCGTCTCGGCCGCGATGGACGACCTCAAGAGCTCCAAGCAGGCCGTCGGCGCCTCGACGCTGGTGGCCGTCAACGACCTCGCGCCGCCGGCGGTGCTCGCGCAGGCCTCGCGCCTGCAGTTCTCCACCCGCCTGTTCAACCTGCTGGTCACCAACATCCCCGGCCCGCAGGTCCCGCTCTACATCCTCGGCCACCGGCTCCAGGATCTGTTCCCGCTCGCGTTCCTTCCCGCCGGGCACGCGCTGGCGGTGGCGATCATGTCCTACGACGGGCCGAGTCGAGTACGGACTGCTCGGGGACTTCGACGCGCTGCCCGACATCGACGTCGTCGCCGAGGGGATCGATACGGCGCTGGCGGAGCTGCTCGCTGTGTCCGCGCCCTCCAACGGGCACGCCCGCGTGGGGTCGCCCAGGAGAATCAAGCAGGCACCTGCGGCACCTGCGGCACCTGCGGCACCTGCCGTCACACCGGCACCGGCCGCGGCACCCGGACCGCCGCTGGGCACGCCGCTACTGCCCAGCTCACACGCGCGTGCAACCGGCGGGCCGTCCGCTGACATGCGGGCCAAACGCAGGCGCGCTCGCACGCCACCGCAGGAATCCCGCTGACCTGCTCGAAAACAATTTTGCGATTGCCTGCATACTTGCGGCGCCGCTGGACGTTTACCAAGCACATATGGAGCTTCCCCCAACCCCAGCTCCAGTAGGAATCCACCCAGTCTCGGCCGGTTCGTAGTCCGCCCCCCTGAGCCACGAACCGGCGGGTGGTGACCCCGTTGGGCGGGTCCGAATGATTCGGGCCCGCCCAATTTTCTTTCATCTCGCATATCGCCCGCCGGGCGTGTGTCGTGCAGCCCGGGAGCGGCTGTCGTTGGCGGCACAGTCGCGTTCACAGATTGCGGACGGTATCTGTCCGCAATGCCTGGGAGGCTTCCGTCGATGTCAGGGCCAGCGATGCGGAGCTAGTGATGATCGAGACCTCGGCACGGCTGCTCTCCCTGCTGTCGCTGCTGCAGATGCGCCGCGAGTGGACCGGGCGGGATCTGGCAGAGCGGCTCGAGGTCGGACCACGCACCGTCCGTCGCGATGTCGAGAAGCTGCGGCGGCTCGGGTATCCCGTGCATGCGGCGCCGGGCGTCGCCGGCGGCTACCGGCTCGGAGCGGGCGCGGAGCTGCCGCCGCTGTTGCTCGACGATGCAGAGGCCGTGGCGGTCGCCGTCGGCCTGCGGATCGGCGCGTCAGGCCCGATCGCCGGCATCGAGGAGATCTCCGTCCGAGCCTCGCCAAGCTCGAGCAGGTGCTGCCCTCGCATCTGCGCCGACGTGTGAACGCCCTCAGCCATGTCACCTCGGCCCTCACGGTCGATGGGCCGCAGATCGATACCGAGACGCTGGCGACGCTCGCAGGTGCCTGTCGCGACACGGTTCAGGTGCATTTCGACTACGTCGCGAAGGACAGCTCGGGCTCAACGCGGACGGTCGACCCGGTCGCAGTGGTCTACAGCGGCCGGCACTGGTATCTGGTCGCCTTCGACCTCGACCGCGACGACTGGCGCACCTTCCGCATCGACCGGATCGACAGCGCTCTGCGCCTGGGTCGGCGGGGAACCCCGCGCAGGGTGCCGGGCGACGATCCAGCCGCATACCTACAGCGCCAGCTGAGCCGCCAGCAGTCTGGTGATGAGGAGTCCGCCAGAGGTCGGGTGCGCGTCCTGGCGCCCGCGAAGACGATCTCCGGGCGCGTCCCGGCGCACTACGCGACCGTGGAACCCGACGGACCGGCCGCCTGCATCGTCGAAACCCGCGGGCCCTGGTCCCGACAGTTCCTGATGTGGACTGCGATGCTCGATGAGCCGCTTGAGGTCCTTGACCCGCCTGAACTGGCGGAGGCGGCGCGGACGCTCGGCGAGCGCCTCAGTCTGGCGGCTCCGTAGACGACGCAGGGCTGGCGGCTCCCCAGACGACGCGCGGCCCGGGCGGCTTGCTCAACCTCGGACGGCCGCAGCGACCTAGAACCCGAGTGCGAACTTCGCGTCGTCGCTCATCAGATCGGGCGACCACGGCGGCGTGAATACGAGCTCGGACTCGACCGACGTGACGCCCTCGATCTCGCTGACGAACTCCTGGATCTGGCCCTCTACCTGGGGGCCGATCGGGCAGCCCGGTGTTGTCAGGGTGTAGGTGACCTGGATCGCTCCGGAGGCGTCGATCTCGACGCCGTAGATGAGACCAAGTTCGACGAAGTCGAGACCCAACTCCGGATCGATGACCTCGCGCAGCGCGTCGTGGACCTCTTCGATGGTGACCATAAGTCCGGAGTTTACGAGGTTGGCCGCCGGCGACGAAAAAGACACTTGCAAAGCCGCCGCCGAATTCTGTAGCTTGTCGCGATCATCGAGTTCGCCGACAACCCGCCGGTGCTGCTGTGCGCCGGAGATGAGGATCGGAGCACCCAGAGCCTGCGCAGGAGGGCCCTCGTCCTCGCGTTCCGCGCCCAGAGCGATGTGATCGTCGACCTCGGCGACCTGGTCTTCGCCGACACGACGCTGATGATGGACCTCGCGATGCTCTCCAACCGGCTGCGGCGACGCGGGCGGGCGCTGATCCTGCACGGCGCCCAGCCACAGATCATGAGCCTGATCGAACTGGTCGGCCTGCACAAGTTGCCGGGCGTGAAGCTCGCCTACGGCCGGGCTGTCCCAGCTCTGGTCTGAGCCCGGTCGCTCCGCTCCAGCGCTGGTCTGAGCGCGGTCAGCGCTGGTCTGAGCCCGGTCGCTCTGGTCCACCCTTCGTCTGAGCTGGTGCCCGCGGCCCGAGCCGCTGCCTCGTTGGGCGGGCGAGCGACTACGCTTGGAAGCAGATGATCTGGTTCGTCATGCTCGTGCTCTGGCTTCTGGCCGAGCTGTTCGTGATGGTCAAGGTGTCCGAGGCCATCGGCTTCGGCTGGATGTTGGTGCTGCTGATCATCAGCTGGCCGATCGGAACACGCGTGATCAGGCACCAGGGCCGCTCGGCCCTGCGCCGGCTGCGTGAGGCCCTGGCCGCCGGACGCGAACCGACCAATGAGGTGCTCGACGGGGGTCTTGTGCTGCTCGGCGGGCTGCTGCTGCTCGTGCCAGGGTTCATCACCGACGTGATCGGCCTGCTGCTGTTGATGCGTCCGACCCGGGCGCTGGCCCGCGTCGCCGCTGCACGCCATCCGCACAGCATCCTGCTGAGGCGCACCCTGAGCATGGTCACCTGGGGTGTCTACGCGGCGCCCGGCAGTCGCCGCCGCGGCGGCGACTACGACGTCGATTCGACCGCGGTCGACATCGACGGGCCGCAGCTCGAGGCGTGACCCGGGTGGCCGAGCAGACCGCGCCGGTTGCCATATTTGGCGACCTCGAGGCCGATCTCTGGGGCATCGCGATCGGCGGTTCGAATCCACGAGCGGCGATCGCCGGCGTCGACGCCCCGGACGTGCGCCTCGAGCCCGTCGACCTCGACCTTGACGACGGCGAGGTGTGGGCTCTGAGCGGAAACGGAGTGGCGCTGCGGTTCGAGCGCGGGGACGCTCCGACATCCTCGGCGGGAGCAGACCGGCCGATCGAAGCCTGCCGCGTGAGCGGCTCAGCCACCGTCGCCGGCGTGGAGCGGGAGTTCGACGTCGGCGGAGTTCGCGCAGCCGCACTCGGCGCCTCCGGTCTCGATTCGCTGAGGCTCCTCGGGACCTGGTTTCCGGCCGGCCATGAGATCGGCCTGATCTCCTGTCGGCCGCGAAAGGCGAAGGGGCAGGACCACGACGCGATCACCGTGATCGCCCTCGGCGAGGAGCAGACGCTGATCGTCGATCCGCGCCTGTCCACGACGTATGACAGCCACGGGTCCCCGCGTCGGCTCGGTGTCGAGCTGTGGCTCGGGGCCGATGACGACGAGGATCAGCGGTCGCGGCGTGTCGCCGCCATGGCCACCGGCTCGTTCGTCTCGACGCCCGTCGAGGATCGGACGCTCACGGCGCACGCGCTCAAGTGTGCGAGCCGAGGCGAGCCGGGCGCGGGCGTCTACATGATCGTCAGGTAACGATCAGTTCTCGCTGCCGAGGCGGTCCCAGCAGTAGAGCTCGAGGCATTCACCGGCAAGTTGGATGCAGCGATCGGCTGAGAGCCACGGCAGCACCGCGTCGAGCGCCTCATCCTCGCCCACCCCCGCATCGAACGCCTCCTCGCCACGGAAGCCGGCAGCGATCCGCAGCGCCTCCCGGCGATTCTCGCCGAGCGACGGGAACACGTTGAGCAGGAACTCCTTGTTCGGAACCGCGTGCCCGACCTCCAACGAGGCATGCCAGGCCGCGAGCAGGGAGAGGTCATGCTCGTCGAGGTCGGCCACCGCCTTGGAGTAGTGCGACAACAGGTCAGCTTCGGGGATCTCGTCGACCCACGCTCCGACTACCTCGCCCACGATCTGGCGGCGCGCTTCCCGCCCGACCGAATCGGCGATCACTCGGATGGCGTCCTGGGGTTCGATGAAACAAAGTGACATGGAGGCTCCGACCTCAGTGCGAGTGGATTGCGCAGAGCGTAGGCCGCGGTTCGGACGGAGCCGCGCAGGAAAAACGGGCTCGAGACGCGACGGCTACAGGCCCAACGCGGAGCGCGCCTGGTCGAGCACGAGCTCGTCACCCTCGATGTCATCCGGCAGCCCGTCGCTGACACGCGCACCCGCGCCCCAGTTGTGCAGGGCGAGGTCCAGAGACTCGAGCGGCGCGGCACAGACGTCGGCCAGTTCGGCAGCGCGACGCTCCAACAACAGCGGGTCGCCGATCCCCAACGCGCGCTTCGCCGCCCACGTCGCCTCGTTCTCGCCGCTCAGGAAGAGCTTGGCCGGCCGCAGCTCGTAGACACCGAGCCGTCCGAGCAGAGTCAGAAGCTCAAAGCGCGTGTCGCGGTCGAGGCCGCGGACTCCGCCGAGACGCTCGAAGATCCGCTCGAAGCGGCGCTCGGCGGTCCACGAGGGCTCGCCCGTGAACGCCTCCGCGAATGTGCCAGACCGAGCACCCCAGGCCGTGAATCCGTCCGCCACGCTCTCGCGGTTGCCGGACTTCGAGCCCTCGTGGCCCTTCCAGCACATGCAGGAAGGCAAGCTCAGTGCGGGCGCTGACGTCCCCCGACGCAGCGATCTCTCCCCAGATCTCGGGCGCGTCCGCGACGGGCTCCCCGGCCGCGACCTGCTCCATCAGCGAAAGGCGCCAGGTGGCGAACGCGATCTCCTCGGCGAGGCGCTCGGCGTCCTCGCTCGACTTCAGCCCGGGCACCAGCGGCGAGCGAAATCCGTCCTCGACACCGCGTGCGAGCTGGCGGAAACGTACGGCGTTGGCGCTCGCCGAACGCTGCACGCGCGGCTCACGGGCGCGAACAGCGCGTTCGCGCGGGGTTCGCTCGGCTGACTCGGAGGTCTTGGGCGCAGCCGACGAGACGACCGGTCGAGCCTCGAAGTTCTGCTCGCGAGCGCAGATCGTGCAGTTCTGCAGCAGGCGGTTGTGTCGGCAGAAGGTCGGCATCGTGCATCTCAATCCTGACACGCGGAGGCGAGGAAGGCGGCGTGGCCCGAAAAGGCGCTGGGAGGCCCAGATCCATCTGGGCCTCCCAGCAGGCCAGGGAAGTGGGGGCGCAGTTCCCTGACTGACTCGGCGAGTGTTACCCACTCAAATTCCGCCCACCTAAAACCTACTCTCAGGCTCGGGCGTAGCAGTTTCATGCGCTGCTTCGCCTGGGTCCGGCTACTCGACTCG
Organism: uncultured Conexibacteraceae bacterium; assembly: GCA_963785385.1. GTDB lineage: Bacteria > Actinomycetota > Thermoleophilia > Solirubrobacterales > Solirubrobacteraceae > Palsa-465. The sequence goes on along the minus strand of CAWAVA010000023.1, from coordinate 63,275 downwards.
CGTGCCCGGGCCGGTGAAGAACTGCTCGCCAGGCCGTACCGTACCGGCCGCCTCGGCCTCGTGACGCAGCGTGCTGTCCGCCTCGCCGCTCCAGGCCCCGATCGAGAGCAGTTCGCGGTCCTGGTCCATCGGTGTGCCTCCGAGGGCCCTGTTGACCACCCGCGCGCACTTGCGGCCCTCGGCGATCGCGGTCACCACCAGCGACTGCCCGATGCGGGCGTCGCCACAGGCGAACACGTTCTCAGCCGAGCTCCTATAGGTCTGGCGGGTGCGAATGTTGCCGCGACGGTCGAGGTCCAGCTCGAGATCGGCAACAAAACCATCGTGCTCGGGATGCTCGAAGCCGATCGCGATCAGCACCAGATCGGCGTCGACGACGAATTCGCTGCCAGGAACGGGCGTCAGATCACGGGACGAGGTTCCGGTGACCTTGCGCGCATATACGTGTGTCACGGCTCCGTTTGAGCCGCCGAAGCCGGTCACCTCGGTCCCCCAGCGGCGTTGGCCGCCCTCATCGAGCGCGTAGGTCGTGAGCGTGCGCTTGGGTGGGAGCGGCCAGGGGTGTCGAGGATCTGACTCGAGCAGCTCCGCGTAGACGTCGAGGATCGTCGCGCTCTCCGCGCCCTCGCGCTGGGCGTTGGAGATGCAGTCCATTCCGGTATCGCCACCGCCGATCACGATCACCTTCTTGCCGGCCGCGGAGATCACTTCCTCGGGCGGGGTCGGCCGGAACACGCGACCCTCATGCTCGGCGACCCAGCGGTTGCGCTGGTACAGGTAGTCCATCGCCAGGTGGATCCCTGTGTTCTCGCGCCCGGGCGCGGAGATATCGCGCGAGACGCGCGACCCGATCGCGATCACAACAGCGTCGAAGCGCTGCCGCAGCTCCTCGATCCCGATGTCCTGTCCGACCTCGGCGTCATAGACGAACTCGATTCCCTCCTGCTCAAGCAGCGCCACCCGCCGGTCGATGATCGGCTTCTCGAGCTTGGCGTCCGGCACACCGAACCGCATCAGGCCGCCGGGCGCCTCGTCGCGCTCGAAGACGGTCACCCGGTGACCGCAGTGGTTGAGCTCGGCGGCGACGGTCAGTCCTGCCGGTCCGGCACCGATCACGGCGACAGTCTTGCCAGAGCGCCGCGTCGGCGGCTCGGGCAGGATCCAGCCCTCATCGAAGGCGCGCTCGGCGATCGCCATCTCGATCTGCTCGATCGTGACGGGGTCGTCGTTGATCGCCAACACGCAGGCCGACTCGCAGGGAGCGGGGCAGATCCGACCCGTGAACTCGGGGAAGTTGTTGGTGGCATGAAGCTGGTCGATCGCCTCGCGCCACTTGCCGCGGTAGACGAGGTCGTTCCAGTCTGGGATCAGGTTGCCCAGCGGGCAACCCTCGTGACAGAACGGCACGCCGCAGTCCATGCAGCGCGCCCCCTGCCGGGCCAACTCCTCCTCAGACGGCAGGGCGAAGTACTGCTTGTAGTCGGCGACGCGCTGCTTGGGGTCGCGCTTGTCGAAGCCGACGCGGTGGATGGTGAGAAATCCTCCGAGCTCACCCATCGCCTACGCCCCCGCCCCAGACGCTGTGGCGCTGCTGCTGGTCAGCGGACCTGCAGCAGCAGCGGCAGCCTCGGCCTCCTGTTGCAGCGCCCGCTTGTAGTCGCGCGGCATCACCTTCACAAAGCGGTCGCGGGAGCCGCGCTCCCACTGCGCGAGAATGTTGCGCGCCACCAGCGATCCGGTGCGCTGGGCATGCTCGGCGACCATGCCACGGAGCTCCTCGTCGTCTGCGTCGGTGACCGGCTCGAGGTCGACGAGCTCGGTGTTGCAGCGCGTCGCGAAGCGGTGGTCGATGTCGTAGACATAGGCGACGCCGCCGCTCATGCCGGCCGCGAAATTGCGGCCGGTCCGGCCCAACACTACGACGCGGCCACCGGTCATGTACTCGCAACCGTGATCGCCAACACCCTCGACCACGGCCCACACACCGGAGTTGCGGACGGCGAAGCGCTCCCCCGCCAGACCACGGAAGAAGGCGCTGCCCGAGGTCGCACCGTAGAGCACGGTGTTGCCCACGATCATGTTGTCCTCGGCGCGGAACAGCGCCTGCTCAGGTGGCCTCACGACGATCGTGCCGCCGGACATACCCTTGCCGGTGTAATCGTTGGTTTCGCCGCTGAGAGAGAGCGTGACACCGGCGACCAGCCAGGCGCCGAAGCTCTGCCCCGCTGAGCCGGTGAGGGCGATCTCGATGCTGCCTTCGGGCAATCCCTCGGCTCCGAAACGCCGCGCCACCTCGCCCGAGAGGATGCCGCCGACCGTGCGGTTGACGTTACGGACCGCGATCGGGCCCAGCCGAACCGGTTCTCCGCGTTCGAGCGCCGGCGAGCATTGACGCACGAGCGCCCAGTCCAGCGCGTCCTCCAGCACCGGCTCGGCTCCGCGCGTGCGGCGTCGGTCGACGTCGGCCGGGACGTCGGGGCTCGACAGCACCATCGAAAGATCGACCTTCTCTGCCTTCCAGTGCTCGATCGCATCATCGGTGTCGAGCAGGTCGCTGCGGCCGATCAGCTCCTCGAAGCGGCGCACGCCGAGCTGCGCCATCAACCGGCGAGCCTCCTCAGCGACGTTCATCAGGTAGTTGACGACGTGGTCAGGGGTGCCGCGGAAGCGGGCTCGCAGCACCGGATCCTGAGTCGCCACCCCGACCGGACAGGTGTTCAGGTGACAGACGCGCATCATGATGCACCCCATCGCGATCAGCGGCGCCGTGCTGAAGCCGAACTCGTCGGCCCCGAGCAGTGCCGCGATCACGACATCGCGCCCGGTCTTCATCTGACCGTCCACCTCGACCGTGATGCGACTGCGCAGATCGTTGAGCATCAGGGTCTGCTGGGTTTCGGCGAGTCCGATCTCCCAAGGCAGCCCGGCGCCGTGGACCGAGGACTGCGGTGAGGCGCCGGTGCCACCCTCGCCGCCGGAGATCGTGACGTGGTCGGCGTTGGCCTTGGCCACGCCGGCGGCGACCGTGCCGACACCGACCTCGCTCACGAGCTTGACGGAGACGCTCGCGCCCGGGTTGGCGCAGCGCAGGTCGTAGATCAGCTGCTTGAGATCCTCGATCGAATAGATGTCGTGGTGCGGAGGCGGCGAGATCAGGCCCACCCCTTGCGTGGAGTGGCGGATCTGGGCGATGTACGCGTCGACCTTGTGCCCGGGCAGCTGGCCTCCCTCACCGGGCTTGGCGCCCTGCGCCATCTTGATCTGCAGCTGGTCGGCGTTGACCAGATAGTGGGTCGTAACGCCGAACCTCCCCGACGCGACCTGCTTGATCGCGGAACGGCGCTCGTCGCCGTTGGCGTCGGGGGTGAACCGTGCCGGGTCCTCACCGCCCTCGCCCGTGTTGGACTTTCCGCCGAGGCGGTTCATCGCAATCGCCAGCGTCTCGTGGGCCTCGCGACTGAGCGCGCCGAGCGACATCGCCCCTGAGGTGAAGCGCTTGACGATCTGCGTCGCGGGCTCAACCTGGTCGAGTGGGACGGGTTCCGGGACTGTCCTGAGCCGCATCAGACCGCGGAGCGACGAGCGCTTGATCGCCTCGTCGTTGGCGAGCTTCGCGAACTCCTCGTAGATCTGCCAACCGTCGCCGGTCTCGCCTCGGACCGCGTGCTGGAGCTTTGCCACGGTGTCCGGATTCCAGTTGTGGCAGCTCACCGTCACGTCGCCACTGCAGCACTCCGCCGACCGGCAGCAGATCACGCGCCGTACGCGGATAGGCCCTGAAGTGCCGCTCGAGCGCCTCGATCGCCAGCTCGTTGAGGCCGATCCCGCCGATCCGCGAGGCGGTGCCCGTGAAGTGCGGTCGATCAGCTCCGCGTCGAGCCCGACGGCCTCGAAGATCTGGGCGCCGCAATAGGACTGGATCGTTGAGATCCCCATCTTGGAGATCGTCTTCATCAGGCCCTTGCCGATCGCCTTGACGATCCGCTTCTCCGCCTCTTCGCGGTCGAGGTCCTCCGGCAGCAGCGAACGGTCGGCGAGCTCATCGAGCGACTCGAACATCACGTACGGATTGATCGCTGAGGCGCCGAACCCGATCAGCGTCGCCATGTCGTGGATCGAGCGCGGCTCACCGGACTCGATCACCAGTCCTGTGGACAGGCGCGTGCCCCGCCGCACGAGGTGCTGATGCACAGCGGCGACCGCCAGCAGCGAGGGCATCGCCACCCGCTCGGGCCCGAGGTTGCGGTCCGAGAGGATCAGGATGTTGGCGCCGTTGTCGACGTAGCGCGCGGCCTCGTCGCACAGCAGCCCGAGGCGGTCCTCCATACCGTCGGCGCCGCGCTCGATCGGCCAGGTGATGTCGAGCGTGGCGGCGTCGAACACCTCGTGCGAGACCTGCCGCAGCTTCTCCAGCTCGTGGTTGCGCAGGATCGGCTGGTCCATCACCAGCTGGTGGGCCTGACCGGGCTCCTCGGTCAGCAGGTTGTGCTCGCGGCCGACGCCGACCTGGAGGCTCATCACGACCTCCTCACGGATCGGGTCGATCGGCGGGTTGGTGACCTGAGCGAACAGCTGCTTGAAGTAGGCGAACAGCGGCGGCTGACGATCGGACAGCACGGCCAGCGCGGCATCGTTGCCCATCGAGGCGACCGGCTCCTCGGCCTTGGCCGCCATCGGCGCGATCACCAGCCGCAGGTCCTCCTGCGAGTAACCGAACGCCAGCTGCTTGGATCGCAGCGGCTCGATCCGCGGCGTGCGCGGCTCACGGTCGGGCAGATCGTCGATGTGGACGACCGACTGCTGATACCAGTCGCCGTAGGGCCGCTGGCGCGCGACGCTGGCGCTTGACGTCCTCGTCCTCGACGATCTTGCCCTGCTCGAGGTCGAGCAGGAACATCTTGCCGGGCTGCAGGCGACCCTTGCGCTGGATGTGCTCAGGCGCGACCGTCAGCACGCCGGCCTCGGAGGCGAGCACGACGTATCCCTCCGTGTCCTGAATCCAGCGTCCGGGCCGCAGGCCGTTGCGATCGAGCGTCGCGCCGGCGATCTTACCGTCGGTGAAGACGACCGCCGCTGGGCCGTCCCACGGCTCCATCAGGCACGAGTGGAAGTCGTAGAAGCCCTTGACGTCGGGGTCGAGATCCCGGCGGGTGCGATAGGCCTCGGGGATCATCATCATCATCGCGTGCGGGATCGAGCGGCCGCCCAGCACCAGCAGCTCGAGCACGTTGTCAAACGTCGCCGAGTCTGAGCCGTCCGACTGGATCACCGGCATGATCTTGCGCCAGATCGTCACCGAACAGCTCCGAGGCAAGCTGTGACTCGCGCGCGCGCATCCAGTTGGCGTTCCCGCGCAGCGTGTTGATCTCGCCGTTGTGGGCGATCATCCGGAACGGGTGCGCGAGCGTCCAGCTCGGGAAGGTGTTGGTGCTGAAGCGCGAGTGCACCAGCGCCAGCCGGCTGGCGCAGCCGCGGGTCGCGCAGGTCGGTGAAGAACCGTGGGAGCTGCGGCGCGGTGAGCATGCCCTTGTAGACGATCGTGCGCGAGGAGAAGCTCGGCGATCGCGAGCTCGTCGCCGGCGGCACGCTCGATCAGCCGGCGGATCACGTACAGCTTGCGCTCGAACTGCTCCTGGTCGGCGATCTCGTCGCCGGCCGCGATCAGCACCTGACGGATGTAGGGCTGCGACGCGCGCGCGGTCTCGCCGGCATAACGGTCGTCGATCGGGACGTCACGCCACCAGATCACCCGCTGGCCCTCGGCCTCGACCGTGTCCTCGATCAGCTGCTCGATCTCGGCACGGCGCTCGTGCTCGGTCGGCAGGAAGCAGACGCCGACACCGTAGCGACCCGGCCGGCGGCAGCTCGACGCCGGCGGCGACTCCACGGAAGAACGCGTCGGGGATCTGCAGCAGGATGCCGGCGCCGTCACCGGTGTTCGGGTCGGCGCCGGCCGCGCCGCGATGCTCGAGATTGCCGAGCGCCTCGAGCCCCTTCTCGATGACCGCGTGCGTCGCCTCGCCCCAGAGCTTGGCGACCAGCGCGACACCGCAGGCGTCGTGCTCGTTGGTCGGGTCGTAGAGGCCGCTCGGCCCCTGTGCGGCGGGTACTTGAGTCATAGGAGAGGCCGTACGACGAGAGGGAGGCGTTAACGCTACAGGTTTTACGGCGCGGCCCCCGCTTTCCGGGAAGGAGCGTGGGGCCAAATCCACACCCGGGTGCGTATTCGGCCCCTCGGCCTCACAGCACCGACGCCCACAGCGTTCAATACGCACATGGACCTTCCCCCGTTCCAGCTGCTGCTCGACCGCTACGGCCGCGACGTGCACCGCTTCCTGGTGGCGAGCGTCGGCCCGACGGACGCCGACGACTGCTACCAGGAGACCTGGATCGCAGCGCTGCGGGGATATCCGCGGCTGCAGCACGCATCCAACCTCCGTGGTTGGCTGCTCACGATCGCCTCACGCAAGGCGATCGATCTGGCGCGCACCAGAGCGCGGGTGCCGATTCCCGTCGGTGACGCGCCGGACTCATCCGCGGCTGCCGCGCCCGGAACCCGGCGAGGACCCCTGGCCGGCTGTCCGCGGCCTGCCGCCCAAGCAGCGCACGGCCGTGGCGATGCGCTACGGGCTCGACGCCGGGTACGACCTGATCGCACAGACGATGGGCATCAGCGAGGACGCGGCGCGGCGCAACGTGCACGAGGGACTCAAACGCCTGCGAGAGGAGTACGAGCGGTGACCGATATCGAACAGCGGCTGTATTCCGCCGCCGGCCCGCTGGCCGGCGGCGCCTGCCTGACCTCGGCGCCGCGTTGGAACGCAGCGGCTTCGTCGACGTCGCCTATGCGGTCGACGACACCCCGGTCGGCCCGGTGCTGCTGGCCGCGACGCCGGCCGGTCTGGCGCGGGTCGCATACCTGAACTCAGAGCTGCAGCCTGAGGACGATGTTCTGAGCGAACTCGCGCGAGCGGCTGTCGCCGCGGGTGCTCGAACTCCCCGCGCGTCTTGACCCGGCGCGCCGTGAGCTCGACGAGTTCTTCGCGGGTAGGCGCAGAAGCTTCGACGTCGCCGCTCGACTGGTCGCTGACCAAGCCTGGCTTCACTCGCGCGCGTGCTCGAGGCCACCGCGCAGGATCCCGTTCGGCGAGACCGCCAGCTACAAGGGAGTCGCGGGCCGGGCGGGCAACGAGCGCGCATTCCGAGCGGCCGGCACCGCGCTCGGGTCAAACCCGCTGCCGATCGTGGTGCCGTGCCACCGCGTCCTGCATTCCGGCGGCGGTCTCGGCGGCTACACCGGCGGACTGCAGATCAAGCGGCGACTGCTGGCGATCGAGGGTGTCCTTCCGGACACCCTCGATCGCACATGAGAGGTGCAGCGCCCGGTCCCGTGCGAACTCGAGCGTGTGGTGCCCTGTGACGGCGCCTGGCACACCCATGCCGCTCACCGTCGCCCGCCACCCACACACTCGAATTCGCCATCCGCTCGCTGCATCTGCCGTGTGCATATGACGCCACATTCCGCGCCTGAGCGCATCAGGCACCCCACCTGAAGTTTTGCGACGCCGGTCTGCGTGTGGGTCGGCTACGGGGACGTGAGCTCAGGCCCCGGTCACGTCGGCCTCAGGCGGTCGGCCAGCAGGTCGCGGGCCTGTTGACCGCTGAGGTCGAGCTTCTGGTAGATGTGCGCCAGGTGCGTGCCGACGGTCTTGGTCGTCACGAACAGCGCCTGCGCGATCTCACGGTTCTGCATCCCGGAGGCCGCCATCTCAGCCACACGCCGCTCTGACGGCGTCAGCGCATCGGGACCGGCCAGCACCTCGCGCCGAGGCCTCGCGCCGGATACGACGAGCTCCTGATGCGCCGGCTCTGCGAGCGTGCCGGCCTCGCAGCGCTGCGCGAGCGCGAGCGCCTCCCGCAGTGGCTTGCGGGCCGCCGCGCGCTGCCCGGAACGCCGCAGCGCGCCGCCCAGTGCCACCAGCGCGTGAGCCAACTCAAGCCGTGCAGGGGATCCGCGCAGGACCTCCACCGACTCCGACAGCAGTTCGATTCCCTCGCTCACCGCCGAGCACACGTCCATGTGCGCGCAGCGCGACCCCGATACCGCGGGCCTGTCCCAGCTCGCGCGCCCGGGCCACTGCGGCCTGGGCGAGCTCCAATGCCCGATGCGGATCGGTCGGCGCCAGGATCGTCGCGAGCACCGAGCGCCACGGCACGAAGCTCGGGTTGTTGACGATCACGTTCTCCCCCGCGAGCCAGAGGTCGGCGATCGCGCTCTCGCGGTCGCCCGCTGCAAGCCTCACGCGAGCACGCGCGAGCAGGGCATGCAGTGCCGCCGCGGTTCCGATCGAGCGTTCGAGCGGAACCGCCTCGATCTGGGTGCGGGCGGCCTCAAGCTCGCCGTGGTCGAGGAGCGCCTCACACAGGCACGCGACCATCCAGATCTCGACCCAGTTGGCGTCGGTCCGCCGCGCCAGCGCAAGGGCCGCCTGGGCGTCGCTGATCGCCGTCGCCAGCTCGCCACGGCGCAGGTGCAGGAACGCCCCCCAGGCGAGATCGACCAGGTGCGAGACGATCGAGCCACGAGCGCGGGCATCGGCGCGGATGTCAGCGAGCAACGCATCGGCGCGCTCGACTTCGTCGCTGAGCACCAGCACCATCGTCGCGTAGATCACGATCGGCGATCCGCCCGTGTGCTCGGCCACGAACAGTCCGTTGTCGAGGCCCTCGTCGAGGCGTCCCAGCGAGCGGCCGGCAGGTCCCTCGGTCTGCATCGACCAGCAGGCATCGAAGATCTTCAGGGCGCGCCCTGCTGGACCGGCCGCGTCGGCGAGCATACGCAGATCTCGCGCGCTGCTCGGCCACCCTCGGCGCGAGTCTCACATCCACGGACGCGGTGGCCATCCTCAGCGTCTCCAGCGTGGCCCGGAGTCTCGGTTCGAGCTCCGTCCCGAGCTCGTCGAGCACTCGCGTCAGCATCTCGTATGCGCGGACAGAGTGTCCGCCACCCCACACCAGCACCTCGCCAAGCGCGCAGCGATCGCCACGCGGGTGGACGCTTTCTCCGTCGTCGCCAGCGCGGCGGTCAGGTGCTCAACGGCGGCGGGATCGTGGGCGAGCGCCTCGATCTGCCCCAGCTGCCCCAGCACGGCGCCCCGCTCCGACGGCTCCGGCGGCTCAGCCAGCGCCCGGCGCAGCAACGCCAGCGCCGCGTTGAGGTCGCCGCCCGCGAAGGCTCCGGCGGCCAACTGTCGCAACAGCGCGACGACCTGCGGGTCGCCGCCCGGCGAGGCTCGCAGCAGATGCGCCCCGATCCCGAGTGTCGAGGCGGCCCGCGGCCAGCATCAGCGCCGCACGCCGGTGGTCGTCGGCCCGCTGCGCGGAGGGGATCTCCTCGTAGACGGCGACACGCAGCAGCGGGTGCACGAACGAGAGCGGCTCGGCGGTGAGGATTCCGGCGGCGCGTAGCTCGTCGGCCGCCGCAACCGCTGCCGTCGGCTCCAGCCGTGCGAGTTCCCCCGCGTCTCGCAGGATCGCGTTCTCAAGGATTGCCACCGCCCTCGCCAACGCGACGGCGTCGGGCCCGAGTCGCCCGAGGCGGCTCAGCACCGTGCGACGGACCGAGTCGGGGCTGGCCTGCTCGACGCGGGCCACATTGGCAGCCGTCGCCGGTGTCTCCGTGGACGCCAGCTCCGTGAGCAGCTCACCCAGGAGGAAGGGGTTGCCCCCGGTTGCGCTGGCGCAGGCGTCGCAGAACTTCGCGTCGGCGTCCTCACCCATCCGCTGGCGGACGACCTGGGCGACGCCGTTCGTGCTGAGCGCCTGCGGGGTCACGATCGTCGTCTCCGTCGCCGCGCGCAACGCCGCAAGCAGCTCATCCCCGGCACTCGACTCGTCGGTCCTCACCGTCAGCGCCAGCAGCACCGGCAGCTCCTGGCAGCGTGCTGCGAGGTATGCGATGCACTGCAGTGACGAGCGGTCGGCGAACTGCGCGTCGTCGAGGGCCAGCAGCAGTGGGCCGGTCTCTGAGAGGTTGGCGGTCAGCCAGTAGAAGCCGTGACTGATCGTGAACGCGATGTCCGGTGCCGGGCGCGAGGAGCGCGGCCTCGAGTCACTCTGATCCTCGCGCCGAAGCTCACCGCTCAACAGCGGCCCGGTGAGCCCAGCCGCTCCCGCCAGCAGTTGCTTCCGGCGACGTGCGTCCGCCCGCGCCACCGGCAGCTCGAACAGCTGGCGCGCGACCCCGAACGCGAACTCGTGCTCGAGCTCGTGCCCGCGGGCGGAGAGCACATCGAGCCCCAACCCCGAGGCAGCGTCGCGCGCGCTGGCAAGCAGCGCGGTCTTGCCGATCCCCGCCGGGCCCTCGATCACCATCACGCGACCGCTGCCCTGGCGGGCGTCGTCGATCGCCACCCGCAACTGGTCCAGCTCACGCGAGCGTTCGAACAGCAGCGTCATGTATCAATCTGTGCCGATGGACCTGCACGCACCAGTCAGGAGGCTAGACCGTTTTCAACAGCGGCACGACGCCCTCGCGGTCGCGGCGGCCACGCTCAAGAAGTTCGGGGACGACTCGGCGAGCACCTTCGCCACGTCGATCGCGTTCTACGCCTTCTTTTCACTGTTCCCGCTGCTGCTGGTGCTGATGACGATCCTCGGCTTCGTGCTCGCCGGTGATCCCTCGGCGCTGAAGGCGGTCAAGGACTCGGTGCTGGGGAACTTCCCGGTGATCGGCGACACGCTCAGAAACGAGCAACTCGCGGGCAGTGGTGTCGCGTTGGTCATCGGCATCCTGCTCTCGCTGTGGGCGGGCCTCGGGGTCACCGGCGCGGCCAAGAACGCGTTCGACCGCGTCTGGGACATCCCGCGCCACGAACGCGAGGGTTTCCTGCAGACGAAGCTGCGCGGGATCCTGCTGCTGATCGTCCTCGGGGTCCTGTTCGTGATCGCCTCGGGCGCGTCGGGCCTTGTCGCCTACGGTGTCGGCGGCACGCTGCTGTTCGCGCTCGGGGTCGCGATTTCGATCCTGCTCAATCTCTGCCTGTTCATGGCGTCGTTCAAGCTGCTCTGCACGGCCGACATCGCATGGCGCGCCCTGCTTCCGGGCGCCGTCATCGCCGCCGTGCTGTGGGAGGTCCTGCAGCTGGCGGCGGGCGCCTACATCGGCCACATCAGCAAGAACCACAGCGCGTACGGCACCTTCGCCCTGGTGCTCGGATTCCTCGCCTGGCTGCACATCGGGACGCAGATGATGGTCTACTGCGCTGAGCTCAACAGCGTGCTGGCGCGGCGAGCGTGGCCCAAGCCGTTGACCGAGCAGGGCGATCAGCCGATCAACGACACGTGATCTCCAGCGGGTAGGAGCAGAGCCCGTCCTGAGCGGGACAGCCCTCGCAGACCCGCCTGCCCGGATTGTCGGTCACCGGATACACGCCGTCACCGGCGATCACCCTCGCGACACGTTCGGAGAGGTCAAGTTCGAGTGCCGGCCCGTCAGCTGCGGTGAACGTGGCGGTGACCGGATCCTCTGGGGCCTCGAGGAACAGGTGCATGATCTCGACCGCGGCGGCGCCGAGCTTGAGCGCCGCCAGCGCATAGATCGTGCGCTGGACGCCGTAGCGGTCGGTCACGATCGACCGGGGGTCGCTGCCGGCGAGTCGGTCGCTCTTGTAGTCGACCACCAACAGTTCGTCAGGCCGCTCTCGAGCCAGCAGGTCGAAGACGCCGGTGATCAGAAGCTCCCCGTGAGGGAACGCGAACCGTTGCTCGCGCCGCACATCGCGCAGCGCCGCCAGGCGTGTGCTGGTCGTACTGCCGAGCAGTCCGGCCAGCAGTGCCCGCACATCGGGCGGCATCGGTTCGTTCAGAGAGGGTTGACGCAGATCGAGACTTGCGAGCAGCTCGTGGATCAGGGTCCCACGCTCAGACGCGCTCAGGCTCGAGCGTGGCGCGACCGTTCGGCTCGGGAGGCCAAGCGGAGCGGGCGCAGGCTCAGGCAGCGGGCCATGGAATGCGGTCGTCTCGGGCAACCCGAGAACGTTCTGAACGTAGAACCTGTAGCTGCATTGTTCGTAGCTGGCCAGCGCGCTGTAGGAAAGGGATGTGAGCGCGGGACGCATGTCCGGCTCGATCTGCGGCATCGCCGGCGGGTCACTCTGTCGCCGTTTTGCGCCTGTGAGGCGCCCGCCGCCGACAGATTCGCCCGGGGCGACGGTGACGAAGGTCGTGCGCACGCCGAGCTCACCAACGAACGGCGCGGGCACGTCGTCGGCCACAGCCGCCTCAGCGGCCCGGGCCTCCATGTCCGGCACCAGCGCCGCGCCGATCCAGCCGACCGGGGCCAGGCGGTTGCACTCTGCCCACGCTTCGAGCTTCGCCGCCCCGGAGATGATGAGGCGCTCCCTGGCCCGGGTCATCGCCACATAGAACAGGCGACGCTCCTCCGCCGCCTCGAACTCGCGCTCGTCGAGCTTCACGGCGTCGTAGGCGAGTGCGTCGATGCGTTCACCGGCGCCGGGGCGGCGCAGCCGCAGACCGAGGCGCCGGCCGTCGCGGCCGAGCTTGACGATCGCACCTGGGCGCGGCATCACCTGACGCCCGAGGTCGGCCACGCAGACGACCGGGAACTCGAGACCCTTGGATCGGTGGATCGTCATCAGCCGCACGGCATCGAGCGCCTCGCTCTCCACGGGCGCCTGGCTCTCGCGTCCGGCGTCACCACTGCCCGCGCGTGCCTGCAGCATGTCGACGAAGCTCCGCAGATCGTTCCCATGCCGGGCCTGCCATTCGCGGGCCAGTCGCATCAGTTTGCGCACGTTGGCCAGTCGCCGTCGAGCATCCGGCAGCTCGGCCATCCGGAATTCGTATCCGGTACCGGCCAGCGCCCGCTCGAGCAGATGCTCGATCCCCAGCCATGCGGCGGCCCGGCGCTCACCCCGCAGCCTGAGCTCGAAGGCGTCAAGCCGCTGACGGTCGCCCTCGGCGAGTTGATCCAATGCCCCGGCCCCGTGCAGCACCAGACCGTCAAGCGAGAGCCCGCCGAGCGACGAGCTCAGGACCGTGTACAGCGCCTCCGTGTCGAGTGGGTTGGCGAGTACACGCAGGTAGGCGACGAGCTCGATCACCTCTCGGTGCGACCAGTACCCGCGGCCGCCGACGACGTAGGTCGGGACACCGGTCGCCTCGATCGCCGCCTCGTACACATGGATGTCCGTGGTCGCCCGCAGCAACACGACGATGTCCGCGGCGCGGGCCTCGCCGGCATCGATCAACTCACGCAGGCGCGCGGCGAGCGTGCGCGCTTCGGCAACCCGCCAGGGCGCCGCCGGCTGCTCGAAGATCGGGTCGTGGCTGGCCGCGATCGCGTCCTTGTCGACAATCAGCAGTTCGACGCGTGGGGTGTGGTTCTGCCCCGGAACCTGCTCGATCTCGCGCCCGGGTTCCAGCGGCCTGAAGCTCTCGCCCAGGGCGCCGTCATCCGCGAAGGCGCCGTTGAGCGCGTCGAGGATCGCGGGGTGCGAACGGAAATTGGTCTGCAGCGACGCGCGCCCACCGATCCCCTCGAGCCGCGCCCCGCGCTCCTCGAACAGCTCGACGTCAGCGTGACGGAACCCGTAGATCGACTGCTGTGCATCGCCGACCATGAACAGATCGATGCCCGCGACGAGATCAATCAGCTCGAGCTGAACGCCGTTGGTGTCCTGCATCTCGTCGACCATCACGCGGGTGAAGCGCTCGCGGTAGCGGTTGCCGATCTCCCGATTGCGCAGGAGCTCGCGGGCAAGCAGCTCCAGGTCCGAGAAGTCGAGCACCGAGTGCTCGTGTTTGAGCGCGGCGTAGCGCCGGCCGTATTCGCGCAGCAGCGCGTCCAACGCCGCGCGGACACTCACGGCGTGAACCGATGCTGCCATCTCGGCGAGCTCGTCGAGCGCCGCGCGATAGTGATCACAGACCTGGGTGCGCAGCGCGAGGGCGCCGGTGCCGAGTCGGATCGGAGCGAGCTCCCCCGGCCACAGCGCGTCTGAGGCGAGCACGGCGGGCACGAGCTCCATCTGGGCCAGGGCCTCGCTGATCCGCCGGCCGGGGTCCTTGACCTGCCCGAGCTCACGCTGCACCGCCGACGCCAGCTGCTCCGCCAGTCTGCAGGCGGCGCGTATGTCCTCGGCCGGAGGCGGCTCGGGCACCCACGGCAGGCTCGGTGAAATCTCCCCGCGGGCGCGCAGCTCATCATGGCTGTGGAGCGTCGTTGCCCGCAGCTGGGCTGGACCGTAGGCCGCGATCAGCTCCGAACCGGCCGCCGTGCGTGCGCAGGCGGAGAGCGCCTGGTCGAACGCGCCGCGCCGCAGCTCCGCCGCATCGTTGTCGTCCATCACCGTGAACTCCGGATCGAGGCCTGCGTCCAGCGCATGGCTGCGCAACAGCCGCGCGCAGAACGCGTGGATCGTTGAGATCCACGCGGTCTCGCTCGCTCGGGCAGCCTCGATGTCGCCGGCCGCTCGCAGCCGTGCCCGGATCCGCTCACGCAGCTCGGCTGCGGCCTTCTCTGTGAAGGTGATCGTCAGGATCTCGTGGACTCCGATCCCGTCCTCCTCGATCGCGCGCGCGAATCGCTCGACCAGCACCGAGGTCTTGCCGCTGCCGGCTCCGGCATCGAGCAGCAGTTCCCCCGTTCGCCGCTCGATCGCGTGGAGCTGTTCGGAGGTGAAGCGCATCAGCGCTCGCCGGCCGACGGTGCCTCGTCGGACCAGCAGATCCCGGGGTGGCTACACGTGCCGTTGGATGAACACCTGTCGGGGCACGGTGTGAGCTCGCCGCGTCGCAGTGTCAGGGCGAGCGCCGTCGCCTCGGCCTCGATCTCGACCAGGAGCTGTTCAAGCTCGGCCTCACCGAGCTCATCGCGAACGACCACGCGGTCGCCGGCCTCGGTGCCGGCCGCGTACACGCCTCGTGGACGCCTGTCCTCGCCGGCCAACGGCTGGTAGAAGCCGGCGACGGCCTTGACACCGAGCAGGCGCTGCACCGCGATCATGTAGAGCGCAACCTGGATCTGACGATCCTCGAGCCAGCGGGCCGCGGGCCAGGTGTCGCGCCTGGCACCGCTCTTGTAGTCGCGGACGATCACCCGCTGCGGGTCGCCGGGATCGGCATCGACACGGTCGACGATTCCGCTCAGCAGCACGCGCTCACCGCCATCGTCGAGCTCGACTGCCGCGAACGCCTCCGGCGCAGGCAACCCAGATTCATCCAGCCCGAACCTGAGCTCGGTCCTGACCGGTACGAACTCGCAGCCGTCGGCGGCCTCCTCGACCAGATAGTGGCGCAGCTCGGCCTCGATCCCGCGCAGCACCGCGGTGCGGACCTCCCGCGACTGGCCGGCCGCGATGCGCTCGCGCTCGGTGGTGAGCGCGCGAGAGCGGATCTCGGTCTGCAGCACCAGTTCGGCCTCGGCCAGAGTGCTTGCGTCGAGCGTACCGTCGAGCCTTGCGAACACCCGCTCCAGCACGGCGTGGATGAACGAACCACGAACCAGCGGCTCAGGGTCCGGCTCGAGGTCGCTGACGCCGAGCTGGCGTTCGACCAGCCACCTCACGGGGCAGGCGCCGAACAGCTCGAGTGCACCCGCCGACACGATCTGGCGGTGGCGGACGTGGGACAGGGCGGCCTCGGAGAGCACCCGGGTATCCGAGCCGACTCCCGGCTCCGACCCGACGCCCAGCTGCGGTCCGTCCACCGACGCGCCAACCGACCCCGGACCTGCCGCGAACGCTTCCGCAAGTGCCCGCTCCCGCTCGCTCGGGGCCTCCTCGGCCTCCCAGACCACGTCTGCCAGCAGGCGCCGCCGGCGCCGCTCGCGCCAGTCCGCGCCGAACAGCTCGGCGATGTCATCTAGGAATGGCGAGGCGATCACCACGTTGCCGTCCTCATCGGAGCTGCGGTAGCTGAAGGTCACGCGCTCGCTGGCACGCGAAACGCACGCGTAGAGCAGGTAGCGCTCACGGTCCAGCGGATCGGTCGATTGGGGTAGCGCCAGCCCGGAGGCGAGCGCCAAATCGCGGCGACGATCATCGTCGAGGAAGGGATCGACCGAGGCCGTCTGTGGGCTGGGGAACTCCCCCTCACACAGACCCGTCACGAACACGCGCCGGAATCGGCGGGCGCGGATCGTGAGCGGCTCGGCGACCAGCACCGCGCCGGCCGGTGGGTCCCCGTGCACGGGAACCTCGAGACCCTCAAGCATCGCGATCAGCTCGGCGGCCGTCGGCTGGCGCTCATCCAGCTGTTGCAGCTCGGTGATCGCCCCGTAAACGACGGTTGCCGCTCGTGCGTCGAGCTCCTGTGGACCGGTCAACCTGGCCGCCGCCGCGCGGTGCGGGGCTGCCAGCAGCCGACGAACGTGCTCGGGCAGCGCGCCGACGGTATCTCGCGCGTCGCTGAGCCGGTCGAGCGCTTCGAGCGCAGGCAGCACGGCCGTCGCTCCGGCCACCCCAGACCAGCCGAACCCCGCGCCGATCCTACCCGCGCCGACCCGCCGCAGCTCCGCCTCCAGCACGTCGACGGCGTCGGTCGAGTCGACCACGCCCGGATGCCGCAGATAGGCGACCAGGTCTGCGACGGCGCGCTGCTCCAGCGGGAGCAGCGCGCAACGGACCAGCCCCAGCAGCGCCCGGCCGAGCGCGGTGTGGGCGATCGGTACCCGGCGCGCGCTGACGGCCGCGATTCCCTGGCGATGAAGGCCGCGCTCGAACAGCTCACCCGAGCGCGCAAGCGAGCGGCAGACGACGACGATCTCATCCGCCGGGACGCCGGCCGCAAGCGCGGAAACGACCTCGGCGGCGACAAGCTCGGCTTCAGCGCGCTCGCCCCCGGCCTCCATCAGCGTGACCGCCTCTCCGGGCTCGACGACCGGCGCCCCGGGCTCGAACAGGTTGCGTTCGAGGTGGTGCAGCGGCATCCGCGCGTCGGGTTCGTAGTGATCGTCGAGCGCGGGCAGCTCGACGACCGACTGTGCCCCGCTGCGCAGCTCCTCGACGACCGTTGCCCGCGCCGCCAGCGCCGGCCGGCCGGGCTCGTAGGTGAGCGACACCGTCGTCGAGACGCCGACCATCCGCGATAGGGTTTCGACCGCGTCGAGCTCGATCGGAGTCAGGTCGTCGAACCCGTAAACGAACACGGGTGTCGCCCCCCAGCTCAGCGGTCGCTCTCGCAGCGCATCCAGCGCCCCCCACGCGTATGTCTCAGCGTCCAACCGCTCCAGCCGGTCCAGCTCGTCCCCGTAACGCCGGTAGATCGCAGCCAGCTCGCGCGTGAACGCGAGACGCTCCGACGCCCCACCCGCCCACTCGCGGAGCGCGGCCGTGAACCGCTGGGGTGTCACCCGGCTCTGCTCGAGCTCGGCGATCAGACGGCCCGCGGCAGGCGCGAAGCCGACACCGGCGGCCGAACCGGAGAGCGACTCCAGGCGTATCTCCGCGATCACGTTGCGAAGCACTCGATCCCGCTGGAGCGGCGTCAAGCGCGCGCGCCTCCAGCCGGCACGCAGCGCGATCTCCTCGACCAGGCCGGCGAACGTCACCACCCGCCCGAGCATCACCCCGGGGGTGGCCAACTCGCGTTCGTAGTGCCCGATGTCCGACGCCGTGGGCACCACGAGCAGCGCGTCGCGTTGCGCCGCCAGGGCGTAGGCGCCGAGCACCTGCCCCGCCTTTGCGGAGTTGGCGGGGCCAAGGACGAGCGTCAGTGGCATCGTCCAAAGATGCCGACAGGCCCGGCCGGATCAGAGCGCGCCGAGCGCCTCGAACAGCGCCCTGGCCGTCTCGATGCCGAGTGGGATGTAACGGGCCAGCATGTTCTCGTCGGGAGCGTGGATGCGCGAGTCCGGCAACGCGAAGCCACTGACGATCGTCGGAATACCACGCTCGGCCAGCGCCGGGATGATCGGCAGCGTCCCGCCGGAGCGGATCAGCGCCGGGCGGACCCCGAGCACCCGCTCGAACGCATCCTGGCCGAGGCGGATCGCAGCCGCGTCCGGGGGCACGATCCCGGGCGGCGCCGCAGCCAACGGCTGTACCTCAAGCTCAGCGCCCGACGGGGTCGCCTCGCGAAGCAGCCGCTCGAACGCCGCGCCGATCTTGCCGGGGTCCTGCCCTGGGGCGATCCGCACCGAGACGTTGGCGCGGGCATGGACTGGCAGCACCGTCTTCTCGAGCTGGGGCGAGCCGGACTCGATCCCATTGATCTCGAGCGACGGCTCGGCGAACGTGCGGAGGTAAAACTCCTCGGCGGCGGCGGGATCGGCCGGACGAGCGCCCTGCTGTGTGAGCTCGTCGGCACCCGCCGGCAGCCGCCGCCAGTCCTCGAGCTCCTGGGGGGTCGGAGCGACGATGCCCTCCCGCAGCGGCTCGGCCAGTCGCCCATCCACGGCGATCAGCTTTTCGAGCGTCCGGATCAGCGCGTGCGCGGCGTTCAGCGCCGCTCCTCCATACACACCGGAGTGCAGATCCACAGCACCAGTTGAGAGCTCCAGGTGGAAGTACACCAGCCCGCGTGTGGCGATGTTGAACGCGGGCCTGTCCTCGCCGATCATGTCGGAGTCGAAGATCACGGCGGCGTCGGCGCCACGTTCGTCGGCCTCGATGAACTCAACAATCGAGTGGCCGCCCGTCTCCTCCTCGCCGTCGCAGGCGAAGCGCACGTTGACCGGCAGCGTCCCCGCCAGCGCCAGCTCGCGAGCGGCGCTCAGCAGCAGGTACAGCTGGCCCTTGTCGTCGGCCACGCCGCGTCCGTACAGCCGCTCACCGCGAATCTCCGGCTCGAACGGGGGCGATTGCCACAAATCCAGCGGGTCGGGCGGCTGCACATCGAAGTGCCCGTAACAGAGCACCGTCGGTGCCGAGTCGGCGCCGGAGCTCGCCTCGATCTCACCGATGACCAACGGCTGTCCGTGCCAATCGATGACATCTGCCGCACCACCGGCTCCGCGGATCAGATCACGAACCCACTCACCAGCCCGGACCACATCGGACGCGTGCGCAGGGTCGGCGCTTATCGACGGGATCTGAAGGAACCCGGCGAGCTCATCGAACCACTCGGTCACGCTCGCGAGGCTACCCGTCGCGGACGCTAGACGCTTCGCCGCCCTGCCCTATCGGGCACGATTCGACCCGGGGTCACGCTCGAGCCGTAGAGCCATCACCGGGCAGGCCGCCACGGCGCGTCGACCGTGCTCGAGCAGATCAGGCGTGAGAGCACCCTCCTCGATCACTGGATATCCCCACTCATCGAGCCAGATTCGCTCGGGGAAGAGCTCCGCGCACATGCCATGCGCAGCACAGGCCACTGGATCGATGTGGAGCCGCTCGCTCAAGCCGAGACCGCCGGCGCGAACGTGGGCATGAGCCTCGGCTGGTAGCACGCGTC
Organism: uncultured Conexibacteraceae bacterium; assembly: GCA_963785385.1. Lineage (GTDB taxonomy): Bacteria > Actinomycetota > Thermoleophilia > Solirubrobacterales > Solirubrobacteraceae > Palsa-465. Next base: position 43,859 of record CAWAVA010000023.1, on the reverse strand, counting down.
ACAGGCGCCGTGGCGGGCGTGGTCGTCGAACTCGGGCGCAAACACCTGAAGCGCAGTGGCGACGAACTGGGCCGCGCCATCCGGAAGCGCACATGCACCCCGCCGCACCACCAGGCCGCACCAGCGCTCGATGCTCCGGTAGCCGCCACCACGATCGCCACGCTCGCACAGACTCTGAAGCGCGTCCGCGATCGCCCCCAGCCCGTGGATGCACGGGCCACACTGGTGAGCGCTCTGATACTCCAACCAGCGTGCGACCGCCGCCACCTCGGCCACGGCACAGGCCGACTGCGGGAGCGCGAAGATGATTCCGGCGCCGAGTCGAGCATTCTGGCCGCGGAGCGCCTGCCGGTCGATCCTGAGTGTGCTCTGCTCAGGGCCGAGCCAGGTGCCGGCGTATCCGCCCACCAAGACCGCCCGCAGCGGCTCGGTGACACCGCCGGACGCCTCCAGCAGCCGGCCGATGGTGGTGCCGCCGGCAACTTCCAGCACACCGGGCTCGGCCACCGCCCCGCTGACACTGACCAGCCTCGTGCCGGGCATCTCGGCGGTTCCGAGTGCTCGCCACCAGGACGCACCGTGACGCGCGACAAGCCCGACCTGCGCGAATGTCTCGGCATTCGAGACAAGCGTCGGCCGGCCGCGCAGACCGCGCTCGAATGGGTACGGGGGCGTCGTTGTCGGGATTGCATCGCGACCGTCCAGGACGTTGACCAGGGCGGTCTCCTGTCCGGTCAGGTAACCACTCGGGACCCCGACCACGCTGACATTCGGCGCACGCCTACGAACCGTCTCAGGCCGCTCGGCGACCGCGTCCTCCATGGCCCGTCGGGTGGCACCCTCAGTCTCGTCGACCGCCACCACGACGGTCTCGCTCCGCAGCTCGCCGGCGGCGACGAGCGCCCCGTCCAGGACCAGGTGAGGCAGACGCCGAACCAGCAGCTTGTCCTTCGCACTGAGTGGCTCGCCCTCGGTCGCGTTCACGACCACCGCCGGGCGCGAGCCCTGCGCCCCCACCGCGTGTAGCTTGGTGGCCGTCGGGAACTCGGCGCCGCCGTAGCCCCGAACCCCAGCCTGCTCAAGCTCCCCGATCAGGTGGAGATCTCGCCCCTGCAGCCGTGGTCGTGGGAGCGAACCATGCAGGGCCTGATGCGCCTCCCAGGACATCCAGCCGCTCGATGGCAGCCGGGCCAGGAGTCGGGGGAACTGGGTCGCCTCCAGCGTCATCGCGCGACCGCGCCCCCTGCCGATGTCAGATCCACGTTCGCTCGCACCCGCACGACGACCGCGATCAGCACGGCGCTGACGCAGACCACGTCGATCACGAGCATCCAGCTCTGGAGAACGTCGGTGCCAATGCCGATCCCGTGCGCAACCGCCAAAGGCCAACATGCGTAGGCCAACCAGTGGATACCACGCCACGCGCGCACCCCAATCCGCGCGCGCAGCAGGCTCGTCACCGTCACCGCCAGCATCAGGTCCAGTGCGGCTGCTCCGAGTCCCAGCCAGACGGGTCGATAGGAGCCGTGGAACGGAATCACCGCGTCGAGCAGGCCGATCGTCACATAGCTATCCATGAGTGTCGTGACGATGTGCACTCCTAGCATTGCCAACGCGAGCAGCGATAGGTGACGATGCAACCCGTCGATCACGAACCGTGGCCATCGTGGCGATGAGAGGCGCGTGACGTTGAGAACACCGAGCACCATCACGGCACTCAGCAGCACCAGCGTGACGGCACCGGTCGCCCGCGTGAGGTACCAAAGGGCCGGGGACGACGATCCGGTCGCGGCGATCACGACGCTCAGCTCGCCCCGGAAACGACGACGGGCGTGCTGACAACGGGCGCCGGTGGCGTGCTGCTGACCGGTGGCGTGCCACTCGGCGTCGGAGCGCTGCTCTGCGTCGGGCTGCTGGAGGCCGTCGGGTTGCTGGAGCCAGACTGGTCACCGGTCGCCGCAGACGGTGGGGTACCGCGCCGCAGCTGCGCATCTGTTGAGCCGTGCGTCGAGGCAGTGGGCGTTACGAGCTTGGTCCTCGTGACGCCGGACTCGGACGTGACGACGGACGCGCGAGCCGTCGTGCTGTGGCCCAGCGGTTTTGCGGCCACCACCTCGACCAGAACTCCGGCGCCGACCAGTGCGGTGGCTGTCGCCCAGCGGTTCAGGCGTCTCAGCCTGACGAGCGCCGCATCACGTCGATGCTCTGCCGGAGTCCGCATGCTCAGTGGTCCCGGAGGCGTGGGAACTCATGCAGACCGCCCGCGGTCCAGGTATGCACATCTGGGAGAAACAGGAGCGCCAGCACAAGCCCGGCCACCAGTGATGCCGCCACGGCCAGACCACGCCCTCGTGATCCAGGCAGCCTGTGCGCTCCCGCCGTTTCGCGAGCACCGGCGTCGAGCCCCCTCAGCAGCCGCCGGACGATCGGAAGCTCCAGCAGGTGGCCGAGGACGTGCAGTCCAATCGCCGCCAGCCAGAGGAAGAAGCTGACCTTGTGCAACAGCCGCAGGGTTCCGGGTGCACCGGGGCCGTCGATCAGCAGGAGCAGCCCTGTGAAGAACACTGCAACCGTTGTCAGGATGACGGCCGGGCCGAGGACCCGCATGAGCGGATGTGGCGGACCCTTGCGCCGGTATGCGGGGTTCGCCGTGTAGTAGCGCGTGAAGCGGTAGCCGGTGCTCGCGAGCTTGAGCGCAACCGGCCCTACGAGCAGCACGCCGAGGAACAGGTGCAGCCAGAGCAGCTGGCCGATCCGCACGATCGTGATGCCCAGCACCGCGAACAGAACCAGCAGAATCGTGCCGGTAACCGCGGTGAGCCGCGTGTTGCCGTCGGTCCCCCCGCGGAAGAGTCCACGCCTCCGCGACCGACCCACGACCTTAGCCGCCGGCACATACGATTCAGAAACAGCCATGCGACGAGTCTTCTCAAGGCCGCTAAAGCGCTGCTTGGGGTGCAATGAGAAAACTCTCGTAATCCCCGAGGAGGAGGCTCCCCAACGCCGTCGTGGGCCTAAGATCGCGACATGATCCTGGTGGTGGAGGATGAGCCGGGAATCGTCGACTTCGTCGAACGGGGCCTGCGGCGCCAGGGCTTTGAGGTCGTTTCCGTGGCTGACGGGGAGACGGGCCTGGCACGCGCACTCGAGCCCGATGTCGATCTAGTGGTCCTGGACCTGATGCTGCCCCGACTGGGTGGTATGGAGGTGCTCCGGCGGTTGCACGCGCAGCGTCCGCTGCTGCCCGTGGTCGTCCTTACCGCGCGCGGCGAGCTCGAGGACCGGATCCTCGGTCTGGACGCAGGCGCGGTCGACTACCTCGTGAAGCCGTTTGCGGTCGCGGAGCTCGCGGCACGCATCAGGGCGCAGCTGCGCACGTCAGGCCATGCCGCTGCGGAGATAGTCACCAACACTCTGCGAATCGATCTGCTCACTCGAGAGGTGCGGGTCGACGGAACGCCGGTGCGCCTCTCGACGACCGAGTTCGAGCTGCTCGTCTACCTCGCACGCAACCGGCCGCACGTACTGTCGAGGGACGAGATACTCGGCGCGGTCTGGGGCTTCAACCACGATCCGGGCACGAACCTTCTGGAGGTCTACATCGGCTACCTGCGACGCAAGCTGCGAACACCGCAGAGCCGCGCACCGATCGTCACGGTCAGGTCAGTGGGTTATCGCTTTGACGAGGCCGGCAGCCGAGACGGCAGTTGATGCCCACCAGCCTGCGCACGCGGCTCACGGTCGGCGTGGCGCTCGTCGTGCTCGCGGCCATCGCGCTCACATTCGGTGTCGTCTACCACACCACCGGCTCGCAGCTGCGGGCACAGATAGACCGCTCGATCCGCAGCAGCGCAATTCAGCTCGCGCACGCGATGACCGAGCACCCACCGACCTCATCGCACGCGCTCCTGGTGACCGCGCGCCGCTACGCGTCGGCACAGCCATACAGCGCCTCCGCGATGCTGCTGTTCGTGATTCTGCCCGAGGTTGGCACCGCCACCAACCACCCCGAGCTGTTCGGCGCCGGTCGACGCGAGCCCGAGGAATCGGCCAGCGAGCAGGCTCGCGAGAACACCGAGGGCAGGCGCCTGACACGGCCACAGGTCGGCTACAGCACCAAACCGGCCCCCGATGCCGGAATGCTGCGCCTCTACCAGGTGCGCTTCAGGGCGGGCGGCACAACCGGCTATGCAGGCGCCGGCGAGTCGCTCGCGGCGGTCGACCACGCTCAGGATGTCGTGGCTCACTCCTTCGCCCTGGGGGGAGCAGTCGCGCTCGCGTTTGCGGTGCTCGCCGCCTATCTGATCGGCACACGCATGACCGACCCGATCCGTCGATCCGCGGCAGTCGCGGCGCGCGTCGACGCAGGCGATCTCACGCCCAGGATCGAGCTGCCGCCTGGCACCAACAGCGAGCTACTCGTCCTGGCTCATGCGCTCAACCACATGCTCGAGCGTCTGGCGACTGCGTTCGAGGCACAGCGCGAGTTCGTCGCCGACGCCTCGCATGAGCTGCGCACACCTCTGACGGTATTGCGGGGGCAGCTTGAGGTTCTGGCCGCCGGCGACCGGGAGGACGGCTCCGCCTCACCGACGGAGCTGAAGCGCGTCGAGAGCCTGATGCTCGGAGAGATCGCACGGCTCACGCGCCTTGTGGACGACCTGCTGCTCCTCACCCAGGCGGACCGTGACGATTTCCTGCACACGACCGAGTTCGCACTCGACGAACTCGTGCGAGAGCAGTGGGACGGCCTCAGCCTGATCGCTGAACGCCGGTTCGAGATCGGCACGCTCGAACCGCTCCGGGTTGAAGGCGACCCTGACCGTCTGGCGCAGGCGATCCGCAACCTCGCACGCAACGCGATCACCCACACCAGCGCACCATCGGGTCTCGTGCGGGTCGAGCTCTACAGGCCGGGTCCCGGAATCGCCCGGATCACGGTCAGCGACGACGGCCACGGCGTCCCTCGAGAGGCGCGCGAGCGCGTCTTCGAACGCTTCTACCGGACCGACAGAGCCAGAACCAGAGCTGACGGCGGGGCCGGGCTCGGCCTGGCGATCGTTCGCGCGATCGCCGATGCACACCACGGCTCGGTGCGGGTCACGGACTCAGCGGCCGGTGGCGCCGCCTTCGAGCTCGACCTGCCCCTCCTGCGCTAGGCGGCCTGCGGCTGCCCCTCGTCGGAGACACCTCCGGCGGGGGCCGCGGCGTTCTCGGTCGCCGCGGCGTCGTCGGCCTCGGGCGGCTTGGCGCCCTCCTTTGCCCACGGCTCGTCAAACTCGACGCGCCAGCGGCCCTCCTCGGTCTGCATCAGCGCCAGGCGCGAGCGGAAGTTCTTGCCGGCACGGCTCTTGAAGCCGGTCACCGGCCGTTCGGTGCGGCCGGTCTTGATCAGCTCGCGGGCGACCTGAGTCGTCAGATTCTTGCCGGCCTTGGCCTTCCAGATCACGAACCCGCAGCCCGGGTCCTCGCGCGACCAGCATGAGAAGCCCTTGCGGTTCTCGATGATGTCCTGCTGGCACACGGGGCACGGCCCGAGATTGGCGCGCGGGATCCGCACGTCCTTGAGCGTCGTGTCGAGCTGGTGCACGGTCTCCTCGGCGAACTTGGCAATGTCTGCCATGAACGCCGTGCGAGTGTCTTGGCCGGTCTCGATGTTCGCGAGCCGGTGCTCCCATTCGCCTGTCAGCGATGGCGAGGTCAGCGAGTGCTCGCCGAGCAGCCGGATCACGTTCATGCCCTTCTCGGTGACGACCAGTGCGCGACCGTCGCGCTCGATGTAGCCCACCTGCAGCAACCGCTCGATGATCGCCGCACGCGTGGCCGGGGTGCCGATCCCCGATTCCTTCATCGCCTCACGCAGCTCCTCGTCGTCGACGAGCTTGCCGGCGGTCTCCATCGCGTCGAGCAGAGAACCGTCCGAGTAGCGACGCGGCGGCTTGGTCTCCTTCGCCTCAGACGCAACCCGGTGGACCTTCGACCGCTCGCCCTGTTCGAGCTTCGGCAGCTGCTGATCGCCGCCCTCGTCATCGTCGTCCTGGCCACCCGAGGTGGCGTCTGCGGAGACGCCCTCGCCGTAGACACCGCGCCAGCCCGCCACGATCAGCAGCTTGCCCCGGGTCCGGAAGACGTGTTCGGCGACCGTGGTCTCGATCCGAGTGTTCTCGAACACCGCCTCAGGGTGGAACACGGCGAGGAACCGGCGCACCACGAGGTCGTAGATGCGACGGTCGTCAGCGTCCATCTTGTCGACCGGATGCCGTTCGGCGAGCGTCGGGATGATCGCGTGGTGGTCGGTGACCTTCTCGTTGTTGACCACGCGTCCCAGCGGCAGCATGTCGAGCCCGTTGACGTAGGCGGCGGCGGCGGCATATTCGCGCTGTCCGCCGACCAGCGACGCAATCGGCTTGATGTCGGGAATCATGTCGCTGGTGATGTAACGCGAGTTCGTCCGCGGATACGTCAGCGCCTTGTGCTCCTCGTAGAGGCGCTGCGCGGCGCGCAGCGTGCGGCTCGCCGTGAAGCCGAACCGCGATGAGGCATCGCGCTGTAGCGAGGTCAGGTCGTACAGCAGCGGCGCGCGGTCCCGGCTCTCGCGCTTCTCGACCTTCGTGATCGCTCCGGTCGCGCCCTCGCACACCGCGACGATCGCCGCCGCCTCCTCGGCCGAGGCGATCCTCGGGTTGGCGCCCGCATGGAAGCGGCCGTCGTAGGCACGGCGCGGCTCCTCAGGCAGCGCCAGGAAGCGGGCATCGACGACCCAGTAGGGCACGGGCGTGAAATCGCGGATCTCCTGCTCGCGACGGGCGAGGATCGCCAGTGTCGGCGTCTGCACACGCCCGAGTGAGACTGCGCCGTCGAATGACGAGCGCAGGCGGATCGTGGCGGCGCGTGTGGCGTTCATGCCCACGATCCAGTCGGCCTCCGAACGCGAGCGCGCGGCCTGCTCGAGCGTCTGGAACTCCTCGGACGGGCGCAGGCCGGCGAACGCCTCGCGGATCGCAGCGGGCGTCATCGAGTTCAGCCACAGTCGCTGGACCGGCAGCTTGCTTCCGGCCTTCTCGTACAGGTAGGCGAAGATGAGCTCGCCCTCGCGACCGGCGTCGCAGGCGTTGATGACACCGGCGACGTCCTCCCGGTCGAGCGCGCGCTTGACCACCGTCATCTGTTTCTTGGAGCGCTCGTCGCGCACCACGAGCTTGAACTTCTTCGGAACGATCGGCAGATCCGGCATCCGCCATTTGGCGTACTTCTCGTCGTACTCGTCCGGATCGGCGAGCTGGACCAGGTGCCCGACGGCCCACGTCACGATGTGCTCAGGTCCCTCGAGGAAGCCTTCGCCCTTGGTGAACGAGCCGGGCAGAGCCTTGACCAGCTCGCTTCCGACCGACGGCTTCTCTGCGATGACTAGGGTCTTGCTCATGCGGTCAGCAGAGTAGCGGCCCGTCAAGCCGCCCACACGAAGCGCTCACTCGGCGCAGCCCTCAGTGCTGGCTGTGGTCTGCCGCACGCGGGCCTTCGCCAGTTCGGATCCGACGACGCTGTTGGGAACCGCGAAACCGCCGGGTTCCCCCGCCGGCGCGTTGGTGATCTCGGCGAACACGGTGCCGATCACCTGGCCGCCGCCGTCCACCAGCGGCCCACCCGAGTTCCCGGATCTGACCAGCCCCCGCAACGAGCTGATCAACCGCAACGCCGAGTTCCCGTAGGCGTCCTGGGTGGCGCTGACGCGGGTTTGCCCGAGTCGCGCCGGCTGCGCATCAAACGGGCCGTCCTCCGGATATCCGAGGATCGCCGCCGACTCCCCTTGGGCCGGCCCGCTGGCCAGCCCAAGGGCTCGAGCGCTCAACCCCGGGACGCGCAGGATCGCGATGTCATTGTGGGGATCGAATACGACCACCTGCGCTGCCAGCTCGGCGCCGGTTCCGTCCAACTGCACCCTCGGGTGGTGTTGACCGGCAACCACGTGCGCGTTGGTAACGACCAGGCCGGAGCCGGCGACCCAACCGCTGCCCTCGATCCCCAGCCCGCAGGCGTCGCCAACGATCCGTACGACCGAGGCCCTGGCCGCGAGCACGCCCGCCGCCCGCAGGATCGCCGAATCCGGTGCGGGCACGTCGGCGACCCGCCCGGCAACGCTCGGCAACGGATCGATCCGGGCGAGCGCGTCAAGGATCTGCCCCGAAGGCGGCAGCGCTCGGTCGAGGTTTGTGAGGATCACCGAGCTCTGGATGCTGCGGCGCAGCCCCTGGGGCAACCTGAACTGATCTGCAGCCTGCAGCAGAACCGCGCCCAGGATCCACGCGAGCGCGAGGCCGATGCACGCGGTCAACGCCGCGCCGAGCAGGCCATCTATCAGCCGCAGGCCGGGCAGCCACAGGAACCGCCGCACACGCCGGGCCACACCCTCGAAGAAGGCACCGAACAGGCCCCCGAGCAGCACTGCGCCGCCGAGGCCGAACAGCGGCGCGTAGGGAGAGTTCGCCCCGCCCGACAGCACCAGCGGCCCGACGCGCGTGCCGAGGAACGCCCCGAAGATGAAACCGACAAGCGCCATCGCGCCCACCAGGAAGCCACGCGCGTACCCCTGCAACGCCATCAGCACGACAAGCAGGATGATCACGCCGTCGACGACCGTCATTGCGGGTCAGGTTAGAAGCCGCACCTGCCGGCCGGCCGCGGCGCCCGACTGATCCGATCCGCCTGCGGTTGCCGCGTTTCTTTACCTTTAGGGACATAAGCGCTCAGGGAAATCGACGAACCAGACAGTCCCGCCAGCGACGCGTTCTCACCCGCGCCGTCCCGCTCGCCGTGGTCGCGGCCGCAGCGCTGGCAGCCGGCATCTACGAGGCCGGTGCTCCGGCACGCCACGAGCGCGCGATCGTGGCCGGCTACATGACCCACTGGCAGCATCTGGACTACGGCGCGATGTGGGCGGTGCTGAGTCCCTCGTCTCAGAAGCGGGTCGGCCGCACAGAGTTCGTCGCCGAGATGGACAGCGCCGCGCAGACCGCGACGCTCGACTCGCTGCGCGTGCTGAAGCTGCTCGCGATCCACGACGAGACCGCGTCGGTGAGCTTCCTGGTCCGCACGCACATCTTCGGGCCGATCCACGAGGTCGCGGTGATCCCGCTGTCGGGCAGCGGCGGCGGCACCCACGTTGCGTTCAGCACCTCGCTGCTGTTCCCCGGACTGCGCCCGGGCGAGCTGCTGTCCCGTCGAACGCTGCTCGGCAAGCGCGGGACGCTGCTCGCCTCCGACGGGCAGCCACTCGCCGAGGGCCCTGCGTTGAGCAGTCCGATACCGGAGGTCGCAAACGCGATCGCCGGGGGGCTCGGAGCGATCCCGGCCAGCCAGGCGACGATGTACGCGCAGGCAGGCTACCCCTCGGACGCGAAGGTCGGGGTCGACGGGCTCGAGGAGATCTTCCAGCGCAAACTGGCAGGCCGGCTAGGTGGTGAGCTGCTGGCCGGCAGGCGGGTTCTGGCCAGGGCCTCACCGGGGAACGGCGCCACGATCCGGACCACGATAGATCCGACGCTCGAGCAGAGCGCGATCGACGCCCTCGGCACCAACTACGGCGGCATCACCGTGCTGAACGCCCAGACCGGCGCTGTCGAGGCGGCCGCCGGAATCGCGTTCACCGCGGCCCAGCCGCCCGGTTCGACTTTCAAGATCATCACGACCGCCGCCGCGCTCGAGGCCGGGATCACAAGCCCGAGCAAGGAATACCCGTATGAGTCGAGCGTCGAACTGGACGGGTTCAAGATGGAGAACGCCGGCGGCGAGAGCTGTGGGGGGACGCTCACCAACGCGTTCGCGACCTCCTGTGACACAACCTTTGCGCCGCTCGGCTCTGAGCTCGGTGCGACCCGACTGGTCGCCTCCGCGAGACGCTTCGGGTTCGACAGGCCGACGGGGATCGCGAGCGCACTCGAGAGCACGATTCCCTCCGCCACCACGATCGGTGGGCCGCTCGCCGTCGGGGCATCGGCCATCGGGCAGGGGCGTGTGCAGGCCACCACGCTCGAGATGGCCGACGTCGGCGCTGCGATCGCCGACGGGGGCCGCCGCCCGGTGCCGACGATGCAGGCAGGTGTCCGCCCGCGGTTCGTGCGCGCGACCAGCGCCCAGATCGCCGGCGAGGTCCAGGCGATGATGGAGGCGGTGGTCTCCTACGGCACCGGCACCTCAGCCCAGATTCCCGGCGTCACGGTCGCCGGAAAGACGGGTACCGCTGAGCTCAAGGACACGGCCGGCAAGCAGAACGCGGCCAAGGACACCGACGCCTGGTTCGTCGGCTACGCCCCGGTCGGCCACCCCAAGGTCGTTGTCTGCGCGCTCTTCCCGAATCAGGGGTACGGCGGCGACACCGCGGCACCGGCGGTCAGGCAGGTGCTCGAGACCGCGATGGGAATCGCCTGATTCAGAGGTCGAGCGAGACGCGTGAGGGCGTGGTGCTGCCGGGCGCGTAGACCAGGAGCGTGAGTGGGCGGTTCGAGTAGACGGTCTGGGTCAACTTGAACAGCACCAATCCGCCGCCCGTCGACCCGTTGCTGGCCGTGCTGCCGGCGAGCGGCTCGATCCCGTTGTGTTGGAGCTTGGTCGCCTTCCACGCGTACAGGTTCAGGTTCGAGTTCAGCGGCGTCGGCAGGAACACCTCGCCCTGCGAGTCGACCAGCTTGAACCGGTCGGCCGTTATCGCAGGGTGGTTTGACTGGTTCTTTGCCCACAGGAAGACCCCGAACCAGAACTGCTGGGGGGTCAGATCCTGGGCGCCCGTGACGCCGGCGAAGTACTGAACATCGATCGGGTCGTAGGCGTTCAACTGACGTGAGACCTGCACCTGGTAGGTGATCGGACCCGCCCAGAAGTAGGGCTCGCCTCCGGCCGAGAGCTCGTCCTGGGAGACGTTCGTCTCCTCGGTGCGATGGTCGACCCCGCAGCCGCTCAGACCCGCCGCAAGCAGACCGACCGCCAGCAGCAGTGCAAGGCTGCGCTTTTTCAGAGGGAGGCTCACAGGCGCCGAAGTCTATAGAGAGACCGGGTCACTGCGCGGCGATCGTCGGTCGCTTTCCGCGCATCCGATCGTCCTCGAGAATCGCTCGCAACCGCTTGAGCGCCTTCTTGGCCTTCCGCTTGGTCCAGCCCCGGCCGCCGAGGATCTCCGGGATCGTGTCGGAGGGCAGGCGCGCGTCGGTCTCGAAGGTGTACTCGACGCGCGTGCCGCCTCCGTGCGTCTCGACGAGCTCGTAGGTGCCGATCATCTTGATGCGGTTGAACTTGCCTCCGCGACCACGCTCGACGATTCGGTGAGGGGGCTGCAGATCGGCGAGGGTCATGTCAGCCCAGGAGAACCGGTTCAGCGGCGCCTTGGCCCGGAAGCGGGCGCCCGCCCCCTGCCCATAGCTGTCGATGCGAGTCAGATGCCAGTCGACCAGGTAGTGGTCAGTGAACTCCGCATGATTGGCGATGTCCGCTAGGTATTCGAATACCTGCTCACGCGGCAGGTCGATGCTGGTCGAGACGGTGAAGGGATCCACGGCGCCCCGGAGTCTAAATCTCCGGCCCCGCGAACGTCTCCACCCCGGGCCGAGCGTTCAGGCTGCGTGTTTGACGGCGCGGCGATCCAGCATCCGGATCGAGTTGCCGCGAGCGTCGGTGTGGACCGTGTGGGAGGCGGCGGGCGTACGATGCTCGCGGTCGCGGCACAGGGCGCAGCGGATCTCGCCGCTGTCGTACTCGTACACGCGCTCGCCGATCAGCATCGCTCGCTGGCAGCCGTCGCAGTGCTCGACCGCGTCCGCGAGCCCACCGAGGCTACGGCGAAGCAGGGCGAGTTCGAGCTCCGGCATGTCGCCGATGGGAGTTTCCATGCAGGAAGAGTTCGCCCGATGGCCGCCCGTTCCTTCAGAGAGCCTGCAACTGCGGTGTTTTCCGCGAAGAAGTGCCGAAGAACCGCAGTTTTCGGGCCCTCTCGGATTGACCAGCAGACTATGATCTCGTTACGTGCCAGTTGGGCACGCGGTGTCTTCCCCGCCCCAGAGGAGATGACCATGGAAGCCTGGACTTCAGATGCAACGGCAAAGGTCGGGCTGCCCTCGGATTCGAGCGTGCGGCGCGATTCAGCCGACCAGGATTGGATTACGGAGCTGCGTGAGGGAATCGATATTCCCGGCCAATATCTGGCTTATCGCGGCAGTGACGGTACGGTCGTGGCGTTCACGCTTGAACGCGAGTGGACGCGGATCGGCCGCAGTCTTGCGGCGGATATCCGCTTCGACGACCCGACGGTTTCCCGCCGTCACGCGTTGATCGTGCGCCAGCCCGACGGGCTGCGCGTGGTCGATGACCGCAGCCTCAACGGCGTGTTCGTGAATGGTGAGCGCGTCGAATGGAGCACGCTGGCTGATGGCGATGAGATCGTCATCGGGCGGCACCACCTGCACTTCTGCGACCTCGCAATGGCCGCGGCACTCGAGTTCGAGCCCGCCGCGGCCCCGAGTCCGGCCTGATAGGCCGGACTCGGGGGGTCGCTGAACACTCGCTGCAGGGCGGCTCTGAGCCCGCAGCGCATATAGTCGGCCGGGCATGGCGGCCCGGACCATCACAGTGCTGTCCCAGAAGGGCGGCACCGGTAAGACCACGACGGTGCGCACCCTGGTCGACGTGTTCCGCCGCACCGGTCTCAAGGTCCTGGCGATCGACCTGGACCCACAGGGCAACCTCTCTGACTACTTCGACGTGGAGCCCGATGCGACACCGACGATCGGCGATGTGCTGGGTGGGACGGCGAGCATCACAGAGGCCGATCACGACGGCATCGTCCCCGCCAACCTGGGACTCGCCGAAGCCGAGCTGATGCTCGGCGGCAAGATCGGCCGCGAGCTGACCCTCCGCCGGGCGCTGCGTGACAGCGACGCCCACAGCAACTATGACCTCGTGCTGATCGACTGTCCACCCGCACTCGGACTGCTGACGGTGAACGCGCTGGTCGCCTCCGACTACGCGTTGCTCTCGGCCGAGGCGCAGTATTTCGCCGTCCAGGGAGTTGAGCAGGCACTCGAGGTGATCGAGCTCGCGCGTGACAGCCTCAACCCCGGCCTCGAGGTGCTCGGCATCGTCCTCAACATCGCAGACATGCGCACCCGTCACTCGCGGGAGGCCTTCAGCTCGCTCAAGCAGCACTACGGCGACCGAGTGCTCGACACGACGATCAGGCAGTCGATTGCGTACTCGGAGTCTGCCGAGCTGGCGCGCTCGATCGTCGACTACCGGCCCAGGCTCGGCGCCGACTATGTGGCCGTCGCCCAGGAGTTGCTGGGGAGGCTGGACCTCCCAGACGCCCGCGCTCAGCTCGAGTCGCTCAGCCGCTGAAGTCACTCAGCCGCTGAGGACCTCGGCCCCGCACGGCTCGAACGGCACCCGCATGACGGACGCCCAGCCGTCGGCCCCGACCGCCAGCCGCCCGGCCACTGCCGCGGCGTCGGCGGCACGCACCCAGACAAGCACGGTTGGGCCCGCGCCGGAGATCGTTGCGCCAAGCGCGCCGAAATCGGTGGCGGCTCTGGCCAGGATCTCCGCCGAGCGCTCGTACAGGTGCGCCCGGTACGGCTGATGCAGGCGATCGCCGAGGCCACCGGCAACAAGTTCCAGATCGCCGCGTTCCAGTCCCAGCACCAGCCTCGACACCGAGGCGATGTTCGACACCGCGTCGGCCAGCGGCACCTCCGACGGCAGCGCCGCCCGCGCCTGCGCGGTGCGTACGGCTCGGCCCGGGACCACGAGGATCGCGTCGAGTCCCACGGGCGGTTCGATCCGCTCCACGCTCGCGCCGTCGCAGACCACGAATCCACCGTGCAGCGACGCGGCCGCATTGTCAGGATGGCCCTCGAGCTCAGTCGCGATCGACAGCAGGTCGACGTCGCCTCCGAAAAGGTGATCGGCGGCCATCAGGCCCGCCACGATCCCGGCTGCACTCGACCCGAACCCGCCGCTCAGCGGGATCGTCGAAGTTACGCGGAACTCGAACCCGTCGGCTGGATACACGCTCTCGAACGCCCGCACGATCAGGTTCTCACGATCGCGGCGGAGGCTGAGATCGGTCCGCAGACCGAAGCTCCCGGTCTCGACCACCTCCAGTTCGAGGTGGCACGCGAGCGCCGCCGCGAGCACGTCGAACCCCGGTCCAAGGTTTGCGGTCGATCCCGGGACCCGAACTCGAACGGTGCGGCCAGGATCCGGCTCGGACCGGGCAATCGCGGGCTGGCTCATCGCAGGATCGCGCGCTCGATCGCGCTCAGCTCGGGCTCGCAGGGGATCACGCCTCCAACCTGCATCAGCGCGGTGTCCGGGTCCTTGAGCCCATGCCCGGTGAGCACACAGGCGATGCGCTCGGCGCCGCCGGCCCCGTGCACGATCATGCCGGCGACGGAGGCTGAAGAGGCGGGCTCGCAGAACACGCCCTCCTCGCGCGCGAGGAAGCGGTACGCGTCGAGGATCTGCTCGTCGCTGACGGCGTTCACGCCGCCGCCGGAGGCCGTCATCGCGTCCATCGCCTGCTCCCAGCGAGCCGGGTTGCCGATCCGGATCGCGCTGGCGATCGTCTCGGGCTGCTCGACCGGGCGGCCGAGCACCAGCGGTGCCGCGCCGGCTGCCTGGAAGCCGAACATCCTGGGTTGCATGCCGACCTCGCGGAATCCGCGCCAGTAGGCGGTGATGTTGCCCGCGTTGCCGACCGGGATGCAGAGCGCGTCGAGGTCGCCGCCGAGATCCTCGGCGATCTCAAAAGATGCGGTCTTCTGACCCTCGATCCGGAATTCGTTGACGGAGTTCACGAGTGCGATCGGATGCTGTTCGGCGACCGCCCGCACAAGCTGCAGGGCACGGTCGAAGTTGCCCTGGATCGCAATCACCTGGGCACCGTGCATCAGCGCCTGTGCCAGCTTTCCCATCGCGATCTTGCCCTCGGGCACGATCACGACGCCGCGAATGCCCGCCCGGGCGGCGTAGGCGGCCAACGACGCCGCCGTGTTGCCGGTCGAGGCGCAGATCACCGCCTGCGCGCCCTCGCGCACGGCCGCAGAGACGGCGCAGGTCATACCGCGGTCCTTGAAGCTCCCGGTCGGGTTGGCGCCCTCGATCTTCAGCCAGACATCGGCGCCGACCCGCTCGGACAACCGCGGCGCCCGCACGAGCGGAGTCGAGCCCTCGTTCAGCGTGATCACCGGGTCGCCCGGCGCAAACGGCAGGCGGTCCAGATAGCGCTCGATCAGCCCCGGCATCCTAGAACTCCTCCTCGATCACCCGGATCGCGCGTGGCGGGCGGCGGATCGCGTCCAACCCCGCGATCTGCGTGGTCGCGGCGAAGAAGCGCGACTCGAGCACGGGGTGGGTGACCATCACCAGCCGAGCCTGTTCGCTCATTCCCTTCTGAACCACCGACTTGACCGAAACCTCGTGCTGGGCGAGCACCTGCGCGACCAGCGCCAGCACACCCGGCTCGTCGGCGACCTCGAGGTGCAGGTAGAAGCCGGAGACGACATCGTCGAGGATCGGCAGCTCGACCATCGCCTCGGGCGGACTGGCCGGCGGGATCATCGCGCTGACGACGTCCCCAAGGACCGCGGTTGCGGTCTGCGGCCCCCCGGCACCCGGTCCGGACATCGTGATCTCGGTGATCGCCGGCGACTCGACCGTGACGGCATTGAACGGCCCGCCAACCGAGGCCAGCGGATGCCCTGGATAGAGGAACGCGGGGTGCACGCGCACAGACAGGGCCTCTCCGATGCGCTCGGCGGTCCCGATCAGCTTCAGGCCCAGCCCGAGCTCACGGGCGTACTCCATGTCGTCTGGCGTGATCTGCCGGATGCCCTCGTAACGGACCTGATCCAGGCGCACCGGCGCGCCGAACGCGAGTCGCGCGATGATCGCCATCTTTGCGGCCGCGTCACCGCCGTCGACATCGTCGGTCGGGTCTGCCTCCGCGTAGCCGAGCCGCTGAGCTTCAGCGAGGGCCTGCTCGAACGTCAGCCCGCGGCGCGCCATCTCGCTGAGGATGTAGTTGGTGGTCCCGTTGACGATCCCGTGAACACGGTCGATGCGGGCGCCGGCCAGCGACTCCTGGAGCACCCGTACGACGGGCACCACGCCGGCGACGGCGCCCTCGAACCGCAGCTGCACCTCGAACTCGCCCGCGGTAGCGAACAGCTCGTCGCCGTGCTGTGACAGGAGTTGCTTGTTGGCTGTGACCACATGCCGTCCAGCACGCATCGCGTCGAGCACGTAGCTGCGAGCAGGCTCGATCCCGCCGATCAGCTCGACTATCAGGTCCGATGCTTGAAGGATCTCCCCGAAGGCACCGCTCGAGCGCGACAAAACACCCGAGACCTCAGGCCGCCTGCCGGTGATCCGCTCGATCCGCTCGGCGTGCTCGGCGACGAGCTCGGCGAACGCGCCACCGACCGTGCCACGGCCCAGCACCCCGATCCGGAACACGCCCTCGTTACCGGACATCCCGGCTCATCAGGTCCTCATAGGTCTCGCGCCGGACGACGACTCGAGCGTCACCGTCGCGACAGAAGATCACCGGCGGTCGCGGCACGCCGTTGTAGTTGTTGGCCATGGCGTACCCGTACGCACCGGTCGCGGGGGTCACGACGATGTCGCCGGGCAAGGGATTCGACAGGTGCGCGTCACGCACGATCACGTCGCCGGATTCACAGTGCTTGCCGGCAAGGTGGCAGATCTCGCCGCCCGTAGCGAGCATGCGGTTTGCGAGCGCCGCCTCGTACCGCGCGCCGTACAGCATCGGTCGCAGGTTGTCCGACATCCCGCCGTCGACGCCAACCCAGGTCGAGACGTTGCGCTTCACCGTCTCGACCCTATAGAGCGTCACGGTCGAGTTGGCGACCAGCGAACGCCCCGGCTCGATCAGCAGCCGCTTGCCGGCTCCGAGCGCGACGTGCGCGGTGTTGACCAGCGTCGCGATGTAATCGGCGATCGACGGTGGCTCCTGGCTCTCGAG
Organism: uncultured Conexibacteraceae bacterium; assembly: GCA_963785385.1. Classification (GTDB taxonomy): domain Bacteria; phylum Actinomycetota; class Thermoleophilia; order Solirubrobacterales; family Solirubrobacteraceae; genus Palsa-465. The sequence goes on along the minus strand of CAWAVA010000023.1, from coordinate 26,833 downwards.
ATACGCCACCCCGAGTCCACCGCCGAGGTTGTAGACCTCAAACTCGCCGAGCGAGGCGAGCGCCGTGATCGCGCGCATGAACGGCTCGAGTGCGAGCAACTGCGATCCGATGTGGCAGTGCAGCCCGACCAGACGCAGGTGCGGCGAGGCGGCGACCCGCTCGATCGCCTCGGGCGCCTCGACGATGCCGAAGCCGAACTTCGAGTCCGCCTGGCCGGTCGAGATCGCCGCGTGGGTCTCTCCCGAGACGTCCGGTGTCACGCGGATGAGGACACCCTGGGTGACGGCCCGCTTGGCCGCCACCTGCTCCAGCCGGTCGACATCGCTGAGGGAGTCGAGCACGATGTGACCGACCGCCGCATCGACCGCGAACTCGAGCTCGCCTATCGACTTGGCGTTGCCGTGCAGGTAGATGCGGGCGGGGTCGAAGCCGCCGTTCAGCGCCAGCGCGAGCTCGCCGCCGGAGGCGACGTCACATGAGAGCCCCTCCTCGGCCAAGACCCGATACACGGCCGTGCAGGGGAACGCCTTGGACGCGAACAGCACGTCGCAGTCAGGGTTGCGCGCCGTCAGACCCCGCGTGTAGGCGCGCGCCCTGGCGCGAAGGTCGTCCTCGGCGACGATGAACGCAGGCGTGCCGAACTCCTGTGCCAGCTCGACGGCGTCACAGCCACCGATCTCGAGATGGTCCTTGTCGTTGACGCGACTGCCGAGCGGATAGACGTGCGAGAGTGGATATGGATCGGTTGGCTGCAAGGGCGCCGATCATGCCACGCTGCGGCCGAACTGACTCGCCAGCGGCAGTCCGACGAGCAGGCAGGCGGCGGCCGCGACAGCCAGCGCGGTATGCACGGTCGAAGCGGTCGCACCCCCGGACAGGGCGACACCCGCCAGCCCCGCGCCGACCGCCGCGCCGACCAATCTCGCCGCCGAGAGCAGCGCCGAGGTCCGTCCCAGCGCCGCCTCGGGGGTGGCGTTCAGGGCCGCGCGCGAAACTGGAACGAACAGCATCCCCAGACCCAGGCCGATCGGGATCAACGCGAAAGCGGTCCCGATCCCGTCCAGCGAGGTCCCGGGGATAGCCAGAACCACGAGCCCGATTCCGGCGACGAGAAACCCGACCGCCGTCGGCAGCCGTTCACCGTATGAATCGACGAGGATGCCGGCGAGCGGCGCGGCCGCACCCACGAACAGCGCCACCACAACCAGTACCGCACTGGCTCCGAGCGCCGAGTATCCCGCCGTCTTCTGGAGAAACTGCTCCGCGAGGTAGAAGGTCCCGATCATCACCGCGAACGTCAGGCCGGCGACCACTGACGCGGCTGCGACGGTTCGGTTGAGCACTCGCCCGCGGCCCTCCTCCCCGACCGCGTGGACGATCCGCGGCACATGGTGGACACTCCCCAGGCCGCGGCCAGCGCCAGCGGCACCAGCGCCCACCAGGCGGCGCGCCAGCCGAACGCGACCGTCAGCAGGCCGCCGAGCAGCGGACCGATCAGGTTCGCCATGCCGGCGCTGGCACCCCAGATCCCGAGTGCGGATCCGCGCCGCTCGGGCGGGAAGCCGCTGACCGCGCCGGCCAGAGCCGCGGGACTGACGAGACCTGCACCGACGCCCTGCACGACACGCGTGAGGCACAGGAGCGACAGGCTCGACACGAGCGCTCCGAGCCCTGCACCGAGCGCGAATATCCCAAGTCCGAACAGCGCCACGGGGCGCACTCCCAGCCGGTCGACAAGCCGCCCTCCCGGAAAGAGCATCACTGCATACGCGACGAAGTAAGCGCTGAGCACCAATGACGTAGCGGAGTTGGCGACGTGCAGGTCGTGCGCCACGGACGGCAGCGCGACCGTAATCACCGTGCCGTCGAGCTGAAGCAACGCCGCAGCGGCCGTGCAGGCTGCGAGCCGTATCCAGGCCTCACGCGGGATCGACTCGCGCCCGTCGTCCGCGGCGGAGCGCGAGCCACGCCGGCGACGGGCGGAACGCTCTGGAACGATGCTCGCCATCGAATCCAGTATTGCGCGACCGTGGCGCTGATACGTTGATCCGATGCTCAGAAAAACTTCCCGTCTCGGCCTCCTGCTCCCGCTGGCCGCCGCGCTGACACTCGCCGCGGCCGCCGGGGCCTCGCCACACCCCAAGGTCAATGCCTCAGTCAAGATCGGCACCGCCAAGATCGGCAAGCTGGGCACCGTGCTCGTCGACGGCGACGGACACGTGCTCTACATGTTCCAACCCGACAAGCACGCCAAGGTCGCCTGCAACTCGGACTGCCAGTCGATCTGGCCAGCCGTCATCGCCCCCAAGACCGGGGTTGCAAAGGCCACCGGCAAGGTCAAGCAGTCGAAGCTCGGCAGCTACAGGAACCCATACGACGGCAAGCGGATCGTCACCTACAACGGCTGGCCGCTCTACACCTACGTGAGCGACCAGGGCCCCGGTCAGGCCAACGGCCAGAACCTCGACCTCAACGGCGGTTACTGGTGGGTGCTGACGGCGAACGGCAAGCCGGAGAAGTAGCGGCGCGTCTACGGAGAACTGGGCTCGCCGGGATAGTGGGGCGGCTCGCCGTGCGCCACATCGTCGATCAGCACCGCGGGGTCGGCTGTCTCCCACCAGCGCCGGCTGAAGTAACCCGTGAAGAACGGCCAGGAGGCGAACATCAAGATCACACCGAGGACCAGTCCGCCGACGCCGACGAAGATCGGCGTCTGGATGCCGAACACCGGCTTCGAGTAGTTGTTGCCGGCGGTGCTGTAGTAGCCATACGCCTTGATCGCGATATACGCCATCATGAGACCCCCGACGACCGGCATCAGGCCGGCGAAGAAGAAGTTCCGCACACTCTTGAACAGGTCGTGGCGGAAGTAGACCGCGCACGCCAAACCGGTGAATCCGTAGTAGAAGCAGACCGAGAACCCGAGCGCCGATATCGTGTCGCCGAGCACGTTCTGGTTCGGGTTGAACGCCACCAGGAGCACCGTCCAGACGATCGAGAGCGCGCCCATCAACAGCGTCGAGAAGGTGGGCGTGTAGAAACGGGGGTGCACTCGGCCGAACCGCGCTGGGATCGCTTCCCAGCGAGCCATCGAGAAAGTGGTGCGGGCCGTCGGCAGGATCGTCGTCTGCGTCGAGGCGGACGCAGAGGTGAGGACACTGATGATCAGCAGCTTGTACAGCGGCGATCCGAGCACTCCGTGACCCAGTGGGCTGAGGACGTCATTGGCGTTGGCCGAGAGGAATTTGGTGCCGTGGTAGGCCTGCGCCGCCGTGCTCACGACGACATAGATCGCGAGCAGGATCAGAGTCGAGATGACGGCCGCCTTACCGGGCCCGCGGTGGCGATCACGTGACTCCTCGTTGACCGCGACACCGGAGTCCCAGCCCCAGTAGATGAAGATCCCGAGCAGTACGCCGTCGATGAGCGCCCCCCAGCTCAGATCGAACGGGTTGAACCACTCCGCAGAGACGCGGATCGAACCAGCAGGATGTCCGCTGTACACCTTTATCAGCGCGACAACCGCGAACAGCGCCAGCGTGAAGATCTCGAGGCCGAGGAGCAGCGTCTGGATCCGTGCCGACAGCTCGATTCCGCGGTAGCAGATCCACGTCATCACCGCGATCCAGATCACGGCACCGACGACGATCGCCCAGGTGTGTGGGTGACCGTTCCAGAGATCGAACGTGTACTGGCTCGCGATCACGGCCAGTGAGGCCATCACGATGATGTCAGCCAGGAATATGGCCCAACCGTTGATCCATCCGAGCTGCGGACCAAAGGCGCGTGTGACCCATGCGAACGTAGTTCCCGCATCGGGGTCGGACAGGTTCAGGAAGCGGTATGCGACCGAGACGAACAGGATCGGGATGAACGAGACGATCAGGATGGCCGGCGAGTGCGTGCCGACGCCGCCGACTGCGACGATGAAACCGAGCGTCGCTGCAAGGCTGTAGGCGGGTGCCGTCGACGCGACCGAGATGACGAGGTTGGAGATGTAGCCGATCGCGTCGGGCTTGAGTCCCTTGGCGCCGGGAGCGGTCACATCGGTGGCGGGCGCAGCTGGGGTGAGTGGATTCGTATCCAAAGCGACGCGGATTCAGGAGGGCCGATGGACCCGACGACGGAAGTATCGCCGAGTGCGGCCAGAACGTGCAATCCCGCTCACGCGCGCAGTTGCGCAGTTCACCGTCTCAGGCCTCGGACTGGGGCTCGACCGCAGGCTCAGCCGGCTCACCGCTCACAGCACCGGGCTCGCTCTGCCCACCCGGACCGATCTCGCCCTGCCCGCCGGCACCGATCTCGCCTTGCTCACCGGGACCCAGCTCCGCCTTCAGCTTCGAGAGCTCATCGTCGACCACACTCGAGCTCGAGAGCTCACGCAGCTGGCGGTCGATGTCGTCCTCGCCTGAGCCGAGCGCGGTCAGATCGTCGAACGTGCCCGCGGCCTCCAGCTCCTGCACGGCGTTGGCGCGTGCCTTCATCTCCTCGGTCTTGTCGGTCGCACGCTGCATCGCCAAGCCGACATCGGCCATCGAGTCACCGACACCGGTGGCGGCCTCTGAGATCCGCACCTGCGCCTCGGCAGCAGAGTACTGCGCCTTGATCACTTCCTTCTTGGTTCGGAACTGCTCGATCTTGGTGCGCAGGTTCTTCTCGGAGTCGGTCAGCTGCTCCTGCTGTTGTTCGAGCTCGGTGACCTGAGCGTCCAGCGTCTGGAGTTCGGTTTGGATCACGTTCTTGCGCTCGAGCGCCGTTCTGGCAAGGTCCTCTCGATTGGCCGCCACCGCCTGGCGTGCCTGTGTGTCGAGCTTCACAACCTGCTGCTGCAGAGTCGACTCCTGGGCCTGCAGGCGCTTCTTGGCTGTGACGACGTCGGCGATGCCCTTCTTCACGTTCTGGAGCTGCTCGAGCTGCTTCTGGTAGCTGTAGTCGAGCGTCTCGGCCGGGTCCTCGGCCCTGTCGAGCATCTTCGAGATCTTCGCTTTGACAACGGTCGACACGCGCCCTGTTAGGCCCGGCATCGCTTCCTCCTTGGCAGGGATCGAAATCGTTGCCTGAAGCCTATCGCCCCTGTCGGTGCCAGCATCTAAGGTTGCGCACATGAATTCCGGTGCGCCCTCAGAATCGACCACCGTCCTCGCTCATTGGATGGGGCCGGCGGACGCGAACGCGAGTGACGACATCCACGGCGGCACGATCATGAAGCTGGTCGACGAGGCTGCCGGAATCGCCGCCGTACGGCATTCGCATCGACGCGCGGTGACCGCCAGCATCGACCGGATGTCGTTCCTGGTGCCGATCAAGATTGGTGAGCTGGTGACCTTCACCGCCACCGTCAATGCCGCCTGGAAGACGTCGATGGAGGTCGGCGTCAGGGTCGAGGCCGAGAGCCCGCTGACCGGCCTCGTCCGTCACGCAAGCACTGCCTACCTCACGTTCGTTGCACTCGACGACGAAGGCCGGCCCACCAGCGTGCCGCCGCTGGCTCCGCGCACCGACGGGGAGCGACGGCGCATGCGCGAGGCGGAGCTGCGGCGGTCCCACCGACTGGCTGAGCGCCGCGCGATCGAGCAGGACCGTGAGAGCCTCGCTGCCGGTGACGACGCCTCCGGGCTCGCATCCGAATAAGCTTCATGCAGCCATGAGCCAGTTCGAGAACCCGGACCTGTTGGACCCCTCACACGAGGTCACGCTCGAGGATGTTCGCGCTCTGATGGGCGCATCTACTCCCCATTTCGCACTGCAGCTTCGCACCCGCATCAGGGCGCTGATCAAGCAGCTGCCGGCCGATCATCCGGCCCGGCTTGAGGGTGAGCGCGAGATCGCGCGGCTCGACGAGATCGCCTTTGACGGCGAGACGCGCGGGCACGCACCCGAGGACGGGTTGCCGCCGCTACCGAGCGTCACGGCCAACGCCGCCCAGCACCCAACGCCGCCCAGCACTGACGGTGGTTTCACCCCCTGAGGCGCCGAAGGGCGCCTCGCGAAAGGGGGATCATCGCGAGGCGCCCCACACGCGCGGGGGTGTGTCCCTGACGACGGCTGGCGCTCCATGAGTCGGGGGTCGCCGTACGGCGACCCCCGACGTTGGAACCGTCCCTGCTGCCACACCCCTTATGCCCGGAGGAGGTGGATGTCGTCAGTGGGTTATCCGACATCCATTGCTTCGGAGGTGGACTCCAGGCCATGTAGATCGAGGTCGAAAAATGGACGTACGTATGACCTGCGAACGCGGTGGATACGGTCCAGCGCTACTGCAACAGTCGCCGGCCCCGGGGGAGCACGTTCTCACTTATGTTTGCCGTTTCTACACGTATCCCTAACATGAATTTAATCTAGATTCATGTCACGGGGTCATCTTTCATAGCGCGACGTACCTCATAGCAGCACCTCCTCCCCAGAAGCGCGAAGCCGGCCCGCAGTCAGCGGGCCGGCTTCCTTTAAGGCGCGACTGCACCACAACCCGCACATCTGCCCGGGCGTTGAACTGGCTAGGCGGCCGTCGGCGGGACGCCGCGGCGTCCGAAAGCCCCGTAAACAGGCGCATTCGGCGGTTGCGGCCACGGTCGCTTAAGTGCTGAAGCCGGCCCGAGGGCCGGCTTCATCTCTCTCCTCTCAACCACCGGGAAAATCCTTGGGACCCCATTTCGACACTGTGGGGCCCACCGGCGTTGCGATGCGGTAATTGTAACTAATGGCTCGAGCGGAACGCGGCATCCAGATCGCGTGATCACGCGGGTGGATGCCGCCGCTCACGAACACGTACCGCCTCAATCCTGTTCTGGCGGACCGACTCCACTCGGATGGAGTAGCCGTTCGCATGAATCGTGTCGCCGCGCTTGGGGAGTCGGCCGAGCTCCGCGAACACGAAACCGCCGATCGAGTTGTAGGCGTCTGTGTCAACGGGCAGCGCCAACCCGTAATCCTCGAGATCGGTCATTGCCACGTGGCCACGGACGAACCAGTCGCCGTTGGCCAGCCGTCGCACGGCGCCGCCGGCCGGATCGGTCTCGTCCGAGATCTCCCCCACGACCTCTTCGATGATGTCCTCGATCGTGACGATTCCGGCCGTGCGACCGTACTCGTCCACGACGATCGCCATCTCCGTGCGCTCGCGTTGAAGGTCCGCAAGCAGATCGTCGAGCGGCTTGGTCTCGGGCACGATCGGAGCCTGGCGGACGCGGGATTCGAAGCTGGCGTCGCCGCCCGTGTCCATCAGCACCTTGATCAGCTGGTTCACATGGACGATCCCGCGGACCTGATCCTCATCGTCGTCCTGCACCACCACGAGCCGCGAATGGCCGGTCGCGACCGCCTGTCTCAGGGCCTCGCTGACCGACGAGCTGATATCGACCGTGACCACGGCTGGAATCGGCGTCATAACCTGCCGTGCTTCCTGCTCGTGCAGGTGGAAGACGCCGGTCAGCATCTCCGCCTCGCCCGCATCGAGGTGGCCACCGGTCTGCGACTCGGCGATGATCAGTTTCAGCTCCTCGGGCGTGCCGTGCTCCGGCTCGGCGTCCGGGTCGACACCCAGCCGCCGCAACATCCATTCGGAGGTGGCGTTGAGAGCGACGATGAGCGGCTTGAAGGCGATCAGGAAGATCCGCATGGGTGTTGCGATTCGCCTGGCCGAACCCTCGGCATGCTGGATCGTGTACAGCTTCGGCACGATCTCCCCGACGGTGCTCTGGAAGAACGTGATCAGCAGATAGGCGAGCACGACCGAGATTGCGACGGCCACGTCGTGGCTGACACCGGGACCGAAGATCGGCTCGAGCGCGTGCGCGATTGCCGGCTCGCCAAGAGCACCGATGGCGATCGACGCCATCGTGATCCCGACCTGGCAGGCGGAGATGTAGTCGCCGATGTGGTCGAGATGGTGCAGTGCAAGGCGCGACCCGCGCAGGCCCTCATCCGCCATCAGCTCCAGACGGTGGCGGCGTGAGCGCACGAGCGCATACTCGGCCACGACGAAGAAGGCGTTCACGAGCACGAGCAGGCACGTCAGGATGATCAGCAGCGCCTTCATGCGCGCGGCCGATCGTCACGCGACCACGCCCGAGGGCGGCGCGCGCGATGTCGCTTGGGACTTCGTCCGGGGACGGCGTTCATCCCGTCACGTCTGCGCGACGACCGCATCAAAACGCGCGGCCATGTCGAAGTCGATCTCCGTCAGCCCACCGGCCGCGTGGTTGGTGAGGCTGAGCTTCACCTTGTTCCACCCGTGTAGGAGGATATCGGGATGATGATCGTGCTCCTCGGCCACGGCGGCCACCCGGTCGACGAACGCGATTGCGGTGGCGAAGTCATCGAACCTCAAATTGCGCACAATCGTGTCGCCCTCGAGCGTCCACTCGAGCGCAAGCAGCCGAGCCGCGATCTCATCTCCGGTCAGCCGAGGCGGAGTGGTCATCGCTCGATGCTCCACGATGTGGCCGGGCATACAGTTGAAGTATGCGAATCGTCAGCCTGGTACCGGCCGCGACCGAGATGCTGTTCGCACTCGAGCTTGGCGACCACGTGGTTGGAGTCACCCACGAGTGCGACTACCCGCCCGAGGCGCGGGAGCTGCCGCGGGTCACACGCGACACGCTTCCGAGAGGACTGACGTCCGCAGAGGTCGATGCTGCGGTGAAGGAGCGCACGCTCCGCGGCGAGTCGATCTATGAGCTTGACACCGAGCGGCTCCATGAGCTGCGGCCGGACCTGATCGTCACACAGGCTTTGTGCCGGGTTTGCGCCGTGTCGTACGACGACGTTCGCGAACTCGCTGAGGAGATCGACAGCCAGCCGATGGTGCTCGCGCTGGACCCGCACACGGTCGGAGAGGTTCTCGGAGATGCCCGAACGATCGCACAGGCCACAGACGCCAAGGACGAAGCCGTCGATCTGATTCGAGAGTGTTCGGAGCGGATCGACCGCGTGCGCCTGGCGGTGCGTACCGCCAGGCGCCCGAGGGTGGCTGCGCTCGAATGGCTTGACCCGCCATATGCCGCTGGACATTGGACGCCGCAGCTTGTCGAGTATGCGGGAGGCGATGACATCCTTGGACTCGCCGGCGAAGCGTCGGAGCAGCGCAGCTGGGAGGAGATCGCCGCGATGAAGCCTGACGTGGTGATCGTGATGCCGTGCGGCTTCGACGCGGAGATCGCCCACCGCGAGGCCGAGATGCATCGTGATCAGCTGGCCGCGCTCGGCGCCGGCGCGGTTATCGCAGTCGACGGCGCCGCATACTTCTCGCGGCCGGGGCCCAGGATCATCGACGGCCTTGAACTGCTGGCACACGTGATCCACCCTGACCTGGTCGCGGTGTCGGACGAACTTGCAGCCCAGGCGATCACCGTCGAGCTGTGACTGCCAGCACCGCGAGTCCCGCCAACAGCGCCCAGAATGCGGAGCCGACACCCAGGAATGTCGTTCCCGACGCGGCGATGACGAAGGTGATCGCGGCGGCCTCACGCCCCTCCTCGCGGTTCAGCGCCCCGGCCAGCGACGAAGCCAGCGTGCCCAGCAGCGCGAGTCCGGCGACCGAGCCGATCACGTCAGGCGAGGCGACACCGATCAGGGTCGCCAGGGCCCCGGAGAACAGCGCCAGCACGAGGTAGAACCACCCGGCCGATGCCGCCGCGACCCAGCGGGTATCAGGGTCAGGGTCGGCGGCCGGCGCGGCGACCAGCGCGGCGCTGATCGCCGCGAGGTTGATCGCGTGTCCTCCGGCACAGGCCCCGGCGACGGTGCCGAGGCCGGTCGTGGTCATCGCCTCACCCCACGGGACCCGGTATCCGTAGGCGGACAGCACGGTGGTGCCCGGCACGTTCTGACCGGCCATCGTGACGATGTAGAGCGGCAGCGCCAGACTCAGCGCGCCGGTGGCCGTGAACACGGGCATCGTCCATCGCAGGTGCGGGAGCATGCTGCCGTGGACACCACCCTGTCCGGCCGCGACGATCCCGATCACGATCAGCGCCGCACCGAACGCCGCGGGGGCCGCCCATTTCGGTGCGATCCGACGGAACAGCAACCACACGAGCACGATCGGTCCGACCTCCCACGGATGCGCCACGAACCCCCTCACGGGTGTCAGACAGAGTTCGAGGACAACGCCGGCCAGCATCGCCTGGGCGATCGGCACCGGGATCGATGCGATCAGCGTCCCGAGCCGGGGCCAGAGGCCTGTCAGCGTGATCAGCACTCCTGTGATCAGGAACGCCCCTACCGCAACCGGCCAGCCACCGTGCACCAGACCGGTGCTGGCCAGCAGGGCCGCTCCCGGTGTCGACCACGCGAGCAGGATCGGGATCCGGTGGCGGCGGGTGAGCCAGATCGTCCCGGCCGCCTGCGTGACGGTCAGCGCGAGCAGACCCGAGGCAGCCTCGGCAGGGGTCGCCCCCACTGAGCGGAGGCCGGCGAGCACAACCGCCGACGCGCCCGTGTAACCGACCAGTGCCGCGACGACCCCGGCCAGCACGGTATGCGAGCGGAGTTGCCGGCCGGACGTCTCGACCACGCGACCGGCCGTCAGATCGTCGGACCGGCTGACGCGCTGGCCGCGAGGATCCCGCCGATCACGCCAACCACCGCAATCAGGGCGCAGCCGCCGAGGACCACCAAACGGCTGTCACGCTTCTCGCCGTACTCGGTCACCAGCCAACCGCTGATGAAGCCAGAGACCAGGCCACCGATGTGCCCGCCGATCGACACGCCGGCGACCGTCAGCGAATAGATCAGGTTGAACAGGAGAACCGGCAGCAGGCCCGATTGCCAAAGCGGGATCCGGCGAGCACGGGCGACCATGATCAGGGCCGCGAATACTCCGAAGATCGCGCCGGAGGCGCCGAGCGTCGGGGTGTGGGGCGTGAACAGAATCGCTCCGAAGGAGCCGGCAAGCAGGGACGAGAAGTAGATCGCAGCGAAGTACAGACGGCCGATCGCCGGCTCGAGCGAGCGGCCGATGAACCAGAGCGAGAGCATGTTCATGCCAACGTGAAAGATGCTCGCGTGCAGGAAGCCCGAGGTCAGCAGCCGCCAGTACTGGTTATACGGGCTCGCAACCAGGGGGCCGTAGAGCACGCCGTGGAAGTACGCGTAACCACTGGCCGAACTGCCGCCCAGTGTGACGCCACCGGCCACCTCCCACAGAAACACCAGCACGTTGATCACGATCAGCACACCGGTGACAGACCAGGTCGAGGGCTCGACCAGCGACGTCGGGCGGGCGAACGTCGCGTTCGGCCCGCCCCCCTTCATCCGGCGGACGCGGGTGCGCTCGCCGGCACACTCGGGGCAGCGCATGCCAACCGATGTAGGCGTCATGCAGTCGGGGCAGATCGGGCGCCCGCAGTTGGAGCACGAGACGCCGGTCTCGCGCGAGGGGTGTCGGTAACAGACCGGCACGGTATGGCAGCGCGCTACCGGTCCGGCAGGACCCGGCGTGCTTCCTTGGCGATGTCGTTGAGGGTGCGCTCGGCGTACTCGACCAGCGTCCCGGTCTCGTCGCGCCGCACGTGGCGTCGAGCGCGGACGCGCAGCGCCACCAGGGCGGTGCCTGCAGTGACCGTTACGCCGGCGGCAAGCGCCGGCCGAACCCAGTTGCGTGGGTCGCGCATCGCCGAGAGCTCCCAGCTGTCCAGCTCCTCCTGAGCAGCCTCGGTCAGGACGGTCAGCGTCGTCTCGAGCTGCTCCGCGACCTGCACCGGCGGCTCGACCGGGGCCAGCGCCTCACGAAGCAGCGCTTCAACGTTCGCAGTCATGGCTGCGCTCCATTTTCGCCCGATGTGCCAACGATCCCTTCCAACTGGCGGATCGCGCGATGCAGCAGCACCTTCGTGGCGCCGTCGGAACGGCCCAGCGCGCGCGCTATCTCGCGGTTGTCCATGCCCAGCGCAAAGCGCATGATCAGCGCCTCACGGCGGTCGTCGGGCAGCTGCTGGACGCCATCCAGAATCGCCTTCAGCTCCTCACGACCCTCGACGAGGGACTCGGTCGTGTGCAGCGTGGAGATCATGCCCGCATCCTCGATCGCGGACTCCGGCTTGCGTGAGCGGTCGCGATAGAAGTTGGCTGCCAGGTTGTGAGCGATGCGAATGAGCCAGGGGCGCAGCGGGCGCCCGTCGGATTCACGCAACGCCCGTTCGAAATGGCGATATGCCTGCAGGAATGTCTGCTCAGTGAGATCCTCGGCGTCGTGGTGATTGCCGACCCGGTAGTAGCTGTATGAGTAGACGTCCCGCAGATGGGCACGATAGAGCTCACTGAAACGCCGGTCGAGCTCCGCCTTGCTGGTCGGATCTTCGCCTTCCACAAAGCGCAGCCTACCTTTGGAACGCTCGGCGTCATGTGACGTGCACGATTTCCGGCACGGGCGCAGGCTCAGTTGCGACCTCGCCGCCGAGCCAAGCCCACTGGAGGCTGACACACGCCCAGATACGATCGGTGCTGTCCCGGGCCGCCGCCGGCGTCGAGACATCAACGCGCGGCAGCCGCAGCGGTGCTCCTGCACGTACGCGCACCTTGTGCGGGCGCAGTCGCCAGCCGCGACGAATCGCCTCTGTGCCGATGATCGACACCGGTATCACCGGAGCCCCGGTTTCCAGCGCGATCCGCCCCACGCCGCGCCGGGGCCTCCCCAGTGGCCCCGGCCGCGTGCGTGTCCCCTCGGGAAAGATCAACACCAATTCGCCGCGCGCCAGAAGCTGCTTGACGGTCGCGATCGTGTCCTGGTCGCCGTGGCCCCGGTCAACCGGGAAGGCGCCAAGCGCACCCAGCAGCCAGCTCAGGATCGGATTCAGCTCGAAAAGCTCGCGCTTGGCCATGTAGTACATCGGCCGGCGCGTCATCGTGCCGATGATGAAGGGGTCAAAGAAGCTGCGATGGTTGGCGGCGATGATCGCCGCGCCGCGCCGCGGAATGTGCTCGCGGCCGACTCGGGACATCCTCAGGTAGACCCAGAAGAACAGTTGCAGCGGCGTCCTCACCAGCCAGTAGACGACGACGTTGACACCCCCGGTCCGCGCGCGATGATGGTGGTCGGTGTTTTCCATCTGCAGTCGGTACCCGTACCACCCGGACGCGTTACAACCGGACCCGACGACCGGGCGTCTCGTTCAGCTGTCGAATCCCAGTCCGAAGCGATCGAGCGTACGCAGCCAGGCCCCCCGCCTCCCGTCGCGATCCGCAGCGGCAATCCGATTGCGCGTCAGCTGAATCACGGCGCTCCGCAGCGGTTCCGGCGGGAAGGGGACAGGCCGACTCCGCACCAGCCGCAGGTGCGTCGCCTCCGTCGCGCGACCGTCTAGCAGGTCCAACGCGGTCCGGCCCCCGAAGCGGCTGGCACCCACGCCGAGCCCCGTGTAGCCGAGGGCATACGCCGCGCGGTCGCCGAACGCCCGGCCGAAGAAGACACAGAAGCGACTGCAGGTATCGATCGCACCACCCCAGCGGTGCGTGAAGCGCAGGCCCTCCAGCTGCGGGAAGTTCGTGAAGAAGTTCTGCGAGAGCCGCGCAAACGTCTCCTGGTTATCGTCGAGGTCGGGACCCACACGACCGCCGTAGCGGTAGACCGCGTCGTAGCCACCCCAGAGAATGCGGTTGTCAGCCGTCAGCCGGTAATAGTGAAACTGGTTGCCGGAATCCCCGATGCCCTGGCGTTTGCGCCAGCCGACCGAATCTAGCTGGGCGGCGGTCAGCGGCTCCGACATCAGCGCGTAGTCGTAGACCGGCGCGACGTAGTGGCCGATCGCAGGGACGAGCGGCTTGTACGCGCTCGTCGCAATCACGACCTTGGCGGCGCGGACGATGCCTGAGTCCGTGACCGCCTCGACGACCCCGCTCTCTCTCGCCCGACGGCGGGTCATGGCCCATGCGCCGGCGGATCCGCGAGGCTCGCCGGCCATGCCCGACCGGTGAACGGTGCCGAGCCTGCGGACACACGAATGCTCGAAGATCTCGATACCGGCAGCCAGCGCGGCCAGCCGCAACCCATCGGCGAGCTTACCCGGGTTCACCGTTGCAGCGCCGGCCTTCTGCAGGACGGCACCCAGATACAGCGGCGAGTGAACTTCAGCCTGCATCCGCTCGCGATCCAGGAATTCCGCCTCGTGCCCGAACTCAGCCAGCACCCTCGCGCTCTCGCTGAGGCCTTCCACCTGCTCCGGCGCAACTGCGACGTCGAGTTCGCCGCTCGGATCGAACTCGGCCTGGATTCCGTAGTGCTCGAGGTCGCGCTCGAGTTCCTCGAAGTTGCGCATCCCCAGACGTTCGATCTTCGCGATCTCACCTGGAAAGCGAACCCGCCCGTTCTCGATCCCATGCGTGAGCGAGTAATTCAGGAAGCCGCCATTTCGCATGCTGGCCCCCGCACCGCAGCGCATGCTCTCGAGCACCACCACCTGGCGGTCCGGCTCCAGTTCCTTCGCATAGAGCGCGGCCCAGAGTCCCGTGTAGCCACCCCCGACGATGCAGAGGTCGGCATCAATCGCATGCTCGAGCGGCGGGTGGGGTTCGCGGTCCGGCAGCGTCTCCGGCCAGTACGGCCGGAGCTCGGCGTCGGCGAACGCTGCCATGTGCTCGGCGCTCGGTGGCGCTGTCGACCAGGGAGAGCTCACGGTGACAATCGGCGCTCGCGACTCTCACCGGCAACTCCGCAGCGTGCTGGCGGTGGCATCGTCAGTGCCTCCAGGGCGAAGCCTGGGAGAAATCAGACTGGAAGGTGCTCGCCGCTTCCCTGACCACCGCCGCGCCGCCGTGGGACTGGCCGATCAACACGCTCAGCTCGCGGTTTACGTGAAGTGACTCCCACCCGGCGTTCTGCGAGCCGATGAGCAGTGTGCCCCCGCTTGATCCCGGGTCGTCCAGGATCAGCTTCTCGTGGATGTAGAGCACCTTGGAGCTGTCAGGGAAAACGTGGACGTGACACCCCGCTCGAGTAACGGCACTGAACCCGGTGCGCCATTCGGAGGAGTTGGTCATCACGATCCGGCAAGTGACTCCCCGGCGCGCATCGGCGGCGAGCGCCTCATAGACGGCCGTGTCGCTCAACTCCTCAGACTCCATCTCGACGACGTGCCGGGCAGCCTTGATCTGGTTGACCATCGACGTCTCCGCCGAGCCCGTAGCGCTGTTGGGCGACCACATCAGCCCAGCCGCCTGCACGGTCTGGTCGCGCGGCGCCCCGTGGGGTGCGTTGTCCCAGTCGTTCTGGAACGTCCGCTCGATTGCATGGACCTGAACGGGATCGGTGTCGATCACCTCCGCGTCGCGCGTATCCGCGTAGTAGGCCGCCGTCAGATTTGCGGTCGACACGTCTGCGGTGCGTCCATCAAAGGTTGTGGCCTTGATGTGGAATATGAAATTCGAGGGCGCCCATTTCACCTTCACTCCGTGATCCGAGAGGTACGAGTAGGCGGCCGCGTTCACCTCACCACCGGAGTAATCGCGGTCCAGCAGCACTTTCACCGTAACTCCGCGTGCGGCGGCCTCCGCCAGGTCCTGCTCCGCCGTGGGATCGCTCAGCTCGTAGATCTCCATATCGATCGAATGCTTGGCGGCCCCGATCTGCGAGTAGAAGCCGCTGAACCCCGCCTTGGGGTACTGGACCAGCTGGTAGTAGCCGGAGCTTCGCCCCCTGCGCAACTCCGGTCGCCATGCAACCGCAGATCCACGCCGCCAGCATCGCGCCGATCACGGTGCGGTACGCGCTGAGGTTCTTGATGATCGGCCGCATGTCGTCTTCCTGACAAGCCCGCTTTGGACTCAAGCCCCCGAACCACCTGCTTGGAAGAGAGGTCGACGGCCCGCGGGATGTTACGGGTGCTTCGTGTTGCTCCCGCTAACTGGCCATATTTGTCTGATTGGACTTTCGGATCTGCGCCGTTTCCGGACCTGTGCCGGCCCGGTGTCGACCCAGCCCGATTGCGCCTGGACTACAGCGATTCGTCCGTCTCGTCGAGCCAAGCCGGCGCATGTCTGGCGGCCCAGGCACGACTGATGCGGCCGCGGAGCATGGCCCGCAGCGTTTGGCGGTCCATGAGCGCGAGCGAGATGTGGCCCAGAATCAAGATCACGAAGGTGACGGCGAGCCAGTTGTGCACGAACGTGGCGCCCGCGCGCCAGGACAGCGGGAACGGCACGTACCAGCGTAGGAGCGCGCCCGTTCCGAGCATGACGAGCCCACCGCCCACGACAAAGGCCGCGTTCAGCTTCTGTCCTGGGTTGAACTTCCCGAGTCGTGGCCGCGGGACCGCCTGCCGGCGGCCGGAGGGCGTCTCCACGAGGCCTCGAAGCCACCGCATGTCCTCCTCGCTCCAGCGGTTGATGCGGTTGGCATCGCGCCGCAGTCCTCGTCCCCAACTGCCGGCGACGCCGAGCAGCAGCGGCAACGGCAGCGCCAAACCCACGTAGAGGTGGACCTGTTCGATCAGCCAGCGGCGCCCGACCAGCGCGATCAGAGGCGTGAAGTAAAGCGCCGCGCCGGTGACGATTAGGGTCAGAAACAACAGGGCGTTGACCCAGTGCACGGCGCGCTCGACGCGGTCGAATCGGATGACCGCGCGTGGCTTGGACTGCTCAGCGGTGACGTGCGTCGCGCTCAAGATCCCAGCACCTGAGCAGCCTGCGCGGGCGCGTGCCCGCTGATCCATGCGTCCACGGGATAGCCGTTCTGCTCCCAGTAGCCGGGCTCTGCGTGCATCACGAGCTCAATCCGAGAGAGCCACTTGATTGACTTGTAGCCGAACATATCCGGCACGTAGAGCCGTACCGGACCACCATGCTCGCGCGTCACGGGTGCGCCCAGCATCGAGTAGGCGGCGATCGCTCCGGTCTCGCGCGCCTGCTCGACCGTGAGGCTCTCGGTGTAGACCCCGTCGAACGACGTGAGCCGGAAGGCTGACGCCGCAGGATCGGCGCCCGCGTGATCGGCAAGGTCAACGAGGCGTACCCCCACCCAGTGGACGTTGTCCACCACCCATCCGGTGACGCACTGGAAATCACGCGTGAGCCGCGTCGCCGGAAGCGACTGAAGGTCGGCGACAGTCAGCGACAGCGGACGCTCGACGAGGCCGTCGACGCGAAGCCTGTAATCCGCAGGCGCCGCCGGGTACCCGTTGGTGATCGTGTAGATCGTGAACTGGCCGCCACCCGGCAGGACACTCGCAACGCCGCCCGCGTGCAGCGAATCGAGCAGGCTCGAAATTCCTGCCTGCACGTGCGAGCCGAACAGCGTTCCGAGCGCACCGAGCCCGAGCACGGAGAGCACCGTACGTCGCCCGATCGGCTTGCTCCAAGACTCATGTGGGCCCTTGTCGCTCGGAGCCCCGCCCGGCGAACCGCCGGAGCCAGCGCCGATGTCCGGCTCATCAGGGGGGAGTGGCTGTCGGTCAGTCATGGGCGGGACCGGGCAGCCCACGCTCGGGCAGCCTTTTTTGAGCAGACCACAGGGTTTCAGGGTCAGCGACCCTCGGGGATCCGGATACCGGCAGCATGTTCAGCAATATGGTCCCGCCAGCCTGCCAATCCGTTACACGCAATTTGAGGGCCGCCGGTTGGCAGCCTTCGCTCGCACCCATAGCGTAGTGGCCATGACGGCCGCCGTCGGTTCGGAATTCAGCCAGCAAGCCCGCTGTGGGACTCGAACCCACAACCGCCTCATTACAAGTGAGGTGCGCTACCAGTTGCGCCAAGCGGGCGTACACCAATCTTCGCAGGCGATGAACCTGGATGAACTGCCGTTTCGAGCGAGCCGACGCGCCACGCCGGGGAGGCGCTTTGCCGGGCCCGCGGCCCACGCATCCTCGACAGCACCGCCCACGCATCCTCGAGAGCACCGCCCACATCCTCGAAAGCACCCCCTCACACATGTCACAGAAGTGTGTCGCCGTGTGGCGACTCTGTGACAGACGAGTGCTCCGGACCCCGAATGTCACATATTCGTGACACCCCGACACACTTTTGCAAGACATGTGAGGCGTCGATCTAGGCATACCCCAGCACCGATGTGCCGGCCGTCGAGGTTGCCGGCCGTCGGGGTTGCCGGCCGTCGAGGTTGCCGGCGGTCGAGGTTGCCGGCCGTCGGAGGAGGGCCCAAGAAGCATGGACCGAGGCGCGACGGGATCCAGCGGCCGTTGCGGTTGGTCCCGCGGGGCTACGAGCCGGCAGGCCGCGCGGGGTCGACGACCGCGGGACCGCGATCGTCAACGGGGTGCGACGCCGCTTCCGCGAGCGTCGCGTTCATCTCCGCGTCAGCGGCTGCAGCAGATTGGGCCAGCGTGTCGGCGGTCAGGCAGACCTCCGCCATGACCGCGGTCGGCGGCTCGTCCGCAATCGATGCGGCCTTCTGGCCCCGGCGTCGTGGGCGCCAGACGCGCAGGTACTCAGCCAGCACATACGAACCGAGGACTGCGGCAACGGCGAGGACCTGAGCCGCGATCGTCTGGACATTCGGGAACAGCGAGAACCACTCGCCGAGCCAGCCCGGCCACGTACCGATCGAGGTCGTTCCGATCCAGCCGGCAAGCTGCATCTCGTTGACCTCCTCCCCGACCATCACAAAGAGGACCACAAGCAGCATCCCGCCGGTGATGATCAGCAGGCGCTTGTAGGGCAGCTTCTGGTGCAGGGAGAAGGTCATGACGCCGACGGCGGCGGTGAACAGCAGGCCGAGGGTGACGCCTTCCAGGACCACGCCGGAGCCGAACGTGACGCGCAGGTTCTGAAGGAAGATCACGATCTCAAAGCCCTCGCGGTAGATCGAGGTGAAGCCGAGCAGCGCGAAGCCGAGCAGCACGCGCCGGGTGTTGGTATCGGCGTCGCCACTGAGCAGACCCTTGCGGCGCTTGTGATGGTGCGAGATCCATCCGGTCCAGTAGACCTTGTGGAAGAACCAGTTCATGACGATCAGCAGCACGATGATCGCGGGGATGCCCGTGGCGGCCTGCAGGCTCAGACCGCCGCCGCCGAACAGTCCGATGATCCCGACGGCTACGAACCAGGTCGCGACCGTCGCCAACAGGCCGACGCCGCCTCCAATCGCCACAGGGCGCTTGTACACGCTGTTGGCGCCGCGGAAGCTGGCCGTGATCGCGGCGAGCACGAGGATCGTCTCGAGACCCTCCCTGAAGACGAGAATGCCGCTGTTGATCACGGCCGTCGTGCGACTCATCCCGGCAGCGTTGGCGGGATCGCTCGGGTCGACGGTGCCGCCCCCAGAATGCCAGCCGAGGATCACAGCCGCTACGGCGACCGCGAGGGCGATCCCCACCCAGAGATAGAAGCTCCATCTCTGGCCGGCGCGCGCCTTGGTTTTCTCGCTGGTTGTTGTCATTTCGGCGACTGGCCTTCGGTTCGAGCGGCTTGTTATTCCGAGCTGGCCGGTCGGAATGCGCTGGAGACGCGCACCGTAGCAGATGTTAGGTTCCCCTAACACCCACCCCAACCGGCTGCCGAGCCGGACCGTAGCAGAGGTTAGGGCCACCTAACAAGGGTCCCGGCCGTTACTGCGGTTGAGCCGCAGCCGAGGCTGCGCCGTTCGAGGTCCGCCTCCGGCTAGCCTCCGGGTCATGCCCGATCCTACGTCCACGCCTCCAACCTTTGAGCTGCAGAGTCACTCGACCTACTCAGACGGAGAGCTGGCCCCAGCCGAGGTGGTCAACTCGGCCAAGCAGGCCGGCGTTGAGCTCCTCTCACTGACCGACCATGACAGCGTCGAGGGTGTTCCCGAGGCGATTGACGCCGCGGAGCGAGTCGGACTGCGATTGGTGCCGGGGGTCGAGATCTCGGTGCTCGACCCTGTCGCAAGCGACCTCCATCTCTGCGGTTACCTGATCGATCACGACAACGCGGCCCTGCGCGCCCAGTTGGAACGCTCGCGCTCGGACCGAAGGCATCGCGCCGAGCGGATGATCGCCGCCCTCGAACAGAACGGCTGGAAGGTCGACCGGCAACCACTCGACGAGCGGTTCGCGGCGGGAGCCACGGTAGGGCGCCCGCATCTGGCGCAGGCGGTGTTCACCGATCCGGGTAACGCCGACCGGCTCAAGAACGAGCAGCTCACGAACTCGACCGAGTTCCTCGTCGCGTATCTGATCGAGGGCAAACCGGCTTTCAGCGACCGTGAAGCGCCGTCGATCGGAGATGCGATCGACCTGATGCACGGCGCGGGCGGGGTCGCCGTTTGGGCGCATCCGTTCTGGGATGTCGAGAGCGACGCGGAGGTGATCGCGACGCTCGAGCGCTTCGTGGCCGTCGGGCTCGACGGAGTCGAGGCTTTCTATGTGACACACACCCTTCCGCAGACAGACCTGCTCGCGCGGCGAGCGTCCGAGCTGGGGTTGATCACGACCGGCTCCTCAGACTTCCACGGACCCCACCACAGGCAGTTCAACGCCTTCCGGAGCTTCTCGACCTATGGTCACCAGCCCGATTTGGGCGCCATCGGCTCGGCTTAGCCGCAGCGCCTGTTCATCGTCACGCGGCGATCGCCCTCGACGCAAGGTGATGCCCGATCTTGCGCTTGACCCGCTGCAGGGCGTTGTCCACGGTCTTGCAGTCGCATCCGAGCCGCTGGCCGACCTCCTCATATGAGCGACCGTCCAGGTAGAGCGACAGCACGCGCGACTCAAGTTCGGACAGCGACGTCGAGATGCAGGCGACCAACGCGCGCAGCTCCTCCGAGCTGATCACCTGATTGACCGGATCATGAACCGGTGATCCGGCGATCATCTCGTCGAGCGTCGGCTCGGTGTCACTGCCCGTCCCGGCGGGCGTGCTCGAGAACGACACGTACTGGTTGAGCGGCGTGTGCTTATTGCGCGTCGCCGTCTTCACGGCGGTGATGATCTGGCGCGTTATGCAGAGCTCGGCGAAGTTGCGGAAACTCGACTCCCTGTCGCTGCGGTAGTCGCGGATCGCCTTGTACAGGCCGACCAGACCCTCCTGGATGAGGTCGTCGGCGTCGCCACCCGCAAGGAAGTACGAAGAGGCCTTGAGCCGGACAAAGCCGTAGTAACGGCGCACCAAGCGGTCGTAGGCATCAGCGTTGCCAACCTTGGCGAGGGCGATGAGATAGCCATCCTCAACCTGTAGTTGACCCTTCGGGTTTGATGAAAGTCGTGCCACGGCGGGTTCCTTTGCTTCATCGCCGACCTCCGTGGTCCGGCGATGGTTGGAAATTGCGTGGCGCGTCACCTCCCCTGGCGCCGCAGCCTATTCAGTTGTACTGCCGGGCGGTGTCCTCCCCAGAACCGCGCCCTTGGATTATTGAGGCTAAAGCTTAACTTCATCCTTAGCCGCGCGCAGCTTCGCACAACACAAAGCGGCTGTCAAGCCCGGCAAGCCGTGCGCCTGTCGCGCGGCCCGCACGGCGGCAGGGCGATAGGCCCAGGATCCAGCCGTAGGATCAGCGCAGGATCCAGGCGCAGGATCCAGCCGCAGGATCAGCCGCGCGCCGCAGCCGCGGCGTACAGCAACACCGCTGCGGCAGCGCCGACGCTCAGTGACTCGATCCGACCACGGATGGGCAGCGAGATCAGCGCGTCGCAGGCGGACGCCACGCGCGGGCGGAGCCCCTTGCCCTCAGAGCCCATCACCAAGACGACCGGGCCATCGAGGTCGACCTGGCGGTAGTCGAGCTTCGCGTCGCCATCGGCGCCGTAGCACCAGAAGCCGCGGGTCTTCGCGTCGTTCAGGAAGTCGGTCAGGTTGCGGACCTGTGCAAGTGGCAGATGCTCGACCGCTCCGGCCGAGGCTTTGCAGACTGCCGGCGTCACCTCGGCCGCGCGCCGCTCGGGCAGCACGACACCAGCCGCCCCGGCGCACTCGGCGGAACGACATATCGCACCCAGGTTCTGTGGATCCTGCACCTGGTCGAGGGCCACGATCAGACCGCGGTCGGGCTCGAGCAGCTGTTCGGCTGATGCGTACCGGTATTCGGAGACCTCGGCGCAGACACCCTGGTGCCCATCGGACCCGGACCGCCGCGTGATCTCGTCGCCCTGCTCGAGCGTGACCCGCACACCCCCCTGCTCGAGCCATGGCTCGCGTGCGGCGTTGGGTGTTGCCCACACGTGGCTCACGGTCCGCGGCCCGCGGATCGCCTCATGCACAGCGTTACGTCCGTAGACGATCATCAGATCGGGAGCAGCTCCGGCCCGTCGGCCCCGTCTCGAACCTCCCAACCGAGCTCCCGGAGCTGGTCGCGGATCAGGTCGGCTCGAGCCCAGTCGCGCGCGGCGCGCGCCCGCTCGCGCTGCTCCAGCAGTGCAGTTGCTGCCTCGGGCGCGGCGAACTCGATGACGTCGAGCAGGTTGTCCAGCGCCAGCACGCCGAGCATCTCGCGGAGATCAGCGTCGCCGACCTGCGCCTCCGCGCGATTGGCCTCTCGCACCCAGTCATATGCTGCCGCGAGCGCGCGCGGGGTGTTGAAGTCCTCAGCCAGCGCATCGAAGAACTCGGACCTGAGCGGCTGTGACCAGTCCGGTGAGGGGCCGGCGACGAGCCGTCGCGCGACCTCCCGGAAGCGGGTGACGCTTGCGGCCGCGGTGGTCAGGCGCTCGTCGTCGAACTCGATCGGCTGACGGTAGTGGCCGGCACAGAAGTAGGCGATCAGCGCATCGCGTCCGTACGCCTCGAGCGCAGCGTGAAGCAGGAACGTATTGCCGATCGACTTCGACATCTTCTCCTGCGCGAGCCGCACCATACCGTTGTGCATCCACAGCTGAGCCAGGGGCTCGCCGTGAGCAGCACACGTCTGCGCGGCCTCGTTCTCATGGTGCGGGAAGACGAGGTCTGAACCGCCGCCATGGATCTCGAAGCCCAGGCCCAGCAGCTTCTCGGCCATTGCCGAGCACTCGATGTGCCATCCCGGCCGGCCACGCCCCCAGGGCGTGTCCCAGGCCGTGTCCTCTCCAGGCTTCTGCGCCTTCCACAACGCGAAGTCGACGGGATCGCGCTTGCGGTCGACGCCCTCACCGCCCTCACCCTGGTCGAGATCGTCCAGGCGCCGATGCGACAGCTCGCCGTAGCGCCCATAACTGCGGACGGCGAAGTAGACGTCGCCGTCGACCGCATAGGCATGACCACGCTCGATCAGCACCTCGATCAGCGAAACGATCTCGGCGATCGTCTCGCTCGCCAGCGGCTCGGCGTCCGGCCGCCCCACTCCGAGGCCATCCGTGTCGGCGACGTATCTGGCCGTCATCTCCCGTGCGAGCGCGGCCGAGTCGGCCCCGACTGCGCCGGCGGAGGCGTAGATCTTGTCGTTGACGTCGGTGATGTTGGCGACGAACGTGACCTCGTAGCCCTCGTGCTGCAGGAACCGCTTGAGCAGCGAGAAGACGACGAACGGGCGTGCGTTGCCGATGTGAACCGGACCGTAGACCGTTGGGCCACAGGCGTAGATGCCGACCTTCCCGGGCACCCGAGGGCGCAGCGGCAGCAGCCTGCCGGTCAGCGTGTCGTGCAGTGTGATCTCGCGCATGGCGGCGGAGAACGTTAGAGCTCGCCGGCCGGATCCGGTCTGGTGATCGTCGCGATGGCCAGCGCGGCCGCGCCCTCCAGCCGCCCGATGAAGCCCATCCCCTCACCGCGAGTGGCCTTGATGTTGAGCTGCCGCTCAGACACCCCGAGCGCGGCCACCAGGCGAGCATGGATCGCATCGCGATGCGGCAAAAGCTTCGGCTGTTCCAACACGACGGTCGCGTCGACATGCTCGATCGCGCACCGGTGCTCCGACAACAGCGCAACCGATGTCTGCAACAGCTCGATCGAGTTGGCGCCACGGTAGCGCTCGTCGGTATCAGGGAAGTGCTCGCCGATGTCCCCGAGTGCAGCCGCGCCGAGCAGCGCGTCGATGATCGCGTGGGTGAGCACGTCAGCGTCGGAATGCCCTAACAGGCCGTGGCTGTGAGGGATCTCGACGCCGCCGATCACCAGCGGTCTGCCCGCCACCAGCCGATGGCAGTCATAGCCCAGTCCGGTGGCGACGCTCACGCGGTGCTCCGCTCGGCCAGGATCAGCTCCGCGACCCGCAGATCCAGCGGTGTGGTGATCTTCAGGTTCTCAGGTGGCGCGGGCAAGACAGCGACGGTACCGCCTTGGCGCTCGATCAACCACGCATCGTCGGTGGCGGCGGCGAGCAGACCGGGCGACGCTTCCAATGCTCGCTCGAGTGCCGCGCGCCGGAAGGTTTGGGGCGTCTGGATCGACCACAGCAACGCACGATCGAGGGTTCGCTCGACGAGGTGAGAACCGGCGTCCGACACCGGCTCCCGGGCCTGCTTGATCGTGTCCGTCACCGGCGCGGCCACCACCACCGCGTCGGCGCCGGACCGCTCGAGTTCAGCCACGGACTCGGTGAAGAGCGCCGGCGTCACCAGCGCGCGGGCGGCATCGTGAACGATGACGACGTCATCAGCCGGCGCAGCGGCCAGGGCCGCGCGGACCGACTCCGACCGCGTCGCTCCGCCCGCAACGGCAATCACTCCTTCGGGCGCCTGACTCAACCTGTCGGCAGGAAGCGCCACGACGACAGCGCTCACAATCTGAACCTCGGCCAGCGCCACCAGGCTCCACTCGAGCATCGGCCTGCCGGCAACCGTGACGAGCGCCTTGGGTCCCCCAGACCCAAGGCGCTCTCCACGCCCTGCGGCCACGATCAGCGCGACCGCCACGACTGAGCCGATTACTCCGCCGGCAGCGCGACCGGCTCGGAGTTGCCTGCGCCCTCGAGGATGACCGTGGTGAGGTGCACGTCGACCTGCTCCTCATCCACGTCCAGCGCGTACATCATCTCCGACGCGAGCACCTTCTTCGCACGCGTGTACATCTGCTTCTCGCCCGTCGAGAGACCCTTCTGGTGCTCCCGGATGGCGAGATTGCGAACCACGTCTGCGAGGTCGTAGATGTCGCCGGTCTTGATCTTGTCGCGGTTGTGCTTGTAGCGCCGGTTCCAGTTCTTCGGCATGTCCGAACACTGGTCCTGCAGCACCGCGAGCACCTTCTCGAGCGTCTCCTCGTCGATCACGCGACGCAGGCCGGCGACGGCGGCGTTCTCAGTCGGAACCATGACGGTCATGTCGTTGTGGAGGATCTTGATCGTCAGATACTCGCGACTCTCGCCGAGGACGTCCTTCATCTCCTTCTTGATCACCTGCCCGGCACCGTGGTGCGGGTAGACAACGTTGTCCCCGACCTCGAAGTCGACCTGCGGCAGTGGCTCGATGTCGAGATCCTCGAGCTCGACGTCGTCCTCCGATTGCTCTTCGATCATGTCAGTGATGGTGTCCTCCTTGTTTCGGCCCACGGGGCTCCGCCCCGTCAGGAGTGCGCATTCAGGTCTGTAGATAGCGGTCGACGAGGTTTATCTCCTGCAACCTGCGGAGCCCCTCGCGGATGTCCTTCGCCCGGATCTCGCCGACTCCGTCGACGGTCTCCAGCTCACCGTCGTTTGCGGCGAGCAACTCCTCGAGCCCTCCAAATTCGTCGATGATGCGACGCACCACCAGCTTGGGCAGACGCGGGATCCGTCCCAGGATCCGCACGCCTCGGGGAGAGATCGGGTAGTCGAGCGTGTTCAGCTTGCGGTCATAGCCCAGCAGCTCCGCCAGCCGGCCGAAGTCGAGCAGATCCTGATGCGGCAGCCGCACCAGCTGGTCGAATGCGACTGAGAAGGACTCGTCGCCGTCATCAAGCAGATAGTCATGCACGAGCGCGGCCTTGTCGGCGGAGACCCCGACCATCGTCTCGTCGAGCTGCATCTCGATCAGACGCCCCTCGGTGCCGAGCTCGACGATGTAGCGCTCAATCTCGACCGCCATGCGTGTCATCAGCTCGGCGCGCTGTAGAACCGTCAGCACGTCGTGCAGGGTCGCGCCGCCCTCGAACTCGAGCGCGGTCAGCCGGGTCGAGACCTGGTCGAGCCGGCTGCGATACTTGTCGAGCGTCGCCAGCGCCTGGTTGGCCTTGGCCAGCACGACCGGGATCTCAGCGAGGATGTACTTGTCGCCGTCGACGTAGAGCGACACGACCTCGCGACGTTCGGAGATCGCGACTACGGTCGCGTCGGTCTGCTTGGAGACGCGCTCGGCGGTCCGGTGTCGGGTGCCGGTCTCGAGCGTGTGGATCGTCGGATCGGGCGTCAGTTGGATGTTGGCCTGAGCGATCTTGGTCGCGTTCGAGTTGAGCACGATCGCGCCGTCCATCTTGGCGAGCTCATACAGCAGCTCGGGCGAGTAGTCGAGGTCGAGCTTGATGCCACCCGAGAACAGGAAGGCCAGGTCATCCGGATCGCCGATCACGATCAGACCACCGGTGTGGGCATGCAGAATGTTGTCGAGACCGTCGCGGAGGGCGGTTCCGGGCGCAACCATCTCGAGCGCCCTAACCATCCGGGACTCCTGGCGAGACTCGAGCTCGTCTCGAGCTCTTCCCCGGATCGCGAGGCCATAACCAAGCTAATTTTACGCGCTATTGAGCAAGGGTCATCCGTTCACGCGCGACCATCGCGCGCACGGCTTCGCGCAAGGTGTGGAAACGGCCCGGCTCGACGGCGGGCTCGAGCCCGAACTTGGCAGCCTCCGCGAGCCGTCGGTCAGCGTGCGCCACCGTCCGCAGCTCGCCGGTCAGGCCCAGCTCGCCGAAGCAGGCGAGCGGTTGGCCCGGTGCGGATTGCAGCGGTACACCCTTCGCCGCGCTCGCAACCGCCAGCGCCACCGCGAGATCAGCGCCGGGCTCATCGACCCGCACACCGCCCACAACGTTGACGAACACATCCGCATTCCCAAGCCCGATCCCGGCGTGCCGACCAAGCACCGCGAGCACCAGTGCCAGGCGGTT
>CAWAVA010000022.1:0-315334 GCA_963785385.1 uncultured Conexibacteraceae bacterium | reverse complement strand
GACTAGGAGGCTGACCGAGGACTTAGCGACCGATGGCCTGAGTGTCGTGGTCAGTTGCTAGGGGTTTCTGCCGCTTCGTTCCAGGCGTGTCGCGCTTCGCGTGCTGCGTAGAGCACGAGCACGAGGGCGGCGATGGGATCGGCCCACCACCAGCCGAGCGCTGTGTTGAGCAGGACACCCGCGAGGATGATCGCGGCTAGGGCTCCGTCGATGACGGTGATTCGTGCTTCGGTTTGCAGGACGGGGTTGTTGAGCTGGTGTCCGGTGTCTGCTTTGCCGCGCGCGAGTGCGAACATCGCGAGGGCCGTTATCGCCAGCCAGATCGTGCCGGCGAGGGAGCGTCCGGGATGGTTGGCGGTGGCAAGCACGATGGTGGACTGGATCAGGATGTAGCTCGCGAGGCCGGCGAACGCGACCGCGATGACGCGCAGGGCGGGAACAGTCCGGGCGCTGGTGTCGGTGCCGGTGAGCTGCCAGACGACCATCGTGGAGGCGAGGATCTCGATGAGCGAGTCGAGCCCGAACGCGGCGAGTGCAACAGAGCCGGCTGTGATTGCGGTGATCGCGAGGACGATGACGCCGATCACGTTCCAGCCGAGCGTGCAGTATTCGAGGAGCAGGCCGCGGCGGAGCAGCAGGTCCTGGGCGGTGCGGTCGGGGATTATCGGTGCCCAGACCCGGTAGGGGTGAGCGCGCTGAGCAACACCGAAAGCGCGCCGGCACGCGCGGGTTCGGTACTGATCCACAACACGCGGTCAGATGAGTCGTAGTCGAGTGTGAAGAACGAGCAGCAGCCACGCTCGATCGCCAGTGTCTCCTCCAGAAGATGAGCGTCGACGTGTGCGTCGAAGTAGATGCGAGCGTTGAGATCGGCTCGCTCGGCGCGCAGCACGCTGAGGCTCAGGTGTCGGTAGCGGGTGAGCTGCTCGGCCAGTTGGCGATCGTCGAAGCTCACAGCCAGTCAGCGCCATCGGCAATGGCTCCGGTTTTGGGCTCATGTCTGGCAGCAACCCTCCTCACAACAGGCGCCGCTGCCGCGAAGTGACATCGGCGTGCAGCACCCCTCACCGCGCCAGGTCTCGCGGCCTTCGTGGACAGCGAGCCCCGCGATCGCAGAGCGCGATGACGGGATCGGCCCACCAGATCCCCGCCGCGGTGTTGAGCACCAGGCCAATGAGCACGCCGGCGGCGAGGTAGGCGCACAGCATGTTCTGGTTGCCCTCGCCGGCGGTCGCGCCCGACGCAAGCTGCGCGCCGATCCGCTGCTTGGCACGGCCGAGCAACGGCATCAGCATGATGCTCGAGACCGCCAGCGCGATCCCAACCGCGCTGGTTGCCGGCCGGTCGCCGGTGATCAGGGTGCGGATAGCGTCTTGCGCGACATAGGGGGCGAGCAGAAAGAAACTGACCGCGACAAGCTGTTGGGCGCTCGCCTCCGCTGTCTGTGAGAGACGACGATCACCGGTGAAACGCCAGATCACGATGATCGACGCGAGTGCCTCGATCCCGGAATCCAGACCGAAGCCAAGCAGCGCGATCGAGCCCGAGGCAAGCGCCGCGGCGATCGCGACCGCGCCCTCTACGGTCATCCAGCCCAGGCTCACCCACGACAGTGCCTTAGCCTGGCGAATCAGCCGCTCGCGCGACCGGTGATCTGCAACCGTAATGTGAACGGTCGGTGCGGCCTGGATGAGCGGCAGCTCCAGCGGCACGATCAGACCGCCGCGCGACCGGTTGCCAGGACCGTGTCCAAGGTCTGTGTGCCGAGAGGAGTGAGTGCGTAAAAGACGATCTTCCCGTCCCGCCGGGACCTGGCCAGCCCGGCCTCGCGAAGCACCTTCAGGTGGTGACCGACCAGGTTCTCGGCCTTGGAGGCGATCCAGGCGAGATCACAGACGCACAGCTCGCCGCCCTCGCGCAGCGCGAGCGCAATCACCGACCGCGTCGGATCGGCGAGCGCCCGGGCCCGGCCAGCGGTCTCGCATGCGACATCAATGTCAAGCGCTGCGCGGATCTGCTCTGCCCGCGGAAGGTCGAGACACAACAGCTCGCAACGGTCGTCAGCCATCTGCTCATCCTAACAGTCGTTGGGATGAGTGGGTCCGCGCTGATGGGGCCTAGCCGAGTGAATGGCTTGACACCTGAAATGACCCGTTGCATTTGTTCTCTAATCGTTTCATCAGATGCAATCGAGCGAAAGGCGAACAGGCCGCGAGGTGAGCTCTCAATCATGAGATCAAGAGCTCACCTCGACTAGTTCAGTGAGAATCAGACGAGCGAACCGCGCAACGAGGGCGATTGCATCGGATGGAATTCCCCATCCATCAGCCGGTAGCCGACACCCCACACGTTGCGGACCCAGGTTCCGCCAGCGCCGTTGAGCCGCCGCCGAAGCCGCGAGGCGTGCGAGTCCAGCGTTCGGGTCTGCGCCCAGTCACCGAGCCCCCAAACTGTTTCGAGCAGCTCCCGCCGCGAGAACACGCGGTAGGGCTCTGAGACGAGAACACAGAGCAGGTCGAACTCGCGTGCGGTCAGTGTGATCTCAGCGTCACCGATCCAGGCTCGCCGACCGCCGACATCGACACGCAGCATGCCGGCGCGCAAGAGCGTCCGTTGCTGCTGGGCACTGACCCGGCGCAGCAGCGCCGCGAGGCGGGCGCGGACTTCGAAATAGAGCCAGGGCTCGTAGATCACGTCATCGGCGCCGCGTTCAAGCAGCCGGACGGGACGGAAGAGGTCTTCGCTCGCGGTCCCGGCAAGGATCGGCAGCCACGGGTCACCGTCGTGGTGACCGCCGCGGACCGTGTCGATCAGCTTCGTCGTGTCTACGCCGAGATCAAGGATCAGAGCGTCGAGGTCATCGCCAACACGCGCACTCGCGTGCCCCAGCGTGAGCGCAGGGACTGCTTCATAGCCGTCCGCTTCGAGGTTCTCGATCAATGTGCCTCGAGCAGCCTCGTCGATGACGGCGACCATCACACGTTTGGCATCGGTGAGCATCATGGCCTCCTGGGCCTCGTGGACCCGCCGCGTGCGGGACCGGTTGCCCGACCCCAAGCGCCCTCCGGGCGCCAAACTTGGGAGGGAGCCGTTCTGCACGCCGGCGGTAACAAACCGGATGCTCTCGTGATGCACCGTCGATGCGTCGTCATCGACGAAAAGTGCAGATCTGGGTGCTATGTCGCGACGAGGTGCGCTGCGACGTATCTGATGAGACGGTGACGGAGCGCAGCGGGGCCGTCGGCGGGTGGGAGTCGATCGGCACCACCCGGGCGAGACGGCGCGCCCGCCGACTAATGTCGCCGCTTTGCGTCCGCATTCCGCCGATCGACTTGCACGAGTCGAGCCAGGACCGCTGAGTCTTGATCCTTGTCAGCTCCCAATGCCGCAATCGCAAGCTGGCTCGCGCCGCTGATTGGGAGAGCAAGGACGCCGGCCTCGGTCACCGGCAGGCCGAGCACGGCGAGAAGTCCAAGCCCGGCAGCGCCGAAAACCATGCTCAGCCCCTGGGTCGGCGCCGACGACCGAACCGCCGCGAGTCGCGTCGGTTTGTCGAGCCGCCGAATAGCGGGCCCTAATTCCTCCTCCAACAGTTCGCGCGCCGCGCTCGCGGAGGCACTCGAATCGGTAGTAAGCGATGGCATCTCGCGCCCCAGTCTCCTGAGGCGGATATGCCACTCGGCGAAGTCGTCCGCATCCGTATGCAGCCGAAGTGCGTCAGCAGGACCAAGCGGTGCAATGCCTGGCAGAGGCGCGAGTTGGACCATCCAGTGGGCGCGACTAGCGGCGTCGGATGACTCACCAAGCACCCGCAATAGCTGCGATAGATATCGCCAGCCAATTTCGTCGGTTGCCACGGGCGACGCCGCGCCGGCGTGAGCGACGAGCAGATGGGCGTTGAAATTCATGAATGCCCCCCGTGCCTCGTCGTAAGCCACGAGCCAGGGGAGGTCTTTGAGCGCCGTGAACACAAAGTCGGGATCAAGCAGGCCCGAGGTAAGCAGCGGCTGTCGGCGTTCATCAATGATCCAACCCGCGACGCCCAGGCGTGCCGGAACCGTCTGAAGCAACTCGGCTTCCGTGACGGAACTCCAATCGCACAAGAATGAGACAGCGCGGGCCAGCGCTGTCCTGAGCCTCTCCGATCCCGGCATCGTCACGAACGAATTGCTCAACTGTTTGCCTACGTTTCCTTTCGAATTGGTCCAACGCATCGTCTATCGAGATAATTCCCATGGCGAGTTGAGCAGCCGTTTCTCCTGAGAGAAATCCGAGCCATTCGGGCTGGAAGAACACCGAATCGATCGGGTCCACGATCGTCGTCGTATGCGCATACGCCAGCGCCGTATGGAGCTCTGGCCCGTCTAGGGATGCAATAGACGGAAGTGCCGCCCGGTACTCACCTGGCTCCCTGACTGCGGGGCGGTATGTGGCGGCGTGCGCCGACAGTCTCGCGTCCAAAGCTAAGAGTTCCGCGGCGTCCATGCGCTGCGCTTTCGAAGTATCAACTTCACCGATGACCTCAGAAAGCGCTTGCATGGACCACAGAGCCACCGACCCATTTTCTCGAACCTCGAGGTTGGACGTATTCGCTCCAATCAACGCACTCGCCGGAGCAGAGGTCTCGGTCCAGCGGCAGGATTCGTCGCCGCCGAAAGCGCGGCTCTCTGGTAGGCGCGGAACGCATCTGGACTGTCGCCTTGCGCGATGAATACCGCCCGATAACCTCGCAGCGTGCCCGACGAACACGAGTTCCTGACGGTGGCCGAAATCGCCGGGATGCTTAAGCTCAATCAGCAGACGATCCGCAACTGGATCGACGCGGGTTCGCTGCCGGCGATTCGCGTAGGTCGCCGCGTGAGGATCAAGCGCGAGGACCTGGAGGCGATCCTCGGCGCCGGAGCGAGCGGTGCAGCCCCACCGGCGGGAGTCCACGACGGCCCCACCGCGGCTGAGTTCTGGGGTGGCGAACCGGTCGGGCATGCGGTCGAGCGCTCGGGCACGGAGCTCGCGGGCTGATGTCAGGAGGCGCCCATGCCCTGTGCCGGCCATCACTCTGCCCGCGAAATGCCTTCGAAAGCGGCGATCTCAAAGTCGGATAGTTCGAAGTCGACCCGCTTTACACGCTTGGCCCAGGCCAGCTCGCCGCGTTTCGCTTTGGAGCCTCTGACGTAGATGTCGAAAGTGGCTTCGCTTTCGAGCGCTTCGGCGGCGGCGATCACCTCGTCCAGGTCCGCCCCGCGAGGGACACCAATCAACCTCACTCGGCCGCCCTCGATGATGTCCACAGCGCCGGTCTTGTTTGCTCGTTTCCAGGCGCCTTTCGCCTTTCCGACCACGAGCGCGAGCTCGGGGATCGAGAGGTCGAGGCATGCGCCGGTCGCGTCACGCCATCCGGGAGGTCGCTCTTGCGCCATGCGCTCCACGAACCCTCTGACTGGCTCTTCGAGAAACTTGCGGGGCTTGGGATGCTTTGGGCCGGCACCTGTTTCACCCGCGTAGTACAGGTCGATATCTGTGCTGGAGTTGCCGACGATGTGGCGGCCCTCGCCGGCGAGCGATCCGAATCTCTCGCAGAGTAGATAGCTCCCCCAGAGATCGAGTTCATCGATCACCGTGACGCGTTCGCCTAGTGGAAGTCGTGCGCGCCAGGTCAGATAGTGAAGGAAAACGGCCGCGTTATCGGACGTCTCGGAGATGACACGGAGGTCGTTGATAAATACCGACCAGGGGAACTCTCCGTCTGGGAAGAGGCCGAGACTTCGGAGACGCGGAAGCTGTGATGCGTGCCCTGCGAGCTCGTGGAGGGTGGGATTGACGATGAAGATCTCGTCTACAGCTCCTGCTGCGAGGCGGAGGACTTCGGCGCCCCGCTTGTCCAAGAAGATCGCATCCTGTTGGCGCTGAAGGTAGTCGCGCGCTCTGGCGCCCTGCGCCCACGCTTCTCCAACTGCATCACCGATGTCACTTGCGAGCCGAACAACGTCACCACGCTGCGCTTGGACACTCAGCGCGGATCCTTTCCCTTCCACGATAAATGCGGTCTTCTCGAAAATCACGAGACCGTCGAGTTCGGCGCCCTCATAGAACAAGTTCGTGTAGCCCGCGCTGCCTGGAAGGAGCGCTTTTAGGTACTCGACCGCAAGATGATCAAGCGTCGTTGCGCGCGTCTTCGAGAACGTGGAGGGACCATTCATGAAACGCTCTTCCAAGAGGACTACAGCGTCCCGAAGGACCATCCCGGGGACGACGAGGACAAACCGTCCGTCGAACTCAAAGTACGGACGCTGCACGAGCGGGCTGTCGTCGAATAACCCGTTGTAATCGCCGGGTTGGAGACTCCCCGGCGAGACCGAAAGTTCCTTCAAAACCGCGAGCGCGCGATCTTCTGAGAGACCTGCCGCGACTAGGTCGTCGATGTTGAAGGTCATGGCGTCCTTGATGCCTTGCTGAAGTATGTGAATGAACGCTCGGTGGGTGAACAGCGTCTCGGTGTCGCGATCGTCGATGTTCGCGAGCCCTTTGGCTGCGAGCGCGGCATGCCCCGCCTGGCTCGTCGCGTACTCGGTAACTTGCTCGGCAAATCCTCTCGCTTGATCGAGCAGTGAATTCATCCGTCCAGTGAGGAGCAACTGGGCTGTCTCGCCGACGGCCAAGACATCGTCGATGGTGAATCCGTAATGCTCGAGGCACCAGCTGTCGAATGGGCGGTAAAGAGCGGTCGCTAGGTCCGTGCCGTGGTGTGCGTATGAGGTTCCACGAAGTGTCATCCAGTTCATCGCGCTCGTGAATCGAAGCTCCGCGATGACGGGATCGTCGCCTCTCGGCGCGGTTAGGTTGCGGAGCAGCGACACGTCGATGATGTGAGCAGCTCGTCGTGGATCGCTTGCATGACGTTGTCGGATACAGGCTCCGTGTCTGCGGGTGGTTGCTGGGTGAGCAGCAGGCCCGCGACGAGCTCGACTTTGCTCTCGAGGCCACGATGTGTTGGTTCGTAGTAAGTGCCCCATCCGCCGATCACGTTCGTCATCTGGATCATCGCGAGGGTGTAGAGAGGATCCCCTTGCCCAAGGAGCACGCGTAGCTGGGATATTGCATCGGCGAGCTCTTGCCGGAATGCGATGTGAGCGCCTTCTCTTAGTCCGTCGAGTTCGGCAAGCTCTTCGGCGGAGAGACCGCGGGTGGAAACTATTGCTTGGCCGCCTGCGGAGAACTCGTCTTGGACGAGTCTGCTCATAAGCTGCGAGAACCTGTCTTCGCGGGCAGCGAGGGCCTCGGACAGCTGTGTGTGTTTCAACGCGAGTGCCGCAACCGGTGTTGGACGACTCGGTTCGGACTTTGGTCTCGGGTGATCTGCGCGCGCGTTCGTCACAGGTCGCCCTCGTCGCTTTTTCCCTGACGCCATCGATGGGACTATCGCGGTCTACCCGGCCGGTTTGCACGTAAAGCGTGCAGTTATCACGCGCGAATCCGATGTCGTGTCTCGTCGGCTCGCACCGCAGGGTCGTAGGCAGCACCGCTCGGCCGGCAGGAACCGCGCTCGAACGTCGCGGAATCGATATCCGACTTGCGACCTGGGGCTCTCCATGCGAACATACGTTCGCATGGAGAGCTACTCGATCTCAGCAACAGGCAAACCGTGGCTGGTGCTTTTCAGCAGCTCGAGCCTCGATGCCGTCGCGGAAGCGGTCGCAGCCCATCCTGACATCGAGCCATCGAGCATTTACGTCACTCGTGACGGCAAACCGCGTGGCCTAACCCACACCGAGCAACTTGAGCTATTCGGGCGAGTACTCGAACTGCAACCGGGGAACTCGGTTGCCATGGCCCAGCTCTCAGCAATTCGAGCAGCCCGTCAACTCGTACCAGAAGAGCTGGAATCGTGAGCACGAATCGCTCGCCGGTTTCGGGCGGGATGGTCCCGAAACCGGTGATACTGGACGGTCATGCCAGGCAAGCGCCATCCGCCACCTGGGGTACCGCCACCGTGGGCGGCCGATGAGACGGCTGTCTACCACATCACAGACGTGGGCAATCTCGATTCGATGATCGACGCCGGCTGCATTCACTGCGACGAAGGTTGCGCAAGCCTCAAATCCGCCCCGGTCAGCATCGCGTACACCGACCTGAAAGCCAAGCGAGCCGTCACCGTCGTCGAAGTCGCCGCCGGAGGGACTCTCGCGAACTACGTGCCGTTCTACTTCGCGCCTCGCTCACCGATGCTCTACACGATCCATCGCGGCAACGTGGCGGGCGCCACGCAGGAGAACATTGTCCACTTGGTCTTCTGCCTCGAAGACCTAGCCGAGCCAGACCAGTTCGTCATCACCGATGGACACGCGATCAAATCCCTGACCGACCAGTTCGGAACCCTTGACGATCTCGAGGCGGTCGACTGGGACATCATGCGAGAAACCTACTGGGCGGACACCGACGAGGACGGTGATCGCAGCCGCCGCCGCCAGGCCGAATTCTTAGTCCACGAGCGAGTCGCGTTCTCGAGCGTGCGACAGATAGTCGCGATGAACAGGGCAACCGCCCAACAAGCAAAAGACGCTCTTAGCGCGATTGAGGATCCACCGCCCATCTTTATCCGGCCGAATTGGTACTACTAACGTTTCGGGCATGGCAGATATCGAACTTGTCCACGGGGATCTTCTTAGCGCTGACGCTGAGGCGCTTGTGAACACCGTCAACACCGTCGGTGTGATGGGCAAGGGCATCGCGCTCCAGTTCAAGAAGGCGTACCCGGCGAACTACGACGCGTACAAGCGTGCTTGTGACGCCGGTGAAGTTGTGGCCGGCCGTATGTTCGTGTTCCAAACCGGTCGACTGGAGTCGCCGCAGTTGATCATCAACTTCCCAACGAAGCGCCATTGGCGCGGGAAGGCGCGGCTCAGCGACGTTCAGGCTGGCCTTGTGGATCTCGTGCGCGTGCTGCAGGACTGTCACGTTCGATCGGTCGCGGTTCCACCTCTGGGATGCGGTAACGGTGGCCTGGAGTGGAGCGAAGTCAAGCCGATCATCGAGGATGCCCTGCGGCCGCTGGAGAACGTGACCGTTCTGCTGCACGAGCCGGCGGGCGCCCCACTACCCGAAGAACAGAGAATCGCTACCGATCCGCCGAGGATGACTCCTGGGCGAGCTGTGCTGCTTGCCGCGTTGGATACGTACGTCGCTGATCCGCTGGCGACGATCACGCCGCTGGTGATGCAGAAGATGAGCTACTTACTGCAGGCCGCCGGCCAGCCGTTGCGACTTCGCTTCAGGAAGGCCCAGTTCGGACCGTACGCGGAGAACTTGAATCATGTGATCCAGGCGATGGACGGGCACTTCATCACTGGTGCCGGCGACCGCAGCGCACCGGCGTCGATGAAGCTCGTTCCCGAGGCCGTCGACGCTGCGTGGGAATTTCTGATCGAAGACAAAACGACCCGAGCTCATATTGACCGGGTGTACTCGCTGATCAGCGGATTTGAGAGCCCGCTGGGCCTCGAGCTGCTCACTACGGTGCACTGGGCGGCGTACGAAGATGGTGCGTCGAGCCCCGAACAGGCGTGCGAGATCGTTGCTTCGTGGACAGAGCGTAAACGCCGTACGTTCAACGCCCGCCACGTTGCCGTTGCATGGCAGCGACTCGAAGACCAGGGCTGGCTGCCGGCGCCGGCGGAGTCAGGTTAGATCCGCATTCCGGCTGTGCAAGCCCGCGACTGTTAGAGGCCGATCAGAGCGCGAATCACCGACGTGGCGGTACCTGCGAGCACGGAGACTGCGATATCGCCGGCGCGGAGCCGCTCAGCCCAACTCCGTAACCGCGCGGCGTCCTGATCGCTGACTGCTAGCTCGCTGCGACTCTCAAGTAGCGCTGGGGCGTTGTGCACGGCCGCTCGGCCGTCGCTCGTAGGCCAAAATGTGCATCCACGGCCTTGCGGTGCCGTGCCGAGCAGGCCGAGTTCGTGAAGCTGCTGGATGTCGTGCATTCGGACGACGTCGGGTTGTAGTTGCCAGCCGGAATGACGAACGATCGTGCCGCCCCACACCGGTAGGAGGGCGAGCGGTTGATCTGGACGCTGCTCGAACGCCTCGACTGTCGCGCGGAGGATGAGGCCAAGCCGCTGATCAGCGTCTCTGAGGGCGGTGGCCAGTTGCCGTTCCGCATCATCGCCGAATTGAGAGCGCGCAGCCTCCGTCGGGGAGACGGACCATCCGGAGGTTGGGCCAGGGTCGATCCGAAGCATCCCGAGCCGGCGTAGCGGACGCAGTTCGTCCTTAGTTGGCACATGCACAACGGACGGCCATTGTGGGTGCGCGAACGGCTGGTGTGACGGAAAATCGAGTGCGGCATGCCCCGACGCCTCCCACGCATTCACGATCGCGCCGAGTACCTCAGCCTGTCGTTCAGTGAGTGCGGTTTCCGCCATCCTCGGAGAAGCTAGCCTGGGTACCGGACCAACACCGGCACGTACGAGTGGGCGAGTCTGATGAGACCACCCGGAGCGCTTTCAGGGCGCCCACGCGGCTTCTCTCCTCCCTGCCGCGAGGTAGCCCGACGCTGGATGTCAGCGCCGACAGGCACGGCATCATGTGCGCAGTGGATCCAGCGATCACAGCGGCGTTGGTCGGGGTGGGAGGCGTCGTGCTTGGTGTTGTGCTCACTGCCGCTCTTGAAGCACGTGGGCGGCGTCGGGTGGGTGACGAGCAGCGTGAGCAAGCGCGGCATGCGCGCGAACTGATTGCGGCCGAGGAGCTCGATGAGGCGCTCGTGCGCGCTTCAGCTGCGCTGGACCGAGGTGGTGCTCTGGAGGACCGGTACGCGGCGGCCCGTCAAGCGTGGGAGGACGGCTGGGTCTCCTACTCACCGCGCGTTCGGCAGCCTGAGCTGCTGGGACGGTACGAGTCGGTTGGGAACGTGCTGGCTGAGGTTGTTTTGGGTGACAGGACCGTGAAGGAATTGCCGCGTCACGTCGTGGCGCGCGCGATCGGCAACGCGCGCTCGACTCTGGGGCATTTCATGCGCGGCGATGAGTTACCCGCCGCGGCCTTCCCTGAGCCCGCAGATCTGCGGCGACTTCTCGCAGAGGGTGACACGGCAGCGATTGATCAGGGCGATCCGCTCGGCCCTCTCAAGCGCTGGCTCGCTGAGCGCCCGATGCCGGAGTTTCACACTGTCGGCGAGAAACGGAAGGCGTAGCCCTGGACCGTTGTGTGAGACCGTTACCTGGTCACCAGCCACAGCACAATGCCTGCGACGACGGATCCGAGGATGCCGATAATCAGGAGGTCGCCTGCCGAAACCTCACGGTTGGCTAGCCAGCGACGGATGGGCTCGGCCCGGCCCCAGTTTGGGTGGGGGGCTGCAACCTGATGGCTTGGCACGTAGGCTGGGCCGAACCGATGCTCCGCGACTGCGTTGAAGTAATCGTGAATCGTCTCGACGCGGTCCATCCGCAGGATGCTTGCGGCGATGTTCTGCGTCCAGTCTCCATCGACGTCGCCGGAGCCGCCCTTGAAGAACCAGCCCTCGCTGAAGATCAGAGTCGAGAGCTTCCGGTATGTCAGGTCGTCGAGCTCAAGGGCTGACTTGATCTCGTAGCCGCGTAGGACTGGATCTTGACCGACCGGCCCTGGATACCGAGCCCGTGCTTGCTTGAGTGCCGCCACCAGCTGTTCGAGGAGCGGCGTCGCCGTCGGTACCAGCGATGTGCCGCGTGCCGTGAGCCTCTACGCGGTTCGCGTAGCGGTTTCCGAGTACGTGAGGGACGTCAATGGCAAGCTGTGCCACGCGTAGCGCTCGATCAGGTGCCGAGTTCGCTAGCTCCGCCTCGATGTCTTCCACGCTCGGCCAGGTTCCGTGTTCGTCGAACAATCGGAAGGTGGCCTCAAGAAACCACTGGTTCTGCCGGCCCCAGTAGGTTGGTTCGTCGACGGCTTGTCGCCACGCTGGCGACCGCTCGAGTGCCGGTTGAAGCGGCTTCGGCTTGAGTAGGCGGCTCATGGCGTCGAGCTCGTTACCTCCCGTGCAGAGGCGCGAAGGCTCCGCGAACCGGGCGTAGTCGTGGACACGATCTACGCCGCTCCGAGCGCAGCCTCGCGCTCGTCTAGAACGTCTCCGAAGTATTCGATAACGAGCTCGTTCCCACGGAAGAAATGGGCAACCAAGTGACTCCACTCCTTATCGGGTATCGGCCCGTCAATTCGGAAGAGCTTGCGGTAAATGGGGTCACCCTGCGGCGCTGACGGGTTCTCGATCGTCGGACCGTAGGTATCTCGCGGGAACGCCTTGGCGGCACCGTCGACATGCACGAAGCCGCGGGAGGCGGT
The DNA here is from genome assembly GCA_963785385.1 of uncultured Conexibacteraceae bacterium. Lineage (GTDB taxonomy): Bacteria > Actinomycetota > Thermoleophilia > Solirubrobacterales > Solirubrobacteraceae > Palsa-465. Next base: position 303,013 of record CAWAVA010000022.1, on the reverse strand, counting down.
ATCCCGGATGCTGTGTAGGTAGCGATTTTGGACGTACTGCGAGGTGAACCAGGTGCGCCCGTGATCTGCGACAACTGATGATCGAGGCACCGTTTCCGTTACCTCCAGGTACTTCAGTGAATCCGAGTACAGGGACCATCGGAACTCGGTGGTGAGCAGTGGGTACGTGCCCCAAGCCTGCTGGTCGATTCGACGGCCGTGAATGGTTGCGCCAAGGGCGGTCATGTCATCCAGGCTGTCTAGGTTGAGCTTCATCCCGTACCAGTAGTCGAATAGGCCGATTCCCCGCGCGTCGGCGATCGGGACGACGGCATGAGGATCAATCGCAACCTTGACGTTGGCGCCGGCTTCAGCGAGTGCGCAGAGATCTTGAACCAGCTCTCGTGCTGGTCGGAGGGCGGGGTGGGGATAGACGGCGAATTCGTCGAGCCGGAACGCCCGGTCGTGCCAGCCGGTCCGATCGCGAACCATCGCTGCTGTCAGCGGCAGCAGGAGGTGTTTGGTCTCGAGCCGCCCGAACAGTCCCGGCACTGTTTGGCACACCCGATCATCTTCGGCCGCTGGCAAGTACGCCGCATCCAGCAATTTGCCGTGGGTTCCGTGTAGTGCTCGTTCGATCTGGCGGATCGCGATGACCCGTAGGTCGCCGGTCTCGGGGTCAAACGGTTCGGGACCTCGGAAGGTAGATCCTCGTACAAGCGCAGTGTCTTCGCGAGCCAGCGACCGGAGTTCTTCAGCGCTCGTATCGCCGAGGATTTGGTTCACCAGGCCCTCGAGTTCGAGCTTGTGTTCACGATGACGCACGAACGCGCCGTCGGGCTCGAAGGTCCACAGCCGGAAGTGCCGCTCGTCGACGTACGCCCTTAGTAGCGCGGAGCTTGTCAGGTCCAGTTTTATCTCCAAGGTCATATCCGGGAGGCTTGCGGCTCGCTCCGCGTTATCGCCGCGGGTCTTGCAGGAGAACCTCGGCCGTCAGCGCACGCGGTTCAACGAGCGGATCGTCCAGCATCTCGGCAATGGTGACTTGGTGCAGATGGGCTGCCTGCGCAAGGTGTCTGATCGGGTCGTCCGGCATCGCGAGCTCGGCCGCGCGACGGAGCATGATCGCCCGCTCGGCGGGTCCAAGATCGCCTGGTTCGTGGCGCCTGCCGAACTGAGAGGACATCGCGACGACTGCTCGTTTGTAGGCCGACTCGGTCATGACTCCCAGGCTGCGGGCGTGATAGAGCAGCGCCGCGATCGATACACCCCAGACATGCTTGAGTTCGAGGAATGCCTCAACCGAGAAGCGTCGCGGCAGGCTCGCTGCGATCTCGCGCCCGGGCATGAGCAATGCTGCCGCGAAAGCGTCTGCCTGACGTTCCAACCTCGCATTTCCCGCTTCAGGTTCCGGGTGAAGCATGAGGTGCGCGAGTTCGTGCGCCGCGTCGAACCGTGATCGTGCTGCATCGTTCTTGTCGCTGCTGAGCATCATGACGGGTCGCCCGTCTATCCAAGCTGAGAACGCGCTGACGCGTTCGTCCTCCACTCTGAGACGAGACACAACGACGCCTAATGATTCGGCGAGACGCACCACGTTGGCGATCGGCCCAGCTGGGATCCCGAGCGTCGCTCGGGCCTGTGCCGCCCGAAGCTCAACTTCCTCCGACGGGGTGTCCTCTTCGACATAGAACTCTGACGGCAGGAGCACTGGGGGAAGCGCCACCTCTCGTTCGAGCACGGCCGACACTTCGCGTACCAGCAACGTCCGCGCGCGCGCCTTGGTGCGTTCCACTTGCGGTGTTGAGCGCAGGCTGCGAAAGAACGGCGTAGCCGTCGGGTTGTCGCGGATGATCGCCGGGCGCCGTGCCAGAAACGTCACCGGAATGTCGAGCGCCAGCGCGAGCCGCTTGAGCGTCGCGGGGCTTGGGCGAGCGCTGCCGTGCTCGAACTGGCTGATCGCGGCGGCGGTGACGTCGACTGTCTTTGCCAGATCAACTTTCTTGAGGCCCTGGGCTTCACGCGCCAGCTGGAGTCGCCAAGGGTCGAAATCGACGCTCACTGTGCCGTGTTTGGCCGAGCTTCGCGGCGACGCTCGATCGTGAGCTCGGGCTCAGCGCGTTCGGAGAACGGGGCCGTCGGGCCTGTCGGATCGGCGGGGATCACCAACTCGGTATCAAGATCGGGTCCGGCGCCTTCGAGCTGGACCACCCACTCCCAGTACGACCCATCACGCAGAACCGGCCGCGGGGCACCGAGGTAGATCGCGCAACGCCCCTGGGCAGGGTTACCGAAGTGGGCCATCACGAGCAGATCGGCTGCAAATCGGGCCACATCTTCCTCGTCGGTCGGCTCCGGCAGGCCGGCTGCGAGGTCAAGAGCCAGCTGTCCTTGGATGACCAGTTCGTTGACCTGCGTGATTGCCAGCTTGGTCGCGCTGTCAGGCGGCAGCCGGACCAAGCGGATGTCCTCGGGTGCCCGCGATCCGAGCTTGTACGGTCGGATCGTGAGCGGACCCGCCTTCACGGCGTGCGCCAGACCGTCCTCGACCAGTTTGATCACCGGGCTTTCGTCGACGCGTTCGCCGATGCGAGCCCAGCCGTGCGCGTGCATGTCCGCTCCGAAGGTCCACGCGTTGTCGCCCTCGGCGGCGTCGAACGCTCGTGCTTCACGGATGTATTGCTCTGAGATCCCGTCGCTCATCCCTGCAATGGCCGTAACGATCGGGTCAGCGTCGGGCTGCAGGCGAGTGAGCAACGGCTGCGGTAGTTCGATCATGCTGCCAGCATAAGCGGTACCGCGGCGGAAGATGCGGTGAACGTAAGTGGAGTGCCGTTGATGCGGTGCAGGAAAGCAACGCGCTGACCGATCTGCACTGGGCTTCTCGCCGGGAAACGGATCTCTAAAGGAGCGTCGAAGGCCGCTCCACCTTGGCGAGTTCGGCCCACATGCTCTCGACGGTGTTGATGGACTCTTGAGCTTCTTGCTTGCCCATTGTCTTGCCTTCATGCACGACCGCGTTTCGGCGGGCGAGATGCACTGTGTAAGCAGGCCAGAACGACTGCTTAGTTACGTCGATCTGGAGGAGAAGCTCTGCTGTCGCCTTACTAACGTCATTTGCGAGCATGGCTGCTCGCGAGTTTTTGATTAAACGTTTGGCCCATGTTTCGCCGTTTCGCTTCGCTGCGCGCTCCATCAGGAGGCGGACTTGCATCTCGAAGTGGATCTGAGCCGCAACGATCGCGAGTTCGTATCGCTCGCCGTTAAGCGGATCGCGTGCCTGTTCGAGGAAGCGATTTGTGCTGAGTTCGTCGGCTCGCATTGGAGCGACCCACACGACGTCGACGTGGCGTGGCTCGAATCCTGCGGCCTTCCAGGCTGCGCCCAGCACGCTGCGCGCGATTTGCTCGGCGTCATCGGGTCCATCAGCATGCGAGCTCGAAGCTTGCGTACGGCTCCGACTCGGATTCATCGGCGTGCCACCCGCCAACCGAGAGAGAAGAGACCTGCTTTGACCACGGCCATGCGGCCGGCGCTGTCAACGCGCGTGCGGTCTCTTCATCAACCAGGAAACGGACTGACCACTTCTCGACATCGGGCATTCGTCAAGTAGAGCACGGTCCCGCGTCGCTCCCGGCGCTGTGGGCGGTCGCTTTTGGCCCGATCAGAGGCGGAAAGCTGGTCCTGTCTCTGCATCGTCCGCGTTGCTCTCACTACACGCGCCGGGACCAATAGCGCTGCTTGGATCGACTTGCGTTTCGCATGCGTGCCGGCTTCCGGCTTGGTTGATGCGCAGCGGCCGCTCCCAGTCGAGGTCCGTTGCGAGTACGCGCCCTCGTGTGGGCTCCCGAGCAATCGGGGTGTAGATCACCGCTTCGCCAGAGCCGAGCGCGCCGAACGTGTCGGAGGAGATGCGGAACTCGCGCACGCGTCGGGCGCTGCCGCGTCCGGTGTGCGTGCTGCCGTGCGCGCTGGTCTGGCTGGTGTTCTGCCAGAGCGCGCGGGTGCCCATCAGCTTCGCGAGCCAGTCGCGGACTCCGGGCGAGGTCTGGCGGTGCGCGACGACGCCGGCGAAGTTGTCGGTCAGGCTCGCCAGCAGGCCGGGTTGTCCGGTCAGCGCTTCGATGTCGGCGGCCGATTGGGTGATCGACGAGCACCTGACCGCCGTGGGAGCGGCCGCGCTGCAGGATCGCCACGCCGCGTTGTGCGGCCATCTTGATGACCGCGCCGAACTCGTCGAGCAGCAGCGTCCACTGGACGCCGGCCTGCTCGGCGGCGTCGTGCAGGTCGGCGAGCGCGAGCACGGAGAGCGCCGCGGCTTCGTCGGGCATCGTGTCGGCGTGGGTGCGCCACATCACCACTGCTCGTTCGCGGAGCGCTTCGACGAGGCGGACGCCGACGGCCTCGCCATCAGGCGTGATTCGTGGTGTGACGAGCGTTGCGGCCGGCGAGTGCGAGCGCGACCTCGAGCCGGAACGCGCCGCCCGACAGGTCTTGCATGCCACGCGGGGACGTGACCCACGTTCCGTGCGCGGCGGCGCGGCGCTTGAGCGAATCGTGCTCGCCGCCAAGCTGCTTGGTGATCGGCGAGAAGCTGATCGTAGTTGCGTCGGCTGGCAGGCGTCGACCAGCAGCGGGATCGAGGGCGGCCACATCCTCGGCCGCGTGAAGCACCTTGCAGACGACGTCGAGGTGCCGGCGCAGGACGTCGTAGTAGTACGGCTCGGACTGCTTGATCGGCTCGACGGCGCGAGCGGCGACGACGTCGGGCGAACCCCAGAGCGGCTGCCAGCGGTCGGTGTTCGGGTCTTGTGAGTCGAACAGGATGAACGGCACGCCCGCGGCGCGGCGAGGGCCTGCATCTGCTCGACGTCTTCGGGATCGCCCTTCTGGTCGAGCACCAGAAGAGCTGCTTTGTGCGCGAGCGTCCGCGCGGCGATCAACCGTCGCGCCGTGGTCGTCTTCCCCGCGCCGGTCGCGCCGAACAGGACGACGTGCTGGCCGGCGCCGATCGGCAGCCGCGGTCCATGCTCGCCCAGCGCGGTCATCGACACGTAGTCGATGTGGCTCAGGCCAAGCTCGCTCGTGTATGAGCTCGCCTTGCGAGCGGAGGTAGAGCCGCTCGCCTTCTCGTCGTTCGGGCGCGGGCTGCCAGATCCAGCGGCGTGCGAGCTCGTGGTTGCGCAGCTCCTCACCGGCGCCGAGGTCGGCTGAGCGCCAGCGTGACCCGACCACCGCAGCCGCAACCCATGGTGCCGCGAGCGGCAGCAAGATCAGTGAGAGCCCCCAGGCATGTGCCGCTATCGAGGTTGTGAGGGCTGCTGCCCCGACCACCGCCGCGGGATAGAGGTTGCGGATCGAGAGTGTCGTTCGCCTTCGCATCCACCACGCGAGCGCCACTCCGGCGCAGCCGAGCGCGAGCGCGACGACTGCGGCGATGACGACCGGCTCTGGCCGCGTCGCCATTACCGCACCGCCTCACTAGCTTCGATCGCCTGGCGCTGGATGGTCGTCGACGAGTTCGACGCGCAGCGTCCCGCGATCGGCGCTGAGCCCGCGTGCATCGCCGGCGCTCAGAACGTGTTCAGCGAGTTCCTGGTTCGCACACACGTACATCACAGCGGGGCTGGTTCCAGCCGCGATCCAGTGTGAGTGCAGCGCGAGCACCGCTGCGAGGCGCGCGGCTGACTTCTTCGTCAGCTCGACCTCGATCGGCAGAAACGTCCCGTCCGGCAGTTGACCTGCGAGGTCAGGGCGATGGCTGCGGCGGCGTGTCTCGCCGTGTTCCTTCCAGTAGAGCTCGCCACGCCACTCGCGCCGGACGAGCATCTCCCGCGGCCCGACCATGCCACGCCGGCGAGCGGTCAGCCACGCCGCCGTCCAGGCACTCGCGTCGCAGTGCTGCCACGTCACCGGCGCTGGTCGCCGATCAACAACCGCCGCGCGTGCCCCGCAGAACCGAACGCCGGTCCGTGACGCGTAGACGAGAACTCCGTCGCCTCGCGTCCGCCTACAGGTTTCAGCCCATCCCGCTGCTTGCAGCCTGCGCACGTGTGAGTACGCCGATCGCTGCCCCCACCCCATCGCCACGCCCCACGCCTCTAGGGATGAGGGACCGACCTCCGAGAGCCACTTCAATCCGGCGATCGAGGACGGTCCCGGTTTCAGATTCCTCATCCCCAACACCTCGTCTGACCACGTGAATTGGAAGTTTCTGTTTGCTGACAAATCCTTCTCTGTGCCAGCTCGACCAGTGGCTGGTTGCCCGCCCCCGCCAGCTTTCTACACAAGAGATTCCCGAGTCCGACTACCCGCACCACATCAGGTAATTTCAGACGTGGGGGGCGGGTAGTCGGACTCGGTGAGATCGTCAAACCCCAGTGCTGGCGGGGGCGGGCGGCACCCAGAGTGTTCAAAGTCTTTGAAGACTTAGTTGAACACTTCGTTGAACAGCTGGGCATCCCGTCAGCGCTCCTCATGCTCGGCCAGGCGCTTGCGCCTGATCGTCTCTGCCACCGCGTCTGCGGTCTGCGGGCCTTCTTCGAGTAGCGCGATCACCAGCTCGGTCAGACTCGCCTTCCGCAGCCGCGGATGCCCCTCCTCTGCGTCACTGACGAGCGATCGGAAGCGATCGTGTAGGTCGACCGGCAGCCGAAAGTTCACGAGCCGCGTCACGCTGTAATCCGAGGCCCGCTGACTCGTCGCGGTCGGCTTCTCGCGCGTCCGAGCTGGACGCGCTGCCGGCGCGGGCGGTGCTGGCGGCGGATCGGCGACGGGACGTTCCGACGGCGCGACGATCGAGTTGCTGGCCATGCCCGGGATCGGCCGTCGCCTGGCCGCCTGCATTCCTTGCGTCGCGCTCATAGCCCGATCTCCGCGATGAGGTGCTGGGCGAGCCGGCGGTAGGCGTGGCTGACCATCGAGTCGGGTTCGAGTACCGCTGTTGGCGCTCCGTGCCGTGCCGCGGAAGCCACCCGCACGGCACGCGGCACACGGATCGGGAGCACACGCATGGAATCGGTCTCCATGCGGCTTGTCGCCTCGCGGGTGATCCGCCACCGCGACTCGCTTGCCGCCACCAGCACACCAAGGATCCGAAGTTCGGGGAGCTGGCTCTCGACCAGGTCATAGAGCTTGCCGGCGCCGCGGATATCGAGATCGGCCGCGAGCGCCGGGACGAGCAGCCCGTCCGCCGCCAACAGCGCCAACCCGGGCAGCGTGCCGAGCCCCGGCGGGGTGTCCAGCAGCACCACGTCGAACTGCTCTCGCAGCGGTTTGAGCACTTCCCGAAGCCGCGTCGCGTGGCCAGCGCCAGCCTCGGGAAGGTCCGCCGCGAGGTCCGCGAGTGCGTCTGTGGCGGGAATGATCCGAAGCTCCTCACGCCACGTCAGGTGTGGTGCAACCGTCTCCGGAATCGCGATAGGTGGCATATAGCCGTGAGCCACGCTGGGGTTTGCGAGCAAGTCTTCGAGGCGCTCTCCAGGGACGTCCTCACTCCAGCCGAAAGTTTCTGAGAGATTCGCCTGGGGATCACAATCCACAAGCAGAACCCGAAGGCCCGCCTCCGCGAACATCGCGCCCAGGTTCGCCGTCGAGGTCGTCTTGGTGACACCGCCTTTGTGATTGGCGAGCACGATCACGAAAGCAGGACGTAGGTCTCTGCGTCTGTCCCTCCCGCTGTCTTTACGCGCGTAAAGATTTACGTCTGTCTGTACGTCTCTCCAGCCGTCTTTACGATCGTCTTTACAGCTATACCGATGGGTCGACGTGATGCTCGACACGTGGTCTCCTTCGCTTGAGGCTGAAGCAGCGCAGGGCGCAGCGCACGATCCAATTCGTGGCTGCACTGGGGCTGCAAAATGAACGGCAGTGGTGCCCATTCGAGGCTCATGGCGAGCTCTCGTGGACAGTCAGAGAAGAGACAGAAATCCCTGCTCGTTGCTGGTTTCTCAGGGCCCTCGGGCGAGATCGAGTCCGACGCGAAAACCCGGCGCGGCTTCGTTACGAGTGAAGTGCTCTACCAGCTGAGCTACGTCGGCGTTGCTGCGCTGTGCGCCGCTCGGCGGAAGGGTAGTGGAAGCGGGGCGAGGCTGTTCGGCGCGGACGGCCTCAGGTCGAGGCCGGCCTGAGGCCGTCAATCAACGTCTGCAGCATCAGCTCGAAGGACTCGTCGAGGTCTAGCGGCATCGCAAAGCCGCCCTCTGCCTCGATCGACACGAAACCATGGAACATCGATCTGATCACCCGCACGCGGTGGAGGGCATCGTCTCCTCTGAACCCCCAGCCCTCCAGCACCGACAGGAACATCTCGATCGCCCGGTTTCCGACGGCGTTGAGCTCCGGGTCATCGGCCGATGACGCACCCATCGCAGGCGCTCGGACGGTCGCGAGGTAGCGGCCAGGATGCGCCGCCGCGTAGGCGCGGTATGCCCGCGCCATCGCCGCCAGAGCGTCGGCGCCGGCGCGCCCGACCGCGGCGTCGCGGACCGCTTCGGTCAGCTCCTCCAGGCAGGCGATCGTCAGCAGGCGCTGGAGCCCGGGAAGTCCCTCCACATGGTTGTAGAGCGACGGCGCCTTGACCCCCAGCCGCACCGCCACCCGCGCAAGCGTCACCTGCTCCAGGCCTTCAGAGTCGGCGATGAGGGCCGCTTCCTCGACCACCCGTGCCGCATCGAGTCCCGAGCGAGGCATCTCAGATTCCGCGCTCGATCGCCTTCGCCATGGCCGCCCCAGGTGCGTCGACGACCTTACCGTGGCCGGGGGCGAGCCGGGATGGCTCCAGCTGCAGAAGTCTCCTGGCGCTCTCAAGCTCGGTCGGCCTGCTCCATGTCGCGTATGCCGGCAGGGGGAATCTCCAGTTCATCCTCGCGGTCGTGGCAACGCCGCCAAGGGTTGAGAAGGTGTCTCCGCAAAGCAGTGTCCCATCGCGCTCGTCGATGAACGACACATGCCCCGGAGTGTGGCCGGGCGTCGCAATCACTCGCAGGGACCCGATCCTTGAGCCGTCGCCGAAGGTCGCCGTCGGTTTGGTCCTCGCGCCGGGGTAGCTGCCTCGAAGCTTGGTCTGGGGCTCATCGGGTTCGAGCCTCATGTCCTTGGCCAGCAGCCTGGCATCACGGGCCGAGATCAGAACCTCAGCGTCCGGCAACGCCGCGTGCAGCGCATCGAGTGCACCGATGTGATCCCCGTGCGCGTGAGTCAGCGCGATCCGGACGATCGGCGCGCCCAGCCCCTCGGCCGCGGTCAGGATCGCCTTGGCCGAACCCGGGAGCATCGCGTCGACCAGCGTGAGGCCGTCCTCCTCGCGGACCAGGTAGCAGTTGACAAAGCCAAATCGAGAGACGCGGGTGACGTCGGGCATGGAGCCGCCTTTCCGAGGTGATCATCTAAACTAATGCGCATAGTATTTGAACTATTCGCATTAGCCAAGGCCTCGGAATCTCCCGCCCCCACGAATGCGGTCTCCCGCGGCACGCAGAGAGCCCCTTAACGACCAGTGGCGCGGCCGACAGGCCGCGCCACTGGTTTCAGGCCAGAGTGTCGTAGCTCAGATCAGAGCTTGATCTTGCTCGTGATCGAGTGCTGATCCCAGTTCGAGGTCAGCGTCAGCTCGCCGGACTGATGCTTCTTGACCGCCTTGACGCCTGCGCGGGTCAGCTTCAGCTTCACGACCTCGCTCTTGCCGGGCTGCATGCCGAACTTGGCGGTGGCCAGCGTGTCGCCATCAGAATCATCGAGCTCGATCGAGCCCGAGGCCGCGTAGGCGCTCTTGTCTGTGATCTTGTCGGTCACCTTGATGACCTTCACGATCTTGTGCTTCAGCACGGTTGCCGTAACGGCAGCGCGGCCGCTGATCGACAGCTTGCCGATGTCCGGCGTCGTGAACTGCCCAGTGGGGCTCTGGTAGAAGTTGCCGCCGCCGTAGAAGTAGACGCAGGAACCCTGCTCCGCAGCCTGGGCCGTGGTCTGCGCCACCAGGGTCTTGGTGGAGACGACACCACCGCTGACCATCGTCGTCGGCGTCAGCGTCTTCAGATACGCGTTCTGCGCGATGTAGGAGTTGGGCAGGCACTGGTAGTTGGGGTTGAGCTCGGTACTCGCGTTCGCATCGTTCGGGTTGAAGGTGTTCACCGTGGTCGCGTCGGCATCACCGCCCGCCTGATCCAAGAGCCAGAACACATAGGGCGTCTTGGGGACCAGCGGCGTGTTCCCGGTGTTGTTCTGGGCCGCCTGGCCGAACGCACCGACGGTCAGCGAAACGGTCGACAGCCCCGCCGCGGTCGGAACAAGCACGTCGGTAGACGTCTGGGTCTCCGGTCCCGGCTTGTTGCCGCTGGCGGTGTAGTCGCTGAGCGGGTCATACGCGAACTCGACGTCAGAGTGGTTGTCGTTACCAGCGTTGGCAACGTTCAACGGATTACCACCACTAACCGTCACCTCGGAATTCGAACCGGACACGGGAAGACCATCGACCGTGAAACTCTCACTCGCGCTGGTCGTGTTGACCACACTCACGCCGCCACCCCAGGACAGAGTGCCCTTGGCTGGAAGGGTGATGCTGGAGCCTGGACTTCCGCCGGTATCGATCACACCGCTGAGCGTTACCGACTCCGGGGTCACCCCCGTGGCGGGAAGCACGTTGGGCGAATTCACGAAGTACTGCGTGTCAGCCGCCTGAGCTGGGATCGCGCCGAGCGCGAGCGCGCCACATGCGACCGCAGCTGTCAAGACGACCCGGGGGGCCTTGCTGGTCAATGTTTCTCCTCCTCCGATGGATGTCGGCGCTGAGCCGACAATGAGACAATACAGGCGCTCAGTGGGTCCTTAGACCCGCATTTTTCATACTCAGGTTGCAAATCTGGGCGGTGGTTAATCGGGCATTGCCGACCGTGCTCCGCGGATCATCGCGAGGCCGGCACATACGGTGGCGTGTCGCCTCAGAGGTGACTGACAGCCTCGAGTCCGCCGCTCGTGGCGTTCTCGACCAAGACCCCCTGTCCAAGTTCACCGTTGACCACTCCGACCACGTCCGGCTCGGTATGTGCGAGCCGATCGAACCACTCGACGATGAAGTCGAGGAAGACCCGCAGCTTGCGAACCGACTGGAGACCGGGCGGATACGCGACGTACAGTGGCCGCGAGGGCGGACGGTAGTCGGGTAGAACGATCTGCAGCGCTCCCGCTCGGATCTCGTCGTGCACCAACCTCAGCGGAAGCATCGCTATCCCGACGCCCTCCAGAGCGCCCCTCTGCAACACCAGATACGTGTTGGAACTGAAACTCCCGACTGGGATCCTGTGGCGCTGTTCACCCCCGTCCTTGAGGAAGTGCCAGACGTGGTCGTTCTCATGGATAAGACAGCGATGCTCGTTGAGATCGGACGGATGCCGCAGCGGACCACTTGCCGCCACGTAGCCCGGAGACGCACAGAGGATGAACGGCAGCGTTGCGACCCTGCGAACCTTCACCGAACTGTCTCGCAACTCCTTGGTGTGAAACTCGACGTCGTACCCGCGGGTGATGAAGTCGAAGGCGCCGTCGGCACCGCCGCCGAGGTCAAATTGGATGCGAATCTGAGGATTCTTGAGTGCAAACGACGTGACCGCGTAGCTCAGATCGCGGCAGCCGATCCATTTGGGCGAGAGGATCGCCAGGGCGCCCTGAGCGCGCTCGTTCTCACCTCTGATCGCCGCGTCCTCACGCTCGAGCTCCGCCAGCACACGCTGCGAGAACTCCAGGTACTGACGCCCCTGCTCGGTCAGCACGATCGATCGTGCCGTCCGCGTCACCAGCCGCACATCGAGCTGCCGCTCGAGGTCTGAGATGTGCCGAGAGACGAGCGATCCCGACGTGCCGAGCCGCTTGGCCCCAGCGCTGAAGCTTCCCGCGCCCGCAGCCGCGACGAAACTCCTCATCACCGTTATGCGATCCACACTTCACCTACCGATCCACTCTGCACACACTCTACTCGCGACCCAGATGGTCGATCCCACGGTGCTCCACCCGACCCTTGCTTCCAATCCCGTGGAATCGCCCATCTGGCTGCTCGGCGACAACGGGGCCAACGGGTTGGCGGCCGGAGGGGGACCCGTCCGCCAACCCGTTCATTGGCCCCGACTAATCAGCTCGGGAAGACGAGCTGTTTGATCGGCGTCTTGAAGCTGGGCGACAGGACCCCGATCGACTTCAGCGGAGCCACCCAGTTGCTCAGGTAGGACTGCTTGACCCCGAATGAGACGAACGCGGTCAGCGGGTATGCGGCTGCGGAGGCAGCCGGCAGCTGGAAGCTGCTCACCAGCACCTGCTGAGCGGCCGTGGGGTTTGCCTTCATCCACGCCAATGCCGCCTTCTGGGACTTGATGAAGTCCTTGACCAGCGGCTTGTGCTTGAGCGCCCAGGGACGGGAGGCGACCCAGCCGATCGACAGAGCGGTCTGGTTGCGCATCGCGATCTCAATCGGGTCGCCGAGGTCGTAGTAACCCGCCGCCTCAATCTTCGGAGCGTACGGGTTGATGGCCAGTGCGGCCTGAATCGTGCCGCTCGCCAGGTCATTTGCCATGCTCGCGAACGGAACCTGAAGGACGTGCACAGAACTCGGGTTCAGCCCATCGTGCTTCAGTGTCCACAGCAGCGCGCTGTACTGCGTGCCGCTCAGTGAGGCTGCGCCGATCGTCTTGCCCTGCAGGTCGGCGAGGTTCTTGATCGACGGATTCGACAGCAGGTAGGTGTTGCGGAGGGCGCCGTGGCCCTCGACCGTCTCACCCGCCACGAGCATTGGCTTGTAGCCACCGGCGGCGAACTGCAGAATCGAAGCCGGGCCGGCGCCGATGATGTCGAACTGCTTGCCGAGCGACGGCAGCAGCGAGGTGCTGTCAGCCGAGGTCGTCAGTTCGGCGTTGATCCCGAACTTCTTGAAATAGCCCTGCTGCTGGGCGACCACGATCGTCGTGTTCGTCGGATTCGGGTTGTAGACGATACGCAGCGTCTGCAGCTTTGCGGCTGACGCCGAACCAACCGACATCAGCAGCACGCACAGCGCCGCGGCACAACCAGCCAGCGTGATGGCCCACCGTGAACGGGTGCCATTTGAATACGTCATTTCATTCCTCCCTTGATCAGTACAGCAATCGTCGGCTAGCCGACAGCACTCCAGGCGGCCCGGATGGCCGCCACCTTCTCCGTCAGTGCCCTCCGCAAAATCACCTCGGGATGCGGAGCCACATTTGCGTAGGCGACTCCAAGCTCCCGAAGCTCCTCGGTAGTGAGCGTCAGAAACGGATGCCCCATCGCGAAGCCAAGGCGTGCATTCCCGACAGCACTGACCCGAGCCGCGAGGTCGTTCAGGGCCTCCCGCAGCTTCGGGTGGTTGGCCGGCAGTTCCAGACTCTCTGCGAGGTCTGCGCCACCGACGTTCAGGAGGTCGACGCCGGGAACGGCGGCGATCTCCTCGATCCGCTCGATCGCCTCGCGATCCTCGATCTGAAGCGTCAGCAGAACCTGCTGGTTGGCGGCCTCCGAGTACTCGGTCCACGGGATCGCCCCATAGCGGGTGGCGCGGCCGACACCGAAGGCACCGCGATGACCAATCGGTGCATACCGCATCACATCCACCGCCTGGCGAGCAGTCTCGACATCGCACACATGTGAGACCTGGATCCCCTGCGCGCCTGCATCGAGCACCCGCAGCGCGGTGTCCCAGGCGCCGGCCGGCACCCGCACGATCGAGGCGATCCCGGCGGCGTCCGCGGCGATGATCATCTGTCGAACGAGGTCCAGATCGAACGTCACATGCTCGAGGTTGATCGCGACCGCATCCAAGCCGGCGAGCCCGATGATCTCGACGATCATCGGATCGGCGAAATCGGCCCATGCCGCAAGCGCGATCTCACCCTGAGCGAAGCGCTGCTTGACGCGATTGGGGCGCACCTGAGGACGGGCCTGTGTGAGCGCGTCGGTCCCCATCAGCCAGCCCTCCGTGCGTTGGTCTCAGCGTCGAGCATCATCGGCATCCCATCGTCATGCGGCCGGGGCGCCGCTGGCGCTCCCCAAGCGTAGGCCCTCGCGAATGCGGGGCATGATCGTCTCCATGTCGGCGATCGGCAGGCCGTGGGTCGGAGCCACGATCTCCACCCCCAATTCGTCGATCACCTTGTCGAGCCGCGCTATGTAGGGCTCGAGATCGACGAACTGCGTCCAGTACAGAGCGAACTCGGCGAACATCGCTGTCATCTGCTCCAACTCAAGCGCCGGGACCTCCTCTGCGAGGCAACCGCACTGATTTTCAGCGTGGTAGTGGTTGTAGGCGAAGCCGTCACCCGGGAACAACGTGCGCCGGCGCGTATCGAAACCCCAACGCGTGTAGAGCAGATCGCGCATCACTGCCTCCACGACGACGAACTCGGTTCCGCCCAGGTCGACGCTCTCACCGATGTCGAGCGGCATGAACCGATCCGCATACTGCGGGAATACCAGGTGGAAGTCCTGTGTCGGTCCACAGGCCACGGCCTTGGGGAATCGCTGCAACATGCGACCGATGCCTGAGGCGTGGGGCGTCTCCTGGTGCGTCGTGAAGAGGTAGCGGACCTCAGGGATGCCGCTGGCCACAACCTCGTCGATCTGCGCCTCGACGACCGCCAGATCCTTCGGGTGGGCTGCCTCGACGATCAGTGAGCACTCGTCTCCGGCGACGATGAAGACCGAATTGCAGCCGTGCAGCATGACCTTGCCGTGCGGCTGCTCCAGACACTCGCCGAGCCAGAAGATGCCCGGCACCAGCTCTCGGGGCAGCGGGTTGTCAGGCAGCGTCATTCGCGGTTCCAATCGGGTAGGACGCGCGCCCGGCATCGACTCCGAACGCGGGCTCGGCGGCGGTAAGCTCGAGCACGTCCTGAACGAGTCGATGGTGATGTGCGACCACCTCGGGCCCGCGCAGCACGCATCCGTATCCGGGAGCGATTATCTGAACGTCGTAACGGTCGAATATCTCCGCCATCGCCTTGCCGATCGGCGCCGTCGCGGCTCCCGGCAGCCACCAGAACCGTGCCCCCACCATGAAGTCGCGCGTCTCCTCGATCGAGGGCGAGTCCTCAGGATCTGTGATCGTCCAGGGGCCGGCCGCGCTCGAGCGCCAGGTGTGCGTGAACGCGTCTGAGGTGAACATCGCCTTGGTCGCCGGGTCGTAGATCCAATGCGTCGGGAGCAGTCGCAGAGGTGGCGGGAACGCGAGCAGTTCGCGTTCGGAGTTCTCACCGACCGTGAGCGAGGTGGTACCGAACAGCACGTGCCCCTTGACATCGCCGATCCAGCCCTCCCCGGGGGGCGTACGCCAGGGTGAGTACTCGGGACGAAAATCCTCTGCGAGGGCGGGATTGTCGTACGCGTTCTTGCCGTACACGCAGTCGACGTCGAAAGCCTCCACTAGCGGCCTGACGTTGCAGATCCCGTAGAACTCGCCGATCCTGATCAGCAGAATCGACAGGCGCATTCCGGGTGCGAGCAGCCGAGACAGGCGTTCAACCAAGCGCCGCTCGTGCACTGAGAAACCGGTGTCGATCAGCAACGCATGGTCGCCCTCGATCAGCAGGTAGCAGTTCTGCGTTGCGAATCCGCGCAGCTCGGCCGGATGCGTGGTCTCGCGACCGTCGAGCTCATAGACATTCGGGAGGTAGTAGAGCTTGCCGTCGACCAGTGTGATGATCTCCGGGTCACCGCCCACGACTTCCGTCACGTCGCCACCAGATGCCTCACCCAACGACATGACTCCTCCTGACACCGTCACGAGCTTCCTCAAACATGAACTGGACACCTCGGGGGCGCCCACCTGCTTCCCTCATGTTTCAGAACGTACAAGGGCGGGACGGGCCCAATCTGCAACGTAAGTTTGAATTGGTGGCCCGGAGATACTCCCTCAATGCGCAAGCAAAGCTTGATCCGCAGGCCGTCGCCGGCAACGGTATGTTGCGGTCAATCTCGGGACGCGCCTCGTGACGAGGGCGCGCGTTTGAGTCAAGAGGGAGCGGGGAGGAGCACCCATGCAGTCCCAGACACTCTGGTCGGTCGGCGCCATTCATCACAGGGGCACCTTCCGGCCCCCTCTTGTGACCTGTCCAACCGCGACCAGCCAATTAACGGTCAGCTGATTTCACGAGCTGACCATTCGGTAACGCAGAGGGTTTCATGACATCACCGCCAAGGTCATCTGACGCCCCAGCCAGTGAATGAGTGAGGAAATGAACGCAAATTTCGTGTCGACCCCCCCGGAGGTCGGGAATCAGGGCAATGCGGTAGCGCCCGAGGCGATCTTCGAGCTGCGCGACGTCGCGGTCTCGTTCGGAGCCGGCGAGTCACTGCGTCCGGTTCTTGATCAGATCAGCTTCAGCGTCGCCAACGGCGAGATCGTCGGGATCGTGGGGCCGTCGGGTTGTGGGAAGACCACCCTGCTGCGGCTGCTGGGAGGCCTGCTTCGGCCGACATCGGGCTCCGTTCTGCTTCAGGGTCAGGAGACGACCGGCCCGAGTGGTGTGGCGGTCACGGTCTTCCAGGACTACGCGTCCGCGCTGCTCCCATGGCGGACGGTGGCTCGGAACGTCGCCCTGCCGCTCGAGGGCCGCGTGCGCAGGAGCGAGATCAAGGATCGCGTCGCCGCCGCGCTCGAGACGGTCGGACTAGGGGATCGCGGCAACGAATACCCGTGGCGGCTGTCTGGCGGAATGCAGCAGCGCGTCCAGATCGCCCGTGCCCTGGTGATGGAGCCCGAGGTTCTGTTGATGGATGAGCCGTTCGGAGCGCTCGATGCGATCACCAAGGGATCACTCCACGACCAGCTTCTCGAGGTTCAGACGAAGACCGGCGCGACGATCGTCTTCATCACACACGACGTCGAGGAGGCCGTGTACCTCTCCGACCGTGTGATGGTGATCAGCGGCTCTCCGGGCCACATCGTGCATGAGGTCAAGACCGAGCTTCCCAGACCGCGCGATCAGATCACCACCCGTGACCTTCCGCGCTATCACGAGATTCGCCATGAGCTGGCACAGGCGCTACGTGATGGCCACTCGCGTTAAGCACTCGGCGCATAACTTCAACTGGCTCGGGCTGGGCGTAATCCTCGCCGTGCTGGTGGTGTGGCAGCTCGTCATCACCAGCCACCTGATCAACTACTCAACGCTCCCGGGCCCTGTTCAGATCGCCTCGGGACTCGGCTACATCGCGGGCAACGGGATGTGGTCGAACCTGCTGCACACGCTGCACTGCGTCGCGATCGCCTGGGGTATTGCGGTCGTGGTCGGCGGCACCGTGGGCCTGTTGCTGGCGCTGAACCGGGGCGTCTCCCTCTGGGCGTCCGCAACCGTAGACCTGTTCAGGTCGCTGCCGGTCGTCGCATTGATCCCGATCGCGATTCTGATCTGGGGAACCGGCACTCAGACCGAGGTCCTGCTCGGCGCCTACGCCGGGCTATGGCCGATGATCGTCAACACCAGCGGTGGGGTGCGCTCAGTCACCCCGATCATGCTCGATGTGGCTGACACGTTCCAGCTCTCGAGGGCCGGGACGCTGAGAAAGATCGTGATGCCGGCCACGGGCGGGGCGATGCTCGTGGGCGCAAGGCTGGCGCTGGCGACTGCCCTCGTGGTCTGCGTCGTGTCTGAGATGTTCGGGCTGCAGAGCGGTGTCGGCTACGCGCTGATGCTCGAGCAGAGCGCCGAGCAGCCCGACCGCATGTGGGCCTATGTGCTGCTGATCGGCTGCCTCGGCATCCTTGTGAACGCCGGTCTGGTTCGGGCCGTCCGAGCCGGCTTCCCCGGAGTCTCCGCAGTTGCCGAGAGGAGCGCCCGATGAGCCGCCAACCCCCGCGCACGACGCGGTTCCGCTGGTTGTTCGGGCTGATCCCGATTGCGGTCCTGCTGGTCGTCTGGCAGCTGGTCGGCAGCGGCTCAATGGGCAGCACGCCGGTGCCCTCGTCATGGTGGACCGCCTTCAAGACGATCGAGCAGACCGGCGTTCTCTGGACCGCGCTCGGCAAGACGATGCGCCTTTACATCGAGGGGCTCGTCCTCTCCACCATCCTCGGCGTCGCCTTCGGCGTCGCGCTCGGCTCCTCCAGGCGCGTCAGCCAGGGCATGGGTCCGATCCTCGAGTTCCTGCGCGCCACCCCTGCCGCCGCGATCGTGCCGGGTCTGCTGCTCCTGTTCCACGCCAACAGCCGTACGGAGGTGGTGATCGTCGTCTACGGGACGATCTGGCCGATCCTCCTGAACACCGCCGCCGCCCGCGCGGCGTTCCCGCCGCTTCGGCTCGACGTCGGACACAGCATGGGGCTCACGTGGTGGGAGCAGATGCGCAAGCTGGTGCTCCCGACCCTGATCCCGGAGATCGTGGTCGGCATACGCGTCGCCGCCTCGATCTGTCTGATCGTCACGCTGCTGGTCGACTACCTCGTTGCCACCGGGGGCATCGGCCTGCTGCTCGTGCAATACGAACAGTCGTTCCAGGGTGCAAGCGCATGGGCGCTGCTCGCGGTGGTGGGAATCGTCGGCGTGCTGATCAACGTCTGCCTCGGGGTTGGCGAGCGGTATGTCCTGCGGCGCTGGCCGCGGGCATCCGCCTCGGCCGACGTTCTCGCCTAGCGGTCTGAGCAGACCCGAAGCGGAGGGCGCTGCCGGTCACGGCAGTTCGCGGCTCGCCCTCCACTCCTCAGCCAACAGCGCCCAACGCTCATGGTCGCGCCAGCGGCCGCTGATCTTCAGGTAGCGCGGCGAGAACCCCTCCCGCTTGAAGCCGGCGCCGCGCGCGAGCGCGATCGAGCTGTTGTTGCCGGGCTGGATGTTGGCCTCGAGCCGGTGCAGACGCAACCTCGTGAACGCCTGCTCCAGCACCAACTGGATGCCCTCGCGCATGTAACCCTGTCGCGCGAAGCGCTCCCCGACGGCGTAGCCCAGGTAGGCGCTCTGCATCGAGCCACGCGTTATCTGCGAGACGTTGAAGAAGCCAACGATCTGGTCATCCTCGATCCTGATCACGAGGAACGCCTCGAAGTCCGGCCTGGTCGAGTCCTGGAGGTAGGCGGCGAACCGTCCGGCGTCGGTCGGGGCGCTCGCCCAGCGGCGGTGAAAGGTCCTGCTGTCGCGCATCAGCGTCACGAACGCACGCTCGTCGGACTGGCGTGGCGAGCGAACCTGGACCCGCGCCGGACCCTGATCGAGCGGCTCCTCCCGCTCCAGCTTCGTCGTGCGACGCCAGCGACCCGCGACCATCTCTACCCCGCCAATACCCCGCCGAGGCGATATGTGAGCGCCTCGAGCGCCAGATCCTCGCTGACATTGAGCTGGAACCGCTTACGCGTGTCCTCCACAAGCTCGACCGCCCGCCGCAGGGCGGCGGGTTCACCGCCATGCCCGACGCCCGCGTCGGCCTGCAGCTCGTCGGTCCGGTCGCTGTTTCGAATCAGGTCCCCTGCTCCCAGAGACAGCGCGACGAGGTCGAGCAGCCAGCTCTCGATCAGATCCAGCGCCAGCTCGAGCTCGCCGGTCTCCACCCGGCGCCGCGCCCGTCGCACACGCTCGCCGAGCTCCGTTTCCGCGCGCCTGCGTTCGCGGCTCGGTAGCAGCTCGAGCTCGGCCGTACCACGGTCCTCAAGCTCGGCCCGGACACGCTCGCCACGCGCCCTCACGACCGCGAGCAACCCGTCCCACGGGGAATCGATCTCACCGGCGAGCGCGCCGCGGACCAGTGACTCCGCACGGATCCTGAGCTCGGCGCCCTCCGGCTCAGCCAGGGCTCGCGCACGACCCGCGTCCCCGAGGCCGAGGCGCGCGTACGCCCGGGCGGCACCCGGCTCGAGCCCGTTGCCGACCAGCTCGTCGGTGAGCCCCTGCAGCGAGGGCGCCTCGAAGCGCACGAGCTGGCAGCGCGAGCGGATCGTCGGCAGCACGTCCGCAAGCCTGTCGCTGATCAGGATCAGGTGCACGAACGCCGCCGGCTCCTCGAGCGTCTTCAGCAGCCGGTTGGCCGCCTCGTCGCCGAGCTGCTCCGCGCTCTCGATCACGAACACGCGCCGCGCCGACTCAAACGGCGTCTTCGCCGCCGCCGCGACGACCGGCTCGTCGATGTCTGAGACCAGCACCTCGTGCGCACCGCTCGGAGCGACCCACGTGAGATCCGGGTGTGCCCCGGCCAGTGCGCGCGCTTGCGCACTGGCCGGATCCGGCGCGCCGTGCGCCAGCAGCCGCGCCGCGAACTCGCGCGCGATCCCCACCTTGCCGGCGCCGCCCGGACCGTGGAACAGGTACGCGTGCGAGGGGCGCCCGTCAGGCTCGAGCGCCGGCCCGAGCACCGCGAGCGCATTCGGGTGTCGCTCCAGCGCCGTCAGCATTACGCGATCGTAAGCTACGCGGTGCGCATGGGCGAACGCGGACGACTGATCACGATCGAGGGCCTCGACGGCACCGGCAAAACGACGCTCGCGGCCGGCCTTGAGACTGCGCTTGCTCAGTCAGGGGTGCACGTGCGGCTGTTACGCGAGCCCGGCGGCGTCCAGTTGTCGGAGGCGGTGCGGACACTCGTCAAGGATCCGGCGCTCAGGATCGGTGCCCGTACCGAGGCGCTCCTATATGCGGCCGCCCGCGCTCAGCTCGTCGAGGAGGCGCTGCAGCCGGCATTGGCCGCCGGCGAGTGGCTGTTGCTCGACCGCTTCGTCGACTCCTCGCTGGCCTACCAGGGAGCCGGCCGGGAGCTCGGCATCGAAGCCGTGCGCGAGCTGAACCTGTTTGCGACCGGCGGCCTCGCGCCCGACCGGACCCTGCTGCTCACGCTCGATCCGGCGTCCGCGCAAGCGCGCGCGGACGCCCGGGGCCAGGCGCGCGACAGGCTCGAACGGGAGGGCACCGGGTTCTTCGCGCGGATCGGCGACGCGTACCTCCAGCTGGCCGCGGCCGAGCCGCAGCGGATCCGCCTGCTCGACGCCACGCTGCCGCCCGAAGCGGTCCTCGCTCAGGCGCTGGCGGCGCTTGACGATCTGCGGTAGCCGTGCGGGCGGGCCTGCGCGAAGTCCCAGGCGTCGGCGATCATCGTCTCGAGTTCGGGCTTCTTCGGCGCCCAGCCGAGCTCATCTCTGATCCGGCCCCCGGCCGCCACCAGTTGCGGGGGATCGCCCCGGCGGCGCGGCGCGTCGACGGCCGGGATCGCCCGGCCGGTGACCTGCTCGACGGCGGCGATCACCTCGCGCACCGAGAAGCCGGCGCCGTTGCCGAGGTTGAATATCCGGTGCTCGCCCAGGCGCGCGTTTTCGAGTGCCAGCGTGTGGGCCTCGGCCAGATCGTCGATGTGGATGTAGTCACGGACCGCGGTGCCATCCGGGGTTCCATAGTCGTTGCCGAAGATCTGGACGGCATCGCGCTGGCCGAGTGCCACCTTCAGGATGTTCGGGATCAGGTGGGTCTCCGGTTCGTGGTCCTCACCGGCGTCGCCGTGCGCGCCCGCAACGTTGAAGTAGCGCAGGCTCACGGCGCCGATCCCGTGCGCGACGCAGAAGTCGCCGATCAGATGGTCGGCCGCCAGCTTCGAGGCTCCGTATGCGTTCTGTGGCCGCGGCGGCGCGGCCTCGGAGATCGGGACCTCGTCAGGCTGTCCGTAGACGGCGCAGGTGGAGCTGAACACGAGCCGCGGAACCTCGTGGGCGACCATCGCCTCGAGCAGATTGAGCGTGCCGGCGACGTTGGTGCGGTAGTAGAGCTCCGGTCGCTGCACGGACTCGCCGACCAGCGCCAGCGCCGCGAAGTGCAGCACCCCGTCATACCCGGGGGCGAGCGCGCGCCCGACATCCTCGGGGTCGCGCAGGTCGCCCACGATCAGCTGCGCCTGCGGTGCGACCGCCTCGCGATGCCCCCGCTCGAGGTTGTCCAGAACCACGACCTGATGCCCGTTCTCGATCAGCAGCCGCGAGACGATTGAACCGATGTAGCCAGCGCCGCCGGTGACCAGGAGTCGCATCCTGCCGCAGAGGTTGGCATATGGCGGTTCTGCATGGATCCGCCCGCCGTTCGCACGCCTCGCGTCAACGCATAGAATGCCTGCCCTGATGACCGAGGGTGACCCGCAGTTCAAGTTGCTCGAGTTCGAGCAGGTCGAGGCCGCACCCGGAACCGCGCTGCTGCGGCTCGCCGGGCGCGCTGCGACGTCGGTCGGCTCCGGCTCGCTGACGTTGATCACGGCTGACAGCCGCGGTGAGCACCGCCATGAGCAGCTCCCCGCGCTACCCGGTCCACCCGGCTTGATTCGCGCCGCGTTCTCGGCCCCGCTCGAGGATACGGGCCCGGATTCCACATACACGTTGGCGCTGCCGGACGGCACCCTCGTGACGCTTCCCGCGCCGACACGCCGGCCGAATCTGACGCCGGCGCCGTCCGAATCGGACACGCCTGCCGCCACCCCGGATGCGGGCGCGCAGTCGGAGCCCTCACGCCTGGTCGAGGCCGAGCGCCGCGCTGAGTCACGGCGGCTCGCGATCACCGAGCTCGAGCATCGGCTGCAGGCCGAGCGCGAGCAGCGCTCCGCCGCCGAATCCGACCTCGCCCATGTCCGGGCCGAGCGCGAGGAGGCGCGGGCCGAGCGCGACGCCTCCATGGCCGAACGTGACGACGCGATCGCAGATCGCGACCAGGCCGAGGCGCGGGCGCGTGCGGCTGCCGCCAATGCCGGCGCGCTCGAGGCGCAGGTCCGGGCCGCGACCGACACGGCGACGCGCGCGCAGAACGCGCTCGAGACCCAGCTGGGCGACCGCAGCGCCGAGTTCGAGCGGCTGCGGACCGCAGCGGAGCTCGCGCACGCTCGCGCGCACGCGAGCCGCCGCGAGGCGACCGAGCTCGACGAGCAGCTCGCCCACGCGCAGGCACAGATCACGGTGCTGCAGCAGACGCTCGACGAGCGTGAGGCCGAGCGTCAGTCCATGGCCGCAGCCCACGAGCGCGACCTGTCGGCGGCGCGGGCGGACACGGTCGCCGCCCGGGAGCAGGTGATCGCGCTCGAGGAGGAGTTGGCGGCGCAGCGCGACATCGCCTCACGCTCGGGCACCGCGCACACCCAGGAGCTCGAGACCGCCCAGGCCCGGCTCGACGTCGCCCAGGCCGAGCTCGATGGCGCGCAGAGTGGTGACGAGGCGCTGCGTCACCGCAACGAGGATCTTCAGGCGACGCTGGCGGACCGCGACGCGACCCTGGCCGCCCGGGCCGCGGAGATCGACCTGTTGCACGCCCAGGCAGACGAACACGGCTCGGCGCTGAAGGCGGAGATCGACAAGCGTCTGCGTGCCGAGAACGCGCTGATCGCGGCCACGGCCCGGCAGGCACTCACCCGGGACTCGCTGGCGCTCGCCGCCGAGGCCTCGCGCCGCAACTCCTGACCGGCCCGGGCAGGCTCCGCCACGGGCCCTGAATCCGGCCGCCGGCCGCTAAAATTAAGTGGCTGCAACAGTGGCGCTTTTCGAGCTGTGAGGGGTCGCCGGCGGGCCGATTCGGAGTGATTCCGTCCGACCATCGCGGGATGCTTCGCGACCCCCTCAGCACCCCCGAGCCGAGGCAACACGCAAGCAGCGACGACGCAGCGACGAGAAGGAGTCGTAGGCATGGAGCACACCTCGCAGTCCCCCATTACGGATAACGCGACCGGGCAGGGCCTGTCGATCGAGCGGTACTTCACCGAATCCGGGCAGGATCCCTTCTCGACGGTCGAATGGGAGCTGCGCGACGCGCGCATCGGCCACGGCGGCAGGGTGTCGTTCGAGCAGACCGGCGTCGAGTTTCCGACCACCTGGTCGCAGAACGCGACCAATATCGTCGCGCAGAAGTACTTCAGGGGGAAGCTCTCCTCGACCGAGCGCGAACGCTCGGTCAAGCAGATGCTCACACGCGTCGCGGGCACGATCGCGGGCTGGGGCGTGCAGCGCGGCTACTTCGCAAGCGACGCCGACGCACAGGCCTTCGAGGACGAGCTGACCTACATCCTGCTGCACCAGATGGCGGCGTTCAACTCGCCGGTCTGGTTCAACGTCGGCTGGCATCCCGAGGGCAGCCCGAAGATGCAGGCGAGTGCCTGCTTCATCCTCTCGGTCGATGACACGATGGAGTCGATCCTCGAGTGGAACACCAAGGAGGGCATGATCTTCCGGGGCGGCTCCGGCTCCGGCATCAACCTCTCACGGATCCGTGGATCGATGGAGCATCTGAGCCGTGGCGGCACCGCCTCGGGCCCGGTCTCATTCATGCGCGGAGCCGATGCCTGGGCGGGCTCGATCAAGTCCGGCGGCGGCACCCGTCGCGCGGCCAAGATGGTCGTGCTCGACATCGACCATCCCGACATCGTCGAGTTCATCGAGTGCAAGGCAAAGGAGGAGGACAAGGCCGCGGCCCTGCGCGACGCCGGTTTTGACATGTCGATCGACGGTGATGGCTTTCACTCGATCCAGTACCAGAACGCGAACAACTCGGTGCGCGTCACCGACGAGTTCATGCGCGCCGTGGAGCGCGACGAGGAGTGGAACCTGATCGGGCGGACGACGGGCGAGCCGGCCGGCGAGCCGGTCCCGGCGCGCGAGCTGCTCCGGAAGATCTCCGAGGCGGCGTGGCGCTGCGCCGACCCGGGCGTCCAGTACGACACCGTCATCAACCAGTGGCACACGTGCCCGAACTCAGGGCGGATCAACGCGTCCAACCCGTGCTCGGAGTACATGCACGTCGACAACTCGGCCTGCAACCTCGCGTCGCTCAACCTGATGAAGTTCCGTCGCGATGACGGGAGCTTCGATGTGCAGTCTTTCGAGAAGGCGATCGACATCGTCTTCCTCGCGCAGGAGATCGTGGTCTCGCCCTCGAGCTACCCGACCGAGGAGATCGCGGCCAACGCCCGCGCCTTCCGTCAGCTCGGGATGGGCTACGCGAACCTCGGCGCCTACCTGATGGCAAACGGCCTCCCCTACGACTCCGATGAGGGTCGCGGGATCGCCGCTGCGATCACGGCGCTGATGACCGGCCGCGGCTACCTTCGCTCCGCTGAGGTCGCGGCCGCGATCGGCCCCTACGACCGTTACGAGGAGAACCGCGAGCCTCACAACGCGGTGATGCGGATGCACCGCGACGCGGCCTACGCGCTCGAGGATCAGTACTGCTCCGACGAGGCCCTGCTCGAGGCATCGCGGACCACCTGGGACGATGCGGTTGGGCTCGGCGAGAGCCACGGCTACCGCAACGCGCAGGCAACCGTGCTCGCACCGACCGGGACGATCAGCTTCCTGATGGACTGCGACACGACCGGGGTCGAGCCCGACTTCTCGCTCGTCAAGTTCAAGGAGCTGGTCGGCGGCGGCCAGATGACGATCGTCAACAAGACCGTGCCGCTGGCGCTGGAGACGCTCGGATACAACGACCAGCAGATCGAGCAGATCGCCGCGTACGTCAACGAGCACGGCACGATCGTTGGCGCGCCCGACCTCTCCCCGGAGCACCTGCCGGTGTTCGACGTGGCCGTCGGTGAGCGGGCGATCTCGCACATGGGTCATATCAAGATGATGGGCGCGATCCAGCCGTTCATCAGCGGCGCGATCTCCAAGACCGTCAACATGCCCAATGAGGTGACGGCGACTGATATCGCCGACGCGTACACCCAGGCGTGGAAGCTCGGGATCAAGGCGCTGGCGATCTACCGCGACGGCTCGAAGACCGCGCAGGCTCTGCGCACGGACGCGCAGCAGGACGCGCCGGCCACCGTCGATGTCGATGCGCAGATCCAGAAGGCCGTGGCTGAGGCGATCGCCTCGGCCCCGCCCCGCCGAAACCGCATGCCGCGTGAGCGCGAGTCGATCACACACAAGTTCTCCGTCGGCGGACACGAGGGCTACATCACCGCCGGCAAGTACGACGACGGCAGCGTGGGCGAGATCTTCCTCACCGACATCGGCAAGGAGGGCTCGACGATGCGCGGCATGATGAACGCGTTCGCGACCTCGATTTCGATCGCCCTTCAGTACGGCGTCCCGCTGGAGACGCTGGTGCGCAAGTTCAGCTACATGCGCTTCGAGCCGGAGGGCATGACCAGCAACCCGGAGATCCCGTTCGCGAAGTCGATGCCCGACTACATCATGCGCTGGCTGGCATCGCGCTTCCTCGACGCCGACACGCAGGAGGATCTCGGCATCCTGACGCCGGCGGTGCGGGCCCGCAAGGCCGCTGAGGACGCGATGACCTCGCACTCCAGCGACACCTCGGTCCCGGCGATCGACATCCGCCATCACGACCACGGCCAGATCGCCGGCTCTGACGCCTCGAGCTCACAGCCGTCGGCCTCGACCGCGAAGCCTGCGGCCTCAGGCATGACCGACACTCCACCGGTCGTGCCGGCGGCCGCCGCGCATACCCGGTTCGGCCTCGACCTCGGCCCCGCCTGCCAGCAGTGCGGGGGCATGATGCAGCGCACCGGCGCCTGCTACACGTGCTCGAGCTGCGGCTTCAACACCGGCTGCGGTTGATCGGCAAGCGGCGCGGCTGATCGTCGAGAAGCACGGCGGCGCCTTCTGCGCCACGTCGGTGCGCTGGCGCAGATTCAGCTCTCCTCGAGCGTCAGGTACGGCTCGAGGAGAGCGCGCAGCTGCATCCGGCCGCGGTGCAGGCGACTCTTGAACGCGGGCTCCCCCAACCCTGCGATCTCGGCCGCATCATGGGTCGAGAAGCCTTCGATGTCCCGTAGAACGACTGTTGCCCGCCAGTCGGCGGGCAGCTCCTCGAGCGCCCGCTCGAGCGTTCGCTCAAACTCGTGATCGAGCGTCTGGGCCTCGGGACCCAGATTCGGCGCCTCGGGCAGCGACGCGATCGCGTCGTCAACCCGCGATCGGGAGCCTGCGGCTGAGATCGTGGACGGCGGGAGAGCCGCCTCTCCGCCTCGTTGAAGGCGATCCGCGTGTTCGCCCGGAAGGTTCGCAGACTCCGCTGCGACTCTCGCCTAGCGGTCGTCAGCGCGATAGACCGTCCGCGCGTACTCGTGGTAGGGCGCCGGCGCGACCGTCGCGCGAATGATCATCTGGCGGTGAACAGCATCCACCTGCGGCTTGGCCGAAATCGGACTCTCACCCCAGACGACCTCCACCTCGGTGCCGTCTGCCACGTCGACATCGACCGTCGCCAGCGACATGTAGAGCTGGTCATGAGCGACGTAACCGGCATCGGTGGAGATCCCGATCAGCGACCCGTCCAGCCTCACCTCGTCCATCTGGAAGAGCCCGTAGCGTGACTTCGGGAAGTCGAGGAACTTACCGGGCGTGCCAGGCTCCATCTGGGAGCGGACCACGTCGGCGACATCGGACGCATTCCAAATAAGCGTCACCTTGCGGCGCTGTGGCGACTCCGCGATCAGCTCGAGCGCCTCGCGGCCGTGGAAGTCGTGGTCGAAGCGAACGCTGCGACCGAGCCCCAGGTCATACGGGGTCATGTAGTAGTCGTGAATGTCGGTTGAATACAACGATCCGCCGATCGAACCGGCGCGGGCCGCCGGCAGCCACTCGCGATATTCGGCGAAGTCCTCGTCGAAGATCGCAGGGAAGGGCGTCGGCACCCAACCGGACTCCAGTGGCGAGGCCGAGTACGCCTTCGCTCCCACGCGAGCGATGTTGAACTCCGCTCCCGCCTCGAGGATCGCGTTCAGCACCACCTCGTTGTCCGCCCACGGTCCGTAGAACTCGAAGCCCGGCTGGCCGGCCATGCCGTGGCGCAGCGCCCTCACCGTGCGGCCGGCGATCGTGACCCCGCCGATATGGAAGAACTTGATCTCGGGCGGCGGCCCGAAGATCTTCTCCATCACGGCATTGGCGTGCGGACCCTGCAGCTGGTACCGATAGAAGGTCGGCGGACCCTGGCGCATGTGCGAGTTTCCCTCCAGGCGCTCGTGCACGTCCCTGCCCGCAGCTGCGGACTTTTCGACGTTGAAGCGGACCCAGTCGATCAGCAGGTGATGGCCGATCAGCACCAGGCCCTCCGGGCCCTCGGAGTTGTAGAAGAGGATCCCGTCGCCGATCAGGAACCCGTCCTTGTTGACCGCGATCAGCTGCTTGCCGATCCCTGGACGAAAGGTTTCGAACGTGTTGGGGGAGATCGCCGAGAGCATCGGGATCAGGTCGGCCCCATGCAGGAACAGCTGAGTCATGTGGTGCGACTGATCGAGCACCGCGACCGACTCGCTCCAGGCGCGCTGTTCGTCCCTCCAGTTGGTGAACTCCGGTGCGACCGGAAACGTGAACGCCGGCCAGCTCTGATTGCGTAGTACCTCGACCGGGCTACCCGCTCGAGCGATCGCTTCAGCCAATGATTCGGTTGCCATCCTGCTCTCTCCTCGGTGCTCGATGATCGGCGCAAACCTATCGAGCCCGAACTGGGCCCGGACTAATTCGTTCGGTTGAGCCGAACGGCTCAGATATCGTTGCTGGCTTGAGCATCCCGCCCGAGCCGACCCTGGCAGACCCTCACGCCGGCCAGCCGCGCAGCCTCTCGATCACGTTCTCCGTGATTGATGCGGTCGCGTCCAACCCGGACATCGGCCCGAGCGCCGTGGCGCGCCAGATCGGAGTCGCAAAGAGCACTGCCAGCACACTGCTGAGTGCCCTGGCCGATCGCGGCGTCCTGCAGCGGACGGGCGTCGGTCGCTACCGGCTGGGCCTGAAGATGTTCGAGTACGGCCATCTCGCGCTCAGCCACGTCAATCTGTTCGAGGTCAGCGTGCCGGTGCTCGAGCGCCTGCGCGATCGCGTGCGCGACCTGGTCCAACTGGGTGTGCCGGTCGGCGCCGAGGTTCTGTACCTCGACCGCTACGAGGCGCAGACGCTCGACACACGTTTCCACGACGAGACCTGGCGCCGCCTGCCCGCGCACTCGTCGAGCACTGGCCGTGCGATCGCCGCATTCAATCCCGCCGTGACTCAGGCGATCCTCGCGGCCGGCCTCCGGCGCTGGACCCGCTACACGCTGATGGACCCTCAGCAGCTGCTTGCCACCCTGAGCGAGGTCCGCGAACGCGGATACGCCTTCACCGAGGATGAACTCGAGGAGGGGATCGCCTCGGTTGCCGCGCCGGTGCTGCTCGGTGACGCCCAGCAGCCCCGGGCGATCGCTGCCGTGTCAATCGTCGGTCCGACCAGTCGTCTCCGGAGAACCGGGATCTCCAGGCTGGCCGTTCACGTCCGGCGCGCCGCCGACGAGATCAGCGCAAGGTTGGCAGCGTGAGGCCGGTGGCGTCGGCCGATCGGCTGAGGCTCACAGCCGCATCGCGGTGTTGAAGTCGAGCGCGGCCTGCTGGTGATCGAGCTGCGTCAGGAATTCGCGCGCAGAATCGTCTGACAGTTCGCCTGATCTCATTCCCTCGAGGACGGCCTCGCGCTGAGACTCGAGCACCCTGCCTCGCAGCTGGGTCGAGACGACGGCCAGGCGGTCCCGGCCGGTCGCGTTGCGCAACACGTCGCCCTCGGACTCGCGGGCGCGTTCGACGCGGTCAGCCACCGCCTGCACCAGTAACGGGTCAAGGCCATCGGGCGGATCCGAGAGAAACTCCCTGTAGACGCCGATCGCGGCCTTGTGGGCGACCGCCATCGTCTTCTCCTGCTCGGTCCGTTCCAGCTCCGACTCGTTGTGGTCGGCCACGCCCAGACGTCTGATCAGTCGCGGCAGTGTGGTGCCCTCCAGCAGCAACGAACCGACCGTGACGATGAACGCGACCGCCTCGATCTCAGGCCTGCCCGGGAACGGATTGCCATTGGCGAGCGTCACCGGAACACCGGCGGCGGCCGCGATCGTCACCACGCCGCGCATGCCCGTCCATGCCACGACCACAGCCTCCGCGCCCGTCAGCTGCTCTGGGTCAGCCACCGGGCCATCGTCGTGCCGCCTGCTGCCAACGTGAAGCCGTCTCCTCAACGCCCTCCGCAGCCGCTCCCGGCCAGAGGACAACGCCACCCAGATCGCCCGCACGACGATCACCACCGCCAGGATCAGAAAGCCTGCCCCCACGACCCGCGAGACCGACTCTCCAGCGGCCTGAACATCGTCGAGCACCGCGCGGAGCTGGAGCCCGACGTATGCGAACACGAAGGCCTCCAGCAGCACGTTGAGCGCATCCCAGACCTGCGCCTCCTGCAGGCGGGTCCGGTAGTCGGCCCGAACCGAGAGCCGCCCGACGAGCAGACCGGCGGCGACAGTCGCCAGCACGCCCGAGGCATCGAGTTCCTCAGCTGCCGCGTAGGCGACGAACGGTGTCACCAATCCGAGCACCGTCTCGAGCCCCGGATTTCGCAGTCGCCGGCGCACAAGGAGTGTGAGGGCGCCCAACCCGAGACCGACCAGGATCCCGGCGGCCGAGTCATAGAGGAACAACAGCACCGGGCTGTGGACCAGGGTGTGGCTGCCTGTCGCCGCCGCGATCGCCACCGCGAAGATCGTCAACGCTGCCGCGTCGTTGACGAGGCTCTCACCGGTGAGCAGCGTGAGCACGCGCTTGCGCAGCCCCTGCGCCCGCCCGATCGCCACGGCGCTGACAGCGTCCGACGGCGCGATCACGGCTCCCAGGACCAGCGCCGTCGTCATCGTCAACCCGCCCATCGCCGCGTTCCCAACAAACCGGACAACCAGCGCCGTGACCACCACCAGCCCGACGCCGAGTCCGAGGATCGGCCACAGCTTGCGCATGAACGCGACGACCGATGCGTCCAACGCGGTCACGTACAGCAGTGGCGGCACCACCACGCCCAGCATCAGTTCCGGCTCGATCTGCAGCCGCGGCACGCCCGGGATGTAGGAGACGGCGAGCCCGACGGCGGTGATGACCAGCGGCGGCTCCAATTCAAGCCGGTTCGCGAAAGCCGTGACGGCGACCGCGCCGATCACGACGAGCAGTATCTGCAGGCCGTTCACGGCACAAGGGTCGCAGGCCACCTCCGGCCGCGTCGGCAGGCGGGAGACCCCTCGCCGCTTACCTGCCGCAAATCTTTGCGCTTCTATGCTTGCGCGGATGACTGGCGAACCCTCACCCGGAGCAGTCGAGGCACCCGCGCCGCTAAACGTGCGCAAAGGGGCCCGCGCCAGCGCCATCGAGCTGGTGCTGACTGTCGCGATTGCGATCGGGCTGGCGCTGCTCGTCCAGGCGTTCCTGGTGAAGCCGTACAAGATCCCGAGCGCATCGATGGAACCGACGCTGGCGATCGGCCAGCGCATCCTCGTCAACCGTCTCGACACCTCGCCGTCGCTCGGCTCGGTGGTGGTGTTCCACCCGCCGGCCGATGCCGACGCGGCCGTCTGCGGCGATCCGAACCAGGGCGGCAATCACGCGCAGGCTTGCGACCAACACGGTGCGGCCGAGTCAAGCGAGACCTTCGTCAAGCGCGTCGTCGGGCTGCCGGGAGACCACCTGCGGATCGTCGATGGCCACGTCTGGCGCAACGGCGTGAGGGAGCAGGGCTCATACCTGCAGGCCTGCACGGACGGGCCGGGCAACTGCACTTTCCCCAAGACGATCGTCGTCCCCAAGGGCGACTACTACATGATGGGCGACAACCGCGGCGATTCCGACGACAGTCGTTACTGGGGTCCGGTGCCCCAGAAGTGGATCATCGGCAAGGCCTTCGCGACCTACTGGCCGATCAACCGTATCGGCCTCTTCTAGGCCTGCGGACCGTCGCGGGGCCCTGGCTGCGCGGGTGGCCTACTCACCAGAACGGACGCAAGGCCCGTCCGGCCGCACCGGGCAACTAACCGGCGGGGAACCGTCGACAGAGTAATTTCTGTTGGAGCGTGGCGTGTCAGAGGAGACCATGACCTCAGGGGCGGCAGCGCCGGCGTTCACGCGTAGCCAGCGGCTGACCCTTGCTCGCCTGCATCCTCGGTTCCTCAGCCGCGTTCATCGACGGCACGATCGTCAACGTGGCGCTTCCCGCGATCCGGGCGAGCGTGCACGGTGGCCTGGCGACACAGGAATGGGTTGTCGACGCGTATCTGCTGACGCTCGGATCGCTGCTGCTCGTCGGCGGGTCACTCGGCGACGTCTTCGGCCGCAAGCGCATCTTCACTCTGGGCGTCGGCGGCTTCGGAATCGCGTCGCTCGTGTGCGCGATCGCCCCGGACGCCGCGGCGCTCATCGCCGCGCGAGCCGTCCAGGGAGTGACCGCGGCACTGCTGGTCCCGAGCAACCTGGCGCTGATCATCGACACCTTCTCCGAGCGGCAGCGCGCCGCCGCGATCGGTTCATGGACGGCGTGGACCGGAGTTGCGACCGTGGCCGGCCCATTGCTCGGAGGACTCCTGGTCCAGGCGGGCTCCTGGCGCTGGGTATTCGTGGTCAACCCGCCGTTGGTGATGGTCACCCTCTGGCTCGCGCGCCGGATCCCGGACCGACCGCCGACCGACGGTGGCCACGTCGACTGGGTCGGAGCGACGCTCTGTGCGCTCGGACTGGCCGGCCCGATCTACGCGCTGATCGAGCAGCCGACCTATGGCTGGGACGACCCTCGAGTGTTCGCTGCGCTCGCCGGCGGGTTGCCTGCTGCTGGTCGCCTTCATCGCCTGGGAGCGCAGACGCGACCGCGCCGATGCTCCCCTTCTCGATCTTCCGCCACGCGAACTTCAGCGTCGGCAACCTCGCGACCTTCAGCTCTACGGATCGCTGGGGTGACGACCTTTTCCTGGTCGTGTTCCTGCAGCAGGTCGGCGGCTACACCCCGCTCGCGGCAGGCTTTCGCGTTGCTGCCGATCTCGATTCTGATGTTCCTGCTGGCGCGCCGGTTCGGCGCATTGGCCGATCGGCTTCGGGCCACGCATGTTCATGGGATCGGACCGATCATCGCGAGCGTCGGCCTGCTGCTGCTGTCAAACGCGGGAGCGAGCCCCAGCTACATGCTCGACGTGTTCCCGGGCGTGACGCTGCTGGGGCTCGGACTGGCGGTCACGGTCGCGCCGCTGACCGCGACCGTGTTGTCGGCGGCCCCGGCCGCTCACACCGGAATCGCCTCCGGCGTCAACAATGCGGTGGCCAGGGTGGCCGCGTTGGTCGCAATCGCAGCGGTAGGGGCGGTCATCGCCGCTCAGTTCGCCTCACAGGTTCACGCGAAGCTTGACCGTCCGGCAGCGACCGGCGCTGTGCAGCAGGCCGGCGGTTCGGGTGCATACGACCGCACGGTGATGCGGGCAGCCGGAGCCACGCTGCAGACACACCCGCCCGCGGGCTTCACGCCGTCACAGCGACGGCACGCCAGGCGGGTGCTGGAACACGCCTCGGTCGATGCCTATCAACTCGCCATGGTGCTCGGCGCCCTGCTCGCATTCGGGAGCGGGATCCTGAGTCTGGTTGGGATCGAGCCGCTCAGGCCGCGGGAGTCAGTGCGTCCCGCCGAGCCGTGAACGCCGCGATCCTCGAGGCGAAGTCGGCGCTGCGCGTCAGCGGGAACAGATGGCCGCTGGCGACGGTCACGAGCTGGGCCCCATCGATCCCGGCGACCAGCTCCTCTGCGAGCCGGTGGGGCACGATGTGATCGTGACGCCCGTGGATCACCAGCGTCGGCACTCGCAGCTCACCCAGTCGCGCCGTCCGGTCATATCCGTCGCTGGCCCGGCGCTGGTGATTGAACGCGTACCGCGGTTGGGGGTAGCGACCCCTGAAGACCTTTGATACGAGGCCGAGCATCCGCGTCGGCCAACGTCGCTCGACACGCGCGCAGGTGGAGGCCAGCACCAGGTCGCTCACCAGCTCAGGATGTCTCAGCGCCAGGTCGATCGCGATCCGACCTCCGAGCGAGGTCCCGACCACGTGGGCGCGATCGATCCCGAGCGCTCGCATCAACCCAGCCGTGTCGTCGGCCATCTGCTCGATCGAATACGGCTCGTCGGGCTTGTCGGTGCGCCCCGCCCCGCGGTTGTCGAACGCGAGCACACGGTGGCGGCTGGTGAGCGCGTCGATCAGCTGGCCACACTCGGACACATCTATCCCCAGACCGGAGATCAGCACCAACGGCTCCCCGCTTCCGCCGAGCTCGTAATACATCCTGAGGCCACCCACATCGACTGTCGCCATGCCTCCAATGTAGGGGCAGGGAGTGACCGAAACCAGCTTTCACACCGAACCGCAACACACTCCACACCGAACCGGCCGCGTTGCACGCTTCCGCCCGGGGAGAGCGGCCGTCTCGGCCGATGTCTCTAGTAGATGTGGCCAGTTCGTCCGCCCCGCTCAGCACGATGTGCTGAGCTGCTGGATTCGCCCGGATCGTCATGACTTCGCTGGGACCATCACCAACCGCGCGTGTATCGCGGCCCGTTCAACGAGGACGCCGCCAACACGCCTGCTCTGGCGCGCCGGCTTTGGACCGCGCCCGGGTGACGCCGAGAACCTCGCCAGGACTCGGGATGGAGGCTGCGGTCGCTTCGCTGACGCGACCGCCGGGCCGGCCGCAACTGATCGGCAAGCGCCCCACCGACGACCACGGCCATCCGATCGATCCGATCAACGTCTGGGGCGACGACCACGTCTGGTGGCTCGATCGGATGGTGCGCTCCGACCATCAGCTGGTCGAGCGCATGACGCTGATCTGGCACAGCTGGTTCGCGACCTCGGAGTCGGCCTCGAGCGCGCAAGCTGATGATCAACCAGAACTGGATGATGCGCCGCAACGCGCTCGGCAACTTCCACACGCTGCTGCCCGACGTCACGATCGACCCGGCGATGCTGATGTGGCTGAACGGCAACGCCAACCAGAAGGGCTACCCGAACGAGAACTACGCCCGCGAGATGCTGGAGCTGTTCACGCTCGGCCAGGGTCGAGGCTACAACCAGGACGACGTCGACCAGAACGCGCGCGCGCTGACCGGCTGGACCAACGACTGGAGCGAGACGCGCGGGCCGGTCAACTTCCGCTTCGACCCCAAGCTGCATGACGACGGCGTCAAGAAGATCTTCGGCCACCGTCGGCCGCTTCAACTGGCGCGACAGCGTGCACCTGGCGGTCACGCACCCGACTCACCCCTCGTTCTTCGTCGAGAAGCTCTGGGGTTACTTCGTCGGCGCCGAGCTGCCGAAGAAGACCGGACGCGAGCTCGAGACGCGCCTACGTCAAGGGCGGCTACGAGGTCCGGCCGATAATCGAGGCGATCCTGCGCCACCCGCTCTTCTACGAGGGACCCGCGGCTGGTGATCCCGCCGGTGGTGTGGACCGCCGGGCTGCTGCGGGCGAGTCAGCCAGACGATCACGACGACCGGCTGGGCCTGGATCGCATCGCTCACCGGTCAGGTTCTGTTCCAGCCGCCGAACGTCTCCGGCTGGGACTACGGCCAGTGGCTCGACACATCGCGCTGGGCCGGTCGTCTGCAGGCGGTCAACACCGCACTCGACAAGCGCACGTCTCGACGGCAAGACACTACCCCTTCGGCATCGAGGAGACCAGCGCCGAGGCCTACGACCATGCGATCGCGTTCTGGGGTGGCCGGCCGCTCTCCGACGTCGCCCGCAACCACCTGCTCGAGCTCGGTCGGCGCATCGCCCACGGCCAGAGCCAGACGTGGGAGCAGGTCGAGTATCCGCAACCTCCGCCAGAACGCGCTCCGAAACATGGTCCCGATGACACCCGACTGGATGACCGCATGACCCGAGCCAGACCAGTCTACTGCGACGGCTTCGCCCGCTCGCAGGCGATCCGGCGGGTGCTCGCCAGCGGCGAGCGTCCGGTCGCGCGCGAATGGGACTCAGCGGATGCCGATCCCCGCCGGCGCCGGCGTCGACCGCCGCCGATTCCTGGCCGGCGCGGTCGGCGGGCTGGCGATCGTCTACGGAGCCGGACGCGCCGGCCTGACCGACGGCATGCTGGGCGACGGCATCGCACGGGCCGCCACGATGCAGTCCGGCACGGAGCCCGATCCTCGTCTCGCTGTTCCTGCAGGGCGGCGTCGATGCGCTCTCGCTGCTCGCGCCGGCCGGCGACCCGCTCTACCAGAAGCTGCGACCCGACGCTCGCGGTCGCCGCCCGGCACAGGCGTCCAGCTGCCGGGAGGACCCGAGCCTGGTCTGGCACCCGTCGGCAACCTCGTTCGCCGACCTGCACAACGCCGGCAAGATGCTGGTGTTCCCGGCGATCGGTTACGCAAGCGAGGACATGTCGCACTTCACCTCCCGCCACTACTGGGAGGTCGGTGCCACCGACGCGTCGCTGAACACCGGCTGGATGGGCCGCTACCTCGACGTCGTCGGCGACGGAACCAATCCGTTCCAAGGGCTCTCGCTCGACGGCCAGATCAATCCGACGCTAGCGACCGCCAGGAACCCGGTCGCGGCGATCGACCAGCCCGACAACTTCGGCGTCTGGGTCAACGGCGTCTGGGGCAACGCGTCCGAATGGACGCTCGAGGCCGCCTCCTCGCTCGGCGACAAGCAGCGCCACTCCCACGATCCCGCGATCAAGCAGGTCGCGAGCGCGGCGTCTGAGGTCGGGATCGTGCGGCGCACGCTGAAGCCATGGTCGAAGCCGTCCGACGGCGCGTCCGGCACGACGTACCAACCCGGGTGCGATCTACGGCAGCAAGGCCGCCTACCCGGCCGCATCCGACGGCGACCTGCCCGCCAGACTCGCCGGGCTCGCGTCGATGATCTGCCGCCGGCGTGCCGCTGAGGTGCGTGGCGCTGACCACCGACGCCCAGTTCGACACCCACTCGAGCCAGAGCACGACGTTCAACACCGGCGTGAAGCTGGTGTCCGACTCGCTGGCCGCGTTCCAGGCCGACCTCGAGGCGCGCGGCGTCGACAACCGCGTGCTGGTCCACGTCTGGTCGGAGTTCGGCCGCCGCGCACAGGAGAACGGATCCGATGGAACCGACCACGGCGCCGCCGGCACGTCGCTGCTGATCGGCAGCCGTGTCAACGGCGGCATGATCGGTGAGTTCCCGCCGCTCAGCCGGCTTGACGACAACGGCAACCAGCTCGTGAACGTCGACTTCCGCGGCGTCTACGCGTCGCTGCTCGAGCAGTGGTTCGACCACGACGCCGGGGCCGTGATCCCCCATGCCCACCACTTCAAGCGCTACAGCCTGCTCGCTTGAGACGCCTGCTGAGGATCTGCCTGTGCTCAGGGCTCGCGCTCGCTGCCGCGGCGAGCTGCGCCACGGCAACCGCCAAACATCGCGCACCGGTGCATCTGCTGATCGACGCGCAGGAGTGGTCGCTGTGGCCGTCACGCGGCACGGTGCCGGCCGGAACGGTGCTGGTCGAACTCTGGAACCGTGGCCAGGACACGCATGACACAGAGATCCGGCGGCTCAACGCCGCCGGCCAGATGGTCGGCGGCGTCGTGGCTCGCGTGAGGGTCACCAGGCCTGGGCAGATCAGCCAGGCGACCTGGCACCTTAAGGCCGGTCACTACGAGCTGTTCTGCTCGATGCCCGGCCACCTGGCGCTCGGCATGCACGCCCGGCTGACCGTCACCCGCAGCTAGGCACTGGCCACCTCACCTGGGCACGTAACGAAGCCCAGGCCACGTGCCCAGGCGAGGCACCGTCCCCAGCCGACGCCACGTGCCCAGCCCAGGCGAGACCGGCCCTCAGGCGGCCACGGGCTCAAGCAGGCCGTCGATCTGGCCCATCGCGCCACACATGCCCTCCTGCATGCCCATGCGAGCATCTTCTCCATCTGCTCGGCGTCGCGGAACGCGGTCGTGACGGTCATCCGCGTGCCGCCGTCGATCGGCTCGAACGTGACCAGCCCGCCCATCGGCTCGACTCCCGGAACCGGTTCGCCGTCATCTCCCGCGAGCCCGTTGACGAACTCGATCCGCCGCGGCTCCTCAAGCACGTCGATCCTCCACCAGCCGTGCGGCTTCTCGCCGGCCGGCCCGGTCATGAAGTAGCGGCACTGCCCGCCGACGCGGAACTCGTGACGTGCGAAGGTGGCGGGGTAGGTGGGCGGCCCCCACCAGCGCTCGAGCTTGCGCGGATCGGCCCAGACATCCCAGACATGCTCGGGTGCGGCCTCGAACTCGGCCACGACCACAAGGGTCAGTTCCTTCGCATCGGTTGTCGTATCGATGACGGTCATTGCGGGTCTCCTTCCTCGGTGAGGATCTCGGCGATCCTGGCGGCGCGCTGGATCCACAGCTGTTCATAAGCGGCCAGCAGCGTGGAGGCGCGCCTCAGGGTCTCCGGGTTGGCGGTCACAAGTTGCTCTCTGCCACTGCGCTGCTTGGCCACGAGCTTCGCGCGCTCCAGAACTTCGACGTGCTTCTGCACCGCGGTCAGGCTGATCTCGTAACGCCGCGCGATCGCTGAGACCGACTGCTCCACCACGATCGCGTGCGCAAGGATGTCGCGCCGCGTCGAGTCGGAGAGCGCCTTGAACACCTGGTCGGCCTCACCGGAGGAGAGCCCGTCCGGGGTGAGCAGATCTACAACCATTTGGTTGTAGGTTATAGCAGACGATTCGCTGGCGTTGCGATTTTGTACAGATCTGACTTCCAACTTGCGTCGCCAAACCGGCGAGCCGAACCTCGCCACCTGTCATCATGTTCGAGGTGGGGTTCCGGCACCGTCGCCCAAGGCGAGGCAGGGCGGATCGGGCAAGGCGTGCTGGGAGCACGTGGCAGAGAGGGTGCATCGACCAAGACAGGAGATGCACATAGAACTCAACCGACTCTTCAGCATGCGCCCGATCGAGTGGCGCGGACCGCTGGCCGGCAACTACTGGGCAGCGGTTGCAATGGTCATCTGTGCCCTCACCCCGTTTCTGGTTCTGAGCGCTGCCATCTCGCCGCTTCAGGGCCTGATCTCGCAGAGCGTCGGGCTCGGTAACGGCGGCATGGAGATGAGCGCCGGAATGGCCGACGCCGCCTACTGCTTCGGGACGATTCTCGCCGTGCAGCTGACCTCCCGTCTGCCTGGCCGAAGGCTGCTGCTCGGCTATGCGGCGCTGTTCACGGTCGCGACTGTTCTGACCGCGTCGGCGAGCACTCCCGCTGAATTCTTCGTCGGTCGAATCCTTCAGGGCCTGACCACGTCTCTGATGCTGATCACCGCCGCCCCCGCGCTCGTGCTCGGCTTCCCCGTCAGGCGGATGCAGTCGACGGCGACGGTGATGAACATGGGCATCTTCGGAGCGGTCGCCGTCGGGCCGGTGATCGGCGGCGCGTTCGTCGGCCTCGGCGACTGGCGCCTGCTGTTCTGGATCGCAGCAGCCGTAGGCGCGGCCGCGCTTGTGATCGGCGTGCTGACGTTCGCCGACCAGCCGCCGAGCGACCCGGAGCTCAAGTACGACCTCGAGTCCCTCGGGTTCGCTTCGGTCGGCTGCACCGCCGCCTTCTTCGGCGCCTCGAGCCTCACAGACCATGCGTTCCTGTCCGGCATCGTGCTCGGTCCGCTGCTGCTGGGGGTCGCGTGCCTGATCGGACTGATCGTTCACCAGATCTATGTCAAGGATCCGCTGATGCCGATCCGCCAGCTCGGCAACACGGTTCCAATCGCCGCGATCGCGCTTGCGATGTTCGCGGGCGCCGGATCGATCGCCCTCGTCGGTCTTCTGCAGGTGATCGTGAGCACCCACCATCTCTCGACCGCGCTGTTCTGGCCTGAGTTCGGCGGTGCGGTCGTCACGGCGTTCCTGTTCGGCCGCCTTTTCTTCACTCGCTATGCGCCGGTGCTTGCGTTTGCGGGGCTGGTTCTCCTGGCGGGCACCGGCCTGCTGCTGACCGGCGCCACCGATGGTGACAACACGCTGATCGCGCTGGGCGCGGCGGGTCTCGGCCTCGGCGTCGGGGCATCGGTCGCACCCGGCCTGTTCGTGGCGGGGTTCGCGATGCCGTCGCTGCAGCTGCAGCGCGTCTTCGCGCTGGTCGAATTGCTTCGCGGCGTCGCCGCATTCATGACCGCGCCGCTGCTGATTCACCTCGCTCAGACGACCGGGGCGAGCCTGGAGGACGGGATCGGCAATGCGATCTGGGCCACCACTGGGCTGCTGCTGCTCGGCGTGGTCGTCGTCTGCGCGATCGTCGCGACGGGCGGGCTGCATCTGGCGCGGCCGCGGTTTGCCGAATGGCAGGCGGGCGAGGGGCCGGCGATCGAATCGACTCCGCTCTTCGCAGCGATCCGCAGAAGGCGAATGCGAGTCGCGGTTTAGCGGTAGAAGTACTGCATGAGCAAACGGACATTCGTGATCGTCGGCGCCAGCCTCGCGGGCGCCAAGGCTGCAGCGGAGTTGCGCGAGCGTGGTTTTGACGGAGACGTGATCCTGATCGGCGCCGAGGATGAGCTGCCCTACGAGCGGCCGCCTCTGAGCAAGGACTACCTGCGTGGCGAGTCCGATCGCGCCGCAATGCGAGTGCATGACGACACGTTCTATGGCGAGCAGCAGATCGAGTTGCGGCTCGGCACGACCGTGACGTCGCTTGACCTCGGCTCCCGGCGGATCGAGCTCAATGAGCGGGACTCGCTGAGCTTCGACGCGCTGCTGCTGTCGACCGGAGCCAGTCCGCGCAGGCTCGCCCTGCCGGGTGCCGAGCTCGACGGCATTCATTACCTGCGGACGATCCATGACAGCGACGCGATCCGCGCCCGCATCGACCAGGGCGGCCATCTGGCCGTGGTCGGCGGCGGCTGGATCGGGTCCGAGATCGCAGCGAGCGCGCGCCAGCGTGGCCTTGAAGTGACCATGATCGCCGCCCAGGCGCTTCCGAATGTGCAGGTCTTCGGCGAGCAGATCGGCCGGTTCTACGCGGACGTTCACGCCGGTCACGGGGTCGAGCTCGTGCTGGGTGACGGGGCGGCCGCGTTCGAGGGCGACGGCACCGTCAGCCGCGTCCGGACTGAGTCCGGCCGGATCATCGAGTGCGATTTCGTAGCTGTCGGCGCCGGAGCGATGCCCAACGTCGAGATCGGCCAGCGGGCCGGGCTCGACACCGACAACGGCATCCTCGTCGACCCGAGCCTGGAGAGCTTTGCCCCGAACGTGTTCGCCGCCGGCGACGTTGCGAACCACTGGCATCCGTTCTACGAGCGGCGGGTTCGCGTCGAGCACTGGGCCAACGCGCTCAACCAGGGACCTGCTGCGGCACGATCGATGCTCGGCTCGAGCGAGGCCTACGACGAGCTCCCGTACTTCTTCTCAGACCAGTACGACGTCGGCATGGAGTACTCGGGGCTCTCAGAGCCGGAGGACACCGTCGTGTTCCGGGGCGATCGTGACGGCGGCGAGTTCATTGCCTTCTGGCTCCGTGACGGTGCCGTGACGGCCGGGATGAACGTCAACGTCTGGGACGTCAATGAGCACGTGCAGGCGTTGATCCGCTCGCGCAGGCAGGTCGACGTGACCGCGCTCACGGACGCCGGCACACCGCTCGAATCGCTGATCTAGGGAACGAGGACGATCTTGCCGCGGGTGTGCCGCCGCTCGACCTCGGCGAACGCATCCTGCACACGTTCGAGCGGATAGGTAGCCGCGATGGGGACATCGAGCCTGCCGTCAGCGGCGAGTTGGGCGAGCGCGGCCATGACCTCGGTGGTCGAGCCCTCAACGCTTCCGGCGACCCTCGCGCCAACCTCAGAGGCGCGCTGGAAGGAGATGATCGTGACGATCCGGTCCGGCTCGACGCCGAGTGTCAGCGCCAGGTCCAGATACTGCGGGCCGAAGGTGTCGATCAAGGCGTCCAGGCCGCCCGGCGCCGCGTCGTGAATCCGCGCCTCGAGCTCCGGGCCGTATTCGACCGGGGTCACGTCGTGCGCACGCAGCCAAGCGTGATTCGCACGCGACGCGATTCCGACCACGTTCGCGCCGCGCAGGCGCGCCAGCTGAACCACAATCGAGCCGACGCCGCCCGCGGCTGCTGACACCCCGACCGTCTCGCCCACCTGTGGATCGGCGGCCTGCACTGCCGCCCAGGCTGTGGCGCCCGCGACGTTGAGCGAACCCGCGACCTCCCAGCTCAGCGCTGCCGGCTTTGGTACCAGTTGGCCGACCGGAACCGCGACGTACTCGGCGTGGCTCGAGCGCCGCCAAGACCAGCCGAGCACCTCATCCCCCGGCCCGAATTCGGTCACGCCCTCGCCGATGGCGCTGACCACGCCGGCCAGATCCGTGCCCTCCCCAGACGGGAAGGTCGCCGGGAAGCGCTCGTGCAGCAGGCCCTCGCGGATTGCGGCCTCGCCCGGGTTGAGCCCGGCGGCCCGCACCTCAACGATGCAGCTCTCCGGC
This sequence comes from uncultured Conexibacteraceae bacterium, assembly GCA_963785385.1. GTDB lineage: Bacteria > Actinomycetota > Thermoleophilia > Solirubrobacterales > Solirubrobacteraceae > Palsa-465. Next base: position 260,810 of record CAWAVA010000022.1, on the reverse strand, counting down.
CGCAGGATCGGGCACCTCCACGTCCGCGACGTGGAGGACATCGGGGCCTCCGTAGCGATCGAACCTGACTGCCCGCACCCGACCAACCCTAACGAGTCGGCCACTCCGGCTACTCCGGCTCGCGCCTGAAGGATCGGGCCGTCGCGGCCGGAACGCGAGGTTTTCTTAGACCTCGAGGTCGGCGCTGATCCGCTCGGGATCGGCGACGCCACTCTCAATCGCGGCCTGGCGCACCGCCTCCGTCACCACCTCGTGGACGCGGCGGTCGAGCACCTCGGGGATCAGCTCGGAGGAGACGGTCAGCCCCGCAAGCGCCCAGGCTGCCGCCCGTTTCATCTCGAGGTTGATCTCGCTGGCACCGGCCAGCAGTGCACCCTTGAAGATGCCGGGGTAGCCGAGAACGTTGTTGATGCTGGTGCCGTCCGCCGCGAACGCCGCCCCCGCCTCCAGTGCAACCTCCGGGTCGATCTCGGCGGCTGGGTTGGTGAGCGCGAAGACGACCTGTCCGGCGCGAATCATCTCGGGCCTGATCAGCCCCGGAACGCCGCTTGTCGCGACCACCACGTCGGCCTCTCGCATCAGCGTGTCGAGGTCCGCGATCTCAATCCCGCGAGCCCGCGCGGTCTCCTTCGCCAGGGGGCTGGGATCGGTCGCGAGCACCCGCTTGACGCCGGCGTCATGGATCAGGGTGGCGATCCCGAAACCGGCTGCACCCAGTCCGATCTGGCCGACGACGGCCTCGTCGAGACGGATGTCCGCCTGACGGCAGGCCGCGATCAGCGCGGCAAGCGTGACCACCGCCGTCCCGTGGACGTCATCGTGCATGACGGGCTGAGGCAGTGTCTCGATCAGGCGCCTTTCGATCTCGAAGCAGGCCGGCGTCGAGATGTCCTCCAGGTGGATCCCGCCGAAGCCGGGGGCGATCCGCACGACCGTCTCCACGAACTCGTCGACATCGTTGGTGTCGATCAGGATCGGCACGGCCGTGACATCGACGAGCTGCGAGTAGAACATCGCCTTGCCCTCCATCACCGGCATCGCGGCGACGGGGCCGATGTTCCCGAGGCCGAGCACGCGGCTGCCGTTCGTGCAGATCGCGACGCTGCGGCCGATCATCGTGAAGCGCGAAGCCAGCTGCGGGTACTCGCTGATCGCGCTCGAAACACGCGCCACACCTGGCGTGTAGACGTCACGCACCTCCTGGTTGGTGGTGACCGGCTGGCGCGCTCGCATCTCGATCTTGCCGCCCATGTGGGCGATGAAGGCGCGGTCGTGGTACCAGACGACGCTGACCCCCGACAGCTTCCCGAGCGCGACCGCCAGCTCGTCGGCGTGGTCCTTGTCTCGAAGCTCAACGGTGATCTCACGCATCGCCTCGCGCCGCGCGACCGTGATCGTCTGCACGTCGCCGATCAGACCCCCCTCCTCGCTGATCAGCGTCGCGACGCGCGCCAGCTGTCCCGCCTGATGTGGGATCCGCAGGCGGTAGGTGCAGTCCATGGACATCGGCGGCACTATCGTACGGCGGCCGAGATCACGATGCGCGCAGCAGAAACTCCGGCACCGGCGAGAGCAGGATCTCCGCGATGACCTCCGGGGGCGCCGGGCGGCAGAGATGGAAGCCCTGGGCGAAGTGGCAGCCGAGCTCGTCGATCTCCTCAAGCGCTGACTGGTCCTCGACGCCCTCGGCGATGATCAGCAGTCCGTGGGCGCGGACGATGTCGGCGATCGCGCCGAAGATCGCCCCGGCCCTGTGGTCGTGACCGAGGTCCGCGACGAAGAGCGATCGATCTTGACGCCCGTGATCGGCAGCTCCCCGAGGCGCGAGAGCGATGAGTAGCCGGTCCCGAAGTCGTCGATGGCGGTGCGGATGCCGGCGTCGAGCAGTTGCCGCAGGATCGCCTGCGCGCCCGCCATGTCCGCATAATCGCCGACTCCGTCACCTCCAACAGCAGCGTGTCCGGCGGCAACCCGGCCGCACCGAGCTTGGCGAGCAGTCGGTCGCCGAAATCGGGGGCGCTGAGTTGGCATCCCCGAGATGTTCAGCGACAGCTGGACTCCGGGAAACAGGTGCGACCACTCGCGGGCCTGGGCTGAGCACCATGTCGAGCACCCGCTCGCCGAGCGCGACCATCAATCCCGACTGCTCGGCCATCGGGATGAACTCGGCGGGCCCGAGCAGGCCACGAGTCGGGTGCTGCCAGCGCACCAGCGTCTCGACGCGGTCCCAGACGCCGTCGGCCATGCGCAGCAGCGGCTGGTAGTGCATGACCAGCTCGCCCGACTCGAGCGCGCGTCGCAGCTCGACCTCGCGGCCGATGCGGTCGAGCAGCGGGTGCACTGGCGCGGTCATAGACCGCGCGGCGGCCGAATCCGTCGGCGCGTGCGGCATGCATGGCAGCCGCCGCCTCCCGCACGAGCGTGTAGGCGTCGCTGGTGCCGTTGCTGTAGGCGATGCCAACGGGACTGTGAGGAAGAACTCGCCATCGTCGAGCACGATCGGGGCGCGCGAACGCTCTCCACCGAGTCCGCGACCGGCTCAAGGCCGTGCCGCTCGTCGGCACCGGCACCATCAGAGCAGAACTCGTCGCCGTCTGAAGTGACCGACGAGGCCGCTCTCGCCGGCGGCATCGATCAGGCGCAGGCCGACCTCAGCCAGCAGCATGGTCGCCGGCATGCTGCCCGAGCGTTATCCGCAGTGGCTTGAAACGGTCGATCTCCAGTGCAGACGATCGCGACCTGGGACCGCTCGACGCTTGATGCGCTCGTTGACCAGCTCGAGGAACCGCAGCCGGTTGAGCGTACCGGTGAGCGGGTCGATATCCGCCTCGACCTCGGCCCCCTGTCTCGCGCCATCGCGCTCCAGCGCCAGGCCCGCGATCCGTGCCAGGCGATCGGCGCAGCTCGCGTTCGTGGTCGGTCTCCCCGTGGGGGTCGGCGTGGTAGATCGCCAGCAACCCGAGAAGCTCACCGCCTGAGCGGCTGATCGGAGTCAAGGCCAGCGACCGCACGCCGAGCTCATCGAGCGCGGCGAGCCAGCCGCTCGCCAGCGGGTCGTCCCGCAGATCCGGCACCACGAGCCGTTGCCGTCGCGTGGCCGCCGACCCCCAGGGGCCGAAGGCCTCACCGACCCGCAGGCCGTCCACGAGCTCGGCATGGCGCCGGCCCAGAGACCTCCCGCGAGCTGCCGCATCAACCCGCTCAGACGGTCGACAACGAGGATCGCGCAGTGGCTCCCGGCCAGAGCTCCTCAACGTGCGCGCACAGCTCCTCAAGCAGGGGATCGCTCTCAGCGAGCCGTTCGCGTTCGAGTCTCTGACCGGCCTCAGTCGCGCGCCGGGTATCTGCTTCTGTTCCCATCGCACCACCGAGGGCAGGACTGGTCGACTCTGCCCTTCGGCAGTTTGATCACGGGGCGGTGCAGCTCGTGTGTGTCTGACCCAAACTGGGCTGCACGCATTGCGCGTCGCTGCATGCAGACTTGTCCGCGTACCTTGCCTGCATGCCCGCTGAGCCCGTAACCGTCGCCGGCAACGCCCGCCCCCACGCGAGCGAGCGCGCGAGCGCTGTCCGCGGCGGCTACGACATGCACGTCCACATCGATCCGGACTTTGTGCCGCGGATCATCGACGACGTCGGCCTGGCGCGACGCTGTGTCGAACTCGGGCTGGCCGGCTTCCAGATGAAGTCGCATTACACCTCGACGGCCGAGCGGGCGCGAACCGTGAACGCGGCTGTTCCGGGCGCCCGGGCGATCGGCGCGATCGTGCTCAATCAGGCGGTCGGCGGAATGAATCCGCTGGCCGTCGAGATCGCCGCCCGTGAGGGCGCACGCACGGTCTGGATGCCGACCGTCAACTCGATCAACGAGATGGAGGAGGTCCACAGCTTCGCGCCCGGCGCGCCGATGCCGGTCTGGATGAAGTTCGAGGTCTCGCTGCGTGACGCCGGCGTCGAGGCCGAGCCGGTTGCCGTGCTCGACGAGTCGGTGAGGTCCTGCCGGCGGTCCAGAAGGTGATCGAGGTCGCGGCCCACCACCAGTTGGTGCTCGCCACCGGCCACCTCGCCCGAGACGAGATCTTCGCCGTCGTCGATGCCGCGCTGGCCGCCGGCATCCGCGACGTCGTCGTCACCCACCCGGAGTTCCCGTCTCAGAACCTCTCGCTGGAGGAGCAGGCCGAGCTCGCCGCAGCGTGGCGCGCTGCTCGAGCGCTGCTTCACCACCCCTTACACCGGCAAGGTGCCGTGGCAGCACGTCTTCGACGGCGTGCGCGCGACCGGCGTGGAGAACAACGTGCTCTCAACCGACCTTGGCCAGGTATTCAACCCGCCGGTCGAGGACGGTCTGGCGCTGTTCGCCGACCAGTTCCTCGACGCCGGCTTCACCGAGGAGGAGGTCCGCACCATGACCGTTGCCAATACCCGCAGGCTCGCCGGAGACGACCCCGGTGAGCCGTCGCTCCCAGTGATCGGCGCGCACTCGGCGGACTTCGTTGGCGCGCCGGGGGTGCGCACCGTCTACGAGGCCGGGAGGTCGCGGCGGCTACGTCGACGCCGATCTGCTACCAGGCGGTGCCCGGCAGTCGGGCCGCCGGACCCGCACGCACGGTGGTCTGCGCCCAGGACGACAATCTCATGGTCGCACGCGGTCATGGCCGAGGCCTGCACCCGGCGAGGTGCTCGTGCTGACGATGCCCGAGCCGCGTCCGGTGGCGCTGGTCGGAGACCTGCTCGCCACTCAGGCACAGGTCCGCCGGTGCGGCCGCGATCCTGATCGACGCGTCGATTCGCGACGTCGAGGAGCTTGCCGAGATGGGTCTGCCGATCTGGGCACGGTGGGTGCGCGTCAAGGGCGCACTCAAGCAGACGGCGGGCGAGATCAACGTGCAGGTGACGGTCGGCGGCGCGACGATCAACCCAGGTGACGTGCTGGTGCTGGACGCCGACGGCGTCGCCGTGGTACCGCAGGATCGTGTGACGGAGGTCCTGGAGGCATCCGCTGGCGCGCGAGGAGAAGGAGCGCATCAAGCGCGAGAAGCTCCAGGCCGGCGCCAAGTCATACGACCTGGACGGCCTGCGCGCCGTCGTGGAGGCACAGCGATGAGCGAACTCAGACCACCTGACATCGCCCACCTCGGGCCGATCGAGATCTTCACCCCCAAGCCGCAGGAGAGCCTTGAGTTCTTCACCGAGATGATGGGCATGGAGGTCGCAGCACCGCGAGGGCCAGTCGGTCTACCTGCGAGGCTGGGACGACTACCAGATCTGGTCGCTGAAGCTGACCGAGGCTCGAGCCGCTCCGGGCATGGGGTACTGCGGCCTTCGCACCTGGAGCCCGGAGGCGCTCGAGCGGCGCGTCGCGCTGATCGAGGCAGACCGGCCTCGGCAAGGGCTGGGAGGAGACCGGTGACTTCGGCATCGGCCGCGCCTACAGCTTCCAGGACCCGGATGGCCACAGCTTCAAGATCTACAACGAGGTCGAGCGCTACGTGAAGCCGGCCGACAAGGTGACCGATTTCAAGAACGTCCACGGCAAGCAGCCCAACAAGGCGATCGCGGTCAAGCGCTTCGACCACCTCAACATCCTGGCGGGCGACATTCGCGCCCAGCGCGACTTCTGCGTCGACACGCTCGGCTACCGCGAGTACGAGCGGATCGAACTCGAACGACGGCACCCTCGGCGGATGCTGGATGTCGGTCACGATCGCGGCGCACGAGCTGATCTACACCAAGGACGCGTACGCCGCACAGGGCGCGCACGGCCGCCTGCACCACGCTCGCGTTCTGGGTCGACACGCGCGAGGAGTGTCTGCGCGCCGCCGACATCTGGATCGAGAACGAGGTCTACATCGAGTTCGCGCCCTCCAAGCACAACGTCGCCCAGGGCTTCTTCCTATACGGCTACGAGCCCGGGCGGCAACCGGATCGAGGTCACCAGCGGCGGCCGCCTCGTCTACGCGCCCGACGAGCCGTGCGTGATCTGGACCGAGGAGGACCGCAAGAAGGGCCAGGCCTGGCACAACCAGACGGTCGCAGACCTTCCACACCTACGGGACGCCGCCGTTCGAGGCGACGACCGGTAGCTAGCCTGCAGGCGCGGTCCTGCCCGGAGCCGCTTGGCCGGCGGGCGGGGCCGCGCGCGAGACGTGACCGTTGACGTCCGGCGTGTGGTCGTCGTTGTCGCGGTCGTCGTTGTCGTCGTCGGCGTGGTGGTCGTCGTGGTCGCGGTCACGGTGACGCGTGACGGTCAGCGGTGATCAGTCGCCGGGCCTGCTTGCCGTACAGACGACCGACACCGTGTCGCCGACCGCGATCTGGCCGCCGCAGCAGCTCGGTCGCGAGCGCTGCTGCCAGCAGCGACCGGGAGCGTCAGCGGCTGACGGTTGCCGTGCGTCATCGTGAAGCTCGAGCTCCGTGCACGGCCGCGATCGTTGCCGTGACGTCGACCGCACGGTGCGCGGTCTGCTCGCCGACCGGGGTGACGGCCTGGGCGACCATCGTGCCGACGTTGGTGGTCTTGTAGACGACGCGTCACCTTGGTTGCCGACCGGGTATCCGGCGGTCAGCGACTCACGGCCCGGGCCCGCCTCGAAAGCCGAGCGTGTAGCCGGCGTTGGTCTTGGCTTTGAGCGCGCCGGGGACGAAGTGGTAGCGGCGGAACGCCGGGTTGCTGACGTCGGAGGCGCCGTCGTCGAGCCAGCCGGGGCCGCCCTTGGCGTCGCCTCCACGGCCGCCGTCCGAGGTGCCGAAGAAGCGCCCGTCGATGTTCATGAAGATGTGACGCCGGGATCGTCGTAGAGCGTGACCTCGGTCGGGCCGGTACCGGCGCCCCGGGCGATCAGCTTGCGTCGCAGCAGGTACTGGATCACGCCGGCATCGTTCGGGACCGACTGCGCCGACCGGCCACAGCCCGGCCGCCGACCAGCACCGCGGCGACGGCGCCGGAGCAGTCGATACCCGCGGCGCTTGCCGTTGAACCCGGGCCGCCCTTCTCGCCGACGCTCGCGATGCCGGCCTGGCCGTGGCCCCCGCCCCAGACGTATGGGAGGTCCTAGCCGCGGCGACATCGATCCGCGGCCGTGGTCAGCGCGTTCAGAACCCCGACCGCCTTGCCGGGCGTCTGGATCGTGAACGAGTACGGGCCGGCAGACGTGATCGTGCCCGTGACCTGGCCGGCTGCGCAGGCAGCTGCGTGCCGCGGCGCCGGCCGGGATCAGCGACGGCCGACGCCACGCAAGCGCGAGCTGAGGAGCGAGGCGGCGCATCTAATCTCAGACTTCGGCGCATCCGGCGCCGATCCTTCAGTGCTGCAAGCGCGTCATGCTCCTCTGCAGGAACACGAGCTGCGGCAGCGAGTTGCGACGCGGCAAGGCCGCAGCAGTCCTGCTACCGGGCTGGCTTGATTCGCGAGCCGGAGCCGGCCCAGAGTTCAGATCGCCCTCTTCGGGCGTACCGGTCGATCTCGGCCAGCTCGTCGGCGCCGAACTCGAGGTTGTCGAGCGCGCCGAGGTTGTCCTCGAGCTGCTCGATGCTCGAGACGCCGATCAGCGCCGAGGTCACGCGTGGGTCGCGCAGCGTCCAGGCGATCGCCATCTGCGCGAGGCTCTGGCCGCGTCCGGCCGCGATCCCGTTGAGCGCGCGCACCTGCTGCGAGGTTCGTCTTCGCTGAGCAGCGCTCGGTCGAAGCGATCGCCGGTTCGCACTCGCGAACCGTCGGGAACGCCGTTCAGGTACTTGTCCGTCAGCATTCCCTGCGCGAGCGGCGAGAAGCGCGATGCAGCCGACGCCCTCGCGCTCGAGCGTGTCGAGCAGTCCGTTCTCGATCCAGCGGTTCAGCATCGAATAGGACGGCTGGTGGATCAGCAGCGGCGTGCCGAGCTCGCGCAGGATCTCACACGCACGCTCGGTCAGCTCGGGGCCGTAGGAGCTGATCCCGACGTACAGCGCCTTGCCCTGGCGGACGGCCGTGTCGAGTGCGCCCATCGTCTCCTCGAGCGGAGTGTCCGGGTCGACGCGGTGCGAGTAGAAGATGTCGACGTAGTCGAGCCCCATTCGCTTGAGGCTCTGGTCGAGGCTGGCGAGCAGGTACTTGCGCGAGCCGAACTCACCGTAGGGACCGGGCCACATGTCCCAGCCGGCCTTGGTCGAGATCACGAGCTCATCGCGAAGCGCCACCGAAGTCCTCGCGCAGCAGCCGCCCGAAGTTGGTCTCCGCTGAGCCGTACGGGCGGCCGTAATTGTTCGCGAGGTCGAAGTGCGTCACCCCCGCGTCGAACGCACGACGCAGGATCGCACGGCTCTGTTCGATCGGATGCGAGTCGCCGAAGTTCTGCCAGAGCCCGAGCGAGATCGGCGGCAGCAGCAGTCCGCTGCGACCGGTGCGGCGGTACTGCACCGAGTCGTAGCGATCCTCGCGCGGGACGTAGGGCTCCAGCGGCGGCACGATGATGCCGTGGCGCGGGTCGATCGAACGCGGGCCTCGGCTAGATGTCGCTCGGCTCGCCGGCCTCGGCTGCGGGCGCCTCGTCGCTGGAGGACTCAACCGCGGGAGCCTCATCGACGATCGGGGCGGCAGGCGAGTCCTCGGGCGCGAGCGCCGGGTCTGCTCCGTTCACCGACGAGGCAACCGGAGGCGCAGGCGGTGCCGGCACCGGTGCGTCAGCCGTTGCACGCCAGTCGGCGAGCGCCCGCGCGCCGGCGGCACCGGCCGCACCGGCCACAAGTGCGAAGACGCCCCATTGCGGACCCGAACTCTCCTTGCCGCGCAGCGCATCGAGCGACAGGATGCCCGGACCGGACTCCGCGAGCGACACGGCGGCGGCGGCGAGCACGACGTTGTACTCGTAGCCACCCTTGTGGGCCCACGGGCCGTTCTTGAAGTGAACGCGGTCGATCGCGGTGAGCATCACGGAAACGAATCCCGCCGACGCCACCGGGGTGCGGTAACCGAGCAGCAGCCCTGCCCCACCGAGCGTCTCCGCAGCGCCGGCCGCGGCCGCGTTGACCATACCCGGCTTCAGGCCCATGTTGTCGAAATGCTCGGCCTGTTTCTTCAGACCCTGGCCGCCGAACCAGCCGAACAGCTTCTGGGTGCCGTGGCCGATGAAGAAGCCACCCACAGCAGCCCGCAGCAATAGACGCCCGATTTTCATTTCCACCTCCGGTTCAGCGGTTATCAGTCAGCTACCACGGTAACTGGTTCGGACTCCGCAGGTGTCTCGGCACCATGGAGCTCTGCCCGTACGCGCGGAGCGACCTCGGTACCGAACAGCTCGATCGCCTTCAGCACGTCGCGATGGGCAACCGCCCCGACGCTGATCTGAGCCACATAGCGCTGATTTGCGAACAGCTCATGCTCCATCAGGATCTTCTCCGATACCTGCTCGGGCGTCCCGAGGGCAACGGCTCCATCGGGTGCCGTCAGCGCCTCATACTGGTCGCGACCGGCGGGCGGCCAGCCACGCTCGCGCCCGATCCGGTTCATCATCGTCAGGTACGGATGCGCGAAGGCGGCGTCCGCCTCAGAGCGGGTCGGCGCAACGAACGCGTGCGTGTTGATCGCGAGCCGTGCGATCAGCCGGATCGTGGCCCACCTCGGCCCACACGCGGTCATACAGCTCTACCAGCGGCCTGAAGCGCGCCGGCTGGCCACCGATGATCGCCATTGTCAGCGGCAGTCCCAGGACAGCGGCGCGTGCCACCGATTCAGGCGAGCCGCCGACGGCGACCCAGACCGGGAGTGGATCCTGAACGGGTCGGGGAAGACCTCGGCACCATCGAGCGCGGGCCGATGGCGTGCCGGACCAGCTCACCGGGTTGCCGCTCCGAATAGCGAGCAGCAGCTCAAGCTTCTCCGCATAGAGCTCGTCATAGTCCTCGAGGTCATGACCGAACAACGGGAATGACTCGATGAAGGAGCCGCGACCGGCCATGATCTCGGCGCGGCCGCCGGAGATCAGGTCGAGCTCGGCGAACTCCTGGAAGACCCGGACCGGATCATCGGAGCTCAGCACGGTGACCGCGCTCGAGAGCCGGATCCGTTCTGTCTGCGCGGCGATCGCGGCCAGTGCGACAGCTGGCGCGGAGACGACGAAGTCAGGTCGGTGGTGCTCCCCTACCGCGAACAGGTCGAGACCGAGCTCGTCGGCCAACCGCGCCTCCTCGAGCAGGTCGCGCATGCGCTGCTCCGGTGTGACCCCGGAGCTCAGATCAGCAAATGTGGCAAGTCCCAGTTCGAAGCTCATGCCACCATCATAGCAGGATAGTTGTGCGCGCAACTACCTACCGTACAGCGCCCGGTCCAACCAGTCGATCGAGCGCTCGAGCTGCTCCACGGTGGCCTTCTGCACCGACTCGATCCCGAGTGCTCGGTTGACCTCGGCGTTGACCTCGCTGTGCCGGGCACGACGATCACGAGCGAGCTCGGCGACGAGCTTGTGGCGCTTTGCCCGCAGCTGCGCGCGGCGCTCATAGAGTGGCAGCGCAACGCCGTCCGAATCCGGCATCGACTCGGTTGCGGGCACCGCGACCGGGGCGGCCCCCAGGACACCACCGGACGGTGACACGGGGGGCGTGGGCGACACCCCGGGGCAGGTCCGAACAGGGTCATCTGCGGAGCCACGTCGGCGTTCAGCGGCTCGAAGTCGAGCGTCTCACCCCTCTCCGTTGCGCGCCGCTCGAGCTCATCAAGCTCGGCGAGGTCCTCGTCACCGCCGCGGCGACGCAGCACGTAGCGAAGCTCCTGCTCGACGCTCGCCGCGTGGTCGCGCAGGATCGTGTCAGCCGGGATGTAGAGCCAGCTCGGCTCGGGTTCGCGGCCGGCGATCGTTCGTACGAAGCGGCCGACGATCTGCCTGAAGATCAGTGGCGTCTTTGCGGCCGTCGCGTACACGCCGACGCGCAGTCGCGGGATATCGACGCCCTCAGAGACCATGTTCACGGCGACGATCCATGGATCGGCGGACTCGGTGAACTCCGCGAGCTTGGCGGCCGCCCGCGGGTCCTGATGCAGCACCACAACGGGTGAGCGCCCGCTCACCTCGCGCAGCCGAGCCGCGATCCTGCGCGCGTGCTCGGAGTCGGCTGCGACCACCAGCCCGCCGGCTTCCGGGTGAGCACCGGCCCGCAGCGCCCGCAGGCGCACGTCGGCCTCACCGAGGATCCGCGGCAGACCGTCGGGCAGATCGGTTGAGATCGCCGTGCGGTAGCGTCTGCTCGCCTCCCGCGTCGAGAGCACCGTGTCGAAGCTCGATTCGATCACGTCGTCGCCGCTGCGCCACGACAGCGTGCCGTCGTAGGTGACGAACATCACCGGGCGGCAGACACCGTCGCGGACGGCATCGGCGTAGGCGAACGAGACGTCGGGCTCGGCGAGGCCGTCGGCGTCGTAGCTCACACCCGGGATCGGGGTCGCGTCCGAGCGGAACGGCGTGCCGGAGAGCAACAGCCATCGTGACGCCGGCGCGAACGCCCGGCTGAAGGCCTCCCCCCAGGCGAGCTCCTCGCCGAGGTGGTGTGCCTCGTCCGCGATCACAAGCGTCCGGTCACGTGTCGCAGCCGACCACATCTGAGGAGCATTGGCGATCCGCGCGTACGTGACCACAACCCCGTGGAACCCGCGCGGTGGCCGCGGCGATTCGGCGTCCGGCGCCAGCTCGAGTCCAAGTGCGTGAGCAGCGCGCGCCCACTGGCGCGTGAGCGGCGTCGTCGGGCACGCGACCACCAGCCCGTCGATTGCGCGCAGCCGGAGCTGCTGAGCAGCGAACTGGAGAGCCGGCCGGGTCTTACCGGCTCCCGGCGCCGCCGAGATCAGGAACGAGCCCTCACGCCAATCCTCCATCGCGGCCAGCGCCCGCCGTTGCCAATCGCGCAGGTCGCTGCCGCTGCCCGTCCCTGGTCGCTCTGCCGCCGTCAATGACATGAGTCCGGCATGGTGCCGAGCGCGTCGGACGCCTCGGGATTGAGCCGAGAGCCGCATCGCCACCGTGCATCTGCGACCCAGCCCTGCGTAGGATCGAGGGCATGATCGAACCATTCGTCAACATCGATTGGCTCAACGACCACCGCGACGCGGTCATCGTCGCGGACGTCCGCTGGTATCTCGACGGCCGCTCCGGCCGCGCCGCCTACGAGGCCGGGCAGATCCCGAGCGCGGTCTTCGTCGACCTCGATGCGGTGCTCTCCGGTGAGCACGAGGACGACAGCCGCGGTCGGCATCCTCTGCCGACCCCAGACCGCTTCGCCGACGGCCTCGCGCAGCTGGGGATCGGCGACGACGACGTCGTGGTCGCCTACGACGACGCCGGTGGGGTTATCGCGGCGCGCCTGGTCTGGCTGCTGCGCGCGATCGGCCACGACGCGGCACTGCTGGACGGCGGCATCCAGGCATGGCCACCTGGCGACCTGCATCCGAACTATCCACGCCCCCGCCCAGAGACGTCCTTCACGTCCGTCCCGTGGCCGGCTGAGCGCCTCGCGCGCATCGATGAGGTTGCATTTACGAGCGACGTGCTGATCGACGCACGCGACGGCGAACGCTTCGCCGGCGGTCCCGACGCCGTCGATCCGCGCTCGGGCCACATTCCCGGTGCACAGAGCATCCCAACCCGCGAGCACCTCGATGAACGGCTGCAGATCGCGAGCCCGGCCAAGCTGCGTGAACGCTTTGCCGCAGCCGGAATCGAGCCCGGGACGCCGGTGATCTCCTACTGCGGCTCGGGCGTGACCGCGTGCCACAACCTCCTGGCGTTAGAGCGCGCGGGTTGCGGTCCCGGTCGCCTGTATCCGGGCTCCTGGTCGGAATGGAGTCGTGACCCCGAGCGGCCGGTTGCCGCCGGTCGCTAACGTCAATGGCATGGATACCGAAAGCACCCAACTGACGGACGAGCAGTGGCGCGAGCGCCTGGCGCCTGAGGCCTACGAGGTGCTGCGTCACGCCGCGACCGAGCGACCCTTCACGGGCGCCTTTGTCGACAACAAGGACGACGGGATGTACCACTGCGCCGGCTGTGGCGCACCGCTGTTCAGCTCCGATACCAAGTTCGACTCGGGCTGTGGCTGGCCCAGCTTCTTCGAGCCGGTTGAGGGCGAGAACATCATCAACCGCGAGGACCGCAGTCACGCGATGGTCCGCACCGAGGTCCTCTGCAAGAACTGCGGTGGCCACCTCGGCCACGTGTTCCCCGACGGCCCCGAGCCGACAGGGCTGCGCTACTGCATCAACTCGGTCGCGCTGGGTTTCGACCCCAAGGACTAGCCACTGCGCTCGGCGGGCGGTCCCGCTTGACCGCCCGCCGAGTCGTCGCGCTCAGGCTCCGGATCCCCAAGCAGCTCGCGGCTGCGCCTGCGTTCGCGGATTCTCCAGTAGATGAAGCCGGCGACGACGGCGACCGCGAGCACGACTGCGGCGATCACTCCGACCCTCTCGAGAACGTGGGCGACGGCGTTCCCGCCGAAGTACCCGACCAGCCCATAGGTGACGGCCCAGGTGATCCCGCCGAGCGCATTCCACGGGAAGAAGACGCGGAACGGCATGTGGTTGATGCCCGCAAGCCAGGCGGTCGCGAAGCGGATCAGCGCGATCCAGCGGCCGATGAACACGGTCTTGGTGCCGTGGGCCTTGAAGTAGCGGTCGCCGAACTCGATCACGCGTTTGCGGTGTTCGTGGAACGGGCCCCTGCTCTCGAGCACCTCGCGTCCGAGGTGGCGCCCGAGCAGGTAACCGATGTTGTCTCCGACGATCGCGGACGCCGACGCGATCACGATCACGAGCACGATGTTGAGCTGTCCCTGGCTCGCCAGCACAGCCGCGAGCACGAGCGCGGTCTCCCCCGGGGAGGGGACGCCCATCGACTCGAGTCCGATCAGCGCCGGCAGCAGGTAACCGAGCCCGCTGGAGACGCTGAAGATCTCTGCGAGCGTCAGCATCTGCGGCACGCTACACGCCCGCGGTGCTGGCGACTCGATCCGACGAGGGAGCCTCGGTCGGCTGGAGTCTCAGCGTGAAGGTGGCCCCCGGTTGGTCCTCGTCGGCCAGAACCAACGAGCCGCCCATACGCTGCGCGAGCTCTCGCCCAATCGCGAGCCCGAGGCCGAAACCTGCCTCACCGCCGGTTTCGCGCCCGCGCTTGAAGCGTTCGAAGATCACAGCTCGCTCCTCCGGGGCCACCCCGGGCCCCTGATCTGAGACCACCAGCGCCGGCTCAGGGTGCGACCGCACGGTCACGGTGACCTCGCTGCCGCGGGGGGCAACGCGAAGCGCGTTGTCGAGCAGGATGCGGAGGATGCGGGCGACACTGCCGGGATCGGCCATCGCCCAGGCGGGACTGCCGTCGTCCTTCAGCGTCGCGGCGACGCCGCGGTTGGTGCTGGCCAGCTCGAACTCCGCGAGCACCGCACGCCCGAGCTCGCCGAGTTCGATCGGCTCGGAGCGCAGCTTGACCTCCGCATCGATTCGACTCAGGTCGAGCAGATCGGCGGCCAGCCGGCCGAGTCGGCGCGACTGTACGCGCGCGCGTCCGAGCAGCGCGGCGGCGTCGTCAAGGTCGAGGTCCTCCGCCTGCAGGTCGTCGGCAAGCAGCTCGAGCATGCCGTCGAGCGAGGCCAGCGGCGTGCGCAGCTCATGCGACGCGGTGGCCACGAATTGGCGGCGCGCCTCCTCCTGCTGGCGCAGGCGCCGCTGCATGATCGAGAACGAACGCGCCAGGTCTCCGACCTCATCGCGCGCCCGGTCGGCGGGGAAATCGGCGACGTTGGCGCCGATCGCAAGCTGCAATGCGGCCTGGCGCAGGCGTTGCAGACGGCGCACGAGCTGGGCGGCGAGCGGGATCGCCAGGACAAGCGTCAGCATGATCGCGACCAGCGCGGCGATCGCAAACGCGCTGCGCACCGCGTGCGCTGCCGCCTGGATCTCGTCATTGGACTTGCGGATCGCAAGCACCGAGTCGGCGTGCTCGTCGTACTGGCTCATTGCCACGGCGGCTCTCACCACCTGCTGGTTCGCGCCCGGGCTGACCACGGTGGAACCGCTCGTGTACGCCTTCTTGACGTCGTCGGTTGGGCCGATCTCGCCGCCGCTGCCCGGCCCGACCGCCACCACCGTCCCCTGGCCCTGGGCGTCGACGTTGCCGATCAACTTGACGGTCGCGTTGCCGAGGCGCTGCCCGATGTCGGCCAGCGCCTTGCTCAGTACCCGCTCCGTCTTGTTGGGTCCATCGGTGGCCGAGCTCTTGGTCTCGATCGCGGGCTCGACGATCAGCTGGTAATCGATCGCGGCGATCAGCCCGAGCTCCTCCCTGGCCTGCGGGCTCTCGAGCTCCTTCGTCAGCGTCGTCTGCGCGGCGTTCTGGAGCGAGTTCTCAAGCCGCGGCAGCAGCACCAGCGCTGCCACGCCTAGGCTGATGGCAGCCGTGACGACGACCGCGCCGACAATCCGGCCACGAAGCCCGAAGGCGCTCCAGCGCAGCCGCGCCAGCAGCATGACGGATCAGGGAGTGCCGAGCCGGTAGCCGGCGCCGCGCACCGTCAGGATGTACTTCGGCTTGTCGG
Source organism: uncultured Conexibacteraceae bacterium (assembly GCA_963785385.1). Lineage (GTDB taxonomy): Bacteria > Actinomycetota > Thermoleophilia > Solirubrobacterales > Solirubrobacteraceae > Palsa-465. Next base: position 245,264 of record CAWAVA010000022.1, on the reverse strand, counting down.
GCTCGGGCTCGAGCTTCTCCCGGAGGTGCCGGATGTGAACATCGATCGCGCGCGGGTCGCGATAGGCACTGTCACCCCAGATCGCCCGCAGCAGCTCTTGGCGATTGAGCAGCCGTCCAGGATCGGTCATCAACGCGTCGAGCAACTCGAACTCGCTGAATGTGAGCCGTACCGACTGTGACTCGAAGCTGACCTCGCGCCGGGAACGGTCCAGCGTGATCGGCCCGACGGTGACGACGTCCGAGCCGATCGTGCCGCGAACGCCGGTGCGCCGAAGCACCGCGCGGATGCGGCTGCGCAGCTCCGCCAGCCCGAACGGCTTGGTCACGTAGTCGTCACCTCCAGCCTCGAGCCCGAGCACCGCGTCGGCCTCGGAGTCGAGCGCCGTGAGCATGATGATCGGCACGACGTTGCGTCGCGCGCGCAGCGTGCGACAGACCTCGTAGCCGTCCGGACCGGGACCGAGCGCGATGTCGAGCAGGACGATGTCGAAGTGCTCACCGCTGGCACGATCGATCGCCTCGCGACCGTTGCCCACCGCCGTGACGCGGTGGCCCTCGCGCGAGAATGAGCGCGTCAACATCTCGCGCAGATCCGACTCGTCGTCGACGACGAGGATGCTCAGCGAGGCGTCTGACTCGCCCGCTTCGGAGTTCAGCTGGCTGGAACGCTCTGTGACCATTCGGCCACGATCGTATCGATTGTCGCTTCCGACCCCACCTCAGGGTCGCCGATGCGTCCCTCGACCGCAACGGCCCAGATCGACACGAGCCAGGTGATCGTTGCCAGCACGACGTGCACCCAGACCATCTGTCCGGGCAGCTTCAGCTCGTATTGGACCGCGCCGACAAGGCCCTGTGCCGCGAGCAGGATGCCCATCACCGTCAGTGGCTCGAGCGGGTCCAGCTCGCCGCCGCGCTGGCGCTTGAGCAGCCAGACGAAGATCGTGAGGACCCCGAAGACCGCCGCGATCGTGGCGTGCTGGTGCACCGCCCACTCGAGTGTGTCGCGACCCTCGATCGTCAAACGCTTGATGTGCTGCCCCACGAGGCCGCCCGAGTGTGGCCCCGAGGCGGTCGCCGCGGTCCCGGCGACCAGCGTGATCGCGCACAGAACGCACAGGCCGCGAACCGACCAGACCAGCACGCGATCGGGATTGCGCGGCCGCACCCCCGGCGCATAGGTTGCTCGCCACGCGAGCCAGAAGGCGAAGATCAGGATCACCATCGACAGCAGGAAGTGAGACATCACGAACCCGGGTGCGAGCTGCTCGCGCACGGTGAAGCCGCCCAGCACGGCCTGCGCGACGACCCCGAGCGGCAGCGACGCTGCGAGCCACGCGAGGTCCTTGCGGAAGGGCCTGCGGGTGAAAGACGTCACCAACACCACGATCGTGATGACCCCGACCAGGCCGGAGATCGCGCGGTTGCCGAACTCGATCAATGGATGCAGGGCCACCGGTGGATACACCTGGCCGTAACACCGCGGCCAGGTCGGGCAGCCAAGGCCGGAATCGGTCAGCCGCACGGCGGCGCCGGTGAACACGATCAGCGTCAGCGACGCGAGGGCCAAGTAGCTGATCTTGCGGAACTGATCCTCGTTTACGGTGAGTCGCTCGCGCATTGCGGCTGATGCTACGCGATCGTGGGCCAGCCGAGCGAGGATGATCTCTGCAAGTGTCGGGGCCGAGAGATCACGCTCAGATGCGATCATCTCCCCGATCGGCAGCGGCCATTCGATCCCCACGGCGGGGTCATCGAACCGAAACCCGGCCTCGGCCGTGGCGTCGTAGTAGTCGCTGACCTTGTAAACGACGTCGGCCACATCACTCAACACGCAGAAGCCATGGCCGAACCCGTCCGGGACGAACAGCTGCTGATGGGTCCCGTCGTCAAGTCGGTATCCCTCCCACCGGCCAAACGTCGGAGACCCAGGGCGGATATCGACGATTGACGTCAAAGATCGCACCGCGTGCACATCGCACGAGCTTCGCCTGCCCGGGCTGGAAGTGCATGCCACGCACGATCGCCGTGGCGCGAACGCGAGTGATTGTCCTGGACGAAATCACTAACCAGCCCGAGGTCCGCGAGGGCGCCTGCCCGATAGGTCTCGAGGAAGAAACCCCGCGCATCGCCGTACACGCGCGGCCTGATCAGCTTCGCGCCGGCAAGGTGCCCGTCGACAACTCCACAGGCCTTGAATCTAGAGCAAGCCGGCCAGGATTCGGTCGAGGCCTTCGCGCAGCGAGACCTCGGCGGCCAGCCGAGCTCCTCGCGCGCGCGAGACACGTCCAGGCAGCTGCGGCTGACCTCGCCCGGGCGCGCCGGCAGAAACTCGGGATCCGGCAGAGTCAGTCCGTGGCGCGGCACCGACGTCGCCCAGCGCCTCGCACGAGGTCGAGCACCGAGGTCTCCTGGCCGTGCCCGATGTTCAGCGGGCCGGTCAGCTGCGACGTCGGCCGCCAGCAGGTTGGCGCGCGACGACATCGGCCACGTCGACCCAGTCGCGCGTCTGGCGCCCGTCGCCGAACACCTTGGGCGTCCGGCCCTCAAGCAGGCAACCGCAGAAGATCGCGACGACGCCGGCCTCGCCGTGGACGTCCTGGCGCGGGCCGTAGACGTTGCCGTAGCGCAGCGACACGGTCGAGAGCCCGTACAGGCGCGCGTAGAGCTCGAAGTAGCCCTCGGCCGCGTACTTGCTCTGCCCGTAGGGCGCCAGCGGCTGGATCGGGTGATCCTCCGGCGTCGGCAGCAGGTCGGCGTCGCCGTAGAGCCCACCGCCGGTCGAGGTGTTGACGACGCGGCGCGGCGCCGTGCCGCGTGGCGGCGGCGAGCACGTTGATCGCGCCGCAGCACGTTGACGTCGGCATCGGACGCCGGATCGGTCGACCGAGCGGCCGCACGTCGATCTGGGCGGCGAGGTGGAAGACGAGCTGCGGGACGCACCTCGTCGAAGACACCGGCGACGGCGGCCGCGTCGCGCACGTCGAGCTCGTGCAGCTCCACACCGGCGGCGAGCGCGCCCGCCAGGTTCTCCAGCTTGCCGGTCGAGAGGTCGTCGATCACGGCCACGCGGTCGCCGCGCGCGACCAGCGCGTCAACCAGGTTCGACCCGATGAAGCCGGCCCCGCCGGTCACCACACAGTCCATCAAGCTCCCCGACCATTGCCGTCATCAGTTGTTCGCGAACGCGTAGAAGTCGGGCTTGCGCTGGCCGTTCTGCTGGATCAGCCCGCAGGAGTTCACCGGCAGCAGGTCGTGCACGTTGACCCAGCCGAGCGCGTCGATGTATCCCGAGTGGCGCGCGGTGACGAGCGCATCCTTGACCCACTTCGCGGCCACCGAGGGCGGCGAGATGTAGAAGTTGAAGGTCTGGTCGACCGCCGTCGGAACGCAGAACTCCGACAGGAACAGCGGCATCCGGTGGCCGAGGTAGGTCTTGGTCCAGGTCTCGAGCCGCGGCAGATCGGAGAACTGGACCTCGCCGTAGCCTGACGGCTTGGCGCCGAACAGCGGCACCGTGTAGCTGAACGGGTTGTGGCCGTACATGTCCATCCGCGGGCGCTTGCCGTTGGGCAGCACCAGGTTCGCCATCCACTGCTGCGGGTCGATCAGGCCGGCGGTGTAGGTGTCGCCGCCGATCACCTTGTTGCGCGGGTTCGAGCTGCTTGAGCACGCCGTAGGCAGTCGTCCAGCATCTGCGCGTAGAGATGCGGCGCCTGCTTCTGCGCGGCGCGTCAGCCTGGTCTGCGGTGTACGTGCGCCGGCTCCTCGGGCCTGAAGTCGCCCTTGCGGTTGGGCTCGCCCCAGATCATCCACATGTGCACGGTCGGGTACTCGCGCGCCGCGGCCTCGATGAACTGCGCGTAGTCACGCGGGTCCTTCGGCGCCCAGCCCGTGCCGCTGTGGCCACCGTTGGCCCACGCCGGCGCGTTGCCGACCTGGATCAGCACGCGCATGTGGTAGCGCTGGGCCTCGGTGATCTCCTTGTTCGAGCGGCGCCGGCCAGCGGTATGCCGGGTCCGTTGGGTCAGTCGGGTGCTTGGGACGGCTTGCGCGGTGCGACCGTGTTCCAGTCGAGCGCGGTCTCGTAGATCGCTCACGCCGAGCGAGTGATAGAGCGGGAACTGGTTGACGCCGTCGAAGGTGATCGGCCCCCAGACCGCCTTCGTGAAGGCGCTTGCGCCAGCGGGCGCCAGCGCCGCCAACACCGCTGCGAGCACGAGCAGCCATCACGGCTGATCGGCGTCAGTGGCGGATTCGCATCGTCCCGCGATGTTAGACAGCCGGACGGCAAGACCCAGCCACGACCGCAGCTTATAAAGTGACGTCGGCAGTCCATGAACGTCGCCTTCGACAGCCGGGCAGGGAAGGACAGCCGCGGAGTCGGACGCTACGCCCGCTCGCTGCTGTTCGCGCTCGTGGACTGCCGGCCGCGGGAGCGTGATCGAGACGCACTCGCCGCATCGCGATCAGCGCCGACGTCTACCACTCGCCCTGGCTCGACGGGGCGCTGCTGCACTCGCCGGTGCCGATGGTCGTGACGCGTGCACGACCTGATCCGGCTGAAGAAGCCGGGCGAGCTGCTGCGGCGTGGCCTGCGGATGCGGCTGCGCTACCTGGCGGCCCAGCGCGCGGTTCGCGTGATCGTCCCCACCAGGGTGGTGGCCGACGACGCGATCCGCTGCGCTGCAGATCCCGGCCGAGCGGATCGAGGTGATCCCCGAGGCGGCGGCGCCGGTCTTCCGCCCGCGCCCAGCGACGAGCTCGACGCCGGTGCGTCGACGCTACGCGCTGCCCGACGAGTATCTGCTGTGGGTCGGCGGATTGAAGACCCCGGACCCGCACAAGCGGATCGCGGCGCTGACGAGGGCCAAGCGCTCGCTGCCACTGGTGCTGGTCGGGCCGAGCGGCGCGTGGGCGCAGGAACTGCCGGACGTGACGCTGACCGGCGAGGTGCCCGATGACGACCTCGCCGCGATCTACACGGGCGCGCACGCGGTCGTGTTCCCGAGCGGCGACGAGGGCTTCGGCCTGACACCGGTCGAGGCGCTGGCCTGCGGCACCCCGGTCGCGGCCTGCGACGTGCCGGCCGTGCGCGAGGTGACTGGAGGACGGGCCGAGCTGCTCCCCTACGACGACCTCGACGCGCTCGTGCGTGCCGCCGAAGCCGCGACCCGGCCGGCCCCCGCCGCAGGCTGGAGCTGGGAGGACGCCGCCCAGGCCACCTGGGACGTCTACGAGGTCGCGCTGCGCAGCTGGCGCGGGCGTGCGACGCATCTGACAGCGCTGCCGCTCAGAGCAGCTTCTCCATCGCGATGTGCTCGATGTCCGCCTCGACGAACTCACGGCCGCGGGGCAGGTACCCGGCCTGGTCATACAGCGGCCGGGCGTAGGTCTGCGCGTGCAGCACGATGCGGTTGGCGCCGCGCGCGCGGGTCTCCGCGTCGGTCATCTGCAGCAGCGCCGTGGCGATCCCCTGCCGGCGGGCGCTGCGGCTGACGGCCAGGCGGCTGAACTGCACGGTCGTGCCCGACGAACACGAGCCGGCAGGTGGCCACGACCTCGCCGTCCTGGACGCGCGATCAGATGCAGCGCGCCGTGGTCGCGGCCGTCGCGCTCCTCGCTGCGCGGCACGCCCTGCTCGACGCAGAAGACCTCGTAGCGCAGCGCCAGCGCCGCCTCCAGCTCGTCCTGCGTCCGCAGCCGGCGGATCTCGAAGTCCAGTGTGGTGTCGGCCTGGCGCGTTTCCACAGTCGACAGCTTGCCACACCGCAGCACCGTTTCGCCGCATCCGCGCGCCCGTTGAGGCCGCATTCGGGACGTTCCGTCCGCCGGTCTGCTTAAATACCCGTTATCCTCTTGCGTCAGCAGGTGGCGGAGAGGATGCCACCGCTCTCGAGGAGACACCTCACAGGCTCTCAGCGAGTCACTGAGAGCAACATCTGAGCCGCTACGCGTAGATCCTGCGGCTCCCTTCCCACACTACCTTCCCAAATGCTCGTTGATGGGTGATTCCACCCCCTTTCCGAGTTCTGCCGCGATCAAGCGCGCGGAGCAACTGACACGCGAGCGCTTCGTCTTCGAGGGCGAGACGCCCCAGGAGGCACTGGCGCCGGGCTCAGCCCGCCGGCGCGCGCTCGACGCCGCGCTGCCGACGTCGAGGCCGGGCTCAAGGTCCCGTCGCTGGAGTGGCGGCAGGAGTACTCGCTGCTGCTCGGGCTCGAGCGCGTGCTCTCCGAGGACGAGCCCAAGCTCGTCGACGGGACCGTGCTCTCCGCGCACCAGGTCGACGCGCTGTCGGGCACGCTGACCGCGCTGCTCGCCGGCAGTCCAGACCGGCACGACGTCGCCGCTCCGGCGGGCGCTGAGCAGCCGGCGGCGGACGAACCGCTGACGATCGACGACCGAGATCGCCGCCGACGCCGACGTCGAGGACGAGGACGCCGAGGGCGAGATCGAGGCCGGACCGACGAGCGGAGGCCGAGGCAGCCGATGAGGAGCTCGAGGGCCGAGACGGCGACGACGAGGAGCCGCAGGACTGGCAGCACGACGATGCCGCGCTCGACGAGGACATCTCCGAGGAGCAGCGCTCGCCGACGACCCCGGGCGCCGACCGCCGCTTCTGGTTCGAGCACGCGACCGGCGCCGGCAAGACCGTCGCCGCGGTCGGCTTCGTCGAGGCCTCGCGCACCGGCGGCGTGCTGATCCTGACCCACCGCCGCAACCTCGTCGACCAGTTCATCGGCGAGCTCAAGGACCGCGGCTACCGCGACCGGCTCTGCAAGCCGCTGCTGATCGGCGAGGACGCCGCCAACGGCCCGGTCACGGTCGAGACCTACCAGTGGTTCGTGCGCAACGCCGGCAAGATCTCCGGCGCCTACACGATCGTGATCTGCGACGAGGCGCACACCGCGCTCGGCGAGAAGACCTCGGCCGCGATCCGCAAGTGGCACCAGCCGATCTGGATCGGCATGACCGCCACCGGCGCGCTGATCGCCCGGCACGTCACCGACCTGTTCCCGACGCAGACCTCGCGCTTCGACCTCGCGCAGGCGGCCCGGCGCGGCGTGATCGCGCCGCTGCGCTGCATCCGCATCCCGCCCGGCCCGGGCGTCCGCACGATCGCCAAGGTGCCGCTGCGCCGCGGCGAGGTCGACACCGAGTTCGACCAGGAGATGCTGGCCGAGCTGCTCGACCAGACGCCGTTCAACCTGGCGATCGCCGACCTCTACAAGACCCGCTTCAACGGCGTGCCCGGGCGTCGTCTACGCCGCCGGCGTCAGGCACGCCTACAACGTCGCCGAGTCGTTCCGCGCACTCGGCATGAAGGCGATGGCGGTCTCCGGCGAGACGCCCAAGCGCGAGCTGGCGAAGATCCTCGCCGACTACGAGGCCGGCAAGATCGACGTGCTGGTCAACGCGCAGCTGCTGGCCGAGGGCTGGAACAGCCCGCGCGCGACGATCTGCATGCACCTGGCGCCGACCGCCTCCAAGCGCATCTACCAGCAGCGCGTCGGCCGCGTCACCCGCCGTCACCCGGGCAAGGAGGCCGGGCATCGTCATCGACTTCGTCCACCCCGCGACCAAGCACGACGACCCGGTCGTGACGCTGCACTCGCTGCTCGACCGCGACGTCTACCGCGGCGGCGCGATCGTCGTCGGGCCGGTCCGCCGCGGCCGCGGCCGCCGGATCCGCGTCGAGCGCCGGGTGCTGCCGGTGACGCCCGATCCGGAGCGGCGCGCCGAGGTCTTCGAGCGCGAGCTCTGGCGGATCGCGGTCGAGCACCTCGACTACGGCGAGCAGCACGTCTGGGCGGCGCTGGCCGGCGCCCGCGTCGCGCCCAACGGCTGGCGCCGCGCCAAGGCGATGCTGCACTTCGACCGCGGCGGCGAGCTGCGCCGCCGCTTCCTGGTCACCGCGCTGCAGCGCAACCGCAACGCGCAGCTGCGGCTGCGCGCGCTGCAGGAGATCGCGGCCGGCACGCGACGCCGAGGCGTTCGACACCGCGATCGACATCATGGCCGGCTGGCCGCGCGACGAGCGCCGTGAGGGCGTCAAGATCATGCTGCAGGCGCTGGCCGAGCGCCGCATCGGCCGCCGCGACCAGGCCAACAACTGGATCTGGCGGATGGCCGAGTACACGCGCGAGGTCCACGAGGAGTACGCGGTCCAGCGCTGGCCGGAGACCAAGCGCCTGCTCGGGCTGCTCGTCAACTCGAGCGGCGCCGCGCACGCCCGCAACGCGCGGCGGCTGGTGCACGCGACCCGCAAGGAGGACCGCCGGCTCTCGGCGGCGCTGCTCGCGGCGGCGCTCGCGCACACGCCCGAGGCCGCCGAGGCGATCAACAGCGCCCGCACGCGCATGGCGCGCAAGCCGGCGGCGCTGGCGCGGGAGCTGCTGCGCAACTTCCCCAAGGGCCGGCGCAGCAAGAGCCGCCGGCGCTCCCGCAAGGCCGGGCGAGGCCACCGGCACGGCCGGTGGCCGCCGCCGAGGCCGATCGACGGACGCCGAGCTCGACGACGGACGCGCTCGAGCTCGACGACGAGCTCGAGCTCGACACCGAGCCGCGAGCCGAGACGACGACGAGCCGAGGCGACGTCGACGATGCCGACGACGGACGACGACGACTCGACGACGACGATGAGCCGGACGTCGACGACGCCGGACGATCCGGACGATGACGCCGACGACGACAGGACGATGACGACGAGCCGCGACGACGGCCTCGACCGCGACGCGCGCCTGACGCGACCCGTCGATCGACTCACGGCCTAAACGGCTGTTCTAGCCGATACGGCTCGACTCGTGCAGTATCGCGGCGCGAGCAGCGCCGATACCTGCGGGTGAGGCATCTGCTTCGAACCCGCTGCCTGATCGCGCTCACCGCAGCGTTGGCTCTCTGCGGCTGTTCGGCGGCTGCGGCGCAGGCGACGATCCGCTCGCCTACGTGGCCAATCAGAGCAGGCCGGCACGATCAGCCAGGTCGATCTCGACCACCGGCGACCTCGGCACCCCGATCCAGGTCGGCTCGCAGCCCGACGCGATCGCCATCACGCCCGACGGCTCGACCGCCTACGTCGCCGACTACGGCTCGTCGGAGATCATTCCGGTGACGCTCGCGACCGGCGCCGCCGGCACGCCGATCGTGCTCGGCGACCGCCCGAACGCGATCGCGATCACACCCAACGGCAAGACCGCCTACGTGGTCTCCGACAACGGCACGCGATCTGGCCGATCACGCTCGCCACCAGCCACGTCGGCAACCCGATCCCGATTCCCGACCAACTCCGACGCGATCGCGATCACGCCGAACGGCGACACGGCCTACATCACCGACGTGGCCGACGGCACGATCACGCCGCTCGCGCTGCCGAGCGGCGGCGTCGGTCAGCCGATCAACCTCGGCGTCGCGCACGCCGGACGGGATCGCGATCACGCCCGACGGCTCGACCGCCTACGTCGCCAGCAACAGCGACGACACGATCACGCCGGTATCACTCGCGACCGGCGACCGCCGGGCACCCCGATCCCGGCGGGCGCCCAGCCAACCGGGATCGCGATCTCCGCCGACGGCAGCACCGCCTATGTGACCGACTACGGCACCGGCCAGATCACGCCGTCACGCTCGCCACCGGCGACGCCGGGACGCCGATCCCGTCGGGCCGCAGCCGAGTGCGATCGCGCTGGCCCGGCCGGCAGGCATCACCACCGGCGCCGCCCCGGCGGCACGGCAGCGGCACACGACGGCACGGCGGCCGGGCTCCACAGCCGACGACGCGTCGGCAATCAGCAGCTGACGCTGACCGTCTCGGATCCGGCCGCCGGCGGCAACCGCGAGCCGGCAGACCTGCCACGCGCCCGGACTCGACGTGCGCGTCACGCTCAAGCGCCAGACGCTCGCCCACGGCGCCAAGCTCAAGCTGCCGCTACGTGACCTTCACGCTCGGCAAGCAGCGTCAAGCGCGTCAAGCGCCTGCCGACGACCGTCGCACCTGCCGCTCAGGGGCCTGCAGCGCCGGCGTGGCACACGCTCACGGTCCGCGCCTACTACAGCGAGACGCTCGCCGCTCTGCCAGCGGGCATGCGGCAGCACAGCAAGCGTGACGCAAGCTCACCGTCACGATCGCCGCAAGATGCTGCCGCGCGCGTCAACCGTCTGCTGAGGCCCGGCAGCGCAGCAAACACGCACCACGCCGCTGTAAATTCGGCGGTCTTATGCCTAAGAAATCGATCCTCGCCATGGCCGCGCCGGCGCTCGCCACCGTCGTCGCGTTCGCCGCCGGCAGCCCCACGCACCGCCGCGGCCACAGTCCGCCTCCACCGCCAGCGCCGTCCTGCTCCCCTTCAAAGCTGGCGCTGCACACGTCCGGCGTGCTGACGGTCGCCACCGACGCGCCGGCCTACCCGCCGTACTTCGAGAACAACAAGCCGGCCAACGGCAAGGGCTTCGAGAGCGCCGTCGCCTACGCGGTCGCCAAGCAGCTCGGCTTCGGCACCGAGCAAGGTCAAGTGGGTCGTCGAGCCGTTCGACTCCTCCTACGCCCCGGGCCCGAAGAGCTTCGACTTCGACATCAACGAGATCTCGATCACGCCGCGCGCGCGCGAAGGAGGTCTCGTTCTCGACCCCGTACTACACGAACCCGCAGGCGATCATCGTCGCCAAGGGCTCGCCGCTCGCGCACGCCAAGTCGCTGGCCGCGTTCAAGAACGCGAAGATCGGCGTTCAGATCGGCACCACCAGCCTGTCGGCGGCCGCAGCAGGTGATCAAGCCGACGCAGCAGCCCCAGGTCTTCAACACCTCCAACGACGTGGTCAGCGCGTTCAAGATCCACCGCGTCGACGCGATCATCGTCGACTACGCGACCGCGCTCTATCTGACCTCAGCGGAGATCAAGCACGACCACGATCGCCGGCCAGTTCACCGCGCCCGGCGGCGACAACTGGGGCCTGCTGATGAAGAAGGGCTCGACGCTGACCGCCGTGCGTGGACAAGGCGCTCGGCGAAGCTGAAGGCGAACGGCACGCTCGACGAATCTGACCAAGCGCTGGATGTCGTCCAAGGTCGCGGTCCCGGTCCTCAAGTAGCGACGACCGGATCGCAGCTCCGGGCCTGCCGGAGCTCGCGGATCCGCAGTTCACGCTGACGACGCGTGAGGACCGGGCGCGGGCCCGCCGGCAGCGCGGCCGCCGCCACATGGCGATCTCGACGGTCTCGACGGTCGTCGTGCTCGGCGGGCTGGCCGCTGGATCCTGACCTCGCTCAGGCTGGCCGACCGTCAGGCAGTACGTTCTTCTCGAGCACTGTGTTCAAGACGTCGTTCGGCGAGCGTCCTGGCCGGCTTCTGGCTCGACGTGCGCATGTTCCTGATCATCGAGGTCTGCGTGCTGGTGCTGGCGCTGCTGATCGCGCTGATCCGCACGGTCGACGTGCCGGCGCTGTTCCCGCTCAAGCTGGTCTGCATCGTCTTCGTCGACGTGATGCGCGGGTGCCGACGATCCTGCTGGTCTACCTGATCGGCTTCGGCGTCCCGGCGCTGGAGCTCAAGGGCGTGCCGACCAGCCCGACCGTGCTCGGCGGGATCGCGCTGGCGATGTGTTACTCGGCCTACGTGTCCGAGGTCTTCCGCGCCGGGATCCAGTCGATCCACCCGAGCCAGGGCGGGGCCGCGCTGGCGCTCGGCCTGACGCCGCGCGCAGGCGCTGCGCCACGTGATCCTGCCGCAGGCGGTGCGGCGCGTGGTCCCGCCGCTGCTCAACGACTTCATCTCGCTGCAGAAGGACGTCGCGCTGGTCTCGATCCTCGGCGCCGCAGGAGGCTTTCCGGGTCGCGCAGATCTACGCAGACCAGTACTTCAACTACACGCCGCTGCTGGCCGCGGCGGTGCCTCTACCTGTGTGTGACGATCCCGCTGACCCGGATCGTCGACCACATGCAGGCGCGGTCGCTGCGGCAGCGCGGCGCGGCCCTGGCACTGGGACCGCGATGACCACCCCGATCGACCCCACCACTGCGGCCGCATTCGGTCAGGCCGCGGAGCAGCCGGTGCTCGAGCTGCGCGGCGTGACGAAGTCCTACGGCGACGCAGCGAGGTGCTCAAGGGCATCGACCTCGTCGTCGGCGAGCACGAGGCGGTCGCGCTGATCGGCGCCTCGGGCTCGGGCAAGTCGACGCTGCTGCGCTGCATCGACCTGCTCGAGGAGATCGACGACGGCGACATCTTGCTCGACGGCGAGCCGATCACCGTCCCCGGCGTGAACCCGGTCCCGCACGGCGCCGCCTCGGGCTGGTGTTCCAGGCCTACAACCTGTTCCCGCACATGCGCGTGATCGACAACGTGACGCTCGGCGCCGTGCGCGGCCAGGGAACGGCGCGTGAGACCGCGCGCGAGGCGGGCATGGCGCTGCTCGCGCGCTTCGGGCTCGAGGATCGCGCGCGCGAGTATCCGGACCGGCTCTCCGGCGGCCAGCAGCAGCGCGTCGCGATCGTGCGCGCGATGCTCACCCACCCGCGGGCGCTGCTGCTCGACGAGGTCACCTCGGCACTCGACCCCGAGCTCGTCGGCGAGGTGCTCGAGGTCATCCGCGAGCTCAAGGTCGAGGGCATGACGATGATCCTCGCCACCCACGAGATGTCGTTCGCGCGGGACGTCGCCGACCAGGTCTGCTTCCTGGAGGACGGCCGCATCGTCGAGCAGGGCCCGCCCGGGCAGATCCTCAGCGCGCCACAGCGGGCCGAGACCCAGCGCTTCCTGGCGCGGCTGATCGACTCACTAGCGGACTGCCCGGCTCGCCTCAGATCGCGGCCGAGGTGGACCTCGCCGGCATCGAGCGCGACGGATCGGCCGGAGCCGAGTTCGACCATCAGCCTGCCGTCGTCCTCGATGCCGGCGGCGATCCCGCTGCCGCCGTCCCAGCTGATTCGGCTGCCCGCGCAGCGCGTCACGGGCACGGACCGCGGTCAGCACCTCGTCGGCGCGGCGCATCGCACCAGCGACTCGAGCGCCACGCGCAGGCGAGCCAGCGCCGGCTCGATCTCGGCCGGCGAGAGCCCGAGCGTGCCCGCCCGCTCGCGCAGCTCCGGCGGGAAGCTGATCGGGCTGCAGCGCGACGTTGATACCGATCCCAAGCACCGCCCAGCGCTCCTGGGGCCGTCCCTCGACAAGGATCCCAGAGACCTTGCGACCATCGATCAGGATGTCGTTGGGCCACTTGATCAGCGCCTGCCGCCGCAGACCTCGGCGACGGCGACGCCGGCCGCCAGCGACAGCAGGCTCGCGGGTCCCGGATCAGCCAGGAGCAGAGCAGTGACGTACCCGGCGGGGCCGTCCAGGCGCGGCCCTGACGCCCGCGGCCCGCGGTCTGCTCACCGGCCGTGACCAGCGTGCCGTGAGGCGCGCCGCGCACCGCCAGATCGCGCGCGAGCGTGTTGGTGGAGCCGATCTGGCGCAGGTGCACGCGCGGATTGCCGAGCTCGGGCATCGCATCAGATCTTCGCGCGCCGGCGCTGATCCGCAGCTCATCACCGGATCGCAGCCCCAGGCTGACGCTCGCGCTGCCGCGGTTGAAGGCCGACCGCCAGCCGCCGCGGACGGAGTCCTCGAAGACGAGCAACCCGCCCTCTGCGACGTCGCCGAACGTGCGCGCGTATGGGCCTGGTGCTGTCTCGCCCGACGGCAGCCGACAGTCGAACCGCGAGCCGAGCTCGGGCACCGAGCCCTGCGCCATGTCCGCCGCCTCGGCCCCGAGCTGCACGTTGCCGAACTGGTCGGCGGCGACGACGCTCGCGACCAGCGCGCCGCGCTCGTCCAGGCGCGCGGGCAGTCTCCAGCCGGATCAGGAGGCCGCAGGATCCAGCGGCTCGCCAGCCGACTCGAGCGGCTCCCCGGCGGCCAGGTGTCGCCGCGACCGGCGCGAAGATGTCGCGGCCGTGGAAGGTCGCTGAGACGGGCTCGAGCCGCCAGGGTGACTCTGAGATCTCAACCGCCTCGGCGACGCCGCCGCCGGCCTGGGCCGCGCGGCCACAGCAGGCCGTTGTCCGGACCGACCAGCAGGCGCCCGTCCGCCGAGCCTGAGCGCGACCGCGCGGCGATCGCCGCCGACCGTCGGGTCGACGACCGCGACGTGCACGCCGATCGGCATGTACGGCAGCGACTGCGCGAGCACTCGCGCGCCGCCGCGAACGTCGTGTCGGACGATTCCGTGACGTCAGGTCGATCACGCGCGCGTACGGGCAGATCGTGGCGATCACGCCGTGCATGACGCCCACGAACTCATCGGCGAGCCCGTAGTCGGTCAGCAGCGTGATGACCGGACGTCGCTCACTCACCGATCCGTCGGAGCCGGCGTTCACGAGCCGATGAACGCAGCGATCAACCCGTCGATGTCGTGCTGGTCGCCTCGACGTCGGGCTCAAGGCCGTGCGCACGGAGCTCATCGCTGGTCACCGGGCCGATGCTGACCACCCGCGGGCGCGCTCGACCTGTCGGCCAGCCATGCCGTCGGGCCCGCCGACCGACTCCAGGAAGTTCCGGACCGTCGAGGCCGAGGTGAAGGTGATGAAGTCGGCCGCGGCGACCGCCGCGAGCTGCTCGTCGTCAAGCGGTCTCGACACGGTCTCATAGACCGGCACGACGTCGACCTCGGCGCCGCGCGCGCGCAGCGCATCGGGCACGCACGTCACGCGCCTCGCGCGCGCGCGGCCACCAGCGCGCGCCTGACCGGTACGTCCGTCAAGCGCCTCGGCGAGCGCCTCCCCGACAGCCCGTGGCGGCATGACATCCACGGTGATCCCGCGCCTGCGAAGCGCCCGCGCCGTGGCCGGCCCGATCGCCGCGATCCTGGCCTGCGCCCGGTCAGGAAACGCACGCGCATCGAGCCCCGCAGCCTCGAGCCGCTCGAACAGCGCCTCGACGCCGTTGGGGCTGGTGAAGCAGATCAGGTCATAGGCGTCCAGCTCAGGCACCGGCCCCGGGAGCGAGACCGTGCGGATCACCGGCGCGCTGACCACGATCGGCGCCGAGCTCGCGCAGACGCTCTGCCAGCCCGGAGGCCTGCGCGCGTGCTCGCGTGACCGCAACCGTCACGCCCTGCAGCGGGCGCCGCTCGACCCAGGCGAGCCGCTCCCGCAGCGCCGCGACCGGGCCGAAGACCGCGATCGCGGGCGCCCGATCTGCTGCTCGACGGCGACCTCGCGCGATCGTCGCCAGCGTCCCCATGCGCAGCTCGCTGACCGGGCAGCGTTCCACGCTGCACGAGCGCCGCGGGCTCATCCGGAGAGCGGCCGCCCTCGATCAGTCGGGCCGCGATCGCCTGCAGCTGACGGACGCCCATGTAGACGACCAGCGTCCCCGGGAAGGCCGCCAGCGCCCGCCAGTCGAGCGCCGAGCTCGGCCTTGTCCGGATCCTCGTGGCCGGTGACGAAGGCGACCGAGCTGGCGGCGTCGCGATGGGTTACCGGAATGCCGGCGTAGGCCGGAGCCGCGATGCCCGAGGTCACGCCGGGCACGACCTCGAACGCGATCCCGGCCTCGACCAGCGCCTCGGCCTCCTCACCGCCGCGACCGAACACGAACGGATCGCCGCCCTTCAGCCGCACGACCGCGTCGGCGGACGCGGCCGTGCTCGATCAGCAGCTCGCGTGATCTCCGCCTGCGGCACCTGCTCGCCGCCGCCCTCCTTGCCGGCGTAGATCAGCAGCGCGTCGGGCCGCGCGCCGTCGAGCGCCGCGTCCGGGATCAGCCGGTCGTGGATGATCACGTCGGCTCGCGCGATCAGCTCGAGCGAGCGCGCCGTCATCAGCCCGGGATCGCCCGGTCCGGCACCGACGAGGTAGACCGTCATGCGGCCGCCATCTCCTCGGCCCGCGACAGCAGCTCGCGCGCGCCAACCGCGATCATCCGCTCCGCGACCTGCTCGCCGACGGCGCCGGCCGGCCCGGCGAGCTCGTCGGCGATCCAGTGCGAGCCGTCGGGCAGGCCGACCCATGCCTTGAGCGTCACGTCGTGCTCCGACGACCGGCACGGCGAGCGCGCCAAGCGGGGTATTGCAGCGTGGCGCCGAGGCGCTCGCGAGTGCCCTTTCGGCGATGACGCAACGCTCAGTGATCGGGATCGCTCGAGCGCGCTGAGCGTCGCGCATCGCCGGCGCGAGCCTGGACGAGCAGCGCACCCTGGCCGGGAGCGGGCACCAGCTCGCTCAGCAGACACCCGATCTCTGCGCCTCGCGGCCCAGGCGGTCCAGGCCGGCTTCCGCCAGGACCACGCATCGACCTCACCGTCAGCGAGCTTGCGCAGTCGCGTATCGACGTTGCCGCGCAGCTCAACGATCTCCAGGTCGTCGCGCAGCGCGCGCAGCTGAGCGGCTCGGCGGATGCTGCTCGTCCCCACGCGAGCGCCAGGCACGATCGAGGCGAGTCCGGCGAAGCCACATAGAGCGTCAAGCGTGACCCGCGCGCGCGGGAATCGCGGCGATCGCGGTTCCGTCCGCCAGCTCCCCCGGCACATCCTTGGCCGAGTGCACGGCAACGTCGATCTCGTCCTCGAGCAGCGCCCGCTCGAGCTCTGACGTCCACGCGCCTTGTCGCCGACGGCCTCGCCGCGGTCCCCGGCGGTGGTGATCACGACGATCTCATGGTCGCCCAGTTGTGCCGCGACCGCGTTTGCCTGCGCCAGCGCCAGCGCGCTTCCACGGGTTCCGATCCGGATCACGCGCGCCGCTCTGGCAGCTTCCGAATCGAGGCGAGATCCTCTGCCTCCACCGGCGCGTCGCGCAGCGCCCGTTCATCGTCGACACTCAGATCGAATAGATCCCGGACGAGCGCCATCCGCGCATGAACGCGGTCATCGCGCAGCTCCTTGATCCGCAGCGTCGGATGGTGCAGCAGTCGGTTCACGATCGCGCGCGAGATCGCCTCGACCCGCTCAAGGTCCCGCTCGGAGGCCGTGTCCCACCGACCGGCGTTCTCACTGACGACCTGCTCGGCGATCTCGTTCGCGTGATTGCGCAGTGCCGCCAGCGTCGGCAGCACCTCGAGCGACCCCAGCCAGGTCGCGAAGCCCTGAATCTCCTCCTCGACGATGCCCTCGGCTTTGAGCGCCTCGGCCTGGCGCACCTTGCGATTGCGGATGATCACCGCCTGGAGGTCGTCGACGTCGTGCAGCGCCACACCCGGCACCTGCGCGCAGTCCGCGTCGACATCGCGCGGAACCGCGAGGTCGATGATCAGCAGCGGCCGCTGACCACGCTGCGCCTGCACCTCGGCCAGCTCCTCCGCCTCGATCAGCAGGTGTGGGGAGGCCGTGGCAGAGACGACCACGTCGGCCTCGACCAGAGCGTCCGGCAGTTCGTCGAAGCTCACGCTGGACGCGTCGAATCGAGCCGCGAGGCTGACCGCTCGGTCGCGTCGGCGGGTTGCTACGAATACGAGTCGGCCACCCGCGTCCGCGAGCGAGCGGGCCGCCAGCTCGCTCGACTCGCCGGTACCGATGATCACAACGCGGCGGCCGTGTAGGTCGCCGAGGACCTCGCCCGCGAGCATCGCCGAAACCGACGGCAGGCTCAGGTGCCCCTCGCCGATCGCGGTCTCGATGACGGACACGCTTGCCCGTTGACAGCGCGGCCTTGAACAGGTGGTTGGTGAGCGGGCCGGTGGTCTCGCGCTCGAGCGCCGTGTCGTAGGCGCGTCGCACCTGGCCCTGGATCTGGTCCTCACCGACAATCATCGACTCGAGCCCGGCGGTGACACGGTAGAGATGCCGGGCGGCGTCGCAGTTTCGATGCGAGTAGATCGAGCCTGCCAGCGCAGTCGGCCGAATGGTCGCCTGCCTGGCGAGCATCCCGAGCACCGTGCTCTCCGCCTCCACCGGGTCGTCGACCACGAGGTAGAGCTCGGTCCGATTGCATGTCGACAACGCGACGATCTCCTGGATGTCGGGCACGCCGTGCAGATCCCGCACGAAATCCGCCGCCCTCGCGTCGGTCAGCGCCAGGCGCTCGCGCACCTCGACCGGAGCGGTCTTGTGTGAGACACCGATCGCCAGCAGTTCACTCACGTGACATCCACTCCTCCGTCCCCGATGTCCCCACCGACAGTCGCATGAGAATGAGAATCACTCTCATTCTCATTTTCGCTGTCGTCGGGGGCCCGTGCATCGCGCTCCTCGAGCTGCGCACGCAGGTTCAGAAGCTCACGTTGGCTGCGGACCAGCCGGGTCGCCATGATGCCCACGTAGATCAGCAGGATCAGGATGAAAACCATATAGGCCGCGGCGACGTACGGACCGGCCGTGTGAAGCGGCAGCGCCGGCGCCTCCGCGAAGCGCAGACTCACGAGGAGGGCCGTCATGACGGGGCCGCCGTCCTCCCGATCGGCCGGACCGCTTCGTCACCCAGCAGCCGGCGCCGGAGCCGCCTGGTCTCGATCCGCATCTCCTTGGCCGCCATCTCGAACTTCATCAGCGTCGCGAACAGCAGCGCGAACGCCAGCACCGACACGTAGAACGCAAGCTTCATCGAGCCCGGCAGGTTCCCACCCTCAAGGTTCAGGACCCGCGGATGCACATACTCGGCCGAGAGCCGCACGACGATGAAATTCACCGGCACGAAGGCACCGCAGACGATCGCGAAGACCGCGGCATAACGGGCCTGGCGCTCGGAATCCTCGATTGAGAACCGCAGCGGCTGATAGGTGCAGAACAGCAGGATCACGATCAGATAGGAGACGAGCGTCGGCTCCGACCACACCCACCAATGGCCCCACGACGCCTTGGCCCAGATCGAGCCGGAGACTATGCCGGCGACCGAGAAGATCAGCGCCATGTGGATCGCGCAGTACGAGCGCATGTCCCAGACCCGGTCTCCCGTACGTAGATAGCCGATGCCGAACACGCCGCCGAGGCAGTACCCGACAAGCGAGATGATTGCCAGCGGTACATGCAGGTAGAAGATCTTCTGGACGAAGCCCTGCTCCGCATCGAGCGGCGCGTAGAAGAAGACGAGTGCAAGTGCCGCCGTCATCGCCACTGCTGTCGCGATCGTGAGGCCGCGCAGATGCCGTACGTGGATGCTCATGGTCGAGATGCTTCTTCGCGAGGGCTCACCTGCAGGACGGACTCACTCCTCGAGCAGGAAATCGAACAGTGCGTAGGCGAGGAGTGCGTTCAGCAGATCATAGAGCGCAAGCACGACCAGCCACTTCGCCGGGGGCGAGCCGCCGGCGTGGGGCGTGAGCAGCGGTCCGATCCCACGCGCGGTCGCGATCAGTGCCGGCAGCAGCAGGGGCAACCCGATGATCGGGCCGATCAGGTCCCGGGCGCGGGTGTGCACCGCGATCGCCGACACGAACGTCCCGATCACCGCAAACGCGACATCCGCCAACAGCAGGAACAGGATCAGGCCCGGCAGCGAGGCCCCGATGCTCGGTGGGGCCAGCAGCAGGGCGAACGCCGGCACCGCGATCAACTCGAGAACCGCCATGAATACGAACAGCGCGCTGGCCTTGGCGATCAGCATCGCGGTCCGGTCAACCGGAGCCAGCAGGAACGCATCGAAGCCGCCCTGCTCGCGCTCGGCCACGAACAGTCGGTTCACGGCGAGCATCGCCGCGAACAACAGTGTCACGGTGAAGACGCCGGCCGCGAGTTGGCCGGAGAGCGTGTTCCGGTTCAGCGCAAAATGGAAGATCACGAACGTCACCACCGACAGCAGCGCCATCGAGGGAACCGTCTCGAGTGTGCGCAGCTCGAGCAGCAGGTCCTTGCGGAGAATCGCCACCGACGGTCTCATGCGTACAGCTTCCTGAGCGACTCTGGGTCGAGTCCGGAGGGCGGGCCGCAGTATGCGGCCCGCCCTCCGGACAGCGCCAGCACCAGGTCTGCTTCGGCCAGCGCGGCCTGCGGATCGTGGCTGGTGAGCACGCGCGTAACTCCGGCGGCCCGCCCGATCAGCGGCTCGACCAGCTCGCCAGCGGCAGGGTCGAGGTTCGAGCGCGGCTCGTCCAGGAGCAGCAGCTGCGGTCGGTGCAGCACCGCGCGGGCGACTGTCAGACGCTGGACCATGCCGCGGCTCAGCGACCGTACGGGGTCCTCAGCACGCTCGCGCATGCCGACGATGGCGAGCAGTTCGTCGACGCGCGCGGTGGGCACGCGGTGCAGCCGCGCGTGGTAGATCAGGTTCTCACGCCCGGTCAGGTCGCGGTACAGGAGCGGCTCATGGCCGAGCAGCCCCACGCGCCCCCGCACCGCCCAGGCCTGCCGTGGCAACGGCTCGCCGAACAGTCTCACGGTGCCCTCGTGCGGGCGCAGCAACGTCGCCAGGATTCTCAGCATCGTCGACTTCCCGGCGCCGTTTCGCCCCAGCACAGCCAGGGTCTGACCGGCCGCCAGGCGCAGCGTGATCCCGCGCAGCACGGTGCGCTCGCCGAAATGCCGCGTCAGGCCCTCCAGCTCTACGGCCGGCGCCTCACTGCCCGTGGTGGTGATGGGTGTGTTGTCCACTTTGCCGGTGCAGTGTCGCAACTGCGTGCTCCAGCACCGGCGCTGCCACACCGAACAGCTCCGCGATCGCCTTCGGGCTTCCCGGGAAGTTGATGATCAGCGAGCCACCGGCAGCCCCGCTCACGGCCCGTGAGAGCATCGCCATCGGCGTGTACCGCATCGACTCGGCCCGCATCGCCTCGGCGATTCCAGGAACCTCACGTTCGATCACCGCGAGCGTCGCCTCCGGCGTGAGGTCGTCTGGTGTCAGGCCGGTCCCACCGGTGGTGAGCACCAGCTCGACGCCTGCGGCGACCTGCGCTCGCAACCACGCCTCGATCGCGGCGCGGTCGTCGGAGCACAGCTCCCGCCTGACCACATCGAATCCCGCTGCTGCGGCCGCCGCCGCGAGCGCCGGACCCGAGCGATCCTCACCGGAACCGGATGCCAGCGAGGTCGAAACCGTGAGCACCGCGCAGCGCATCTCAGACGCCCTCGGCGCGGAGCCATTCGAGCGTTGTCTGCAGGCCCTCCGCGTAGTCGACCCGAGGCGCCCACGAGAGTTCCTCCCGGGCGCGCCGGTTGCTGAAGCTCTGATCCCGGCCCATCACCTGTACCGCCTGGCGCGAGAGCAGCGGTCGGGTGCTGACACCGGTTGCGCTCCGAAGCACTCGATAACCGTGCTCAAGTGCGAACCCGATCCCCTCAGCCAGCGGGTAGGGCATGCTCCAGCGCACGGGCCTGCAGCCGAGGCCGGACGCGAGGCCATCGGCGAACGTTCGCCAGGTGACATCCAGGCCGTCGGTCACGTTGAAGGCAAGCTCGTCCGAGCGCCGGTGTTCCAACGCGAGCATCGCGGCGTCGATCAGATTGCCAACGAAGCAGAGCCCCGCGATCGCGCGTCCGTCGTCCACCAGCACCATCTTGCCGCCGCGGATCGCGCGAGCGATCTCGAGCACGACCTCCTTCGAGCCTGGCCCATAGACCGTCGAGGGCCTCAGGATCACGGCGTCGAGTCCGCGCTCCGCGACCGAGCGCCGGACCTCGGACTCGGCGCCCAGCTTGGTCTGGGCATACCAGTTGCTGAACCCGGTCGCGACATGGGTCTCCTCGACCTGACGCCCTCCGGGGTAGCCGTAAACGTCTGTGCTCGAGAAATGCACCAGGCGCCGCACGGTGCCGGCCTGCTCGATCGCGGTCAGCAGCCGCCGCGTGCCCTCGACGTTGACCGCGGCCACCTCCTTGGGCCTCGCCCAGTCGGTGACCATCGCGCCGCAGTGAAACACGTGCTGACAGCCCTCAACGGCACGCTCGAGCGAGCTCGTGCCGGCCAGATCGCCGACGGCGAACTCCACGCCGAGCGCCTCGAGCCGCGTCGTGTCGCTCGTCGGCCGGACCAGGCAGCGCACCTGATGCCCTGAACTCACCAACCGCTCAACCAGATGACCGCCGATGAACCCGGTGGCGCCTGTCACCAGGCAGACGTTCCCGCGCGAGGGGTCGATGCGTCGTCCGCCGAGCGACATCGCGGACGCCGGCGCCGCCAGCTCCCGTCGCCGCAGCGTCGAGGTCGCGATCTCCCGCACGACCCCCCAATTCTTGGCGCCATCGCTCTCGCACTCGGTGAGCACGGTGTCGAGCGCCTCGAGGAACTCCTGCGCCTCAGCCTCCGACAGCGTCAGCGGCGGCAGCAGCTTGATCACATCGTTCTTGCCCGCGGCCATTGTGATGACGCCCTGATCGCGATGCAGCGGAATCACCACCAGCTGGGGGAAAAGACCCTCGCTGGCAAGCCTCATCAATCGCACGCCGAGCCGTGCCGTTCGGGAACGCGGGGCCTGCAGCTCAATCCCGATCATCAGGCCGGCGCCCCTGACGTCCGCGATCAGCTCGTGGCGCTGCTGCAGTTCGCGCAATCCGTCGACGAGGAGCGCTCCCATCTGAGCGCTCTGCGCGACCAGTCCATCGCGTTCGATCACCCGCAGAGTCGCCAGCCCCGCTGCCATCGAGAGGCGGTTGCGGCCGTAGGTCGATTGATGCACGTAGCTGCGCTCAAGTGTGCCGACCGCGCGCTGGAAGATCTCTCGGCGCGTCACCATCGCCGCAACCGGCATGTACCCGCCGCTGAGCGCCTTGCCGACCAGCACGAAGTCCGGCTCAAGACCGGAGCGCTCAAGCGCGAACCAATTGCCCGTGCGACCGAGCCCGGTCTGGATCTCATCGACCACGAACATGGTCCCGTGGCGGCGACACAGCGCCTGCGCGGCCTCGAGATAACCCGGCGGGGGCAGCGTCACGAGCCGGCCCTGAACAGGCTCGACGATGAAAGCGGCCACGTCGCCTGAGCGGAGTTCTGCCTCGAGCCGGCCGAGATCCCCGAACGGCACCCGCCCACATCCTGGCAGCAGCGGACCGAAACCCTCCTTGAAGAACTCGTCGCCGACGACCGAGAGCGGTCCCAGCGTGACACCGTGGAAGCTGCTGTCGCACGAGATCAGGCGGGGACGACGGGTGGCCGCACGCGCAAACTTCAGCGCCGAGTCGACGGCCTCGGCTCCGGTACTGGCGAAGAAGGTCGCGTCGAGACCTTCTGGCAGGCGCGCCGCGAGCGCCTCGGCCAGCATCCCGGCGAGGACCGAATAGTGGATCTGCACGCCGTCCACGAGGTCGCTGTCGAGCACAGCCCGCAGGACCGCGCGGACGTCCGGATGGCCGTGGCCAAGGCTGGCAAAGCCCTCGCCGGTATGCAGATCCAGATAGCGGCGACCGCTGTCGTCGTAGAGGTATGAGCCGCTGGCGGACTGATAACGCCTGTCGAACCCCAGGATCCGCAGCACGTCCACGAGCGACGGATCGAGGAACCTCGTGGCGAGATCGAGCGTCTCCCCGGCCCGCGCCTGAGCGTCCTCCAGAACGCCGAGCGGATCCTCAGGGAGCCTGCTCACGCTTCCAGTGTCCGGAGCGCCCGCCCGTCTTCTCGAGCAGCTCCACGCGCTCGATCGAAGCCTCGCGGTCGACGCCCTTGACCATGTCGTAGACGGTCAGCGCGGCGATCGAGGCGGCCGTCAGCGCCTCCATCTCGACCCCGGTCTGCGCGGTCGTGTGCGCCTCTGTGACGAGTTCGATCGTCCCATGCTCGACGTCCACGGAGGCATCCACCCCGACGAACGACAGCGGCAACTGATGGCACAGCGGGATCAGCTCATGCGTGCGCTTGGCTGCCTGGATCCCGGCGATCCGGGCGACGCCGACCACGTCCCCCTTCGGTGCCTCGCCCTCGAGAACCAATCGAGCCGTCCCCGGCGAGATCCTGACGATCGCGTGTGCGATCGCGCGCCTGACCGTCACCGGCTTGTCGGAGATGTCGACCATCGCCGCGCGCCCATCTGAGTCGAGGTGGGTGAGCTCGCTCACGATCGCGGCGCGGTTGGCCTCATCATGCCGGCTGGTGGGAGTTCTGCGCGGCCGCGATCAGGTCCCTTACGGCGGCGACATCGCCGTCGCGCAGGAGCGCAATCGGATCCGGATCGCCGCCGACGATTCCCTCGAAGAACTCCTTGCGGTCCTGGTAGGTCGGCAGCGTTCCCTTGGCCCAGCCGCGCACGTCGTTGAGGAGGATCGCCAGGGTCGCGTACGGCTCGCCGAACAACTCGCCGATCTCGCGCTTCATGCGCTTGGCCAGTGCAGGCGATGCCCCCGCGGTCGAGATCGCCACCGCCAACGGTCCGTTGCGCACGATCGCGGGCAGGATGAAGTTGCACAGCGGCGGCACGTCGACGACGTTGACCAGCATCGCCCGTTGTTCGGCATCGTTGAAGACGCGGATGTTGACGTCGGTGTCGTCGGTCGCGGCGATTGCGATCAGGCAGCCTTCAAGGTCGGAGCTCTCGTATTCGCGGCGATGCCAGACGATCGATCCCTCAGCCGCCAGATCCCCAAGCGCCGGAATCGCATCGGGGGCAACCAGCACGACGTCCGCGTCACAGGCGAGCAGCCCCTCGACCTTCTCGAGGCCGATATCACCGCCGCCGACCACCAGTGCGCGACGACCGTTCAGTCGCAGGCAGGCGATGTAGAACGGCGTTGCGAGCATGTCGCGCACACAGGACTGGTCGCAGATCCCCTTGCGGAACTGGCAGACGCACTCCTTGCCGCTGTAGGCCTGAGCGGGCATCGAGCTAGAGGGTAGCCGCCGGCCTGTGGCGGCCGCGCGGCCAAGCGGGGCCGCGCGGCGGATGACCGGATACTCGAGCGTGATCCCGTTGGCCCCCAGCACCTGGCGAGCGGTCCGCGCCACGTTCAGGGCCGCGTTGACATTCGCGAGCTTGCCAAGGCTGACCTGCTCGGGCAGCAGCCTGCCGGCGTCCTTCAGCCGCCCCAGCGCCTCGGCCGGGAGCCGCACGTCGTCGAGCAGCAGTTCCGAGGTGACCGAGGCCCGCAGTGAAAGCTTTCCGTGGATGTCCTGGGTGCTGAAGCCCCGCGTGCCCCTCGGTACCAGGAACCCGCGGATGCCCTGATCGGTCGCCGCCCAGACCACAGCGACATCCGCGATCGATCCGTTGGTGATCCACATCTTCTGGCCGTGCAGCAGCCAGTCGACGCCGTCACGCCGAGCGCGCGTGCGCATCGCTGCGGGATCAGAACCCGCGTCTGGTTCGGTCAGGCCAAAGCACCCGATCGCCTCACCCGCCGCCATTCGCGGCAGCCACTCCTGTCGTTGCTCCTCGGAGCCCCAACGGTGGATCGCATACATCGCGAGCGAGCCCTGAACCGACACCAGGCTGCGCACACCGCTGTCGGCGGCCTCGAGCTCCATGCACGCCAGACCGTAGGCGGTCGCACTCGCGCCAAGACAGCCGTAACCCTGGAGGTGCATCCCCAACACATTCAGTGCTCCGAGCTCCGCGACCAGCTCCCGAGGGATCGTCCCCTCCTCGAACCACCGGCCGACGTCCGGAACGACTCGGTCGTTGACGAACGCCCGCACCAGATCACGGATGTCACGCTCCTCGTCGGACAGCAGGGGAGTGGTCGGGTAGGCGAGAGGCGCCCGGTGTCGCGCGGCGTTGCCGACTGTCACCTGGTTTCCTCCCGCCCCCCATCGATCCGTGCATGCGGTTCTCCCGCACACGGCTCGCCGACGTTCTTCACCGCCTGGCATTCAGCGTGCCCGGTGCCGCGGGCGGAACGCGCGCGGCGGGACGATGGTTCCGTTGAGGTCGATCAGGCCGTAGCGGTCCGGGGATTGGCGGGCAACGGCCCACCATCCGAACCGACGGTCACGCCGGTGATGGTTGGCGACGAAGATCGCCAACCGGTTCACAGCGTGCAGCGTGATCGTGTCGAAGGACTCGGCGGAGTTTCCGTAGCGGAAGTAGCCCGCCCAGCCGCCGAGGAACCGGTTGAGGTCCTCGACGATGTCTTCGACCGGCAGCAACAGCCGCTCCCGCGCCGTGATCTCACGAACGCGCTGACGGGCGTGCTGCATCGCCTGGCGCGAGGGCCAGCGGACAAGGAACGTGAGGTGCTTTGACCGTGGGGTGTTCCCGCGCACGTAGCGGTGGTGGAAGCCAAGGAAGTCAAACC
This sequence comes from uncultured Conexibacteraceae bacterium, assembly GCA_963785385.1. Taxonomy (GTDB): domain Bacteria; phylum Actinomycetota; class Thermoleophilia; order Solirubrobacterales; family Solirubrobacteraceae; genus Palsa-465. Next base: position 219,202 of record CAWAVA010000022.1, on the reverse strand, counting down.
CCTCGCCGCCCTCACGTAAGTGCACGATCCTGGTCTTGGCGTGCTTGAGCTCAAGCCCAAGCTCGCCCAGGATCACCGCGAGCGCACTAAGCGCGTTCTCGGCTTCCCGTTCGGTCCGACACATCACTAATAGATCATCCGCATAGCGGCACAGAACCCCAGTGCCACGCCTATCCCACTGCCGGTCAAGCCGGTGCAGGTAGACGTTGGCAAGAACGGGTGAGATCACTCCGCCCTGCGGGGTTCCGGCCACGCTGCGTTTGACCGACCCGTTCTCCAACACCCCAGCACGCAACATCGCGCGCAAGAGCTTGAGGAGGTGGCGGTCAACGATCCGTTCCTCGATCGCCGCCATCAATGCCTCGTGCGGAATCGCTTCAAAACAGTTCGCGATGTCCGTCTCGGCCACCCACCGCCTGCCGCGCCAGGACTCGTCAACGACGACCTGGAGCGCGTCGTGCGCCGAGCGCCTGGGCCTGAACCCGAACGAGCACTCAAGCATGTCAGCCTCGAAGATCGGCTCAATGACGATCTTGGTGGCCGCCTGCACGACACGATCACGGACCGTCGGGATCGACAACGGGCGAAGCTCCTCACGTCCGGGTTTCGGAATGAACACCCGACGCGCAGGAACCGGCCGCCAGCGACCGTCCTTCAGATCCGCGACCAACTCATCAAGGAGCTTGACGACGTCGTGCTCCTCGATGTCAGCGATGGACTGCTTATCGATGCCGGCCGCGCCGTGATTAGCGCGCACCAACTCCCACGCCCGCTCCACGACATCCCTGCGATAGATCTTGTCGTGAAGCGCGTGGAACCTGCGTCCGGGATCGGCTTTGGCCGCCCGGTAAAGCGCTCGCTGCAGATCTCGGACTGAATCCTGCTTGGTGGTCCTAGCCATTTCTGGCACTCACCGGTCCTTCCCTGTGCGTGACGCGTGAACGAAGCAGCGGCCCTTCCCTCACCGCGGGTTCTGTTGTCCCGTCGGCTCAAGCAGTAATACGGCCGCCTCCGACTCCCTCCCGGCCGGTCATCCACTTCCCGAGGGTCACCCGGTTATAGGACGCCGCGATCCAGCAGCAACTCGCAGGCCACTGGGCCGGGGAGGGTCTCCCCAGTTCCCATCGTCACCATCCGAACGTTCCACGCCCTCTACGCCGGGAAGTTCCTCAGAGCTGCGATTCCAGGATCTTCACTCTTTCCGTGGCCTTCGCCGTGACGGACTCGGCTCGGCTCTTCCTATCTCCCGCCCAAGGGCAGGCACGTTAACGGCGCGGCAGGCTTCGCTTGATGCTGCGGACCGCTCGGTCGCTCCCCCATAAGGGCTTTCGACGCTGGGCTTCGACCCGGCCCGTTTCCAGACCAAGCCGCCAGCCTGCTACCGGGCCTCCTGGCAGCTACCCGGACCGGACTCACACCGGCAGGCGACGACGAGCTTATGTCAGATCACGATTACTTCATCGACCTCCAACTCTGGGCGCACTCCGGATAACTGTGTAGGCATCTGATCTCGAAAGGAGATCGATGTCCAGCACAATCACAACCAGGTTGGATGAGGACCAGGAACCGGATGGGAGCGCCGGCGTGGCGCGGAGCGAGCCCGGAGGGCGAGCGCAGCGATGCGCTGGCGCTGCGCGTCGCCAGGACCCTGACCCGCTCGCCGATCGGGTGAAGGAGCTTCTGCCTGACGAGCTGATCGATCAGCTGATGGCCGGTGCCAAGTCGGGTGAGGAGATCACGGGCCAGGGCGGCCTGTTGTCGCAGTTGACGAAGCGGATGGTGGAGCGCGCGATGGAGGTCGAACTGACCGACCACCTTGGCTATGAGCCCCATCAGGAGCCGCCGGGCGGTGCGGGCAACACGCGCAACGGGTCAACACCGAAGACGCTGGTGACCGAGCATGGTCCGGTCAGGATCGACACCCCGCGGGACCGTGATGGGTCGTTTGAGCCGCAGATCGTCCGCAAACGTCAGCGGCGCTTTGACGGATTCGATGACAAGATCCTCGCGCTTTACGCCCGCGGGATGTCAACCCGGGACATCTCGGCGCATCTGGAGGAGATCTACGGTGTTGAGGTCGGTCGTGACCTGATCTCGAAGGTCACCGACGCGGTGATGGACGACGCCCGGGCGTGGCAGACCAGGCCGCTGGATGACGTCTACCCGGTCGTGTTCCTCGACGCGCTGGTCCTCAAGATCCGCGACGGCGGGTCGGTGATCCGCAAGGCGTGTTACCTCGCGCTGGCGATCAATTTGGATGGTGACCGCGAAGTCCTCGGCATGTGGTTCCAAGACACCGAGGGCGCGAAGTTCTGGATGCAGGTCCTCACAGAGCTGAAAGCTCGCGGTGTCGCCGACATCCTCATCTGCTGTGTCGACGGCCTCAAAGGCTTCCCGGAGGCGATCGAGGCGATCTTCCCTCAGACCACGGTGCAGACCTGCATCGTTCACCTCATCCGGGCGTCGCTGCGCTACGTCCCGCGCCGACAGTTCGACGCCGTGACCAAAGACCTCAAGCCGATTTACACAGCGATCAACCCCGACCAGGCGATGCTCGCGCTCGAGGCCTTCGAGGAGAAGTGGGGTGATCAGCTGCCGATCGTCCCACGCATGTGGCGGGAGGCCTGGCAGCACGTGATCCCGTTCATGGCCTTCGAACCCGAAGTCCGCCGGGTGATCTACACCACCAACGCGATCGAGGCGCTCAACCGGCAGCTACGCAAGGCGATCAAGACGAAGGGCAGCTTCCCGAGCGAGGAGGCCGCGATCAAGCTGCTCTACCTCGCGATCCACAACGCCGTGCCGCAATGGACACTAACCCGGGGGTGGACGAAAGCGATGCTCGCGTTCAAGATCCAGTTCGGAGACCGCATCCCCGATTAACCATCAACAACGCTTACACAGATTTCCTGACGCTCTCGACAGCAGCGAGTCGATGTCGAGGAAGTCTTCGGGGCGGGCCATGGCTTTCTCGCTGGCCAGGCTAGTCGCGGCCGCGGGCCTTTCGAATCGCTTGGAGGCGGTCCCGCTGGACCGCCTCCGCGTCGTCGGGCTCGTAGAAGGACGCGCCCGCGACGCCGGGCGGCAGCAGCTCCTGCGCAGAGACGTGCCCGGGCCGGGCATGCGGGTAGTCGTAGTTGCCCTCGGTCCGGTTTGCCGAACGTAGATACCCGGGCGGCGCCTCGGCGCCGTTGCTGCGCACGTACCCGCGGGCTGCGCCGATCGCGCGCTTCGCCGCATCGGACTTGGGCGCCAGCGCCAGGTAGATAGCGCACTGGGCAAGCGTGAACTGGGCCTCCGGCAGCCCGATGTGATCGACCGCGGCAGCGGCCGCCGCCGCCACCACCAGCGCCTGCGGGTCGGCGTTGCCGATGTCCTCGGAGGCGAGGATCACCATTCGCCTCACGATGAAGCGAGGGTCCTCTCCGCCCTCGAGCATCACCGCCAGGTAGTACAGCGATGCGTCCGGATCGGAGCCGCGGGTCGCCTTGATCCAGGCGGAGATCGTGTCGTAGTGGTTGTCGGCCTGGCGGTCGTAGCTGATCGTGCGGCCCTGCAGCGCGTCGGCCATCCGCTCGACGGTCACACGGTCGTCGGGTCCCGCCGCCTCCGCCGCCAGCTCCAGGCCGTTCAGCGCCGCGCGGGCGTCGCCCTGGGTCCACTCGGCCGCATAATCGAGCGCCGCGGGATCGACCCGTTCGGGCGGGCCAACCTCCTGACCCAACACAGCGCGGTCGAGCAGCATCCGGACATCGTCGGTTGACAGAGCCTCCAGCTCATAGACACGGGTGCGCGAGAGCAGCGCCGAGTTGACCTCGAAGTACGGGTTCTCCGTCGTCGCTCCGATCAGGGTCACGAGGCCCTCCTCGACGGCCGGCAGCAGCGCGTCCTGTTGCGCCTTGTTGAAGCGATGAATCTCATCGAGGAAGAAGACGGTCGCGACACCCATCTTCTGACGCTCACGCGCACGCTCGAGGACGGCGCGGACCTCGGCACGGCCTGCCTGAACGGCACTCTCCTCCTCAAACGCCGCGCCTGAGGCTGTCGCCACGATCCGAGCGAGCGTCGTCTTGCCGGTCCCGGGCGGCCCGTGCAGGATCATCGAGTGCGGGTGGCCGGTCTCTACCGCGCGGCGCAGCGCCGAATCCCGGCCGAGGAGTTTGCGCTGGCCGACGTAATCCTCGAGTGTCCGCGGCCGCATTCGCGTCGAGAGCGGAACCTCCACGCCACCGGCCGCCGAGGCAACCGGCGCCGTCTGGGGTGCCGTAACCGGCGGTACCACCGGCTCGGAACCATCGTCGAAAAGCCTGTCCACCCTTGAAAGTATGCGGCCCGCCGTGGAAGGCGGGCCGCATGGTCCAGCGTGAGAGGCTTTGAAAGTGCTTAGGCGGCCTGACGCAGCGCGGCCAGCTCGGGATTGCGGGCAAGCGTCGTCAACGCCCTGCGCTCCAGCTCACCGGCCTGTGAGGTCGTGATACCCAGCTCGGCACCGGTCTGGCGCACGGTGCGGGGCTCGTCTCCGCCGAGACCGAAGCGGAGCTGAATCACGTTGCGCTCCATCTCCGGAAGCTTGGCGAGAACCTCCGCAACCTGCGCGTCGCGCCAGTTGTCCGCAGCATGCTCCTCCGGCCCGCGCTCATCGCTCTTGAGCAGATCGCCAAGCGCCGTCTCGCCGTCGTCGCCGACCGGCTGGTCGAGGCTGGTGATCGCGGCTGACAGCTCGCGAACCTCGGTGACCTGATCGACCGGCAGCTCAGCCACCAGTGCGACCTCCTCGTCGGTCGGCTCGCGACCGAGCTTGAGCGCCAGCTCACTCTCGACCTTGCGGACCTTCACCTGACGCTGGGCGACGTGCACCGGAACGCGAATCGTGCGACCCGAATTCTGGAGCCCGCGCTGGATCGCCTGGCGAATCCACAGCGTGCCGTATGTCGAGAACTTGAAGCCCTTGCGCCAGTCAAACTTCTCCACCGCGCGGATCAGGCCGAGCATGCCCTCCTGGACCAGATCCTCAAGCGGCAGCCCGTGGCCCTGGTAGCGGCGCGCCTGCGCCACGACCAGTCGCAGGTTCGCGTTGATCATGCGCGTCTTCGCGTCGAGATCGCCGCGCTCGATCAGCTTCGCCAACTCGATCTCCTCGGCGGCGGTCAGCAGTTCGTGCGTGCGAGCCTCACGGAAGAACAGCTCCAGCGACTCCATCGAACCGTCCAGCACCGGCGCTGTCGCGCGGCGGCGAGGGGTGCGCGTGCTGAGTGCGGTCCCCCGGTCGCTGCTGCGCTGCGTTGCGGCGCTGCTGCGGCGCGCCGTGCGCGCCGTCTCCTTCTTCTCTGTGTGCTCTCCGCGGGTGCGGCTGATCGGTGTCATGTGCTCTCGAATCGTTTCGTTCGCTTATTTGAAGATAATCGAATTATACGTCCACGTAAGGTTTTGTCAAGTCCGACCGCTCGCTCTGACGCCCGCGTGAGCAAGCACACACAGGGCCCGAATGAGCGGGTTCACGACCTCCGGGGAAACAGGTTTCCCCTCTTGGCTCTTCAGAACACATGACGCGATCGAGTGATGCGTAAGTGCTTACGAAGAACTGACGAAGAGGGCGCGTGGAGGGAGATCCAGCCCCGCCGTCACACTTCTGATTCGCAGCCGAGACGCAGACCCCTGCTCACAGCCGCGAAGAGAACTACTGAACGTACCCCGGACCACCGGAGCGGTTACAGGCGCCGACCGGCTACAGGCGCGAGCTGTACCGAATGCGCTGTTCGGTGTGCACCAGGACGCAATCGAGCAGACCCGGGAAGCGCGTGTTGACGTCCTCCCGTCGCAGCGAAACCAGGCGCTGCACGCCCTCGCTGCGCGTGTTCGTCAGGCCTGCGTCGCGCAGCACCCGCAGGTGGTGCGTGAGTGTCGACTTCGACACCGAGACCTCGAGTCGGCCGCAGGAGAGCTCCTGATGGCTGCCGAGCAGACGGACGATCTCCAGCCTCACCGGATCGCTCAGCGCGTGCAGCACATCCGTCAGGTGCAGCTGCTCCAACTCGGGGTGCGGTATTACGCGCATCGAACGCCTGACCAGCTCACGCAGACCCAGGATAGCGGCGCTCGTCGCGACCTCAGACGCGTTCCACAACGCCCGGCCCGTGCCGCGGCCAGGCTACCCGAGCGCGGCCAGCGCCTCAGCGTGGAGGTGGCCGTTGGTCGCCAGACCACTGCCGGCGCCGGGTCCGGCCACGCCATCGAGGCTCGTGAAACGCCCGCCGGCTTCCTCGACCACGATCGAGACGGCGGCCAGATCCCACAGCGTCGCCTCCGGATCGGTTGCGATCTCAGCGGCACCCTCCGCCACGAGCATGTACTGCCAGGCGTCGCCGACCCCTCGCGTGCGCCAGCACCGGCGCCCCAGGTCGACGACCTTCTGGAAGCCGCCGATCGCGTCCCACTCCTCGATCCCGCTCCACACGAGTTGTGACTGGGCGATGTCAGTGATGCTCGAAACCTCGATCCGCCGGCCATCGGCGTGGGCGCCTTGGCCTCGTACCGCCCACCAGCGCTTACCCAGTGCGGGCATCGAGACGACACCGACCTTCACCTCACCAGCGTCGAGCAGCGCGATCAGCGTGGTCCAGGTATCCATTCCGCGGACGTAGCTCTTGGTGCCGTCGATCGGGTCGATGACCCACGCCCGGCCCTGCGCGCTGGGGTCGAGCTCCCCCCCGCCGAACTCCTCGCCGATCACCTTGTCGCCGGGCCTGATATCGCCGAGCCGGTCGCGAAGTGCCAGCTCGACCCGTTTGTCCGATTCGGACACCGGGGTCATGTCGGCCTTGGTCTCGACCTCGAGATCCGCCGAGCGGTAACGCAACATCGTCAGTCCGTCAGCGATGTCGGCTAGCTCCAGCGCGAGCCTGAGGTCCTCGTCGTAATTGGCGGTCACGAGCGCGCATCGTATCGGCAGCGCCGCGCAGTACGCTCAGCCGCGATGGCTGACTCGCCGGTCAACTCAACGGACGCTCTGCAGTCTGAGACCACCGAGGTTCTGCAGCGGCTGATCCGCTTCAACACGGTCAACCCGCCGGGCAACGAGCGCGCGGCGATCGAGTTCCTCGAGGAGTACGTGCGTGCCGCAGGGTTCGAGACCGAGCTGCTCGCGGCCACGCCCGGGCGGCCCAACCTGATCGCCACGCTGAGTGCACGCTCAGGCGATGCCGGCCCTGTGATGGTCTACCTCGGCCACGTCGACACCGTGCTCGCCGCTGCCGAGGACTGGGACCACGATCCGTGGGGCGCTGAGATCGCCGACGGCTACCTCTGGGGGCGCGGAGCGATCGACATGAAATCGCAGGTCGCGGCCGAGGCCGTCGCCGCAGTCTCGTTGGCGCGCAGCGGCTGGCGCCCGGCGCGGGGCGCCCTCAAGCTCGTGTTTGTGGCCGATGAGGAGACGGGCGGCGATGTCGGCGCCCGCTGGCTGACCGAGCAGCATCCTGACAAGGTCCGCTGCGACCTGCTCATCAATGAGGGCGCGGGCAGCCCGTTTGAGATCGACGGTAGGCGCTATTACGGCGTGTGCTGCGGCGAGAAGGGGATATTCCGCTTCCGACTCACCGCGACCGGCATGGCGGGGCACGCCTCGATGCCGAAGCTCGGTGACAACGCGCTACTGAAGCTGGTGCCCGTGTTGGACGCGCTGCGCGCCGGCTCCCACGGCTACGACCCGACGCCGGCGCCGCTGGCGCTGTTGGAGGCGCTGGGCGAGGACCCCGGAGATGTCCCCGGCTCGCTTGCCCGCCTTGAACCCAAGCATCCCGCGATCTCCCTGATGGTCGAACCGATGCTGAGCGTGACGCACACGCCAACGGTCATCCAAGCCTCCGAGAAGATCAACGTGATCCCGGCCCACGCCTGGGTCAAGGTCGATACGCGCGTTCCGCCGGGGCTCGGGGCAGACGTCGCGCTGGGACGTCTGCACGACGTCCTGGGCGACAGCGCGGACGGCTTGCAGATCGAGTTCACCGAGCAGGTGTACGGCTACTCCTCGCCTCACCAGACGGAGCTGATGAGCGCTATAGGACGCTGGATCGAGGACCATGACCCCGGGGCCAGAGCCGTACCCGGTCCTGCTCCCCGGCTACTCCGACTCCAGCTACTTCCGCGCCGCCTTCCCGGACCTGATCGCCTACGGATTCTTCCCGCACCGATACCAGACTCTGCTTGAGACCACGCCGCTGATGCACAACTCCAACGAGCGCATCGACGTGCGCGACCTCGGCTACGCCACGAGCTTCTACGCGGACCTGGCTCGCGAGCTACTCGGTTGAGGTTGACGCCGCCGCCGGCAGGTACCGCGCGCTGCGCGGCAGCAGAGCCATGAGCGCCATCGCAGATCCGATCACGCTTCCGGCGCCGAGCACCCAACGCACGCCAAGTGCCTCCCCGATCGGACCGACGACGGCGTAGCCGAGCGGCATCAGCGCCAGCGATCCCATGTGGTCCCAGGCACTCACCCGGGAGAGCGACGTCGACGGGATGTGACGGGCGAGGCTGGTTTCCCACCAGATCCCCGTCAGGGCACCTGCACCGCCGGACAGGAACGTGCCCGCGACGACCACGCCGCGCGGCAGGCCCAGCGCCACGAAGATTCCGACCAGCCCCCAAACCGCGCCGCACAGCAGACCGAGCCGCAGCGGGTACCGGGGATGCCAGCTGGTCGCCAACGCCGACCCCAAAACCGAGCCTCCACCCCAGATCGCAACCAGCACCCCGAAGAAGCCGACGTCGCCGTAGACATTGCGGACGGCGAGCGGACCCAGCCCCTCCCAGGTGACGAGTCCGAACGCGATCACTCCGGTATAGGCGAGGATCGTGCCCCAGACCCAGGTCCGGATGTGACCTCTCGCCAGCCGGCCCTCAGCTCGTGCACAAAGCTCTCACGCGCGACCAGATGGCCACTGCGGGCGCGGGGGCGCACGGGAATCAGCAGCACCGCGCCGACGAGGAAAGTCGCGGCGTCGAACAGGAACGTCTCGCCGGCGCCGATCGTAAGCACGAGCGTCGTTGCGAGCAGCGGCCCGAGCACCATCGAGGCGTTTTCGGCGATCCCGCGCAGCGCCTGCGCTTCCTGGATCTCGCCCTCCGAGACCATCTGCGGGATCAGGCCGACATAGGCCGGCTGGAAGAACGCCTGAGCCGTTCCGAACAACGCCTCGATCACAGCGATCAGCCAGATCGCAGGCTCCCCGGCCAGGATCAGAATCCCAAGCAGTACGTGCAGCGCGGCCCGGACCAGATCGCTCCAAATGACCAGCAGGTGCCGGGGCAGCCGGTCGGCCCACACCCCGCCGAACACGATCAGCACGACGAACGGCAGCGAGCCGGCCGCAAGAATCACCGCGAGGTCGGTCGCGGAACCGGTGCGCCTGGTGACGTAGAGGGCCATCGCGACGATCACTGCCTGGGTCCCGACCTGACTCAGCGACTGACCGATGAACAGCAGGCGGAAGTCACGGTGGCGCAGCACCGTCGCTCGGCTTGTGAAACCCATGGCGGCGCCGACGTTAGCGACGCCGCGTTGCGGCCCCTACGGTTCGGTGTCGAGGAAGTCCATGCCTTGGCCTGCGGCGTGTGAGGTCAGTACTTCGCTGAGAACTCGCGCCAACGCCGCCCGGTCCTCCGGCGAGACTCGCCCGAAGACTGCATTCAGGTCCTGCCTGTAATCAGCCGCCGCCGAAGAGACCAGTCCCCGGCCGTAGACGGTCAGGCTGACGCGTACCGAACGGCGATCGATCTGGGATGGGAGCCGTCGTAGGAGACCGCGCCGCTCCGCTCGATCGACCAGCCCAGAAGTGCTCGACTTGTCAAGATCGAGCAGTCGCGCCAACTCATTGATGGTCGGCTTGCGGTCCCGCAGAACGCCCAGCAGGCGGGCCTGGATCAGCGACAGGCCATGAGCCCGGGCGCAACGCTCAAGCATCCCCTGCACCAGCGACGAGGTCCGCGTCAACACGTCGATCGGATCCACCTCAGCCGCCATCTCGCTCATCGTACCCGACTTTAGTACGTCTTACAAACCATCTTCGTACGTGGTACGGACTAAGTCCGGGCCATTGGGTTGCCATGAATGAGGCTGCTTCGGGGACAAACAACGCGGACGAGCATCGATTCGCGAGCTGGCAACCACGGCGGCATCCCTGATTTCGATGGTCCACACATGTTGCAGAAGTGTGTCGTGGTGTCACTACTCTGTGACATCGGGAGCGAAAATCGCGGTTCTGTTGCAAAGTCGTCACACGGCGTGACACTTTCGACACATATGTGAGTGTCCGTTTTCAGGACCCACGCTCGCTCCGAAGCTCAAGTGCCGGCTCCGCAGCGGCACGCAGGCGCCGAGCATGACCTGGCCATAGACTCCCTCCCGCCCGCATGCCACAGATGACAAGAACACGCCTCGAACCGGATGTCTTTCGGCTTCCGATCGAGCACCTGCGTGATGGCTATTACGCGGACGCGTACTTCGTCCACACCAAGCAGCTACTGGAGCAGAGCGGTCGACATCCGCGCGTGGTCATGCAGGTCTTCCAGAAGCAGCAGTCGCTGCTCGGCGGCATCGATGAGGCGATCGCGATCATCAAGCTGGGCGCTGGACACAAGGACGCGGACGGCGTCTGGGTACCGGGCTGGGAACAGCTCGAAGTCCATGCCCTCTATGAGGGGGACACGATCTCACCACGCGAGACAGTGATGACGATCGAGGGCGATTACGGCTTGTTCGCACACCTGGAGACCGTATACCTCGGCTCGCTGGCGCGTCGCTCGTTGATCATGCGCAACGTCGACGCGGTGGTCCGGGCGGCACGCGGCAAGCCGATCATCTACTTCCCGGCACGCCACGATCACTGGCACGTACAGACCGGCGACGGATGGGCCGCGCACGTGGCGGGCGCGATCGGAGTCTCCACGGACGCGCAGGCCTCATGGTGGGGCGGGCGCGGAGTCGGAACGGTTCCGCACGGCCTGATCGCCGCCTACGGTGGTGACACCGTGCGAGCCGCGGAGGCATTTGCCGACCGCTTCCACCGCGAGATGAACATCACGGTGCTGGTCGACTTCGAGAACGACTCCGTCCGTACCGCGCTCGAGGTCGCTGAGGTGCTCGGACCAAGGCTGTGGGGAGTGCGACTCGACACCTCGGAGCAGATGGTCGACCGCTCGCTGTTGGACTCGATGGGAGGGTTCGACCCCCGCGGCGTCAATCCGCAACTCGTGCACAACGTCAGGGACGCGCTCGACGAAGCCGGCTTTGACAGCGTTCGGATCGTCGCCAGCGGAGGCTTCACCGCTGACCGGATAGCGCGGTTCGAGACGCTTGGGGTTCCAGTCGATTCCTACGGGGTGGGCTCATCACTGATCCGCGGGCAGAACGACTTCACTGCCGACGTCGTCATCGTCGAAGGCCTCCCATGCGCAAAGGCGGGGCGTGAGTTCGCCCCCAACGATCGGCTTGAACGGGTGCTCTGAGGTGCTCGGCGCGATCGATCACACCGGGATCGCCGTCCCTGACCTGGCGCAGGCGCTGCCGTTCTACCGGGATGTGCTCGGAATGCCGCTGGTGCATCGTGAGACGATCGTCGAGCAGGGCGTCGAGGCCGCGCTGCTCGATGTCGGAGACGCGCACGTCGAATTGATCGCGCCGCTCGGCCCGGATACGACCGTGGCCAGGTTCATCGCGAGCCGTGGCCCGGGCCTGCACCACGTCGCATATCGGGTCGACGACATCGACGCTGTGCTGGCTAGTCTCTCTGCGGCCGGCGTGCGGCTGATCGACAGCCAGCCGCGGATCGGCGTCCGCAATTCGCGTGTTGCCTTCCTGCATCCATCGGCCAGCGGTGGCACGCTGACCGAACTCGTGGAACCTGCCCGCCATCACTGACACGATCGGAGCCTCGATATGAGCAGCGACGAAAAGCCCCAGAAGATCACGATCGGCTTTCACGGCGGCCAGACGCTGGCAGCGCGCGTGAAGCCCGCGCAGCTGAAAGCGCTTCGGGACGTGCTCGGCAAGAGCGGCGGCTGGCACGAGCTCAGCGCCGAGGACGGCCTCGTCGTACTCGACCTGACTCGAATCGACTACCTGCTGATCGACCAGGACGAGCACCGGGTCGGTTTCTGAGCCGCTCCGTACGCCCGGCTGATCGGACCTGACCGGTTGGAAGCCACGCTGGACGAGCAGCTGCTGCGCTGCCGCCGGCGGCGCCGCTGCTCTACGGTGCAGCTGCGATGTTCGCTCTGAGCCGCCCCTATCTCGGTGTTCACTACCCAACGCACGTGCTGGCCGGCGCCCTGCTCGGCACGGCCACTGGGAGGCTCCTCCGATGCCGATGAAGGTTGGGATCGTCGGTATGCCAAACGCCGGCAAGTCCTCTCTGTTCAGCGCCCTCACCGGTGTCGCGGCCGAGGCGGCCAACTACCCGTTCACCACGATCGAGCCGAACGTCGCGGTCGTACCGGTCGAGGACGCACGGATGACACAGGTCGCCGACACGGTGAAGGCGTCGAAGATCGTGTGGGACACGATCGCGTTCCACGACATAGCCGGGCTCGTTGCCGGCGCCCACAAGGGCGAGGGGTTGGGCAACCAGTTCCTGGCCAACATTCGGGAGACCGACGCCCTGCTGCACGTCGTGCGAGCGCACACTGACAGCGGCATCGTGCACTCGGAGGGCAGCGTCGACCCGATGCGAGACATCTCGACAATCGAGACCGAGCTGATCTACGCCGACCTCGAACAGGCAGAGCGGCGGCTCGAACGCGTCGTTCGCCAGGCTCGGGGGGGCGACAAGCACGCAATCGCCGAGCAGGCATGGCTGGAGAAGGTGATCACCGCCCTTCAGGAGGGCCTGCCGGTGCGCACCGTGCCGGTCCCGGACGAGGCGCCCGACGCCCAGCAGCTGCTCGGCTCGCTCACCGCAAAGCCGGTGCTGTTCGTCGCCAACGTCAACGAGGGCGACGCCGAGGTTCCGGGCGCCATTCGCGAGTATGCCGAGGCGCAGGGCGCCCGTGCCGTCGCGGTGTCGGCGCGGCTCGAGGCGGAGCTGGGAGCGCTGCCAGCTGCCGAGGCTCAGGAGATGCGCACCGATCTGGGACTGGCAGAATCCGGGCTGCAGACCGTGGTCCGGGGCGCGTTCGAGCTGCTCGACCTGATCGCGTTCTTCACCGCCGGGGAAGACAAGCCTGCCCAGACCTGGCATCTGCGCCGCGGCCTCAGCGCCTGGCACGCAGCCGGACAGATCCACTCGGACATCCAGAGGGGGTTCGTCCGCGCTGAGGTGGTCTCCTGGGACGCGCTCGTGCGCTACGGCGGCTACGGCGGCGCGAGAGAGAACGCCGCGCTGCGACTCGAGGGCCGCGACTACCCGATGCAGGACGGTGACGTGATCACCGTCAAGTTCACGCCGTAGAGCAGCGCGCGGTATTCGACGGACGCCCCGGCCGGCCGCGTCAGCCCCCTCGGGGGTCAGAGGTCGGCCAACGAGGCCGCTGACTGCAGCCGTCCCGCGAGGTTGCCCATGCCCAGATCCGAGGCGACCGCGGCGCCGCCGGCGAGATCGGTCGGCGTGTCATCCGGACGTGTCACTTCCACAGGACGCAGCAGGGCGATCTCACGGTAGGCGCGCAGCGCGCCGGCATGCTCCCGGAGAGCGGCCGCGATCCGCGGCCGCTCTCCGGCGTCGCCGTCGACCACAGCCGCAAGAAGCGCCTCGAGCGACCCGTGACGCCGCAACAACTGCGCCGCCGTCTTCTCGCCGACCCCGGGCGCACCGGGCAGACCATCTGATGGGTCGCCACGCAGAGCGATGAAGTCAGGCACGAGTTCCGGGGAGATCCCGTAGCGGCGCTGCACTTCGACGGAGTCGATTGTCTCGAAGCCGCTTGAGCCCTGCTTGAGGTACAGAACCTGGGTCCGCACGGTCACGCACTGGTACATGTCGCGGTCGCCGGTCAGGATCAGAGTCGCGCCGCCCGCCGCCTCCTCGACCCGCGCGTACGCGCCAAGCAGGTCATCTGCCTCCAGGCTCTCGGAACTCTCAACCATCCAGCCCAGTCCCCGAAACAACCCCGGCGCCCGCTCGAACTGCCATACGAGCGCATCCGGCATCGGCGGACGCTGAGCGTGGTAGCCGGCGTAGAGCTCGACGCGGTAAGCGGCCTGCTCGGCGCCGAAGCAGACGACGATCGCGCGTGGATTCGTGTCCGCGGTGACCCGCAGAAGCGCGTTGGTGGCACCAAGCATCGCGTTGACCGGGTGACCATCAACGCCACGGATCGAGTCCGGCAGTGCGAAGAAGGACCGGTAGAGCAGGAACGGCGCGTCGACAACCAGCACGGGTCCGGCCGCGAGCGGTGCCACGATCAACCGCCCCTGACCTCGCGGGCACCGGCGACGGCCCGTGCGCTGCTTGTCCGAGCGCGGCGCCGGACGCTGGACGCGAGGCCGGTGCCGCCGCTCCCACCGGTCGTGGTGGTGGTGGTCGCGGTGGTCGAGGCCATCGGAACGGTGCTCGTGGTCCGGACACCCTGAGCCGTGACGGTCGTGAACGACATCCAGGTGCTGGGCGTCGCCAGATCCTTCTGCAACTCCAGACCGGTGGCGGTGGTCGTGCCCTTGGTCCCGAGGATCTGCGCCTCGAGCACGCGGGGAGAGACACCGTGCTTGACGATCCTGATGCCCTTCAAGCTGCCGTCAACCAGCCTGCCGAGCCTGGCGTCCGCGCTGCTCAAACTGAGGCTCAGCTTCCAGCGGTAGTGGGGGTTGTTGAAGGAGTCGTCATACGGGTCGGGCTCGCTGACGAGCCACGCCTCGGGCGTGATGCCGGTGAACACGTTCTGAACGCTCTCGGTCCGGCCCCCTGAGCTGGCGAAGAAGTAGGTCGGCACCGGTCGGCCTCCGTATTCGACCACCTGACCGCTGGTGGCAGCCACCGCCGCATCGCCGGTCGGAGTCTCGGCGTCGACACCGCCGTACATCTGCGAGCGAGTGGTGTCATAGAGGTCGAAGTCGGCCCCGATCGCGCCTGCCGTGACAGCGTAGGTGCGGGCCGCGACAGCCTGCGCGTCCAGCGCCTGCTGGGGCCAACCGGACGGCATCTCGGCGGGAACCACACCGCGGACATAGGCGTCGACGCCAAGCGAGTTAACGGTCATCACGCCATTCCCGGCGGCGTTTGGCCTGAATACGAGCGACCCGCGATACAGCCCCATCCCGACCAGCTTGAGCGGCCCGGCGCCGGTGACCTGCAGCGGCGCCTTGAACGTCCCAAGGGTCCGGCGCCCCGAGGCGAGCCTCAGCTTGGCGCCGGCAGCCAGCACGTCGTAGGTGGCGGCCGGGTTCAGCTTGAGCCTCGAGCCCTGGATCTTCACGGCGCCGGTGAACGCGGCCGGGCCGCCGGCCCGGAGCAGCACCGTCACCCGCCGGCTCGGGCTGACCGAGCCCAGGGTCGTCTGGGCGTAGTACCGCTGCAGAATCTGCCGATAGCTATATCCGTGCTGCGCGTATCCGGCGGCACCGTACTGGCTCATCCCGACTCCGTGACCGTAACCGGCGCCACTCACATACAGTCCGGCGCCGGCAGTCGACCTGGTGGTGACGGTGGTCGTCGCAGGCGCCGAAGCAGGGGCGATCCCCACCGTCAACAGGGTGGCGGAGATACCGAGCAGCCAGCGTCTGTGTCGCACACCGGTCATCGCACGTGATCGTCAGTCATAACGGCCGCGGTGACCGCTAGTTGCGCCGCAGGCCACCACGCTCACGTCTTCGACGGTCAGCTCAGGTTCCCCTGCGCCATCTTGCGAAGGTCCATCGCGCGGTTGTAGGTCTCCTCATCGACGCCCTTCTCGTAGGCAACCTCGCGCAGGAGGCGACCCGAGCTCGAGGCCTCCTTGACGATCTCCGCCGCCCTGTCATAGCCGATGAACGGGTTCAGCGCGGTGGCGGCTGCCAGGGTCGATTCGGCCGAGCGCTCGCAGCCGGCGAGGTTGGCCTCGATCCCCTCGACGCACTTCTCTTGAGCACACGCGCGACCGCGGCGAGCAGCCGGACCGACTCGAGCAGGTTGCGGGCGATGAGCGGCACGCGGACGTTGAGCTCGAAGTTGCCCTGACTGCCGGCGAGCGTGATCGCCGCGTCATTGCCAACGACCTGCGCTGCAACCTGGAGTGTCACCTCTGGGATCACCGGATTGACCTTCCCCGGCATGATCGACGAACCCTTTTGGAGCTCGGGTAGGAAGAGCTCGCCGATGCCGGCACGCGGCCCCGAGCCCATCAGCGCCAGGTCGTTGGCGATCTTGGTGAGCGACACGGCGATCACCTTGAGCGCGCCCGACAGCTCCACCAGGGCGTCGCGGTTGCCCTGCGCCTCGAACGGATCCTCCGGGGCTGAGATATCGAGACCGGTGGCCTCTGCGAGGGTCTCACGCACGCGCGCCGCGAACTCGGGGTGCGTGTTCAGCCCCGTTCCGGTCGCGGTCCCACCCAGCGGGATCTGTGCGACCTGTGGCAGTGCATTGCGAACTCGGCGCGCGCCAAGCCGGACCTGTGCGGCGTAGCCGCCGAACTCCTGGCCGAGCGTGACCGGAACCGCATCCATGAGGTGCGTGCGTCCTGATTTGACGATGTCGTGGAATTCGCTCGCCTTGGCGGTCAGAGCGGCCTCCAGCGCATCCAGCGCCGGCAGCAGGTCGTCGCTCGCCTCTGCCAGCGCAGCCAGATGCACGGCTGACGGGAAGACGTCGTTTGAGGACTGCCCCATGTTGACGTGATCGTTGGCGTGTGTGGCGGGAGCCGCGCCCGGAACGGAGTCGGCCAGCTTGGCGATCACCTCGTTCGCGTTCATGTTCGACGACGTGCCCGAGCCGGTCTGGAACACGTCGATCGGGAACTGATCGTCGAACTCGCCTGCGGCAACCCGGTCCGCGGCAGCAGCGATACGTTCGGCATGCGCGGAATCGAGCAGGCCGAGTCCGGCGTTGACGCGGGCGGCAGCCCCCTTGATCCGGCCCAGCCAATGGATCACAGGCGCTGGGATCGGCTCGCCTGAGATCGGGAAGTTGTTGACCGCCTTGGTCGTCTCGCCGCCCCACAGTTGCTCGTGTTCAGTCGTGCTCACGCTCGTCCTTTCGCAATGTCTCCTAAAACACGCTAGCGCTCAGCCGCAGAAGCTGATCAGCTCGCGCGCGAGCACCACCGGCTCGTCGTAGGCGACCAGGAACCCGGCCTCCGGGATCGTGCGCAGCTGTGCGCCCGGGATCAGATCGAGAGCCTCCTGGGCATAGGGCAGCGGCGCGGCGGGATCGGTCTCGGCCCACAGCAGCAGCACCGGCAGGCGCAGCGCCGGATAGGCGTCCAACAGGTCCCGCTGCGGCTCAAACGGCCAGCGACGTGAGAACTTCGCCCATGCGCGCGCGCGATTGGTGTTGCCGCCGATGTCAGCAAACGCGTGGCGGACTAGGTCGCGCGCCTCCGGGTTGCGGTGCGCGCTCAGCTTCTCCCCCAAGCGTGGCTGAAACAGCGCGCGGGCGCCATGGGAGAGCACCAGATCGGCTCCTGGCAGGGCGCCGAAGCCGGTTACGAATCGCCATGCCGCGCGACGCCCGGCGAACGGCGCCGCACGGTGCAGCCGGTTGCCCATCACGACCAGCCTCGCCGGCGCATAGACGCCGTCGATAATCGCCCGCAGTGCAAGCTCCGCGCCGATGTCGTGTCCCGCGACCGCAGCACGCGGCCCGCCGACCTCGCCGCAGAATCCGCCGACTACCTCCGTCAGCCACTGTCGCGTGTAAGGGTGACGCGGTCGATCCTCGGAGTCGCCATGGAGCGGCAGGTCAGGCACGACCACCCGGAACCGTCCCGAGAGCGGAGCGACGATCGGCTCCCATTCGCGGTGGGACAGCCCAAGCGAATGCAGGAGGATCAATGCCTGGCCGGTCCCGGTCTCCCAGTACGCGACGCGAGCACCGTCGCCATGGTGGTAGAGCCGCAGCCGCATGACGGGAGTATGGTCGCTGAATCGCAACCTGGGACGACGTGCGCCGCCTCGCCCTGTCGCTGCCGGAGACCAGCGAGATCTCATCGCACGGGCACAGCTCCGAGCCGGCCTGGAAGGTCCGGGGTAAGACGTTCGCGTGGGTGCGACCGCTGCGCAAAAGCGACCTCGAAGCGCTGGGAGCCGAAGCCCACACTGGAGAGATCCTCGCGACGCGCGTGGAACACGAGGGCGCCAAGCTCGCGCTGATCGAGTCCGATCCGCAGATCTACTTCACGATCCCGCATTTCGACGGCTACTCGGCGGTGCTGGTGCGGCTCGAGGCGATCGCGCCCGATGCGCTCGAGGAGCTGCTGATCGACGCGTGGATGTCGCGGGCGCCCAAGCGCATGGCCGACGCGTATCTAGAATCCGCGTCCCGATGGCCACAACCCACCGACCAGTAGACCCGCGCGCCTCGTTTCCGGCGCTCGAGGAGGACGTGCTTGCGCGCTGGCGCGAGCGGGACGTCTTTGCACAGTCGATCGAGCGCCGCCGCGACGCCCCACGCTGGGGCTTCTTCGAGGGGCCGCCGACCGCCAACGGCGCCCCCGGCTCCCACCACGTACTGGCGCGCGTGTTCAAGGACATCTTCCCCCGCTACCGCACGATGTGCGGATACCGCGTTGACCGCAAGGGCGGTTGGGACTGCCACGGGCTGCCGGTCGAGCTGGCGGTCGAGCGCGAGCTCGGCATGAAGCAGAAGGCCGACATCGAGCGCTACGGAATCGACCGCTTCAACGCGCGCTGCCGTGAGATCGTGCTCAGCCACATCGATGACTGGACGCGACTGACCGAGCGGATCGGCTTCTGGGTCGACACCGAGCACGCCTACCGAACGCTCGACACCAGCTATGTCGAGTCGGTGTGGTGGGCGCTCAAGACGATCTACGAGCGCGGCCTGCTGTTCGAGCGGCTCAAGGTCGTGCCCTACTGCCCGCGCTGCGGCACCGCGCTCTCAAGCCACGAGCTCGGCCAGCCGGGTGTCTACCAGGACGTGACCGATCCGTCGGCGTTCGTGATCCTGCCGAGCGCCCGGGGCAAGCTCGTGGTTTGGACGACGACACCGTGGACGCTGGTCTCCAACGCCGCGGTCGCGGTTGACCCGGACCTGACCTACGTCCGTACGACCGAGGATTTCATCGTTGCGGAGGCCCTCGCCGAGAAGCTCTTCGGCGAGGGAGTCGAGTTCGCCGAGCGGTTCAGGGGGGCCGAGCTCGTCGGGCTCTCCTACGAGCCCCCGTTCGACTTCATCCCGGGATCCGACTACGGAGAGAAGGGCCACACCGTTCTGGCGGCCGACTTTGTCACCGCCGATGACGGCACCGGCCTCGTCCACACGGCGATCGCGTTCGGCGAGGATGACTTCCGCCTGGGTGAGGCCAACGGCCTCGCGCCGATCAATCCGGTGCTGCCGGACGGGACCTACGACAAGCGCATCGGACGCTACGCCGGAATCAATGTGAAGAGCGCCGATCCGCTGATCCTCGAGGACCTCGAGAGCAGCGGCAGGCTGCTGAGGTCCGAGCCCTATGAGCACTCCTACCCGCACTGCTGGCGTTGCAACACGCCGCTGCTCTACTACGCCAAGCCCTCCTGGTACATCGCCACCAGCCAGATCAAGGACCAGCTGCTGGCCGCCAACGAGACGATCAACTGGCACCCTGAGCACGTCAAGCATGGGCGCTTCGGCAACTGGCTTGAGGGCAACGTCGATTGGGCGCTCTCACGCGAGCGTTACTGGGGGACGCCCCTGCCCGTATGGAGGTGTCCCGCTGGGCACCTCCACGTGATTGGCTCTCTGGCCGAGCTCGAGGCGGTATCGGGAGTCGCGCTTGAGGACCCGCACCGCCCGTTCGTCGACGATGTCACGTTCGGCTGCCCGGTCGAAGGTTGCGAGGAGACGATGCAACGGGTCCCGGATGTGATCGATGTCTGGTTCGACTCGGGCTCGATGCCGTTCGCCTCCTACGGCGCTCCGCACGCCGGGCTCGACGAGTTTGAGGCTCATTTCCCGGCCGACTACATCTGCGAGGCGCTCGACCAGACGCGTGGATGGTTCTATTCGATGCTCGCCGTCTCGACTCTGCTGTTCGATCAGAGCTCTTACCGCAACGTTGTCTGTCTCGGCCTGATCCTCGATGAGACCGGGCAGAAGATGAGCAAGTCCAAGGGCAACATCGTCGAGCCCTGGGATGTGTTGAACACCTATGGCGCCGACGCGTTTCGCTGGTACTTCTTCACCTCGAAGTACCCGTGGGACGGCTACCGCTTCTCGCTCGATTCGCTCGGCGAGGCGGTGCGCCAGTTCATGCTGCAGCTGTGGAACACCTACGGGTTCTACACCCTGTACGCGAACGCAAACGGCGTCGATTCCCGCTCACTGGAGCTTGCCGACGTCGAGCTCACCGACCTCGATCGCTGGGCGCTGTCGCGCCTGAACGCGACCGTCGAGACGGTTCGGGCAGGCCTGGACGCCTTCGATGCGACCGGCGCAGGCCGCGCAATCGCCGAGTACGTCGACGAGCTCTCCAACTGGTACGTGCGCCGTTCGCGACGCCGCTTCTGGGACGGCGACCCAGCGGCGATGACCACCCTGCACCACGCGCTGACCACGGTCGCGAAGCTGCTGGCCCCGTTCACCCCGTTCGTCGCCGATGAGATCTATGAGAACCTCGACGGTGGCGAGCCGAGCGTGCATCTCTGTGATTTTCCAGTCGTCGGCCTGCGAGACCCGGGACTCGAGGACGCGATGGCAGTCGCCCGTGAGACCGTGCGCCTGGGCCTGGCGGCGCGCTCCCAGGCGAAGGTCAAACTGCGCCAGCCGCTGCATGCTGCGGTAGTGGTCGCGGCCGGCGCCGAGCGCGAGGCGATCGAACGGCTCGCCGGCGTGGTCCGCGACGAGCTCAACATCCGCGAGCTGCGCTTCGTTTCAGAGGCCGACGAGCTCGGCGAGGTGGAAGTCAAGCCCAACTACCGCGCCCTCGGTCCGCGCTTCGGCAAGCAGATGCCGATGGTGGCGGCGGCCGTAGCGGGACTCGACGCCACTCGTGCCGCGGCGACGGTGCGCGATGGGGGCACCGTTGCGATCGGCGTGTCCGGCACCGAGCACTCGCTGGGCGCCGACGATCTGCTCATCTCGATGAAACCGCTCGACGGCTACCAGGTGGAGCGCGAGGGCTCGCATGCCGTGGCGCTCGAGCTCGAGATCGATGACTCGCTGAGAGTCGAGGGCTGGGCGCGGGAGATCGTGCACGCGATCCAGAGCGCGCGACGCGACGCGGACTTCGACATCTCCGACCGCATCGCTCTGACGCTCGACGGCTCAGCCGAGCTGCTGGTGGCCGCGGCGGAGCATCAGGAGTACATCGCCGGTGAGACTCTGGCGGTCGAGGTCGAGTACGCACCGCTCGGCGTTGCGCCGGTCATGATCGACGAGCTCGAGCTGCGTATCGAGGTCCAGAGGGTCTGAGCGCGTGTGATGCCGGCGCCCGTGATCGACCTGAACGCGGATGTCGGCGAGCGCCCCGGAGCGGACGGCCTGGAGGCGGACTTCGAGATCATCGCCGGCGTCTCGAGCCTGAACGTCGCATGCGGGTTTCACGCCGGCGACGCCGCGACGATGCGGGCCGTCTGCACCGAGGCGGTCGCTCGGCGCAAGCGCATCGGAGCACACGTCTCGTACCTTGACCGGGAGGGATTCGGCAGACGCGACCTGGACGTCGATCCGAGGACGCTGCGCGAGCAGGTCGTGCAGCAGATCGCGGCGCTGCGGGCGATGGCCGGCCTCGTCCATGCACAGGTCAGCTACGTCAAGCCACACGGCGCGCTGTACAACCGGGCCGCCGTCGACCCGGCATATGCGGAGGTGATCGCGTCGGCGATCGCGGCCACCGACCGGCGGCTGAAACTGCTGGCTCCTCCGGATTCGGAGCTGCTGCGAGCGGCCGGTGGGCACGGCATCGATAGCTTCGCCGAGGGCTTCGCGGACCGCGCCTATCGGCCCGATGGCGCGCTCGTGCCGCGGACCGAGCCGGGTGCCGTTCTCGATCACGACGCCGCCGTCGCGCACGCGGTCGAGCTCGCCCGGACAGGCCGCTTCCGCTCACTCTGCATCCACTCCGACACACCCGGCGCCGCGCCGCTCGCCGCCGCCGTCCGCGACCGCCTGATCGGGGCCGGCTTCGAGATCCGGCCCTTCGCGTGAGCCCGGCCGATGTCAGACCAGTCGGTGACCGCGGCACCCTGATCCAGCTTCCGAGCAACGCTGCGGTGCACGTGGCCGCCAGCCTCGCCCGCGAGCGCTACGGCGACGAGCTCGAGGAGGTCATCCCGGGACACGACACACTGCTGCTGGTCTGGCGTGATGGGGGCGTGGAGTTGTCCCACGCGGACCTGACCGAGCTCACAGCCGGAGACTTCAGCTCGGCGGCGCGGGGCAGGCTTGTGACGATCCCGGTCGCCTACGACGGACCCGACCTCGAACGTGTCGCCTCAAAGCTGGGGGTGAGCGGCGAGGCGGTGGCGGAGCTGCATGCTGAGGTGGAGTTCACCGTCGCGTTCATGGGATTCATGCCCGGTTTTCCGTACCTGATCGCTGACCGGGAGGTCGTGCGGGCTTCGCCGCTGCTCGAGCTACCGCGGCTGGACACGCCCAGAACCCAGGTGCCGGCCGGATCAGTCGCGGTGGCCGCGGGGTACTGCGGGATCTATCCGCGCAGCTCGCCCGGAGGCTGGAACCTGCTGGGACGCACGGACGTGGTGCTGTTCGATGCTCGGCGCGATCCGCCGGCGCTGCTGGAGCCCGGTATGAGGGTGCGGTTCCAGGGGCAATGACCACCGTCGAGGTGATCCGGCCAGGGCCGCTGACGACGATCCAGGATCTGGGCCGCCCCGGCTGGGCGCACATCGGTGTTCCCGGATCGGGCGCGGCCGACCGTCCGGCGCTGAAACTCGCAAACCGCCTGGTCGGCAACGCCGAGGGGGCCGCGGCCCTGGAGACGACGCTGAGCGGGCCGAGACTGCGGTTCGACGGTCCCGCCGTGGTCGCGCTGACCGGCGCGGCCGTCGAGGACCTTGACATGAACGTTCCGCTGGTGATGCGCGGCGGGGACGTGCTGACGGTCGGCACTGCCCGGCGTGGCCTGCGCACGTACATCGCCTTCGCGGGCGGAATCGACGCGCCGCTGACGCTCGGAAGCGCCGCCACCGACCTGCTGACCGGGCTCGGACCCAGGCCGCTCGCGCGCGGGGACATTCTGCGAGCGCTGGGGGAGCGCGCATCCGGCGCGCCCCCCCGAGCACCGCCCCCATCAGCCGAACTACCCAATTTCCCAGCGTTGAGACTGGTCCTCGGACCGCGTGAGGACTGGTTCGCTCAGGAGGGGGTCGAACATCTGTCGAGCGAGCCGTTCACGGTCGATTCGGCCTCAAACCGCATCGGCCTGAGGCTGCGCGGACCGTCACTGGATCGCGCCATCCCCGGCGAGCTGCGCTCAGAGGGGCTCGTACCCGGCGCGATCCAGGTTCCGCCGGACGGACGTCCGATCCTGCTGCTCGCCGACCATCCCACCACCGGGGGTTACCCGGTGATCGCAGTCGTACACAGCGCCGATCTGCCGATCGCGGCCCAGCTGCGGCCAGGTCAGCAGCTGCGCTTTGCGACGCTCAGCTGCGCGAGGCTCGGCTGAGCGAGCACCTGCGACCCACCGTCCGGTCAGGCCAGGGCCGGCTCGATCTCCGCCTCGAGGCGCTTCTTGGGGTAGGCGCCGGTGACGCGCTTGACCTCTTGACCGTTCTTGAACACGATCAGGGTCGGAATCGAGAGCACGTTGTATTGGATCGCGGTCTGCTGGTTCTCGTCGGTGTTGAGCTTTGAAACCTTGAGCGCGCCCGCCTTCTCGGAGGCGATCTCCTCAACGACGGGTCCGACCATGCGGCAGGGGCCGCACCAGGGGGCCCAGAAGTCGACAAGCACCGGCACGTCTGACTCGAGCACCTCCGCCTGGAAGTTGTTATCGGTGACTTCGGAAACGCTGCCCGCCATGTCTCGGCTCCTCTGAGATTCGTTCTTTGCTTCAAAAAGTATAGCGCCGGGTGTCTGCCGCAACCGGCCGGCAATGCCGCATCCGGCGCGCGTAACCGTCATCCTGTCACTGTGCCCGGCTCGACCACGCCCGCATCCGGAATCATCTCGTTTTCGCGGCGGCAGGTGAAGACCCACGGCGAGCGTTCGCTGTGGCTGCAGGAGGCGCTCAGCGGTCACGTTCCGTACGAGCATCCCCATCTCAAGGACCGGGTCAAGACCGATGTCTGCATCGTCGGCGGCGGCTTCACCGGCCTGTGGACCGCGCTGGAGCTGAAGCGCCGGGCGCCGGGAACCCACGTCACGCTCGTCGAAGCCGACATCTGCGGCGCAGGCGCCAGCGGGCGCAACGGCGGCTTTGCGCTTACCTGGTGGGCGCACTTTGAGCATCTGGTGGGACTCTGCGGCCCCGACGCGGCGCTCGAGCTGGCTGGGCGGGCTGAGCGCGCTGTGAGACGGATCGGCGATTTCTGTCAGCAGCGTGGTATCGACGACGCGTTCACGCTGGATGGCTGGGTCTGGGCCGCCACCAACCCCTCACAGGTCGGCTCCTGGAAGCAGACTCTGAGACTGCTCGAGCAGTTCGGTGCGCACCCCTATCAACCGTTGAGCCGCACCGAGCTGGCGGAGCTGACCGGATCGCACCAGCACCTCGACGGGCTGTTCGAGCCCGTGTCCGCATCGGTGCAGCCGGCTAGGATCGCGCGGGAGCTGGCGCGTGCCGTTCGGGACGCCGGCGTGACCGTCTACGAGCGCTCGCAGGTGCGTGCGATCGAATACGGGCCGCACACGAGCGTCGTCCTCGACGACGGCTCGATCACCGCCGATCAGGTGGTTCTGGCCGTCAATGCCTGGGCCGCTCAGATCCCGGAGATCGGCGCCGGCCTGGTCGTCGTCGCCAGCGACGTGATCGCCACCGAGCCCGCACCCGAGCGGCTGGCGGCAGCCGGGATCAGGCCCGGCGTGTGCATCTCGGACAGCCGCCGGCTCGTCAACTACTACCACGCGACCGCAGACGGCCGCATGGTGTTCGGCAAGGGCGGCGGCACGCTGGCCTACAGGAACCGCGTCACCTCTGCGTTCGACCATCCGGGACGCCGCGAGCCACCGATTCGCGGCCAGCTGCTGCGCACCTACCCGGCCCTCTGGGATCTGCCGATCGCCGAAGCGTGGAGTGGGCCGATCGACTACTCGCTGAGCGGACTGCCGTTCTTCGTGCGGTTACGCGAGGCTCCGAGCGTGCTGGTCTGCGCCGGCTTCTCCGGTGACGGCGTCGGCCCGTCGCGACTGGCCGGGGAGATCCTGGCGGAGATGGTCGCCGACGGCGGCAGCGCCGGCCTGCCCGCGGCGCTGCGCTCGGTGCCGACGGCCCCGCTTCCCCCCGAGCCGCTGCGCTATGCCGGCGGCCGTTTCGTGCGGGCCGCGATCGCTCGACAAGGAGAGGAGCCAGGACATGGGCAGGCGGCCCAATCCGGTCGACCGCTTCATCGCCGGACTCGATCCGACCGGCTACGAGTACAAGGGGCCTGGGCGCGCCGCGTAGGCGCGCCCAGAACCGGCGAGGATCGGTGCCGGACCCGACCAACAGCCGAGATCGCTGCCGCGTTCGACGAGCTCGGCGACCTGCAGGAGCTCGACGGCGCCTCGATCCACCGGATCGTCGCATACCGAAACGGCGCCAAGGCGGTGCGCGAGGCTTCGACGCGGGTCGCACAGCTGGCCCGCGACGGGCAGGCGACCAAGCTTCCCGGAATCGGCGCGACCCTGCAGGAGAAGATCGTCGCGCTGACCGAGACCGGACGAGATCCCCGCGCTCGAGAAGCTGCGCGCGAAGTTTCCGGCCGGGCTGGTCGAGATGACCCAGCTCCCGGGCCTCGGGCCCAAGCGCGCCCGCCGTCTCTATGAGGAGCTCGGGATCGACTCGCTCGACGCGCTGCAAGGCGGCGGCCAGGATGGTCGGGTCAGCGAGCTCAAGGGCTTCGGGCCAAGGCCGAGGAGGCCCTGCTTGAGGCGGTCGAGGCCTACGAGCAGGCCGGCGCGGCCCAGCGCATCGTGCTGCAGCGGGCGCTGGCCGTGGGCGAGGAGCTGCTCGCATGCGATCCGCGCGCACCCCGCCACCGAGAGCGCCGAGCTCGCCGGCTCGGCGCGGCGCATGGCGGAGTCGGTCAAGGACCTGGACATAGTCGCGACCGCCACCGATCCAGCCGCGCTTGCGACGCGCCGCGGCGGCGCTGCCGCTGGTCGAGGCCGCCTCGAACCCCGGCGCCAACGCGGTGAGGCTCCGCACCCACAGCGGCCTCAACGTCGACCTCCGGTCGTCGAGCCCGACCAGTTCGGCAACGTGCTCCAGCATCTGACCGGCTCCAAGCAGCACAACGTCGCGCTGCGCGACCTCGCCGTCCGCCGTGGCCTGCACATCTCCGAGTACGGCGTACTCGATGACGCCACCGGGATCACGCACCGCTGCCCGACCGAGGAGGAGGTCTACGCGCTGCTCGGCATGGCCTACATCGAGCCGGAGCTGCGCGAGAATCGGGGCGAGCTCGAGGCGGCGCTCGAACGGGACGCTGCCGCAGCTCGTGACAGCGTCGCCGACCTGAGGGGCGACCTGCACTCGCACACGACCGCATCCGACGGCACCGCCTCGATCGAGGAGATGGCGCAGGCCGCTCAGGCGGCCGGCTACCAGTACCTGGCGATCACCGACCACTCCGCGTCGATGGGCTTCGGCGCAGACGTCTCACCCGATGAGCTCAGGCGACAGATCGAGCGGATCCGGAGCGCTGAGGTTCGCCGGCATCCGCTGCTCGCCGGTTCCGAGGTCAACATCCTCCCCGACGGCTCCCTTGACTACCCCGACGAGCTGCTGGCCGAGCTCGACTGGGTCGTAGCCAGCGTGCACACCTCGTTCCGGATGCGCAGCGAGGAGATGACGGCACGGATCGTGCGCGCGATCGAGCACCCGTCGGTCGACTGCATCGGGCACCTCAGCGGGCGCAAGATCGTGCAGCGCCCGCCCTACGAGTTCGACTTCGACGCGATCCTCGACGCGGCCGCTCGCACCGGCACGATGCTCGAGATCAACTCGAACCCCGACCGCCGCGACCTCGAACGAGCTGCACGCTCGCGACGGCGGCGGCCGCCGGGATCCCACTGGTGATCAACACCGACTCGCACCGGACCGGCGGATTCGCCGTGGCCGCTATGGCGTGGCGACCGCGCGCCGCGCCTGGCTCACGCCGGTCCCAGATCGCGAATACGCTGGGGTGGGAGGAGCTGGCGGCCCGGCGGACTCGCGCGCGCCAGAGCGCAGAACTGGATCCTGGCGAACCAGGCCAGGCCGCCGATCGTGCCGATCAGCGCGACCCAGAAGTTCAGGCGCATGCCGAGGATGTGGACCGAGTAGTCGATCCGCAGCGTCTCCTCGAAGATGCGGAAGGCCGAGTAGCCGGCGACGTAGAGCGGGAACAGCCCGGGCGGGCGGATCTTCCTGCGGTTGTCGAGCCAGACCAGCAGCCGCGGCCAGCAGCAGGTTCCAGATGATCTCGTACAGGAAGGTCGGCTGGAAGGTCGCGTACTGGGCATACCCGGGCGGGCGGTGGGCGGGCGAGATCTTCAGCGCCCAGGGCAGCGTCGAGGGCTTGCCGAACAGCTCCTGGTTGAAGTAGTTGCCGATCCGGCCGATCGACTGCGCGACCAGCAGTGCGGGCGTGACGGCGTTCATGAAGCGGTAGATGTCCGGCCACGGCAGCGTGCCTGCGCAGTACCAGAGCCCACCGGCGACGCCGCGCGGCGATCCCGCCCCAGATCCCGAGCCCACCGTCCCAGATCGCGAACGGACCCCACCAGTGGTCCGGGATCTGGCTCGGGGTGGTGATCAGGAAGTAGATGCGCCCGCCGATCAGCCCAGCCGGGAAGCCCCACCTGGCGACGCCATAGACGAGCGTCCGGGTCGCCGCCGACCTTCGCCCAGCGTCGGCGGGTGATCAGATCGCGGCCGCAACCGCGAACACGTAACAGATCCCGTAGGCGTGGAAGAACAGCGGCCCGATCGAGAAGCCGTTGTTCGGCTGGGCTGGGGATGTATGCGAAGCGAGCCATCGCGCACGATGCTGTCATGCGTGCGCCGCCGGCGACCGGCCCGGCGGTCGCTGGGCGCCGTTCATCTCGGTCAGGTTCGAGCGGAAGCCGGGGGTCCGGACGAGCTTGATCGGCCGCAGCGGCGAGGTGTGCTCGATGTAGAAGCGGGCGCCGTCGCGCTCCTCGATCGCGCGTCACCGCGGCCGACTGACGACGCCAGGCGAGCGCCCAGATGATCGCAGAACCCGGCCGCGATCGCCGGGAACCTGCGGGTAGGCGAAGGCGATCGCGCCGGCGCCGACCGTGCAGACCGATGATCGGCCACAGCCGGTTGAGGACGACCCTGCTGGGATGCATCTCCGGCAGGCTGTCTGTGTCCGGGCACTCGCGAGCAGCACCGCGATCTGATGGGAGGTCGTGTTGCGCCTTCCGATCGTCGCTCCGAAGGCGGCCGCCACCAGCCACCATGCGGCGAGGATCGGCACCAGCAACGCGTTGCCGTGCTGGTTGGCGCCGGCGATCGTGACCACCGCCAGCAGCGTCGCCGCAGCGGCGCACAGCATCACGGTGGTGCGCAGAAGATCGGGAAACCGCATGTCACGCCGTTACTCGGCGATCAGCGCGGACAGCAGTTCGCCGCACACCATCGGTTCCGGCCACCACGATGTCGGCCTCCTGTTCGATCGCCGCCGGCCCATCCTCCGACCTGACGCCGACCAGACCGCGTGCTCGATCCGCCCTCCTGCTGGAGCTCGCGCAGCGCGCGGAACGCGTCGAGGTCGGTGACATCGTCGCCGGCGTAGAGCACTGCGGTGAAGTGTCCGTCGCCGAGGACGGTCCGGACGCCCGAGGCCCTTGTCGATCCGCACCGGCGGACGCACCTCCATCACCTTGCGGCCCCAGGAGACCTCGAGTCCGTCGGCCTGTGCCTGCTGAGCAATCGCGTCGATCGCCGCGCGCGCGTCCTGCTCGTCGGCGGCTCCGCGCCAGTGGTAGGCGATGATCGGCCCCTTGTCCTCGATCCGCACGCGGCGGCGCCGCAGCTCCGGCGTGTCCGACTCGCGCCGGAACTCATCCACCCGCGGCGACCACTCGGCCAGCGCCGGATCCAGCTGCGCCTCCGTCCAACCGGAGCGCAGCAGTTCCGCTCCGTGCGAGCCGAGGTAGGCGATCGTTCCGATCGAAACCATCGCGCGCGCCTCCGAGGCGCGGCGGCCGCTGATGCACGCCAGCAGTCCGTAGCGGCGGGAGATCGAGATCATCAGCTGCCTGGTGGTCTCCGGCACGCTGGCGTCGGCCGCATGCTCGACGATCGGCGCAAGCGTTCCATCGATGTCGAGCAGCACGGCAGATCCGGTCGGGTCCGCTCGCAGCGGCGCTAGCGACTCGATGAAGAGCGCTGACGTCACAGCTACCAGTATGGCGGGTCGCGATCAGGCCGGTCGCGCCTCGACGCGAGCGCTGGTTTCAGATCTTCGGGATCACACAATGTTGAGTAATTCGGTTAAGTTGATTTACTTTATGTAGTATGTCCGCCCGACGGTGGCTCGGGCCTCCGTACCGACAGATCCAAGCCCAACGGAAGGGATGCAGACATGCACCAGCGACGGAAACGACTGAGGGGACTCCGCAGCCGGCTCATCACCGGGTCTCGCCTCAGGAATGCCGCACTCGTGGGGACGGTCGCAGCGACAGCCGCCGTCGTGGCCCCGAGCGCGCTGGCGACCACGCCGACCGCACCGCCGCCTCTCACCACGCTCACACAGACGGACAACCTCGGTGGACGTGACATCTTCATCACGCCCACGGGCGATACGAGCACCTACCTCAACGGCCCTGAGATCCTGAGCCCCAGCGGCAAGGTCGTCTGGTTTGACCCGGTTGCAACCGGGCAGACTCCCGGAGACTTCCGGACCCAGACCTACGACGGCAGGCCGGTCCTCACGTTCTGGTCCGGTACCGGATTCGGGGGCCTCTCGCAAGGCACGGACTACATCTACAACGACCACTACCAGCAGATCGCCACGGTCAAGGCCGGCAACGGACTCAGCGCCGACGGTCACGAATTCCTGATCACCCCGTGGAACACCGCGCTGATCCTCGCCTACCAGGAGACGACGGCCAACCTCACCTCGATCGGCGGACCCGCCGACCAGACCGTGATCAACGGGGTCGTTCAGGAGATCGACATCCGCACCGGCAAGGTTCTGTTCCAGTGGAACAGCGCCGACCACGTGCCGTACGGCCAGAGCGAGCAACCGCTCCCCGCTTCTGCCAGCACTCCGTGGGACTGGTTCCACATCAACGCGGTCAAGGTCGACTCAAACGGCAACTTCCTGATCGACGCGCGCGATTCCTGGACCACCTACGAGGTCGACCGACACTCGGGCAGGATCCTCTGGCAGCTCGGCGGCAAGGACTCGAGCTTCACCCTGAAGGCCGCGCCCGGCCAGTCGCTGAACGATGCCGGCGACATCTTCGCCTGGCAGCACGACCCCGAGCCGCTCGGCAACAACACCTACTCGTTCTTCGACAACGAGGCCGCCGGGCAATTCAACCTCGGCATCGATGTCTCCTCACAGTTCCCGGTCAGTCGCGTGGTCAAGGTAAAGCTCAACTTCCGTGACCATACGGCGACGCTGCTGAAGTCCTACGACCAGCCCGAGAGCCTCGAGGCCCCCTCACAGGGCGACGGCCAGCCGCTGCCGGGCGGCGGCGTGTTCGTCGGCTGGGGCAGCCTGCCGTACGTCTCGGAGTTCAGCAACAGCGGCACGCTGCTGTTCAACGCCCAGTTCCCGGCAGGCGTCAACAGCTACCGCGCCTACCTGCTGCCCTGGGGCGGAGGCCCCGCCCACGGGCACGCGCGGCACCGTCGGCGCCGTTAGCGGATCTGAGCGCATGACCTCGGGGGTGGCGGCTTGGGGCTCGCCACCCCCGTCCTCGCGCCGGCGGGGGCACGCCCGCTGGTGCCTGCTCTAGGATCCGCACGTGGCCGTCACGACGGAGACACGGACACGGAGCGTCCTCGTGGTCTTCACGGGCCTGATGCTCGTGATGCTGATGGCGGCACTCGATCAGACGATCGTGTCGACCGCGCTGCCGACGATCGTCGGCGACCTCGGCGGGCTCAACCACATCTCATGGGTCGTCACCGCCTACCTGCTCGCCTCGACGGTGGTCACCCCGGTCTACGGCAAGCTCGGCGACCTCTACGGCCGCAAGATCATGCTCCAGATCGCGCTCGTGATCTTCCTGATCGGCTCCGCGCTGTCAGGGTTGTCGCAGAGTATGACCGAGCTGATCGCCTTCCGCGCGGTCCAGGGGCTGGGCGGCGGCGGCCTGATGGTCGGCGCGATGGCCGCGATCGGCGACGTGGTCTCCCCTCGCGAGCGTGGCCGCTACCAGGGCATCTTCGGCGCCGTCTTCGGCCTGGCGAGTGTGATCGGACCTCTGCTCGGGGGCTTTTTCACGAGCTCGCTCTCATGGCGCTGGATCTTCTACGTCAACCTGCCGATCGGGATCGTCGCGTTCCTCGTACTCGCGGCGACGCTGCCGAGCGTCAAGGACCGCGTCAGCCATCAGATCGACTACCTCGGCGCGGGGCTGCTCGCCGCCGGGCTTGCCGGCGTCGTCCTGGTCTGCACGATGGGCGGAAACGACTATCCCTGGCTGTCGGGGTTCATCATCGGGCTCGGGCTGGTCTCGGTCCTGCTGATCGTCGCCTTCCTGTTCGTCGAGGGCCGGGCGGCCGAGCCGATCCTGCCGCTGCGCCTGTTCCGCAACCGAGTCTTCAACGTGACCAGCGCGATCGGCTTCGTCGTCGGCTTTGCGCTGTTCGGATCGGTCACGTATCTGCCGCTGTTCCTGCAGATCGTCGACGGAGCCAGTCCGACCGGATCGGGGCTCGAGATCCTGCCGCTGATGGCCGGCCTGCTGATCACCTCGATCGGCTCCGGCCAGATGATCACGCGCACCGGGAGATACAAGGTCTTCCCGATCATCGGGACGTTCGTGATGGTCGTCGGGCTGTATCTGCTGTCGCGCATGGATCCGACGACCACCCAGCTCCAGTCCTCGGCCTCGATGTTCGTGCTCGGGCTCGGGCTCGGGTGTGTGATGCAGGTACTGGTGCTTGCGGTCCAGAACTCGGTCGACTACTCGGACCTCGGAGTTGCGACGTCCGGCGCGACGCTGTTCAGGTCGATCGGTGGCTCTGTCGGCACCGCGATCCTCGGCTCGATCTTCGCCAGCCTGCTCGATTCGCATCTGACCGCGGGCCTGAAGGCGAATCCGCAGGCGACGGCAGGCCTGACCCAGGCACAGCTCAGCAAGCTCTCGACCACCACCGGCAACCCTCAGGCGATCAAGAGTTTCCCTCCGGCGCTTCACGACGTCTACATGAACGCGTTCACCACCGCGATCGATCGCGTCTTCCTGGTCGCCGCCTGCGTCTCGGCGGTCGCGTTCGCGCTCAGCTGGATGCTCGAGCAGCGGCCGCTGCGCACCACCTCCGAGGCCAGTTCCGGCATCAGCGAGACGTTCGCCGCGCCCAGGTCGGCGGATTCGCTCGCGGAGCTCTCGCGGGCGCTCAGCGTGCTGATGGGCCAGAAGGGCCGCAGGCAGCTGGTCGAGAACATCGCAGCGCGTGCGGGAGTCGACCTATCCGCAGCCGCGGCCTGGGTGCTTGTGCGCAGATACAGGCAGCCTGAGGTCGCGGTCGAAGACGCGAGCTCCGCCTGGGACATCCCACTTGAGCGGGCGCAGCAGGGCCTGCAGGAGCTGATAGATCTCGGCATGGTCGCGCCGAACGGCTCCACGTCGATCGCTGCAGCTTCCCCCGCGATCGAGTCCTCAGGCACAGACGCGTCGCCCGCGTCGCTCGGTTACGGCGTGACCGAGCTCGGCCGTGACGCCGCGGAGAAGCTGATCGCGGAGCGCCGCGCGACGCTCACGCGGCTGCTCGACGGCTGGGAGCCGGACCGCAACGCCGATCTTGCGCGGGTGCTGGGCCGTCTCGCCGACGAAATGGCCGCTGACGCAACGCCGGAACTCACCCGCTCCTGAGCGGTCGACTCGCCTCGGGTGTCGACTACGGCTCCGGCCGTGGCCGCGACTCCGGAAACCGCTCGATCCCGTCGTCGGGGATCGGCTCCCAGCTGGCTGAGTAGGCGACGTACTGACGGTACGTCGGGCGCACACCTGGGTCGGAATCGAAGGCGGACATGCGGATGCCCACCTGCCTCGGATTGGCTGGGTTGCGCGAGTACAGGTGTGCGCCGCACACGCCGCAGAAGCATTTCTCCCAGCCGCCGCCGGACGGCGTCCAGCCCCTGATCTGCTCGGCGCCGGACAGGATGTGGAGCGCGTCGCCATCGACCTGGGCGGAGATCGACGAGGCCGTGCCGGTCCGGCGCTGGCAGCGGGTGCAGTGGCAATAGCCGGCCGAGACCGGAGGCTCAACCAGCTCGAACCGCACGCTCCCGCAAAGACAGCCACCCGTGACCGAATACTCGCTCTGCTCACTCATTGGATCCGACCTCCACCTCGTGTAGCGCGTGCGTGTCGACGTCGTAGACGAACCCGCGCACGACATCCCGGTGCGGGATGAACTCGGAACGTCTCACCCGCAGGATCGACTGACGCACATCGGCATCGGCGTCGACGAACGACTCGATCGCGAACGCCGGCGCCACACCGGTGGCCGCCTGCAGCTCCGCCCGGAAGCCGTCGTCGGTCAGCTTCTGCATGCCGCAATCGGTGTGATGAACCAGCATCACCTCGCGCGTGCCCAGCTTGCGCTGGGAGATCGCCAGCGAGCGGATCACGTCGTCGGTGATCACACCGCCTGCGTTGCGCAGGAGATGGGCCTCGCCGATCTCCAGGCCCAGCGCGGCGAACAGATCCAGGCGCGAGTCCATGCAGGCCACGACCGCCAGCCGCCGCCTGGGGCTGACATCGAGGTGCCGTGGCTCAATCGCCTCGGCATACGCGCGGTTGTTGGCGACCAGTTCGTCGATGAAGGTCATCAGCTCTGCCCCTCCGGGCCGTTCCCACTCAGTCCGTGCTCGAGCGCCCCCTTGACGCCGGCGTCCAGCGCATTCACTCGGTACAGCGCCAGCGCCTCCGGAGAACCGAAGCGGCCGCCCGGCGCGCTCGCGGGACCATGGTGGCAGAGCACGCAGTGCAGCAGCGCCAACTGGCGCGCTGCATCGAGCGCTTCGTCAAGCGCGACGAAGCGCTCGACCAGAAGCTGTTGTCCCAGGACGAGGTGGCCCAGCAAACGCCCCGGCTCGGTCAGTCCGATCTCCGCACCGTAGGTGAACTCACGTGTGCGGCCGAGGTCGTGCACGATCGCCGCCGTTAGCAGCAGGTCGCTGTTCAGGCGCCGGTGCAGGTCGCAGAGCTCGCGCGCCAGGGTCGTCACCGCGACCGTGTGCTCGAGCAGGCCGCCGAGATACGCGTGGTGGCCGTTGCGGGTGCAGGGCGTGCGACGGAAGGCCGCACGGATATCGGTGTCGGCGAGCAACGAGTCCAACAGCAACCGGTAGCCGGGGTCGTAGACCTCGGACGCGAGGTGATCCAGAAAGCCATCGAGCTCGTCCATGTCGCGATAGGCGACCGGCAGGAACGTCTCGACCGACGCTCCGTCGGAGTCGGCCGGTGCGCGGCTGATGTCGGAGACCTCCACGACCAGGTCGTCGCGGAAGCGTTCGACGCGGCCGGCGACTGAGACAAGGTCGCCGCGCTCGAAGCGCCCGGCGAGCGCGTCGGCGTCCCGGAACGCTCGCGCCTGGACGCTGCCGCTGCGGTCGCGCAGTTCGAGCGCCAGATATGCGCTGCCCGTGCGCGTCTTCAGGCGGTCCTTGCGCACGCAGGCATAGACGCCACGCACCTCGTCGCCGGCACGCAGTGAAGCGATCGTGCTGTCAGTCGCCATCACGCCATGATGTACGGTGATTCGGATGCAGCCATTGCGATGGAATTATCGGCCGGACAACCTGCGAGCGCCCGCGCTGGTCTGCGGATTCAAGGGCTGGAACGACGCAGGCGATGCCGCCTCCTCCGCGGTGAGCTTCGTCGGTGACGCCCTCGGCGCGCGTGAGTTCGCGGCGCTGGATCCTGAGGACTTCTACGACTTCCAGGCGACGCGTCCACAGATCCGGCTCGACGACGCTCAGGTGCGTTCGATCGAGTGGCCCGACGTTCGCCTCTACGAGGTCCGGATCCCGCGCGCACCCAGAGATCTGATCCTGCTCAGCGGCCACGAACCGTCGTTTCGCTGGCGCACCTTCACCGGCCTGATCGTCGAGCTTGCCGAGGCGATCGGCGTACAACTGGTGGTGACGCTCGGCGCATTGCTGGCCGACGTGCCGCACAGCCGGCCGGTGTCGGTGACCGGCTTTGCGACTGACCCCACGCACGTCTCCAGGCTGAGCCTCACGCAGTCCTCCTATGAGGGGCCGACCGGGATCGTCGGAGTGCTCCACGACGCCTGCCGCGTCGCCGGGCTGCCGTCCGCGAGCCTCTGGGCCGCGGTGCCGCACTACATCGCCGCCTCGCCCAACCCGAAGGCGGCATTGGCGCTGATCCGCAAGCTCGAGGGCCTGGTCGGCGTCGTCGTCGACGCGGGTGAGCTCGAGGCCGCCTCGGCCGATTACGAGCGCCAGGTCAACGCCGCCGTTCAGCACGACCCGGACGTGCAGGCCTTCGTCGAGAAACTCGAGGCAGCGGCCGGTGAGGAGGACGACCCGTTCGAGCTGCCTTCGGGCGACTCGATCGAGCGCGACCTGCAGCGATTCCTGCGCCAACGGGGCCAGGAACCCCCTGGTTGAGTGCCCGGGTCGCGCGCTCAACGCTCGGCGGCAGGACAGACGAGCTGGTAGTCGCAGAATCCGCACGCGTGGGCTGAGGGCGTCGGCTCGAACTCCTGGGCGGTGATCCCCTCGGCCACCTCGATCGCGACCCCGCGGATCCAGTCGGCGCGCTCGCGGTCACCTGGGACCGCGACCTTCTGGTCGTCCAGCACGTAGTAGTAGGCGCCGAGCGTTGCCTCGAGTCCCCAAGCCTCGTGTGCGGCGATCGCATACAACGAAAGCTGCACGTCACTCTCGAGCTGCTCGACCGACTTCGGGCGCCCGGTCTTGTAGTCGATCAGCTCGTACTCGCCCGACGGCAGGCGGTCGACCCGGTCAACCCGCCCACGGACGAGGTGGGGGCCGAGCC
The DNA here is from genome assembly GCA_963785385.1 of uncultured Conexibacteraceae bacterium. GTDB lineage: Bacteria > Actinomycetota > Thermoleophilia > Solirubrobacterales > Solirubrobacteraceae > Palsa-465. The sequence continues at coordinate 182,747 of CAWAVA010000022.1, read as the reverse complement.
TGAAGCTGAACTGGCGTTCGAACCAGACGGGCTGACCGGCATCGGTCAGCGCCCGCTCGTGATAACGGATCAGAGCGGCCGTCGCCTTGGCCCGGAGCTGCCGTTCCTCATCGGAATCGCCGAATCCGGCCCGGCGCCAACTGGTGTCGAGCAGCCCCAGCAGCTCCTCCAGGTCGCCGAGCTCCGTGCGCTCGCCACCGTGATAGCGCTCGAGCACCTGATGCACGGCGATCCCGAAACGCTGGTGCAGCGTTGGGTCCTGGGGGATCCGGAATACGCGCGCGAACTTGTAACGCAGCGGACAGGCGCGGTAGGTGTCGATGTCGGTCGCGGACAGCAGCACACCGTCTCCGCGCATCGGTAGGAAGCGCTCGAGCGAGGGCTCGTCCCGGGCGGCTACCACGTGCGCCCGGCGACGCAGGTCCCGCTCGGCGTCGAGCAGGAAGTCATCAAGTGGTGAGCTCGTGAAGATCTCCCGCTGATCGGCGGTAACCGCCTGCTCGATGCGCGCATTGATGTCGCGCAGCGCCTCGGCCATGTCCTGTCGGTCGTCGGCGTCATCGCGCGCGATCAGTGCCGCGAGCTTGAGCAGCTCGAGGTAGCGGACGACCGCGTGTGAGATGTCGAGGTCGGTATCGAGCCGCAGCTCGGCCAACCGGCCGGCCGCCCGGACCGTGCCCTCGGTGAGTTCGTCGCGCAGCAGCCGGTAGGTCGAGTGCAGAGTCTCGGCTGGACCGAACAGATCCTCAGTGACCTGCATCCACTCACCGCCGAGCCCCAGGCGGGCCCGCTCGACGAGCTCAAGCGGAGCAGCCTGCTCGCCGCGATCACCGGCGGCGGCGTAAACCAGGACCGCCCGCTCGCAGGCACGCGAGACGGCGACGTACAACCGCTGACGCAGACGTGAGCTGCGCGCCGCCTCGTCGTCACTCGGCAGCGGCTCATGCAACAGTGCGTCCGGTACCGGCTCGGCGTCGAGTGCGCTGGAACCCTGCATCGCCGCTCGCAGGCCGAGCACGAACACCTGGTCAGCCTCGAGACCACCGGCCATGTCAAGCGCCAGCACCTGGACCTCGTCGCATGCCGCCAGCTCCGGCTCCTCGCGCTCGGTCAGCCCGTATTCGGCGACCGCGGCGATCGACCGCGCAAACTCGCGCGCAGTCGCCTGCGGCATGCGCGCCACATGAGCGGCGGCCAACTCGCCGAACCGCGCCAGCGCTCGCAACCGCTCGACCACGTCCGCCTGGGCAGCGAACAGCTGCTGACGGCGCAGGCCTAGCCGCTCGATCAGGCGGTGCACGTACAGATCCGGTCGTGTCGTGTCGATGTTCGACACCGTCGAGCGGTAGAGCTTCAGGAACACACGGATCCGCTCCCGCGCCTCCGGCGGCACCTGCGGTGACTCCGTCGCCGCGGCGAGTGCAGCCACCATGTCGAGCTTGCGGCGCCGCGCGATCTGCGTGCATCGCGCGATGTCGATCGAGCGCAGCTCGATCGGCGCGCGAGCCAGCGCCCGGACGACCGCGGGTGCGTCACCCGGGTCGGCGAGCAGCCGCAGCCAGGCCAGCAGGTCCCGCACCTCCGCCCGCTGGAAGAAGGCCGCGTCGCCGACCAGTCTGTGCGGCACGGCGCGTTCCTCGAGCGCGACAGAGACCGCCTGCCCCTCCCGCGCGATCTCCGCCACGATCACCACGATCCGCCCGGGCTCGACCTGCTCGCGCGAGACGAGCCGCTCGATCTCGGCGGCGACGACCTGGGCCTGCGCGCGTTCGCTCTCACAGCGCCAGAACTCCACGGCACCCTCCGCGCCGGATCGACCATCGGGGGCCGGTTCGTTCACGTCGTCGGAGCTGGTGAGCAGATCGTCGGAGGTTGTGAGCGAGCGAGCTGCCCCGTGCCCACCGCTGACCCCGGCTGCACCGCCGAGCGCGAGCGCCCAGGCCGCTTCCTCGACCAGTGGTGCGCAGCGGTGAGAGGCGAGCAGTCGTACGACGCGCGTCGAGGGGGTATGGAACGCATCGAGTCGCGCCGCCCCGGCTCCGCGGAAGCGCCAGACCGCCCCCAGCGGATCACCGGCCACCGTCAGCTCGCCGGCGGCCACGGAGCGCGCGAGCGTCGCCGGACCCAGATCAAGCTCCTGGGCGTCGTCGATCAGCACATGCTGGAACGGCTGACGGGTCGACGGCTGGGCGCTCAGGAGCCTGATCGCCGTCTGGACCAGATCACCCTCATCGCAGGCGGCAAGCTCTCGGACCATGCGATCGTGGGCCTCGAAGATCGCGGCGAACTCGCGCTCGCGTGGACTGTCCTGAGCCCGCGCCCAGGCGGCGAACTGCTCCGCGCTGACGAGCTCCGCCTTGAGTCGGTCGATCCTGCGCACGAAACCCCCGAGCAGCGCGCCGGAGTTCCCGCCGAAGTCGTGGTGCTGAAGCTGCAGCTCATCGATCCGCTCCGCCAGCATCGCGAGCCGGTCACCGGCGCTGAGCGTCATGTCGAGCAGGTCGGGGCGGCTGCCCGCATGCCGAAGCACGGACACCGCCAATTGAGCGGGCGTGCCGACCACCAGCTCGCTGTAGCCGTCGCGCAGCTCCGCCTCCAACAGGATTCGGGCCGCATCGGCGCGCGCACGCGAGGGCGTCAAGAGGACGATCCGCTCGGGCGGAGTGCCCTGCTCGACCAGCCGGCGATAGCGGTCGAGGATCAGCGTGGTCTTGCCGCTGCCCGCCGCTCCGAGAATCAGGAGCGGACCGCCGCTGTGCGCGATCAGCGTCTCCGGATCGTGAACGCTCTGGGCGCTCTCAAGCACTACGAACTCACGGACGGGGACACTCATGCAAGCATAGGGTCGGATGGACGGCACGGGCGCTCAGACACACGCGGACTGGTTGAGCGCGTGCCGGAGAGCGGTCGATGCGATCCGTGAGATGCTCGCCGCCCGCTCCACCACCGACGCGCGCGCCGTCCCCACCGGCACGACCGGAAGCGGCGGCGACCACACGCTCGAGATCGACCGGGAGGCCGAGGAGATCGTGTTTGCCGAGCTGCAGCGGCTGCACGATCAGGGCCACCGCTTCAGCGCAGTCTCGGAGGAGCGTGGAGACGCTCAGTTCGGCGGCGGCGAGGTGCTGGTCGTGATCGATCCGATCGATGGCTCGCTGAACGCGAAACGCGGCCTTGCCCACCACGCCCTGTCACTCGCCGTGGCCGGTGGCCCGACCATGGCTGACGTCGAATTCGGCTACGTGTATGACTTCGGCACAGCCGAGGAGTGGTGGGCGCAACTCGGGAACGGCGCGTTCCTGAACGGACGCCGGCTGGACCGGGACCATGGCGAGCGTCGTAGCCCTGACGGCCGCCTCGAACTGCTCGGGATCGAGTCCGCGGACCCCCGCTGGCTGCGGGACTCGATCGATTCGCTCGTCGATCACGCCTACCGACTGCGCGCGCTGGGCGCGCTTGCGCCCTCGCTCTGTCAGGTCGCGGCCAGCCGCTTCGACGCGCTCGTCTCGTTGCGCAGCTGCCGCGCCGTCGACGTCGCCGCAGCGCAGCTGATCGTGCGCGAGGGCGGTGGCTGCGTCTCCTTCCCGACGATCGCGGACCGTCTGAGCGCGCCGCTTGACCTGGTGCCGCGCTCGCCGATCGTGGCCGCACGCGTGGCCGCGACCCTCAAGGAACTGGAGACTGTATGCCAACCCCGATGATCGACTGGATCGTCGTCGAGTGGATCGCGGCGCACCTGGCCGGAAACGGCAGCGCGCCTCCACCACGGATCGATCTCACGCCGATCGCTGCCGACGCGCAGCGGCGCGTGGTGGCCTACACGGGGCTGGAGCCCAGCGGGCCGATGCCACCGCCCGAGGGTGTGAGCCGACGGGAATGGGTGGCCACCAACGTCGCCTCGACCCGAGCCCTGATCGATCCGATGCTCGAGCGGATCACCTCGCACCTGGGATCGGTGAAGCCCGCAGCGAAACTGTGGCTCGGCGTTACCGGGAGCACCGAGGTCGGCATCGTGATCGGATACATGGCCCAGCGCGTGCTGGGGCAGTACGAGTTCGTGCTGCTGCCCGAACAGGGCGACGAGCGACCGCCCCGGTTGCTGTTCGTACTTCCCAACCTGGGCGGAGCGATCGAGCGCTTCGCCGCCGACGAGCGGGAGTTCGTGACCTGGGTGGCGCTGCACGAGGTCACGCACGCTGTGCAGTTCAGCGGGGTGCCGTGGCTGAAGGACCATCTCGCCGGCCTGATCAGGGAGCTGCTCGCCAGCGCAGAGGCACGCATGTCGACCAGCAGAGGCCTGCGTCTGCCGAGCCGGACAGCCGTGGAACGGGTGGGGCGGGCCGCGCTCAGGGCCGACCTGATCGGCATGGTCGCCTCCGAACCGGAGCGAGCGGTTATCGATCGCACGCAGGCGGTGATGGCGGTGATCGAGGGCCACGCCGAGCATGTGATGGACGCCGTCGCCCCCGAGCTGCTGCCGTCGCTGCCCGACATGCGCCGCGCGATGGACGAGCGCCGCACCGTGCAGTCGCCGCTGGGCCGACTGATGAGCCGGCTGCTCGGGCTGGAGATGAAGCTCAAGCAGTACGAGCGCGGCAAGATCTTCTGCGACGAGGTTGCGAGGGTCGCTGGGCCGGCCGGACTCAGCCACCTGTTCTCGTCGCCTGAGGCGCTGCCGACCCTCGCCGAGATCGAGGATCCGGCCGCCTGGCTGCGGCGCTGACGCTTTGGGTCCACCGCTCCGACAAGGGACCTCCGGAGCCTGGAGGGCGCCGCGTTTTGCCTGCGCCTGCCGATGAGGCGTGAGTTTTGCCAACTTCCTTCCGAAACTCGCAACCGTACGCTAATATTGACCACGCAACGACTTCCCCCGTGGTCCGTACCAGGAGAACGGAACAACGGGATGGGTTCGTCGGCCTCATAACCTCGCCGGCGAATGCAGCACCCTCTCCTCCCTCAGCCGCCGGGGCGTCACGAAAGTGGCGCCCCGTCGGTCCTTTACGGCCCGCGATCAATCCGCAGGCTGCGCCGAGGGCTCGTAGCGAGTCACGTCCGCCGGCGGCGCGGCCGGCTCAGCACTTTCCTCGAGCAGACGCTCGTAGATGCGCATGCGCTTGACGATCCGACCACCCATCGCCTCGAGCCCGCGGTTCATACCGTGGTTGGTCTCGAGGATCCAGCCCGGCTCGCCCCACTTGATGCGGGACTCTGCCGCCATGTCGAAGTTCTCGATGTAGAGCGAGGCGGCCACGCCGGTGTGCTCGTACTCGGGCAGGACGCCGAGGAAACCCACGCGACAGCGGTCGATCAGCCGCTTGCGGTTCAGGTAGTACCACCAGCCCAGCGGCAGCACCCGACCCTTCATGCGCTTGAAGACCTGGTTGATATCCGGAATCGTGATCGCCGCGGCGACGACCTCCTTGTCGTTCTCGGCGAGCATGAACCAGCGCTTGTCAAAGATCAGCCGGTAGTTGATCGCGAGGTCGGCGATGTCGTGCTTGTCGTAGGGCGAGAAGGCCCAGTTCTTCGACCAGGCGGCGTTGTAGACCTTCTGGAACTCCTTGAGGTCGCGGCCGAGCCGCCAGAACGACATCTTCCGGATCCGGACGCCATGTTTGTCGCGGGCGCGCTGCGCCAGCTTGGGCAGGACGGGCAGCATCCGCTGCTCGCGGTCGTCAAGCCTCAGATCCCAGTGGAAGACGTCCATCGCCTTCAACAGTCCGGCAGCCTCGACGGTCCTCTGGTAGTACGGCGGATGCCACGGCTGACGGATCATCGGCTCGAGGTCGAAGCCTTCGATCAGCACCCCGCACTCCTCGTTGATGATCAGATCGAACGGGCCGATCATGCGATCGCGCTGCCGCTCGCGGAGCCACGCCGCCGCGGCGTCGAGGAGTGCGTCCAGCACCTCCCGGTCGTCCTCGAATTCGAGGAAGCCGAAGAAACCCCAGCGGTTGTGATGGAAGCTGTTGAAGTTGCGGTCGTACTGAGCGCTGATCCGGCCGACCACACGGCCCGCCCTGCGAGCGAGGAACAGCTCCGCATCTCCGTGCTTGAAGAATGGATTCAGCCGGCGATTGAGGTATGCGTAGCGCTCGAGCTTGAGCGGCGGGATCCAAGGCGTCCCGGCGTGGAGCCTGAACGGCAGGTTCACGAATTCCCGGAGGTCACTGCGACCCCGGACCGGCGTGACCTCGAGTAGTCCTGCGGGCGGCATGACGCGGGAACGTATCATGGGAACTATGCCAACGAGAGACCAGGTGACCGAAGCGCTGCGCGCCGTCATCGATCCAGAACTGCGCCAAGACATCGTCACGCTCGAGATGGTGCGCTCGATCGACGTGCACCCCAATGGGGTCGTCGACGTGACCGTTTCGCTGACCACGCCGGGCTGCCCCATCCGCGACCACTTCCAGACCTCCGTCGACGAGGCGATCCGTTCACTCGATGGCGTCGTCGGGGTCAACATCAGCTTCGACGTCCTGTCTGACAACGAGAAGCAGTCGCTGCGCCAGAAGCTGGGTCGCGGCTCCCTTCCCGAGGGCGCACTCGCGCAGGTCAAGAACGTGATCTGTGTGGGCTCCGGCAAGGGCGGCGTCGGCAAGTCCAGTGTGACCTCTAACCTGGCCGCGGCGCTCGCAGCGCGCGGCAAGCAGGTGGGAGTGATGGACGCCGACGTCTGGGGCTACTCGCAGCCGCGTATGTTCGGCCTGGGCGGCGAGCGCGCAAAGGTCAACGGCAGTCGCAAGATCGTCCCGCTCGACGGGGGCGACGGCATCAAGGTCGTCTCGATCGGGTTCTTCATCGAGCAGGACGCCGCGGTCGTCTGGCGTGGACCGATGCTGCACAAGGCGCTCCAGCAGTTCCTGGAGGATGTCGAGTGGGGCCAACTCGACTACCTGCTGATCGACCTGCCCCCGGGCACCGGCGACGTCTCGATGACGCTCTCGCAGCTGCTGCCGGACGCCCAGTTCCTGATTGTCACGACTCCGCAGGCCGTGGCTCAGAAGGTTGCCAAGCGCTCCGCCGACATGGCCGAGAAGCTCAAGCTCGAGGTCTCCGGCGTGATCGAGAACATGTCGGGTTTCACGACCCCGACCGGCGAGAGCTTCCCGATCTTCGGTGAGGGCGGCGGCCAGCTGCTGGCCGAGGAGCTCGACGTGCCGCTGCTCGGTCGGGTGCCGCTCACGATGGCGCTCCGCGAGCAGTCAGACAGCGGCCTCCCGGTCGTGCTCGCCGACCCCCGGGACGCCGCCTCTCAGGCGATCCGCGCGATCGCCGAGCGGCTGATCGCGATGACCCCGGTCACGCTGCCGATGATGGCCGCGACCGAGCCGGAGCCGCCGGCCGCTTCGCCCAAGCCCGTCGGCATGTCACTCCCGATGGCCTAGCCGGCAGCTCGCAGATGTCAGCTGTCGCTGAGTGGGCAACCGGGATTCAGCCAGCTTTACAAACAAACTCAGTGCCCCAATAATTGGGCCAATGAGGCAACTGCTGGATCGCCTGGTCTCGCCGCGCTCGACCAGGCTCCTGCCAGCCGTGCTGGCCAGCGTGATATTGGCCCTGCCCACCTCCGCCATGGCGTCGGCCGCATCACAGCTGCACGGCTATTTCCCTTCCAACATCTCGTGCGTCGCCGATGGCGTCTGCACGATTGCCGGCTCATTGCAGTTCACGAGCGGGACGACCCAGTCCTATCAGGGCCTGATGACAACCGAGGCAGGTGGCGTCGCTCGCGTGGCAACCACAGTCCAGCTCCCCGCCAATGCCAGCACCAGCAATCCGTACGTCGTGTTCGGCCCCTGGGGTTGTCAATTCGGTCTCGGTGTCAACTGCTTCACGACCGCGAGCTTCACTCAGCCCGTGACGGACATCTCATGCGCGTCGTCCGGGAACTGCACCGCCGTCGGGAGCTACGTGGACACCGACGGCGACATCGCCGGCCTGCTGCTGACCGAGACTGGTGGCGTATGGGCTCAGGGGATCGAGGCGCAGATCCCCTCCGCGCTGGCCAGCCTTCCGCAGGGCCAGCACAACCAGCTGCGATTCGTGTCGGTGCAATGCGTATCGGCCGGGAACTGCTCCGCGATCGCGAACGTCAGCGCGTTCACCGGCTCACCGTTGTCTCCCGTCGCCGGAACATACGCATCAGCGGGACGTACCGAGCCCGTGGCATTCACGGAGACCGGGGGCGTGTGGTCGCCGGGCCAGGAGTTGCAGACTCCGGCGGACACGGAGAGCTTCGGGTCCAACAGCATCGACTCACTGTCCTGCTCCGCTGAGGACGATTGTGTCGCCGTGGGCGACTACTCATCTCCCCGGGGAAGTTGGGGTTTTGCAGTGAGCGAGACCAACGGTGTCTGGGGCTCGGGTGGCGCCGTTGTGGGCCCCACCGAACCAGACGGTGTCACCGGCGCCCGCCTCGATGCCGTGTCCTGCACCGGCGTCGGTGAATGCACTGCCGTCGGCAGCGTCGGCATCGATGTGCTCAATTCCGGGTCCTACGAGGAGCCCCTCGCGGTGACGGAGACCAACGGCGCCTGGGGGACCGCCTCCACGCTGAATCAGCCCGCCAACGCACTTCCGATCGCCCAGGCGCAGATGGAGACCGGCCTCGGGGTCACAATCGCGCTCGATTCCCTCTCGTGCTCCTCTGCCGGGAACTGCGACGCAGCGGGCGGCTACGCGGACGACAACGGGGTCGCGCAGGGCATGTTCATCGAAGAGGTCGGTGGCACCTGGCATCAGGGAGTCGAGGCTGCGCCCACGATCAGCGGCGACAGCGTGTCTGTGACCCAGATCTCCTGCCTCTCAGCAGGCAACTGCGCCGGCTTCGGCCAGCAGCGCTCGATCATCGCGCTCGGCAGTGGCAGCTACGCCGGAGGCGCCCCGTCGGACGTTCTCCTCTCCGAAGCAGACGGCGCGTGGAACACCACAGACGCACCGCATCCGAGCGGCATGTCGGAGCCGACCATGCTGTCGATCTCCTGCGCGGCCCCCGGCGGCTGCGACGCAACGGGCGTCTGGAGCCTGATGCCGTTCACCATTCACCTCGGTCGCTCTGGCTGGACGCAGGCGGTCCAGACGCATGCCCCACCGACGCAGGCACAGCTGCTCGCCGCCGTCAGGTCGCTGCTGTCGACAGACGGCCGGCTGGCCAGATCCGGATCAACCGGTCCGCACCCGGCTCCCACAGCGGTGACACGCCGGTTCACGGCCCTGGAATCCGGCCGGATCCTCGTGCGCTGGTATGCCCGGGTCGGGCGGCGCAGAATATTGACGGCTCAGGCCTCCGCGACCGCTGCGAGTGCCGAGTCGATCAAGCTGCACCTCCGGCCCTCGGCGGCCGGCCGGAAGCTGCTGACCAAACACCGCGCACTGAAGATCAGCGACCAGGTCAGCTTCACACCCACAGGGCTGGCGACCGTGAGCGCGGTGGCCACGTTCAGGCTTCCCCGTCGCCGTTAGGCAGCGGTGGTAGGTCCAGGCGCTCAGGTCTACCTGTTGCGGTAGTACTCCGCGTTGATCACCGTGAACTTCTGCCACTCATCCGGCAGCTGATCCTCGGCGAAGCAGGCATCCACAGGGCAGGCCTCAACGCAGGCATCGCAGTCGATGCACTCCTCGGCGTCGATGTAGAGCATCTCGACGGTGTCGTAATCGGGCTCGTCGGGCGTCGGGTGGATGCAGTCGACCGGGCACACCTCAACGCACGAGTTGTCCTTGGTCCCGATGCACGGCTCGGCGATCACATAGGCCATATGTCTTGGTTCTTCCTGACGCTTGGAGTGATGACTGGAAAGCGGACGCAGATTGTACGGATCATTCGCCGGCCTTGACCGGGCGCCCGCGGCGTCTGCTTGGGGCCAAATACACGCCATGGGGTGTATTTGGCCCCAAGCAGATACGCAGATGTCCTCCGGCATGTCCCGGTAGCCTGTCGGCAGAACGACCCGATCGGGGAGGGGCAGATGCCTGTGTACGACGAAGTTCAGTCTGGGCTCGAGGGCATCGTCGCATTCGCGACCGAGATCGCCGAGCCGGATCGCGACGGCGACGCACTGCGCTACCGCGGAGTCGACATCGAGGAGCTCGTGGGCAAGGTGCCGTTCGAGCAGGTCTGGGGCCTTCTGGTCGATGACAGCCTGCTGCCGGGCCTGCAGCCCGCGGCTCCGTACGGCCTCGGCATCCACTCGGGCGATCCGCGCGCCGACATGCAGGCCGGGCTGGCGGCGCTCGGGCCGCAGTGGGGCTTCCGGCCGGTGCTCGACATCTCCGAGAGGGAGGCCCGTGACGACCTCGCCAAGGCGTCGGTGATGGCGCTCTCTTTCGTGGCGCAGTCGGCGCGCGGGTTCGGAAGGCCCCCGGTGCCGCAGACTGAGATCGACCGTTCGAGCTCGATCGCCGAGCGCTTCCTGACCCGCTGGCGCGGCGAGGCCGATCCCGATCACGTCCGCGCGATCGACGCCTACTGGACCGCGGCAGCCGAGCACGGAATGAGTTCCTCCACGTTCACCGCGCGTGTGATCGCATCGACGGGCGCCGACGTGGCGGCCGCGCTCTCGGCGGCGGTGGGCGCTCTCTCGGGGCCGCTGCATGGCGGCGCCCCGTCCCGCGTGAAGCAGCAGCTCGACGAGGTCGAGGCGGAGGGTGACGCGACCCAGTGGGTGCGCAACCGCCTCGACGCAGGCCAGCGAATCATGGGCTTCGGCCATCGCGTCTACCGCGCCGAGGATCCCCGTGCCCGCGTTCTACGCCGGCTGATGCACGAGCTCGGCTCCCCCCGGATCGAGGCCGCCGAGGCGCTCGAGCGCGCAGCGCTGGAGGAATTGCAGGCGCGCCGTCCGGACCGCATCCTCGCCACCAACATCGAGTTCTGGGCGGCGGTCGTACTCGACTTCGCCGAGGTTCCTCCGAACCTCTACACGCCGATGTTCGCCTGCGCGCGAGTCGCCGGCTGGTCGGCTCACATCCTCGAGCAGAAGCGCGAGCGACGGATGATCCGCCCGAGCGCCCTCTATGTGGGCTCGCCGCCACGCCCGCTCTCTGGTCTCGAGTCCTGAGGCTTCGTCCGGCTGCTGCGCCGCTGCTGCAGCAGCCGGGCCACACCGGTAGCCTCGACGGCCGATGCGTGCCCTCTTGTTCTCGTGGGAGTACCCGCCTGTGATCGAGGGCGGCCTCGGACGTCATGTTCGCAAGCTCTCCGAACAGCTCGCGGCCGAAGGCGTCGAGGTGCATGTGCTGACGCGCGGCGGGGGCCAGCTGCCCGTCGCCGAGCGTCGCCACGGTGTGCACATCCACCGCGTCGGCGAACCACCCTTCCCGAAGGACGTGGAGGCGTTCGTGCGATGGGTGACCGCGATGAACCAGGACATGGCGGCCCGCGGCGCCGAGCTGAGCGAGCAGTTCGAGTTCGATCTCGTGCACTCCCACGACTGGCTCGTGGCCGACGCTGCCGAGCGGGTCGCGCGCGCGAACGGCGCTTCCATGGCTGGTGACGATCCACGCCACCGAGTACGGACGTCATCAGGGCTGGGTTCAGAACCACCCGCAGTCCCACATTCACGCGGCCGAACGGAACATGGCCCGCAGCGCCGACCATCTGATCACGTGCTCGGACTACATGGCCGGCCACGTGAGCCAGATCTTCGAGGTGCCCCAGGGGCGCATCACCGCGATCCCCAACGGCATCGACCCGACCGACCTGGTCGCCGCACCCGCGCCCGAGCTGGTCGAGCTCAGGGCACGGTATGCGGCACCCGATGAGCTGCTGGTGCTGCTTGTCGGCAGGCTCGTCTTCGAGAAGGGCTTTCACCTCGCGCTCGAGGCGATCGCGCCAATCGCGACGCGTGACGGCAGGCTGCGGTTCATCGTCGCCGGAACCGGGACCGCAGAGGATGAGCTCAAGGCCCAGGCCCGTCAGCTCGGCCTCGAGCGATACGGCTCCTTCATCGGCTGGGCCGGCGACGATCTGCTGCATTCGCTCTACCGCGTCGCCGACCTGTGCATCGTGCCCTCGATATACGAGCCGTTCGGCCTCGTCGCGCTGGAGGCGATGGCGTCCGGTTGCCTGTGCGTCGTGGCCGACACCGGCGGCCTGCGCGAGGTGGTTCCAGCCGGCGGCACCGTCGGACTGCGCTTCCCCTCACGCGACGCCGAGGCTCTGCGAGAGCTCGTCGAACGCGTGCTCACAGACGAGGTGGAGCGGGGCAAGCTGGTCGCCGACGCCCGTGAGCACGTGCTTCGGTTCGACTGGTCGGAGGTCGCGCGCCGCACCCTGGGCGTCTACGGCGCGCTCACGTCGCGCCCGCACGCCCTGTCCTGAGCCGGTCGTGTAACGCACGAGGGCCCGGCGAACTTCGCCGGGCCCTCGAACCACAGTCGCCTGTGAGCGGCTTACATCATCCCCGACATGTCGGGCATGCCGCCACCGGCGGGGGCTGCATCCTTGTCAGGCACCTCGGCGATGATCGCCTCGGTGGTGAGGATGTTCTTCGCGATCGACGCGGCGTTCTGCAGCGCGGAACGGGTGACCATGGCGGGATCGATGATGCCGTCGGTGATCAGGTTCACGATCTCACCGCTGGCTGCGTCGAGGCCGTTGTCCTTCTTGGCCTTGCGGACCTCGTTGACGACGACCGAGCCCTCGAGGCCGGCGTTCTCCGAGATCTGACGCAGCGGCTCCTCGAGCGCACGGTGCACGATCTTCGCGCCCGTCTGCTCGTCGGCGTCGCCCACGGCCTCGATGTCGAGAGCCTTCTGCGCGACCAGGAGAGCGGTGCCGCCGCCCGCCACGATGCCCTCCTCGAGGGCGGCGCGGGTGGCCTGCAGCGCGTCCTCGACGCGGTGCTTCTTCTCCTTCATCTCGGTCTCGGTGGCAGCGCCGACCTTGACCACGGCAACGCCGCCGGACAGCTTGGCGAGGCGCTCCTGGAGCTTCTCGCGGTCGAAGTCCGAGTCGGTGTTCTCGATCTCGTTCTTGATCTGGTTGATGCGGCCCTTGATTCCGCTGGCCTCACCGGCACCGTCGACGATCGTCGTGGTGTCCTTGGCCACGACCACGCGACGAGCGCGACCGAGCTGCGAGATCTGCGTGTTCTCGAGCTTGAGACCCATCTCCTCGGTGATGACCTCGGCGCCCGTGAGGATCGCGATGTCCTCGAGCATGCGCTTGCGGCGGTCGCCGAATCCCGGCGCCTTGACGGCCACGCCGGTGAAGGTGCCACGCAGCTTGTTGACGACCAGGGTCGCCAGCGACTCACCCTCGACGTCCTCAGAGATGATCAGCAGCGGCTTGCCGCTCTGGATCGTCTGCTCGAGGATCGGCAGGATGTCACGAACGGAGCCGATCTTGGAGTTGGCGATGAGGATGTAGGGATCCTCGAGCACCGCCTCCATGCGGTCCTGGTCGGTGACCATGTAGGGCGAGATGTAGCCCTTGTCGAACTGCATGCCCTCGGTGAATTCGAGGTCCATGCCGAAGGTCTGACCCTCCTCGACGTTGACGACGCCGTCCTTGCCGACCTTGTCGATCGCATCGGCAATCACGTCGCCGATCTCCTCGTCGCCGGCTGAGATCGTCGCGACGCGCGCGATCTGATCCTTGCCAGAGACCGGAGTCGACTGCTTGGCGATGTTCTCGACGACCTGGTCGACGGCCTTCTCGATGCCGCGCTTGAGCGCGAGCGGGTTGGCGCCGGCCGCAACGTTCTTCAGACCCTGGCGAACGATCGCCTGGGCCAGCACGGTGGCGGTGGTGGTGCCGTCGCCGGCAACGTCGTTGGTCGCGGTGGCGACCTCACGAACGAGCTGGGCGCCCTGGTTCTGGAAGACGTCCTCGACCTCGATCTCACGTGCGATCGTGACACCGTCATTGGTGATCGTCGGGGCGCCGAACTTCTTGTCGATCACGACGTAACGACCCTTGGGGCCGAGCGTGACCTTGACCGCGTTTGCGACCGCATCGACGCCGGCCTGCAACGCGTTGCGGGCTTCCGCGTCGAACTTCAGTTCCTTATGAGCCATGTGTTTCTCAGTTCTCCTATGACCGTGGTCTTACTGGACCTTGGCCAGCACGTCGGACTCGCGCAGGACCAAAAGATCCTCGCCGTCGACCTTGATCTCCGTGCCGCCGTACTTGCTGTAGAGGACCTCGTCGCCTACCTCGACGTCGAGCGGCGTGCGCTTGCCGGTGTCCTCATTGACCTTGCCGTCGCCGACGGCCAGGACCTTGCCCTTCTGGGGCTTCTCCTTGGCGGTGTCGGGGAGCACGATGCCACTGGCGGTCGTCTCCTCCTCCTCGATCGCGCGCACGATCAGGCGGTCGCCAAGGGGCTTGAGCTTGATAGCCATCTATACAGCCTCCGGGTTTATCCCTTGAGATTGATGCTTAGGCCCGATCCGAACGATCAGGCTCCTTGGCACTCTCGCGCGAGAGTGCCAACTGGTCGCCACTATAGCTGTTCTGTTAGGCGAGTTGGCACTCTCGTGTTAAGAGTGCCAAGAATTTGCACTGCAAGCCCAGCGGGACGGCCGCCCTCCGAGCGAGGCAACACGGCAGCAAACGTCGCGCTGATGGGCGTCAGTTGTTGGCGCCGCCGAGACCGTGGATGCGGTCGCGCAGTTCTGGCGGGTTCTCGATGATCTGGGAGAAGCGAACGACGGTGACGGTGTCATCCATTGCGACCTTCCGGCCGTAGATCTGCTCGAGGAAGTGGACCATCTCGTCGACACGGCGGAACTCGGGGTTGTCGTGCTCGATGTCACGCGGCGAGAGCTCCTGGACGCGTTTGACCTCGACCTGGTCGATCACAGCGTTGAAGATCTTCTCGCGCGGCGAGTGCTGGTAGCCGATCGTCACGACCACGCAGTCGTTCTTGCGGTACTTGTGGGACTTGTCGCCGAGGCGGATCGTGGCGGTCTTGCGACCGCGCCGGAGCTGGTCGGCGAACACTGACGAGTAGAAGTTGAGGACGCGCACGTGCGCAGCCTACCGATCGGCGGAGCGGCGCGAGATCGCCCGCTCCACGATCTCCCGCTCGCCGGGGAAGGTGAGCGCAGTCGCGGCCGTCTCAAGCGACATCCAGCGGGCCTCCTCGACCTCGTGATCGTGATCGGCGGTGTCGCCGTCGCGGTACTCGAACAGGAAGAACTCGACGCGTTTGGCAATCGATCGCCCGCGGCGTTCATAGCCGTACTCGATCGTTCCCAGCGACTCGATCAGCTCGCCGCCGACGCCTGCCTCCTCGCGCACCTCGCGGACTGCCGCCTGCTCGGCCGACTCGCCCGGCTCCGGGTGGCCCTTGGGCAGGCCGAGGACCCGCGCACCGCCCGAACCGCGGCGCCTGGGAACGATCACCACCACCTCATCGCCGCGGACCACGACCCCGCCGGCCGAGAACTCGGGATCACGGTCAGTAGACATAGCCCTCCAGTGCGTCTGGGTCGTGAACTGTGAGGCGGCCACGACCCTGTGTGATCGCACCCGAGCGCTCGAGCGTGGCCAGGAAGCGGCTGGCCGATTCCCGTGAGGACCCGGCGAGCTTCGCCAGATCCGACTGCGTGAGCGTGATCACGACGTCGCCCTCGGCCCGACCACCCTCACGAGCGGCGGCGACCATCTGCACGAGGACGGCGGCGACACGGCTTTGGACGGTCTGGAATGACTGCCGAGCGAGTCGCTCATTGGTGGCCCGCAACCGCTGCGCGAGCGCGGCGATCAACTTCACGCCGATCTCGGGATGCTCACCCACCAGTCGCTGCATGTCGCGCCCTGGGATCGCTATCGCCTCGGTGTTCTCGATCACGTCGACCGTCGCCGACCGTGGCTCGTCATCGAACATCGCCAGCTCGCCGAAGATGTCGCCCGCGGTGAAGTGCGCGAGCGTGATCGAGCGGCCGTCGGAGTGCTGGCGGATCGCCCGCGCGGTGCCCGTGCGTACGACATAACAGGTCTCCCCGGTGTCGCCCTCGCGGAAGACGACCTCGCCGGTGGCGAAACGACGCGCCACCGACACGGCCTCGACCGCCGCCAGATCCTGTTCGGACAGCCCGGCGAAGACGGGCACGTTGCTCAGAAGCAGTGTCAGCCCCTGCATGGAGACTGAGCGTATAGATCCGTGAAGCTTCAGGAGGCGTCGAGTGCCTGCTCGCGGCGCCGCTGACGCAGCCACACCCATAGCCACATCAGCAGCGCCGCGACCAGGCCGAGCGGAACCAGGACCGCCAGGGCGATCACGGCAACGCCGGCTGACACGACCAGCACGCGCAGCGCATCGTGTGCGGCTCGGCCGATCGTGAGGCCCTGGGATGCGGCGACGGGCACCACCGGCAGACCGCCCTCGTTGACCTGCACCGTAACGTCGCTGTAGCTGATGCGGCGTTGCAACGAGTGCAACGCCGACTGCCAGTGCGCGATCTGGCCCTCGGCCGCCTTGATCTGAGCCTCGATGCTGTCGATCGCCGTCTGGCTGTCAGCGGTCTGAAGCTGCTTGAGAAGTGAGGCCCGCAGCGCCTGCGCGTCGGCGAGCCGCTGCTGGTCCATGCCGTATCGGCTGCTGACGTTCTGGCTGGCGTCGGTGCGCGAGCTGACCGCGGCGTAGCGCATGCGCGAGAGCTGCGTCATCGCCGCCTGGAGGTTGCCGGTCGGGAAGCTCAGCGTGAAGGTCGCGTAGCCGCCGCCCGAGCTGCCTGTCGCCGCTGTGACGTGCGAGCTCTGCACGCTGCCGTGCTCGGCGGCGACAACGTTGAGGACCTCCTGTGAAACCTGGTTCACGTGCAGGTTAGGCGTCGACAGGCTGATCTGCGCAGACTGGATCTGCCTGGCCCCGGGCACCGTGGGAGCCGCGAACGTGGCCGCCGAGTTGAGGGTCGAGGACTGGGCCGCCGGCAGGCCGGCCGACGGGCTCTTGACAGGGCCTGCCGACCGAGTCACCGCCGGTGACCCCTCGGCGCCCAACGTCGCGCCATTGTGGAGACCGTGAGTTGCCAGCGCCGGCACCGATCCACCCGAACCGCCACCGACGACGATCACCGCCGCGACCGCCGCCGCGACCAGCGCGATCCCGGTCCCGCCCGCTCCGGCCCTCCGGCGCGGCGACCAGCGCCGGCCACGTGCAGGCGCCCCTGCCGCCGGCGCGAACCTCCGCGCGACCCGCGCATCCAGGGCCCGCGCGAACTCCTCGCTCGGGAATTCGCGCACCCCGGCGACGAGCAGCGCCACGTCCGCGTGGTCATCGTGATCGAACTGGATCTCGTCAAACGGGGGCATTCACAGCACTCCTCAGCCTCTGGACGGCGCGATGCAGGAGCGTGCCGGCGTTGGACTCGCTGACCCCGAGCACGGAGGCGAGCTCAGCGTTGCTGAGGCCCGCGTGGAATTTGAGTGAGATCAGCTCGCGGTCGCGGGCGGGCAGCGATGCCAGCGCCTCACGGACAGCCGCACGGCGCAACAGCTGATCCTCGTCCTCCCCTGCAGCGTGCGAGCTCTCGTCGACGTCCTCCGGTTCGACCACGAGGGTCGCGAGCCGGCGCCGGCGGCGCAGCTCGTCGAGCGCAGCATTGCGCGCGATCCCGAACAGCCACCGGCGCTCGCCGCCACGACGGCGGTCGAACGTACGGCGGCGGCGGTATGCGCGTTCGAATGCGAGCGCGGTCACGTCCTCGGCCGCAGCTCGGTCGCGCACGAGCGTGAGCACGTACGCATAGACGTCGTCGCGGCTCGAGCGGTAGAGCGCCTCGAAGCGCTCCCAGCTGTCGCTCACCTCACGCTCCCGTATCGCCTCAACGGCCCTCACACCCCTACTACGTCACCGCCTGAACTCCATCACAACATGCTTCACAGCTGGCAGCCCGGGCACCAGTACGTGATCCGATTCTGATCGCCCTGGCCGCGCGCGACAAGCGCCGTGCCGCAACGCGGACACGGCCTGCCGGCATGCCGGTAGATCCGGGCACGGAGCGACTTCGGCCCGCCCATCCCCGATGCCAGCATCCGCGGGCGCACAGCCTCGACGATCGCGATCGCCTCCGCGTCGCCCAGCGACCCGAGCGTGCGCCACGGATCGATTCGCGCCTCCCAACAGCCCTCCGACTTCCAGATGTTTCCGATTCCGGCAAGGATCCTCTGGTCGAGCAGCGCGTCGCCGATCGTCCGCCCCGACTCGGTCGAGCGCAGACGTGACAGAAACCGCCCGCCATCGAACTCGGATGCGAGCACGTCCGGCCCGAGGCCCGCCAGCTTCTGATCGAAGCGGCTGCGCGCCGAGGTCATCAGCTCGAGCACCGGCCCGTCGTACTGCACGACCTCATGGCCGCCCGCCCGCAGCACCAGCCAGGCCCGCCGCGGTGAGCGTATCCAGCGGCCACCGACACGGCGCACGTCCCAACTGCCGGTCATCCGCAGGTGGGAGTGCAGCAGCAGCCCGTGATCGAAGACGAGGAACAGGTTCTTGCCGTGCGTCCGCACCGCTCCGACCCGATGTCCGCCGAGACGCTCCGGCCATCGATCCTTCCCAAAGCGGGCGTGGGCGTGCACGACCTCGACCTCATGCCCCTCGAGCACGGGCCGCATCCGTGTCGCGGCCCACAGGATCGTGTCTCCCTCAGGCACTGAGCGTGAGCCGCCGCGGTCCCTCTTGGAAACCGAGCGCGCGCAGCGCCGAGGCGAGCCCGGACGACAGCGCCGGTTCCCCGTCCACCTTCTCAAGCGCGAGCCTGCGAACCGATCCGCGCCCGGCCCGGACGTGTTCGGCCAGCGCCTCGAGCGCCAGATCGAGGCGGGCATCCGCGCCACCGACCAGCGTCTGGAGCCCCTTCCCACCGCGCTCCAGATACAGAACCGGGTCTCCACCGACGAGCACGACCTGCGCACCGGCAACCCGCGCCGGGCTCTTGAGCCCCTCGCGCCTGGGCCATGGCAACGCCGCGCCATATGGCTGGGCCGGGTCGATGGCGCCGAGCACCACGACCTGCTCGGCACCGGTGCGACGCTCACGCAGGCGCTCGACCGCGCCCGGCACCGCGAACTGCGCTCCGCCGAGGCCCTCGACGAAGTAACCGCGCCGGGCGACGCCGAGCACCTCGAGCTGGGTCAACTCGGAGTAGATCCCCGTGAACCCGCCGGGGACCCCCTCGGCCAGCACCTGCTCGCGCGTCAGCACGCCATAGCGCTCGAGCAGGATCTCGGCGCGTGCTCGTCGCGCCGCCGCCGGATCGAGATGCTGACCGAGCAGCGGCGAGGTCAGCGACCATCTGCCCTGGACCTGAGCCGCGGCCCCGCTGCTGCGCCGTGAGTAGCGTCCTCTGCGGCCGGCGGCCCGCTGGCCACCGGCCTGCTCCCGCGCCACCGACAACCGTGGCGCCCGCAGCGGCGCGAACGCGTCGTTGGTGGCCTCGCCGGCCCAGACAAGGTCCCATAGCGCGTCCTGAAGCTGAGCGGCCGAGATCTCCGAGCCGACGTCAACGAGCAGGTCGCTCCAGAACGCCGCGCCGCGGGCGAGCCGTTCGCGCAGGGCCTCGTGCACGGGCCCGGTCGGCGGCTCGCCGGCCGCGGGCTGCCCGAGCAGCGGCACCTCCTCGCGGAGGTAGAACGCCACTCGCCCAGAACGTCCGAGTGCCCCGGCACCGAACCAGACGAGCTCGCCGGCGGCGCACAGCTGGTCCAGCCAGGCCGGCGAGTAGGCGCCCGTGCGGCGCGGCAGCACCTCTCGCTCCCAGAGCTCGACAGGCAGCGCCAGGCCCTGCAGCGGCACGAGCACGTCGCGCAGGCGGTCGACGCCGGCACCCGCAGGTGGATGGCGGTCGACCCCCTGCCAGCTCGGCATGAAGCGCGCGAGCGCTGTGGCCTCGACCGGCTCGACCTCCCTGCGCAGCGCCGCCAGCGAGGCACGGCGCAACCGGCGCAGGACCTCACGGTGGCACCACTCACGACCGCTGCCGCCCGGGCGCAGCTCACCCTGAACGACGTCGCCGTCGTGCTCGAGCGCGGCGAGCACGGCGCCACAGTCGACGCCATAGCGCTCGCGCAGATCGGCGTCTGTGAACGGACCGTGGGTCGCGGCGTAACGCCTGACGACCTGGATCAGCGCGTCAGGAACATCGGCCAGGAAGGCATCGGGCAGGCCGCCGGGCGGGACCGTGCCAAGCGCATCGCGATACAGCCCGGCGTCTCCGGCGTCGATCCAGCGCTGCTCGCCGGCGAGCCGCACCCTGATCGCGCGACGTTCGCCGGCCAGCGCGTCGAGCATCGGCGCGAGCTCGACTCCCGCGACGAGGCGGGCCCCCAATTCGGCCTGGCTGAGATCTCCGAGCACCCTCAGCATGTCGTGAAGCTGGTCACGGGTGGCAGCCAGGCGGTCCTCGTCAAGCCACTGCAGGTCAGCCTCGACAGCAGCCAGTGCGCCGGCGTCGATCAGGTCGCGCAGCTCCTCCTGACCGAGCAGCTCGCGCAACAGGTCGCGATCCAGAGACAGCGCGGCGGCACGGCGCTCGGCGTT
This sequence comes from uncultured Conexibacteraceae bacterium, assembly GCA_963785385.1. GTDB lineage: Bacteria > Actinomycetota > Thermoleophilia > Solirubrobacterales > Solirubrobacteraceae > Palsa-465. The sequence goes on along the minus strand of CAWAVA010000022.1, from coordinate 162,252 downwards.
GGGGGTGTCGCCCTCGTACATGTAGGTGGCGACGTAGTCGAACAGCAGCGATGACGCCATCGGTGAGGCGACCGCCGTCTCGACCTCGACCAGCGACAGCTCGCGACGCTGAAGCCGGGTCAGCAGCCGCACGAGCGCGGGGAGATCGAAAACGTCCCGCAGGCACTCGCGGAAGGTCTCAAGCACGATCGGGAACTCGCCGTAGCGGGCGGCCACCTCCAGCAGCGATTGCGACTTCAGGCGCTGCTGCCAGAGCGGCGTGCGCCGCCCCGGGTAGGCTCGCGGAATCAGCAGCGCGCGACCGGCGTTCTCACGGAAGCGCGCACCGAACAGGGCGCTGCCGGAGAGCTCGCCGACGACCAGATCCTCGACCTCGAGCGGGTCGATCAGGACGAGCTCGGTGAGCCGCGCGAGGTCCAGGTCCTCGGCGTCGGGCAGGTGCACGATGATCCCGTCGTCTGACCAGATCGCGTCGGCCTCGAGCTCCAGCTCGTCGCGGATTCGCGCCGACAGCGCCAACCCCCAGGCGGCATGCACGCGACCGCCGTAGGGAGACAGGACACACAGTCGCCAATCACCGATCTCGTCGCGGAAGCGCTCGACCACGATCGCGGTGTCGCTCGGCACCACGCGCGTGGCGTCCCGCTGCTCGCGCAGGAACTCGACGAGGTTGTTGGCGGCGCGACGGTCAAGGTCGAACTCGGCCTCGAGCGTTTCAGGCTGCTGATCCACAGCCCAGCTGCTGAACGCACCGATCGCCTCTCCCAGCTCACTCGGCCGGCCGACACTGTCGCCCTTCCAGAACGGCACCGCACCCGGCATCCCCGGCGCCGGTGTCACGATCACGCGGTCGCGGCCGATCTCCTCGATCCGCCACGTGGACGCACCCAGCAGAAACGTCTGCCCCGGGCGCGCCTCGTAGACCATCTCCTCGTCGAACTCGCCGACGCGGCGACCGTCGGGCAACGTCACCAGGTAGTTGCCGCGGTCGGGGATCGTGCCCGCGTTGGTGACCGCCAGCTGGCGCGCACCGCGTCGGGCCCTGAGCGTCCCGGCGATGCGATCCCAGACGATCCGCGGTCGCAGCTCGGCGAACTCACTCGACGGGTAACGCCCGTCGAGCATGTCGAGCACGTTCTCGAACGAGGCGCGCGTGAGCTCGGCATATGTGTGGGTGCGCGTGACCAGCGCGTAGAGCTCATCGACGGACACCACTCCCGGGGCCCGGCCACTCCCTGGGGCCAAATCCACACCAGGGGGTGCATCTGGCCCCTCGCTCTCCGCCGCCGCGCAGATCGCGACGACCTGCTGGGCCAGCACGTCAAGCGGGTTGCGGGGCACGACGGTCGTCTCGATCCGCCCCTCGCGCATGCGCCTTGCGACAACCGCACACTCGAGCAGGTCAGCCCGGAACTTCGGGAAGATGCGCCCACGACTGACGTCGCCGACGTTGTGACCTGCGCGGCCGATGCGCTGCAGACCCCGCGCGACCGACTTCGGCGACTCGACCTGGATCACGAGGTCAACGGCACCCATGTCGATGCCGAGCTCCAGGGAGGAGGTCGCGACCAGGCAGGGCAGGTCTCCGGCCTTCAGCAGCTCCTCGACAACGGTGCGCTCCTCGCGCGCGAGTGAGCCGTGGTGGGCGCGCGCGATCTCACGGACAGGACGTCCGGCGCCCTCGTCCTGCGCAGCGGCCAGCTCGTTGAGCCGAAGCGCCAGGCGTTCGGCACCACGGCGGGCGTTGACGAAGATGATCGTCGAGTTGTGCTCGCGCACAAGCTCCAGCAACTCCGGATACATCGCCGGCCAGATCGAATTCAGGGTCGGCTCGGTGCCGCCGGCCAGCGGATCGAGCTCAGCACCGGGTGTGTCCCCGGGTGCGGCCAACGATTCGACCGGCACCTGGATCCGCAGGTCGAGCTGCTTGCGCACGCCGGTATCGACGATCCGGCAGCGCCGGCCCGGCCCGACCATGAAGCGCGCCACCTCCTCCAGCGGGTTCTGAGTCGCGCTGAGCCCGATCCGCTGCGGTTCGGCCCCGGCGCCGGCCATCGCCACCGCCGCGAGGCGTTCGAGCGTCAGCGCCAGGTGCGAGCCGCGCTTGGTCGATGCGACCGCGTGGATCTCATCGACGATGCACCAGCGCGTATCAGCGAACAGCGTCTGCGCCTGCCCGGTCAGCATCAGATAGAGCGACTCGGGTGTGGTGATCAGAATGTCGGGCGGGTGGCGCAGCATCTGCTGGCGCTCACGCTGAGGCGTGTCGCCCGAACGGACGGCCACCGTCAGGTCGGCCCCGATCCCGCGCAGCGGCACCCGCAGGTTGCGGTCTATGTCGTAGGAGAGCGCCTTCAGCGGCGAGACGTAGACCAGGCTCACACCGTCGCGGCGCCGGGGCTCGCTCGCGAGCCGGTCGATCGCCCACAGGAACGCCGCGAGCGTCTTGCCGGACCCGGTCGGAGCGCTGATCAGCACGTGCTCGCCGGAGGCGATCGCCGGCCACGCCTGCGCCTGGGCCTCCGTGGGATCGGCGAAGGCGCGCTCAAACCACTCCCTGGTTACGGGACTGAAGTCACCCAGCGCTGGAACCGGAGCGTGATCTGCCACCTACTGCGAGCCTAGCGCCGCCTAACATGCGACCGGCAGTGGAGACACAGCAGCGCAGATTCTCAAAGTGGTTGGTGTATCCGCTCGCGTTGTTCGCGTTGGCGATGACGGTCTTCGGCGCGGTGGCCTCACGCGAACACCACGGCACCGAGGATGCTCGCAACGACGCGCTCTCGCGACTGGTCGCACTCGAGGCCTCCGAAGAGCGCGGCAGCGACCCGTCGCTGGCGATGCAGCTGTCGCTCGTCGCCTACCGTCTGGCTGACAGCCCCCCGGCGACTTCGGCACTGATCGACACAACGGCAGGGGAGATGCCGACGCGGCAGCTGGGGCCGGCCGGACCAACGCAGATGGCGCTCGGCGATGACGGCCATCGGGTCGCGGTCATCTACCGAGCGAGCGATCAGCTGAAGCTCTACTCGCTCCGCCACACCGAGCTCACGTGGCTCGCGACCGCGCAGGCGGGTTCCGGCGCTGCAAGGGCCGGTGCGGTGGCGATCAGTGACAGCGGCAGGCTGCTGGCGACCGGCGCGACCGATGGAAAGGTGACCCTGTGGCGCGTCGGCTCGCACTCGCCGCTGCAGCGAGTCGCAACGCTCACCGCCGGCTCGGGAGCGGTCACGGGTCTCAGCTTCAGCCCGAGCGGCGGCGCCCTGGCGGCAGCCGACAGCGACGGCGCGGTGCAGCGCTGGTCACTCACCGATTCCCGGCACCCGGCCGCCGCCGCGCGCCTCGCGGCGCCCGAGCGCCAGGCGCTCCATGCCGTCAGCTACAGCCACAGCGGCACCACGATCGCCGCGGTGGGGGGACACGGGGCGCTCGTCGTGTGGAACGCCCACGGCAGCTCGCGCCCGCTCAGCGCGCTGACCGCCACCACCACAGCCCTGAACTCCGTGGCCTACAGCCCGGACGGGCACACGCTTGCGGCCGGGGGTCAGAACGGCACCACCTACCTATGGACGCTGAGCGGCGACGGCCGCCCGATCACCGCCAAGGGCGAGCTCTCCGGATCGTCGCCCGTCTACTCGCTCGGCTTCAGCCGTGACGGCCGCTATCTGGCGGCCGGCACCTCGGGGGACCAGGCCGATGTGTGGGCAACCGCCCACTGGACGAGGATCTCGACGCTCCCCCATCCGGCCGCCGTCACAAGCATCGCCTTCACAGACGGCGACCGCCATCTGCTCAGCGCCGACGGTGCGGGCACCACGCGGATCTGGTCGTTCCCACCGCCCGGCACTCGCACGACCGGCTTGGACGTCACGGGGCTCGCGTACTCGCCTGACCGGCCACGGCTCACCGTCACCGGCGACCATGGCGCAGCAGGGTGGGACGTGGCGGACGAATGGCGCCCCGCGCCGGTCGGATCGTGGGACGCGGCGCCCAACTCCGCAGCCGGTACGGCCCCCTACGCGCCTGTCACCACCACCACGACGGCGACCACCACCACAGCCCCACCGATGAATCTGCACGCCGGCCACCGGGCCCTGCGCGAGACGCGGTCTCAGACCGCGGTGCTCAGCTACGAGCTCAGTCCCAGCGGCCGGCTGTTCGCGGCAGCCGGCAGCGACGACCGCATCTGGCTGTGGGACGTTACGACTCCGCGCCATCCGAAGCTTCTGGCCAAGCTGGGTGGTTTCAAGCGCTGGCCGACCTCGGTGCTGTTCTCGAACAACAGCCAGACGCTGATCGCCGGCAGCGCCGATCACACGATCCGACTGTGGGACACGAGCGACCCGCAGACTCCCGCAGAGCTTGCGGACAGTCCGCTGACCGGTCCCGGCAGCTCGATCACGCAGCTTGCGCTCAGCGCCGATGGCAGCACACTCGCCGCCGCCACAGCCGACGGGCACGTCTGGCTCTGGGGCGTAAGCACACCCAACAAGGCCGAGGTGAAGGCAGACCTGACCGCGGCCGCAGGCAAGCCGATCACGATCGCCTACAGCCCAACTGACAATGTGCTCGTGGCCGGTGGGGCCGACCGGAAGCTGACGTTCTGGCATTACCGCCCGTACCAGGCGGTCAACCGCATCTGCGCGCACGCCGGCACACCGATCACCGCCGCTGAGTGGGCACGCTATGTGCCGGATGTCCCCTACGACCCCCCGTGCGCGACATGGACGCCGCCTCAGCCGGCGGACGTCGCCTCGGGCTGAACCGACGGATGCGTGACCGCCAGCAGCGAGGCCGATCGCGACAGCATCATCGTTGACGCGTTGACGCTCTGGATCGCGCTCAGCAGTGCTTCGCCCTCGATCAGCAGGCAGCGGCAGTCGGCCGAGGCGGTGACGTTCGCCGTCCGCGGAATGCGCTCGAGAATGCCGATCTCGCCGAAATAGGTCGGAGCCTCCATCGTCCGGATCGGCACCGGCGGTCCGCCGCGCTCGCCGCTGGAGGTGACCTCGACCGAGCCCCCAACCAGCACGTAGAGGTAGTCGGCCTGCTCGCCCTGGGTGATGATCTGAGCCCCAACGCCATAGTCGCGCTCATCCGCTTCGCCGGCGAGCCGTTCGAGCAGAGGACGACTCGCTGACGCGAAGATCCCCAGCTGCTCCAGCAGCGCCACCTTCGGCGCGAGCAGGGCGCTGGCGGCGGCGGTCTCGCGGTCGACGGTCAGCAGCGTCGGCAGCGCCAACAGCCCCAGCAGGAACGGCACCACGGCAAGAATCAGAAGCGCGGCGTTCAGTCCGAGGTGGTTCGCGATCGGCGGCGCGACCACCGTGCCGAGCGCGATCGCGCCGATGATGAAGGCCCAGAACACACCCATCACACGGCCCAGTTGCTCCCTTGGAACCGCGCGCTGCAGCGCCGTCAGCGCCAGCACGTCGACGATCAGCGTCGAGCCGCCGCGGAAGATCTGAACCGCCACGGCGACGCCCGCCGAATGGATCACGGTCATCAACGCCGTCGGCAGTGTGTACCCGGCGACACCGGCGATGATGATCCAGGCCAGGCTCGCCCGTGACGCCAGCTTGTCGACCGCGCCGGCCATCAGCAGGCCGCCGATCCCAAGCCCGGCAAGCAGATAGCCGAAGCCGTGCACACCGGTTCCGAGCTTGGTCGCGGAGACACCGACGAACAGCACCGTGTCGGTGCCATAGACGAAGCTGACCAGGGCGCACAGCGCGACCAGCACCCGCGTGAGAGGCGCAGCCACGATCGCGTGAACCCCGATCCCCATCTGCCTGAGGACCCCGACACCGCCGTCCTCGGCGAGGTCGACCTTCGCGGTCCGTTGCCTGATCCGCGTCACCAGCACCGCCGCCACCCCGAAGGTGGCGGCGTTGATGAAGAACACGATCGCCGGCGAGCCCGCCAGCAGCAGCACGGCTCCGATCGCCGGCCCGGCGATCACCACGAAGTTGTCGATCGTCGACTGCAGGGCGTTGGCGGCAACCAACTCGTTCTCCGGCACCAACGTTGGCACGGTCGCGGTGACGGCGGGCATCTCGAAGGCAGCTGTCGCCGCCGTCGCAACAGCGAACACGAGCGCCAGGCCGACCGAGGCGTTGACCAGCACCACCACGGCCAGGCAGCACTGCCAGACCATGCAGAACGTGTTGGTGACAAACAGCAGTCGGAAGCGGTCGGAGCGCTCGACGACGACACCGCTGTATGGGCTGACCAGCAGCGAGGCCAGGAAGCGCAGGAAACCGGCGGCGCCGACCCAGGTGAGTGAATGCGTGCGGTCGTAGACGAATACGAGCAGTGCCGTGTTGTAGGCCCAACCCCCGGTGGCCGAGATCAGCAGCCCGCTGAACAGCAGGCGCACATCGCGGATCGCCAGGACCGCGCCGTAGGCCGAGAACCAGCCCCTGGTGCGAGCGCTCACGGCGGCTCGGGGCTCATGAACGCGAGCGGCACTGAGATCCCGATCCCGCTGCCGAGGGTTGCGATCCGCCGTCCCGGCTGCAGGGCCTGCTGAATCGGACCGAGTCTGTCTCCCAGCCGCTCGGCCAGCTGCTCGAGGCTGATCACGACCACGGCGAGCCCCCAGAAGCGCGCCTCGTCACTGCCGAGGTCGTCGCGCTCGACGACCTCCAGCACGGCAGGCCCGAGTCGACGGAAGCCGATCCGGCCGCGATCGGGGTCGACGCGACGCCTCAGCTCGACTCCGGCCCGCGCAAGCGCCGATGCGGTCCGATCGAGGCTCGAGCTGACGACGACCAGATGGTCGATCCCCGTCGCACCGTTGGGGTGGGTCTTGAACGGAGGTGGCCGGAGCACTCTCGGCACCGGCGTCGGCAAGCCGTCGATCGAGCCCATCGCATTGACGCGCACCAACGACCACGCCGTGATGCCGCCGCCGTCAGCTTCGGCAAGCCGGACGCGCACGCCGCCGATGTCCAGGCTGCCGTGCTCGTCGACGTCGAAGCCGAGCTCGGCCCACCGTTCCGGCGGGTCTGCGATCACGAGCTCGGCGAGCTCCGGTTCACGCGGGGCGTTCATCGATCGGCGCAGCTTAGGCGGTCACCGGAGTGAGCATCGCCGGTCCGATGCTGCAAGAGATCTTGCAGCACTCCACCGCAACCCAACCGATAGGTGCCCATCAATCGAAAAAGAGCACTCCCGACAACGGACCGAAAGTGGGTGTTGAAGTGCTTCAGAGATTCATCCCGCGCACAACGCGATCGAAGGCGATCGCGGGTGTCCTCGGCGTAGTGGCCGCAGGCGCAGGCGCATTCGCAGCAACGAACTGGATCGTCGGACTGAACAGCGGCTCAAGCGCCGAGGGACAGTCGGCGGCGGTCAGCAACCTGACCATCAGCGCGGTCGCCTCGCCGGCGGCCAGCAATCTGCTGTACCCGGGCGGTGCTGGCGACGTTGTCGCGACGATCACCAACCCGAACGCGTTCCCCGTGACGGTCACGGCGGTCAATCTGCCGACCAGCACGACGTACGCGACGGGTTACACCACCAGTGCGCTCACGGCCACACAGACCGGCTGCCTGGCGGCCACCCCGAGCTACGTGCTCTGGAACTACGCGACCGGAACGAGCGGTAGCTCGCACACGCTCAACAGCCCCTTGGTCGTGGCCGGAAACGGCACACTGACGGTGACCTTCACCAACGACGCGTCGATGACGACGGCCTCTCCGAGCGCGTGTCAGAACACGTACTTCTCGATGCCTTCGCTGACCGGCGTCACAGCCACGGCAGGTGGCGGAACCGCGACCACCAGTCCGGCGACCGACTACTGGAACAGCTGAGCCGGAGACGGCTGAACCGAGTGATGTACTACACCCCATGCCAGCTCGCCCGAACCGGGGCAGAGGGGCCGGTCGAAGGCTTGTAGTCACGACGGTTGCGTGCTGGGCCGTGCTCGCAGCGTCCGCGCTTGCGGCAGGCTGGACGATCGCGCTTCGCTCGGGAAGTACCGGCGAGGCGCGGTCCTCCAGCCTGCCCGCGGCGCCGACCGGAGTCAGCTCCGCCTGCGGGACCGGCAAGACGGTGAAGGTGAGCTGGACCGCGGTCACCCACGCCTCGACCTACACCGTGTACCAGTCGACGACGTCGGCTTCGAGCGGCTATTCGGCTGCGGCGACCGGGGTGACCGGAACCTCCTGGACCAGTGGAACCCTGAGCGCCGCGACCTATTGGTTCGAGGTCTCGGCCACGGTCGGCACCAAATGGGCGAGCCCCAACTCGACCGCAACCGCCTCCCGCGTGATCAGCAGCAGCAGCTGCAGCTGACCGGACCCGGTCAGGCCGCGAGCACGAGTGCCCGCTCGAACACGGCGTCGAGCATCGGTTCTGTGAGCCTGCCGGTGAACGTGTTCTGCTGGGATACGTGGTAGCTGCCGAGCAGCGTCAGATCGCCGACCGCAGCCTCGACGCCGTGGCCGAAGCTCCGGCGAGGCCGCGGCGCTGACAGCTGCTTCATCGCCGCGTCCCAGGCGAACCGGCCGAGGCAGACGATCACGCGCACGTTCGCCAGCAGCGCCAGCTCGGCCCGCAGCCAGTCGGCGCAGTTGTCGCGCTCCTCCGGGGTCGGCTTGTTGGCAGGTGGCGCGCAGCGGACGGCGGCGGTCACCCAACACCGGTTCAGCGACAACCCGTCGTCGCGACTGATGGAGGACGGCTGATTGGCGAGCCCGGCCCGCCACAGCGCCGCGAACAGCCAGTCGCCTGAGCGATCGCCGGTGAAGATTCTGCCGGTGCGGTTGCCGCCGTGCGCGGCCGGCGCAAGGCCCAGGACCACGATCGGCGCCGCCGGGTCGCCGAAGCCCGGCACCGGCCGGCCCCAATACTCCTCATCGAGGAACGACCGGCGCTTGACGCGCGCCACCTCCTCTCGCCATGCGACCAGCCGTGGGCAGCGCCGGCACGACGTGACCTCGCCCTCGAGCCGTTCCAGAGCGATCGACACGACGGCCTCAGCGCCCGAGCACCTGGTAACGGGCCTCCGTGCGGGCCTTCTGCGGCTCCCACCAGGAGCGGTTCTCGCGGTACCAGCTGATCGTGGCGGCGAGCCCGGTCTCGAAGTCCCGGTAGCGCGGCTCCCAGCCGAGCTCGGCCCGCAGCTTGGAGGCGTCGATCGCGTAGCGGAGGTCATGCCCCGGCCTATCGGCGACGAGCTCATAGTCGCTGTGGTCGCGCCCGTTCAGCTTGAGGATCAGCTCGACAACGTCACGGTTTGCGCGCTCCCCGTCGGAGCCGATCAGATAGGTCTCACCGATGCGCCCGCGCTCCAGGATCGCCAGGACCCCGGAGGAGTGGTCCTCGGTATGGATCCAATCGCGCACGTTGGCGCCGGTCCCGTAAAGCTTCGGGCGACGTCCCTCCAGCACCTCGGTGATCTGGCGTGGAATGAACTTCTCGACATGCTGGTAGGGACCGTAGTTGTTCGAGCAGTTGCTGATCGTCGCCTGAACGTCAAAGCTGCGCAGCCAGGCCCGAACAAGCAGGTCGGAGCCGGCCTTGGTGCTCGAGTACGGGCTCGACGGGTTGTAGGCCGTCTCGGGGGTGAACCTCGCCGGGTCGTCGAGCTCGAGGTCGCCATATACCTCGTCGGTGGAGATGTGATGCAGGCGCCTCCCATGGCGGCGGACCGCCTCGAGCACGTGGTAGGTGCCGACGACATTCGTGTGGACGAACTGAAACGGCGTCTCCAGCGAGTTGTCGTTGTGCGACTCGGCCGCGAAATGCACGACCGCGTCGACCTCCGCGACGGCCTGATCGAGCGCCCTTTCGTCGCAGATGTCGGCCTCGATCAGCGAGACCCGCTCGAGACCTTCGATGTTGCGAGGGTCGCCCGCGTAGGTCAGCAGGTCGTAGACCGCGATCTCCCAATCCGGCCGCTCGCGGTGGACGTGACGCACGAAATTCGAGCCGATGAAGCCGGCACCGCCGGTGACGAGCAACCTCACGCCGCGACCCTCGCCAGGAGGTACTCCTCGAGGCCCTCGCGCCAGTCAGGCAGCACGGGCGCGTCGCGGGCGCTCCGCAGGACGCTGAATGCCGGACGCCGGGCCGGACGTGGGAACTCGTCGGTCGTGCAGGGCAGCACCGTCGCCGCCGCACCGGCGCGGGCGAGGGTCTCGCGCGCGAACTCAAACCAGGAGCACTGGCCGGAGCCAGCCACATGGAAGATGCCGAGCGGCGGCCGGACTCCACCTCCATTCGGGCCCGCGGCGGCAGCCGCGGCCGTCGCAAAGGCGATCAGCGCCTCCGCCAGGTGGCCGGTGAAGGTGGGGCAGCCAACCTGATCATCCACCACGTTGATCGTGTCGCGCTCGGCGGCGAGCTTCAGCATCGTCGTCGGGAAGCAGGGGCCAGCGGTGCCGAACAGCCAAGCCGTGCGAACGATCGTGTGGCGCTTCGGTGATCGCAGCGCGACCGCCCGCTCTCCCAGCAGCTTGGTGGAGCCGTAGATCGAGCGCGGCCCAGTGGGGTCGGATTCGAGGTAGGGTCGGGTACCGGCCCCGTCAAAGACATAGTCGGTCGAGACATGCACCACCCAGGCTCCCGTGTTCGCAGCCGCATCGGCTACGTTGCCGGCGCCCACGGCGTTCACGGCCGCGGCGGCGTCGGGATCGGATTCGGCCGCGTCGACATTCGTGAACGCGGCGCAGTTGACGATCACCTCCGGGCGAAGCTCAGCGACGATGGCAGAGGCGGCGTCGGCGTCGGTGATGTCGAGCTGTGTCCGTGACATTGCGGCCACGTCGTGGCCGGCGGCATCCGCCACGAGCCGGACATCTGTCCCGAGCATCCCAGCCGCACCGGTTATCAGTAGTCGCATGACAGGGAAAGCCTAGAGCCCCATAATCTTGTGGGCCCCCATGACCGACAACGCGCCGATCGACGGCTACCTGATCCCGGACGGATCCTGCGACGAACTGTTCGAACGGGGCGGCACCCCGAAGCCGCATGTCGCCGAGCTGGTGGCGACCCTGCGACGGCTCGGACCGGAGGCGCTGCTGGATGCAGGCCGCCGCCGTGACACGATCTTCATGCAGCAGGGCATCACCTTCGAGGTGTCCGGCTCCGACGGCGAGCGCCGCGATCGTCCGTTCCCACTCGACCTCGTACCTCGGGTGCTGACCGCCGATGAATGGACCGGGATCAAGCGCGGGCTGGCACAGCGAATCCGGGCACTGAACGCGTTCGTCGACGACGTCTACCACGCCCGGGAGATCGTGCGTGCCGGGATCGTGCCGTGGTCGCTGATCGTCAGTCGTCCCAGCTTCGCCCGGCCGGTCCACGGGGTTCGCGCGCCGGGGGGCGTCTACACGCATGTCTGCGGATGTGACCTGGTCCGTGGCGGCGATTCGACCTGGCGGGTGCTCGAGGACAACGTGCGCACCCCGTCCGGCATCTCCTACGTGCTCGAGAACCGGCTGGCGATGACGCGGCTCGTGCCCGAGCTGTTCGAGGGCCATCGGGTGCGGCCCGTCGGCAACTACCCGTCGCTGCTGCTGGAGGCGCTGCAGGCCGTGGCTCCCGGAGTTGAGAACGAGCCGACGGTGGTGCTGTGGACCCCGGGACCGCTCAACAGCGCCTATTTCGAGCACGCATTCCTCGCCCGTGAGATGGGAATCGAGCTGGTCGAGGCCTCGGACCTGGTCGTGCGCGACGCCAACTGCTACATGCGCACCACCGCCGGGCTGCAGCGTGTGCACACGATCTATCGCCGCCTCGACGACGATTACATCGACCCGATCGAGTTCCGCTCGGACTCGATGCTCGGCGTGCCGGGTCTGGTGCGGGCCTACCGCGCGGGCACCGTCGCAATCGCCAACGCGATCGGCACCGGCGTCGCCGACGACAAGGCGATCTACCACTACGTTCCGGACATGATCCGCTTCTACCTGAGCGAGGAGCCGATCCTGGAGAACGTCCCCACCTATCTGCTCGAGGACCCGAAGGTGCGTGCGTCTGTATTGGCGCGGCTTCACGAACTCGTCGTCAAACCGACGTCGGAGTCCGGCGGCAAGGGCGTCTTCATCGGGCCCCAGCGCCAGCGCCGAGGAGCTCGCCCTCGAGGCGCGCCTGATCGAGGCCCAGCCTGAGCTGTTCATCGCGCAGGAGCTGGTGCACCTGTCGACCGTCCCGACCGAGACCGGCGATGGCCGCCTGGCGCCCCGTCATGTCGACCTGAGGCCGTTCGCGGTGTTCGGTGACGAGATTCGGATCGTGCCGGGTGGGCTCACGCGCGTGGCTCTGAAGGAGGGCTCGATGATCGTCAACTCCTCGCAGGGCGGCGGCTCCAAGGACACATGGGTGCTCGACGACGGCGACCCGGCGGAATACGCCGAGCCGACGTTCCCGCCGCGGAAACCGCCGCGGCTTCCTGACATCCGCTACGGCAGTTGGCACGGCCAGGCGCAGCAGCAGCAGCAGAGTGGGTGGCCGGCGGCCGCTCGCTGCGGCGACAACCCGGAATCCGCCGGCTCAGCGATGCTCGCCCGTATCGCTCAGGAACTCTTCTGGCTCGGTCGTGACCTGACCCGAGCCGAGCACACCGCCCGCATGCTGGACGGCGCCTTCCACGCCGACGTTGCCGGTGGAGCCGGCGAGGAGAACTCGCGCGGGATCGCCCTCTCGTGGAGCGGCGTGCTGGCCGTCATCGGAGCCAAGCCACCGGCCCCCGGCGACGAGACCGCCGAAGCAGCGCCGGCGGCAGCGGAGACTCGCCCCGGTCGGCACGCTCGGCCGGCGGGAGATCGCCCCACTGCTGACCCTCGATACCGACAGCCCGGCGTCAGTCGTCTCGTGCGTGTACCGCGCTCGCGAGCGCGCGCAGCACGCTGCGCGACGTGATCTCCACCGAGATGTGGGAGGCGCTCAACTCCTTCTACCTCTCGCTCGGCCGCTACGACCTGGAGGCGGCTCTGGCGACCGGTCCCTACTCGGTCTATCAGGAGGTGAAGGAGCGATGCGCGCTGTTCTGGGGGCTGCTCGAGAAGACCATGCTGCGCGACGAGGCGCGCTCGTTCCTCGATGCCGGCGGTCGCATCGAGGCGGCCGACATGATGCTGCGGATGCTGCGCGGTCGGGATCCCGCTCGGAGACGAGCGCAGCGACCGGATGAGCCGCAGCAGAGCACGAGGCCGAGGCGCTCGCGCTGCTGCACGCGGCCGGCGGCTTCCAGGCCTACCGCCGAGCGTCCGCCAGGCGCCCTCGCTGCGCCAGCGTCGGGGGCTTCCTGCTCTACGAGAGCGCCTACCCTGGATCGGTGCTGGCCGCGCTCGACGAGCTTCGAGTCGCGCTTGAGACAGCCGATCCCAGCCCGCGCACCTCGCCGCCCGTGCTGCGGCTCGGCCGACTGATCGCCGACCTCGAACTCCAGGAGCGACCCGGCGCGCTCCGAGCCTCTGGTCGACATGCTGGCTCGCGTACAGGATGAACTGGCACTGATCGACCGTGAGATCGATGACCGCTACTTTGCGGTGGCGGCGCATGGCGATGTGTCCACCTCTGAGCGACGATACCCTACCGCATGCACTTCGCGATCCGCTTCCTGACCCACTACCGCTACGACGGCGACGTCGTCGGCAACGTCAACGCGCTGCGCGTGCAAGCCCGGCGGCCAACAGCCGTCAGCGCCGTCGACGAGTTCACCGTGCGGCTGACGCCCGAGGCGCGCCTGCACCGCCACGCCGACTATTTCGGCACCGAGGTCGTCGAGTTCGAGATTTCGCGCCCCCACGACGAACTCACGATCGATGTCCGGGCGCGCGTCACGACCCAGCCGCCGACCCGCCCGTCGGGGGCGCCTGGGAGGCGCTGCGACGACCCCGCCTACCGCGAGGCGGGCGGAGAGTTCCTGCTGCAGACCGACGACGCGCCCGGCCATCCGCTGCTGGTCGCGACCCGCGGCGAGGTGGCTGCCGCGCCAACGCCATTGGCAGCTGTGCTGCTGGTCTCCGAACTGATCCCCGACCGCTTCGAATACCGCCAGGGCGCGACCTACGTCGACTCGCCCCTCGACCGACCTGCTCGACGGGCGGCGCGGCGTCTGCCAGGACTTCGTCCATCTCGGGCTCAACCTCCTTCGCCACCACGGCATCGCGGCCCGCTATGTCTCCGGCTACCTGTTCGCGGCACCGACGGCGGTGAACACCTCGAGTCGGTCGAGGTCGATACCCACGCCTGGATCGAGGCGCTGCTGCCCAGCGCCGACGGCGAAACCGATCTGGGTCGGCGATCGACCCGACAAACCGCGGCCTCGCCGGCGAGCGGCACGTGAAGATCGGGCATGGTCGCCACTACGCCGATGTGCCGCCGATCAAGGGTGTCTACCGCGGCACCGCGGAGCGCAGAGCTCGAGGCGCAGCGTGACGATGACCGTCACCGAGGGTTCGGATCCGGCCAGCGCCGTTCGTGCCTGAGCGCCGTCGCGCCTGAGCGCCGGTCGGCCGGATCGCGGCCGGACGCTGTAACAGCGTCGGTCGGAGGGGGTATCTAGCTCCGACAGTGTTTCGCTTCCGCCGCCAGCGACCCAGCGAGTCGCCGCTGGGCGAACGCGTCAGAGACGCCGCAGTAGACGTCGCCCATGAGGGCCAGCAGCGCGTCATCGAGGTGGCCCACGAAGGTCAGCAGCGCGTGATCGGGGCCGCGCGCGAGGTCGCCCAGCAGGCGCCGGAGCGCGCCCGCGAGCTGCGCGCCGCTGCTGCGCAGCTGGACCTGCCCTGGGCCCGCTCGAGGCCGGCCCGCTGGATCCGAGAGCGCTTCATGCAGCTGATCATCAACCCTGCCCTCGATCACTACGCGGCCCGCCGTGCGACCGGTTTCGAGAAGCTCGCGTCGATCAAGCAGCCGGTGATCCTCGTGGCCAACCATGCGAGCCACATGGACACACCGGTGATCCTCTCGGCACTGCCTCGCAAGCTGCGCAAGCGCACAGCGGTCGCGGCCGCCGCCGACTACTTCTACAGGAACCGGATCGTCGCCTCGCTGGTGTCGCTGTTCTTCAACACGGTCCCGATCGAGCGCAAGGGCGGTGGCGGAACCAAGGGAACCAGCCATCTCGACACGCTGCTCGACGACGGCTGGAGCCTGCTGCTCTACCCCGAGGGCACGCGCTCACGTGGCAACGGCCTGGGCCGGGTGCGCCGCGGTGCCGCCGTGCTCGCCTCGCAGCACAACCTCCCGATCGTCCCGATCCGCGTCACCGGCACGGCCGAGGCGATGCCGCCCGGCAGCTTCTGGCCCAAGCGCCTGCGCGGCCGGCTGTTCTCGAAGCGACACCGGGTCGAGGTGTCGTTCGGGGATCCGATCCCGCCGCTCGCTGACACCGCGGCGCTGATCGAGCGTGTCCAGGCCTTCTTCGAGAACGGGGAGGCGGGCCCCCCGAGGCTGTCGCCCTACCGCCGGCGCGGCCGCAGGTCAGGTCTCCGGGACGACGACTGAGATCTCGCCGGCACACGGTCCTCGCGCGGGCCACCGGGCCGGTGCGTCCTCGCTCAGATGGCTTGGGTAGGATCCCGATTGGGTAGCGAAACCCGGTGGTGCACGAGTGTGAGGTTGCGGATTCTCGGGTAGTGCGCCGCTCAGCAGACGGGTCCCGGATCTCTTTCGGGGAGCACCGGAACCCGCCGGCTTCATCGGAGTCCCCGTCCCATGGAGGTCGCATGGCAACCGAAGGCGGAGCAGCATCAAGCAGAGCGTTGGCGTGGCGCCGCGGCACGGGCGGCGAACTGTGGGCCGAGTTCTTCGGCGCCTTCATCCTGATCGCGTTCGGCGACGGCGTGGTCGCGATGCTGTGGGCCCTGTTCGGATCCGGTCGCACCACCGCCGCAGGTCCGCTCCAATCAGCCGGTGACTGGATGCTCGTAACCTGGGGCTGGGGTCTGGCCGTGGCGTTCGCCGTCTACGTGACCGGCGGGATCAGCGGTGCACATCTCAACCCGGCGGTGACCTTCGGCGCTGCGATTCGCAAGCAGCTCCGTGGAGGAAGGTGCCGAGCTACTGGGTGGTGCAGGTGCTCGGCTGCTTCGTCGGTGCTGCGCTGGTGTATCTGGTCTACAACGCCGCGATCAGCAACTACGACACCGTTCACCACATCGTCAAGGGCACCCAGGCGTCTGTGGCCACCTACAGCACGTTCGCGACCTTCCCGGCCGACTACTTCCACACGATCTGGGGGCCGCTGATCGATCAGATCGTCGGCACCTTCTTCCTGGTGCTGTTCATCTGGGCGGTGAGCGACGAGTTCAACTCCCCGGTCCAGGCCGGTCTGGCGCCGCTCGTCGTCGGCTTCATAGTGCTCGCGGTCGGCATCTCGTTCGGAGCCAACGCCGGCTACGCGATCAACCCGGCCCGTGACTTCGGGCCGCGCATGTTCGCCTGGATCGCCGGTTGGGGGAAGGTGGCGTTCCCCGGTGACTACAAGTACATCAGCACGTACTTCTGGATACCGATCGTCGGGCCGCTGGTTGGTGGTGCGCTCGCCTCGATCGTCTACGACTACGGCATCCGCGACATCCTGAAGGCACGCAGAGGGCCGGAGCCTGGCGTCCATGGCGAGGGTAGGACGGTCCAGGACACCCGACCGCCTTCACCCGAGTAGCGCTCCAATCGCAGACGACGGGCGCGGCCACTTCACGGGATCTGAAAGGAACAGCGATGGCAAAGTACGCAGTTGCAATCGATCAGGGCACCGACGAGCACGCGCGCGATGGTGTTCGACCGCTCAGGTCGGGTCGTCTCGGTCTCGCAGAAGGAGCACGAGCAGATCTACCCCAAGCCGGGCTGGGTCGAGCACGATGCCGATGGAGATCTGGCACGAACTGTCAGGAGGTGCTCGAGGAGGCGCTGAAGGAGGCGGGCGCGAGCCGCGATGACATCGCGGGCTCGGGATCACCAACCAGCGAGAGACAGCGCTCGTCTGGGACCGGACCACCGGCAAGCCGATCCACAACGCGATGGTCTGGCAGGACACGCGCACCGACAAGATCGTCGAGGAGCTGGCACAGGTCGGCGGTCAGGACCGCTTCCGCGACAAGTCGGGCCTTCCGCTGGCGACCTACTTCTCGGGCCCGAAGGTCCGCTGGGTCCTCGAGAACGTCGACGGCGCGCGCGCGAAGGCTGACGCCGGCGACCTGGTCTTCGGCAACATGGACACCTGGCTGATCTGGAACCTCACCGGCGGCGTCGACGGCGGGCTGCACATCACCGACGTGACCAACGCCAGCCGCACGATGCTGATGGATCTGGCGCACGCTCGACTGGGACGAGCGCACGGCTGACACGATCGGCGTGCCGCTCTCGATGCTGCCCGAGATCCGCGCCTCGAGCGAGGTCTATGGCGAGGTCAGGTCAGGGCCGCTCGCGGGCGTGCCGATCGCGGGCGACCTCGGCGACCAGCAGGCCGCGACCTTCGGTCAGACCTGCTTCGCCGTCGGCGAGGCCAAGAACACATACGGCACCGGCAACTTCATGCTGATCAACACTGGCGAGGAACCCGTGCACTCCAAGTCCGGCCTGCTGACCACAGTCTGTTACAAGATCGGCGACGCGAAGCCGCGTGTACGCGCTCGAGGGCTCGATCGCGATCACCGGCGCGCTGGTCCAGTGGCTGCGCGACAACCTCAAGCTGATCAAGTCGGCATCCGAGGTCGAGGAGCTGGCCGCCACGGTCGAGGACAACGGCGGGATGTACATCGTCCCGGCGTTCTCCGGGCTGTACGCGCCGTACTGGAAGTCTGACGCCCGCGGCGTCTTCGCGGGCTGACGCGATACGTCAACTCCGGCCACATCGCCCGCGCGACGCTCGAGGCGACCGCCTACCAGACGGCTGAGATCGTCGAGGCGATGCGAACGGACTCCGGGGTTGAGCTGAGACGCTGAAGGTCGACGGCGGCATGGTCGCCAACGAGACGCTGATGCAGTTCCAGGCGGACATCCTTGGCGTCTCCGTGATCCGGCCGGTGGTCGCCGAGACGACCGCGCTCGGCGCCGCCTATGCGGCCGGACTCGCCACCGGGCTTCTGGAACAGCCAGGAGGACCTGCGCGAGAACTGGGCTGAGGACAAGCGCTGGGACCCGAAGATGGATGCCGACACCCGTGCGGACCGGATGCACTATTGGAAGAAGGCCGTGACCCGGACGTTCGACTGGGTCGAGTAGGTGACGGCGTTCTGCGGTGGGGGCTGGCCCGCTGGCCACCCCCACCGGCTTGACCTCGGACGGAACCCCGCCGGGAAGCGGCGGGCCTGACGCGTCAAATGACGCATTTCTCCAAATGCCTGCCGGCACGCCCGGCGGTAGGCTGACCGCATGGTGACGCTCAGCACGGAGGTGCTCGTGATCGGCGGTGGCGCCACAGGCGCCGGGGTCGCGTGGGACGCCGCTCTGCGCGGACTCGACGTGTCCTCGTCGACCGCGCCGACCTGGCCGAAGGCACGAGCGGTCGCTTCCATGGCCTGCTGCACTCCGGCGGCCGCTACGTCGTCAAGGACCCGCCGGCGGCGGTCGAGTGCATCGCCGAGAACCGGATCCTCAAGCGCATCGCCGCCGACTGCATCGAGGACACCGGCGGGCTGTTCGTGACGACCCCGTGGGACGACCCTGAGTACGCCGACCGCTTCGTCCGCGGCTGCCGCGAGAGCGACGTCGACTGCGAGGAGATCCGCGTCGCTCAGGCACTCCGTGACGAACCGCGCCTGAACCCGCGGATCTCCCGCGCGTTCCGCGTCCCCGACGCCAACATCGACGCCTGGAAGACGGTCGTGGGGCCTGGCCCACGGCGCCGAGTAGCACGGCGCCCGGATCCTCCCCTACCACGAGGTGACGGCGATCCGTCGTGACGGCGATCAGGTCACCGGCGCGCGGGTGCGCGACGTCCGCGCCGGCGAGGAGCTCGAGATCGAGGCGCGGGTGACCGTCAACGCCTCCGGCGCCTGGGCCGGCCAGATCGCGGAGCTGGCGGGGATCGAGGGCGTGAGGGTGCTGCCCGGGCCGGGAATCATGATCGCGATGAACCACCGGCTCGTGAACACGGTCATCAACCGCTGCGAGATGCCGGCGACGGCGACATCATCGTCCCGATCCGCACGGTCTCGGTGATCGGCACGACCGACGTCCACACCGACGATCCGGACGACCAGACGGTCCCGCAGGACGAGGTCGACCAGATGCTCGACGACGGCGAGAAGCTGGTCCCCGGGTTCCGGCAGGCGCGGGCGCTGCGGGTCTGGGCCGGTGTACGGCCGCTGTTCGAGGATGCCAAGGCCGACGACACCGCAGACCCGCGACGTGACCCGCGCGCACGCGCTGCTCGACCACCGCGAGCGCGACGGCGTCGCCGGCTTCGTCACGATCACCGGCGGCAAGCTCACGACCTTCCGGCTGATGGCGGAGCAGACGGTCGACGCGGTCTGCCGGCATGCTCGGCGCGGAGCCGGCCGTGCACGACGGCGACGCAGCCGCTGCCGGGCTCCGAGGGCGGCGAGCATTACCAGCTCGGCGAGCGGCTGGCGCGCAAGGAGGCGCGCCTCACGACGAGCAGATCATCTGCGAGTGCGAGCTGGTGCCGCGCGCGAAGCTCGAGCAGGCGATCGCCGCGAACCGGCACGACCAACCTCGACGACATCCGCCGGCAGCTGCGGCTGGGGATGGGCCCGTGTCAGGGCGGGTTCTGCATCTACCGCGCGACCGGCATCATGCACGGCGTCGACGGCCTCACGCGCCGAGCAGGCCGACGCGGCGCTGCTGGATTTCCTGCAGGAGCGCTGGAAGGGCGTCTAGCCGATCCTGTACGGCGACCAGCTCCGCCAGATGCGGCTCGACGACTGGATCTTCCACGGCGTGCTCGACGTGGAGCACCTGCCGGCGTGAGGACCGCCGAGCGCCTGCGCTACGACGCGGTCGTGATCGGCGCCGGCACCGCCGGGCTGGCGGCCGGCATCCGCCTGGCGCAGGCCGGCGCCAGCGTCTGCGTGCTCGCCAAGGGCGTCGGCTCGACCCACCTCGCGCCCGGCGACGATCGACGTGCTCGGGCTACGCGCCGGAGCTCGTCGACTCGCCGCGCGAGGGCGTGGCCGGCGCTGCTCGTCGGCGATCCCGACCATCCCTACGGCCTGATCGGCGCCGACGCGCGTCGCGGCCGCGATCGACTGGTTCATCGCAGCCGCAGCGGCCGGGCCGCTGCCCGGGCTACCGCTACGTCGGCGAGCCTCGAGCGCAACAGCTGCTGCCGACCGCGCTCGGCGCGCTGCGAGCCTCGGCGCTGGTGCCGGAGACGATGGCGGCCGGCGATGCGCGGCGAGCTGCGGCCGCGTCTGCATCGTCGGCACTCCGCGGCTGCGCGACTTCCACCCAGCCTGTGCGCGGCCAACCTCGCCGCCGCCGGGATCCACGGCGCGCGCGGTCAGCTCGACGCTCGAGCTCGAGCGCGCCGACATGAGCACGCTCGGGCTCGCCCGCCGGTTCGACGACGCCGCCTGGCGCGCCGCGGTTCTGCGCACGGCTCGCGCCGTTGCTGCGATCGACGAGGAGCACGTCGGCCTGCCGGCGATGCTCGGCCTGCGCGACCCGCACGCGGTGCTTGCGACCTCGAGGCAGCGGCTGGGCCGACGCGGTGTTCGAGATCCCGACGCTGCCGCCGTCGGTCCCCGGCATGCGGCTGTACGAGATCCTGCGCGCGCGCGCTGCGCGACGCCGGCGGCCGGCTCGTGCTCGGGTGCCGAGGTGGTCGGCGCGAGCGCGACGGGCGACCGCGTCAGCGTCCGTGCACGACCGCCCGCCGGCCACGACGGACCTACGCGGCCGACTGGTTCGTGCTGGCGTCCGGCGGGTTCGCGCTCCGGCGCGATCGAGCTCGACTCGCACTGGTCGACGCACGAGCAGCGTGCTCGGCCTGCCGCTCGCCGGCGTGCCGGCCGCGGGTGAGCCGCGCTTCGTCGCCGACTACTTCGACGAGCAGCCGCTCGCCGCGTCGGGCGTCGCGGTCGACGCCGATCTGCCGTGCCGACGGGCGCCGGCAACGTGCTCGTCGCCGGCGCGGCGCTCCCCGGTGCTGCGTGCCCTGGCGCGAGGGCAGCGGCGAGGGGCTCGCGCTGGGCAGCGGCTATCGCGCTGCTCGACGTGATCATCGGACCAGCCAGAGCTCGACGGCAGGAGGCCGCGGCATGAGTGACCTGGCCGAGCTGAGCCGCCCTGCGCGGCACCCTCGACCACTGCGTCAAGTGCACGATCTGTGAGACCGCGTGCCCGGTTTCGAACGCGTCGCCGCTGTTTCCCGGCCCCAAGTACGCAGGGCCCCAGGCGAGCGCTACCGCGTCGCGGGCGAGCCGACGCGTCGACGCTCTCCGTCGACTACTGCTCGGGCTGCGGGATCTGCTCGCAGGTCTGCCCGCAGGGCGTCAAGATCGCCGAGATCAACGCCCAGGCGCGCGACAAGCTCAAGCGCCAGAAGGGCATCCCGCTGCGCGACCGGATCATCACGCGCCCGACCTGGCTCGGCCGGCTCGGCACGCCGGTCGCACCGCTCGCCAACTGGACGCTGCGGCTCACCGCCCCGTGCGGATCCTCGCCGAGAAGCTGCTGGGAGTTCACCGCGACGCACCGGTCCGCAGCTTCGCAGGGCGCCGCTTCTCGCGCTGGGCGCGCAGCTCACGCGAGCCCGCCGGCCGGCCGAACGGTCGTCTACTTCCACGGCTGCGGCACCGAGTACTACGAGCCATGGGAGGGCGAGCGGGTCGTGGCGGTGCTCGAGCACAACGGCTTCGAGGTGATCGTCCCCAAGCAGGACTGCTGCGGGCTGCCGCTGCAGTCGAGCGGGCTGTTCGACGACGCCCGCCGGGTCGTCAAGCGTCTGGCGCGCCGACTCGCGCAGCATCTGAGCGACGACCGGACACGATCATCGTCGGCAACGCCACCAGCTGCACGCTGATGCTCAAGCGCGAGGCGCGTGAGATCCTCGGCGCTCGAGGACGACCCGGCGCTGCGGCGCGTCGCGGAGCGCACCTACGACATCTGCGAGCTGCTGCTGGAGCTGCATCAGCGCGGCGAGCTGAGCACCGACTTCCAGCCGCTGCCGGAGACGGTCGCCTACCACGCTCCCTGCCAGCAGCAGGGCCACTGGATCGGCAAGCCCGCGCTCGAGCTGCTGGCGCTGATCCCGGAGCTGGACGTGCGCGAGATGGACGCGCGCTGCTGCGGGATCGCGGGCACCTACGGGCTCAAGCTCGAGAAGTACGAGATCGCGATGGCTGTCGGCGAGCGACCTCTTCGAGCAGGTGCGACGCCTCCGGCGCCGACGACGGTGCCTGCGACAGCGAGACCTGTCGCTGGCAGATCACGCACGGCACCCAGCGTGCCCTCGGTCCACCCGATCGACTACCTGTACCGGGCCTACGGGCTCGATCGCAACAGGGCCGGATAGGCCCTGGCACTCGATCCCACAGGTCTGGACCGCAGCTCCGCATGCCATTCGGATGCGCCGCGACCGCCTTGCGATGCCGTCGGTTCGACGGGTAGCATCCTCGCGACCGCGTAACACGAGAACGGGAGGGATTTGGATGGACCCTAAGAAGCTCGTGGCGGAGGTGTTGGGCACCGCGCTACTGGTGATCGTCGCCGTCGGCGTCGCGACCCTCTCCTTTGGCTTCAAGATAGCCGGGCGCCTCGACCTCGGCGGGTGTCGTCGCTACCGCCCTGGCCTTCGGTTTCGTACTGCTCGCTCTCGCGTACACGCTCGGCCCGATCTCCGGCGCGCACGTCAACCCCGCGGTCACGATCGGCTTCCTCGTCTCCGGCGGATGGCGGTCCGCGAGGCGATCGGCTACTGGATTGCGCAGTTCGTCGGCGGCGATCGTCGGCGCGCTCGTCCTGTGGGCGATCTTCTCGGGCGCTCCGGGTTACAGCACCTCGACCGCCGGCCTCGGCGCCGACGGCTGGGGCAAGGCATCGATGGTCGGCATCGGCGTCGGCAGCGCGTTCGCTACGGAGGTCGTGCTCACCTTCGCTGTTCGTGCTCGTCGTTCTCGATCGCCACCAGCCGGATCGGCTCTCCCGGCTTTGCCGGCCTCGCGATCGGTGTCGGCTTGATGGTCGTGCACCTGATCGGCATCCCGCTCACGGGCACTTCGGTCAACCCGGCACGCAGCCTCGGGCCGGCGATCATCGTCGGCGGCGAGGCGATCAACACGTGTGGCTGTTCATCGTCGCGCCGCTCGTCGGCGGACTGCTTTCGGCACGCACCTATCGATACCTGATCCCCGAGGAGCCTGTCACCGACGAACGGCCGTGGCCGAGGGCGTCGTCGAAGCAACCGCGGCCACCCCCTGACCCGCGTCCCCCAACGAGGGCTTCACCGACTCACTGACAGAGGCGGGCAGCTTTGATCGCGACCCCCGATGTGAGAAGTAGTCTGCGCGACCGTGGAGGCCGGTACCTTTGCGCGCGTTGCGAACTTCCCGTGCGCTTGCGATCGGCACCAGCGTGCGGATCGTCGCCTCGCCCGGTCATCCTCGGTCTGCTGCTCGGCCACGACTGGACGGTCGGCGGCGATCCTTTCCTGATCGCGGCCGCGACCGACTTCTTCGACGGCCGCCTCGCGCGGCGCTGGGAGGTGACCACCAAGCTCGGCTCGTTCCTCGACACCACCGCCGACAAGCTGCTGGTCTCGACAGCGCTGCTGGGGCTGGTGGCCGTCAGCCGCGCCTCGCCGTGGGTGGCGTTCGTGATCATCGCCCGCGAGTTCACGATCCTCGGGCTGCGCGCCGCCGTCGCGGCCGGCGGCTCGCAGTTCGAGACCTCGATGTTCGGCAAATGGAAGGCCACGCTTCAGTTCGTCGCGATCGCGCTCGCGATGCTGCGTCCGGACGTGATCATCGCGCGGCGCCTATCTCGACCAGTGGCTGATGGCTCGTCGACGGCCGTGATCACCGCCTGGTCCGGGATCGACTACCTGATCCGCTCCGCCGACGCGCTGAGGTCCTGATCCGTGAGCCGCGGTCTTCGTCACCGGCGGGACGGGCGTGATCGGCACCGCACTGATCGGACGGCGCTGCTCGAGCGCGGCGACGAGGTCGTCGGCGCTCGCGCGTTCCGACGCCGCCGCGGCGACGCTCGCGCGCGCGCGGCGTCGAGGTCCGGCGCGGCGACATCTGTGACGAGCAGGCGCTCGCTGACCGCGATGGACGGCTGCGAGCTGGCCTTCAACGTCGGCCGGCATCAACAAGTTCTGCGTCACCGATCCCGGCGCCGATGATGCGCGCCAACGTCGACGGCGCCGTCGCGGCCGTCCGTGCCGCCAAGCGAGGCCGGCGTTCCGCGCCTGGTCCACACCTCGTCGGCGGCGACGCTCGGCGAGGCGCCCGGCGTGGTCGCCGACGAGTGGACGCCGCACCGCGGCTGGTACCTGTCGAACTACGAGAAGAGCAAGACGCTCGGCGAGCGGGCGGCGATGCGACGCGCGCAGCCGCGATCGGCCAGGACGTCGTCTACGTCAACCCGTCCTCGGTCCAGGGGCCGGGCCGCGCCGGCGGCACCGGCAGGTTCCTGCTCGCGTTCCTCGACGGGCGGCTGAAGGTGTTCGTCGACACCTACGTCAGCCTGGTCGACATCCAGGACTGCGTCGCCGGCCATCTGCTCGCGGCCGAGCGCGGCGAGGCCGGCGAGCGCTACCTGCTGAACGGCATCGCGCATGCCGATCATCGACCTGCTGGACCTCGCTGCCGAGGTGGCCGGCGTCGACGCGCAAGCCGCGGCTGGCGCCGCGCCCGCTGGCGACCGTCGGCGGCACCGCGGCCGAGCTGCCTTCCGCGCCCGCGGCAAGCACCCGCCGGTCTGCCGGGAGATGGTCCGCACGCTGCTGCACGGCCACCGCTACGACGGCTCGCGGGCCGAGCGCGAGCTCGGTCTGGTCTACACCCCGGCCCGCGAGACCCTCCGGCGCACCGTCGACTGGGCGCGCGCCGAGGGCCTGCTGCACGAGTCGACAGTTCGTGAGCCGGCTCCGAATGACGTCCGCCTGCGAGTTACGTATCTTTGGGCCAGATGTCCAGTGGCTTCCGCCCGCACCGTGGAGCAAATGGAGCAGGATCTTCGTGACCTGATCGCGACCGTCCAGAGCCCGCATCTGCGTGCGCTGCTGGAGCGGGTGTTCGGCCCGGAGTCGCAGACCTGGGAGCGCGTTCCGCGACGCGCCGGCGGCCAAGCACTACCACCATGCGTACGTGCACGGACTGCTCGAGCACACCTCACCGTCGCTCAGGCCGTCAGCGCGCTGTCGGCGATCTTCCCGGGCGTCAACCGCGATCTGGCCGTCACCGGCGCGCTCCTGCACGACATCGGCAAGCTCGACACCTACGCGGTCAGCGACGATCAGATCGAGATGACCGACGCCGGCCGCCTGCACGGTGAGATCGTGCTCGGCTACGCGCGGATCCGCGACGAGATCGGCGCCGATCGGCGAGCTTCCCGCCCGAGCTCAGCCAGGCGCTGCTGCACATCATCCTCAGCCACCACGGCTCACTCGAGCACGGCTCGCCGGTGGTGCCGTGCACGCGTGAGGCGACGCTCGTGCACATGGCCGACAACCTCGGCTCGAAGCTCGGCAGCTTCGACCGGATCGAGCGCGGGCTCGACGCCGGCGCCCAGTGGGCCGGCTACGACCGCGGCGATCGGCACCGTCGCCTATTTCGGCGCCGGACGGCGCCGAGCCGCGCAGCGCTCCGGCTCGCCGCGTAGAGTCTCGCGGCAGCCGCCGAGCTCGTGGCGTCCGTCGAGCCGCGGCACATGGAGCCGGAGAAAGGCGCAATTTGCGGGTCCGGCGGCCGTCCGCGCCGTGCGCTTGCCACTGGCCCCGTTTAAAGTGGGGGCTGAATGGCGAAGGACACAGAGAAGCTGATCCGTCAGCTGTCGCTGATCTCATACCTGATGGCCGAACGCCGGCCGGTCACAGCTCCAGAGATCCGACGCGACGTCGAGGGCTACAGCGTGATGAACGAGGACGCGTTCGCGCGGCGGTTCTATGCGGACCGCTCCGAGCTCGAGGCGCTCGGGATCGTGCTGTCGGTCGAGAAGCCGCAGGACGGCCAGGTCGAGCAGGAGAACTACTCGCTGCCGCCTGAGAACTTCCACCTGCCGGCGATCGAGTTCACCGACGATGAGCTGGCGGCGCTGTGGACGGCGCTGCTACCTGCTCGACGGCAAGTTCGCCTACGCCGAGCCGCTGCGCCTGGCGCTGCAGCAGATCTCCTGGGGCCGCCCGAGCCCGCTGGATTCGCCGGTCCAGCGCACGATCGCCCTCGGGATCACCGGCGCCGCCGACGGTCACGAGGTCTCGCAGCGGCTGGCCAAGATCGAGACCGCGATCTTCCGCCGCAAGACGATCGTCTTCGAGTACTACACGATGGAGCGCGACGACACCGGCGCAGCGCAAGATCGACCCCTACCAGCTGCTGTTCCAGGGCGGCCAGTTCTACGTGGTCGGGCGCTCGCACGAGCGTGACGCGATCCGCGTTTTCCGGCTCTCCCGCATCCAGGGCAAGGTCGGCTACGCGACCAAGGCCGAGCACGACTTCCAGCGCCCGACGGACTTCGACCCGCGCGCATACGCAGACCGCATCCAGTGGCAGTTCGGCGACGCCGCTCGGCACCGCCGAGATCTGGATCTCGAGCAACATCGCCTGGCAGATCGAGCGCCACTTCGGCCGCTACGGCGAGCTGCGCGACCGCCGACGACGGCGGCAGCATCTTCATCACCTCATACTCAAACGCACGCCAGCTGATCGCCTGGGTGCTGGGCCTCGGGGAGAATGCGCACGTCATCGGTCCGCCTGAGCTGGCGGACGAGTTGCGCGACCGCGTGCACATGCTGGCCGCCCGACACAGCGGCGACCCGGAGGAGCTGCATCGCGACCAGGAGCACGAACCGCGGGACACGATCGATGAGTCCTCGGCGCCAGCGGGCGCGGAGGACGACAGACGGCGCAGATCGGACTCGGCGCCGACGCCGCGATCCGACCGGAGCGGTTCGCGCGGCTGGTGACGCTCGCGAGCATCCTGATCGACGCCGGCCGTTCGGGCCGGACCCTGCGGATCGACGAGCTGCGGATCGCCTGAACCTCTCCGACCAGGAGCTCCAGGAGGACATCGCCGTCCTCAACGTCGTGAACTTCGGCGCCGGCACGTATGTGCTCTACGCGGAGATCCTTGCCGGACGGCACGTGTCGAGGTCGACCCCGAGCCCTATGGGGACGCGTTCGCGCGGCCGGCACGGCTGCTGCCGGTCGAGGCCAAGGCGCTGATCGCGGCGATCGACCTGATCGGCGAGCACATCCCACGAGGGCTCGCTCTCCTCGGTCGGCGCAAGGTCGTCGCGGCGCTCGGTGAGGACCCCGCCCACGAGGGGCTGCAGATCGCGGCGCTCGGCGGCGACGACGCGCAGATCGCGGAGAAGGCACGCGAGGCGATCTCAGCTCAGACGGCTGCTCTCCTTCGAGTACTACAAGGAGAATGAGGGCGTGTTCTCCACCCGAGTGGTCGAGCCCTACCAGCTGGTCAACGGGCTGGAGGGCTGGTACGTCGCGAGTTACGACCCCGACCGCGAGGCGGTCCGCCACTTCCGCCTGGACCGGATCAAGTCGGCGCATGTGACCGGCACGCCATTCACGCCGCGAACCGACCTCGACTTCTCGACCGGCGTCGACGGCTGGCTGCGCACCGGTGAGGTCCCCGCCTCGAACCGCGCACGCGTGTGGATCTCGCCCGAGCGGGCGCGCTGGGTGCGCGAGGAGCGCACCGTGATCAGCGAGGGCGATGACGGCTCCGTCGTGGTCGACTTCGGTTACGCGGGGCTCGACTGGCTGGTGCGCAACGTGCTCAAGGAGGCCGGCGATGCGGTGGTGCTCGAGCCGGCAGAGGCGCGCGAGGCGGTGCGCGACGCAGCGGCCGAAATCGAGGCGGTGGTGCCGGTCTGACGACGGGGTGCGTGAAGGGTGTGGTGCTGGCGGGCGGCAAGGCGACCCGGCTGCGGCCGCTGACGAAGGTGACCAACAAGCACCTGCTGCCGATCTACGACAAACCCCTGATCTACTACCCGCTGCAGGCGATGGCGCGCGCCGGGATCCGCGACGTGCTCGTGATCACGAATCCGGAGCATGCGGGCCACTTCATGCAGCTGCTCGGCTCGGGCCGCGAGTTCGGGCTCAAGCTCGCCTACGAGCTGCAGGAGGAGGCCGGCGGGCTCGCGCAGGCGGTGGGGCTCGTCAGAGACATTCGTCGGCGGAGACAAGATGCTCGTGCTGCTCGGCGACAACATCTTCACCCACGACCTCGGCCTGCCGTCGAGCGGTTCACGCGACAGACAGCACGGTGCCGTGGTGTTCGGCGTCGAGATGGAGCACCCTGAGCAGTACGGCGTGATCGAGATGGATGGCGACCGCGTCGTGGGAATCGAGGAGAAGCCGACGGAGCCGAAGTCACAGCTGATCCAGACCGGGATCTACCTGTACGACGAACGGGTCTGGAGCTTCATCGCAGATCTGGAGCCGTCAGCCCGGGGCGAGCTGGAGATCACCGACCTCAACAACGTCTACGTACGCGAGGGCTCGATGCGCTGCGAGACCCTCGACGGCTACTGGATCGACGCCGGCACCTCGCACGATGAGCTGCTCTCAGCCAATATCGCGGTCGCCGAGCTGGTGCGCGGCGGCAAGCTCTGACCGCTCAGAGGCGTTTCTCGCCGAAGTAGGTCGCCACCGGGTTGCGGTTGAAATTGGCGACCGCGACGTAACCGGCGGATTCATAGAGGTGCTGGGCGGCCGCCTGTTTCGGGCCCGGTATCCAGCCGGGCGATCGCATAACCCATCGTGCGGGCGCAGTCCTCGAGCGCCGCCAGCAGTGTGCGCGCGACACCACGGCCACGGACGTTCGGAGCCACGTACATGCGCTTGATCTCGCAGGCCTCGACGTCGAGACGCTTGATGCCGCCGCAGCAGACCGCGACGCCGTCCTCGTAGCCGACCAGAAAGCGGCCATTCGGCGGGTTGAGCTCATCGGGTCCGGCCCTGGGCATGTCGGGTGCACGCAGATCCAAACCCGGGTATACGACACGCATCTCTGCGCGCATCTCACCCTCCAGCCGACCCCCATCGCCGCTGTCCACGCGGCCGTCGCGAAACTCGATCACCGACGCGATCGTACGGGATGATTAGACCGATGGAGCCTGACGTTCACAGCTGGGGGCTACGACTGGCCGGCAGGCTGCCGAAACCAGGCCGGGGGCCTTCAGAGCTGGCGCAACGGCAGATGATGCAGACGCTGATCGAGGACCCACGGCTGCGCGCCGCCCTGTTCCGGTTGGTCGATGTACGCCCCGCCTGCAGCGGCGGCACCGACCTGGTCAGGCACCTGCACGAGTATCTCGGGGAGGCGACCGGCTCGGACACGGCGCAACGGCTCTCGCGGATGACCGGTCACCGTGCGCTGCGGTTCCCGGTCGCGGCGGCCGCCGGAACCGGGGTCGCGGCGATGGCCCACAGGTTCATCGCCGGCAGTGACGCGCGCGCCGCTCGCGGCGAACTCTCCGCTCTCTGGGACCGAGGCCGCTGCGCGACGGTGGATCTGCTGGGGGAGGCAACGCTGACCGACGCCGAGGGCGCCCGCTACGCCGCGCGGTGCACCGAGACCCTCAGTGTGCTGGCCGAGTCGAGTGCCTCATGGCCGGGGAGGCCGCTGCTTGAGTCAGATGACCTGGGTCCGATCCCACGTGCGAATCTCAGCGTCAAGGTCTCGGCGCTGACGCCGCACGTGCGCGCGAACGCTCCGCGGCGGACGGTCGAAGGAGCACGGAAGCGTCTGCTCGAGCTGCTCCGGCTGGCGCGCCGGCTCGATGCCCACCTGCACGTCGACATGGAGTCGCTGGACAGCCGCGAGGGGATCACGGAGCTGGTGCTCGAGCTGCTCTCACGCCCTGAGTTCGCTGACGGTCCGTCGGCCGGAATCGTGCTGCAGGCCTACCTGACCGACTCCGAGGACGAACTCGATCGGCTGCTCGACTGGATCGCGATGCACCCGCGCAAATCGCCCTTCACGATCCGTCTGGTCAAGGGAGCGTATTGGGATCATGAGATCGTGCTCGCCGCCCAACACGGCTGGCCAGCGCCCGTCTTCACCGACCGTCGCTCATGCGATCGTCACTACGAGCACCTGACGCGACGGCTGCTGGAAGCGCGCGCAGCCGCGATTCCGGTGCGGCCGGCGATCGCATCTCACAACCTGCGCTCGCTCGCGCACGCACTCGCCTACAGCGACGAGCTGGGCCTGCCGGCGAACGCCCTCGAGCTGCAGGTGCTGCGTGGTCTGGGCGACGACACCGCGGCTGCGATCGCGGCCAACGGCAGGCGTGTGCGGGTGTACTGCCCGGTCGGCGACCTTGTCGCCGGTATGGCCTATCTCGTCAGACGCCTGCTCGAGAACACGTCCAACGACTCCTTCCTCGCCGCGCGGGCGGGCGGTGCGAACTTCGAGACCCTGCTGGAGAGACCATGAATCAGTTCCAGAACGAACCGCTGCTCGAACTGCGCCGGGCGTCCGTGCGAGCACAGGCCTCCCGCGCGCTCGCAGAGCTGCGGAACAGGCTGCCCCTGCAGATCGCGAGCGTGGGCGGCCACGCCGGCGAGCTGATCTCGACCAACCCTGCTGATCCGGCCGAGGTGATCGCGATCGCACCCCAGGCCTCCTCAGCTGACGCAAACAGGGCGGTGGCCCAGGCGGCGGAGGCCTTCCACGAGTGGTCGGGCAGGTCCGGCGTTGAGCGCGCGGCGGTGCTGCAGCGTGCCGCCGGGCTGATGCGCGAGCGCCGACAGGAACTGGCGGCGCTCGCGGTGCTCGAGGCCGGCAAGCCATGGCCTGAGGCGGACGCGGACGTGTGTGAGGCGATCGACTTCCTCGAGTACTACGCACATGGAGTGCACGAGCTTGAGCGCGGCCGCGAGCTGCGTCAGTTGCCCGGCGAACGCAACACGCTGCGCTATTTCCCGCGCGGGGTCTGCGCGGCGATCGCACCGTGGAACTTCCCGCTGGCGATCCCGACTGGAATGATCGCCGCGGCGCTGGGCACCGGCAATACCGTCGTCTTCAAGCCCGCCGAGCAGACTCCGGCGTGCGGTCATGCGATCGTCGAGGCGCTGCACTCGGCGGGCGTCCCCGCTCCAGCTCTCCAACTGCTCTGCGGCGGCGATCTACCGGCGAAGGCGCTGGTGCCACACCCTCGGGTCCCGACGATCGTCTTCACCGGCTCGTGCGCCGCCGGACTCAGCATCATTCGCACTGCTGCGGAGCCGGACAGCGACCGACGTCAGATCAAGCGCGTGATAGCTGAGATGGGAGGCAAGAACTGCATCATCGTCGACGCCGACGCGGACCTGGATGACGCTGTCCCGGCGATCGTGAGGAGCGCCTTCGGCTTCGCCGGGCAGAAATGCTCGGCCGCATCCAGGGTGCTTGCACACGCGGCGATCGCCGAGGAGCTGAACGAGCGCTTGGCCGGAGCCGTCACGACGCTGCGAGTCGGCCCTGCGGAGGACTTCGAATCGGACATGTCAGCGGTGATAGACGAGGAGGCGCTCTCACGGATCCGCGGTTATCTCAGCGGCGCACCGGCGGCTCCGCGTGCGACCGCCCCGCTTCCGGAGGACGGGCACGGAGGCCACTACGTGCAGCCGGCGCTGTTCGTCGACCTGCCAGGTGACGCGATGATCGTCAACGAGGAGGTGTTCGGTCCGGTGCTCTGCTCGCAGCGCGTTGCGAGCATCGACGTGGCGCTTGAGATCATCGAGGCCGGTCCGTACGGGCTCACCGGCGGCCTGTTCAGCCGCAGCCCTCAGACCATCGACATGGTGGCCGCACGCGGGATCGTCGGCAACCTGTATGTCAACCGCGAGATCACCGGGGCGATGGTCGGGCGACAGCCGTTCGGCGGTGGCCGACTGTCGGGCACCGGCCCCAAGGCCGGCGGCCCTGATTACGTGTTGCACTTCGTCGAGGCGCGAAGCGTGTCTGAGAACACGGTCCGCCACGGACTCGTGGTCTGAGATCGAGGCCGCGAACCTACGCCGCCGACGAGCTCGTGGCGCCGTAGCCGGTCGGCTGGTCATCGAGCAGGTCAGCCGCGAGTTCGGAAACGCCGCCCTCGATCTCGAACCGCGGCAACAGGTAGGGGTCGGCGCTGGTGGCGTACGCGTGACCTTCGGTCACGGCGTTGGTGTAGCCCGCCCTCTTCACCGCCGCAATCACCGCATCGTTGTAGATACTCGAGGGGTAACAGAAGCTGTTGGACGGAACGTGGAAGGTCTTCTGCAGGTACACGCGCGAGTCGTGAACCTCAGCCCACAGATCGGCCGGAGTCGCGGTCGTCAGATCAGGATGGGTGAGCGAGTGCGAGTCGACCTCCCAGCCCATGTGGATTATCGGCCAGATCTGGCGCGGGTAGAGGTGGTTCTCGGTGATCTCATTCAGCACACCGGGCCAGCCGTACCTCGCCATCACGTGCGGCGCGAACGTGACCTGCTCGGGATAACCGTTGTCGAAGGTGACGACGATCGGCTTGGCCGGCAGCGTGCCGTGGTGGTACCAGGACCTCATGACCTCGTCGAGCGTGACCGCCTGGTAGCCATGCGAATGCAACCAGGCCATCTCCGCCTTGAAGTCCCCATAGGAGACGTACAGATCCGGGAACGGCGCCCCGGCCGGCGCCGGACCGAGGGCGTGATAGACGAGGATCGGCACGGGGCCCGTGTACCGGTGCCAGCTGGACTGAGGCCTGGCATTGCGGACCAGCAGTGAGTTCGTCGCCTTCGTGTGAGGCTTGGCCTGAGACGTGACCTGCCGTGTACCCGCCGCCGGTTGCGGCTTGGAATCGCCCGGCGACGCTCGGCTGATCGCGACCACGACCACGACGACCGCGATCACCACCAGCGCCGAGACGCCGGCCCAGATCAGGCGGTTCGTACGGCTGTTGTGGCGTCCACGCATCGGGGCTAGCCTAACGGCGCGTCGCGCGGGAGCGCCGACGACGGTTGAGCCTCAGACCCCGGCGGTCAGACCTTCGCCACAACGCGTTCATCGCTGTAGGGCTCATCCCGATGCGCGCGCTCGACGAGCGAGGCCGGCGGCTCGAACCGCCCGCCGTATCTGGCGGCCAGTTCCCGGGCGCGGTTCACGAAACCCTGTAGGCCGCCGTCGTAGCCGTTGATGTACTGGAGTACGCCGCCCGTCCATGCCGGGAACCCGATTCCGAAGATCGAGCCGATATTGGCGTCGGCGACCGACTCGATCACGCCCTCGTCGTAGCAGCGGACCGACTCGATCGCCTCGATGAACAGCATCCGTTCCTCCAGGTCGCGCAGTGACAGCGTCGAGGGATCATCGATCTGCGGGAATGCTTCACGCAGCCCGGCCCATAGGCCCGTGCGCTTGCCGTCGGCGTATTCGTAGAAGCCCCGGCCCTCGAGCCTGCCCGGGCGGTCGTACTCGTCCAGCATGCGCACGACCGCGCCCTCGGAGGGATGCGGCATCCAGACGCCGCCGTCGCTCTCGAAGGCATCGCGGGCGGCGTCGGTGATCTTGCGCATCAGCTTCAGGTTGAGCTCGTCGGAGAGCTGCAGCACCGGCGCCGGGTAGCCGGCCTGCGACGACGCCTGCTCGATGGTCGCTGCGGGAATGCCCTCGGCGAGCATCCCGATGCCCTCGTTGATGAACGTCCCGATCACGCGGCTGGTGAAGAAGCCGCGACTGTCATTGACGACGATCGGGGTCTTCTTGATCTGTTTGACGAAGTCGAGCGCTTTGAACGTCGCCTCGTCGCTGGTGCTCGCGCCCCTGACCAGCTCGACGAGCGGCATCCTGTCGACCGGCGAGAAGAAGTGGACGCCGATGAAGTCATCGGGGCGGCTCACGCACCTCGCCAGGCCGGTGATCGGCAGCGTCGAGGTGTTCGACCCCAGCAGGGCGTCGGGCGCGACGTGCGGCTCGATCTCGGTCCAGACCTGCTCCTTGACCGCCGGGTCCTCGAAGACAGCCTCGATCACCAGATCGGCACCGGCGGCATCCTCCGGCCGATCGCTCGGATGGATACGGGCCAGCAGCTCCTCGCCGGCGTCGGTGCTCGAACGGCCGCGATCAATTGCCTTGTTGACGAGGTTCACCGAGTACTGCTTGCCGCGTTCGGCGGCATCCAGCGAGACGTCCTTGAGCACAACCTCGATTCCTGCCTTGGCGGATACGTAGGCAATCGCCGCGCCCATCATCCCGGCGCCCAGGATGACGACCCTGCGGGCACGAAATGGCTCAGCATCGGCCGTGCGGCCGCGGTCCCCGTTGACGCGGTTCAGATCGAACCAGAAAGCCTGGATCATGTTCTTGGCGACCTGCCCCGTCGCAAGGTCGACGAAGTAACGTGTCTCGATCTCGAGCGCGTGATCGAAGTCGACCTGGGCGCCCTCGACGGCGGTCGCCATCGCGTTGAGCGGCGCCGGCATGTTCGCGCCCTTCAGCTGCTTTCGCAGGTTGGCTGGGAACGCGGGGAGGTTCGCGGCGAAGGACGGCGTCGAGGGCGTCCCGCCGGGGATCCTGTACTTCGGGTCGGCGTCCCACGGCTGCTTGGCCTCCGGATTCTCGGCTATCCAACGTTTGGCGGCCGGGATCAGGTCATCCGGGGTCGCGACGATCTCATCGACCAGACCCAACTCCTTGGCCTCAGCCGGCCGTAGGCGCTTCTGCCCCTGCAGGACGACGCCCATCAGTGCGGCGGCGATGCCGATCATCCGGACCGTGCGAGTGACGCCGCCGGCGCCCGGCAGCAGACCCAGGGTCACCTCGGGAAAGCCGATCACCGCCTTGGAGTCATCGACAATCACGCGATGGTGGGTCGCCAGAGCGATCTCCAGCCCACCGCCCAGGGCTGCACCGTTGATCGCCGCGACGACCGGAACTCCGAGCGTCTCGAGCGTCCGCAGCTGGGCCTTGATCTCGACCAGGAAGTCCGTGAACTGCTTGGCGTTCTCCGGAGCCACCCGCCTGAGTTCGTTGAGGTCGCCGCCGGCGAAGAAGGTCTTCTTACCGGACGCGATGATCACGCCGCTGATCTGCTCGCGTTCCGCCAGCAGCCTCGCGACCGCGGCCCGCATCGAGTCGGCGTAGGCGGTGTTCATCGTGTTGGCCGCCTGGCCCGGATCATCCAGTGTCAGCACGACGACGCCGTCGCTGTCCTGCTCCCAGCGAATCGTTGACTCAGACATCTCAGATCGCCTCGACGATTGTCGCGATTCCCATGCCGCCACCGATGCACAGCGTCGCAAGGCCGTACCGGCCACCGGTTCGCTGAAGCTCGTCGATCAGGGTTCCGAAGATCATGCCGCCCGTCGCACCGAGCGGATGGCCCATCGCGATCGCACCTCCATTGACGTTGATCTTCTCCAACAGCGCGTCCTCATCTCCGCGGCCCGCCATGTCACGGGCGAACCGCAGGACAACTGCGGCGAAGGCCTCATTCATCTCGATCAGATCGATGTCATCGATCGTGAGTCCGGCCTTGGCCAGGGCCTTCCGCGTTGCCGGCGCAGGCCCGGTGAGCATGATCGTCGGATCGCTGCCCGTAACCGCCGTAGCGACGACTCGGGCGCGGGCCTCGAGGCCGAGCTCGGCACCCGTCCGCTCGTTGCCGACCAGGACGAGACTGGCGCCGTCGACGATCCCCGAGGAGTTGCCGGGCGTGTGGACGTGATCGATCCGCTCGACCCAGTGGTACTTCTGCAGGGCAACCGCATCGAACCCGCCGAGGTCGCCCATCATCGCGAACGAGGGCTTCAACTGAGCCAGGGCGTCGACTGTGGTCTCGGGCCGGATGAACTCGTCGTGATCGAGCACGACGTTGCCGTTGATGTCAATCACCGGGATCACCGATTGCTCGAACCGGCCCTCAGCCTGAGCCGTTGCCGCGCGGCGCTGCGAGCGCTCCGCATAGGCATCCACATCCTCACGGCTGAATCCCTCGAGCGTCGCGATCAGATCCGCGCCGATGCCCTGCGGAACGAATGACGTCTGGTAGGACGTCTCCGGATCCATCGCCCAGGCGCCCCCGTCCGAGCCCATCGGCACGCGCGACATCGACTCAACGCCGCCTGCCAGCACCAGATCCTCCCAACCGGACGCAACCTTCTGGGCGGCGATGTTGACGGCTTCGAGTCCGGAGGCGCAGAAGCGGTTGAGCTGAACTCCGGCGACCGTGTCCGGCAAGCCGGCCTTTGTCGCGGCTGCCTTGGCGATGTCTCCGCCCTGATCGCCGACCGGCGTGACGCAGCCGAGCACGACGTCGTCGACCCGCTCCGGATCGAGGTCGGGGTTGCGACTCAGGATCTCATGGATCAGCCCCACTGGGAGATCGATCGGCTTTGTCGTGTACAGCGATCCGCTCGACTTTCCGCGACCCCTTGGAGTGCGAATCGCGTCAAACACAAGCACATCGGTGGCAGGCATGGCGGTGCTCCTTGGGTGGTCACGGTGCGCCGGCCGGCTGCGTCTCACACTAACCGACACCTATGTCGGATAATACTATGCAGGCGGTTCCACGCCCACTCGATGATGACCTCTCACGTACCCAAGACCAGGCTGAAGGCTCCGCAGCGCCGCCGGCTGATCGTCGACGCGGCGTTACCGGAATTCGCAGAGCGCGGTTACGAGGCAGCGTCCGTCGGCCGGATCGCGCACGCCGCCGGCGTCACCCGAACCGTGCTCTACGACCACTTCGCCTCAAAGCACGCACTGTTTGTCGTTGTGCTCGATCTGGAGCAACAAGCCCTGCTCGCGCACCTCGGTGCCGCACTGGGTTCGGAGGGCCGTACGGAGGATCGCTGGCGCGCAACGTTCGACACGTTCTTCGCGTTCGTCGAGGAGCGCCCACTCGGCTGGAGGCTGCTGTTTCCCGACAATCCGCCGCTCAGCCGGGACGCGGCTCAGGAGTACCTGCGACTGCGGGCCGATTTCAACCGCATCCTTGCCGATCTCCTGGCCGACGACGCCCGCCGTGCCGGTCTCGAGCCCGAGACCGTCCGCGCCCGTGCCCTGTTCGCGATCCACCGCGACGCGCTGACCGCGGCCGCCCGCTGGTGGCGGGAGCATCCGCAGGTCACCCGCGCGGAACTGGTCGACGCGGCGATGGCCGCGCTCTGGACCGGTTTCGGCGGACTGCAGGCGCCGAGCGACGCGAGGTTCGACCAGCTGGATCGTCCCTCACCCGGCCCGCTGGACGGCTGAGGATCCAACGCAGTCCGGGCACGGTCGCCCGACCTCAACCACTGCGCGGCATAACCACTTAGGAGCCGGGCGGCTAACCTGCGCTGGCGGTGCCCACTCGCTCGGATATCCGCAACCTCGCAATCGTCGCCCACGTCGACCACGGCAAGACGACGCTGGTCGACGCGCTCCTTTGGCAGTCCGGCGCGTTCCGCGCCAATCAGGACGTCGCCGACCGAGTGATGGACTCGATGGATCTCGAGCGTGAGAAGGGGATCACGATCCTCGCCAAGAACACGGCAGTCCGCCACGGCGAGATCAAGCTCAACATCATCGACACGCCCGGCCACGCGGACTTCGGCGGCGAGGTCGAGCGAGGCCTGACGATGGTCGACGGCGTGCTGTTGCTGGTCGACGCGTCCGAGGGCCCGCTGCCACAGACCCGCTTCGTCCTGCGCAAGGCGCTCGAGGCGCGCCTGCCGGTGATCCTCGTGATCAACAAGATCGATCGACCGGACGCCCGCATCTCCGAGGTGATCGACGAGGTCTACGAACTGTTCATCGACCTCGAGGCCGACGAATCTCAGATCGATTTCCCGATCGTCTACACCAACGCGAAGGCCGGTACCGCGACGCTTGACCTCGAGCGGCCCGGCAGCGACCTCCAGCCACTGCTGCAACTGCTGGTCGAGCACATTCCCGCCCCGAGTTACACGGAGGGCGCGCCGTTGCAGGCCCACGTCACCAACCTCGACGCCTCCCCATATGTCGGGCGGATCGCGATCTGCCGCGTACACGAGGGCACGATCCGCAAGGGTGAGACCATCGCCTGGTGCCGGAACGGAGGCTCGGAGATCGAGCGCGTCAAGGTCACCGAGCTGTACGTGACCGAGGCGCTCGAGCGCGTCAGCGCCGAGTCGGCCAGCGCCGGCGACATCATCGCGGTCGCGGGCATCCCCGAGATCACGATCGGCGACACGCTGTCGGATCCGGATGATCCGCGACCACTGCCGATGATCACCGTCGACGAACCGTCGCTGTCGGTCACGCTCGGCACCAATGACTCACCGCTGGCCGGCCAGGACGGAGACAAGCTGACCGCCTCCCAGCTGAAGGCGCGCCTCGAACGCGAACTGGTCGGCAACGTCTCCCTGCGCATCAACGAAACCGAGCGCCCCGACGTCTGGGAGGTTCAGGGACGCGGCGAGCTCGCACTGGCGGTCCTGGTCGAGGTCATGCGCCGGGAGGGCTTCGAGATGACGGTCGGCAAGCCGCAGGTCGTCACGCGCGACGTCGGAGGCAAGGTGCACGAGCCGATGGAGCGGATGAGCGTCGACACGCCCGAGGAGTACGTCGGCGTGATCACGCAGATGCTGGCGCTGCGCAAGGGCCGCATGGAGCAGATGGTCAACCACGGCACCGGCTGGGTGCGGATGGAATACATCATCCCCGCCCGTGGCCTGATCGGCTTCCGTACCGAGTTCCTCACCGAGACCCGCGGCACCGGCCTGGTGCACCACGTCTTCGACCGCTGGGAACCATGGCAGGGTGAGATCCGCACGCGCGGTAGCGGCTCCCTGGTGGCCGACCGCCGCGGCAAGGTTGCGGCGTTCGCGCTGTTCAACCTGCAGGAGCGCGGATCGCTGTTCGTCGGCCCCGGCGAGGAGGTCTACGAGGGCATGATCGTCGGGGAGAACGCCCGTGCCGAGGACCTCGACGTCAACGCAGTCAAGGAGAAGCACCTGACCAACATGCGCTCCTCCACGGCCGACGAGCTGGTGCGACTGGTGCCCAAGCGCGAGCTCTCCCTCGACCAGGCGCTCGAGTTCCTGCGCGAGGACGAATCGGTCGAGGTCACGCCGCTGAACGTGCGGCTTCGCAAGACCGCGCTCGACCAGACCGCCCGGGTCAAGGCAGCACGGGCGCGCAAGCGCACCGACGCCTGATCAACGTCGCACAGGCGCCTGACCAGTTACACGAGTGGCGCAATTCCTGCTCATTGCAGGATCTCTTGCATGCTGCAACCTTTAATTTGGCATCGCAGGCGAGCCCGCTAAGGTAGGCGCACGCCAAAGACCTGGCGTTTTTTGATGCGACCGGCCGTTTCGCCGAACGTCGTATCAATCAGACACACCCCTGCCCGG
This sequence comes from uncultured Conexibacteraceae bacterium, assembly GCA_963785385.1. Classification (GTDB taxonomy): domain Bacteria; phylum Actinomycetota; class Thermoleophilia; order Solirubrobacterales; family Solirubrobacteraceae; genus Palsa-465. The sequence goes on along the minus strand of CAWAVA010000022.1, from coordinate 122,809 downwards.
ATGCGTTCACCCAGCCACCTCAAGCGCCTGCTCGTCGCCGCCGTCGCCGCCTGTGCCCTGCTCGGCGGCTGGGCAATCGCCTCGAGCTCCGCTGATCTGCAGAGCCAGATCCAGGCCGGCAGATCGACTGCGGCATCGCTCCAGGACCAGATCAACTCACAGACGGCCCAGATCGAGAAGACGGCGGGCGGAGTTGCCGCCGCCCAGCAACGGCTCGCGGACGTGCAGGCGCAGCTCGAGAGCCACATCGCCCAGCTGGCCAAGGTGCAGTCGGAGGCGATGGCGGCCAAATGGCATCTGGTCGCGCTCGAGAAGCGGATGCGGATCGCGTCCACCGACCTGGCCGCAAACCTGCGCTCCGCATACGAGAACGGCTCGCCGAACCTTGTCGACGTGATCCTCAACGCACACGGGTTCTCGAACCTGCTTGACCAGGTCAACTACATCAAGGACGCTCAGAGCGAGGACCAGCAGATCGTCGCCTTCACCAAGGCCGCGCGCACCCGCGTTCAGCGAGAGGCGCTGCGCCTCGGCACCCTGGAGCAGAGAGACCGGGCGCTCACCAATCAGATCGTCACCCAGCGCAACCAGGTGGCGGCGATCGAGACCGCGCTCGTCAACCAGCAGTCGGCCGAGGAGAGCGCGCGCTCCCATGCTCGCGGCAGGCTCGCCAACGTGAACGCCGACACCGCCGCGCTCCAGAAGAAGCTCGACGCCCAGGAGGCCGCAGCAGCGGCCGCCGCACGACAGGCGGCGGCGGCCCGCGCCGCCGCCGCGGCAACCCCCGAGCAGGTGAACCAGGAAGTGGGTGTCGCGATCGACACCGGCAGCATGGTCTCGCCGCCCCCGGGCGCACCGGCGTCCGTGCGCGAGATGATCGCCGCCGGCAACGCGATCGCGACACTGCCCTACATCTGGGGCGGCGGCCACGGCTCCTTCATCTCGCCCGGTTATGACTGCTCCGGGTCGGTCAGCTACGTGCTGAACGCGGCCGGGCTGCTGAGTGCACCCGAGACCTCTGGCGAGTTCGAATCCTACGGCGACCCGGGCACCGGCCAGTGGGTCACGCTCTACGCCAACGCCGGGCACGTCTGGATGACGATCGCCGGCTGGCGCTTCGACACCGTCGCACTCGCCGAGGACGGCACGCGCTGGTCCCAGGGCGGCGGCGAGTTCGCGGGCTTCGTCGTCCGCCACCCGCCCGGACTCTAGGCAGACGCAGCCGCTGCCGGTGGCGGCCCCGCTTGGCCGCCACCGCCGCCACGCCCCGCAGCTAGGGAAGCAACTGCGCCCAGATCGAGACCCCTACCGCCACCGCGGTCACAGCGGTCAGCTCGGTCAGGCGCGCACCGAACGCGGTCGCGATACCGACCACGGTGATCGCGAGCGCACCCCCCAGCACCCACGGCAGCCGCTTCAGGCCCAGCCAGCGCTTCGACATCGCGATCCCGATCAGGTACAGGACGGGACCACCGACGCATATCGCCGCGAACCCGGCATCGACCGGCTCGTGCGGACCTTCGATCACGATGTGGATCACATCTGCGATCACGATCACCGAGCCGATCAGGACGACGTGGGCGTAGCTGAAGACCGACCGGGCCAGCTGAGCCGCGTCCTCGCCGGAATGCTCGAGGGCCGCTGTCGCATGGCCCGCATGACGCATGAAGTAGACCGTCCACAGCGAGAACACGAGCACGAACCCGACGAGGAACGCGGCATCGATCGCCACACCGGTGTGGTTGCTGGAGGCGAAGCTCTCGCCGACACGCAGGAACGACTCGCCGAATGCGACCATCAACAGCAGCTGACAGCGTTCGGCCAGATGGGTGCCGGCGACGGTCCAGTCCGACATCTGTCGGCCTCCGGCGAGCGGCAGCCGAAAGCCGACCAGTGGCGCAATCAGATCGATCGCCGCGGCGACCGCCCAGATCAGCAGCCGCGTGTGTGAATCGTCGACCAAGCCGCCTGCAAGCCAGATCACGCCACTGAGGACCGACCATGCCAACAGATGCGCGTAATTCCGGCCCATCGGATCGCGCGTGCCGAACACCCACACCATGAAGCCGCTGCGCAGCAGCTGCGTCGAGACGTAGGCGATCGCGAACGCCTCACCACGGCCGTCAAACGCTCTCAGGATCGCCGACGCCATCACCAGGCTGCCGAACATCAGGACCGACAGCAGCAGGACCACAGGCACACGCTCGGGGTCGATCCAGCCGGTCGCCCAGGCCGTGTAGTTCCAGGCCGACCACAGCGCCACCAGAATCACCACGGTCTCCGCCCCCGCCTCCCAGGTCCTGTGCTCGTAGAGGAACTCCGACAGCTGCGTGAACGCGAACACCCAGACCAGGTCGAAAAACAGCTCCATGTTCGTGACGTGGGCTGGACGGGTGCGATCACGCAGGAGCCGAGTTCGGGTCGAAGGCGCGCTCACCGAACACAAACTAGAGTCTGGATCAGAGAGATAACGAAACTGGAACCCGAGGAGTCCTGAATGTCAGCCAACAGCTTCGGATCGAAGGCGACGCTCGAAGTCGGCGGACGCGCATACGACATCTTCCGAATCGATGCGCTCCAGGCAAGTCACGACGTCGCGCGACTGCCGTTCTCGCTGAAAGTCCTGCTTGAGAACCTGCTCCGCAACGAGGATGGCACGATGGTGCGCGCATCCGACATCGAGGCCCTGGCGAGCTGGAACGCCAAGGCCGAACAGACCGAGGAGATCGGCTTCACCCCGGCACGCGTGGTGATGCAGGACTTCACCGGCGTGCCGGCGATCGTCGACTTCGCGGCGATGCGGGACGCGATGAAGGCGATGGGCGGCGACCCCAGCAAGATCAACCCGCTGGTTCCGGCCGAGCTCGTGATCGATCACTCGGTCCAGGTTGACGAGTACGGCACCAGGACCGCGTTCCGGCGCAACGCCGAGCTCGAGTTCGAGCGCAACAAGGAGCGCTACTCGTTCCTGCGTTGGGGCCAGACCGCGTTTGACAATTTCAAGGTCGTGCCCCCGGACACCGGGATCGTGCACCAGGTCAACCTCGAGTACCTGTCGCGGGTCGTCTTCGTCGACGACAACGGCATGGGCGGTCGCCCGCTCGCGTACCCGGACACACTGGTGGGCACGGACTCGCATACGCCCATGGTCAATGGCCTCGGAATCGTCGGCTGGGGGGTTGGCGGGATTGAGGCCGAGGCGGCGATGCTGGGGCAGGCGATGTCAATGCTGATTCCCCAGGTGATCGGCTTCAAGCTTCATGGTCAGCTCCAGGAGGGCGCCACAGCGACCGACCTCGTCCTCACCGTTACCGAGATACTGCGCAAGCGTGGCGTCGTCGGCAAGTTCGTCGAGTTCTTCGGCTCAGGCGTCGCCAACACCCCGCTTGCCGATCGCGCGACGATCGGCAACATGTCGCCGGAGTTCGGCTCGACGATCGCGATCTTCCCGATCGATCAGGAGACACTCCGATACCTCGAGTTCAGCGGGCGGCCGAAGGAGCAGATCGACCTGGTCGAGGCCTACGCCAAGGCACAGGGCCTCTGGCACGACGAGAACTCGGAGGAGCCGACCTTCACGGACGTGCTCGAACTCGACCTCGCAACCGTGGTTCCGAGCATTTCAGGTCCAAAGCGTCCACAGGACCGTGTGTCGCTGAGCAATTCGAAGCCAGCCTTCGAGTCGGCAGTTCAAAACTACCTGCCGAGCACCGAGGGCGAGGACGAGGCTCTGGCCGAGACCTTTCCGGCGAGTGATCCGCTGGCCAGCGGCCCAAACGGCGGCGTCTCGACCAAGACGAAGCTCGTCTTGGGGGACGGCACCGAGACCGAGCTCGACAACGGCCATGTGGTGATCGCGGCCATCACGAGCTGCACGAACACCTCGAATCCCTCGGTCATGGTTGGTGCCGGCTTGCTCGCCCGCAACGCGGTTCAGCGCGGGATGACGGTGAAGCCGTGGGTCAAGACCTCGCTGGCTCCGGGCTCGAAGGTCGTGACCGAGTACCTCGAGCGTTCAGGTCTCGATGAATACCTGGACGCGCTCGGATTCAACCTCGTCGGCTACGGCTGCACGACCTGCATCGGCAACAGCGGCCCGCTTCCGCCCGAGGTGTCGCAGGTCGTCAATGACGCTGATCTGGCGGTCGTCTCGGTGCTGTCGGGCAACCGCAACTTCGAGGGACGCATCAACCCAGACATCAAGATGAACTATCTGGCCTCACCGCCGCTCGTGGTCGCCTACGCCCTCGCCGGCACAATGGACATCGACGTCTACGCGGAGCCCCTCGGACAGGACGATCAGGGTGCCGACGTATACCTGAAGGATCTATGGCCGAGCTCGGCCGAGATTGCGGAGGTGGTAGAGGACGCCGTCCAGTCGGACATGTTCCGCAAGAGCTATGCCGAGGTGTTCGACGGCGACGAGCGCTGGGCAAGCCTCGATGTCCCGGAGGGAGACCTCTACGAATGGGACGAGCGCTCCACCTATGTCCACCGTCCCCCGTTCTTCGAGAACCTGCCTGTCGAGCCGGAGCCGCTCGAGGACATCAGGGATGCGCGTGTGCTCGCGGTCCTCGGTGACAGCATCACGACCGACCACATCTCGCCGGCCGGTTCGATCAAACGCGGCGGGCCCGCAGCGCAGTACTTGAATGCGAACCACGTTGAGGTGGCCGACTTCAATTCGTTCGGATCACGGCGCGGCAACCACGAGGTGATGATGCGGGGCACCTTCGCGAACGTGCGCCTGCGCAACCACCTGGCACCCGGTACCGAGGGTGGCGTCACCCTTTACCTCGCCGATGGCAGCGACGAGGTGGTCTCGATTTACGACGCGGCGACCCGCTATATCGAAAATGACATTCCGCTGGTGATACTCGCCGGCAAGGAGTACGGCTCCGGCTCCTCGCGCGACTGGGCCGCAAAGGGCACCCGCCTGCTCGGCGTGCGCGCGGTGATCGCCGAGAGCTTCGAGCGCATTCACCGCAACAATCTGGTCGGCATGGGCGTGATCCCGCTGCAGTTCAAGGACGGCGAGAGCATCCAGTCCCTCGGCCTCACCGGGCGTGAGATGTTCACGATCGCCGGCGTCGCCGGCGGCCACGACATTCCCGACGAACTGACCGTCAGGGCCGACGGCAAGGAGTTCAAGGTGACCGTACGGATCGACACGCCGATGGAGCAGATCTACTACCGGCACGGAGGCATCCTGCAATACGTTCTCCGCCAACTCCTGGCGGAATAGGGGGCACTCGCGATGGCTACACCTGAACTGCTTGACGCACTGCTGCGGGTGCCCGGTCCCTCGGGCAACGAGGCCCGGGCCGCCGCCGTGTGGCGTGAGCACTGCGCGACGTTTGCAGCCGAGGTCGATGTCGACGTCAATGGCTCGTCCTGGGCGCGGGTCGCCGGAACGGGTGCCGGTCCGTCGCTCGCCGCAATCGGCCACATCGACGAGATCGGCGTTCACATCACCCACATCGACGACGACGGCTTCCTCCGCTTCGGCAATGTCGGTGGCTGGGACCCCGTCAACCTCGTCAGTCAGCGGGTGCTGCTCGACACCAGGAACGGGCCTGTCCGCGGCGTGATCGGCCGTAAGGCGATCCACGTGATGGACGAGGAGGACCGCAAGCGGGTTCCGGACCTGAAGAGCCTCCACATCGACATCGGCGCCGCCGACGGTGATGAGGCACGCGAGCTCGTGCGAATCGGAGACACCGGCGTGCTCGATGTCGAGCCGCTCGAGATGCCGAACGGCCGCGTCGTCTCACGTTCGCTGGACAATCGCGTCGGCTGCTTTGTCGCTGCGCGCGCCGCCCAGCTCGTGGCCGAGGCCGGGGGCGCCCCGGGCGATTTCCTGGCGATGGCGGTCGTGCAGGAGGAGATCGGCCTCAAGGGCGCACAGACCTCCGCGTTCCGGCACCGGCCGGATGTCGCGATCGCGATCGACGTGACCCACGCGAGCGATACGCCCGGCATCACGCTCGGTCAGGACACTCACCATAAGCTCGGCTCCGGCCCGGTGATCGAACGCGCCGCACTGCTCCACCCGCGCGTTTCGGAGCTGCTCTATGAGGCCGCAGAGGAAGCGGAGATCCCGTTCACGGTCGCCTCGGCCGGACGCTTCACCGGCACCGATGCTGATGCCTTCACGACCAGCCGCGCCGGCGTTCCAACCGGGCTCGTCTCCGTACCGCTTCGCTACATGCACTCGTCGGTGGAGATGATCAGCGTCGAGGATGCTGAGAACGCGGCCAAGCTGGTCGCGGCGGTGGCCCTGCGGCTCAGTCCAGGGGTCTCGTTCGCTCGCTGACACCACGGAAGCGCCTGGGAGCCGTTACGCGATCACGCTTCGGTAGAGCTCTCGCATCAGCTGGTAGGGCTCATCGGCAGTCGCCCGCAGCGGCTCCAGCGCAGCCTCGTCGATCGGCGCGCGCCGGTTCGGGGAGTCGAGGATCCGGCTGAGAGCGGAGACGTATGCCGGCACGTCGCCCGGCTCTACCAGGGCACCCAGGCGCTCGTCGGTCGCCAGCTCACGCGTGCCGCTCACACGAGCGCTGACGACCGGCACCGCCGACGCAAGCGCCTCACGGACGACGCGCGGATGCCCCTCCCAGCGGGATGTGTGTATCAGCAGGTCGAAGGCCCGATACAACTCGCCGACGTCGTCCCGTTCTCCAACCAGGCGGACACGACGCTCAAGGATCTCAGCGTGAAGGACGTGCTCGATCAGCCCCCGTTCAGGGCCGCCACCGATCATGGCGACGTAGCTGTTGTGGCGCTCAAGCAGCACCCGGCGAACAACCTCGGCCAGGGTCCGCAGATCCTTCTGAGCTGTGAAACGCCCAATCCAGCCGATCACCTCGGCGTCAATCGGTAGCCGCAGGCGCTCGCGCGCTCGCAGGCGTGCAGCTTCGAAGTCCAGCTGAGGCCGCCGCATGTCCACGGGCGCGCCGATCACCGCATAGAGGTCTCTACTGCCGATGCCCAGCGCCAGGCCCTCATCCCGCACCTCCTCGGAGACCGCGATCAACCTCGTCGTTCGCAGTGCCGCGGCACGCTCGGCGGCGATCAGCGCGAACCGGCGCCGGGAATCATCGAGCGGCGTATGGCCCCAGCCGTGCACCGTGTGGAGGCGCGCACCGACCTCCGTCGGCACACCGACGCGCCCGACGATCCCGGCCTTCGAACTGTGCGAATGGACGAGGTCGGGCTCGAGCATGCGGCAGAGCGAGTTGAACGCGCGGACGGCGCTGGCGTCGTCCCGTCCCGAGAGCGGCCGCACGAGGCTCGGGATCTCGTAGGTCGGAAAGTTGGCCCTGGCGCGGCGAATCGCAGCGTTGTCACGCTCGTAGAGCCGACCGTGAGCGATGTGGAGCTCGTGTTCATTGGCCAGATCCTCGGCGAAGTCGAGCATCGTCAGCGACGCACCGCCGACGACGAGTTCTGTCACCAGCTGGAGGATCCGCGCCATCTCTGAATCGTGACGGTGTAGGCCAGGGCCAAGAGCGCGCCGGCGATCAGGCCCAGGAGCAGATCCCGGATCGAGCGCGGCGACTCGCGCGTCGTGATCGTCGCGCTCTCCACCGGCGCCTGGGTCGCGTAGCGCGTGACATCGGAGCGAAGGAGCCTACGTGCTCGCCGCGGTGACGATCCCGCTGCGGTCAGCGACACGGTCGCCCGCCGATCGCCTGGCCCGAGGGCCCCGTAAAGCTGTGCGCGGGGGCTATAGGCGGCGAAGCTCGGTATGTGGAAGCTGCTCCCCGGACGCATGTGCAGATCGGCCGTTGCCACGTAGGTGGTGGGCATGGCCAGCACCACTCCGAGGGCGATGATGAGACCAATGCCAGCCCCGAACCCGACGGTCCGCCCGCGACGTGTTCGGTGGGCGCGACCACGGCCGATCGGCGCCGACGTCGAAGCGGTGAACAGGACACCTCTCATCGTGCGATTGAGCGCCTTGTCGCGGATCCGCTGCGCCATCGGTCCAGCATCACTCCCAGTGGCACCGAGAGCAGCAGCACAAGGTTCACGCGGTGGCGGAACCCCTCGCCGGTGTCGACCAGTGTCAAGGCAAAGCCGATCGTCTCGCAGACGAACAGGATCAGCACCGGGGCGAGACGCTCGTCGAGGCCCTGACGCAGCGTGAGGACCGCCGCGACCGCGAGCAACACGTACCAGACCAACGTGCCGATCACTGCCGCCTTCTGGGCTGCGCTTCCGATCTGCCACGGGAGTGGCTTGAACAGAAGGTCGAAGCTGCGAGACACGATCGTTCTCAGGAGCCCGTTGGCGGTGGTGACGTTGGCGTGCGGCAGCGCCAGATTCGCGCCGATGTAGTGGTAGTTGAGCTGGTGCTGGAGGTTGGTGAGACTGGCCGGCACGACATGTGGCGCCAGCGCGATCCCGATCAGCGCCACGACTAAGGAACTCGCCGTCAGTACGGCCAGGCCGCGGGCGAGACCCATACGCCGGGTCAGCTCGGCGCCGATCAGCACCAGCACCGCGGCAACGCCCGCAAAGAAGGCCATATATGCGCGGGTTCCGAAGATCAGCCCGAGCCCAAGAAGCCCTTCACCGGCCGGCCAGAGCGGGGGCGTATCCCGCATCCATGCATCGACGAGCGCGGCAAGCAGCAGCGCCTCTCCGAGCATGCAAAGCGATTCCTGGTGGAGCAGTCCGGCGAAGTAGACGCAGGAGGGCTCAACAGCCACGATCCAGGCCGCGATCAGTCCGGCCCTGCGCCCGCCGAGCTTCCCGGCCGTGGAGCTGGCGACGATCACCGCGGCGAGGCTCAACCCGATCTGCTCGAGTCGCAGCGGCAGCAGCCCGCAATCGCCGAACAGCTTGTAGGTCAGTGCCCAGGGCACCACCTCGGTCCAGTGCACAAGCATGTTGAGCCACTGGGAGCTTCCAAGTGGGAGCCTCGCAAGCGCATGTGTGGTCACGACGAACGCCGCCTCGTCGTTGTTGCTGAGCTTGTGTCCGATCGAGGGCACAGCCGCGGCAACAGCGACGGCAAGCAGACGCAGGCCGAATCCGGTCCAGATCGGCAGTCCATAGGAACCCGTGTGTCCGCGACGGTCGAGGCAGCGCATGAGCAACCAGAGCGACAGCACGACCACCGCGCCGATGATCAGCGACACCTCTGCTCGGAACAACCAGGTATCAGTCATCCACTGTGCGGTCAGTCATTCGGGCCGGGTCTACCATAGTCCTGCGATGCGCCTGCGCGCCCGTGCCCGGCTGTTGCTGACGCTCGTCTGCGCCACGGGCCTGCTGGTGCTGCCCGCTGCGGCATCGGCGACAAATGACGGTTCGCCCGTGCACGTCGACCCCAGAAGCCCGGTTGCCAAGGAGTACGCGTTGCCGCTCGCGAGCGCACGCGGTGCCGCACCGGAGAGCGGCAACAGCGGCAGGCTGTTCGGGTCCGGCATCAAGCGTGGCAGCACAACCGTCACGCAAACGTCGGCTTCGACGCCGACTGCTTCACCGTCTACGGGCAGCGTTACGAACACGGCGCCCGAGACGCCACCGGCGCCCGAGACACCGCCGGCGGCCGAGACGCCGGCCGCCCAGACGCCGGCGACCGCACAGCCGATCAGAGCGCCGACCGTGACGGAGCCTGCGCCCCCCGCCACGACACACACCAGCACAGCAGCCGCCAGAACGCCGCCCCGGCATGTGACCACCGTGAGACTCCCGAACCTCAGCCCGGCGGTCGGCGGACAGCAGGTTCGCGCCGCGCCAGCCGCCTATCGTGTGCTTGAGCCTGGATCCGGGTCGGCGTTGCTCTGGATGATCCTCACGGCGTTGCTCGTGATTGTGCTGGGGAGCGCCGGGGGCCTCATCCTCAGCCGCAGGCGATGAGCGCGACCGAGCAGATCAGGCCCGTCGTCGACCTGCGACCCGAGTCGGCCCGCGCGCCGGTCTCACGGGGCCCCGGTCGACCGAACCTGATCGTCATGCTGGTCGCCGCCGGCCTGGCATTCTCACCGCTCGCGTTCGGGTATTACAGCTTCACCTCGTGGGCGCCGCTCGGCATCGGCGCCGTCCTCCTGCTGGTGGTGCTCGCCTTCGGGCCGCCGATTCGGGCCACCGGCTTCGGCATCACCGCCGCAGCCGGGCTTGGACTGCTGGTCCTGCTCAGCTTCGCCTCGCTCCTATGGGCCGAGTCGCGCGACGCGGCCTGGACCAGCGCCAATCAGATCGCCGTCTACGCAGTGATCTTTGCGATCGGGCTGCTTGCGATCAGAGTTCGAGCCACAGCCCGGGCCGTGCTCGCGATCCTCGGGCTGCCGGCACTGATCAGCTCCGTCGTATTCGCGGTGGTGTTTGCCGCCGGAGCCGGCGGTGGGGCCTTCCTGCAAGGTCGACTCGATTCCCCGATGGGCTACATCAACGGCACGGCCGGCCTGCTGGTGATGGGTATCTGGCCGTGGCTGGGACTTGCCGAGGTAGCCACCACACGGCGCCTGCGAGCCGCCGCCATCAGTGCGTCCGCCCTGATCGCCTCGACAGCAGTACTCACCCAATCGCGCGCGATCGTGCTCGCGACCGTGGCGAGCGTCCTGCTGGCGCTGATCTGCGCCCCGGGCCGCACACGCCGCGGGGTGAATCTGCTGGTCGTGCTCGCGGCAGTCGCCGCAACCACACACTGGACGTTCCGGGTCTACAGCTCGACCGGGCCCGACCAGGCACACGCTCCCAGCCTGGCGGCAATCCAGGGAGCCGGCCTTGCGCTGCTCGCCGGGGCGCTCCTCGCCTTCGCGCTCAGGTGGCTGGTCTCAGCGGGATTCCAGCGCCTGCCCGAGGGTCGTCGTGACTCGGTGACAACGACCCTCGGGCGCATTCTGCTCGGGTTCACCCTCACCGCCACCATCGCCTTCGCCGTGACCGAGCACGATCGGGTCACCACCCAATGGCACGACTTCACCGCACTCAAAGCAGAATCCTCGGCGGACAACCGCTACCTGGCACTCGGCGGCGGCTACCGATACGACCTCTGGCGGATCGCGCTCGATGAGTTCCGCACGGACCCGCTCGGTGGCATCGGTGCCGGCAATTACGTGGACCGCTACTACCTGCAGCGCCGACAGTTGGAGGACGTCACCGTCCCTCACAGTTTCGAGCTGCAGGTTCTGGCGGAGCTGGGCATCGGCGGCGCGATCGGCCTGTTGCTGTTCCTCGGGTCGGCCCTCGGAGCCGGGCTCACCAGCCGTCGCACAACCCTCGCGAGCCACGATCCCGCCCTCAAGGTGGCGGCGCTTGGTCTGTTCACCGCCTGGCTCGCTGCCACCAGTGTCGACTGGCTATACGACATTCCAGGGCTGGCAGGCATGGCGATGCTCGCCGCGGCTGTGCTGGTCGTGCCGGTGCCGCCGGGCGGCGATAGCGAGGTCGGCCCGAATCGCCGTGAGCGCACCCGCGCTCAGCAGGCAGCGCTTGTAACCGCACTTGGGGTGCTGGCGCTGGTCGCCGCCAGCCTCGGCCGCCAGTACGTGGCGGCGCTGTACAGCAACTCTGGGCAGAGCCTGGTGTCCAGACAACCGGTGCGGGCACTGCAGAAACTGCGCACGGCGGAGCAACTCGACCCCTGGTCGATGCAGACCCAGTACGCCGTCGCGTCCGCGTTCGCCCGCCTCAACGACTACCCAGCCGCTCGCGCTGCGTTGCTCCACGCCGAACGGATCGAGCCGGAGAACTATGTCCCCCCGGCTCTGCTGGGCGACATCGCAACCCGAGCCGGTGACCGCGCCACGGCGCTGGCGGCGTACCGGTTGGCGCTTCGACTCGATCCGCTCGAGCCGGCCCTCCAGGCCGCGGTCAGGAGCGGCGCAGCCAAGACCAGCGAGGCCGCGCCGTGAGCGCCGACCGTGCTCCACTGGCGCCGGTTCCCGAGCCTCCCGAGCGGAGCGCCGCCGACGAGCGGGACAGGCGGCGGCGCTCAAGCTGGCCGGACACACGGCTGGCAGCGACGGGGGCGACACTGACGCTGTGGGTGGCGTTGGCTTCGCCCGTGATCGCGGCCCAGTTCGCCTCGAGCGTGTGGCCCGCTCTGCTGCTTCCGGCGACGCTCGCGACATTGGCTGCCCGACTGGTGTTCGAAGCCGTCGACGACGCTCCACTGCGCCAGGGACACGTGCCGGCTGCGGCGTCGGGCGCTGCCCTGGGCACAGCCGTGATGGTCGGAGCCACGCTGGTCCTCGGGCTCAAGCCGGCAATCGTGGTGAGCCTGGCCACATTCGGGCTGGCGATCCTGACGCTACTCGCGGCGGGCGTGGTGCGGGACGTTGAGATACGCGTCAGGATGGTGCTGCGTCGCGTGTACTTCGTCGGGTCGCCGGCCAGTCTCGGCGAGTTGCAGCGGGAACTGAGCCGCAGCCCGGAGGCGAGCCTGGTCGGAGCGAACGGGCCAAATTCGCCGCTCACCCCCGAACAGCTCGAGCGTGAGGTCTGCGAGCGACGGGCGACCGTGCTCGTGCTCGACCGCGACGGCGCCCGAGCGGCGGGCGTGGTGGCCGCGGCCACCGCGCTCACGGCTGGTGGGATCCGGGTCCGCGACCTGCTGACCTATTACGAGTCGGAGTTCAAGAAGGTGCCGCTGACCGAGCTCACACCGGCCTGGTTCCTGTTTGAGCGCGCCGACCAGCACCGCCGCGCGGTGACCGACGCCATCCGGCGCGCGACGATGATCCTGCTCGCGGCCGTCCTGCTGCTGGTGTCACTGCCGGCGCTGACCGTGCTGATGCTCGCGATCCGGCTCACCAGCCCTGGCCCTGCGATCTTCCGCCAGACGCGGGTCGGTAAGAACGGGACTCCGTTCACACTTGTCAAGCTTCGAACCATGGCCATCGAAGCCGATGGCGGCGCTCCGCAGAGCGCGGTCTGGGCCACCGACGAGGGTCACCGCATAACGCCGCTCGGCCGAGTGTTGCGACGGTATCGGCTCGACGAACTCCCACAGCTCTGGAACGTGATCAGAGGCGAGCTGGCGCTGATCGGCCCACGCCCCGAACAGGTGCCGATCGTCGAGCGCCTGGAGCGCGAGATCCCGTTCTATGCGGCGCGCCACACGGTCCGCCCGGGCCTCACCGGCTGGGCCCAGGTCAACCTCGGGTACTCCGGCTCGCTTGAGGGCGCCCGCGCCAAACTGCAGCGCGACCTGTACTACGTCAAACATCGGTGCCTGAGACTCGACCTGCTGATCATCTGGCTCACGCTGAAGGCGGTCTTCACCGACCCGCGCTGAATGTGGCGTTAGTCTCAGACCAGGCCAATGCTGCTTCTCTTCGACATCGACGGCACGCTCGTGCAGAGCGCCTCGCGGGAGCACGCGACGGCGCTGCTTCAGGCACTTCATAACGTGCACGGGATCGATCCGGACGGGGTCAGGATCGCCGGTTCGGCCGCCGGCCGGACCGATGGTGAGATCGCACGCATGTACCTGCTGGAGGCCGGCGTCTCGGCCGACAGGATCGACGCCCGCTCCGCCGATGTGCGCGACGAGTGCTGTCGGCTTTACGCGAGCCTCTGCCCCAGCGATCTCTCCGACCGGGTGGTGCAGGGAATCCCGTCACTGCTCAGCACGCTCAGCCGACGCGGCGAGGCCAGGCTCGCGCTTGTCACCGGCAACTTCGAGGCGGTGGCGCGGCTGAAGCTGAAGTCAGCCGGAATCGGACACTGGTTCGCTCGCGGTGAGGGTGGCTTCGGCTCCGATTCGGAGGACCGCACGATGTTGCCGCCGATCGCACGACGCCGCGCGGGAGCGGCGGCCGGCCTTGCCAGCTCCTGGCCCCGTGAACAGACGGTCGTGATCGGAGACACTCCGCGAGACATCGCCTGCGCTCACGCCGATGAGCTCCGCTGCATCGCGGTGACCACCGGCCCTCACGGCCGCAAGGACCTTGAGCACGCGGACCACGTCGTCGATGGCGTCACCGAGCTTGCCGCGACGCTCGAGGCCCTGAGCGCCGCCGCAAGCGCCTGAACTAGGCGGCCGGCGTGCCGTTGGTGGCGGCTTCGGCAACCGGCTCGGGCGTCTGCAACGGAAAGTGGCAGGCCGCCTGGTGGCTCGGACCGAAGCGGCGCAGCGGCGGCTCGACCTCGGCGCAGATCTCCTGTGCCAGCGGGCAGCGGGTGCGGAAGCGGCAGCCCGACGGCGGGTCGATCGGGCTCGGGAGCTCGCCGCGGATGCCGACATCGGTCTTGGCCTTCTCGACGGCCGGATCAGGCACCGGGATGGTCCTGATCAACGCCTGCGTGTAGGGGTGCGCGGCCCGGCGATAGATGTCATCGCCGGTTCCGAGCTCGACGATCTTGCCCAGGTACATCACGCCGATCCGATCGGCCAGGTACTTGACGACCGCCAGGTCGTGGGAGATCACCACCGACGCCATCTGGTGCTCTGCCTGCAGGCGCTTCATCAGGTTCAGCACCTGCGAGCGGATCGACACGTCGAGCGCGCTCACAGGCTCGTCGGCGACCATCACCTTCGGTTCGAGCATCAGCGCGCGGGCAAGCGCGATCCGCTGGCGCTGGCCCCCCGAGAATTCGTGCGGGTAGCGCTCGAGCGCGTTCTGCGGCAGGCCGACCTCGTCGAGCAGCTCGCGCACGCGCTCGTTCTGTTCCTTGGTGGATCCGATCCGCTGGATCTGGAGCGGTTCGCGCAGGATCGTACTCACGCGCATGCGCGGGTCGAGGGACCCGAACGGATCCTGAAACATCATCTGGACGTCGCGCCGGGCCGTGCGCAGGTTGCCGCCCCGGAGCTTGAAGATCTCCCTGCCGTTGACCATGATCTGACCGGCGTCCGGCTTCTCGATCCCGACCATCAGCTTCCCGAGCGAGGTCTTGCCGCAGCCCGACTCGCCGACGAGCCCGAGCGCCTCACCGGCACGTACGTGCAGCGTCACGTTGGACACGGCCTTGACCGAATTGACCTTGCGTCGCATCACCGCGCCGGCGGTGACCGGGTATTCGCGCACCGCCTCGATCACCTCCAGCAGCGGCCGCGAACCGACCGCAATCGCGCCATCGGCGAGCGCCCCGTCGGGCGCCGGCTCGGCGACGACCTTCACCTGTGGTGCTGCATCTGCTCCAGCGGGAGCCGATGCAGCAGGACCAGCTGCCGCGGGCACCACCGGAACGATGTGCTCGGTGATGATCGCCGGGCCGTCAACGGGGTGCCAGCATGAGAACTTGTGATCGCCATCACCGGTGAGCGGCGGCTCGTGGGCCCGGCACTGTTCGGTCGCAAACCGGCACCGCGGGGCGAAGCGACAGCCCTTGGGCGGATTCGTGAGGTCGGGCGGCAGACCGGGGATCGACAGCAGTGGCTTGGTGGCATCCTGCTCGAGGCGCGGGATCGAGCCGAGCAGCGCCTGCGTGTAGGGGTGCCGCATGGCGCTGAAGAGCTCCTCGCTTGAGGCGGTCTCGACGATGCGCCCCGCGTACATGACGTTGATCCGCTTGGAGCGGCCTGCGACCACACCCATGTCGTGCGTGACCAGCAGCGTCGCCATGCCAAGGCGCTGCTCGAGGTCGTCCAGCACCCTCAGGATCTGTGCCTGAATCGTGACGTCGAGCGCGGTCGTGGGCTCGTCTGCGAGCAGCACCTTCGGTTCGCAGGCAAGTGCGATCGCGATCATAACGCGCTGGCGCAGGCCACCGGAGAGCTGGTGGGGGTAGTCGGCGAGGCGCTCCCTCGGGCGCGGCAATCCGACCAGCTCGAGCACCTCGAGCGCGCGGTCGAGCGCCTCCTTGCGGCTGGCTCCCCGATGGAGCCGCACAGGCTCGGCGACCTGCTCGCCAAGCGATTTGGTCGGGTTCAGTGAGGAGAGCGAATCCTGGAAGATCATCGCCACCTCGTTGCCGCGGATCTTGCGCAGCTCCTTCTCCCCGAGGCCGACCAGCTGCCTGTCGCCCAGCTTGATCGACCCGCCGGTGACATGACCGCCGCTGGGCAGCAGCCCGAGGATCGAGAGCCCCAGCATCGACTTGCCGGAGCCGGACTCTCCGACCAGCCCGAGAGTCTCGCCTTGGTCGATCTGCAGGTCGACATTGCCGACCGGATGCACGGTCGTGCGCGACAGCTGGATCTCGGTGGTCAGGTTCTGGACGTCGAGCGCTCTGATGGCCATGTGTCTCTCTCAGCGCCGCCGCAGGCGGACGTCGACCGCGTCGCGCAATGCGTCGCCGACCAGGTTGAATGCCAGCACCGTGACGACGAGGAAGGCGCCGACCGGATAGACCAGCCACCACTGGCCGTTCTGCACGTACTGCTGCGCGTTCCCGAGCATGTCGCCCCAGGATGTCTTCGGGTAGGAGAGGCCAAACCCGAGTGCGCCGAGGTACGCCAACGACAGGATCGAGTCGGCGATCAGGAAGGTGACGTTGACAATCGTCACGGACATGGCGTTCGGAATCAGATGCTTGTAGATCAGGCGCGCGCGGCCCGCCCCCATCGTCTGCGCCGCGACCACGAAGTCCCTCGTGCGCAGCGTCAGCACCTCGCCGCGGACCAGGCGTGCGGGAATCAGCCATGAGAACACGCCCAGGATCAGGCTGATCTCGACGACGGTGCCGCTGTACTTGGTTGCCAGCACCAGCACCACGAACAGGAACGGAATCGACAGCAGGATGTCGACGAAGCGCATCAGCAGCCCGTCGACGAAGCCACCGACGAGGCCTGCGATCGCACCGTAGAGCGTGCCGATCACGATCGCCACGAGTGCCGCGAACAACCCGACCTCAAGCGCGGCCTGGCCGCCGATCATGATCCGTCCGAGCTCATCGAAACCGTTCTCATCGGTGCCAAGCGGGTGGCCCGAGCCGGGGGGAAGGTTGTTGTTGAGGATGTCGGACTCGGTCTGGTTGGTGTGGTAGAAGAGCGGACCCAGGAAGCAGAAGAGCACAATCAGCACCAGCACCACGAGCGCGATCACTGCCAGCCTGTTGCTCATGAACTCGCGCACGGCCAGGCGCCAGCCGCTGGAGATGACCTGGACGTCCCCGCCCTCCGGCAGGCCCTCGTCAAGCGAACCCTCCGGCGCCGGCAACCTGAAAGCGCCGGCGCCGACCTCCTCCAGCTGTTCAGAGCGCGTGCGCACGTGATCGCGAGGCTCAGTCAAGGCGCACCCGCGGGTCTGCGGCGGCGATCGCAATGTCGGCAGCCAGGTTGCCGAGTACGGTCAGGATCGCCCCCAACAGTGTGTAGGCGAGCAGGATGTTGTAGTCGGGGATGCCGAGCGCCTGGTAGAAGAGCAGCCCCAGGCCCGGGTAGTTGAACAGGTACTCGATCAGCAGATTGCCGGCCAGCAGGCTGGGGATCGAGAGGCCGACGAGCGTGATGATCGGCAGGCAGGCGTTGCGAAGCATGTGTCGGAACAGCACCGACCTCTCGGAGAGCCCCTTGGCACGGGCCAGCCGGATGTAGTCCTGGGCTAGCTCATCGAGCGCCGATGAGCGCATGTAGCGGCTGAAGCTGGCGACGTTCAGCAGCGTCAGCGTCAGAATCGGCAGGAACAGCTCGTTGGGATGGGTGAATGCCTGCCAGGTCGTGGTGACGTTGTCCCCGACACCCACCGGGAAGATGCCGAGGTCAAGCGCGAAGATCTGGATCAGGATGATGCCCAGGAAGAACGATGGCATCGAGTACAGCGTGAAGTTGATCGCCGTGGCCGCGTAATCAGCTGGGCTGTTGCGCTTGACGGCCTGCGCTATGCCGAGCGGGATGGCGATCAGCAGCGACAGCACCAGCGCGGCGAGGGTCAGGTAGAGGCTGCGACCGGCGGCCTCCTTGAAGAGCGAATTCACGCTCTGGCCGAGCTTGTAGCTGTAACCGAAGTTGAGGTGTGCGATGTTGCCCAGGTAGCTGAGAAACTGGACTACCTCCGACCGGTCGTAGCCGTGCTGCCTGTCCCAGGCGGCGACCGCCGCATGCGATGCCCGACTGCCGAGCACCGTCGTCGCCGGCGTCGGCGAGATGTAGTGCAGCAGTGCGAACGTAACCGCCGCGACACCGATCACGACGATGACTGCGGTCCCGAGCCGGCGGAGGATGTAGCCGAGCATTTGAGGGTGATGTTAGGGCGCTTGAAGCGACCGCTAGGGCTGCGAGTGGGGCGGGGCTGACGCCCCGCCCCACTCACAATTCAGATGATCCCTACCTACTTCTTGTTCACGTAGAGCGCCTGCGGGCTGTACTGCTGCTGCGTCATCGTCAGGAACGTGTTCGCAGGGCCGCCGATCCTCTTGTTCACAGCCGTGATCCAGTCCTGGTCAGGCATGTAGAAGATCGGATAGCTCTTGCTGAAGTACGCAACCTCCGCGGCGATCGCGGTCTTGCTCGCACTCGCAACCGACGCGTTCATCAGCCTCGTCGCGACCGGGTCGTTGTACGAGCCCATGTTGAGCGCCCCACCCGGGCTCATAAGCCCGTCGTTGGTCGGGTAGTAGTTCATGAAGATGCCGCCGTAGTTGTTGACCGCCCAGTCGTTGGTGTACTTGGCGGCCGCCGGGTTGGCGTTGTTGTAATTGGCGGTCAGGAAGTTGAACGTCTTCGTCACGAAGGAGACGTTGATGCCGGCTGCGCTCTTCGCCTCGCTGGCAAACGCCTCGGACTCGAGCACGCCGGTCGAGGCGACTGACTCCGGCACATTGGCCCAAACGAACTTGATCGGCGTTCCGGCCGGGATCCCGGCACCGCATTCATCCTTCGCGCTGCCCGCCTTGGCGCAGGTCGTCTGGCCGCCCGGCTTGACATCCCAGCCGTGCGCCTTCAGGGTCGAGACTGCCTTACTCGGGTTGAACGGCCAGGGCGACTTCGTCACGTTGGCAGGAATGTAGGGCGAGGACGGCGCCGACGGCACCGGGCCGTAGGCTGGAACCGCCCAGCCGTGGTAGACGTGTTGGATGATTCCCTTCTGATCCACCAATTGGGCGAACACGCCGCGGATATACGGCTGCGCGACGACCTTGTCGAAGTCATCGGTCGTGTCCTTGAAGTTGATGAACCCGCCGAACCAACCCCAGCCCGGTCCACCGAAGACGCTGTAGCCGGAGCTCTTCAACTTCGGGAGCGAGCCCAGCTGGGTGCCGGGGTCGATCGTGCCGATGTCAAGCGAGCCGGATTCCATCGCATTCAGCATCGCCGTCGAGCTGGTGTAGGTCTGGTAGGAGACGTTGCTCATCTGCGCCTTCGGCGAGAGACCGTAGGTCTTGTTCGGAACGATGTCGTATGAGCTGTTTGTGACGTTGAAGCTCTTCAGCGCGAACGGCCCATCGACGACCTTCCAGAGCGGGCTCGAGAAGGTGGAGAGCTGGGTGCCCTCCGTGTTGAGGTAGTCGTAGATCTTCTTCGCGTCGGCCGGGTTGGTCGCCCAGTCGGTGATGTGCTGACCACCGTTTGAATCGACGTTCCAGTTCTGGCTCGGCAGCGGGTAGACGCCACCGTTTGTGGTCTGCAGCTGGTTCAGCGTGAACCAGTCCGGGTTAACCGGCTTGGCGAGCTGCAGGACGATCGTGTCCTTACCCTTGACGCTCCAGCTCGTGACGTTATCGGGGAACTCACCCGGCGAGTACTGGCACCAGTTGGCCGGGGATTCCTTGATCGCCGCCTTCAGCAGCGCCATGTAGAAGCTCACGTCCTGCGCGTCGACCGGTTCCCCGTTCGACCACTTCAGGTTGGGCTTGAGGTTGATCGTCACCGTCTTATCGCCGTTTGAGTACTGGGGCATCTTGGCCGCACTCAGGCCCTGGTCGATCTCCGGCTTGGCGCCGACGGGCCCGTAGTACAGCGGGACGTACATGTTGGAGACGAAGTAGAACGTCTGTGTCGAGCAGGTCGCGCCGTTGATCATCGGCCAGATCGAGGTCGGCGTCTGGCCGCTCAACTGGCCGATTGAGATCGTTCCACCCTTGGAAGGCGTGCCGGTATTCGGAAGCGTCCCATTGAGGACCGTCCCGTAGCTGCTGCTCGTATTGCCGCCGGTGGTCGTGTTGTTATTCGAGCTGCTGCCGCAAGCGGCGATGGCTGCTGCGGCTACAACCGCCGCTGCCACTCCTAGAACCGCTCGCCGCCGGGAGCGGCCGCGGACCTCAGCGGAATCCGCACGCCGGTCCGAGTTCTGCGATCGGTCAAACCTCATAGACGACTACCCCTTCTGGTTTCCTTCGGTAAGTGGTGCACTGCGAGCGATCCAAACACGCGCTACCGCATCTGTCAATGTCGGTCAGCGCCTGTTGTCGGGCCCGGCCGGCCCCAACTTCTCCCGCACACGCGGGCCTTTTGACACATCGTTAGTACGGCACGTCGCACATGTCTCCTGCAAGTGCGACGCAGGGACCGGGTCAGGGTCAGCCGCGGACCAGCTTCTTGTAGGTGAGCCGATGCGGCCGATCGGCCTCCGGTCCGAGCTGTTCGTGACGGAAGCTCTCGTAGGCCTCGAAGTTGCCCTCGAACCAGCGAACCTGTGAATCGCCCTCGAACGCGATCACATGCGTGGCGATGCGGTCCAGGAACCAGCGATCATGGGAAACGACCACGGCGCAGCCGGCAAACGCGAGCAGTGCCTCCTCGAGCGCACGCAGTGTGTCGACGTCAAGGTCGTTGGTCGGCTCGTCGAGGATCAGCATGTTGCCGCCGCTCGCGAGCAGCTTGGCCATGTGCAGGCGGTTGCGCTCACCACCGGAGAGTGAGCCGACCTTCTTCTGCTGGTCGGAGCCCTTGAAGTTGAAGCC
The DNA here is from genome assembly GCA_963785385.1 of uncultured Conexibacteraceae bacterium. Lineage (GTDB taxonomy): Bacteria > Actinomycetota > Thermoleophilia > Solirubrobacterales > Solirubrobacteraceae > Palsa-465. The sequence continues at coordinate 102,064 of CAWAVA010000022.1, read as the reverse complement.
CGCCACATACGCGCGACTGTTGATGCTGGTACCGCCCAGCAGCATCTGGTCCAGTCCGCCCGAGACCTCCTCCCAGACCGTCTTGTCGGCATCGAGCGCCTCACGCGACTGATCGACATAGGCGAGCTGGACGGTCTCCCCCACCTGGAAGCTGCCCTCGTCAGGCTTCTCCTGGCCGGTGATCATTCGCATGAGCGTCGTCTTGCCGGCGCCGTTGGGGCCGATCACGCCGACGATCGCGGCCGGCGGCAGATTGAAGCTGAGGTCGTCGATCAGGAGCTTGTCCCCGAACGACTTGCGCACGCCGCTGGCCTCAACCACCATCCCACCGAGGCGTGGGCCCGCCGGAATGTGGATCTGGACCTGATCGAGCTTGACGTTGCGGTCCTCAGCCAGCAGCGCCTCATAGGCGTTGAGGCGAGCCTTGGGTTTGGCGCGGCGGGCGCTGGCGTTCATCCGCACCCACTCGAGCTCCTGCTTGATCGTCCGCTGGCGAACGTCGTCCTTCCTGGCCTCCTGCTCGAGTCGCTTCTCCTTCTGCTCGAGCCAGCCGGAGTAGTTGCCCTGGTACGGGATCCCACGGCCGCGATCGAGCTCGAGGATCCAACCCGCGACGTTGTCCAGGAAGTAACGATCGTGGGTGACCGCGACGATCGTGCCCTTGTAGTCCTGCAGATGTCGCTCGAGCCAACCGACCGACTCGGCGTCGAGGTGGTTGGTCGGCTCATCCAGAAGCAACAGGTCCGGCTCTGACAGCAGCAACCGGCAGAGCGCAACGCGCCGCCGCTCGCCTCCCGACAGCGTGGCGACATCCGCATCGCCCGGTGGGCAGCGAAGGGCGTCCATCGCGTAGTCGAGCTTGGTGTCGAGGTTCCACGCGTCGGACGCGTCGATCTGTTCCTGCAACCGCGCGAACTCGTCGGCGGTCTCATCCGAGTAGTTCATCGCGAGCTCGTTGAAGCGGTCGAGCAGCGCCTTGACCTCGGCGACACCGTCCTCGACGTTGCCGCGCACGTCCTTCTCAGCGTCTAGCAGGGGCTCCTGCTCGAGCAGGCCGACGGTCGCGCCCGGAGCCAGCTGCGCCTGACCGTCATAGTCATGATCGAGCCCGGCCATGATCCGCAGCAGCGTCGACTTGCCGGAACCGTTGTATCCGAGCACGCCGATCTTCGCGCCGGGCATGAAGCTCAGCGAGATGTCGCTCAACACCTGCTTGTCCGGCGGGTGCCGTCGAGAGAGCTTGTAGGTCGTGTAGATGTACTCGCCGGCCACGACTCCGAGGGTATCCGGTCGTCCGCGCCGAGTACCGCGGCGGCGAACTTTGTGCGTACGTGGGCCGTATTGCGCCCTAAACGCACAAAGTTCCCGATCACAGCCCGACCGGGTGGCGCACCACGAACCCGGCGTTCGAGCGCTCAAGCGGATGCCAGCCGATTCCGGCCGAGCCGTCGCCGGGGCCGGCGGCGGCATGCGTATCCCATCGCAGGCCGGCCACATACATGTAGACGTGGTCGGCGTTCGCATAGATCGTGACCCAGCGCCCGGGACCGGCCGCTCCCCAGGACTCGAAGTCCGTCGATGTCAGATCCGCATCGACGGGCAGCAGCCCACCGCCGTACAGCAGATGGGCGACGCTGCTCGAGCAGTCGTAGTACGGCGCCACGATGTTCAGCGGCAAACCGTGGGCGCCGCCGTAGACATATGGCTTACCGACTATCTGGTTGCCTGCGGCGATGATTGCTTTGACGGACGCCGGAGCGGAGACTGGCGCGGCCGCGAGTCCATCGGTCAGCAGCGTCGCCCGTGGTCCCGCGGTCACGGCCGCCCCACCATCGGCCGCCCCACCACCGGCACCCGCACCACCGACGCCTGCGCCACCGGCGCCCGCACAGTCCGCCGAAAGAGATGTGATCTGCACCGTTCCCGACCAGCGTCCGTCCTCGTACGGGATCCCGAGGTTGCGGGCCAGCTGCCACCAGAGATCGACCGCTCGAGGATGCCCGTCGATCGGAGCGCCGCCGAGGCCGATGTCCCGCTTGTACGCGATCACCGATCTGCCTGCGGCCGTGATCTGAAGCGGCGTGCCATACGGCAGCCCGCCGAGTGCGGTCGCGGTCGCGAAGCTGGTTCCGCCGAGTTCGGCGTAGCTATCGGGCTGCGCCACCAGACTCACGCCCGAGGCCCCCACCGTGCCGCTGGACGGATCACCGGGACCACCGTATTCGGTCGCACCCACGGTCTCCGACGTTCCGCAGGCACTGCCGGCGCCGCCACCACCGAACGCCGCCCCAAGCGCGGAGCACATCACCAGCCCGGTCGCAAACATCGCGGCGATCAGGCCCAGCACCGCGACCATGATCTTCCCCCCGGGACGGTTCCTCCGTGAACCCATGCCGCCACGCTACGCGCTCGCTGCCCGCCTGCCGGAAGGTGTTGCGAACTTGGCACACATGCCCCCGATGAGGCCTGCCGAGGGGTCGTCTACGGCGATTCCGGCCGCTAACGTGTCAGACGATGCCTCGCATCCTGGATCTCGAACAATCGCTGTTGCTGCTCGAGTTGGAGGCGCCGTTCGACAAGCGTCAGGTGCAGCTCGCACGGCGGAGGCTCGCCAAACAGTGGCACCCGGACATCGCACCACCGGGACGCCAGCACGAGCATCAGCGCCACCTGCAGGCGATCAACGAGGCAGCCGACCAGCTCGAACGGCTGGCCGAGTCCTCGCACAACGGCACCGTCTCGCGGACAGCTGTCAAGGTCTCGGCGGCGGCTGCTCGAAGGGCTCGTGAGGAGGAGGGGCGCCGCGCCTATGAGGCCGAACAGCGCGCACGCGCGCACGCCGCTGATCGTGCTCGCAACGATCCGTTCGCCTCGCGCGTGCCCGACCACTCGGTCGTGCACCGCTATGCCCGATGCGTGGCCTATCCCGAGTGGGGCGTCGGGACCGTCAGCGGGATCTACTTCTCCGGCGAGGGCGACGACATCCAACAGTGGGCGCGGATGTCGTTCCAGGTTGGCGTCCGCACCGTTCCCGCCGGCTCGCTGCAGTTCGTCGACTTCTCGAGGCCCGATCCGGGCGCCGACCGGGTCGAGCGCTTCATGACCGCGGCCCAGCACGCCCTGGCCGAGGGCGACCCCGCCCTCGCCGCCCAGCGCCTCATCTACGCACGTGACGCCGACCCAGGCAATCCCGCGGTCCTGCGGCTGTTGACCGTCGCGTTCTGGCAGGCCGGCAACCTGCCGGCCGCCGGCCGCGCGGTTCGCGACTGGGCGCGCGCGGAGACCGATCGCCCCACAGCCGAGCGTTACGCCTCCCGCATCTACGAGGACATGGGCGCCTTCGACCTCGCCGCCGACGCGGCCGAGCGCGTCACTCGCCGCGCGCCCACCGATGCCTCGGCCTGGGCGAGACTGGGCCGGCTGCGGCTACGGCTGCTGCGTCGCGATGCCGCGATCGAGGCGCTCGAGCGGGCAAGGTTGCTGGAGCCCTCGCTCGAGATCATGCTTGACCTGGCGCTCGCGCACCATCTCAGCGGCGACGTCGGTGCCGAGGTCTCAGCAGCTGAGGCGGCCACGCTGATCGCGCCCCAGGCTCCGGCCGCGTGGTCGGCCTATGCCCACGCACTGGCGCGGACCGACCGGCTGCAGGAGTGCATCGCCGCATGTGAGCGGGCGCTGCAGCTCAGCGATGATGCGGAGGTTCGCGACCTGCTTGAGCGTGCTCGTGCGGCGCTTCCGCACGAGCTCTCCTCACGCAGCGCGGCCTAGACCTGGACCTAGACCGGCGCCGGCGGGAGCTCAGCCAGGACCCCGAGCAGCTCGCCGACGCGGCAGACGAGGAGCCGCTCCTCGTCAACCTCGACCCAGGTACCGGCCGACGCCGGGAAGACAACATGATCGCCGCGCATGACGGGCATCTTCACGCCGACGTGATCCCACCAGTCCAACCCGGGTCCGACCGCGAGCACGATCCCGTGCTGTGGTGGCGGTTCGTCGTTGCCGGGTGGAACCAGAAGACCGGAGCGGCGCACCCGGTCAGGGTCGAGCTCCTTGATGACAACTCGATCAAACAGGGGCCGCAGTTCGTGGCGCATGCCCGCGATGCTAACGAGGGCCGAAACTGGGATGCTGCACGGATGGCTCACTCCGATGCTCTGAGCGACCCACAGGGCATTGTCACCGACCTCCGGAAGGCCGGCCCGCTGAGCGTCGCCGTGATGGTGAGCTCGGTCGATGGGCGAGCGACCGTCGACGGTCGCGTCGGCGAGCTCACCGGCGGCCCCGACCAGCAGGTGCTGCTCGGTGTCCGCGAGCTCGCCTCCGCGCTGATCGTCGGCGGCGGCACGGTCAAGGCCGAGGGTTACGAGGGCCTGCTGGACGACGACGCCAAGGCTCGCCGTCGCGCCCGAGGGATGGCACCTGAGCCGGACTTCGTCGTATTCACCCGCCAGAGCGGAGACCTGACGACACTGTGGCGGCAGATGCGCGCTCGCCATCCAGATGGACTGATCGTGTGTGAGGGCGGGCCGACTCTGCTCGGATTGGCCGTCGAGCACCAGTTGCTCGACGAGCTCGTGCTCTGCATATCCCCGCGGATCGTCGGCGGCGACGATGAGAAGCGCCTCCTGGAGCACGCCGGCGCGCTCGGGGTCGAGCTTGAGCTGCTCCAGGTCGCGAGCGCCGAGAACTTTCTCTTTCTTCGCTACAGGACCCTCCTGGGGTGAGGCTGAGGCTGCGCGACCGGCTGTTTGACCTGCAGGCCGGCGAGCCGCTGGTGATGGGCATCCTCAACATCGGCACCGACTCGGTCGCCGACTCCCGTGAGTTCGCCGGCCTCGAGCAGCAGATCGAGCACGGCCTCCAGCTCGCGCGCGATGGCGCCGACATCGTCGACGTCGGGGTGCTCTCCGGCCGTACCGATACGGCTCCGATTCCCGTCGCGGAGGAGGCGGCACGCCTGCGGCCCGTGGTGGCCAGCCTGGTCGATGCGGGCGTCGCGGTCTCAGTCGACACGTGGCGCGCGGCCGCGGTCGAAGCCGCGCTGGAGGCGGGCGCTCATCTGATCAACGACACGAGCGGCCTGCGCGATCCTCTCGTCGCCGAGCTGGCAGCCACAAGCGGTGCCGGCTTGGTCGTGATGCACACGCGCGCTGCTCCCAAGCAGGCCCACTTCCCGGGCTACGACGATCCCGTGCTCGACGTGCTCGAGCTGCTGCGCGAGCGGGTCATGCTGGCTCGGGATCACGGGGTGGGCGCCGACCAGATCCTGCTCGACCCCGGGCTCGATTACGCCAAGCAGCCGCAGGAGACCCTGGAGGTGCTGCGGCGCCTGGCGGAGCTGGCCGTGCTCGATCGCCCGCTCCTGCTCGCCGTCTCGCGCAAGTACTTCATCGGCATGGTGGCCGACGCCCTGCCCGAGGAACGGTTGGCGGGGACGCTCGCCGCGATCGAATTCGGTGTCAGTGCCGGCGCTCGGATCGTGCGCGTCCACGACGTTGCACAGGTCAGCCAATACCTGCGATTGCGCGCGGCGCTACACGGCGACGGGCGCGCGGAGATGCTGGGCGGACGCGGCGATGAGCGCCTGAAGTGGATCGCGCCGAAGCGCTGAGCCGGCATGAAGCCGGCATGCAGCTCAGCGATCCCAGCGGAACAGCCGCAGCGCGAGCCTGCACAGCACGACCATGTAGGCGGCCAGCACCAGCAGATGCGTTGTGCCCGGCCAGATGCCGGCGGTCGAATTCTGGATCGCCGGCACGGCGGCGCCCAGTGGCGTGTACTGGCTGACCATCCGCAGCGTGTGGCCCATCTCCTGCTGGGGCACCCAGAGGCCGGCGAAGAACATCAGCGGGAAGAACAGCAGCCCGCCGGCAGCGGCGGCGACACGCTGGCTCGGCGCGACCGCAGCGACGAGGATGCCGAGCGAGGCCATCGCCCCGATCGTCAGCAGGATCGCAATCACGAACCCCAAGAACTGGCCGGGCAATGGCACGCTGAACGCGAAGTGCGACACCAGGACGATCAGCGTCACAAGGCAGATCGAGAGGCCGAACACGAGCACGATCTGTGCCGCGAGCAGCCGCAGGGCACCGATCGGAGTCGTCGCCAGGCGCTTGAGATAGCCCTTGTCGCGGTAGGAGGCGAGCGTCGCCGGCATTGCGCTGAGCGCCAGCATCGTCAGTGTGAATGTCATCAGCACCGGCGTGTAGACGACGATGAAGCGCAGGCCGCCGAGCGCCCGCTCCGGATGATCGGGCGTCGCGACCCCAAGCACGACCAGCAGCGCAACCGGAAAGATCAGCGCCCAGAAGATCAGCATCGGCTCCCGCTTCAGCAGCCGGAGCTCGGTGATGACGAGGCTCGTGAAGCCGCCGCGCCGCTGCTGCGGCGGCTTGCCTGCGGTGGGTGAAGCGGTGGCGGTCACGCGACCTCCTGTGGCGTGGCCAGCTCGGCGTCGGCCTCGGTTGTCAGCGCGACGAATGCATCGTCGAGGGTCGACTGTTCGACACGAGTTTGTTCGGGGACGATGCGCTCCTGCACGAGCAGCGCCATCACGGCGGCGACGACGTCGCCGTTGCCCTCGATCACCAGGCGCTCGCCCTGCTCGTGAACGTCCCGTATCTCGGGAAGCGAGAGCAGGCGCTCGCGATCGAGCTCCGGCGGCGTTCTGAAACTGAGCTTCTGACCGAGACCGGCGCCGAGGTTGGCTGGCGTATCGACCGTGCGCACCCGACCGTGGTGCAGAAGCGCCACGCGATCGCAGAGGTACTCCGCCTCCTCCATGAAGTGGGTGACGAGGATCACCGTCACGCCCTCGTCGCGGACGCCCTCGATGAGCTTCCACGTCTCACGCCTGGAATGCGGGTCCAGACCGGTCGTGAGCTCATCGAGGATCGCCAGTTCGGGGCGACCGACGAGCGCCAGCGCGATCGACAACCGTTGGCGCTGACCGCCTGAGAGGTTCACGTAGCGCGTGTCGCGCTTCTCCTCGAGTCCCAGCAGCTGCAGCAGCTCGTCCGGCTCCCTCGGGTCCGGGTAGAACGACGCGAACATGTCGAGCGCCTCGTGGACGTAGAGCTTGTCCGGCAGCTCCGAGGTCTGGAGCTGGATGCCGACGCGGTCGCGCAGCTCTCCCGCGTGCGCCTGAACATCGCGCCCAAGGACCGTGATCGTACCTCCGGCAGGCTTGCGCAGACCGCCGATGCACTCGACCGTGGTGGTCTTGCCGGCGCCGTTCGGCCCGAGAATTCCGAATATCTCTCCGCGGTTGATCGAGAGCGAGACGTCGTCGACCGCGAGCGTCTCTCCATAGCGGACACGCAGATGCTCGACCGACACAACCTCGTCCGTGACGCCGGTTCTGAACTCAGCCACAGATGCAGCTTTGCAGATCACCGGTCCGGCGCAAGCCGAAGCCATCCGCGAACCTGATTGCGTACCCTTGTGACTCGCCGCGAACAGATTGCGAAAGCGAGGACCGGATCCTGTGACCAGGCAAGGGGGCGTGGACAGATGCGCACGTTGAGCCGGTGGTGCATGAGACACCGTCGCCGCGTGGTGATCGGATGGGTGCTTGCGGCGGTCATCACAACGGTCGTAGCGTCAGCTGTTGGGCGCCAGTACGCGACTGACTTCACGCTGCCTGGCACCGAATCGCAGCGTGTCACCGACCTGCTCTCAAGCCAGTTCAAGGCGCAGAGCGGCGACGTCGATCAGATCGTCTTCCACTACGCCAACGGGCGCTACGACTCGCCTCAGGTCAGGTCTGCGATCGAGTCGCTGCTGACCAAGGTCGAGAGCGATCCCCATGTCGTCAGCGTGATCAGCCCCTACACCAAGCAGGGCGCCGTCCAGGTCTCCAAGGATGGGAAGACGGCATTCGCGACGATCAACTACGACAAACGAGCCAATCTGCTGCCGGACGCCACCGGCAAGCCGGTGCTCGACCAGATCGACACGATCCACGTGCCGGGCCTTCAGGTCGCCGCCGGCGGGCAGGTGATCGAGCAGGCCGAGGGCTTCAACATCGGTCCGGCCACGGCCGTCGGCGTCGTCGCGGCACTCGTGATCCTGCTGCTCACGTTCGGGTCGCTTGCCGCCGCCGGTCTGCCGCTGGTGACAGCGGGTCTTGGCCTGATCACCGGCCTGGCGCTGATCGGCATCGCCACTCACCTCACCAGCATGTCCAACGTTGCGCCCGACCTGGCTCTGATGATCGGCCTCGGGGTCGGGGTCGACTATGCGCTGTTCATAGTCACACGCTTCCGCGAGAGCTACACGCGGCTGAACGATGTCGAGGGAGCCGTCAACGAGGCGATGGACACGTCCGGGCGGGCGATCCTGCTCGCGGGAACCACGGTCGTGATCGCCTTGCTCGGCATGTTCGCGACCGGTGTGAGTTTCATGTACGGCCTCTCGATTGCCTCGGTGCTCACCGTTCTGCTGGTGATGCTCGCCTCGCTGACGCTGGTGCCGGCGCTGCTGTCGCGGTTCGGGCACAGGGTTGTCCGTGAGTCGCGCTCGGTCCGACGCCGCGCGGCGCGCGGTGAGGCGCCGCGACCGTCCGCCTGGCGGCGCTGGAGCCTGCTCGTGCAGTCCTACCCCAAGTCGCTGGCGCTGCTGTCGCTCGCCGTGATGCTGGCCTTCGCGATCCCGTTCTTCTCGCTGCGACTGCAGAGCTCCGACGCCGGCAACGATCCGACCAGCACCAGCACGTATGAGGCCTACCACCTCTTGTCCAAGGGCTTCGGCCCGGGCTTCAACGGACCTCTGCTGATCGCGGTGGAGATGCCGAGCGCAGCCAAGCAGTCAGAGCTGCCGCAGGTTGCCGCCGCGGTCGCCAAGGATCCTGACGTGGCCGCCGTCACCCAACCCCAGATCTCGCCGTCGGGGAAGGTCGCCGTGATCACCGCCTACCCCGACTCGGCTCCTCAGGCCCCGGCGACGACCGACCTCGTGAACCGGCTCAGGCAGACGACGTTCCCACCGATCGCCAAGCAGCTCGGTGTCGCGATCTCAGTCGGTGGGTTCACGGCGGGCTCGATCGACTTCTCTCACGTGCTGTCTGTGAAGCTGCCGCTGTTCATCGGGATCGTGGTCCTGCTCTCGGCACTGCTGCTGTTCGTGATCTTCAGATCACTGGTGATCCCGATCCAGGCTGCGGTCATGAACCTGCTCACGATCGGTGGTGCGCTCGGCGCGACCGTGGCCGTGTTCCAATACGGCTGGGGCGCGAGCCTGCTCGGAATCGACCCGGGACCGATCGAACCGTGGATACCCGTGCTGATGTTCGCGGTCGTCTTCGGACTCTCGATGGACTACGAGGTGTTCCTGATCTCCCGGGTGCGTGAGGAGTGGGTGCACAAGGGCGATGCCTCTCAGGCGGTCGCCGACGGCATCGCCTCCACCGGCAAGGTGATCACGGCCGCCGCGGCGATCATGGTCTGCGTGTTCCTGTCGTTCATGCTCGGCGACGAGCGCTCACTCAAGGAGTTCGGCTTCGGCCTGGCGATCGCCGTCTTCCTCGATGCGCTGGTCGTGCGCTGCGTGATGCTGCCGGCGGTGCTGCAGCTGCTCGGAGAGACCACGTGGAAGCTCCCTGCCTGGATCGACAAGCGGCTTCCCGAGGTGAACATCGAGGGCTCCTCGCCCGCGCATGACGAGACGTTGGTTCGGTCATGAACCCTGCCGGCCGGCCCTGCGGGCTCCTCGGTCCGCGGCGGCCGTGGTCAGGTCGGCCAGCTCCGTCTCGCCGTCGCTCCTGAGGGCGCCGATCGTGCCATCGATGTCAGCGGTGGTGCGGTTCAGACCGAGCTTGGCCTTGGCCTCGATGCGGCTGATCACCAGCTCGACACCGACGATTGCGCGCAGCTGACCTTCGACGTAGGAGCGGGGGGCGTCATCCACCCCCCACGGGTGCGGACGGCCGGACTCGTGGCGCTCCGTCAGCCGCCTCACGATGTCCTCGAGCCATATCGGATCATCGTGGATTCGGAGCTCACCATAGATGTGGGCGGTGAGGTAGTTCCAGGTGGGAACCACGCGCCCATGCTCTCGTTTGCTCGCGTACCCGCTTGGGCTGATGTAGGCCTCGGGCCCGTGCACGATCACCACAGATTCGCCAAGCGTCCGCAGACGCCAGTGGTCGTTGCGGCGCGCAACATGGCCGAGCAGCGCCCCGTGCGCCCCGATCGAACGATCGTGCAGCAGCGGCAGGAACGTGGCGAACAGACCATCGGGAGTGGCGCTCACCAGGTCCGCGGCCCGCAGGTTCGCCAGCAGCTGCGCAAGCGAGTCCTCGTCGGCCAGATTGTGTTTGGGCAGATACACCGGCTCACCCGAGCAGTGGAACGTCCGTCGTGATCACCTCGTGGCCGTCACCGGTGATCAGAAGGTTGTCCTCGATCCGCACCCCACCGAAGCCGATCAGCCGATCGACTCGGTCCCAGTCAACCGTGTCGCGGTGTCGGCGCCGGTTGTCGGAATCGTTGAGGATCGCCGGGACGAAGTAGACGCCCGGCTCGACGGTCACCACCACACCCGCCTCGAGCGGCAGGTTGATCCTCAGGTTCGGATAGGGCTTGGGCTCGTCGCGCCGCTCGCGCAGCGGCGTGCCGCCCGCGTCGCGGACGCCCAATCCGACCAGGTGGCCGATCCCGTGCGGGAAGAACAGCCACACGGCGCCGCCCGCCACCAATTCAGCGGGATCGCCCCGCAGGATGCCCAGCTGCGTCAGACCGTCAGCGATCGACAGCGCCGCGGCGAGGTGGACGTCGCGCCATTCGCTGCCGACGCGGCAGTGGTCGATCGCGGACCGCTCGGCAGCATGCACGATCGCGTGAATATCGCGCTGGAGCGTGGTGAGCTCGCCGCCGACCGGGTAGGTCCGGGTGATGTCGCTGGCGTAGCCGCGGTACTGAGCGCCGGCATCGATCAAAACGAGCTCCCCGCCCTGGAACCGGCGGTTGGTCGGCATGAAGTGGAGCACCGCGGAGTTCGGTCCACCGCCGATGATCGTGTCGTAGGCCATCGAGTCGGCTCCGTGGCGGAGCGCCTCGGCTTCGAGCTCGATCTGGACCGCGCGCTCCGAGACTCCCTCGCGCAGCATCGGCACCGCGACGGCGAACGCCGCCTTGGTCGCTCGCTGCGCCGCACGCATCCGTTCCAGCTCGACCGCGTCCTTGACCCGTCGCACATCCGCAAGGCCGAACCGCAGCTCGCCGGTCAGTTCGGCGTTCAGTGCGGTGGACGCCGGCGGACTGCCGAGCCAGGCGACCTCACGGGCTGAGCGCGACGCGAGCCAGGCGTCAAGCTCATCGGTCGTGGGCCCGTCGGTGTCATCCTCGGGTGCGCCCGACCAGAGCCGATCCTCCACCGTGATCTGCCGCTGGAAATCGATCCAGCCCTCACCCGGATCGAATGCGAGCACCCCGCCGGGGGCATTGCGGTCGGTCAGGTAGAAGTACTCGGAGTGCGCCTCAAACGGGTAGGCGCTGTCGTCACGACCGGGGCGAAACAACAGCTCTCCGGCGCCGATCAGAACCACCGCGTCGAGGTCCTGCCAGGCGGCGGCGACCGCGGAACGCCGACGCTCCAGTTGCTCCTCGATGTCGAGCTGCTCGGCGATCTGACCCACGCAGCGATCCTACAGCCGCCGGGCCCACCCTCCGGCCGTCGATGCCACACGACGTGGTGGGGCGCGACGCTCCAACAGGGCTACCGGTAACCCCCTCCGGCTGAAAACGAGAATGAGAATGAGAATCAGACTCATTCTCATCGGAGTTCAGCATGGTTGGTCCGCTTCGCTCGGCAAGGGTCTAGGCTTGTCGACCCGATGCGCCTGATCGTCGCCCGCTGCTCCGCCGTGTACTCCGGCAGGCTCGACACCGTGCTGCCAGAGGCGTTGCGGCTGATCATGGTCAAGGCTGACGGCAGCGTGCTGCTGCACGCCGACGCGGGCGGCTACAAACCGCTCAACTGGATGACGCCGCCGACAGTGATCGAGGAGGAGCCCGCCGACGATAAGAGGGCAGCGACCCTCGTGGTGCGCAAGCGGGCCGGCAGGACAGAGGATCGCCTCGAGATCACGCTGAGCGAGATCCTGTCCGACGTCATCCACGACATGGGCTCGCCGGAGGCGACCGAGGGACTTGCCAAGGATGGTGTGGAGGCCCACCTGCAGGAACTGCTCGCCGAGCAACCGCATCGGTGCGGGGAGGGCCTGCGCCTGGTTCGGCGCGAGTGGCCGACGGACATCGGTCCGGTCGACCTGATGTGCCGCGACTCCGATGACGAGTGGGTGGCGGTCGAGATCAAGCGCGTCGCCACGATCGAGTCGGTCGAGCAGATCACGCGCTACCTCGAGCGCCTGCGCGCCGATCCTCAGTTCGCGGGCTGCCGTGGGGTGCTCGCGGCGCAGACGATCAAGCCGCAGGCGCGTGTGTTGGCGCAGTCGCGCGGCATCGAGTGCGTGGAGGTCGATCTGGCGGTTCTGCGAGGCGAGCGCGAACCGGACCTGCGATTGTTTCTCGCGTGAGGCGCGAAGCCAGTCCCGATCCAGCCGCGGTCCTGACCGAGCAACGCGACGGCGTGATGGTCGTGACCATCAACCGCCCCGACCAGCGCAACGCCGTCAACGGCGCGGTCGCCGCCGGGATCGCCGAGGCCCTCGAACAGCTCGACGCCGATCCGGCGCTCGCTGTCGGGATCGTCACCGGCGCGGGCGGATACTTCTGCGCCGGGATGGATCTGAAGGCATTCGCCGCCGGAGAGATGCCGTGGGTCGAGGGACGTGGCTTCGGGGGGATCGTCGAACGTGGCTCTGACAAGCCCCTGATCGCGGCGATCGAGGGCTTCGCGGTCGCGGGCGGCCTAGAGATAGCCCTCGCGTGCGACCTGATCGTCGCGGCGGAGGGCGCCAGGCTGGGGATCCCCGAGATCAAGCGCTCGCTGGTGGCCGCCGGCGGCGGCCTGTTGCTGCTGCCGAGGATGATCCCGCGGAACGTCGCGAGCGAGATGGCACTGACGGGAGACCCGATCACGGCCCGGCGCGGCTACGAGCTGGGACTCGTCAACCGGCTCAGCCAGCCCGGAGCCGCGCTCGACGTGGCGCTCGAGCTGGCCGCGACGATCGCCGCCAACGGCCCACTCGCACTCGCGGCAAGCAAGCGCATCCTTCAGGAATCAGGCGACTGGTCGCAGTCCGAGGCATTTGAGCGTCAGCGCCCGATCTGGGAGCCGGTCTTCGCCTCAGAGGACGCGCGCGAGGGCGCGACCGCGTTCGCTGAGAAGCGTGCGCCGGTCTGGCGCGGCAGGTAGCGGTCAGTCCCCGCCCCAGGCGGTCGCCACGATCGAGCGCGGCCCGCCCTGATCGCGATGCTCACACAGGTAGATCCCCTGCCACGTACCGAGCGCAGGCCGCCCGTTCGCGAGTGGCAGCGTGAGCGTCGGGCCAAGCAATGAGGCCTTGATGTGCGCCGGCATGTCGTCGGCCCCCTCGAGCGTGTGGGTCCAGAACGGGGCGCGTTCGGGCACGACATCATCGAACCATGCTTCGAAGTCGCGGCGCACATCGGGCGAGGCGTTCTCGTTCAACGTCAGCGATGCCGAGGTGTGCTGGATCAGCAGGTGCAGAATCCCGACCCGGATCTGATCGAGCCCGGTGATGCCGTCCAACACCTCGCGCGTGATGAGATGGAAGCCCCGCCGGCGCGGCGCGAGCGTGATCCGACCCTGAACCCAGAGCATGCCTGCAGGATATGGCGTTGCTAACCTCGCACGGCCGAACCCCGCCCTGGGCTGGGAAGCGGCGCTCCGGCCCATGAACGTCCTGCGACGACGACCTCGACGGCTGGCATTTGCCGCCGCTCTCGTAGCCTCGATCTGCGCGATCTGCGCGATCTCCGCGCTCGTCGGCAGCGCGACGGGCGACAACATCTCGCAGTTGCAGAACAGGCTCGGCACCGCGCAGTCACAGCTGGGCAGCACCAGGCAGCTCGAGCAGACGCTCGCGAAGAAGCTCGCGCGCCTGAACCGCAGGGCCGCGGCGCTATCGGGCCAGATCGCGCTGGTCGAGTCGCGCGAGGCGGCCGAGCGGCAGTTGCTGACCACCTACCAGCACAAGGCTGCAGCCGCGAAGGCCGCGATCGTTCGGGAGCAGAAGCATCTGGCACATCTGCGGGTCGTGCTCCGAGCGTCGCAGTCCGTGCTGGCGGCCGAACTGGTCAGCGAATACGAACAGCCGCAGCAGTCGGTGATCTCGCTGATCGTCGATTCGCAGAGCTTCCAGCAGTTGGTCGACAGTGTCGAGTACCTCTCGAGCGTCAAGCGCCATGAGGAGTCCGTGATCGGGCGGACGGAAACCGCCAGGGCCGGCGCCGAGGCGACGGCCACGCGCCTCGCCGCACTTCACCGCGCCGACGCCCGCGACGTGCGCGACGCCAGCTCCCAGACCAACGCGCTGGCCGGCATGAACGCGCTGCTGAGCTCACGTAAGGCGGCGCTCGTCGACGAGCGCGCGGCGCAGAGCGCCGCACTCGCGGCCAGCAGGTCGAAGGGCTCGAAGCTTTTGGAGGCGATCTCGACCGTGCAGAAGGAGGAGGCCGCGGCCGAGCAGGCAGCCCGCCAGATCAGCTATGGCGGCGGCGGTGTCCCACTCACCGCCGGCTGGGCGATCCCGGTCCAGATCGTTCTGTGTGAGTCCGGCGGTCAGGACCTGCCACCCAACAGCGCCGGCGCCTCCGGCTATTACCAGATCATCCCGAGCACCTGGCGGGGATTCGGTGGACGCGGTCCGGCCGCCTACCTTGCTCCCAAGGCTGAGCAGGACGCGGTCGCGTCGCGGATCTGGAACCACGGTGCGGGGGCTCGCAACTGGGTCTGTGCCGGGATCGTCGGCATCACCTGATCCCAACAGACGCCTCGTAATCTCAGTGTATGGCGCTGAGATCTGGCATCCGCTCGACGCTCGTGGCGATGATCGTGCTCGTGTTCACGAGCACTGCGGCCGCGGCGACCGCTCAGGATCAGACGTGGTTCACACTGGCCTCGGGAGCGCCGCTGAGCAACCTGGCCTGCCCATCCGCGAACCAATGCACGGCCACGACCGGCACCCAGGAGCTCACGTTCATGCTCACCGCCAGCGGCAGCGCCCTGACCCACAGGTGGGCGCGGACGCCGTTCCTCGGCCGCGGGGTTCAGATCAACGGCATCTGGTGCCCCTCGACATCGCTCTGCACCGCGATTCAGAGCCAGTCGGCCACGAGCTTCAACCCGCGGGCGTTCCGCCGCGGCCCAGCCAGACTGATCGGCCCGGACTATGGCGAGGGTCTGATCAGCGTCCGCTGCCCCTCGCGCAGCGAGTGCGTGGCGATCGACAGCTTCGGGCACGGTGTGACCTACAACCCGACCACCGGCAGAACCCTGATCAAGAGCATCAGGATCGACGGCGATGAGCGGCTCACAGCGCTCGCCTGCCCGTCCGCCAAACAGTGCACCGCGCTTGACGACAACGGCTCACAGATCACGTTCAACCCTGCAAGCGGGCGGCATCTCGCCGCGGCGCAGATTGACAAGGCCGTCGGACTGGACGCTCCGTCCGGAGACTCCGAGGACGAACTGGACGCGGTCTCATGTCCGACGACCCGCAGGTGCGTCGCTGTCGACACGCTCGGCAACGTCACCACCTTCAGTCCGCTCGGTTCGGCTCAGACCGCCGCCAGCGTGCCGTTCGGTCAGCACTGGAACTCGATCGGCTGCCGCCCGACCGGTCAGTGCGTCGCCGTCGGCAATGGCGGAGCAGTCTTGGTCGGCTCGGCCGGGATCAGCTTGAGCGGCGCCGTCGGTTCATCCGGACCATGGACGACCACCACGCTGTCCGGCGCGGCCGACCTGAGTGCGGTCGCGTGCCCGACCGCGCGTGAGTGCGTCGCGGTCGACTCCCACGGTCGCGGGTTCACATTGAACCCGGCCGCAATCGGCGACTAGCGGTCGCCGGGGGTCGCCACCGGATACTGGGAGATCTCCATCGAGAGATCGAGAGCCGTCGTCACGATCCGGTTCTGCTCGCGTGAGTGCGCGGCCGGATAGCCCTCGCCCGAGGCCGCCCGCTCCGGCCGACCGACGTAGCCGAACTCCAGATGCTTGGGCAGGATCTGCTGAAGCCGTGGTGACATGTGTGCGCGCGCACCCATGTTGCGCGGCTCCTCCTGCACCCATACGACCTCGCGGAGATTCGGGTACCGGTTGACAAGCTCGAGGATCTCCTCCTCCGGGAACGGATACAGCAGCTCGACCCGGCCGATCGCCACGCCCGGGGTCTCCGCGCGCATCTGGTTGCCGATGATGTCGTAGTAGACCTTGCCGCTGCACAGCAGCAGGCGGCTCACCTGATCGGGGTGCTCGTCAGCCTCGCCGAGCACCGGCTGGAAGCGGCCGCTCGCCAGATCCTCGACGTGTGAGGCGGCCGCCGGGAGCCTCAGCAGGCTCTTCGGGGTCATCACCACGAGCGGACGCTGCTGGGCGATCCGCGCCTGGCGTCGAAGGAGGTGGAAGTACTGCGCGGGTGTCGTGAGATTCGCGACGCGGATGTTGCCCTCGGCGGCGAGCTGCAGGAAGCGCTCGAGGCGCGCTGAGGAGTGCTCCGGCCCGGCGCCCTCATAGCCGTGGGGCAGCAGCAGCGTCAGCCGCGACGTCACCCCCCACTTGGCAAGGCCGGGCGTGATGAACTGGTCGATCATCACCTGAGCGCCGTTGGCGAAGTCGCCGAACTGCGCCTCCCACATCACCAGTGTCTCGGGTGCCTCCTGCGAGTACCCGTACTCGAAGCCGATACAGGCCACCTCAGACAGCGGGCTGTTGTGCAGCTCCATCGTCGCGAGCGCGCCCGGGAGATGCTGGATGGCGCTGTGCTCGCGCCCTGTCTTGGCGTCGTGAAGCACGAGATGACGCTGGCTGAAGGTACCGCGTTCGGTGTCCTGTCCGGTCAATCGCAGCGGGATCCCCTCACCCAGCAGCGTCGCGAAGGCCAACGCCTCTGCGTGCGCCCAGTTGATCCCGGCATGTTCAGGACCGAACGCCTTGCGGCGCTCCGCCAGCTGGCGCGCGAGCTTGGCGTTGACCTGGAAGTCCTCGGGCACCGCCAGCAGCTCCTCGTTGAGGATCTCGAGCCGGTCGGCATCGATGGCCGTCGACACCTCCTGCGCAATCAGATCGCCAAACTTGTACTCACCGGTGGCACCGTCGACAGGATGCTCCTTGGCGTCCTCCAGTCGCTCCTTGAGGCGCTCCTGGTGCTCGGACAGAACGGCCCAGGCCCTGTCGGCCAGAGCCCTGGACTCGGCCTCTGTGATCACGCCGGCGGCGATCATCTCGCCCGCGAACAGCTCTCGCACCGGTTGGTGCTGCTTGACGACCTCATACATCTCCGGCTGCGTGTAGGCCGGCTCATCGCCCTCGTTGTGGCCGTGGCGCCGGTAGCCGATCAGGTCGATCATCACGTCATGACCGAACTCGCGGCGGAACGCGAACGCGAGCCGCACCGCGGTCACGCATGCGGTCACATCGTCGGCATTGACGTGGATTATCGGAACGTCGAAGCCCTTCGCCATGTCCGATGCGTAGATCGTCGAGCGAGAGTCCTCGGGATCGGTCGTGAACCCGACCTGGTTGTTCTGGATGATGTGGATCGTGCCGCCGACGGTGTAGCCGTCGAGCGCCTGCAGGTTGAGGGTCTCGGCGACCACTCCCTGACCCGGGAACGAGGCGTCTCCGTGCAGGACCACCGGGACGGCTGCGTTGGTGTCCTGGCTGGGGTGCGCGCCCTGACGGTTGGTCTGAGCGGCGCGCGTGGCGCCCGAGACGACCGGGGCGACGAACTCAAGGTGACTCGGGTTGGACTCGAGCCGCACGATCAGCGACTCCCCGTCCGCGAGCTGATAGGTGCCCGAGGCACCGTGGTGGTACTTGACATCGCCGGTCCCGCCGTCCGGGATCGTCGTGATCGCGTCGAGTGTGTTGGCGCCCTCGAACTCGGCGAAGAGCGACTCATACGAGCGACCGAGGTTGTGTGCGAGCACGTTCACGCGACCGCGGTGCGCCATTCCGACCACCACCTCGCGTGCGCCGTTCTGGCCCGAGAGCTTCACGATCTCATCGATCATCGGCACGGTCATGTCGATCCCCTCGACGGAGAAGCGCTTGGCGCCCAGGTATGCCCTGCCCATGAAGCGCTCAAATGCGTCGACGCTGGTCAGACGTTCAAGCAGCGCCTTCTGCTCGTCGACGGTCAGCGGCTGCCGGTAGGTTCCCGACTCGATCGCCTCGCGCAGCCACAGACGCTGCCGATGCGAGGCGATGTGCTCGATCTCGTACGCGATCGGCCCGCAGTAGATGTCTCGCAGGTGCGGCAGAGCCTGCTCGAGCGTGTCGCCCGGCACATACATGCGCAGAATGCGCGCGGGGATCTGCGCCATCAGCTCAGGCGTGAGCCCGACCGTCGCGGGGTCGAGCGCCGGGTCACCCTCGGGCACCCGTCCGAGCGGATCGAGCCGGGCCGCAAGGTGCCCGTGCATACGATAGGCCTTCAGCACAGAGGTCGCGGCCTGGACGGCCTGCAGCAGCTCCTCGTTGGGTGCCGCAGGATGAGCCGAGGCCTCCGTCGGCGGCGCGGCTGCCGTGGGCGCACCGATTGCGGGGGCGGCCTTCGGCGGCAGCGCCGGGAGGGTCGCGCCAAGGGCGCTGAAGATCTCATCGTAGAAACCACGTTCGCCCTGCAGGTACTCCTCGATCACCTTCAGGAAGCGGCCCGACTCCGCGCCCTGGATGATCCGGTGGTCATAGGTCGAGGTCATCGACATGACCTTCTCGACTCCGAGCTGCGCCCCGACCGCCTCCAGGCCGACGGGGTATGCGATCGAGCCGGTGGCGACAATCGTCCCCTGGCCGACCATCAGCCGCGGCACCGATGCGACGGTCCCGATCCCGCCCGGATTCGTGAGCGAGATGTTTCCGCCGGTGAGGTCGTCCGCGGTCAGCGTATTGGTGCGCGCCTTCTCGACCAGCTCGTCGTATGCATCGAGGAACTGCCTGAAGTTGAGGCGGCCTGCGTCGCGGATGACCGGCACCATCAGGGTGCGGCTGCCGTCCTTCTTCTCGACGTCAACTGCCAGCCCGAGGTTGACGGCGCCGTCGTCGACCCGGTACGGGACGCCCTGAGACTCGAGGAAGTGGTGGGCCATCACCGGCATCTCAGCGGTCGCGGCCTTCGCGATCGCATACGCGATCAGGTGCGTGAACGAAACCCTCTGACCAGCATCCTTGAGCTGCTTGCGACGAGCGTCGAGCGTCGTCACGGTCAGCGTCCGGAAGGAGGTCGCGGTCGGGATCGATCGGCTCTCATCCATGTACCGGGCGAGTGCGGCACCGCCACCCTTGATCTTCTCGGCGTTGTCCGGGACCTCGACCACCCGTGCAGCCGCGGCCAGCACGTCGTCCTTGGTCACCCGCCCACCGCGCGCATTGCCGACGACGTTGGCGATGTTCACGCCGAGACCGGCCGCCACCCGCTGCGCGACCGGCGTCGCGCCCTTGGCGGAGGCGACGTTCTGAGCAGGGGCGGCCTGCTGAGACGGTTCGGGCGACGGCGCGACAGCGGGAGCAGCCGTCGCAGCGCCCGCGCCAACAGCCATCCGCCCGATCACCTCGCCGACCCCGACGGTCGCGCCCTCATCGAACAGGATCTCCGTGATCGTGCCGTCGGCTGGTGCCGGCAACTCCATATCAACCTTGTCGGTTGAGATCTCGACCACCGTGTCGCCGTCCTTCACCGCGTCACCGACCTTCACAGCCCACTCGAGGATCGTGCCCTCGGTCACGCTCTCGCTGCCACCCGGCGTGACGATGTCGATCACCTGCGCGGGAGCCTCAGCCTCAGCGGGCGCAGAGCCGCTGGAGCCGTTCGACTGCGACCCGTCGGCGCCGTTCTCGGCCAGTGCGATCTCCGCCAATGCCGCACCGACGGCAACCGTCTCGCCCTCGGCCGCGTAGAGCTTCACGATCTTTCCGGAGACGGGAGCGGGGACCTCGGCGTCGACCTTGTCGGTGGAGATCTCGACCAGCGTCTCGTCGGCGCTGATTTCCTCGCCCTCCTGCCTGTGCCATTCAAGGATCGTGCCCTCCACGACGGAGTCACCCATCGCTGGCATAAGAACCTGAAAAGTGCCTGTCTCAACGGCCATCGAAGCTTCTGTCCTCGTAGGTTAGCGATTGGCGGCCGGCGTGCCCTGGGCGCGCCGGTGTGACTCGTACACAAAGCCGGCGGTGCCGAGGAAGGGGCCGAGTCCACCCAGCACCGCAACCGTCACGGCCAGCCAGAAAGGGATAACACGCCAGCGCGCCGCGGCGATGCACACCAGCGACATTGCGATCCATACGAGCCCGTGGGTGAGGCCCAGGATGAAGGTCGCCGGTTCGGGGTTGTGAAGCGCAAAAGCGCAGATCAGCAGGGCCAGATAGACGCACGAGTGGATGCAGGAGACGGCCTCCAGACGCCCGAAGGTGACCACGCGCGTGAACATTGTTTGCTGCCTGGGACCGGCCGTTCGGGCGATCTCAGGCACCCTCGAGCAGCGCGCCGAGGCCGCGCAACGGAGCATCGGCCTCGCCCGGCCAGTCATCGATCCTGGCCGGCCACCAGGCGAAGCTGTCGTGCTCATGGTCGGGCGTCACGGTTGCTCCCCGGGCCAGCCGCGCCTGTCCGACGAGCATCACGGTGCCGTTGCCGAGCCGGATGAGCGCCTCGACGGTGAGCTGCTCGGGAGTCACGCTCCACTCCTCATCGAGCTCGCGCGCGAGCGTCTGTGCGGGGTTCTCATCGACCTCGACGGAGCCGCCGGCGCCGAGTGCCCAGCGGCCGGCCCAGGAAGCAACCCAGGAGGCACGACGGCCGGCCAGCCAGTTGCCGTCCGCATCGCGGACCACGCACAGCGCCGAGATGCTCGCGCCGGAGTCATCGCCCAGGAGCCTGAGCGCCCATCGGATCGGTTGCAGCTCAAGGCGTAGACCCGCGTTGGACCGCTCGAAGCGCACCAGGCGCGCGGCGAGTCCGTCGTGACTGGGCGACCCGCGCTCCCGCAGCCGTTGGAGCATGCGGTCGGCGGCGGCCGTCGCGTCTGACGTGGGTTCGAACGGTTCGGGCAGCCAGACGCTCTCAACCTCTCGCGGGTCCCAAGGGCCTCTGGCCAGCAGCTCAGGTTGAACTGGCACGCCCGACCGACGGGTTCAGAACGGCGGCCGCAATGGCGGTGGGTACTGCTCGCCACCGCCGCCAGGGTGGACGACCTCGAACTCGCGACCCTCCTCGGCCACGGCCTCGACGATCTCCTCCTCGGCCTCCTCCTGTTCGCGGTTGTGGTCGCCGTCGCACAGCACGCGGAACGCGCCTGTGACACCACCGTCCGCTTGCAGAACGATGCCGGGCAGGATCTGCTCGCCCTCCTCGAGCCCCAGCCGCTCGATGTCGAAGTTCGACATGCCGATTCCCCACGTGTGGTGACCGGGGTTCTCGCGGTCGTGAGCAGCCACCCCCTGGGCGAGCCGCTCGAGTAGGTAGGCGATCTTGCTGCGTCCGTCTCCGGCCATCTGCGTGGAAGGCTAGCTCAGTTGGCCGGCTCGGTCGGCTAGCCCGCCTCCGCCGCCGGTTCGGGCGGGCGCCACATGATGCTGCGGTCGCGGCCGTCACGCTTGGCTCGGTACAGCGACTGGTCGGCGTGCTTGTACAGCAGCTCCGCGTCGTGCAGCGCACCCCGCATCGCGACTCCGATCGAGATCGTCATGCGTCCGATGCCATCGAAGGGGGTCTCACAGATCGAGCGCCGTGCGCGCTCGACCGCCGCCCACGCACCGTGCGAGTGCACCTCCGGCAGGATCCAGGCGAACTCCTCACCGCCGATGCGAGCCAGCAGATCGCCCTTGCGCAGCACCTGCGCGAGCCGCGCAGCGGCCTCGCGCAGGGCCCGGTCGCCAACCGGATGGCCGTGCTCGTCGTTGACCGACTTGAAATGGTCGAGGTCGAGGATCGCGACCGCCATCGAGCGGTCGTGCCTGATCGCGTCGGCGATCTCCTGCTCAAGCCGCTCGTCGAAGAGTCGCCGGTTGGCCAGGCCCGTCAGCGAGTCGTGTGTGGCGAGCCGCTCGAGCTCGATCTCGTAGTCGTGGCGAGTGGAAACGTCCCGGATCGTGCTGACCCACGCGAACACGTTGCCGTCCTCATCGCGCGCGGGCGAGATCGTCACCTCGCCGATGAAGCGACTCCCATCCTTGCGCATCAGGGGAAGCTCGACCGTCTCACTGTGACCTGAGGTGCTCTGGAGCGCCTCGGTCACCATGCGGTCGCCGACGGCGTAGCTCACCTCAGACCCCTCAGGCGGGGTGAACGGCCAGGGCATCTCTGCATTGAGCAGCTCCTCGCGCTCAAATCCCAGCACATCGCACATCTTCTGGTTGATCTCGACGATCCGCCGATCCTCGGTGACGATGTAACCGACGGAGATGGCGTCGAGAACCGCGCGCGCATGGTTGCGCACGACATTGAGGCTCCCGCGCCCCCGCGAGAGGTGAGCTTCCCCATGCATCCCAGGTACTTTGATAGCGCCCCGGAGCCGGAACCGCAAGGCCCGGGCTCCGCAGCGGTTACGCTCTGATGAAGTGATCGTCGAGCGTTCCATGAGCACGCCGTGGCTTTCCAACACCTACCTGGTGCTGGACGAGCGCGACCGCAACGCTGTGATGATCGATGCAGGTGGCCCGGTTGAACCGCTTCTTGCATTGCTCGACCGTGAGGGCTACGCGCTCTCGCACGTGCTCCTCACCCATCATCATCACGATCACATCGCCGAACTCGACGACGTGATCGCCCGGTACCCACAGGTGCCGGTGCTGATCCACCCGCTCGAACGCCCGGCCGTGCCGGCGGCGACCGGCGATCTGCTGCCCGGCGAGACCCTGACGGTCGGCGAGCTCACGATCGAGCCGCTCCACACCCCCGGCCACACCGCGGGCATGATCTCGCTGCTGATCAACTCGACCGACCTGTTCACCGGCGACACGCTCTTCAGGGGCTCGGTCGGGGGTGTGCGGGCGCCCGGCCACACCACGTATTCGGATCTCAAGACGTCCGTGATGGACACGCTGCTGTCGCTGCCGCCGCAGACAAGGATCCACCCTGGCCACACCGAGCCGACGACGGTCGCTGACGAGCTCGAGGGCAACCGCTTCGTCCGAATCTGGAGTGGCCGTGATCCGGAGGGCAGTGGAACCTGCACGGCGATGGGCGAGCCGGCGACGCTGATCCTGCTCGGCGACGATTACGACGGCGGCTACAAGGCGTGGGTGCGTTGGCCTGACGGGAGCGACGACATCGTCGCCGGTTCACAGGTGATCGTGGCTGAGGCCGGCCCCCGCGACGTCCAGTAGCCGTTCGGCGCGAACTGACCTCGCAAGAGTGGACGGCGGCAAGATGGCGGACGGCAGCAAGATTCCCAAATCGAGGGTGCGGCGTACGGCAAAGATCGGCGGCCTCGCAGCCGGCCAGGCGCTGCGGCAGGCGGGCACGATCGCCGGCAACGTCGCTCGATCCAAGGAGGGCCGTGAGGCCGCGCTCGAGCGCCGCAACCTCGAGGCGGCGGAACAGATCGTGACCGCTCTGGGGACGATGAAGGGCGCCGCGATGAAGGTTGGCCAGGTGCTCTCGTTCCTTGACACCGGGCTGATCCCTCCAGAACACCGCGACGAGTTCCAGCGCAAGCTCGCTCAGCTGCGCGACTCGGCACCGACCGTCGCGTTCAAGGACATGCGCAAGGTGATCGAGCAGGAGCTCGACCAGTCGCTCGACGAGGTCTTCATGGAGTTCGACGAGCAGCCGGTGGCGGCCGCCTCGATCGGACAGGTCTATCGAGCCCGCCTGCACGACGGGCGCGCCGTCGCCGTCAAGGTTCAGTATCCGGGTGTGGCGGCGGCCGTCAGGGCCGACCTTCAGAACCTCGGCATGATCCTTCGGCTCGCCAAGCGCATCGCTCCGGGGCTCGACCCCAAGACTGTCGGCGAGGAGATACGGCACCGGATTGAGGAGGAGCTCGACTACGAGCTCGAGGCGCAGAACCAGCGCACGCTGGCGCGGCTGCACAGGGGCCATCCGTTCATCCTCGTGCCCGACGTGATCACCTCGCTCTCGCGCGAACGGGTGCTCGTCAGCGAGTTCGTGACGGGAACCGGTTTCGAGCAGGTCAAGGGATACCCTCAGGCCGAGCGGGACCGCCTGGGTGAGATCCTCTTCCGCTTCTACTTCGGGTGCATGTACCGCCACCATCAGTTCTCAGGCGATCCACATCCGGGCAACTCGATGTTGCTCGCCGACGGGCGTGTCGCGTTCTTCGACTTCGGCCTCTTCAAGCGCATGCCGGCTGGTTCGGTGGAGCTCGAGATGGACATCGCCCGCGCCGTGATCGAAGGCGACACGGAGACGATCATGCGCCTGGGAACAGAGGTGGGCTTCTTCCCGGAGCCGGAGAAGTTCGATCCCGACCGCGTGCTCGAGCACTTCCGCGCGGCGACCTCCTGGTACACGGTCGACCAGGAGATCGAGGTCACGCCGGAGTTCGCGACGCAGGTGCTGATCGACATGAGCGACCCGCGCTCTGAGTACTTCGGGCAGATGCGCCACGAGTCGGCGCCGCCCGATCACCTCTTCGGACGGCGGATGGAGGTGTTGACGCTCGCCGTGATCGCCCAGCTGCGCTCACGCGGCAACTTCCACCGCATAGCGCGCGAGTGGTACTACGGGGACGCCCCTTCAACACCACTCGGCGAACAGGAGGCCGCCTTCTACAGCAGCGCCGGGAGCACCGTGGCGTGAGCCTCAGTCGCTGGTCAGTGCGAGCACGGCCTCTGAGTCCATCAGCGTGTAGAGGCTGCCGAACGCAGCCGTGCTGACGCCGCCGCCGACCGTGAGCTCGTCAACGAGCGCCGATGCGGCCGCCATGTTCGGCGGGATGCCGGCCTCGAAGCCGTCGAGCGTCAGCTTGGAGGCGCCGCTGATATCGACCAGCGCCGCGGCCGCCTGCTCGTCCGGCGAGTCGTAGCGGTCTGCGGTGTCCGGGACGCCGGCCAGGACCTCCGGATCGGCCGGCCTGCCGGCCGGCGCTCCTGGGCTGAGCGGACTCGATGGATCAACGCTCGACATAGCCCCCGTAGTCTAAATCCGCGGGGTGACGGCTGTGATGGTTGGGCGGACGAATGTCCGAGCCGCTCAGACGCGCTGGATCTGCAGCAGACTCGTGGTTCCGGGTCGCCCGCTCGGCAGGCCGGCGGTGATCGCCACGCGCTGGCCGGGCTTGACCCAGCCGAGCTCAACCACACGCCGGGCCGAGTCGGCGATCAGCGCCTCCGTGACCTCGTGGCGGCGAATCGACGCGGCTCTGACTCCCCAGATGAGTCCGCAGCGGCGAACCGTCTCGCGCCCCGGCGAGAGTGCGTAGATCGGAACGTTCGGCCGGTGCGAGGCGACCAACCGGGTCGAGCGCCCCGAGAGTGTGGGTGTGACGATCGCCGCCAGATGCAGCTCGCGCGCAGCGGCGCAGGCGCTGTGGGCGACCGTGTAGGCGGGATCTCGGGCGTCACGCCGCACACGCGTCTCGTTCCACTCGCGGTAGGGCAGGCCCTGCTCGGTGTATTCGGCGATCGACGCCATCATCGCCACAGTCTCGACCGGGTACTGGCCCACCGCCGTCTCCTGCGAGAGCATCACCGCGTCGGTCCCGTCGAAGATCGCGTTGGCGACGTCGGTGGCCTCCGCGCGCGTCGGGCGCGGTGAGGAGACCATCGAGTCGAGCATCTGCGTTGCCGTGATCGACGGCCGCGCGAACTGGCCAGCGAGCTTCAGCAGCCGCTTCTGAGCCAGCGGCACCTCCTCGATCGGCAACTCGATCCCGAGGTCGCCGCGCGCGACCATCACGCAGTCGGCGGCGCGGATGATGTCCTCTGCGGCGTCCATCGCCTGCGGCTTCTCGATCTTCGCGATCAGCGGCAGACGGGTGTGCTGTCGCACGCTGGTGATGTCCTCGGCGGTGCGCACGAACGAGAGCGCGACCAGGTCGACACCGATCTCCTCCCCGAAGCGCAGCATCTCGAGATCCTCGGCCGGCACCGCCTCGAGCCCTCGCGTCGAGCCGGGGATGTTCAGGCCCTGCCGCGAAGCCACGGCGCCGCCGACCTCGACCTTCGTCTCGACCTCGCCCTCTCCAGGTCTGACGGCTCCGACCCGCAGTCGGATCTTGCCGTCCGCAAGGTAGATGACGTCGTTGGGGTCGACCGCGTCGGCCAGGCCCGCCCAACTGACGGAGAGTCTGTGCTCGTTTCCGACCTCGGTCGAACCACACATCAGCACGAGGCCGTCGCCCGGCTTCAGGTCCGCGTAATCGTTCTCGATGGCGCCGACGCGCAGCTTCGGTCCGGGCAGGTCCTGGAGGATCGCGACCTGCCTGCCGGCGGTGCTCGCCGCGGCCCTGAGGCGCTCCACGTTCTCAGCGTGCAGCTCGAGATTGCCGTGCGAGAAGTTGAGTCGGGCGACATCCATCCCGGCCTCGACCATGCGGACCAGCACCTCTGGATCCTGTGATGCGGGCCCGATCGTGGCGACGATCTTCGTGCGGCGCACCTAGGGCACCAGAGTTTTGATCGCCAACACGCAAAACACCCTACAGAACGTAGTGTCGCGTCGGCGCCAGCCCCACAACCGGCCTAGATCAGCTCGCCGTCGCGGATCAACGGCTCGCCGTCGACGCTCAGTTGACCGCCCTTCCGGAGGTCGCAGATCAGATCCCAGTGCAGCGCCGACTGGTTGGTTCCACCGGTCTCCGGATAGGAGGCGCCGAGCGCCAAATGCACGGTGCCGGCGATCTTCTCGTCGAGCAAGGTCGAGCCGGTCGCACGATCGATCCCGGTGTTCGTTCCGATCCCCAGCTCTCCTAGGAACCGCGCGCCTCGGTCGGTCGCGAGTGCGGCCTGCAGATGCTCGTCGCCAACGGCCGCCCGAGCGGCCACCACCTCCCCATCCTGGAAGCGAATCTCCACATCGGAGACGTCGGCGCCACGGCCGCTCGAGGGCACGTCGAAGCGGATCGTCCCCTGCGCGGAGTTCTCATGCGGGCCCGTGAAGACCTCACCGCTGGGCATGTTGCGCCGCCCGTCGGAGTTGACCCACAGGCGCCCCTCGACGCACAATCGCAGGTCCGTGCCCGCGGCCTCGATTCGGACCTCACGCGACGAGGAGAGCCGCTCGATCACCGAGGCCTGACGGTCGCGCAGGCGGGCCCAGGCGGCGACCGGGTCCGGCTGATCCAGGAACAGCGCGCGCTCCACGAACGCCGCGTAGGCGGTCTCATCCATGCCCGCCTGCTCCGCCAGCGCCGGCGTCGGCCAGATCGTGAGACACCATCTCCTCCGCGCCCTGGCCGCCCTCAGTGCCGCCAGCGCGCGTGCATGGCGTGAGACGATCTGCGGGTCGATGCCGCTGAGCGTCCTGACACTGGCGGGCGCGTTGATTCGAACACTCGAGTCGGCCGCCTCGTAGTCCGCGAGCTGGATCGCGGCGACGCCGTCGAGTTGGGCATCGCGCGCATGCCGGTAGAAATCGGCCTCGACGCCCGCCGGAGCCAGTCTCAGCAGCGGCCAGGCCTCGCGCTCGAGCACGACCCGATGCAGAGCCACCGCCAACTCCTCGGCGAGCGTGCCGCACTCGATCAGGATCTGCTGGCCCGGCTGAACCTCCAGGCACCAGTCGGCGATCAGGACCGCGAACGCGTCAGGATCGATCATGGCGCCTGTAGCTCGGGAAAGTTCTGGACGAGATGAGCGCGCAGGCTGTCGCGCACAAACCGCCGCTCGTCGCTGCTGGCGATTCGATAGCGCCCGAGCAGCTCTCGCTGCCGATCGGTCCGCACGCCGGCGATCGTCCACGCGACGGCGAGCCGCTCGAACAGCAGCTCCGTCGCCCGCTGCCAGGCGTCCTCTCGATTCAACCCGCCCGCCAGAGTCGAGGTGTACTCGGCCCGCGCCCGTGGCGTCAGCGACCCCCGCAGTTCGAGCTCGCCCGCCTCCGGGTCGCTGTAGATCGTCGTCGGAGCCGACATCTCGGGGCCGGTGACCTGCTGTTCACCGGCCCCGCCGGAGCGCTTGCGCCCACGCTTCCCCATGCGGCCAGGCTAGACGGCGGCGGAGGCCGCCCGCTGCAGCTGCAGCTCGATGTCATCGCCCGACACCGGCTTTGAGTGCGCCGGCCAGACGACGCTCGGCCCGAGCGCCGCCAGCCGCCGGATCGACTCACGCGCCTGGTCGGTGTCGAGATTGAAGGCCGGGTTGGGAACGTGCGCGTCGGCGCTGCGCCCGGTTTCGGGATTGACCGTGAACAGCAGGTCGGAGACGAGCGCCAGCCCATCCTCGGCTCGATAGAGGGCGATCAACCCGGGGGCGTGCCCCGGCATGTGCATCACCCTGAATCCGGCAACCTCGTCGCCCTCGGCGACCGTGCCAGCAAGCTCGAGCGCACCGCCGTCCCAGGCGGCCAGCAGCCGGGGGTACAGCGGTCGCAGCCATCCCCCAAGCAGACTCAGGTCCCAGTAGTCGCGATAGGGCGTTGCCGCCTCGGCCGCGAGGCGCTCCTCCGCGTGGCAGTAGACCGGCGCCTCGAGACGAGCCGCGCCGCCGCGCGCGCCGCAGTCTGCATGGCCGAGGATGACGCGCCTGATGCCGCCCAGACGGGCACCGGCAGCACGGATCGCACCGGTCATCTGAACCGAGCCGGCGTCGAACACGGTCACGCCGCCGCCGTCCTCGATCAGGTACACGTTGGTGCGCCGCGAGATCCCGCCGCGGAGCACCCACACGCCGGCGCCGATCGCCTCGGGCTCGGCTCCGTAGAGGGCACCGCGCACCCGGGTGCGGGCATTGGCCAGAAGCGCCAACGAGCCCGCGGCCGGGATCAGACCCAGCTGCTGGATCACCGTGGCGCCGTCGAGGTAGAGCTCGCCACCGACGATCAGATCCTCGCGGACCTCGAGCACGTGACAGCCGTCGACCCCCAGACGCCCACCGTTGGGCTCAAACCCCTGGATCAGTCCCGGTCCGAGGAAGGTCCCCCGCGCATGCCAGCGCACCACGCAGCGCCCGCTCTGTGCGGTCGTGTCGATGAGTTCCAGCTGCAGGTCGGGAAAGGCCTCCAGCAGCTCTGCGAACCGGACGTTGAGCCCGTCGGGCGCGTCAGGCCCCCAGTGTGTCCGGGCCGCGTCGAGATCGTGGCGGGCGAGCGCCTCGAAGTACTGCCTGGCGATCACCGAGCTCGATGCCATCGCGCCCGCAGTCTACGTAAGGATCGTCACATCCAGGTGGCCCAGGCCGACGATGTCCCCCAACCAGCCAGACGCGAGGTCCGCGGCGCGCTGCTCGTAGCCCCGATTCCGCACCTGCGGGGCGGTCCACACCTTCATGGTGGCGCTGCCACGCTCCCAGTCGATCGCGTCCACCTCGACCCGACCGCGGCAGTCATTGGCTCCGGGCTCCACGATCGCCAGCTTGACCGAGTTGCCGGATCG
Organism: uncultured Conexibacteraceae bacterium; assembly: GCA_963785385.1. GTDB lineage: Bacteria > Actinomycetota > Thermoleophilia > Solirubrobacterales > Solirubrobacteraceae > Palsa-465. Next base: position 72,425 of record CAWAVA010000022.1, on the reverse strand, counting down.
GCGCTCACCCTCGGCGTGCTCGACCTCACTGCCGAGCTCGGCCCCGGTCGGAGGTCTGTCACGGCCGAGCCGCAGGTGCAGCTCGCGATCGTCCTGATGTGCGATCAGGACCTCCGGGATATCCCACTCGGCGATCTCGCGAAGCTCGACGAGCTCATCGCCGAAGCGGTCGGGTGGCTGCGGAATCGTGGGCATGTCGAGCCTGGACCGTACCCTTTCGGACCGTGCACCCGCAGCCAGAGCTGTTCCCGACGAGCCCGTCAGATCCCGATCCCCCGTTTGCCTATCGGATCCGCCGTTCTGACCGCGCTCGCCGCGTGCGGGTGACCGTCGATCGCTCCGGTGAGATCGAGGTCGTGCTGCCGCAGCGACTGCCGCAACGCGCCGCGCAGGAGGCTGTGAGCGAGCTGCGCCCCTGGATCGAGCGCCGACTGGCCGAGGTCGGTCGCCAGCGCGCAGCCGTGCTCGCGCGCGGCGACACGATCCCCTACCTCGGCCAGAGCCTGGAGCTCCGCGCCGAACCGGGACGCACACGTGTGGCTCGACGCGGCAACGTGCTGTGGGTGCCCGCGGGCAACAACCGCGATCCGGCACTCGAGCGCTGGTACCGCCGGATGGCGCGAGCCGAGATCGAAGTGCGAGTGGATGATGCCTGCGCCGCCTCCGGAGTGACCTACACCGCGATCACGATTCGCGACCAGCGAACGCGCTGGGGCAGCTGCTCACGCACCGGCGCGCTGAGCTTCAACTGGCGACTGCTGCTCGCACCCGAGGACGTCCTGGACTATGTGATCTGGCACGAGGTCTGCCACCTGAGGGTGATGGACCATTCTCCGCGGTTCTGGGCGCTGGTCGCGAGCAGATGCCCCGGATACCGCGAGTACGCCGCCTGGCTGCGCCGCAACGCCGGCACGCTTGTCCTGTGACTCCGGGGGCGGAGCAGACGATCGCCGCGATTCGCCGCTGGCGAACTGAGAACGCGGCGCCGGTGACGATCGTGGTCGCGATCGACGGTTACGGAGCATCGGGGAAGACCACGCTCGCAGGCGAGGTCGCGGCTGCACTGGGCGCGGCCGTCGTGCACACCGACGACCACTTCCATCCCGCGCTGGCCGGCACCGACGCCAGACCGATGGCTCAGTACTACGACTGGACCGCGGTGCGCGGCGCGGCGACCGGCGTCGACTCGTCTCTGATTCTCGTCGAGGGCGTCTCCGCAGCCGCGCCGGCGCTCGCGGACCTGATCACACACTCAGTGCTGGTCGACACGCCCGAACCCGTGCGGCTGGAGCGACTGCACGCCCGCATCAGGGACGAGGACTGGGATGAGGACTGGCTCGCCGCCGAGCGCGTCTACTTCGCGAGCCTGCCGTCCGGTTCGTTCGACCTGGTCGTCTCCGGGCTCTAGAATCAAGCCCTGAAAACGCGGGAGCCCACAGGGCTGAGAGGGCGTCGGACGGCGCCGACCGTAGAACCTGATCCGGGTCATGCCGGCGGAGGGAGAGAGCAGTGACTCGCAATTGGCGCGTGGGCTTGGCGGCGGTGGCGGCGGCCGTCGTACTCACGGCATGCGGTGCGTCGTCGGGCGGCTCGGTCAAGAGCGGAACCGTGGCACATCAGGTGACCGCCAGCACCGGTACGCCGGTCGACGGCGGCACCGCCTACTGGGCCGAGCAGCCGCTGCAGCCACCGAACTACATCTTCCCGCTGATCTCCGGTCAGCACTACTCGAATGAGAACGTCTACGAGTTCCAGACGCTGATGTACCGACCGCTCTACTGGTTCGGAGACCGCCGCAGACCCAGCGTGAACTACTCACTGTCGCTCGGCAACAGGCCCGTCTACAGCGACGGCGATCGCACCGTGACGATCACACTGAAGCGCTCCCGGTGGTCAGACGGCGAGCCCCTCAGCGCCCGCAACGTGATCTTCTGGATCAACCTGCTCAAGGCCAACAGAGCCGACTGGGCCTCCTACGTGCCCGGTGGTTTCCCGGACAACGTCACCTCAGCCGCGACGCTCGGACCACGAACCGTCCGCCTGCAGCTGAACCGCGGCTACAACCCGATCTGGTTCACCAACAACGAGCTGTCGCAGATCACGCCGCTGCCGACGGCCTGGGACAGGACCGTAGTCGCCGGCGCCACACCGAGGCCCGCTGATCCGGACCTCCCCGACACCACCGCCGCGGGCGCCAGACGGGTGTACACGTTCCTCAACTCCCAGGCCAAGGACATCTCCGGATATGCGTCGAGTCCGATCTGGTCGATCGTGGACGGTCCCTGGAAGCTCCGAGCTCTGACGGCCTCAGGCCAGGCCACCTTCGCCCCCAACCCGACGTACCAGGGGCCGAACAGGCCCAGGCTGGCGGAGTTCGTGGAGCTGCCGTTCACGAGTGAAACGGCTGAGTTCTCGGTACTCAGGGCCGGCCCCTCAAAGGGCAACGGTGGCGGCTCGTCGCCCGAGATCTCGGTCGGCTACGTACCGGACACCGACGTTCCCCAGAGCGCGTCGCTCAAGGCTCAGGGCTACAGGCTGGCCCAGTTCCAGCCCTATGGCTTCGACTACTTCGAGCCTAACTTCAACAACTCGGCGGTGGGGCCGATCTTCAAGCAGCTGTACTTTCGTCAGGCGTTCCAACACGTTGTCGATCAGCGGGGATGGATCCACGCCTACTACCAGGGCGTCGGGACGCCCACTTACAGCCCGGTGCCGGCGCGGCCCTCGAACCCGTATTCCAACGCGCAGGCGCGAACGGACCCCTATCCGTTCAGCGTCACGGCCGCCGCGCGCATTCTGAAGACACATGGGTGGAAGGTCATGCCGGGTGGGCTCACCACCTGCTCGCATCCCGGCACCGGCAGCGGCGAGTGCGGCGACGGTATACCTGCAGGCAAGGCCCTCAGGTTCACACTCATGTACCCGAGCGGAATGTCTTCCACGGACGGCTCGATGGTCGACCTGCAGTCCGATGCGCGTCGGGCCGGCATTGAGATCGCGCTCAAGCAGGTCACGACCGCGACGATCGACGCAGAGATCGAACCGTGCAAACCGGGCAGCTCCGCATGCGGCTGGCAGCTCGGTCAGTACGGGAGCGCATGGGTGTTCGCGCCAGACCACTACCCGACCGGGGAGGAGATCTTCCAGACGGGCGCGCTCGGCAACGTCGGCAGCTATTCGAACCCCACGATCGACCGCCTGATCAGGGCAACCACGACGACATCTCAAGCCGGCGCACAGCGAGCACTCGACGCGTACGCGAACGCCGTGCGGGTGCAGCTGCCCGACTTCTGGCAGCCGTCGCCCGGCACGCTGATGAGCTTCCAGTCCAACCTCGCCGGCGCGATCCCGAACGCGTATGGGTACCTGAGCCCGGAGGAGTGGTATTTCACGCGGTGACGGCCTTCCTTCTTCGCCGCCTCGCCCAGGCCGTGGGCGTGCTGATCGGCGTCACGCTTGTCGTCTTCATCCTCGAGCAGCTGACGCCGGGCAGCCTTCCGCACGCGATCCTCGGCCCACGCGCCGGCCCTCAGGCGGTGGCGGCGTTCAAGGCCGCCAACGGGCTGAACCACCCCGTCGTGATCCAGTACCTCGACTTCCTCCGGCACCTGCTCGGCGGAAATCTCGGTTACTCGTACCGCCTGAACCAGAGCGTCGGATCGCTCGTCGCCCACCAGGCGCCCAATGATCTGGTCCTGGTCGGTCTCGGGCTGCTGTTCGCGCTGATCGTGGCGATACCGCTCGGCATCGCGCAGGCGGTCCGTCGCGACACCCCGCTCGACCACGCGACGAGCGGAGCAGCACTGGCGCTCTACTCGATGCCCTCCTACTGGCTGGCGTTGCTGCTGATCGCCGCCTTCAGCATCGGCACACACCTCCTGCCGCCGGAGGCCGGCCAGTCGGGCGCGACGGCGGGCATCCTCGCCGACCCGCTTGGTCTGGTGCTGCCGGTCCTGACCCTGACCCTCATCAACGTCGCCTGGTTCAGCCGCTACATGCGTTCCGCAGCGATCGACACGCTCGCCCAGGACTATGTGAACCTGGCCCGTGCCAAGGGCCTGCCGCAACGACTCATCCTCTCGCGCCACGTGCTGCGCAACTCGCTGCTCGCCGTCGTGACCCTGGTCGGCATGTCGGTTCCGATGCTGCTGACCGCCGGGCTTGTGGTCGAGTACGTCTTCAACATCCCCGGGGTCGGTCTCAGCTATTGGACCGCCGCGACCAACGCCGATTACCCGATCGAGCTGGGTGTGACGTTTCTCGTCGGCGTCGCGACAGTCATCGGAAGCCTGCTCGCAGACGTCGCCTACGCGGTGCTCGACCCAAGGGTGAGGGGGGGGAAGTCGTGATGAGAATGAGTCTGATTCTCATTCTCATTGCGACCGGGAGGGGCCATGCCTGAGGCCGTCCATGACTTCGTCCGCCACCGTCGCGGCATGGCCGGTCTGGCACTGATCACCGCACTGCTCCTGTTCTGCTTCGCGGGGCCGCTGATCCATCCAACCGACCAGATCCATGCGAACGTCGCGATCACCAACTGGCACCGGCCGCCGCGCACCCGCTCGGAACCGACGCCAACGGCTACGACGTGCTGGGGCGGCTGATGGTCGCCGGCCGAGTAACTCTGGAGATCGCCCTGGCCGTCGCCCTTCTGGCGACCGCCATCGGCGCCCTGTGGGGAGCGCTGGCCGGTTTCACGGGTGGCGCGCTCGATGCGCTGATGATGCGCGTCGTAGACACGCTGATGGCGCTGCCCGCGATCTTCGTGCTGATCTACCTGGCGACGATCATCCAGCCGACCGTGCTGCTGCTGATCGGCGTGATCTCGCTGCTGTCCTGGTTGGGACCCGCGCGACTCGTCCGCGGCGAGACGCTCAGCCTTGGCACGCGTGAGTTCGTGTACGCAGCGCGGGCGATGGGCGCGGGTCGGACCCGAACGATCGTCCACCATCTGCTGCCCAACACACTGGGCACGATCGTCGTACGCATACCTTCCAGGTCGCCGACGCGATCATGCTGGTCGCGACGCTCAGCTTCCTGGGCTTCGGGCTACCGCCACCGGCTGCAACCTGGGGAGGGATGCTCTCCCAGGGCACGAGCTACCTGCTCGATGGCTATTGGTGGGAGGTCTACCCCGCCGGCCTCCTGATCATGCTCACCGTGATCGCGTTCAATCTGCGTTGGCGACGGGTCTGCGAGACGTCGTCAACCCACGTCGGCGATCGCTGCCCGAGCGAGCCGAAGTCGCTCCTTCAGCTCGCCGTAGAGTTGCTCGCCGAGGAGGCGACGGGCCTCCTGTTCCATCGCCTCCTCGATCGCCATCCCCTCGGCCAGCGCGCGCTCCCCCACCGCAGTGATGTGGAGACCGACCCCACGGCCCTGGCCCACTCGGCGCTCGATGTATCCGAGCCGCTCGAGCCGGCCGGTCACCTGGCTGATCGCCTGCTGGGTCTTGAAGGCACCGCGCGCGAGCTCGCTGGCCGTGATGCCCGGGCAGGCCGCGATCTTCGACAGCGCACCGCCGGAGGCGAACGTCAGCTGCGTACCGGCGAGCAGCGGCTCTGAGAGCGCCATCCAGCGCACCGAGGTCTCCCACAGCAGGTGTCCGAAGTTGTCGCTGCCGGGGGCATCCGCGAACGCCTCGTCAATATGCGGCCTGTTGTTAGCCATGCTCATCTGGCGGGCAGCCTACCGGTGAGGTCAGCCCTCGGTGCGATCTTACAAGGCCTTGTAATCACAAGCCCTTGTGATAGGCTCCTCGACATGTGACCACAGATAACGAGCTTCACAAGAACTGGACCCTGTTCGCCGTCTGCCTGGGCACCTTCATGCTGATCGTCGACATCACGATCGTGGTCGTCGCGCTGCCCAGCATCCGCAGTCACTGCACACCAGCTTCTCCGACGTCCAGTGGACGATCGACGCCTACTCGCTGACGCTGGCCTCGCTGCTGCTGCCGTTCGGCTCGCTCGGCGACATCCTCGGCCGTCGCCGCGTATTCGCCGGCGGCCTGACCCTGTTCACGCTCGGCTCGCTGCTCTGCGCGCTCTCGACCTCCGGCACGGAGCTCGATCGTCTTCCGCATCTTTCAGGGCATCGGCGGAGCCGCGATATCTGCCAACGTCGCTGGCGCTGCTCGCACAGACCTTCAGGGCAAGGAACGCGGCTTTGCGCTTCGGCATCTGGGGAGCGGTCGTAGGAGCGGCCAGCGGCGTCGGGCCGCTGCTGGGTGGGCTGCTGACGACCGAACTCAGCTGGCGCTGGATCTTCTACGTGAACCTGCCGATCGGCCTCTTCGCGTCCCGTCACGCTCACGAGCGTGCAGGAATTCAGCCCGCCGCGTCGCCCGGCGCATCGACTTTCCCGGCTTTCGCCGTCTTCACCGCCGGACTGTTCTGCTCTGGTGTACGGGCTGATCGAGTCGGGCGCGCATGGCTGGGGCAGTACGCACGTGATCGTGGGCTCGCCGACCGCCGCCGTCGTGCTTGCTCACCTTCCCCTTCGTCGAGCGGAGCCGCGCGAGCCGATGTTCGACCTGAGGCTGTTCCGCAAGCCCACATTCGTCGGCGGCTCGATCACCGCGTTTGCGATCAACGGCACGATCTTCGCGATGTTCCTCTACCTCACGCTCTACCTGCAGACCGCCCACAGTTCTCGCCGCTGGGAACGGGTCTGCGGTTGGCGATCATCACGGTCTCGATGATGGTCACCGCGATCCCCGCCGGTCGTGCGTCGCAGCGGATTCCGACCCGCTGGCTGATCGGGCCCGGTGCTGCTGATCGGGGTGCCGGGCTGCTGCTGATGCGCGGCCTCACGGCCGACTCCTCGTGGACGCACCTGCTGCCGGGTTTCATCGTCGCGGGGTCGGAACGGGGCTCGTCAATCCGCCGCTCGCCTCAACCGCGATCGGTGTGGTCGCCCCCAAGGACGCGGGCATGGCGTCGGGAATGAACTAGACGTTCCGCCAGATCGGCATCGCGACCGCGGTGGCGCACTTCGGGTCGATCTTCGCCCACGGCCTCTCCGGAGCAACGCCGCGGACCTTCCAGGCTCTCTTCGCCTCGGCGCTCAACGAGCTGCTGGTGATCGCCGCCTGCGTCGCGCTCGTGGCCGCCGCGCTGGCGCCGCTCCTGATCCACCAGCGTGACTTCGTCGCTCACGGCGGGACGGTGCCGGTGCCGGCACCGTCCCCTTCCTGAGGGCATCCCCTCAGGAAGGCACTAGCGCTCGGTCATCGGCACGTAGTCGATCCCGCGGCCACCCGTGTAGATCTGGCGCGGGCGCGCGATCTTCTGCTCCGGGTCGTCGATCATCTCGAGCCACTGGGCGATCCAGCCGCTGGTGCGGCCGATCGCGAACAGCACCGGGAACATCTCGACCGGCATACCGAGGGCCTCGTAGATCAGCCCGGAGTAGAAGTCGACGTTGGGGTAGAGCTTGCGCGAGACGAAGTACTCGTCCTCGAGCGCGATCTTCTCGAGCTCGGTCGCGATGTTCAGCAGCGGGTTCTTGCCGGTCACCTCGAACACGTCCTCGACGGCCTGTCTTGATGATCTTGGCGCGCGGGTCGAAGTTCTTGTAGACGCGGTGACCGAAGCCCATCAGGCGCTCGTTGCCGGCCTTCACGCCCTCGATGAAGGCGGGAATTCTCCTCGACCGTGCCGATCCGGCGCAGCATCCGCAGCACCGCCTCGTTGGCGCCGCCGTGCAGCGGACCGTAGAGCGCGCCGATGCCGGCGGCGACGGCCGAGTAGGGGTCGACCTGCGAGGAGCCGACGCCGCGGACCGCGCTGGTGGAGCAGTTCTGCTCGTGGTCGGCGTGGAGGATGAACAGCACGTCGAGCGCACGCTCGAGCCGCGGGTCGGGCTCGTACCTGAGCTCCGCGATCTTGTAGAGCATCGACAGGAAGTTGCCCGGGATAGCTGAGATCGTTGTCCGGATACACGTAGGGCATGCCCTTGTTGTGCCGGTAGGAGAAGGCGGCCAGCGTCGGCATCTTCGCCAGCAGGCGCACGACCTGCATGTCGCGCAGCTCGCTGTCCTTGATCTGGTTCGCCTCCGGATAGAAGGTCGAGAGCGCGCCGACCGACGCCAGCAGCATCCCCATCGGGTGCGCGTCGTAGCGGAAGCCCTGCATGAACTCCTTGATGTTCTCGTGCACGAACGTGTGCGTCGTGATCAGGTGAGTCCACTCGTCGAGCTGGCTCTGGGTCGGCAGCTCGCCCTTGATCAGCAGGTAGGCGACCTCGAGGTAGGTCGACTTCTCGGCGAGCTGCTCGATCGGGTAGCCGCGGTACTCGAGGATTCCCTTGTCGCCGTCGATGTAGGTGACCGACGAGCGACAGGACGCCGTGTTCATGAACGCGGGGTCATAGGTCATGATCCCGAAGTCCTCTTCGTCGACCTTGATCTTGCGCAGCTCGGTGGCGCGCACGGTGCCGTCCTCGATCGGGACCTCGTAGCTCTTGCCGGTGCGGTTGTCGACGATCGTCAGCGTCTCAGAGCCCGATACGCCGGTCCTCGCCCTGGGCCTGCGGGGTCTCAGTGGTCATGGTGTTCCTCTCAAGCTCATCGTCTGGTCTCAGGTACCCAGCACACCCTCCAGCTGGACTGTATTACTCCGCCGCTTCGCAGGTCGCGCTCACTGGGCCTGACCGGCGCCCGGCCCTCCCTCATAACGGCTCTCCGTCGCGGCCCGCTGCCCCTGGTAATGACTACCCAGGCCGGGGCTCCCGTACGGCTTCAGCGCCGGCTCGTCCAGCGTCATGAACGACAGTTGCGCGATCGGGAGGTCCGGGTACAGCCGGATCGGGACACGCGTCAGGTTGTTGAGCTCGAGCGTGAGTGTCCCCTCGAAGCCGGGGTCGCAGAAGCCCGCCGTCGCGTGGACGATCAGTCCGAGCCGACCGAGGCTCGACTTGCCCTCGATCCGCGCGACGATGTCATCGGGGATCTGACCCACTCGAGCGTGCGGCCGAGGCAGAACTCGCCGGGATGGATCACGAACGGCTCACCGGGCGGCACCACGACCTCCTCGGTCAGGTTCGCCGGCGGGTCGCGCAGGTCGATCGCCGTGGCGCGGTGGTTGTGGAAGACGCGGAACGAATCCCCGAGCCGCAGGTCGATGCTGGCCGGCTGCACCATCTTCGGATCCCAGGGCTCGACCCTGATGCGCCCCTCCTGGACAAGCTCGAGGATCGTTCCGTCAGAGAGAACGGAGGCGGGCGCGTGACTCATCAGCGCCGCAGTTTGTCACCCGCAGGGTCGTACAGCGGCTCGGCGCGACCTCGCCCCCGACCCACTCGCCGAAGATGTCGATCTCGACGGCGGCACCGACATCGACCTCCGGCGGCAGGTAGGCGTAGGCGATCGAGCGCTCCACCGCGTAGCCGTAGCCGCCGCTGGTCACGCGGCCGACGACCTCACCACCGACCCGCACCGGCTCGTTGCCGAGCGCCACCGAGCGCGGATCCGCGAGCGTGATGCAGCGCAGCCGCCGCGCGACCGGCCGCTCCTCGAGCGCCTCGGAGCCGTTGAAGTCCTTGTCGGCGGCGACGCAGAAATCGAGCCCGGCCTCATACGGGCTGTCGTCGGGGGTGATGTCGGCGGCCCAGGCGCGGTAGCCCTTCTCGAGCCGCAGCGAGTCGATCGCGCGGTAGCCGCCGGCGACCAGCCCGACCGGCTCGCCCGACTCCCACAGCGTCCGCCACAGCCCGAGGCCGTACTCGCTCGGGCAGTAGAGCTCCCAGCCGAACTCGCCGACGTAGGTCACGCGCAGCGCCCGCACGGGCACGTCGCCGACGGTCAGCTCGCGCATGCGCATGTAGCCGAAGTCGAGCGGGTCGGGCGTCAGCGGCGCGAGCACGTCGCGGGCCCGCGGCCCCCACAGCCCGAAGCACGCCCAGCGCGAGGTCACGTCGCTGAGCGTCACCGAGCCGTCGTCCGGCAGGTGCCGGCGGATCCAGGCGGCGTCGTGCTGGCCGAAGGCGGTGCCGGTGACGATCTGGAACAGCTCGCTCGGCGACGCGCGCGACGGTGAAGTCGCACTCGATCCCGCCGTGGCGGTTCAGCATCTGCGTGTAGGTGATCTGGCCGACCTCGCGCGCGACGCGGTTGTCGCAGAGCCGCTCGAGCAGCTCGGCCGCGCCCGGGCCGGCGAGCTCGAGCTTGCTGAACGACGACTCGTCGAACAGGCCGGCGCGCTCGCGCGTGCCGAGCGCCTCGGCGCCGATCGCCGGCGACCAGTGCATCCCGGCCCAGCCGCGCGGGCGCAGCTCGGCATCGCCCGCGGCGTCGTTCGACTCATACCAGTTGACCCGCTCCCAGCCCGACTTCTCGCCGAACGCGGCGCCGTGCTCGGCGTGCCACTGGTACGCGCGGCGGCAGCCGCAGCGGCCGTCCGGCCTGGCGCTCGTGGCCCGGGTAGCGGATGTCGTAGTAGGTCTCGTAGACCTCCTTGGTGCGCTTCAGCGTGTAGCTCGGCGAGCGGTACTGCGGACCGAAGCGGCGGATGTCCATCTCCCAGACGTCGAGGCCCGGCTCGCCGGCGACGATCCACTCGGCCATCAGCTTGCCCATCCCGCCGGCGCCGGCCAGCCCGTGCGCGCAGAAGCCCGGCGGCGACGAAGAAGCCGCGGACGTCGCTCTCGCCGAGGCAGAACTCGTTGTCCGGCGTGAACGCCTCGGGCCCGTTGATCAGCCGCGTGACCTTGACGTCCTCCATCAGCGGCACGCGCTGGCGCGAGTTCTCGGCGATCTCCTCGAACCGCGGCCAGTCCTCCTCGAGCAGGCGGCCGTTGAAGTCCGGCGGGATCCGGTCGATCAGCTGCGCCGTCGAGCGACCACGGCGCGCTGTGGCGCTCGTAGCCGCCCATCACCAGGCCGGCGCCCTCCTCGCGGAAGTAGATCAGCAGGTCGGGGTCGCGCAGCGTCGGCAGGTGCACGATCTCACCGTCGGCGTCGCGCTCGCGCTCGCGGAACGGCTGCGTCACCAGGTACTCGTGCGCGAACGGGATGATCGGCACGCGCACGCCCGGCCAGGCGCCCGATCTCAGCCGCGTACATGCCGCCGGCGTTGACGACGACCTCGGCCTCGATCCGGCCCCCACTCGGTCTGACACGCCGCGCACGCGCCCGTCGACCGACCTCGATCCCGGTCACGCGCGTGTGCGTGAAGATCTGAACGCCGCCCTCGCGCGCGCCCTCGGCCAGCGCGTAGGTGAGCTGCGAGGGGTCGAGGTAGCCGTCGGTCGGCAGGTAGGAGGCACAGCGCACGCCGTCGGTGACCATCAGCGGGAACAGCTCGCTGCGCCTCGTCGGCCCGAGATCAGCTCGAGCGGCAGCCCGAACGTGCGCGCCCACGCGACCTGCCGGAGCACCTCCTGCTCGCGCTCGGGCGTGCAGGCCAGGCGGATGCCGCCGCACTCGACCCAGCCGCAGTCGAGCGTCCGGTAGAGCGCGACCGAGTCCATCATCATCCGCGTCAGCGAGACGCTGCCGCGCAGCTGGCCGACGAGCCCGGCCGAGTGGAAGGTCGAGCCGCTGGTCAGCTCGTTGCGGTCGAGCAGGATCACGTCGCGCTCGCCCGAGCTGCGCGAGGTGGTAGGCGATCGAGGTGCCGCCGACACCGCCGCCGATGATCACGATCCTGGCGCGGTCCGGCAGTTCACGGGGTCGCGGCATTCAAGTAATCCTCCAGGTCGGGGGTCGGCGGCGGCCCGTTCGAGCCGCTCGAAGTGTTCGTCCGCGTACGCGGCGAAGTCGAAGTCGAGCGTCGAGATCAGCCCTGCACGACGCCCCAGGCGGCCTCGCGCGCGTCGGAGACGAGCCGGAACAGAGCGCAGGCGGCGGCGAGCCTGCCGAGCGCTGACCGGCTCGCCGAAGTAGGCCTCCAGCAGCCGCTCCTCGGCGGCCTCGTCGAAGTCGTTGTTGACGGCGAGGTTGCCGAGGTCGAAGTAGCGGTGCCCGATGCCGGCGTACTCCCAGTCGACCAGCAGGATCGCGCTCGTCGGTCTGGATCAGGTTGCCGGCAAGCAGGTCGTCGTGGCACGGCACCGGGTCGATCGAGCGGCAGCGCCGGCGCGATCCGGTCGACCAGCGCCTGCGCCCGCTCGATACGCCCTCGGCAGCGAGCTGCCGCGCGTCGCGAACGGTCTCCGCGTAGACCCGCAGCAGATCCGGGATCCAGAAGCGCGCCGGCAGCTCGACACCGCTGTCATGGAAGGCGCGCAGCGCCCGCGCGACCGGCCCCGGGTCGGCCCGCAGCTGCGTCGGGGTCGACCGGCGCGCCGGGCACGAACGCGGTCACCAGCGCAGTCGCCGTCGGCGTAGAGCAGCTCCGGGCCGATGCCCAGGCTCGCGGCCCGCTCGGCCGCGAGCCGCTCGGCAGCGCGGTCGATCCCGAGCAGCTCGGTGTCCTCGCCCGGAAGCCGCAGCACGCAGTCGCGCCCGCCGAAGCCGCAGCCGGTAGTTGCGGTTGGTGATGCCGCCGCTGAGCGGCACCGGTGCGGCCGCGGCCGGCCCGAGCACGGCGCTCGAGCGCGGCGACCAGGTCGTTCAGCTCGGCCACGCGGCAGCTGGGCGTTGGCGTATAAGGCCCGGCTCATATACCTTCATGCTGCGCATCACACAGTCGTGTGACGCATTCGTCAAGGGGAAGGTAGCGGCGTGGAGCTCGAGGCACTGAGAGCAGGAGTCGACGCGGGCGAGATCGAGACCGTCGTGCTGGCCCTCACCGACATGCAGGGCCGGCTCCAGGGCAAGCGCCTGACGGCCCGCTACTTCCTCGACGAGGTGCTCGGACACGGCGCCGAGGGCTGCAACTACCTGCTCGCCGTCGACGTCGAGATGAACACCGTCGACGGCTACGCGATGTCCTCATGGGAGAAGGGCTACGGCGACTTCGTGATGCGCCCGGACCTCGACGACGCTGCGGCTGATGCCGTGGGAGGTCGGGACCGCGATCTGCCTGGCCGACCTCGCCTGGGCCGACGGCAGCGACGTCGTCGCCTCGCCGCGCCAGATCCTGCGCGCGCAGCTCGCGCGGCTGGCCGAGCGCGGCTGGACCGCGAACGCCTCGACCGAGCTCGAGTTCCTCGTGTTCCGCGACAGCTACGAGGAGGCCGTGGAAGCAAGGGCTACCGCGACCTCGAGCCCGGCCAACGCCTACAACGTCGACTACTCGCTGCTCGGCACCTCGCGCGTCGAGCCGCTGATCCGCCGGATCCGCAACTCGATGACCGCCGCCGAGCTGCAGGTCGAGAACTCCAAGGGCGAGTGCAACTTCGGCCAGCACGAGATCAACTTCCGCTACGCCGACGCGCTGCGCTGCGCCGACGACCACGTGATCTACAAGAACGGCGCCAAGGAGATCGCCGCCCAGGAGGGCATGTCGATCAGCTTCATGGCGAAGTACAACGAGCGCGAGGGCAACTCGTGCCACATCCACTTCTCGATCGCCGACGCCGAGGGGCCGCTGTTCCACCGCGACCGGGCGATGTTCGACTCGTTCCTCGCCGGGCAGCTCGCCTACGCGCGCGAGCTGACGCTGCTGCTGGCGCCGAACATCAACTCCTACAAGCGCTTCGCCGTCGGCTCGTTCGCGCCGACGACCGTCGCCTGGGGCCACGACAACCGCACCTGCGCGCTGCGCGTCGTCGGCCACGGCGCCGGCGCTGCGCTTCGAGAACCGCTCCGGCGGCGCCGACCTCAACCCCTACATCGCGCTGGCGGCGCTGATCGCCGCCGGGCTCGAGGGCGTCGAGCGGGGCCTCGAGCTCGAGCCGGCGTTCGAGGGCAACGCCTACGAGGCGACCGACAGGCCGCGGCTGCCCATCGACGCTGCGCGACGCTCGCGAGCTGTTCGCCGAGCAGCGACGTGGCGCGGAGCGCGTTCGGCGAGGAGGTCGTCGCGCACTACCTCAACGCCGCCGACGTCGAGCTGGCGGCCTTCGAGGCGGCCGTGACCGACTGGGAGCGCGTTCGGGGCTTCGAGCGGCTGTGAGCTCGGTGAGCGACAACCGCACGACGAGCGAGCCAGCAGGCTCGTTGGATGCGGCGGCGTCGCTCGACACGGTCTTCGCGCCGGTGCGGTCGCAGACCGCCTTCGAGGAGGCCGTCGACCGGCTCGGCACCGCGATCCGGCTCGGGCTGCTGCCGCCGGGCACGCGGCTGCCGGCCGAGCGCGAGCTCTGCGCGAAGCTCGGGATCGCGCGCTCGACGCTGCGCCAGGCGCTGGTCGCGCTCGGTCAGAGCGGCCACCTGCGCGCGACGCGCGGGCGCGGAGGCGGCACCTTCGTCGTCCGACCGAGCTGCCGCCGGCGCCGCCGCCGACCGACGACGTGCTCGACCGCTGGCGCGCGATGTGGGACCACCGCATCGCGGCTGAGGTCGGGTCGCCGTGCTCGCCTGCCGGCGCGCACGGCCTGCGGCGCTGCGACGCGCTCGGCGAGCTGCTCGACGGCGATGGACAGCGCTCGCTCGACGACTTCGGCACCTACCGCCAGCTCGACGTGCGCTTCCACGTCGGGCTGGCCGAGACGACCGGCAACGACGCGCCTGATCACGGTGGCAACCGAGGTGCAGGGCAACGCCACGCGGCTGATCGCGCTGATCGCGCACCCGGCCGAGGTGCTGGCCTCGTCGAACGTCCAGCACCGCCGGATCCTGGCGGCAGTCGTCGAGCGGCGACGAGGGCGCGACCGCGCGCGAGATGGCCGAGCACCTGCGCGGCACCGAGCACGTCCTCGCCGGGCTGCTGCCGCGCGGCCTGATCGGTCCGCTACCGGCGATGACTGCTGGCCAGCGGGCCAGCAGCGGTGCGAGCCGCGCCGTCCAAATGTATGAAATTGCACTAAGCGCTCTTGACTTGCGCGGGCCGCGATGAGTCAGGATCGCGGCGCTAAGGGCCGACTACCAATCCTTTAGCGGAGGATAAGGGCCAACCATGGGCGACATGAGGGGAGCAGCATGACGACCGAGGCGCTGTCCGCCGACGAACAGCGACTAGCCGAGCTTGGCTACAAGCAGGAGCTGAAGCGCGGCTGGAGCTCGTTCTCCAACTTCGCGATCTCGTTCTCGATCATCTCGGTGCTGGCCGGCTGCTTCACCAGCTACGGCCAGGCGTTCCTCAACGGTGGCCCGGTCGCGATCTCGATCGGCTGGCCGGTGATCTGCTGCCTGATCCTCTGCGTCGCCTTCTCGATGGCGGAGCTGGCCTCGGCGATGCCGACCGCGGGCGGCATCTACTACTGGGCGTCGAAGCTCGGCGGCCCCGGCTGGGGCTGGTTCACCGGCTGGTTCAACCTGATCGGCCTGGTCGCCGTGCGTCGCCTCGGTCGACTACGCCGCGGCGAGCTTCCTGCAGGCGCTGCTGAGCCTGTACAGCGTCGAACTTCATCTTCAACTTCGCCGTCGACCAACGTCCACTACAACGCGCACGTGGTGTTCGCTGCTGTTCCTGATCATCCTGATCGCCCACGGGCTGATCAACGTCTTCTCCAGCCACCTGGTGTCGCTGTTCAACGGCGTCTCGGTCTGGTGGCACGTCGTCGGCGTGGCCGTGATCGTGATCATCCTGGTCGTCGCCCCGAGCCATCACGCGAGCTTCTCGTACGTGTTCGGCACAGCGCGCGCTACGGCGGCTTCAGCCACCACATGTACTGGTTCTACATGCTGCCGCTCGGCTTCCTGCTGACGATGTACACGATCACCGGCTACGACGCCTCGGCCCACGTCTCCGAGGAGACGAACGACGCCGCGATGTCGGCGCCCGAAGGGCGTCTGGCGCTCGGTCTTCTACTCGGCCGTGATCGGCTGGATCCTGCTGCTGGCGCTGACGTTCGCGGTCGCAGAGGTCCACCTCAACACGATCAGCGCGGCAGGCTTCCCGGCGATCGCGATCCTCACCACGGCGCTGCAGCGCGCACCGCCGCCAAGCTCGTGCTCCTGATCTCGACCGTCGGCCAGCTGTTCTGCGGCATGGCGTGCGTGACCAGCGCCTCGCGGATGACGTTCGCGTTCTCCCGCGACGGTGCGGTCCCCGGCCACAACCTGTGGCGGCGGCTCGGCGCGAACAGGACCCCGACCTGGGCGGTGCTGTTCGTGTGCGTGATGGCGGCCGCTCGTCACGATCCCCGCCTTCTTCCCGAACAGCGCCGGCTACCCGGTTGCGTTCTTCGCGGTCACGTCGATCTCCGTGATCGGGCTCTACATCGCCTACACGATCCCGATCTTCCTGCGCTGGCGGATGGGCGATGCGTTCCAGCCGGGACCGTGGACGCTCGGTGGCAAGTACAAGTGGGTGAACCTGATCGCGATCGTCTGGGTCGGGCCTCTGCGTGATCATCTTCTGCCTGCCGACCTCCCCCGCCGGCGTGTACTTCAAGCCCGGCTTCAGCTGGGGCTCGGTGAACTACGCGCCGCTGGTGACGATCGGCGTGATGGCCATCGTGACGATCTGGTACCTGGTGTCGGCTCGCAAGACGTTCACCGGCCCGGTGCGCACGTCGATGACAACGTGTTCCACGAGCTCGACGGGTCTCGCGGAGATCGCACCGGGACCGGCCTCGCCGTGATCGCTCCCAGCCCGTAACAGAAGAAAGGTCACATGACAGAAGTGCTGACGGTGCTCGAGCCCGCCACCGAGGCGGTGCTCGAGCAGGTCCCCAGCTGCCGGGGTCGAAGCAGTCGATGAGGCGGTGGACGCGCCCGCGCCGCGCTTCCAGCGTGGCGCGGGCTGGCACCGGGCGCGCGTGCCGCGCAGCTGCGCGCGCTCGCCGACAAGATCGAGGAGCACCTCGACGAGCTGGCGCTGCTCGAGGCGCGCAACGCCGGCAAGCCGCTGGCCTCGGCGCGCGGCGAGATGGGCATGGTCGTCGACACGTTCCGCTATTACGCCGGCGCGCCCGAACGGCTGATGGGCGACACGATCCCGGTCGCCGGCGGGCAGGCGTTCACGTTCGGCGAGCCGCTCGGCGTCGTCGGCCTGATCGTGCCGTGGAACTTCCCGCTGACGATCGCCGCCTGGAAGCTCGGGCCGGCCCTGGCGGCCGGCAACACGGTCGTGCTGAAGCCGGCGGAGCTGACGCCGCTGACGGCGCTGCGCTTCGAGCAGCTGGTGCTCGAGGCCGGGATCGCTCCGGGCGTCGTCAACGTCGTCGCCGGTCTCGGACCGGTGGCGGGCGCGCGGCTGGTGGAGCACCCGGACGTCGCGAAGATCGCGTTCACCGGCTCGACCGCGGTCGGCCGGCAGATCGCCGCAAGCGCCGCCCAGACGATCAAGCGCGTGACGCTCGAGCTCGGCGGCAAGTCGGCCAACATCATCTTCGCCGATGCCGACCTGGAGAAGGCGGCCGCAGCCGCGCCGTGGGCCGTCTTTGACAACGCCGGCCAGGACTGCTGCGCGCGCTCGCGGTTGCTGGTCGAGGCATCGGTCGTCGACCGATTCCTCGATCTGCTGCGACCGCACGTCGAGACGTTCAAGGTCGGCGATCCGCTCGACCCGGCCTCCGAGATGGGGCCGCTGATCTCCGCCAGGCAGCGCGACCGAGTCGCCTCGTTCGTCGGCCGCGGGCACGTCGGTTGCATTCCGGGGAACCGCGCCGGACGGTCCCGGCTTCTGGTTCCCGCCGACCGTGCTCGCGCCCGTCGACCCGAAGTCGCCCGCAGTGCGCGAGGAGATCTTCGGGCCCGTCGTCGCGGTGATCCCGTTCCGCGACGAGGAGGAGGCCGTGCGGCTCGCCAACGACACGATCTACGGCCTATCTGGTTCCATCTGGACCCGCGACGGCGGACGCGCACTGCGCGTCGCGCGCGCGGTCGAGACCGGCGTGCTGTCGATCAACTCCAACTCGTCGGTGCGCGTTTCGCACGCCATTCGGCGGCTTCAAGCAGTCCGGCTACGGCCGCGAGCTCGGGCCTCACGCAACCGACGCCTACACCGAAACGAAGACCATCTACTACGCAACCACATGAACCGCCTACAAGACAAAGTCGCAGTCATCACCGGAGCCGCCGGCGGCATCGGCCTTGCCACCGCCGAGCTATTCGCGGCTGAGGGCGCCCACGTCGTCGGCGTCGACCTCGTCGAGCACCAGGTCGGCGAGCTCTCCCTCCAGGTCGACCTCACCGACGAGGACGCCGTGATCGAGATGTATCGAGCCACACGCGAGAAGTTCGGTCAGGTCGACGTCCTGTTCAACAACGCTGGAATCTCGCCGACCGACGACGACTCGGTGCTCGTCACCGGCCTCGACGCCTGGCAGCGGGTGCAGGACGCCAACCTCAAGAGCGTCTTTCTGTGCTGCAAGTACGGGATCCCGCACCTGCTCGAGACCGGCGGGGGCTCGGTGATCAACACCGCCTCGTTCGTGGCTGTGATGGGCGCCGCGACCTCGCAGATCTCCTACACCGCTTCCAAGGGCGGCGTGCTGGCGATGTCCCGCGAGCTGGGCGTCGAGTTCGCCAAGCAGCGGCGTCCGCGTCAACGCGATCTGCCCCGGACCGGTCAGCACACCGCTGCTGATGGAGTTGTTCGCCAAGGACCCCGAGCGGGCGGCGCGCCGGCTGGTGCACGTGCCGATGGGCCGCTTCGGCGAGCCCGACGAGATCGCCAAGGCGGTGCTGTTCCTCGCCAGCGACGACTCCTCGTTCATGACCGCGTCCTCGCTGCTGGTCGACGGCGGCATCAACGGCGCGTACACGACGCCGCTCTAGTCTTGCACCACATCCGCCGCCTGGCGCTGCAGCATCCACTCGCAGCCACATTGCTGCGCGCCTGGCGCGAAACCGTCTAAAACATCACTCCAGCATGACCGCAGTCACCCATCCCCGGACGCCGGCGATCGATCTGTCCCCGTTTCGCGGCGGCCGCTTCTACATCTGGCTGACGCTGTTCGCGCTCGCGTTGGCGGCGTTCTCGCTGCTGTACCCCTCGACGCCGAGCTACGACCCGTGGTCGTGGCTCGTCTGGGGCCACGAGATCCTCCACGGGTCGCTGCACATCGCGGGCGGCTCGAGCTGGAAGCCGCTGCCGGTGATCTTCACGACCGTGCTCGCGCTGTTCGGCTCCGCCCAGCCGAACCTCTGGCTCTTGATCGCTCGCGCGGGCGCGGTCCTCAGTGTCCTGTTGACCGCCAAGTTGGCGATCCGGATCACCTGGGCACTCACACTCCGCGGACGCGAGGACGGCTGGTTCACGGCGCTCGGCCTCGGTGGGCGACTGGCGACGATCGCGCCATCGCTGCTGGCCGGGGGGATCGCCCTGGTCGGCACGACCTTCACTAACTCCTTCCCCGGCAACATGCTGCTCGGCTACTCCGAGGGAGTGATGGTCGCGGCCACCCTGATAGCGGTCGAGCGCGCCTGGGACGGCCACCACCGCCAGGCTTTCGCACTCGGGCTCCTCCCCTCGCTCGACCGGCCTGAGTTCTGGGTCATATGGGGCCCGTATGGGCTCTGGCTGATGTGGCGGGACCGCCGCGCGATACCGCTGGTGGTCGGACTCGGCGTGCTGATGCTGCTGCTGTGGGTCGTACCCCAGAAGCTCGGCGGCGGCAGCGTCACCGGCCTCGGATCGCACGCGCTGCACAACCACTCCCACTCGAGCGCGATCTTCAGCTCATTCCCGCTGTGGACCGAGATGTCGCAGAAGGTCTGGCCGCTGGTCCTCGAGCGCGTCGAATTCGCCGCGCTGATCCAGATGGCGGTGACCGTCTACCTGGTCGCGCGCGCACGCGGGCGCCTCGGTGGCTGGTGGAACTCAATACGAGATCACGGCGCAGCCGTCGCCGCCGCGCTGGCTTCGACCGCCGGCTTCCTCTGGTGGGTGCTGATCTCGATCGAGACCCAGGCCGGGTTCGCGGGCAACCCCCGTTACGCGATCCTCGGCGTGATGCTGGTGTACATCGGCGGCGCTTCCGCCTACGGCTGGGCCTGCGTCGGAATCGCCCGGTTGCTCGGCATCGCGGCCCAACGTGGGTGGCTACCCCGGTGGGGAGCCGGCTGGGGCCAGCGGGCCACAGCCGGCACGGTGGTGATGCTCGCCGTCTATTTGTTCGTCCCCACGTGGTTCACCCACCGCATGCTGACGATCCAATCGATCCGCTACGACGTCCGCTACCAGGCGCAGCTGCGCGAGGGGGTCTCCTCGCTGATCGCCGAAGCGGGCGGCGCCAAGCGGGTTATGGCGTGCGGCAGCGTGATGGCGGAGAACTACCAGGTGACGATGGTGGCCTGGTACCTCGGCGTGCCGATCAGGTGGATCCAGGCCAGCGGGGACAAGACCCGGGTTCCCAAGGTGAAGCTCGGCCCCAACGTCGTGTTCCAGAACTCCGCCACGAGCGGCGCTCCGCTATATCCGACGCCGGCGGTCATGGCCGCGTGGGAGCGGGGCGGATCGCACTATCGGGTGCTGCGCAGGTATCCCGTGACCATGTACATGGACTGCGCTCCGTACAGCAAGACCTGATCCGGCCTCCGCACCCGTTAAAGCCGTCCTAATCCTTGATCAGATGCCACACCTCCGCCCGCCCAGGCCGCGACCGATCGACTACCCTGCCTCGCATATGTCCCTCGCGAAGGTCGCGGTGATCTGCGGACTGATGGCGCTTCTGATCAGCGCCTGCGGCATCCCAACGAAGCCCGAAGCAGGCACCGCTCATCTCAGTAAACATGCCGGCTTCTACGGTCTCACGGACGATCCCCGGACTCCGCAGGTCAAGTGCCTGAAGGGCGACAAGCTGCCCTATCGCGAGTACTACGCCGATGGCGTCCAGCACCTGCCTGCGATCCATGTCGGCTCGGGCATGCAGGGACCAACGATCATCTTCTATCCCACGGCCGGCATCAGCCAGGGCCTGCAGATCATGGGCCAGGAATCGGCCGCCGAGGTGATCGGCAGTCTGCTCGTGTACCCGAACCAGGCCGCTCATAAGCTGCTGACCAAGGTCGAGGCCTGCGCGTCGATCGGCGTCAAGGGCTGAGGTCTCCGAGCATGGCCACGACCACCACCAGCGACACGGGCGTCGTCGCAGACGCGAAGGATCCGGGCTACATCCGCGATTTCTCCTTCCCGCTGCCCGGGTTCATCAGGGACCTGCCTGAGTGGGCGCGCGTCACGCTGATCCTCTTCATCCTCGTCGTTGTCTCGCTCTTCATCCGCACGCGCGCGGTCGGCCAGCAGTTCTGGATGGACGAGGCGATCACGGTCGGGATCTCCTCGCACCATCTCTCAGCGATCCCGGGCATCCTGCGCCAGGATGGGTCGCCGCCGCTGTTCTACCTGCTGTTGCACTTCTGGATGCTGCTCACCGGCAACAGCTCGGCGGCGACGCACTGGCTGTCCGAGATCTTCGCCGTCCTGACCATCCCGATCGGCTACTGGGGTGCCCTCAGGATCGCCGGCAAGCGCGCCGGCCTGATGACGGCGACGCTGATGGCGTTGAGCGCGTTCCTGGACTACTACAGCCAGGAGACGCGCATGTATGCGCTGATGACGCTCCTTGGGCTGCTCGCGACGATCGGCTTCGTCCGTGGTTTCGTGTTCCGCGAACGGCGTTACGTGATCCTCTTCTCGCTGTCGCTGGCGGCGATGCTCTACACCCACAACTGGGCGCTGTTCTTCGGCGCCGGTTCGGCCCTGTCGCTCGTCGTCCTGTACCGCATCAGCGGTCAGGAGATTCGCGAGAACCTGATCAGCGACGCGCTCTACGCCTACATCGGCGCCGCGGTCCTGTTCGCTCCGTGGGTTCCCAACTTCATCTTCCAGTCGCTGCACACCGCAGCCCCCTGGAACACCTCGCCGCGCTTCGGCGCGCCGGTTCAGATCGCCCAGAGCGTGTACGGCGGCTCCACCGTGGCCGCGATCCTGTTGATCGGCGCGGCCGTCGGCTATGCAGGCCTGTTCACGAAGGCGCAGCGCGCCAGCACCCCGGCCAAGATCGCCCTGATCCTTTTCATGCTCGTGTTCTTCACGCTCCTGTTCGGCTGGGTCGCATCGCAGATCACGCCGGCGTGGAACCCGCGGTACTTCGCCCCGATCATGCCGGCGATCATGATGTTCACGGCCATCGGGATGGCCCGAGCCGGCCTGGTCGGCGCGCTGACGCTGGTGGTATCGCTGGTTTTCCTCGCGCGACCGGGAACCTACGCGCCCACACACAAGAGCGACATGCAGGACATCGGCGGCGAAATGGGGCCGCTGATGCACACGGGAGACCTTGTGATCGTCGGCCAGCCCGAGCAGACTCCGCTCGCCTACTACTACCTACCAGGCGGCCTCAGGTTCTCCAGCACGATCGGACCGGTCAAGGATGCGTCCTACGTGAACTGGATCAACGCCATGCCGCGCTTCCGCGCCGCGCAGCCGACGAAGGTCCTGACGCCGATGCTGAAAAACCTGAAGGCCGGCCAGCAGGTGCTGTACATCCGGCCGCTGACCGAGGGCGTGATCGGCTGGAAGGCGCCCTGGACGTCGTTGATCCGCACCCGCTCAGCGCATGTGGGGCACGATCCTCCAGGACGACAAGCAGCTCAAGATGGAGGCGTGGGCCCCCCACAACTACCGTGGCGCCTGCTGCGTCGCGAACTCCGCCATTCTCTACGTCAAGAAGTAGGTCTAGATACGTGCCTGAAAACTCAGTTACCGCGGCTCCGGCCGCAGCGCCGACGCCTGGCGCCGACATCACTTCGCAGACGCCGGTCGTCGTGCTCGGCGGCGGACCTGCGGGACTGACGGCCGGCTACCAGCTGGCGAAGCAGGGCAAGCCGGTCGTGATTCTGGAGGCGACCGACATGCTCGGTGGCATCGCCCGCACCGAGGTCCGAGACGGATACCGCTTCGATCTTGGCGGCCATCGCTTCTTCACGAAGGTGAAGGAGGTCGACGACCTCTGGCACGAGATCATGAAGGAGGAGTTCCTCAAGCGTCCGCGTCAGAGCCGGATCTACTGGAACGACAAGTTCCTCGAGTACCCGCTCGAGGGCATGGACGTGATCAAGAAGCTGGGGCTGTGGGAGCTGTCGCTGTGCATGGGCTCCTACCTGTGGGCACAGGCCAAGCCCAAGGGCCGTGAGGACACGTTCGAGGAGTGGGTCTCCAACCGCTTCGGCAAGCGGCTCTTCAACCACTTCTTCAAGACCTACACGGAGAAGCTGTGGGGCGTCCCGACCGATGAGATCCGCGCCGAATGGGCTGCGCAGCGGATCAAGGGCCTGTCCTTCTTCAGCGCCGCGAAGGCCGCCTTCTTCGGCAACAAGGGCAACAAGATCAAGTCGCTGATCTCGGAGTTCAACTACCCGCGCTTCGGCCCCGGGCAGATGTGGGAGCAGATGGCGAAGGACATCCGCGAGCGCGGCGGCGAGATCCGCATGAACGCTCCGGTCACCAAGCTCGTGACCGACGGCCAGGGCCGCGTCACCGAGGTGCACGCCGGCGGGGAGGTCGCTGACCCCCTCGCATGTGATCTCCTCGCTGCCGCTGCGGACCACGGTCGGGATCGCCGACCCGGAGGCGCCGGTCGAGGTCCGTGACGCCGCCCGCGGCCTGCGTTACCGAGAGTTCCTGACGGTGCTGCTCGTGATCGAGGGCGACGACCTCTTCCCGGACAACTGGATCTACATCCATCAGCCCGGCGTGCACCGTGCTGCGGATCCAGAACTTCAAGTCCTGGAGCCCGTGGATGGTGCCCAACGAGAAGGACGCCTCGATCGGCATGGAGTACTTCTGCTTCGAGGGCGACGCGCTCTGGAACATGGACGATGAGACCTCGTGAAGATGGCGGGCCAGGAGATCGAGAAGCTCAACCTCGCGAAGGCCGCCAACGTCAAGTTCGGCTTCGTCGCCCGCGTTCACAAGGCCTATCCGATCTACGACGAGAAGTACGCCGAGCGTGTGGCCACGATCCGGGCCTGGCTGAAGCGGGAGATGACCAACCTGGCGCAGGTCGGCCGTAACGGGCTGCACCGGTACAACAACTCCGATCACTCGATGCTGACCGCGATGCGGGCCGTCGACAACATCACGCTCGGCACGCACCACGACATCTGGCAGGTCAATGTCGAGAGCGTCTACCACGAAGAAATCCACGACAACGAGAACCCGTACGCGAACGACCCCGAGCCGCCGGCGATGAACAATCCGCTGGACTCCTAGCGTCGCGTACCCGATCTCTGATATCCGTAGGCCATGCGCCGACTGCTAGCGCTCACACTCCTGATCTCGTCACTCCTCGGATACGGCGCGATCGCGGCCGGGCTGACGCCGGCGGCGCTGGCCGCGGGAAGCGGGGTCGCGAGCCCGACGCTCGACCTCTCGAACGCCCAACAGGCGGCCTCCACCCCCCAGACGACGACCGTGGCCCCGGTCACGACCACCTCGAGCAGCGGCGGCCTCTCTGGCCTCGACGCGATCCTGATCGGAGCGGTGGCCGTCCTACTGCTGTGCGGCATCGCCTTCTGGGTCTGGCGCGACTCACGCCGTCACGCGGCCGAACTGGCACACCACGCCTCCGACGACACCGTCTACGGTGGGCGAGCTCACTCCGGGTCCAAGACCCCGCACAAGCCGCGCAAGCTGAAGCCGGCCGAGCGCAAGCGGCGCAAGCGCGGCAAGGCGCGCTAGTCGCGCTCCTTCGTCAGCCCAGCCGGGAGCGATGCACGTCTAGTGCGGAATTCCGCACAGAACATGCATCACCTGCCGGTCAGGCGATGGTGAGTTTGGCGGTGGCGATCGTGTCGAACGGCTCCGCGGCGAGCGGCGACAGCCTGACCCGCTGCTCTTGGGGGCCGGTTTGAGCAACGACCAGCGATAGGCCCTCCTCGAGGCTTTCGCGTAGCTCATCGATCGAGTCGCCGGTGGCGAACACGCCCGGATACTCGTCGACGGTGGCCCAGAAGGCCTGATCCTCGAAGCGAACCTTGACGTGGACCTTCTGCGTCATCACTGATTCATCCTTAGGTTGCCGGTCAACGTTCCAGCCCGGCCTCACGCCGGAGTCGAGGTTGGGCACCGCTGGGACGCGCTCTGCCGTCCAGCCCGGTTTCACGTCGCAGTTGCGCCTCGAAGCCTCTGGAGTATGCCCTCCGGTGGTTGTCGGGGAGTGTCACCGGGCGTTCGCCCGCTTTGGTCATCTTGACCTGATGCTTGCCACCGGTCTCCTGTCTCCAACCATTGCGCACGAGGAACCTGATCCACTGCACCTGGGTGCTCGGCAAGACTCACTCACCCCTCATCCGCGAACTTCGCCAGCCGCTGGCGCGCGCGCGTCAGCTGACGCTGAACCGTCCGCCGGGTGTCGCCGGTGGTGGCGGCGATCTCCTCGTACTCATACCCGAAACCGTGCAGCAGCACCATCCGCGCCTGACGAACCGGGAGCTGGCGCACCTCGGCGATGCGCTCGCGCATCTCGAGCGTGTGCTCGGGGCCCGGTGCCAGCTGGCGGTAATCGTCGAGGCGTGTCGGCTCGACCGCTTCCCCGATCGGCTCAGAACGCCGCTCTCGTCGTAGGAGCCGCAACGCCACCCGCGTGGCTGTGGTCGCCAGCCACCCGATCTCCGTTCCCGGCTCCAGCTGGGGACGGCTGATCAGTAGCGACCCCCACGCCGTCTGGCAAGCATCCTCGATCAGCCAGCCAGGCGCCTCCAGATTTGTGGCCAGGATCCGGGCCAGCCGGGGCTGCAGCTCCGCGTAGAGCGCCTCCATGTCAGTCCTTGCACGGGCGACGTCGGTCATCTCAATCTCCAATTGAGTCTAAATTGACACATCTGAACCTATCACAACAGAAGCCTCGGTGCTAGTTTTTCGGTCTCAATTAGCTTCAACTAGATCGGAGTCGTCTCGTGCCTATCTACGTCGCAGACGTGAGCGCAAGCCCCAACCCGGCGGGCCTGCCGGGAAGCAACGTCCTGCAGCAGATCGTCAACGGAGCCGACGCGTGGGCTCTCACGATCACGCTCGTCGGCGCGTTCGTCGGCGCCGCCCTGTGGGCGGTGGCATCCCACACCAACAGTCACCACTACGCCGCCAAGGGACGAATGGCTGCACTGGTCTCGGCCGGAGCAGCTCTGGTGATCGGCGCCGCGCCCGGACTCGTCAATTTCTTTGCCCACCTTGGGACAAGCGTTACTCTACGAAGTTAGGAGCACCATGAGTCCCGATAGTGCGTACGACCGACTGAGCGAGCTTGGCGTCAGCGATGACGTGCTACGCGTCGTGTCGGCGATCTGCGGTCACAATCTTGAGGCGTATCAGTCGGTGTTGTTCTGTGAATTCGGCTATCGCAGCTTCGACCAGCTGGACGCGGAGGACGATGAGGCATGAGCACAGACCGGCAACTGATAGGCGTTGGCATCATCCGCAACTCGCAGGATGCTGGCAAGCAAGGGCCGAAGGTCCAGCGCAAGACAATCGAAGAGAACGCGAAAGCGAAGCGCATCGAGCTTGAGCAGATCATTGAAATCGAGAACGTCGGCGGCGACACGCCCCTAGATGACTGGGCGCTCGGCCAGCACATCGCGCGCATGGAAGCGGGCGAGATTGACGCGATTGTGTTCAGCACTAACGACCGCTTCACGCGGTCGGAGCGCGAGTCAGACGAGGCGGTCGCGAGGATTGATAAGTGCGGAGGCGTGCTGCTGATCGGGTCCGAGTACCTCAGCCACAAGGAAATTGACCAGTGGCTCACGGGTGGAGTCCTGGCGCGGTTCCAAGAGGCTGAGAAACGCAAGGCGCGTAAAAAGGCGATGGACGGTCAAGCCGAAGCGCTCAAGGAGGGCAAGTACCTCGCGCGAGCCCCGCGCGGCTATCAGCATGACCGCAACCAGGACGAGAAAGCGCCCGAGTACGGGCGGCTGATCCCCGGTCCTGATGCCGAGCTGATGACGCAGGCGTTCAAGCTCGTGGCGTCGCAGGGCTGGCGCGCTGGCGCGGATCTCCTGGGCATGAGCGTCGCCAGTGCGCGGCGGATGATGCTGTCGCGGACGTACCTGGGCGAGAATCGCTCAGGAGGCGCGCTAAGCCCGATCAAGCACGCGGCACTGACGACGCCTGCGATGTTCGCGCGGTGCGAGGCGCAGCCTGCGCAGCGGTATCGGTCGCGGGAGCGCCACCCGCTGTCGATGCTGGCGACGTGCGACGAGTGCGACGGCCCGATGATCGGCGCGATTACCCGCCAGAAGGTGCCGCAGCTGCGGTGCCGCGACGGGCACGTCGCGATCAATCAAGAGTTGCTGCGCGTGTACCTGCTAGACGAGATAGCACGGTACGCCCGCGATCTGACCACGCCCACGAACACCGCCGCGCTTGAGCAGGCGCAAGAGGCACTCGACGCGGCCAAGCACGACCACCAGCAGCTAGCCACGGACGCGCGCCTACGGGCGGCTATGGGCGACTCCTACGTCGTGGCGCTTGAGCAAGCTCAGCAGGCTGTGAGCACCGCTCAGCAGACGTTCAACGACGCGGCGCAGGCCGCCTCCCCGATTCCAGCGCTCGACCAGCTGGAGGCCAAGACCGTGCCCGAGCAGGTTGCGATATTCCTCAGGCTGTTCGAGGAAGTGCGGGTAATCAAGGTCGGGCAGGGCTGGACGGGCGAGGTTGACGACCGCGTGGCTGCGGTGTTCAAGGCTGAAATTGCCAGCCTCATTGAGCACGGCCACGAGGATGCCTCAGCCGCTGAGGGGATTCGCGAGGACTTGACGCGGGCGCTGAGCTAGCGCGTCGAGGGTTGGGCGCTGGTCATGGCGGCCGTTGGTTGCGGTCAGAACCCACAGCCACCACCGAAACTAGGGCTGCATCCGCTCGCGCTGGAGCCATCCTGATATCCCGCGTCGTGGCCGAAGTGGTAGCCGACCGCGTAGCTGGCGCCCCGCGAGAGCGATAGCCACCATGAGCGCGATCTAGAACGACTACGAGCGTTCGCGTGCTCATCCCAACTCCTCTCTTGCGCCCGTCTCAACGGACGCAGTTGTCGATTCAATGTCGAAGCTCAGGACGGGCGTCGCAGGTCCACGGCTGGATCCGACTCGTTGGCGAGCTTTTCCAGGCGCCTTGCCAGCGAGTTGGCCGCACGTCCCAGATCGCGTATAGCGAGAATCGTGTCCTCATCGACGACAACCCGAGGCGAAGCCTGAATGGCGGGAAGGCGGCTCGGTCGCGGTTCAGCTGCATCCTCGATAGTCGTGCTGGCACCGATTACAGTCTCGAGGTCGCTTCGGCGCACTCGTACTCGCCGTCCCGCCCTTATCGCTGGCAACGTCCCTGCGTCAATCCAGTTGCGGACGGTTTGCTGGTTGAGTTGCAGTAGCTCTGCGACGTCGGACACGGTAAGGAACTCTTCGTCAGCCACCACAACTGAGCTCAACTGAGAACCGCCGAGCGGTTGCTTGCGGTGGCATCCGACAGTTGCGAAAGCGTGGCCATTCAATCGTCAGCGTCAGTGATCGAGTGCCTTCTGCGCAGCGCCGCGACGACGCGCTCCGCGCCGCGGTGAACGCGGCGCTAGACCGAGCCGAGCGCACCAGCTGCGAGCTACGAGCGGGACTGGCTGCGATCGATATGGGCGCGGCGACGTGGCCGTTCGAATAAAACGCCGTGGTCGAGGATGCGGCGCGGCGCTCGTCTGGCCCGCAGGTGAGCGTGTACCCGAGCCGACCGAGGCGGCCAAACAATCTCTTAGCCGCTGGGTCTTTTCCGATTCCGAGGCGGGGTTTTCATAACCCCGCCATAGATCAGAAACTAAAACCGACCGAGCCGAGAAACATATAAAACTCGGTCGCTCGGTTCACTCGGTTTCGAGCCGTTGTCTGGGCTATTTGATAGTCTTCAAGGGCGCGGATATATGGATTCGGAGCGGCGGGCACTGTGCCCCGCCAATCCTCCGCCCAGCCCCCGCGCACCATCCATATACATATCGCGCGTAGCCGCTAGCGCCGTAGGCCGAACCAGTGACCGCAGTCCGCTAGCCACACAAACTCACCGTAGCCAGCGCTCCCAAGTTGCCCACATGGGCAGGAGCAGCACAGAATGGCTACAGACAGACTTACCGCAGCACATGAATGGGTCAGCCACGGTCGCATCGTCGTTCCCTGCATCAACAAGCGGCCCATGGTCAAGTGGGGCAAGCTGGTCGCGGACACACCCCGCGCTGAGCGCGTCCCGAGCGAGGCTGAGGCACGTGCGCTCATCGATCAATGGTGGACCGAGCACCCGACCGCTTAGCCTGGCACTACTGACCGGTGACGGGCTTTGCGTCGTTGACGTTGACCCGCGTAACGGCGGCGCGATCCCTAAGGGGCTCGGCGGCACACTGACCGCGAGCACGCCGAGCGGCGGCATTCACTTGTTCTACCGCTACGGCACGACCGAGACGCTGCGCAACAACAACACCGGCCTACTGGGGACGGGCGTTGACTTCAAGGCTCGCCGCGGCTACGTGATCGTGCCACCAGCGGACGGCCGAGAGTGGATAGTTACCTGCGAACCGGCACGGCTGCCCGGCCGTTTCGTCGCTCTGCTGAGGCTGCCGGATCGCAAGCACGAGCGGCACACGACCGCAACGTTTCCGGTACCACGTGAAGCGCGCGGGCTTCTGGAGCTTCCCGAGCATGTGCGGCGTGCGGATCTTGTGAGGTACGCATACCAGTTAGCGGACGCGGGCTACGGCGAAGCACCGATCTACGCCGAACTAGTGACCGTCGCAACCGCTCGCGGTGTGAGCGCTAGCGGGATTGACAAGTGGGGCATCGCGCGTATTGCGGAGGCGGCTGCAGCATGAGCACGGTAATAGAAGATGCCATAGACTTGGCCAAGCGAACCGGACCGATATCCGCCGCCGAGCTTCGCAGAACCACGCCGCCCGCACCTGACTGGTTGATAGAGAACGTCATCGCCAAGGGCTGGGGCGTGATCATCGGTGGCCGCCCGAAGGTTGGCAAAGGGGCGCTTGGTATGTACCTACTTGGTAAGCTCGAGCGCGGCGAAGCACACGTTCTTAGGCAAAGCGCCGGAAGCGCACACCGCGCTGATCGTGACCGAAGAGCCGAAGGACACAATCAATGAGAAGCTGAGCTACGCAGGGCTTGACAAGGCCGGAGTGGCTTTCTCGTACGACCTCGCGAAGATCGAAGTCTGGGAGGACAAGGTTACGCAGGTAGTGCGGTGGGCGCGTGACGACGGCCATAAGGTGATCTACTGGGACAACCTCAGCCGCGCAGCACAGATTGAGGATGAGAACGGAACCGCACTGGCTCGTGCGTTTGAGACGCTTAGCGATGAAGCAAAGCGGCACAGTATCGCTGTAATTGGCGATGTTCACTTTCGCAAGTCACGCGGGTCGGTTGAGGATCTGTTTCGTGGCGGCACGGCGATAGTCGGCGCGACCGAGAACAACATCGGGATTGAGCGCGTCGGCGGGCATGAGTCGCGGAAGCGGCGGTTCTCGTCGTTCGGTCGCACCTCCACTACCCGCTGGCGTGTTGAGGCAGCGCTGAGTGACGATTACCGGGAGTACCAGATAATCGACACGCAAGCCGACGATGATCTGAGCGCGTTGGACCGCGAGCGCATAGAGTCACTTCGCGAGTTTGCGGAGGGCGTGACAGCCGCCGAGTTTGCCCAGCTGATCGGCAGGCAAGATGACGCAGCCCGGAACTGGCTAAACGAAAACGCTGACCGAGTGCCGGAAAGCCACCCGCAGCGATACACCGCACCGCAGCCGGAGCCAGCGATATGAGTGCGCCATGCGATAAGCCAAACTGCGACCGCGTAGCCCAGTACTACTGCATCGATGACCACAACCCCGACAAGGTCAAGCTGCACCGACGTTGCGGCCGCCGACCTGGACGCGCGCTGGTATGACCTCCCGATTGCCGAGTACCACGCGGACGACGACTGGCGTGAGCACCTGATCGAGTCCAAAGACTGGGGCCCGGACATGGTGCGGGCGATTGACGCTCAAGCCTGGCGGCAGGTATGAAGACACCCCCGCCCGGAGGACCAACGCGGCCAGGCCAGGCTTGGCGATGTGATGCGGTGAGCAGCGGGGATCCGAGGGGCGCGCGGTCAGCCTGAAGGAGCGACCGACTTGAGGACCGTACTTGGCCAGGCCTCGCCGCCGTGGTAGGAGCAGGCCCCTTGAAGGCCGCCGGAATGACTCCATTCACCGTCTACGCAATGCACGATGTAGCCATCCGCGCTCTGGAAGTTGGCGATACAGGCATGCGTCGTGCAGAACTGCGCGTCGGTTGCGTGGCTGTCAGGAGCCGGGGCCTTCGATCGAGCCCTTTCTGACCTTGCCGGGATGCAGCGACCAGCTGACATAGATCGAGCCGCCCGAGCGGCGAGCGGTCGCCGCGCCGACCCACCAACGGCCGAACGTTCAAGGCGCACTGAGCAGCGCACGTTCGTCCGCGACCTCGCGTGGCATGTCAGCCCGATGTTCTGGGCGCCGGCCAGACGTCTGCGAAGAGTTCGGAGCAGCGCGCTGCGTGCCTGTTGTGTGCTGAGGTTTGAAGGGGTGCTGGTGTTTTGGGGGGCGCTGAGGTTTGGGGGGATGTAGGACGCGGATGTGATCAGCGAGCCGTATCCCGAGTAAACGCAGACGCTAAGTGACCCATTCGTCTGGTGCGGCGCAAACACATACACCCAGGACTCGGTACCCAAGCTCACAGAGCACGCCTTGCCAAATGGTGGTGCCTGAGATGCCTGAGGAACACCCGTTCGGTCCGTCTTCCTCCGTGGCGAGCCAGGAGGTCAAGCATCCGACCCGCAATAGGACTGATCTCACAGAGATCGTGCCACCGAATTCGGAGCTGTTGAAAGCGCCGATAGACACTGACCCGGTTGGAGGCGGAACCGAAAAGATCGTATCTGCCAGGAAGACAACCGCGGATTGTGTTGGAAGATCCGCAAACACGCAGATCTCATAGGCGGCCGCAACCCCGGTGGTTGCAGTGATCGTTTCATGGACCGTACCAGGGGAATAGTAATCCAGGCCGCGGCCTACAACTTGAGTCGCGTCGTATGTCGTGCAGCTTTGCCCGTCCGGAGCGGCCGTGACTTCGACGTCCCAAACGCAAGACTCGTACGTCGTGCACGCCTCGCTCTGGCTGACGGTCACGCTGGTGGTGACGTTCAGCCCGTCGCTCGACGATGGTGATATCGACGTGATCGTGGCGGAGGCGGCGCTTGCGACACCGGGCGACACGAAGGCCACCACGAACGTTGTCAGCACTACGCCCAGGGATCCGAACACGCTGCACCGAAGCTTCCGCCCCATCACCACTCCTTTACAGCGACACACCCACCACCGGTAACCTCGAAATACCTTAGCCGCAGCACGGCATCACCGCCCCCAGCCGTACCGGCCGCCGTCCGGTGGGTCGATGGGCGTCGGCCATGCCTCGCTCGCTTCGCTCGCGGTGGCGCCTGTCGGCCACGCGGCACTGTAGGCCACCCTCACCCTGGCTTAGCAATGGCGGCGCATCCTCGCTGGACGGCATTGGCGGGCCCACGAGAATCACTCAGGCAGCTTGATCTCGCGGAAGTGCGTTATCCCTCACGGTGAGGATCGCGGCGATCAGGCGCGTCGACATCGACATCAGGGAAGAGCGTCTCGGGACCGCCAGCGGCGAGGCCTGTAAAAGGCGGCTCGTATAGCAGACCTGGGTCCATCGTGCCGTTTATCGTCAGGTGTTCGACGACGAGCGCGATGAAGTCGAGTTGCGCCGCCGTCAGCGTTCGTTCAGCGATGAACGCCGAAAATGCGTCGGTGGCAGCCGCTCGGTCGAGTCCAACAAGCGAACGGATAAACGGGCCGAGGCCGCCGCACTCGAGCCGTGCGCGTTCAAGATCCTCGGGCGCACCGACTCCCGCCGCTTGGAGCATGTAACCAAGCTCGTCGAGGTCAGTCGGTGTGAGCGGCAGATTGCGTCGGAGTTTCTGCAAAGCAAGGTGATCCTCATGTTCACGTAGGTACACGCGAGCCTTTTGGCGGAAGCGTTCGTAGTCGGTGCCCTGTCTGATTCCGCGTAGCTCGATCTCTGTGATCTCGCCGATGTCATCGGTGAAGTCGGTGTAGATGATGGTGCGCTTGCGCTTGTCCAACAGCTTCACAAGGCCACGGATGCGACGGCGTGCGTGTTCGAGCATCGGCAGGGTCACGTCGACCCACCACTCCTCGCCAGCAAGCTCGTCCAACAGTTCCTGTTGCTCGCGGATGACAGGGATCGCCAACTGTTCGAGCAGACCCGACGCAATTGTTTGAACTTGTCGTCGCAGGCGTTCCTGACCTGGTTCGCCCAACAGTCGACACAGCTGCAGCTTCAGGATCAGCAGGTCGAAGCGTTTGGCTTCCTCATCGTCCTCGCGCAGCCCGGTTGGTAGATCAGCAACGCGGTCGGCGAGTTCGATTGCCTGTTCGAGATCGAGGTCGCGCCACGGTTCCTCGTTGCGATACTCCTCAACCCATCGGCGGTGGGGGCGCACCAGGAAGTTGTCGACGTTCATGTTCGCGACCTGCTTGCGTAGCAGCGCCACAGTGTCGGCATGTAGCCCGGCATCGCTGACGGTCCCGTCGCCGTCCCCCTCGGCACCGGCGAGTTCGAGGATCAACGTCAGACGTTCTTTGAAAAGCCGCATCCGCAGCGACTCGCCAGCGCCACCGGTGGCTCGCTCGATGTGTTGGTTGAAATACTCGATGTTCGCGCAGCAGTCGAAGATCAGAAAGTCCTGCTTGTCGTCACCGGGACCGAAGAGATCTCGGCACAGCCGGGTGCCGCGACCGATCATCTGCCAAAACTTCGTCTTTGACCGGACCGGCTTGAAGAACACCAGGTTGACGACCTCGGGAACGTCGATGCCGGTGTCGAGCATGTCAACGCTCACAGCGATGTGCGGGGCCTTGTCCTTGAGGGAGAAGTCGTCGATTAGCGACTGTGCGTACTCGGTGCGGTACGTGATCACCCTGGCGAAATGCCCAGCACGCTCGGGATAGTTGGCGTCGAACCGCTCAGCGATGAACTCGGCGTGCTCGTTGTTCTTGGCAAACACGATCGTCTTGCCGAGCCGATCCCCGCCCACAACGCGGTGCCCCCGCGTCATCAACGTCTCAAGCAGCTTGTCGACGGTATCGGCGTTGAACAACCATCGGTTCACCGCCTCGGCAGCAACGGTATCGGGCGGCTCCTCGCTCTCATCGCCCCAATCTTGTGACTCCCACCGCTCCTTCTCCTCTTCGGCCAAGTCGTCGTAGCGGATGCCTTCGCGCGGAAACTTCAGCGGCACCGTGATCGCTCTCGGCGGCACCAGGAAACCCTCCGCGACCGCCTCGTCGAGGTCGTAGAAGTCTGTTGGGACGCCCGGCTCCAGGTCGAACAGCCCGTAGGTGTCGTGCGCGACCTCATCTTTCGGCGTCGCCGTCAGCCCGATCAGCAACGAGTCGAAGTAAGCGAAGATCGCCCGGTACTTCTGGTACACGGAGCGGTGCGCCTCGTCGATCACCACGAGATCAAAGAACCCGGGACCAAACCGGCGCTCCTCACCGGCGTCCGCGTCGCCGATCAAGCCCATCATCGTCGGGTATGTCGACACGAACACCCGCCCTTCCTCGCCCCGCTCGGTGACGAGGTTGACGGTGGTCACGTTCGGCAGGTGCTCCTTGAAAGCTCCGACTGCCTGCTTGACGAGCGCCACACGGTCAGCGAGGAAGAGCGCCCGTTTGACCCAGCCGGCTCGCATCATGACGTCGAGCAACGCGATCACTGTGCGCGTCTTGCCGCTGCCGGTCGCCATCACCAGCAGCGCCTTGCGCTGGCGGTCCTGATCGAACGCTTCGCCGACGCGGCGGATCGCCCGCTGCTGGTAGTGGCGCTCGACGATCGTGGTGCTGATGCCGACCTCCCCGAGCGGACGGCTGCTCGACCGGCGGTTGATCAAGAGCGCCAGCTCGTCCTTCGTGTAGAAGCCCTGCACGTCGCGCGGCGGGTAGCGTACGTCGTCCCACAACCACGTCTCATAGCCGTTGCTGTAGAAGATCGCCGGCCGCTGACCGAACTGTGCTTCCAGACAGTCCGCATATAGCTTCGCCTGCTGACGACCGACACGCGGATCACGGCTCGTGCGCTTCGCCTCCACCAGTCCGAGCGGCTTGCCGTCGTCACCCCACAGCACATAGTCGACATACCCGACGCCGCTGCCCGACGGCATCCCACGCACCTCAAACTCGCGGTCACGCTCGTGCGTCAGCGGCCACCCAGCCTCGCGCAACAGCAGGTCGATGTAGCGGTCGCGCGTCTCCTGCTCGTTATAGTCGTGATCGTCCGGGACCGTCACATTGACGGCCTTCGCCTCCGTGATCTGAGCGCGCAACTGGTCAAGCTGCGCCTGCAAGACCGCGTTGTCCGCGCGTGTTCGCTCAAGCTCCTCATCACGCTGAGCGTTCTCGGCCTGCTTACGGCGAATCGCCTCCACCGAAGCCTGCCGCTGCTCCGCCGTCAACGGACGCGGGATCGCCGCGTCGTTGAATACCAAGCTGGCGTCCGGGACATCCTCACGATCACGCGCGTACGTGCGAGCAAGCCAGAACATCACATGAAACAACTCACGCACTACCCCGACCGATGCCTCAACCTTGATGGGACGACGGTCGTGCACCGCTGCGTTCCCTGAGCGGCGGATGTAATCGATCTTGGCCCTGATCCGCTGGTCCACCACTGTCTGGAACGAGGGCTCAAACAACATCGCCGCCAGGTCGTTCTTATACGGTCGGGACAGAGACCGGTCCGCGTCATACATCCACAGGACGGCCAACTCCAGTGCACGACGAGCGTAGAAACACGCCGTGCGAGGGTCGACAGCAGCTTGCCGCTCGGCCTTCAACCCCTCGGCTTCGAGATTCGGCCAAGCGGCCTTCAAGAACGTGAAGTTCGACGGGGGGTGTGACGCGAGAGTGCCCGACGATGCCATTAGTCAGAGCGTCCCCGTGAACGCGCGGTGCTGGAGGGAGGCGAAAAGAGCGTCGAGATGTTTCAGTTGTGTGGCCGCGAGAGCGAGCGTCTCGTCGCAAGCCGCGGCCCACACGGAGAATTCGCGCTGCGCCGCCCTCGGCGCTTCAGGGATTGGGATCTTCTTGACGTCGGCAAGGTTGATCCCCTGAACTGCCGCCCCCTTGACCCTCTTGCGCATCCATTCTTGGACGGACGGCGCGCGAATAGCTTCCATGACGTAGCGCGCGTCGAACTCGCGGATTGCGAGCCGCGCAGAGTCCTGTGTGATGTTTGCACCAGCGAGCTTGTCGGGAACGATCGCGAGCCGTCCGACGTGTCCGCGAATCGACATGATGAGATCACCGGCGGCTAAGACAGATCTCCGGTACTCAGATGCGATCTCCGGGGTCGTGCGACGTACTTCCCCGACCCGGATACGGCCGTCTTTGATGTCGACCACACGAACGTATGGAACACCGCAAGCAATGTCGGGACCAGGTTTTAGGATCCCATAGGTGATCGGTCTATCGGAGGCCGCCAACTCCGACAGAGGTACGGTTCCTGAGTCGGAGGGGAACGCCGCGGAGAACTTCGACTGTACGAGTTGCTGTGACAGGATGAGCGCCGAACGCCGCTTTGTTCGGACCGCATCGGCAGTATCGAGCACACCTGCGATCCGCCGCTGCTCATCAAGCGGCGGTAGCGGAAGCCCGATCCTCTCGACCACAGACTTCGAGATCTCCTTGAACGTCGCCCCGCTTCCAAGCGCCTGAAGTTGGCTCGTACGGGCGGCAAGCCAATGAGCAAGAAAGCCAGCATCGGCGCGATCCGGGCGAGGAATGAGGCTCTTGAAACCTTGGTTGGTAGCCATCGGCACACCGCTGATGGCTACGAGTCCGATGGGCGCTCGCGAACTCAAGAGGACAGATCCGGCTGGAAGAATTCGAGCGCCGCTGCCCTGCAAACCAGCCGCTGTAATGCACCGCGCCGTTGTTGTGATCACTCTCTGGCGTTGGTCGCTCAGGTCCCTTGGTGTTGCCCATACGATGTCGCCGCCCCAGAACTCCGGCGTTCCCGTCTTTGGCGTCCCCCCACCAACGACGTCGCATATCTCGCCGAGCGTCACTTCGGTCCAGCCAGCCTTCAACCCACCATTCCCTTCAACTCGCTCAGGCTCGCGCTGATCTCATCCTCGATGCGTTCGAGATCGGCGATGATCTCCGCAGGCGGACGGTGATCGATCTCCTCGTAGACCGTCTCCTTGTAGCGGTTGAGGGACAAGTCGTAGCCCTCGGCAACAATGTCCGCCTTCGGGACGCAGAAGCTCTGTTCGGTCCGTGCCCGCTCTCGTTCTGAACCGTTCCGCTGCGCCCACCGTGCCAGCACGTCGGGAAGGTTGCTTTTCGACTGGTCCTCCACCGTCAACGGCTCCGGCGGCTGGCAGCCGAGCTTCGACTCGTCGAGCAGAGGCGCGCGCTTGTCGTCAAGGCTCCAGCCATCGGCGGTCACGTCGTAGAACCAAACGTAATCCGTCCCGCCGCTCTCAGTCTTTGTAAACAGGAGGATCGCTGTCGAGACACCTGCGTACGGTCTGAACACCCCGCTCGGCAGCTTGACGACTGCATCGAGCTTCTGCTCCTCAACAACGACGCGACGCAGTTCTCTGTGGGCCTTGCTCGACCCGAACAGCACACCGTCGGGCACGATCACCGCCGCGCGGCCGCCCGGGCGGAGCAAGCGCAGGAACAAGGCAAGGAACAGCAATTCGGTTTTCTTGGTCTTGACCACCCGCAGGAGGTTCTGCGCGGTTGTCTCGTAATCGAGGCTGCCTGCAAACGGCGGGTTCGCGAGCACAAGCGAGTAGAGGCCCTCCTCGTCCCCCGCGCCTTCCGAGAGTGAGTCGCGGTAGCGGATGTCCGGCTCTTCGATGCCGTGCAGGAGCATGTTCATCGAGCCGATCCTGAGCATTGTGCTGTCGAAGTCGAAGCCGTGAAACATGCTGTTGTGGAAGTGGGTGCGAGCCTGCGGGTCGTGCTCGACCTCCGGGTGGGCATCGCGCACGTACTCGCTGGCGGCAATGAGGAAACCGGCGGTGCCGCATGCCGGGTCGCAGATCTCGTCCGTCGGCGTCGGAGCGGTCATCGCGACCATCAGCGCGATGATGTGCCGAGGTGTTCGGAACTGGCCGTTCTGCCCTGCCGTGGCGATCTTCGAGAGCATGTACTCGTATACGTCGCCCTTGGTGTCGCGCCCCTCCATCGGCAGGTCATCAAGCATGTCGACGACCTTCGAGAGCAGCGCCGGGGTTGGGATCGTGAACCGCGCGTCACGCATGTGATGCGAGTAGGTTGAGCCGTCCCCGCCAATCTCGCGCATGAACGGGAAGACGCGCTCGGCGACGATGGCGAACATCTCGGCTGGGTCCCGATCCTTGAAGCGTGACCAGCGCAGATCTGCATACGGTCGCCCCTGGTCGTCGCCGCCCTCGGGGAAGATCTGTGCGTCGATCAAAGTGCCGAGCCGACTGGCCCTGTTCTCCTTCGCCGTCTGCAGGTCATCGAGGCGGCGAATGAAGAGCAGATAGGTGATCTGCTCCATCACTTCAAGCGGGTTGGCGATCCCACCCGACCAAAAGGCATCCCAGATTCGGTCGACCTTCGACTTCAGTTCCCCCGTGATCACCAGCACGAGCCTATCTCTTGACGCCACCGCGGGGTGGTGATGTGCGCGACTCGCTGTGCGATGAGGCCAGTGGCAGTCGCTCAGCAATGGCGCGCCGATCGCAACTCCACCTGAATCACGGCGACCCCGACCGCTCATGACCGCTCCCCAGGCGGTCATGGACGTCCAGCGCTGCTGTGGGGCTCGCTAAGCCCTTAAGGATTCCGTGGGCGCTCGGGTCGTTGCCTGCGCCCCAACTCATTGGCGACGCTCGGGCTTGGGTGGGTCTTTGATGTGGTGGTCACGGGCCCGTGGGCGTCTGGTGCACCGCTGAGTGCGAGCGTAAATTCCTCGAGCACTGGCATCGGTACTCCCGTGAAGTGCTAAGCCGCAACAAGGTTGGCTAGCGCTTGCGGCCACCCTTGCCGCGCGCACGCTGCGAACTCGCAGCCTGCTTCTGCAGTGCCGGCGGCTTCGATGGTTGGGGCGGCTGCGGTAGCTGCGGGACAGTAGGGATCGCCACCTGAAACTGCTGGTGTACCCATGCCTGACCTTGGTGGTTCTCAACCAACTTTGTGGTGGGGGTTCGAGTAAGGGTGAGCTTGGCGGCATGGTGGACACTCAGGACCAGGTCCTGCAGCTCTGCGTTGTCTTCGAGGTCGACCACCTTCACACTGTGTGCGCGCGCTTCGTCGCGGCGCACCGGCCTGCCATGCGACCTGAACTCTTCCGCATCGCCGAACCATTCGGCTGTCGCTTTGGCGGTGCCGGGAGGGTCCTCGAGGTCCGCGAACATATGCTGCTCGAGCGCGCCAGCCACGATTGTTCGCGCGCGTTCCGCCGCGTGGTCGCAGGCCGCGAGCAATCCGGGCGAGTAGTCCCGGAGAATTGGTGTTCCAAGCAGCGAGGTTCTTCGGGTCCTGACACTGCTCGCGTGCCATTTGAAATTGGTCCTTGATCGCCTGCGCTGATGCCGATCTCGCGCCGGATGGGGTCGTGATCGTCATCTGGGGATCAATTGGACCGAGTTGAGAGTGCGCTCCCATCAGGATCTCGTCGGCGCTCAGAGCCATCATGGTGGCTGCCGACATCGCGTACACCGGAACGACGGCGCGAATGTGGTCGAACTGCGTGCGCAGATACGCGCAGATCTGCTCGGCGGCCTCGCCGTCACCGCCGGCGCTGTGTAGGAATAGGTCGAGCTTCTTCTCGTGCACGCCGTGGCAGGCCTCCATAAAGCCAGCCATGTCGTTCGATCCGACGGCGAGGGCCCGCGGCGGCGCGTCGGGCGATTCTTGGAAGCCCGAGTAGTAGATGATCGTGGCGTGCCCGGTCTTGGCTGACAGCTCGGCCAGATACTTACGGCGAAGCACGTCGCACGGAGAAATGATCGGCGCCGCTGCGTCAGGCGCTGGCGGGACGTAATTCGCCTCGAGTACCAGCAGCTCCTGGAGGAGCTGCCCCCATGTCGGCAAGGGCCTTAGCCGGCCGTGTTTGTCGTGACGATCACGGGCTCGACCGCCGTGGCCGTGACCGCGTCGCTATAGGTCTCCTCGAGCGCTGCGTAAGCGCTCATGAGACCGCTCACGCCTGGCTGACTCATCGCCTTCTCGAGAAGCGCGTCCTGCCGCTCCTGAATGCTCCCGCTGTCCTTGGTCATCGTCCTCCCCTTATCAGTCTGGCTGCTGCCCACTGTAGACACCCCGTTTGCGCGGACCCTATACGACGCGATCGGCCTTCGAGCGGAGATTTTGACGCTTGCACGGGCGGATGCATCGTTCTGACGGCCTCGCCGCTTGACGATCGGCGCGTACCGGCGCGCGGTCACAACACCAGCCCCGCATCGTCGGCAGGCAAGGCTTTCAGGCGGTGGGCGTGCTCGGCCTCGATGACCTTCCACTCGTCAGCGGTCGCAAGTCCTAATACGTACCGGTCGACCTCAATGCCGCCCTCGTCTTGGCGCGCGCGCTCGGCGTCCTGCCGGGCTATCTCAGGGCGGCGCTCGGCCTCAGCAGCCTTGTACTCAGCCACCGCGGCCATCTGGGCCAGCTGGGCTTCAAGTTCCTCTCTGCCGGTAGCGGTAACCATGTCATCGCCTCGCCGCCATTCGGTCGGCCAGCGCCTCGATCGATCCACGCATCCC
The DNA here is from genome assembly GCA_963785385.1 of uncultured Conexibacteraceae bacterium. Lineage (GTDB taxonomy): Bacteria > Actinomycetota > Thermoleophilia > Solirubrobacterales > Solirubrobacteraceae > Palsa-465. The sequence continues at coordinate 31,644 of CAWAVA010000022.1, read as the reverse complement.
CGAGTCACCGGGTCGGGTGAACTTATCGGGCGACTCGTAGGCCTCGAACGTCGCTTCGCAGGCCTGATGGTCGGCTAGATCTTCGCGTCCGGTTGGCACGGTTTCTCGCGCGTGATGACGGCCTGCCAGCTGATGTACCCGCCGCCGATCTGCGCCGTCATGAGGGAGTGCAGCTGCTGGTCCTCATCGATCTTGATGGTGAACGACTCGAGGCCGTCAGTTGAGCCTTGCCGGTGCTCGACTTCGATGGTTTTCATCAGATGATCCGGATGTTGCGCAGCGGAACAGGAGCGCCGCCTTTCACGACCTCGACGCCAATCTCCCACGAGGTCCAGGTGCCATCCCTAGTGAGTGACACGTAACAGCTCTGCGCCTGCAAGCCGGTGCCGTCCTCGTTCTGGACCAGCGCCGCGCTCAGGTTTGCGACCGGCACACGGCCGAGCCGGTCGGAGCCAACGATGTGGTCGTACAGCCGAACCCACTCGGCATACGGCAGCACGTCCTCGTTTAGCTTCAGCTCGTCATGCCAGCGGTACTGGCCCGCGGTCAGGCCGACTCCGAATCCCTGCTGCTTGGGTTCCGCGTCGTGGTCGCGCTCGAACGGCTTTATGCCCTTCTTTGTGACGTTCGCGGCGGTCACTGGCAGCAGCCGCTCACCCCAGCAGTAGTACGCCTTGTTGCCATCGGTCGAATCGAAGTACCAGCGCTTTGACGTGAGTTTCATGGTCTGATCCGGTCCCAAGCCGCCTCGGTCGCATACCGCATCGCGCGCGCGTCACCCTTCAGTTCGGCGGCGCGATTATGGTTAGCCTCGATGCGCTCAGCGCGCTTGTGGCCCTCTATCCATTCCTTGGGGCTGTACCACGTGCCGCCCGCGTTGGCGTCCTTCTGGTCCTTGAACACGTAGACGTGACCAGCCTCGTTCTGATAGACCGTCTCGCCCGTGGCCTCCCTCTCGTAGTAGCCAGGCTCGTAGTCGCCCGGTACGTGGGCCTCGTACGCGGGCGGCCACTCAATCTTCGTAATCGCTCATGGAGTCACCCCCGGGGCGTGTCGCGCTTGTCACTTCCCAGGACGCCGACGGCCGTATGGCTGGCATTGTCCTTTGAGGGCGACCCGTGGGTCTGGGCCACGTGGGAGCCGCTGTTGCGGGCCGGGCCGGTCTTGCCAGCATGGCTAGGTTCGGCAAGGCCCTGGAGGCCGTGCGCGCCTGGGCCGGTGCCGGTCGTCCCGAACATGTCGCCGGGGCCCGGCTTGATTGCGTTCTTGCTACTCAGAGGCGGTGTCCCGCCATCTCGTGAATGTGTCTTCATGCGGTTGCTCCCGCGAGCCCGTAGGCTGCGCGATGTTCGTATTTGTAGTCGGCGATGACTTGCATCACCTTGGCCTCGAGCGGCCGTTCAAGGCCATACACGAGATAGGCGCCCTCGTCCGGAGGCAGAGTGACCTGAATGCACTGCCACCTCGGATCCACAAGGGCTTGGATCGGGCAGTCGAGGACTGCCGAGAGCTTCCCCAAACGGCGTCCGATGGACGAAAAATCGTATTCCGGGAATTGATGTTGCGATGGCTGGTCAGACGGTCCAGATATGAGCCGCTGACGCCGCTCAGAGCCGCGAGACGGCGCCTCGAGATTCCTGCGGCACGGCATTGCTTGTCCAATGGATGAACATAACTCATAAGCATAGCTTATCAAATCGACGCACTTTGGTGGGTCACTGAGGGGTTTGGGGCTCGAGGCCGCGGGGGTCGTTTGGGCAGGGTGTTGCCGTGACACTCAGCGTTTTTGGGCCGTCTGTGCCGGGCGTGAAAAAGTTCGCAAGTTCGCCGCCGCAGGGAGGCTCGACGTCGAGCGGTCAAACCTGCGAGCGCTCAAAAGTGCGAGCGCTCGATTTTTCGGTTCATCGGCTTGGCTTATCACTGCCGCGCAGCGCGACGACGCCACAACCAACGGCGTGCGCTTTGGCGATGTCGCTGTTTCGTCGTTGTCTTTCTCACCGCCGCGCAGCGAAAGGCCTGCAAATATCGGCTTTTCAAGCGCACGTGCAAACGCTGCTCCACAGGGACGCTGAGGTGACTAATACGAGCGTCACGATGCGACGTTCGCCCGATGTCGTGTCACCGCAGCGTCACGACGCTCGCCGCTCGCGGCAAATCGGTCCAGCGATTCAAGCTAGATCACAGCGGCGCGACACAGCGCAAACTCCACCGAGTTAGCCGAGTTGGTGCTGTTTTGTTGTCGTGTCGCTGTCCTGCGACAAAGTCCACTTGCATTACTTGAGATTTTCGGTCGTTTCGATGTAGCGCTCAGGTCGCGCGTGCAAGTTCGATGCGAGCGCAGGTTGGACGAACATGCGACGCAATCAACTTGACTTTGTGATATTCGTCCTGCTACCTTCCTTGGAGCGACGGCGAAGTGAGCGTCATCGGCACCTTCACGGGCGCTCTGGGCGACGTCGCGCATGCCAGCCCGGTTGGAGGGCTGGCTCAGAGCGCAACCAAGGCGGTCGCCGGCTTCGCGCTGAGCAACATCGCCGCCTGGGTGCTGACCGGCACCGAGGACGCGTTGCGTCAGGTCGCATCCGCTATCGGGGCCACAACCTCACCGAACCTGCAGAGCACCTGGTTCTCCTCAACCTATTGGCGAGTCGCAGCGCTCGCTGCGCTGCTGACCGTTCCGTTCATCTCCGCGGCGGCGCTCCAGGCGCTCGCACGATCCGACCTGGCTCTACTGGCCAAGTCAGTGTTCGGCTACCTGCCGCTTTCGCTGATCGGTGTCAGCCTGGCGGCACCGCTGACGATGCTGCTGCTGGCCGCCACCGATCAGATGTCCTCCGCGGTCTCGGCTACGGGGATCAGGGGTGGCGCACAGTTTCTCGACCAAGCGGCGGGGGTCGCCGGCAGCCTTTCCGCGGCGGACGGCTCACTGTTCTTCGCGGTGATCATCGGCCTCTTCGCGATCCTGGCATCGCTCGCGCTGGCGGTGGAGCTTCTGGTGCGGGAGGCGGCCGTCTACGTGGTGGTGCTGATGCTGCCACTCGCCTTCGCGGCGATGGTGTGGCCGGCTAGACGGGTCTGGGCGATACGCCTGGTCGAACTGCTGGTCTCTTTGATCCTCTCAAAGTTCGTGATCGTCGCCGTGCTGTCGCTCGCCGGTGCAGCACTCGCCAGCGGCGCCAACCAGCTCTCGACGTTGCTCACCGCGATGGCGCTGGTGATGTTCGCGACCTTTGCGCCCTGGGCACTGATGCGGATCCTGCCGTTCACCGAGCTCGCGGCAGGCACAGCCGGGATGATGCGGCACGAGCTGCCGCGTGTCGGCGACAGCGCGCAGAGGCTGTGGGGGCACTCGGGATCGGGAGCCGAGCTCGCGATGGGGCTTCCCGAGCGACTCAGGCGACAGGCCGAGGAGGTGGCCGGCGGGTCCGCAGGTCAGGGCTCCGCGCCGGCCGGGTCAGGTGGCTTCGCGTTCGCGACGTCGAATAGCCGCACGCCGGACGCCACCTCCGCCGAGCCTCAACCGCCGCCCGGCCGCGAGCCTTCAACCGGCCCCCAGCCGCCGCTCGGCCGCGAGCCTTCAACCGCGCCCGAACCGTCGACCGGACCTGAACCGTCAGCCGCCCCCCAGGCGTCAGCCGGAGGATCAGGCCCTGCGAACGGAACCGGAACGTCCACTCAACCCGCCCCAGCCGGCGACGCGCAAGTCGATCGCAGGTCTGAAACGGGGACAGCCGCGAGCGAGTCGCCTGCCACCCCTCCGGTGAGCGCCGAATCCCCTGACGAGGACCCACGCGGACCTCTGCGGCTGCCCAAGATGTGGGACACGGCGGATCTGCCCTGGGACGAGCAGCCCGAGCTGATCCTCGGTCCCGAGCTCGTCACTGGACCGTTCGACGGCGCGACCACCCGTGACACCGCAGCAGACGATGGGGAACCGGAATGACGGAGGACCGGATCAGCTATCGATTCGGGCCGCTGGAACGGCGCGGGCTGCTCGGCCCCGTACGGGTTGGCCAGGCGCTGGCGGTCGGCATCGCCCTCGTGGTGGGCGTCGAGCTGCTCGATCGTCTCGGCGGAGGCCCAGGTGTGCTAGCGGCGATCTCCCTGCTTGCCGTTGCCGTGGCGGTAACGACGGTGCCCGTGGCCGGCAACACGGTCGAACAGTGGGCTCCCGTCGCCTGGGGATTTGCAACTCGAGCCGCCGGGGGTCACCGCCGCTACCGGTCGCCACTGCCAACACGCGGTCGGGTCATCGCGGACACCGATCGACTCGCGCTGCCGTCGGCGCTGCACGGCCTGCGTCTGGTCGAGCTCTCGCACAAGGGGCGTACGGTGGGCGTGATCACGGAGCGCCGCGACCGTCTCCTCACGGCGGTGCTCGCCTGCCGCGCGCTCTCGTTCGCGCTGCTGGACCCAGAGGTCCAGGAACGGCGGCTGGCGCAGTGGGGGTCGGTGCTCACCACGGCCGCGAACGCTCCGATTCGGCGGCTGCAGTGGATCGAGCGGACGGCCCCCGCACAGGGCGACGAGCTTGCGCGCTGGCTGCACTCGGCGCGCGACCCAGAGCTGCCTGCCCGCGGCACGCAGTTCGTCGAGTCCTACCTGGAACTGATCGGCCAGAGCACCCAGGTCACCCATGACCATGAGATCCTGCTCGCGATCCAGCTTGACGTGGGACGGATGCCCGGACGCGCCGAGTTGGTGCCGGAGCAGGTCATCGAGCAGATCGGCCACGTCGCGCGTGGACTCGAGGCAGCCGAGATCAAGGTGCTGGGCGCACTGAGCGCCGGACAACTCGCGCGTGTGATCCGCACCGCGTTCGATCCGTATGCGCGCGGAGAACTGGCCGCGCTCGACGCCGTCCGCGGCCCCCAGTCCGCCGATCGTGTGCCGTCCGCGGACCCGCGGGTCCGCGGAGGTGCGACGCCGACCGCCGGCCCACGCGGCGGCGGTCTCCCACTGAACGACGGAGCACCCACGGGGACGCTCGAGACCTGGGATCACTACCGCTGTGACGGAGCCTTCCATGCGACCTACTGGATCAGCGCGTGGCCACGCGTCGGCGTCTCGCCGATGTTCATGGACGCTCTGCTTGGCAATTCTGCAACCGTGCGGACGGTCGCGGTGACGTTCGAGCCGGTCTCGCCCGAGCGGTCCGCGCGGGAGGTCGAGGCCGCGATCACCCGCGACCGCGCCGACAGCGAGCTGCGGCGCCGGTTCGGCCAGTCGGAGACGGCGCGCCAGCGGCAGGCACAGGAGGCGGCCGCACGCCGCGAGGCCGAGCTGGCCGCAGGTCACGGCGAGGTGCGCCTCGCCGGGTTCGTCACGGTCAGCGGACGCGATGAGGGTGAGCTCCGACGCGCGTGCGCGGAGGTCCACGGCCACGCTGCACGGGCGCGGCTCGAGCTGCACCGCATGTACGGCCAGCAGGCTGAAGCGTTCAGGTTCACGCTGCCGCTGGCGCGGGGCCTGCGATGAGCGCCGCACGTCCGGCTCACCGCGTGACCACACGACACGCCCAGGCGATCTACCCGTTCACCGCGGGCGGCGGACTCGGGGGCCGGGGCGCGTTCATCGGCCGCGACGCCAGCGGCGGAGCCTTCTGCTTCGACCCCTGGGTGCTCTACGAGGAGGGTGCGCTGGACGACCCCAACGCGATCGTGATCGGCAAGCTCGGGCAGGGCAAGAGCGCGCTGGTCAAGACGCTGCTCTGGCGGATGCTGCTGTTCGGGCGCCGAGCGTTCGTGCTCGATGTCAAGCGTGAGTACGGCCCGCTCTGTGACGCGGTCGGCGTGAGGCCGATCTCGCTGGCCCCCGGTGGCGGTGTGCGGCTCAACCCACTCTCGGCCCGCCCGGAGGAGCACGCACAGATCGATTTGCTGCGGGCGATCGCGACCACCGCGATCGGCGAGCCGCTGCATCAGGTGGAGGCGGCGGCGCTGCGAGAAGCGCTGCGCACGGTGCAGCGAGCGCACGAGCCGAGCCGACGCTGCCCGCAGATCAGCGCGGTGATGTTCGACCCGCCGACCGAGATGGCGCCGGCGACTGCAGACAGAGCCCGGTCCGCTCGCGACCGACTCACGACGCGCCGCGCTTGCGCTTCAGGACCTGTGCGAAGGTCCGCTCAAGGGCATCTTCGACGGCCCGACCAGCCCTGGCCTCGACCTCGACGCGCGCCTGCTGGTGCTCGACCTGCACGCGGTCCGCGACTCGCCGGCGGTGGGCATCCTGATGGCCTGCGCGACCGCCTGGATGAGCGCGCAGCTCGCGCGCACCGCCGACCATCCCGACCGCGGGCGACTGATCAACGTCGCCGATGAATCGTGGAAGATCATCCAGCACACCGGCCTGGGCGAGTGGTTCCAGTCGAACTTCAAGCTCGCCCGCCAGTTCGGCGTGATGAACCTCGTCGTGCTGCACAAGCTCGGCGATCTGCAGGCCGCAGGCGACGCGGGCTCGCGCGCGGCGCGGATCGCCGAGGGGCTGATCGCGGACGCGTCGACCCGGATCATCTACCACCAGGATGAGAGCCAGATCGCGACTGACGCGAGAGCTGCTCGGGCTCTCCAGCGACCGAGGCCCGGCTGCTGACCCAGCTCGCTCCTGGGCAGGCGCTGTGGCGCGTCGGCTCGCGTTCGTTCGTGGTGCAGCACTACCGCTCGCGGATCGAGCGCCGGCTCACCAACACCGACACGGGGATGCGAATCGATGCTCGGTGAACTCGAGTCGTTCGGCGTGCGCCGCAGTGGCGCTGATCATGTTCGCCCTCACGCGCGAGCGCTCTGGCGAGCGCGGCATCGGCGCTCGCTGGGCTTCGCGCCGCGATCTCGAGGTCCTGCGCGAGCAGCATGGCCCAGGCTCGCCGCCGGCGAGCCGGCCAGCGGGCCGGCTGGCCCTCGGCTATCATCGCGGCCGGCTGCTGCGGGCCGAGCAGCGCCACGCGCTGGTCGCGTTCGGGCCGCCGCAGTCAGGCAAGTCGGCCGGGCTCGCGATCCCGGCGCTGCTGGAGTGGCAGGGGCCGGCGGTGGCCTCGTCGATCAAGACCGACCTGCTCGCGGCGACGCTCGCGCGGCGGCGCAGGCTCGGGCGAGGCGCTCGTGTTCGACCCGTTCGAACTCAGCGGAGCCCGCAGGGCACACCTGGTCTCCGCTGCGCGGCGCCGCCACCTGGGACGGCGCGCTGGAGGTCGCGTGGCGGCTCGCCGCGGCAGGAGAGCTCGACCAGCGCGGAGTCGAGGGCGGCGACTTCTGGGCGATCGCCGCCGAGCAGCGTCTGGCGCCGCTGCTGTACATCGGCGGCGCGGTCCGGTGGCGGCATCGAGCAGGTCGTGGCGTGGGCCTACGGGCAAGGCACGCGGGCGCTCGAGGCCGCGCTCGACGGCTTCTGATCGCCAGCGACCGCCACCGCCCAGGACCGCGCTCGACGCGCGCTCGGCGTATGAGGCGGTGCGGGCGTTCGAGGCGCAGGCCGACCGCACGCGCAGCTCGATCGAGGCGACCGCGCAGGCGCTGCTGCGCGCCTACCGGTTCACGCGCGTCGCGCGGTCGGCGCACGGCTGCGAGATCACCCCGGAGCGGCTGCTCGGCTCGAACGCGACGCTGTATCTGATCGGTGACGCGAAGGCCTCGAAGCTGCTGCGGCCGCTGTTTCTGGCGCTGCTCTCCGAGGTCGTCGACCACGCCTACGAGCTGGCCAACGAGCAGCGGCGGGCGGCTCGACGCTGCCGCTGCTGATCTGCCTCGACGAGGCCGGGAACGTCGCGCCACTGCCGAACCTGGCGGAGATCGCCTCCACCGCGCCGAGTCACAACATCCAGCTCGATCTCGATCTTCCATGACCTCGCACAGGCGCGCAGCCGGTACAGGCAGCAGGCCGAGACCGTTGTCAACAGCCATCGCGCGCGGATGCTGTTACCCGGGGTCGCCGACCTGGAGACGCTCCGTTACTTCTCCGGACTGGTCGGTGAACAGGAGCGCCGTGAGCTGACGCGGACGACGGGACGGGGCGGCGCCACGCGGTCCTACGGCGCGGCGGCGCGCGCCGCTGATCTCGCCCGAAGCGCTGCGGCAGCTCCCGGATGGTCATGCGCTGCTGCTGTACGGGCGGCTGGCACCGGTGCGCATCCGGCTGCGCACCTGGTTCGCCGACCGGCGGCTGCGACGCCTGGCGGGTCGATGAGGCCGCCGGTCGAGGATCCGGAGCTGTGCCGGGCGTGGTTCGAGCGCTGTGGCTGGACGTGTGCCGGCTGCGCGAGCGCTACATGCTGCCGGTGCGCACGTGCTGGTGGGAGAACCCGCTCCAGCTGGAGGCGCTCGCCGCGCTGGCGGAGTGGGTCGAGCGCTATGACAGCGGCGAGTGGGACGACCCGCCGGGGAAGCTGGCGTTGCTGTACGACCTCGAGCGGGTGGCGGCGTTGCTGCGTGACGGCAACGAGCCGTTTTACGCTGACCGCGACCGGCCCGCGTTCGACCGCTTCCTGGTCGCAATCCAGAGACCGAGTTGCGCAACCGGGACGCGACGACCGATACCAAGGGCTTCGAGGAGGACTGATGGCGCTAACGACGCAGCGGACCGACGGTTCACCGGCACACCACGCTGCATCACGCACAAGGACGGCCAGGAGATGCAGATCCCCAGCGCATCGCATGCCGAATCATCGGACTCGGCGAGGAGATGACGCTACGAGCTGCTCAACAACGAGCTGCTGCTCGACGGCCAGGCGCGGCTGAACCTGGCGACGTTCGTGACGACCTGGATGCCGTCGCTCGCCGGCGAAGCTGATGGACGAGACGGCCGACAAGAACATCATCGACAAGGACGAGTACCCGCAGACGGCCGAGATCGAGGCGCGCTGCGTGAACATCATCGCCGACCTCTGGCACGCCGAGAAGGCGGAGCAGGCGACCGGCTGCTCAACCACGGGCTCGAGCGAGGCCGCGATGCTCGCCGGGCATGGCGATGAAGTGGCGCTGGCGCGACCGGCAGCGGGCCGCCGGCAAGCCGACCGATCGCCCGAACCTGGTGACCGGCGCCAACGTCCAGGTCTGCTGGGAGAAGTTCATGCGCTATTGGGATGTCGAGCCACGCTGGTGCCGATGGAGGGCGAGCGCTTCCACCTCGGCGCCGCGGAGGCGGTCGCGCACTGCGACGAGAACACGATCGGCGTCGTCGGCGTGCTCGGCTCGACCTTCGACGGCAGCTACGAGCCGATCAAGGAGATTGCGGACGCGCTCGACGACCTACAGGAGCGGACCGGACTCGACATCCCGCTGCACGTCGACGCCGCCTCAGGCGGATTCGTCGCACCGTTCCTGCAGCCGGACCTCGAGTGGGACTTCCGGCATCCCGCGGGTGCAGTCGATCAACGCCTCCGGCCACAAGTACGGGCTCGTCTACCCGGGCGTCGGCTGGGCGATCTGGCGCAACGAGGAGCACCTGCCCAAGGATCTGATCTTCGACGTGAACTACCTGGGCGGCCACATGCCGACGTTCGCGCTCAACTTCTCACGGCCCGGCAGCGAGGTGATCGCCCAGTACTTCATGTTCAGCGAGCCTCGGGATTCGAGGGCTACCGCCATGTGATGCAGATCGCCCAGGACGTGGCGACTCACATCTCCTCGCACGATCGAGAAGCTGGGTCCCTACCGGCTGATGAGCCAGCGGCGACGAGCTACCGGTGTTCGCGTTCACGCTCAAGGACGACGTCACCAACTACACCGTCTATCGACGTCTCAGCGCACCTGCGGCAACGCGGCTGGCTGGTGCCCGCCTACACCTTCCCGGAGAACCGTCAGGATCTGAGCGTGCTGCGGATCGTCGTGCGCGCCGGCATGAACCTCGACATGGCCGACATGCTGGTTCGCCACCTCGAGGAGGTGACGGAGGAAGCTCGAGAGCCTCGACGCTCCGCTTCCGCAGTCAGCCGGCGGGCAGGCCGAAGCGTTCAGGCATTAGACCGGGGGGTGTGATGCCAGAGAAGAAGTCGACCAGACGGCCTGCAGGCAGGGAAAGCAAGCCAACAAGCCTGCTCGACGTCGCGACTGCAAGCGGCGTCTCGCGTGCAACGGTCAGCTTCGTCTTGAACGACACTCCCGGGCAGAGCATCTCGCCTGCGACTCGGAAGCGGGTGCGAGCCGCGGCTCAGAAACTCGGCTACAAACCCAACGGGATTGCACGAGCGATGCGCGAGGGTTCCTCTCGCGTTGTGGTGTTGAACGTCAGCCAGGTCGGCCAATCGCAAACCCATTACTCGCGAAGCTTCATTCGTGGGCTTGGGGACGAGCTACTTGAGCATGGCTACATCCTGCTGATCCGTTATGGCCCAACCTCCGCGGAACTAGATCAGCAGGTCATGGACGCGATTGCTCCCCGCGAGGTTCTCGCCCTGGGCTCCTGGTACTTCCTAGGTCGCGAACTGGATGACGGTGGCTGGGACACCGGAATGGCAGCCAACTCACAGCTGCAAATCGACCATCTGCACCACCGAGGTCACACAGACATCGCAATCGCATTCTCGGATTCTGTCGCGGAGCGCCCGCTCGCCGATGTGCGCATCAGGTTCGCACGGGAAGGGGCCAGGCGACTCGGGATCAGACGGCCACTTCAGCTGGTCATGGCCATCGATCCCGCAAAGGCGAAGAAGTCCCTCCAGCGCTTTCGTGACGCTCACCCGGAGGTCACCGCGGTCGCCACCGTCAATGACTCAACCGCTACGCGCGTTCTGCGTGCAATGTATGACCTGAACCTGTCAGCCCCTGATGACCTCGCTGTCATCGGCTTCGACGAGTCCCCACGCGCGGCGGTGAATATTCCGTCACTGACGACCGTCCATATCGATGGGGAGGGACATGGTCGGATTGCCGCACGCGAGATCCTTGATCTCGACCACAGCGACATACCGCACAGTCGAGGCCGCATCGTCGTTCGCGACTCAACCTAGAGCGCGACCGGAACCGGGATGAGTTCGCTGAGGTCGCCACGGCTGTGATCAGGCTTATAGGGCGCGGGAGCAACGGTGGCACGTATCTGCTTTTGCCGAGTATCGGGCGCGCCCCAGTGGACGACAACCTCAGTCCCGATCTCTGCGTAGTCAATCTCGATGACGCAGAGCGACAGCATCTCGCGAAAGTAATAGCTGTAGCCCCGCGAGGTTGAGACGCCGACCACGTCTTCACCTAACGTGACCTTGTCTGCCCACATATAGTCGCGCTGGTCGCGTGGCATGTCCATGAACGCGTAGTGCTCGCCATGTTGAAACAGAGAGGCGTAGACGTCGACCACGTCGCCCGCGTTCCAGACCAGTGTCCGTATCGTTCTACGCGGGTGAGCGAGTTCGGCTTCGAGTGCCTCACGACCGAGGAACTGATGGTCGAGCTTGATGTTCCGAGTCCAGCCGAGCTCGATCGGGCTCCGGTAGTAATCACTGAGGGCCCGTCCCTCGAAGCTGCCGTTGATTCGTGCGACCGTCGGAATCTGTGTGAGATAGAAGTCTCGGTAGTCGGCCATGTCATCGTCGAAGATCGCCGGCATGTACTCGCGGGTCTGGGTCGGGTAGTTAGCCTCCAGGTGGTTTATGGACGAGACCCGGCTGCCAAGCCGCCGCATTCCGAACCTCTCGCCGGCCTCGTACACGGTGTTCCAGATGAGTTCACCGAGCTCGCGGGGCCCCTGCAGTTCGAAGCCGATCTCGCCCGCCATCCCCTGCCTCAGGGCGTGGACTTGATGCCCGGCGATCTCGATCTCGGTGACCCACATGTGCTTGGTCTCGCGGAGCGAGTTGTCGCCTGCGACCTCGTCCAGCACCTGCAGCGACGTCGGCCCGCTGACCTGGAACACAAACCAATCTTCGGCAGAGATGGTCGCGGCGTAGTCATGATTCGCGAGCCAGTGCCGCGCCCAGAATCCACCCCGGCCATGCATCATGTAATCGTCATCTGCGAACTTGGTCACGATCCCTTCATGTATGACCTTGCCCTGGCGATTCGTGTGGATCGCGTGTTTGGACTGGCGGATATCCCAATCGACCACCGTGTTCACCGAGATGTCAGAAATCAGCCTGACGGCATCGGGTCCGGCGATTCGGTTCTGCCAGAGAAACGACCAGTCGCCGATGTAGCAGGTCTCCTTCCAGGACATGCTCTCGTCCATCCAGTCGGTGAACTCCGGCTGGCCCCATCGACCCCAGCGATGGGTGGGTTGGGAGCGTAAGGCATCGACGGTGAATTCCATATGGATCTCCTATAAACGGCGGTCGTGGCCTGACGGCCAGCCTGGCCACGACCGCGAGCTCAGGGCGGCTTCCTACTTCTTCTTGTTCTTCTTGTTCTTCTTCTTCGGGTTGGCCGCCGCCTCAGCCTTGCTGGCATACGTCGTGTTCAGCAGTTGCTTGGCGTTGAAGCCAGCCGCGGCCGGATAGTTGAAGACCATGTTCTTCAGCGTCTTCTCCTGCGCGGCAAGTGCCGGAACCATCGTGCTGGTGAGGAGGCCTTTGGTGACCGAGAAGGCCTGAGCTGCCTGTGCCGGAGTCTGACTGGTGTACTGCTGGATGATCGCTTCGACCTGCGTCGGATGCGTCCTGTAGTACTTCATCGCCTCGATCAGGGCCGTCAGCACCTTGATGGCTGTACCGGAATGAGAGCCGACCCAGTTCTTGTCGACGACAAGTCCCTGACCCGGGAAGCCCTTGTCGGTCCGGAAGTCGAACATGACATGCGAGCCGGGCTCCTCGCTCTGAAGTTGGGCAACCTGCCACGGGGAGACACCAGCGATCGCCTTGACTGACCCGCTGCCGAACGAGGCCAGCTCGTTGGGGAGACTGCCGAGCGGCACCTCGGTCATCTTCACGTTGTATTTGTGATCGTAAATCTGTACCAGGAAGTCGGACAGAGCACCTGCCGACGAGATCGCGATGCTCTTGCCGTTCGCGGTCACGGGGGATCCGACACCTGGCCCGGCCAGGATGTCAGCGTCCAGAACGTTCTCCCACTGACCGATGTACTCCAACGGCGTACCGCCCACCGATGCGACCTCTGGTCCCGGCGCGCCAAGGACACCGAACTGCACCTGCCCGGCGACCATCGAGGGCAGCATCAGCGACTGTTGCAAGAACTCGACGTTGGCGTTGATCCCGTTCTTCGCGAAAAAGCCCGCGTGGGCCGCTACCTCGACGAGCATCTGGTCGGCGACTGGTGCGCCGTAAGCGATCGTCACGCTGGTCATTGGTGCGTGCCCCTCCGCATGGCGCGTTGAGCCAAACGATGACCCCGCCGAGATCGCTGCAGTCGCACACGCGAGTGCGCTGATCGCACCGACGCGTGCCACCGCCTTCGCACTCGCAAGTGGGAATGCACGTTGCAAACCGTTCATTTCCTGGACTCCTCTCCCGTTAGGTTGCTAAATCGATCTTGTACTAAATCGATCTTGTCCTCCGGGCTACTGTATCCACTTTTGGTTCGACGTCAACTAGCGCCTTCCCCGGGCGGCGGAAATCACAACAGAGCACCGCTGGTGGGCGGGCACTTAGACCCCGCCCACCAGCAGCCATTCCGCGCGTGCCGACCGGGGAGAAGTGGTCGACAGCCACACAGTGGGATCAGCACCAGACCCCTCCGTCGTGGAGGGTAAAACGGTTCAGTGCCAAAACGATTTAGTAGGCTAGCCGAACTGAGGCGGCGACGCAAGAGACCCCGCCCCAGGCCCTCTCGCTTGAAACAACCGGAACGTCACGAACCGAATGCGCGCTGCGCCGTGAGATCCTCGCCGAGACGACGGGCGGCCGCTTCAATCTGCTCGAGCGTCCTCGCCTCCTGCACGAGTTGCAGGTCGAGGATGCGCAAGTCGAAGAGATCCAGGTCATTCTCGCCCACCACCGCGTTGCAGGGCACGCCTGACTGTCGCGCCCTCGTAGCGACCTCGGAAACGAGTTTTCCGATCAAGCTCTGGCGGTCGAGCCGGCCCTCACCGGTGACCACCGCAAGGGCCCGCCGCATGCGCGCGTCGTAGTCGACTGCGTCCAGCACGAAGCTCGCACCGGGAATCAACTCTGCCCCGAACCTGGCCCAGAGGACCTCCGCCAGCCCAACGGCCGACCCGGTCGCGGGTACGGCTCGCGGGTCCCAGGGAAGACTGGCGGCCAGTCCAACATCGGCAATTATCTTGATCCGCGCACTCCCGACGCCGCCCCGCTCCTCGAGCGCCCTGATGGCGCCCTCTCCACCGTCTGTGGCCGCGCTGCCTCCAGCCGCCACGTAGATTGTGCGCGCTCCTGCATCGATCGCTGCGCCGATCAGCTCCCCGATCCCATAGGTCGTGGCGGCAATCACATCGCGCTCACCTTCAGGCAGCGGCAGATCACTGGCGGCTGCCGATTCGACCACCGCGATGCCGCGTGCTCCCAGACCGAAACTCATCCGAACAGGCCGACCAAGGGGATCGCACACCTCGGCCGTCGCCGGTTCAAGTCCCATGGGACCCATCAACACAGCAAGCGTACCCTTCCCGCCGTCTGCCACCGGGCACAGATCAACCGGGCGGCCGCTCGCAATCAGGCCGCGAGCCAGAGCATCCGCGACCTTGACGGCGCTGAAGCTGCCCTTGAACTTGTCGGGCGCAACCAAGATCGTTTCCGGGACGCTGGTTGCAGCACCGCTTGCCATTCGCGCCATCCTGTCAGAGACGATGGCCGACCATACGACGATCGAGGTCGCGGGCCGTGAGGTCCGCCTCTCGAACCCGCAGAAGCTGTTCTTCCCGGAGTGCGGGGTGACAAAGCTCGACCTCGTTCAGTACTACGTCGAGACCGCCGAGGCGACGCTCAACCATCTTCGCGACCGCCCGACCGTGCTGAAGCGGTTCGTCAACGGCGCCGCACAGGAGCCGTTCTTCCAGAAGCGGATCCCCGACTCTGCGCCGGACTGGATCGAGACCGCGACCGTCACCTTCCCCAGCGGCCGCACCGCGCGGGAGATGCTCCCCAATGACGCGGCACATCTCGTCTGGGGAGTCAACCTGGGCGTGATCGACTGGAACCCGTGGCAGGTCCGCTCCCCCGACCTCGACCACCCCGATGAGCTACGGGTCGACCTCGACCCGACGCCGGAGGCGACCTTTGACGATGTCCGCCAGGTGGCTCTCTGTGCCGGCCGGGTGCTGCGCGAGCATGGGCTCACCGGCTTCCCGAAGACGAGCGGTTCACGCGGGATCCACATCAACGTCCGGATCAGACCCGAGCACGACTTCCTCGTCGTCCGGCGTGCCGCACTCGCGATGGCGCGCGAGGTCGAGCGGCGGGTGCCGGAGCTCGCCACCACCAAGTGGTGGAAGGAGGAGCGTCACGGCGTCTTCATCGACTACAACCAGAACGCCCGCGACCGCACCGTCGCCTCCGCATACAGCGTTCGACCGACGCCGGATGCGCGCGTCTCGACCCCGCTCGACTGGGATGAGGTGGCCGACGTCGAGCCGGCCGAGCTGCGCATCGACACGGTACCGGCGCGACTGCGCGAGAGGGGTGACCCGAGCGCGACGATCGATGCCACGGCCGGCTCGCTCGCGAGCCTCGTGGAGCAGGTTCGCCGCGACGAGGAGGACGGCCTCGGCGACGCGGCGTGGCCACCGCAGTTCGCCAAACAGCCGGGCGAGCCCAAACGTGTGCAGCCGAGCCGCGCCCGCCCCGACTGAGTCTTCGTGCCCCAGCCCAGATGTGTCTAGGCCTGCATCTGATCGAGCGCGCAGTCGCGCGGCGGCTTGTCATCGCGCCAGCGCAGCAGCTTGGTGCCGTGCCGGATGCGCCCGCCGCTTGACTGGTCGAAGCTGACCTCGACCACGAGCTCGGGGCGCAGCTCGATCCACTCGAGCTCCTTCTCGTTCTTCCAGCGGCTCGGGTCGCCGCGGCCACGCGGTGCCGGTCTCGTATTCGGCGAGGCGCTCGCGCAGCGCGCGCTTCTCCGCGGGCTTGATGCCCGAGCAGTGCCCGACGACGTGCATGTCCCCGTCGGCGTCGTAGAGCCCCAGGATCAGCGAGCCGACGGTGCCGGCCTCCTTGCCCGGGCGGTAGCCCGCCGACGACCGCGTCGAGCGTGCGGGTGCGCTTGACCTTCACCATCGCCGTGCGCTTGCCGGGGGCGTAGGCGGCGCCGGCGTCCTTCGCGACGACACCCTCAGCTGGTCGGAGCCACGGCTCGGCCGCCGCCGGTTCGGCCACGACCGGCGCCAGCGGGATGTCCGGCAGTGCCAGCTGCTCGAGCCGGCTGCGGCGCTCGGCAGAACGGCCGGCCGAGCAGCGACCTCGTCCTCCAGCGCGAGCAGATCGAAGGCGACGTAGCGGGCCGGGGTCTGCTCGGAGAGCAGCTCGATCCGCGAGGCCGCGGGGTGGATCCGCTGCGACAGCGCGTCGAAGTCCTCCGTCTCGCTCGCGCCCGGCTCTGCGTCGATCACGATCTCCCCGTCGAGCACGTAGCGTCCGGGCGGGAACCTCAGCTCCGGGAAGTAGCGCTCCAGCGGCTTGGATCCCCGCGACTGCAGAAACAGCTCGTCGCCGTCGACGAAGGCGATCGCGCGGAACCCGTCGTACTTCGGCTCATACAACCACCCCTCCCCGACCGGCAGCTCGGGCTTGCCGCGCGCGAGCTGAGGCTCGATCGGTGGCTCCAGCGGGAGCGACATGGTGGCGATGCTAATGCCTGGCGCCGTGGGCCCGAAGCAGCCGGCCGCCAGCACTTCAACCGGACCTCCGACCCATTAGGATCAGGGCCATGGCCCCCGACACGCTCCGCACGCGACCGACGCCGAGGAGGAGTACCTCCAGAGCCTGTTCTGGCTGTTCGAGGCCGGGCTGCCGATGACCGCCGCGAACCTCGCACGGGCGATGCAGCTCTCGGCTCCGACGGTTTCGGAGATGGTCGGCCGGCTCGAGCGCGACGGCTACATCACCCGCGACGCCGACCGCACGATCGGCTTCACCGACTCGGGACGCGCCGACGCCGAGCGGATCGTCAGCCGCCACCGCATGATCGAGCGCTTCCTGACCGATGTCGTCGGGGTGCCGTGGGACGACGTGCACGAGGAGGCCGAGCACCTGGAGCACGCGATGACGCCCCGCTTCGAGGCGTATGTGCGCTCAGCGTCGGCGACGCCGGCACCTGCCCGCACGGCCACCCGATCCGTGTCGGCGAGCGCATCGACGGAGTGCCGCTGGCCGACTGCGAGCCCGGCGCGACGGTCACGATCCTGCGCTTCGAGAACGAGGCCGAGGACCTGCTCCACTACCTCAAGGACATCGGCATCGAGCCGGGTCTGACCGGCGAGGTCGTCGCAAGGACGACGAGGAGATCACGGTCACAGGTCGCCGACGGCCCGATCGACGGTCACGATCAGCGTCGCCGAGACGGTCTCGGTGACCGCCGACCCCTCACCGCCGGCGCGGATCGCGCTGCCCGAGCAGCTGGTGCTCGGCCGCGGTCGCTACGGGCGCTGACCCAGGCGGCGTCAGGCGACGCCGGCGGCAGCCGACGAGATCTCGCGGTAGGCCTCGGCCAGCCGCGAGACGCCCTCCTCGATCTCCGCCGGGGTCACGCCGGAGTAGGCGAGGCGCAGTGATGGACTCGCCGCCCTCGAGCACGAAGTCAGTGCCCTTCACGAACTGGACGCTCGCGCTCCGCGGCGGCGTCGAACAGCGCGTCGACATCGGTGCCCGCGCGGCAGCTCGACCCACATGAAGTAGCCGCCCTCAGGCGCGACGAAGCGGGCCTCCGGAAGCTCGCGCTCGAGCGCCGCGGAGAGCACGTCGTACGCGCTCGCGCAGCGCGTTCTTGACGGTCTCGATCGAGCGGTCGATCGCGCCCGAGCGCGCGAACTGGTTGACGATCCCCTGGGCGACCATGTTCGGCGAGATGTAGGTGCTGGTCGCCAGCTTCTCGATCCTGGCGATCACCTCGCGCGGACCGACGAGGTAGCCGACCCGGATGCCCGGGGCGACGGTCTTTGAGAACGACGACGCGTAGACGACGCGCTCGGGGTCCATCGAGAGCATCGTCGGCAGCGGCTCGCCGCGTGAAGCGCAGCTCGACGTAGGGGTCGTCCTCGAAGACGACGAAGTCGTGCTCGCGCGCCAGCTCCAGCAGCCGCTCGCGCTTGGCGAGCGAGAGCGTGTAGCCGGCCGGGTTCTGGAAGTTGGGGATGATGTGCGCGAGCTTCGGCCTGCGCGCCGGCGACCAGCACGCGCTCGAGCGCGGCGACGTCGATGCCGTCGGGCTCGAGCTCGACCATGCGCACGTCGGCGCCGCGGTCGCGCAGCGACAGCAGCGTGCGGTCGTAGGTCGGCAGCTCGACGATCACCGTGTCGCCGCTCGGAGACGAGCGCGTCGAACAGGAACGCGTCGGCCTGCATCGAGCCGTTGGTGACGATCACGTTCTCCGGCGCGACGCCGTGCTTCTCGGCGATCCACTCGCGCAGCGGCAGGTAGCCGACCGAGGTGCCGTAGCGCGGTCAGCCCGCCCGGATCCTCGGTGAACGCGGCCTGCGCGGCGCCTTCAGGCCCTCGATGTCGACGATGTCGAGCGACGGCGCGCCGCGCGCGAACGAGATCGGCTTGCCAGAGGTCATCGCTCTCCGAGGTTACCGTCACGGCCCGCCGGGGTCACGGTGCCCCGAGCTTGGACATCGCGATCTCGGCGACCTCGGTCGGGGTGCGCCCGACCTGCACGCCCTTGGCCTCGAGCGCCGCGGCCTTGGCGGCGGCGGTGCCCTGGGAGCCGGAGACGATCGCGCCGGCGTGGCCCATCTGCTTGCCGGGGGGCGCGGTGAAGCCGGCGATGTAGCCGACGACCGGCTTGGTGACGTGCTCGCCGATGAAGTCGGCGGCGCGCTCCTCGGCGTCGCCGCCGATCTCACCGCACATCACGATCAGCTCGGTCTCCGGGTCGTCCTGGAACAGGCGCGATCACGTCGATGAAGTCGGTGCCGGGCACCGGGTCGCCGCCGATCCCGACGATCGATCGAGTTGCCGAAGCCCTGCTGCGCCAGCTCGTTGCCGACCTGGTAGGTGAGCGTGCCCGGAGCGCGACACGACACCGACGTTGCCCTCCTTGAAGAACGCTGCCGGGATGATCCCGACGTTCGCCTTGCCCGGCGACAGGATCCCGGGGCAGTTCGGGCCGATCAGCCGCGAGCGGCCGTTCTTCTTGATGCATCTGGTAGGCGCGCAGCTCGTCGTGGGCGGGGATGCCCTCGGTGATCGCGATGATCAGCTCGATGCCGGCGTCCTCGGCCTCGAGGATCGAGTCGGCCGCGAACCGCGGCGGCACGAAGATCATCGCGGTGTTCGCGCCCTGCTTGTCGACCGCCTCAGCGGATCGTGTTGAAGACCGGGATCCCATCGACGTTCTGACCGCCCTTGCCGGGTGTCACGCCGGCGACGACCTGGGTGCCGTAGTCACGGTTGCGCAGCGTGTGGAACGTGCCCTCGCTGCCGGTGATGCCGGTCGTCACCAGGCGCGTGTTCTTATCGACCAGGATGCTCATGCGCGGCTGCAGCTCCACGACCTTGGCGGCGGCGCCGTCCATCGTCGCCTCGGTGTACACGCCGGGCAGGTTCGCCTCAGCCAGCAGCGCCCGGCCCTCCTTGTCGTTGGTGCCGTCCAGACGCACGACGAACGGCACCGTCGGCTTGACGATCGCGAACGCCTCGATCAGGCCGCGTGCGACCTCATCGCAGCGGGTGATACCCACCGAAGATGTTGAACAGCACCGCCTTGACCTTCGGGTCGGAGAGGATCACCTCGACCGCGCTGACGATCGCATCAGCCTTCGAGCCGCCACCCGCATCGAGGAAGTTCGCGGGCTCACCGCCGGCGCCCTTGACGACATCCAAGAGTCGACATCACCAGCCCGGCGCCGTTGCCGAGAATCCCGATGTTGCCGTCGAGCTTCACATAGGTCAGCCCGCGGTCATGCGCCATCCGCTCCTGCGGATCCTCCGCCGACAGGTCACGCAACTCGGCGTTCTCCGGATGCCGGAACAGCGAGTTGTTATCGAGCGTCACCTTCGCGTCGAGCGCCATGACCGTCCGCTCCGGCGTGATGATCAGCGGGTTGACCTCGACCAGCGTCGCCTCCTCCGCGACGAACGCGTCGTAAAGCTTCGCGAGCATCTCGCCGACCGGCCGGACGACGTCGGCGTCGACCCCCGCCTCGAACGCCAGCCGGCGGCCGTGAAAGTCCTGAAACCCGAGCAGCGGGTCGACATGCAACCGCGCGATCGCGTCCGGATCCTCATCGGCGACCGCCTCGATGTCCATCCCGCCCTTGGTCGAGAGCATCACCAACGGCGCCTTCGCGCTGCGGTCGAACACCACCGACGCGTAGTACTCCGACGCGATCTGCGACGCGCCCTCGATCCACACCTCGTAGACCGTCAGACCACGGATGTCCATCCCGAGGATCGCCTCGCGTGCTCACGCGCCTCCTCCCGGTCATTGGCGATCTTGATGCCGCCGAGCTTGCCGCGACCACCGATCTGCACCTGCGCCTTGACCGCGCACGGGTAGCCGATCTCCTCCGCGGCAGCCACCGCCTCCTCCACGGTCCGCGCCGGCCTGCCCGACGGAACCGGGACGCCATGACGCGCGAACAACTGCTTGCCTTGATATTCGAGCAGGTCCATGCCGACGCAATCTATTGGAAAGGCGCGTCCGCGGACCTCAGCCCGCGCGCACGGCGCGCACCCAAGTGCTCGGATCCTGCGGCGGACGCTCACGTAGCGCTCGAAAAATGGCATCATGGCCGCTCCATGGCCATTCCCAAGCAGATCACTTTCGTCACCTTTGACGTTTACGGCACCCTGATCGACTGGGAGACCGGCGCCGCCGACGCGTTCGTGAAAGAGGCCGCGCGCGACGGCTTCACGCTCGATCCCGCCGAGATCATCCCGCTGTTCCATTCGGTCCAGCAGCAGATCCAGGCCGGCTCCTACGAGCTCTACGCCGAGGTGCTGCGCCGCACCGCCGTCCAGATCGCAAAGGACCTCGGCTGGCCGCTCGAGCCCTCGCGCTCCGGCTTCCTGCCCGACTCGGTCCAGCGCTGGCCGCCTTCAAGGAGACCAACCCGGTCCTCCAGAAGATCGCCAAGAAGTACAGCATCGGCCTGATCTCGAACATCGACGACAAGCTCCTCGGCCAGACGCGCCGGCACATCCCGCTCGACTTCGACCTCGTCGTCACCGCCCAGCAGGTCCGCTCCTACAAGCCGGACCCGGCGCACTTCACCGAGTGCGAGCGCCGGATCGGCGGCAAGAAGGGCTGGGTCCACGTCGCCGCCAGCTACTACCACGACGTCGAGCCGTGCATCAAGAAGAAGATCCCGGTGATCTGGGTCAACCGCCACGGCGAGGTGCTCGAGGCGGGCCAGAAGAAGCCTGACGCCGAGGTCAAGACCCTCAAGGAAGCGGCGAAGCTGATCGACGTGGCCTAGGCCGGCTAGCGTCGCTGCGTCGTGCCGCCGCCGCGCGTGCGGCGGCTGTCCAGCTCTCGCCGGCCTCCTGCTGTTCGGCGTCAGCGCGTCGATGCTGCTGCTCGCCGGCCTCGGCCTCGACCCCTGGGACGTCCTCCACCAGGGCCTTTCGCGGCGGATCGGCCTCGGCGTCGGCACCTGGGCGATCATCGTCGGCGCCGCCGTGCTGCTGCTGTGGATCCCGCTGCGCCAGCGGCCGGGCTCGGCACGCTCGCAACGTGCTGGTCGTCGGCGCCGTGATCGACGCGATGCTCGCGCGTCGTTCCGCCGCCGCACGGGCTGCGCGCTGCGGATCGCTGCTGATGCTCGGCGGCGTCCTCCTCAACGGCGTCGCGACCGGCGCCTACATCGGCGCCGGGCTCGGCCCGGGCCCGCGCGACGGGCTGATGACCGGGCTCGCCGCGCGCGGCCATCCGATCCGCGTCGTGCGCACCGGCATCGAGCTGACGGTGCTCGCGATCGGCTGGCTCGCTCGGGGGCACCGTCGGCGTCGGCACGGTCGTCTACGCGCTCTCGATCGGGCCGCTGGCGCACTTCTTCATCCCGCGGCTGGCGATCAGCCGACCCGCCCGAGGACGTCGAAGGCGCTAGAGGCCCACTGACGCGACGTTGCGTGCGTGGATCTGCTTCGCGTGGCTCAGCGACGAGAGGAACGGGCATTGCCGGCCTCACCGGCCTTCGGAGCCGGCGCGTACCAGTAATCGAGATCCTCTCCAAGGATCTCGAGCGCACGCTCCCTCGGCATCGGACCCGCCGTGCCCGGGTCTCACCGTCCGCGCCCGCCCCGACGAGCGGTGAGAGACGCAGCAGCGTTTCACGATAGGCGTCGAAGCTTTCCGCCGCTCTCATGGGAGATCATCGGGATCTCCACAGGGGACAGGTAGTCCCCGCAGATTTACGGAGCCGAGGCTTTCGCCGCGTTGATGGAGAAGGCAGGGATCGGGATCGCGCGCGTCACGGAACCGGATGCGCGGGTGCTCGACAGTTGGCGCGAGAGCTGGCGAAAGACAGCATGTTGAGTGGGGCAATCGACGAAACCTATCAGGGCAAGCGCCTGGACGAGGTTCTCGTTGGCGATCTTGTCGCCGTCACGGGCAACGGCGATGTCTTCCGCATCAATCCCGAGAAGCTTGGCGAGGCGCAGCACCATATCGGCGACGAGCTGGCGGGCGTGATCGAGACGCAGGCGAAATTCAAGGTTGAGCGCGAGACCACCGCCGCGTTTTGGACGGAAGTCCGGGCCGAAAACGCCGAGGCTCGCGCCGCCGGCAGTGCGGCTTTCGAGGGCGATCGCACATTGCACCAGCAAGCGGCGGCCGCGGAACGAGGTGTGGAAACCGCGTTTGAGGCTGGCGGTAGCGCGGTCGAGGCCGGACTGGATGCGGCCAGCGGCTTCGGCAGCAAACTCGCCAAGGCGTTCGAAAAAACATTCGCCATGGTGTTCGGCTGGGCCATGGCCGAGCCGAAACAGACCCTGCAGCAGATGCGCCAGGCACGGGCGGCGGAAACGAATGAGGAAACCCTGCACGCCCGCGCCTATGCCGACCATGTGCAGCAGACCGAAAACGAGCGTGACGACCGGATATTTGCGCAGGGCCGCCAGCAACAGGAGGAGAAGCGGCAGGCGGAGATGGGCTTTGCCGATCAGTTTGGCACGCCGCCGCCGTCGCGGGCCAAGGAACGCGAGGAAAACGAACGAGAGCTAGGGCGGGACCTATAATAGCCCGGGGGATTTTCCCCGGGCCGACTAAGCCGACGACAGCCCGGTCGATATCGGCAGCTATCAAAACGGTGTTCAAGAACGCTGTTAAAGCCGTCACGCGCCGCACCGAGGACGAGCCGCCGCCGCAAACGCGCCGCAGCGGCGAGACCGAGAAGGGTTTCATCAAGGCGGTAAGACGCCGCTGTGACTTCGACCCGTTGCGCGAGACACATCGGGCCGTGGCGCGTGACGGCACCAGCAAGGCTTTCGGCGAAGCAGCGAAAGAGGCTTTGCTTGACGCGCCGATACCGGACGGCTTCTGCCACGCGGGCAGTTTTGGGGCCAACCTGTTCGTCGACCCGACAAGTGCCTACTGGCAGGGTAACAATATGCGAATAACAACCAGCCAGTGGCAAAACGCGGATTTTAGTGCAAAACAAGATCAATTTTTCCCGCAACCTTGAGACTGGAGAATTTTATGTCCCAAAGCACCATCGGCAAGACCGGCGGCCCACCGCCATTCACCCACACGGCTTATCTTTTCATCCGCGTCGGCGCGACCAAGCGGGGGAAGGTCTACGGCTACTGGAAAGACGGCGGAAAATTCAGGAACGAGGACGGCCCCTTCGCGTTCGTCGACATGCTCCCGGTCGGCGGATGGGATGGAAGAATTCGATTTGTCAAAATCGGCGACCCGGTTCCCGGCTCGACCGACCCCGGAGCGGCCCGAGCATGGCGGCGGTCACGGCGATGACCACGACGACAGCGAAGAGGGATTATCCGAATGAAAGGCCGCCGGCGAGGGCGCGGACTGGTGAACTGGAGGAAAGACACTCGTTCAGCGGACCTCAAAGCAGTAGTAGAGCGGCAGTTAAAGCAGGCTATGGCAAAGCTGTCCGCGCCTGAATCCGATCGCCCTGCGCAGAAGGATGATAGGGGTGAGGATCAAGGATAAGAATCTTATTGCGTCCCACTATATGGCAGGGCTTGCTCCTAACGCCTTCGTCCGTGATCGTGGTGTCGCACCAAGCGGACCGACCTTCTTTCTGCACCACGACAAACAGCCGCCCATTGTCGGTGAACGTAGTTTTAATCTCATAGCCAAAGCTGATGTAGACAGGGAGTTGGAGGCTTAGCGTCATCGCTCGGCGTGATCAGCACAGCTTTCTGAATTCCCGGTCCACACCCTTCCGGCGCCGTTCGTGGATACCCATCGATCTTGGCGGATGCCGGGACGCTCAGGAGCAGGCAAGCCAGCAACAGGCCGCGCATGTCATTGGTCCTTTTTATCGGAAGGTAGAGGAGCAGACCAACCCGGGCAAATTCGCTGCCGAAGGTTCCCCCTCTCTCGGGTTTTGGCGCTTGGGAAAGATCCATACCGGCGAGGGGATCGGGCCTATCTGACGGATGATACCGTCCCGCTGGCTCGACGCATGTTTTGCTGATTACAGCACCTTCTTTGGCAAAGCTGGTGTCGCACCACTCAGTTATTTTGTCTTTCTGCAGCACGACAAACAGCCTGCCATCGGCGCGCGTGAATGAGGTTTTAACCTCAAAGCCGGCATCTAAAAAATTGCCGAGGTCGAAGCCGTCCTTTCCAACTTCCGGATCATCCGCCACCGCGAGCATTTGACGAACCGGGACCACATAGAAAAACCCTGCCAGCCCTACGATCGCCAGACCAGAGACCAGCCCTCGCCAAGGGGCCACCTTGAGCATTTTCTGCTTTGTGACGACGGTTAAGAATAGCCATGCCCCCCCCTATCACGAGCGCCGCGATGCTGCATGCCACGGCAAGAGCCCGTGGCGAGTCTCCAGGCGCAGCGGCGACGGGCCGCCGCTGCCGCCCGGTAGTACGGATCAGCATCAAATCGCCCGACCAGATCGGGATTGTCGCGTGCATCCCAGTAGGGAGGTGCATAGACGGGCTGCGCCGCCGATTGCCCGGCGAAAAACACCAGGCCGTGAAATTCCGGGATGTTATGGAGATCGTCGGCGCGATAGATGCGCCGCTTTTCGCGGCGGATCTTGTCGCGCGCGTCCGGTTTGCGGATCGTCGCTCACGCTAGGCCCGGCCGTTTCTTCAGCCGGATCGCTTCGACATCCACTCGGCGGTTTCGGGATCGTTCGGCGTAAAGGCGAAGGTAGCACCGCTCATGCCGAGGAAGGTATGCGCTTCATCCTTGCCGTAGATCGCGCGAAGCTGATTGATATCCTGCAGCACCGGAAACAGTTGGATCCCGTAGCCAGCACCTTGCGCCAGCGCGGCGGATACCATGCTCAATTTGCCGAGCTGGGCGAATTCCTGACAGCAGGAACAGCGTGCGCAATCCTGCCGCCGCCCTCATGCCGGTAGAGTGCATTGAAGGCACAGGCCACGACCAGCCGCAGCCATGGCTGAAGGTTTCCAGGGCATGGGCGGGCAGCATGACATAGATCTGTTACCGGCCTTGGTCCCTTGAGCCGCGCGAAGTCGATACCGTCCTTCGCCAGATCATCGAGCATGTTTTGATCGAGCAGCCATTGCGTCTGCTGGCGGCCGTGGCGACGATCCCGTCATTCGTCCTGTTCTTCTCCATGAACTGGCCGGCGAGGCTCGCCATCTGGAAATCCCCGGAGTCGAACATCGTCTTCGCCGTGGCGGGCAAATCGCCGGTCAACATGCCGCGCACATTCTTGAGCAGCGGCATGCGGCCTTCGGCGCGGGCCGTGGTCACTTCCCACATGATGAGCGCGAGCACGAGATTGCGGGCGCTGATGTTCCAGAATGGATCGCCGCTTTCGGCCAGGCGCACGAGCGCCTCGGCTATCGCCGACGCATGCAGAAAAAAATGCGGCGAGGCGGATCGAGTGCGGCCAGCGGATTGAAGCCCGTCGAGCCGAGGCCGAGCAGATCGAGCGGATTGAAGTATACCACTCACTCACCGCTTTCTCCATCGGCTCGTTACTGCGGCGTTCTGACCCTTGGGATCTATCGAGATGATCGAGATACGATCGCCATGGCGGAAAAACCGCCACCACCACCCTCGCCGTGCCCCCAGCCGCAAAAGGTTTACGATTTCCAGAGCGACGCCCTTGCCGGACCGGGTAGGTCCAAAACAAATGACATGCCGGTTCATCGTATAAATGACACGCCGGCCTTTGCGGCAGCCGAGCAGCCGGGCCTTGGGATACCATTCAAGGCCGAGCGAAATTGCCGCCATTGACCACGACACTCCTTAGAAAAATTGCCACCAACGCCGGGGCCGCGCGGGGCGCAGCGGGCGGTTTTTGCGCGGATGATGTGCCTGACGGCACGCGTCGCCGAGCCGCCGCGCATGGCGAGATAGACACGCATCGCCGCCATCGAGCGGCCACCAGCACGCAGCCCAGCACAAACGGATTGGCGAACAGGCGAGGCGCATGCAGCGCGATCACGGTCAGGACCACGGGCAGCGCCGCCGACCAGAAGGCCCACAGGCCCGCATGCGCGCCTTCGGCGGCGTTATGCAGGCCGACCCAGAGATAGACCCCGGCTATTAGGACGACCGCGAACCAGATCACCAGCGCGGCGGGTGGATCGAGCGGGGCTTGCACAAATTCGGCGAGGAGGGCGGCGGCGCTTTTGCCGGTAGCGCCGCCGCGAAGAACGTCACATAGGCGCAGCCCGCCAAAGTCCCCGCGCTCAGGCATGTCCAGAGCGTGTGCAGCTCGTGCGGGGCCATCGGGGGTCCGGCGGCTTGGGTAGCGGCGGCGGTTTACGCGGCCCTTGCGCATTCGAAGACGGCGATGACGGCGCGCCGAGGATACCGGGACCATGTTCGCTCACCGCCGCCGATCGCCCCCGGAAGAACCAGACGCCGAAGGCAAACCGCTGCGCCGGAGATGGCGAGGCCAATCAGACGCGAGGAGCAGATCACCCGCATCTTTGAAATCGAAATCCAGCAAGCTCACCCCAAACAGGAGCAACGCGCTGCGAGCCCAAGTAAGCAGAGAAAGACGCCACAACAGAAATCCGTGCGCGCCGCCGAAACCAGCCCGGAGGTGTGCATCCCGTTCGGCCTCCTCATCGCGCACCGCCTTTGCCGCCGATCAGCAGTTGCTTGCTGTCGGCAAGACTTTCGAGCAGCAGCCGCGCACCGGGCATGGTTTCCTGTTGTGCCGCGAGCGCCGTAACGTCGCCGACCGCCAAGACCGCGACAGCGCGAAGAAGATCTTGCAGTTTCGGTAATGACGAAGCTTCGAAGGGCAGCATGGTTCCGCCGGAACGGGCTGCCATTTCCGCAAATATGCCCTTCTCGTTGCTGAAAGTTCCCGGCCAGTAGTCATGCAGGATGATGAGCCGTGTGCCCTGCGCCTTGAGCGCATCGGCATATTTGCGGCCCTGCCGCTCGGATTCCTCGAATATGTCGCCAATATAGACGACCGTCGATACATCCTTGATCTTGAGGACACGGGCGAGGATCGGCAGCATGCGGGTTTCGCCCGCCAGGCAGCGCATCGACGCCGCGCGGTCGCGCAGCTTGTCGGGGTTGGAGGTGAAGGAGGTGAAGGTATGGACTCGCTCGCCCCCATGCGCGGCAAGCGCGACATCGAGTTCATCCGGCAGCGCCGCCAGCAGGGCATCGGTGAGCGGTATCGCTGTTGTCTGTGCGGCTTCCCGGCTCGCCGTCAGATCAAGAGCAAAGACGAGCTTTGAACGCGGCGCAGGTTTCGGCGGCGGGGCTGGCTTGGCGGGCCGGGGCGGTGCCGCCACCGGCTCGGGCAGCGGCGGCGGCAAATGCCGCTCGACCGGGGCCGAGAAATGACGCGCCAGATTCACCGTCTCCCCCGTATCCGGCTTCTGAGCCTCGTTTTTACGCAAGATCGACGGAATCCAGTTTTGAAAAACCCAGCCATGGTGTTGCCTTTCACTCTGATGGTTCTTGGCACTGCGCCGCGACCTCGGGCCATTTCATGCGGCTAAGCCACCTGTAAGGCTCTGGCGTCAGATAAGCGGCGGGCGGCGTAGGATCGAATTGCGCCGGGGCGACAAAGTAATGCTGGCAGTGACGCCAGACGGGATCGCCGTATTTATCGGCGTGCGAAGTCTTGTCCGTCTCGCCCCGAATAATGATCCAGTAGGCTCCGGCCATCGATCATGTGCACGGTTGGTTTTGAATCGCCGACGAAAGTCTTGCTCGGCCAGTCCTGCCAGCCCTGCATTTCCGCCAGCACGTCGCGCGCCAACTCATCGGCGGCGTCAGGGTCCGGCCAAAACAAATAGTATCCGCCCTAGATAATTCCGATCGCCGCTGCGAGGACGGCCCCGCGCTTGAGGCCCGTCTTCAAGCCGACCGCGACCCGTAATATCTGAATTTGGCGCAAACGCTGGTCAGCGATAGCCATCCATCCTGCGCGCTCGGCTTCGGCCTTTTCTGAAATCGGCGCGGGGCACGCTGTCTTTAAGTTTATCAAGTTTATGCAACAAATCGACGCATCGAGGCCAATCATATTGGCCGCGTTCTGCGTGATACATTTCGAGAGCGTTCTGTCGCTCCCCTTGTTGGTCGCTATCCAGTCTGCAAAAAATTCCTGCGAACCGCGTGGGCTCTCTCATCCTCGCGGGTGCCTGCGGCGCGGCGGGCTGCGGCGCGGGACAGCGGCCGTTTTTGGGGTGTTCGAGGGTTTCCATGCTTACCGGCTCCCTTCACGGAGCCGCGAGCGATCAGCCTGCCACGGCTTCCGCAGGGCCTATGTAGCCGGAGGGCGGGCGGCTTTGCAAACTTTATCCGGCCGGATAAAATTTACATATGCGGGCTATCAGGGCGAGCGGCCCGATACCGTGCGGCGGCGTGGAGGCGCGCTTTCTCGCTTGGCACGTAGGCCCGGCGGGTTCCTAGGCGGGTTTCCGGCCTTCTCAAGCTGGCGGGTGTTCCATTCCGGCTTGGTGGGAATGTCGAAACCTTCCGGCACTTGCTCACGATTGGCAGGAGAACGGAGCCAGCTAACCAGCTTCACGGCCAAGGGTTCGTCCTCCTGCCTGATAACGCCGAGGTGCAGAGTTCTCGCCTCCGCCTCGGTCGCATACGCCCGCCATGCGAACACGGCGGGGTTTTCGTCGGGGGCGTTGTCCTTGT
This sequence comes from uncultured Conexibacteraceae bacterium, assembly GCA_963785385.1. GTDB lineage: Bacteria > Actinomycetota > Thermoleophilia > Solirubrobacterales > Solirubrobacteraceae > Palsa-465. The sequence continues at coordinate 2,339 of CAWAVA010000022.1, read as the reverse complement.
TCCACAGCAGACGCGTCGGCCCGGTGACCGGCGGCGGCTTGGCGTGTTGCGTGGTTTCCTCGGCGGCGCGCGCGGCTTGAGCGGCGAGAGTCAGTTTCTCCACACTGAAGGCCGAAATGTTCGGCGGCGGCAGCTAGAATTTCGGCAAGCATATGATACTTGTCCTTCCATTTCAGGAAGGAATCAAGACCGTAATTAGTTTCATCGTCGGGCGCGGCATCCTGCCTCGGCGCGGGTCGCGCGGCAGCATCGACATCGCCGTTGAAAACCAACTCCGCCCAATTTTTCTCATATCTTTATCGAGGACTACGACGTCGGCATCTTTATCGAGGACTACGACGTCAGCCCCAAAGACCAACTCCGCCCGAGGCGGCGGCTCGACGAGGATGGGAAGGCGGCCTGCTCTTTGGCGTGCTCTTTGGACTGCGGTTTGCGCTATCAACTCCGCCGCCCGCCTTGCCCGGGCATCCTCGGGTGCGACGAAATACCCCGCACCCCCCGGCGTAGCTGGTAAGCCTGAACAAACCCCGTCAACGGTGACGAGCATTCTGCGCGCGGCTTCGCCTCAGCGCGATCTGTCGAATAATTATTGTCCTGCGTTGGGTCGCCGTTCGCCTCTACCAGCCGCAAGGCAGCGGGCTGATCTGGCATGTCAGGTTGGTTCCGAGCCGCTTTCCTAGACTTGGGTTCGTGACCACGTTCCGTGCTTTCGCCTCTGTCCGCTGCGCCTGGCGCGTATCATCATGCTAACACAGCACGACTCCGGATTCCCCATCGACCTCCGGCCGTTCACGCGGTGCTGTTGCAGTGCTGCGAATATCAAGAATTATGAGACAAGCAAAGCGCGCGCCCGCTGTTTAATTCGCTGCCTGAGGTCCCGGAAAGGTCCACTGGCGATCTAGAATTTCCTGGCGTGGACGATAGAGACGCACAAGGTAATTCCATCCCTGCGTCGTTGGTAAGCAATTAGCTATCTTCCCGTCACAGCCACCGAATTGGATAACAATCGTGCCATCTCCGTTCGGCTTGGCTGTGATATTGTTCAGCGTGTAGGCGTTGAACCGGTTTGGCTCGAAATACCCTTTGGCGTTGTAGACGCTCACCGACCAGAAGCCATCAACAGGCACGTCCTTGACGCTGAGCTTGTAGATGGTTTTGCCGTCGTTTTTGGGCGGCGTGACGTTGAGATAAAGTGCGTCTTTTTCGGGATTGCCCCCCCATGCTGAAGCTGATCCTATTAGATGGCGCACGGGATCAACGGCGTCTTGGGACCGAACATGCGCTTCGTGTCCGGTAGCGTCGATGCAAGGACCAGCAGGGTGGCCCGCATTTTTTTCTGGCTGGCCTGATCCCAATGCGGCACCCCCAAGTCGCCCGGCCCGCCAGGCTGTTCGATTTTCATTTTATCCTGCAAGGCATGAACAACGGCTACATCATTCGGATTGGCCGGATCGACCAATGTCCTGACGCCAATTAGCACATAACGGGTGCCGATCTTGTCCTTGGACAGGACGTGGGTGCCCGCACCATAATCGACCTCAGACGTATATTGATCTTCGTCTATCACTTGGAACGACATGAAGCGATCGCCCGCCTCGGGCAGAATGATCGTCACCGGTCCGGCATCAAGGTCGAAGACTGCCGCAGAATACAACGTATCGCGGTTCAGCCGGATAATGGTTTGGTTATTGACTGTCGCCGGTTCCCGGCGATGGACGAACTTGCCTAGTCCGCCGTCTTTAACGATATTGCTGAAGTAAAGATCGCTCTCCGCACGGGGAAAATTATCAGCGGTAACGGGGACAACGGCGCCCGAGGTTTGCGCAACTACGCCACCTATCGATGCGAGCGTCACTGCGACAGAAAGCAGAATGGCTTTGGTTTTCATGAAGCATCTCTCGCCGCTTTGGCTTTTGGACGTCGGGTGGGAAGTCATCTATCGGCCTCCAAGTGCGAATTGAAAATTTATACCCGCAAAAATCTGCCAGACCGGAACCCCGGCGCCGCTGTGAATGACCGAATATTGAGGTTCGATAAACGCGTTGATTGTGTTCCCGTTAGCGAAAGACCAAACCTTGCCCGCACCGAATCCGACCGGAACTGTAGTGGTATGGTTTGCCAGATCAATCGTCATTACGCCCGTTGACCGCAGATAGAAGCCGTTGGGCAGATTGTAGGTGACTATAGGCTGAGCGGTGATGAGCTGGGCATTCGGCCGCGAATAGTCTCCGGCAAAGGCGTGCTGATAGGGAACGAGCCCTGCCAACAGACCCCATGATTGCGGGGCCACAGCGACGCCCGCCGCACCTGCCTGCCATTGCCCAGCACCCGTATTGCGG
>CAWAVA010000021.1:617500-804749 GCA_963785385.1 uncultured Conexibacteraceae bacterium | reverse complement strand
TCCGTCGAACCGGATCACTTCCATGCGGTCCAGCAGCGGGCCGGGGATCGTGTCAGCGACGTTCGCGGTGGCGATGAACATCACGCCGCTCAGGTCGACCTCGACGTCCAGGTAATGGTCGCGGAAGCTGTGGTTCTGCGCAGGATCCAGTACCTCGAGCAGAGCCGAGCTGGGGTCGCCACGCCAATCGGCGCCGACCTTGTCGACCTCGTCGAGCATGATCACCGGGTTCATCGTCCCCGCATCTCGCAGGGCACGGACCAGCCGGCCCGGCAGGGCGCCGATGTAGGTGCGCCGATGGCCGCGGATCTCAGCCTCGTCGCGCACGCCACCGAGGGCGATGCGGATGAACTCACGACCGGTCGCACGGGCGATCGACTCGCCGATCGAGGTCTTGCCGGTACCGGGAGGGCCGATCAGCGTGAGGATCGCGCCAGAGCGCTTGTCCTCGGTGATCCCACGCTCCTGGCGCAGCTTCTTGACCGCGATGTATTCGACGATCCGGTCCTTGACGTCATCAAGGCCGGCGTGGTCGGCGTCGAGCACCTCACGTGCGTGAACTGGATCCAGCCGCTCCTCCGAGCGCTTGCCCCACGGCACCGCCAGCAGCCAGTCAAGGTACGTGCGGATCACGCTGGACTCGCCGGACTGCTCGCCGACGCGCTCCAGCCTGCCGAGCTCCTTCTCGGCCTGCTCGCGGACCTCGTCGGGCATCTCGGCCTCGGCGATCCGGGTGCGGTACTCCTCGACGACCGACGCGTCGTCCTCGCCGAGCTCGCGGCGGATCGAATCCATCTGCTTGCGCAGGAAGTAATCGCGCTGCTGCTTCTCGGCGCCGGACTCCACGTCGTCACGGATGCGCTTGCGGACCTGCAGCTCGGCCAGACGCTCACGCTGGAACGACAGGGCCAGCTTCAGCCGGTCGACGACGTCGACCTTCTGCAGCAACTCGATGCGCTGCTCGTAATTGAGGTCAGGGGAGTAGCCGGTTGAGTCCGCGAGGGCGCCGGGCTCGGTGATGCCGCGCAGGAACGACTGAATGCGGCTGTCTGCGTCGACGCAGGTCGAGGATCTCCTCGACCACGGCGCGGTACTCGCGCTCCAGCTCACGCGTGTCACGGTCCGGCACGACGCCGACCGGGTCGGGGCGCTCGTCGACGTCGACGTACAGACGGCCGTTGGGCTCGTTGACGGCCGCGCCCGCGATGCCGCGGTGCAGGCCCTCGAGTACAACGGCGCTGGCGCCGCGCGGGAGGCGGACGGTGTCAGAGACGGTCGCGACAGTGCCAACGCCGGCGAACTCGTTCTCGTGGCGCGGCACGAGCAGCACGCGCTCCTCGTTTGCGGTGTCAACCGCCAGCGTGACTGACATGCCGGGGAAGACGACCGCATCATCAAGCGGGACTAATAGAAGGCGGGTCATCAAGTCTTCACTTTCACCAGGGACTAACGATTAGTAAGTAGATCGTACCACGCGCAGGCTGCGACCAAAGTATCTGAGTCAGCGGGACTTAGATTATCGCACCGCCAGTGCTGATGCCTTGTATCGACCGCCGGGTTTGGGAAGATGGGCGCATGGCAAAGAAGCCCGAAGTCAAAGATGAAGAGGTCGACGGACGTCCTGGCCGCAGAGGAGTTCGCGGTATCCGGCCTCCCGGACCCGGCGCTGACCCCGAGAGCGGCTCGACCTGCCGGCGGACCTGTGCGGACTGGCGACGAGAGCCGCGTGACGTGCTCGCCGCCGAGGAGTTCGCGATGCCCGCACCGGATGAGGCGCACGTGCCTCTCGTGCTCAAGGCCGCACCGGGGTGCGCCCGGCGCGGCTGGTCGCGGTCAGGCTGCGTGCGGTCGGCTGTGGGTCGTCGGCGTCTGCGTGCGCGCGAAGCGCCGCGACGGGCAGCCGCGGCCGCGGCGACTGCAGGCTTACGGCTGTCAGCCCTCAGGAGCGCCGCTTCTTGGGCGGCAGCAGGTCGGTGATCGTCCCGTCCTGCATCTCGGCCGCGAACGCGATCGTCTCGGAGAGCGTCGGATGCGGGTGGATCGCGAGCGCGATGTCCTCGGCGTTGAGCCCGGCCTCGATTGCGAGCACGGTCTCGGCGATCAGGTCGCCGGCGCCGACGCCGACGATGCCGGCACCGAGCAGCCGGCTCGATCTGCCCGCCGCATCGAACAGCAGCTTCGTGGAGCCCTCGGGCCGGCCGAGACCGAGCGCGCGCCCCGACGCCGCCCACGGGAAGATCGCCTTCTCGTACTTGATGCCCTGCGCCTTGGCCTCGGTCTCGGTCAGCCCCATCCAGGCGACCTCGGGATCGGTGTAGGCGACCGACGGGATCGCGCGCGGCGTCGAACACGGCGCCGGCGACCCCGGCGATCACCTCGGCGGCGATCTTGGCCTCGTGCGTCGCCTTGTGCGCGAGCATCGGGCTGCCGACGATGTCGCCGATCGCGTAGATGCCGGGCACGTTCGTGCGCATCTGCCGGTCGACCGCGATGAAGCCGCGCTCATCGACGTTGACGCCGGCCTTGTCGGCGTCGAGCGTGCCGCCGTTCGGAGTGCGCCCGACGGCGACCAGGATGCGGTCGAAGATCTGGTCGCTGCCCTCGGAGAACGACACCTGCAGGCCCGCTCTTGGACGCCTTGACGCCGGTCACCTGGGTGCCGAGCAGGATCGCCTCGTAGCGCTCCTGCGACGCGCTTGTGCAGCGGCCGGACGAGGTCCGCGTCGGCAGCCGGGGATCAGCTGATCCTGCATCTCGACGACGGTCACCTTGGCGCCGAGCGCGTCGTAGACGGTCGCCATCTCCAGGCCGATGATGCCCGCCGCCGATCACGAGCAGGCGCTTGGGAATCTCGTCGGGCGAGAGCGCGCCGGTCGAGTCGATCATGCGCGGGTCCTCGGGCAGGAACGGCAGCTTCACCGCGCTCGAGCCGGCGGCGATGATGCAGTTGTCGAAGGTGATCTCGCGGCCGTCGACAGTGATCGACTTCGGGCCGGTGAACTCTGGCGACGCCGGTGACGACCTCGACCTTGCGCTGCTTGGCCATGCTCTGCGAGGCCGCCGGTCAGCTTGTCGACGACCGTCCTGCTTCCAGCCGAGCAGCTTCGCGAGATCGACCTTCGGCTTGCCGAAGGTGATGCCGTGCTCGCGCCATCTCCTCCGCTCTCGGCGATCACCCGCGCGGCATGCAGCAGCGCCTTGGACGGGATGCAGCCGACGTTCAGGCAGACGCCGCCCAGGGTCTCGTAGCGCTCGACCAGCGTCACCTTGAGACCCAGGTCGGCGGCTCTGAAGGCGGCGGTGTAGCCGCCGGGGCCGGAGCCGATCACGACGACCTGGTGATCGCCGCCGTCGCGGGCGTGCTGCGCCGGCCGGCGCAGTGGCTGCGTCGGCCGTGCTGCAGGCGGCTGTCGAGCCTGCGCGGGCCTGCGCCGAGGTCGGCGCGGAGTCGTCGGCGCTCGAGCCGGACGCGGATGCGGCGGCGCCTCGGCACTCGCATCCTCGAGCGTCAGCAGCACGCTCCCCTGGGAGACCTTGTCGCCGACCTTGACCTGGAGCTCGCTGACGGTGCCGCGCGGCGGGCGAGGGGACATCCATCGTCGCCTTGTCGGACTCGAGCGTGACCAGCGGGTCCTCAGGCGCGACCGTGTCGCCGGCGGCGACGAGGATCTCGATCACCGGGACCTCGGCGAAGTCGCCGATGTCCGGTACCGCGACCTCGACGACGCTCACAGCAGCGCCCGGCGCAGATCGCTCAGGACCTTGACGAGGTGCGCGACGAACCGCGCGGCGGAGGCGCCGTCGATCACGCGGTGGTCGTAGGAGAGCGACAGCGGCAGCATCAGGCGCGGCACGAACTCTGCGCTCTCGTCCCAGACCGGCTTGATCGCCGAGCGCGTGACACCGAGGATCGCGACCTCCGGCGCGTTGATGATCGGCGTGAACGAGGTTCCGCCGATCCCGCCGAGCGAGGAGATCGTGAAGGTGCCGCCGGTCATGTCCGCCGGTCCGAGCTTGCCGTCGCGGGCCTTGCCGGAGAGCTCGGTGAGCTCGCCGGCGATCTCGACCAGGCCCTTGCTGTCGGCGTCCTTGATCACCGGCACGACGAGGCCGTCGGGCGTGTCGGCGGCGAAGCCGATGTTGAAGTACTTGCGCAGCACCAGTTCGTCGCCGTCGAGCGAGGAGTTGAAGGTCGGGAACTCCTTCAGCGTCGCGACCGAGGCGGCGACCAGGAACGACACCATCGTGAACTTGACGCCGTCCGTGCTCTGCTCGGCGTTGAGCTGCTTGCGCCACGCCTCGAGCTCGGTGATGTCGGCCTCGTCGTTGTGGGTGACGTGCGGGATCATCACCCAGTTGCGCGCCAGGTTCGGCGCCGAGATCTTCTGGATCCGCGTGCGCTCGACCCGCTCGACCGGCCCGAACTTCTCGAAGTCGACCGTCGGCCACGGCGCCAGGTCGAGACCCGGACCGCGCTGCCGTTGGTCGGCACGCCGCCGGCCGACCGCTGACCGCCGGCGTTGGCCGAGCGCACGTCGTCGGCGGTGACCCGCCCCTTGCGGCCGTGCCGGACACGCCGTGCAGGTCGACGCCCAGCTCCCGCGCGAGCCGCCGCACCGAGGGGCTCGCGTAGACGGCCGCATCGCCGTTGCGATCCGAGCGCGAGCGCGTAGCTGCTTCAGGCGGTGCGGCGCAGGTGCCGTCGGCGCGAGCGTCCGGCGGCGGCGCGGCGCTGCTTGTCGGCGCTCGCGCCGCGATCTGAGCGTCGGCGCGGGAGCGTCATCGGCCGCGTCGTCGCAGGCGCGGCGGCGATAGCCGTCGCCGTCAGGCGGACTCGAGCGTCGAGAAGCAGCGCTCCCTCAGAGACGCTGTCGCCGACCTTGACCTGGATCGCCTTGACGACGCCGGCCGCGGGCGAGGGCACGTCCATCGTCGCCTTGTCGGACTCGAGCGTGACCAGCGGATCCTCGACCGCGACCGTGTCGCCGACGGCGACGAGGATCTCGATCACCGGTACGTCGCTGAAGTCCCCGATGTCCGGGACCGTGACCTGCGAGCGCTCGGCGGTGGCGCTCATACGGTCGTCGGGCATCGGGGCCGCGGGATCGATCTCGTAGCGCTTGATCGCCTCGGCGACGCTGCTGTCGGCGTCGATCACGCCGTCGTCGGCCAGCGCCTTCAGCGCCGCGACGGCGACGTGATGGCGGTCGACCTCGAAGAAGCTGCGCAGCGCCTTGCGGTAGTCGCTGCGGCCGAAGCCGTCGGTGCCGAGCACGCCGTAGCCGGCTGCCGCCGGTCCGACCGCCACCCAGCGCGGATCTGATCGGCGAACGCGCGGATGTAGTCGGTCGAGGCGATCACCGGACCCTGGCGACTCCTCGAGCTGCTCGGTCACGTACGGCGACGCGCGGCTTCTTGGCCAGCGGGTTGCAGCGTGTTCCAGCGCTCGATCTCGATCCCGTCGCGGCGCAGCTCGGTGAACGAGGTCACGCTCCAGACGTCGGCCAGCACGCCGAAGTCCTGCTCGAGCAGCTCGGCGGCGGCCAGCACCTCGCGCAGGATCGTGCCCGAGCCCAGCAGCTGCACCCGCGGCTTCTTCGAGCGCGGCGAGCCCGCGTCGCGCAGCAGGTACATGCCGCGCAGGATCCCCTCCTCGGCGCCCTCGGGCATCGCCGGGTGGACGTAGTTCTCGTTCATCAGCGTGAGGTAGTAGAAGACGTCCTCCTGCTCGGCGACCATCCGCCGCAGGCCCTCCTGGATGATCACCGCGACCTCATAGCCGTAGGTCGGGTCGTAGGCGCGGACAGTTGGGCACCACCGAGAACAGCACGTGGCTGTGGCCGTCCTCGTGCTGCAGGCCCTCGCCGTTCAGCGTCGTGCGGCCGGCCGTGCCGCCGAGCAGGAAGCCGCGGGCGCGGCTGTCGGCGGCCGGCCCAGATCAGGTCGCCGACCCGCTGGTAGCCGAACATCGAGTAGTAGATGTAGAACGGGATCATCTGCTCGGCGTGGGCGCTGTAGGAGGTGCCGGCGGCGATGAACGAGGACATCGAGCCGGCCTCGGTGATGCCCTCCTCGAGGATCTGGCCGGCGTGATCCTCCCTGTAGAACATCAGCTGCTCGGAGTCCTCGGGCTTGTAGAGCTGGCCGAACGGGGAGTACACGCCGACCTGGCGGAACATGCCCTCCATCCCGAAGGTGCGCGACTCGTCGGGGACGATCGGCACGACCCGCTTGCCGATCTGCTTGTCGCGCAGCAGCGTCGCGAGCACCCGCACGAACGCCATCGTCGTCGAGACCTCGCGTTCGCCGGTGCCCTCGAGCTGCGACTGGAAGGCCGAGAGCTCGGGCACCTCCAGCGGCTCGGCCGTGCGGCGGCGCGCGGGCAGCGAGCCGCCCGAGCTCGCGCGCGGCGCTCGCGCAGGTACTGCATCTCCGGCGAGTCCGCGGGCGGCTTGTAGTACTCGGCGCGCCGCACCTGCTCGTCGGTCAGCGGCAGCTCGAAGCGGTCGCGGAAGGCGAGCAGCGCGTCCTCGGCCATCTTCTTGGCCTGGTGGGCGATCATCTGGCCCTCGCCGGAGGTGCCCATCCCGTAGCCCTTGATCGTCTTGGCGAGGATCACGGTCGGCCGGCCGGCCTCGCGCAGCCGCGTGCGCGTAGGCCGAGTAGACCTTCTGCTGGTCGAGGCCGCCGCGGTTCAGCTGCCAGATCTCGTCGTCGGTCATGTGCGAGACGCGGTCGAGCAGGACCGGGTCCTTGCCGAAGAAGTGCTCGCGGACGTAGGCGCCGTCGCGCGACTTGTAGGTCTGGTACTCGCCGTCGACCGACTCGGTCATCACGCTGCACGAGGCGGCCGTCGATGTCGGCGTCCAGCAGCGGGTCCCAGCGGGAGCCCCAGATCACCTTGATCACGTTCCAGCCGGCGCCGCGGAAGTCCGATTCGAGCTCCTGGATGATCTTGCCGTTGCCGCGTACCGGACCGTCGAGGCGCTGCAGGTTGCAGTTGACGACCCAGATCAGGTTGTCGAGCTGCTCGCGGCCGGCGAGCCCGATCGCGCCCATCGTCTCGGGCTCGTCCATCTCACCGTCGCCGAGGAACGCCCAGACCTTGCGCCCGGTCGGTGTCCGCTGATGCCGCGCGCGTTGCAGGTATTTCATGAAGCGCGCCTGGTAGATCGAGGTGATCGCCCCGATGCCCGAGCGACACCGTCGGGAACTGCCAGAAGTCCGGCATCAGCCAGGGGTGCGGGTAGGAGGAGAGGCCGTTGCCGCCGACCTCCTGGCGGAAGTTGTCGAGCTGCTCCTCGGTCAGGCGGCCCTCGAGGTAGGCGCGGGCGTAGTTGCCCGGGGGAGGAGTGGCCCTGGAAGTAGACGAGGTCGCCGCCGTGCTCGGCCGAGGGCGCGTGCCAGAAGTGGTTGAAGCCGACCTCATAGAGCGTCGCCAGCGACTGGTAGGAGGCGATGTGGCCGCCGAGCTCGGAGGAGTACCTTGTTGGCGCGCACGACCATCGCCATCGCGTTCCAGCGGATGATCGAGCGCAGCCGGCGCTCGACCTCCGGGTCGCCCGGGATCGGTTCATCGAGCGACGCCGGGATCGTGTTCACATACGGCGTGTTGAGCGTCGCCGATCGGGCCGCTGCCGGCGTGCTGGGCGCGCTCGACGACGCGGGTCAGCAGGTGGCGCGGCGCGGTCGACGCCGTCGTGCTCGACGACGGCGTCGAGCGCGTCGAGCCACTCGCCGGTCTCGACCGCGTCGATGTCAGCGCCGCCGTGTGGGATCTCCATTGAGGATGTCTGTCATCGCACGCCTCGGCAGTCTGTTGGGAGGCCGGGCTCAGTCCGGACTATAAAGACGCTGGATCCGGCGTGCCAGACGGGCCGCAGGCAGCTTTTCAGATACGGTCAGACGATGACGCTTCGAGCCTCCACGGAGGCCCGCTCGGCTCACCCTGGCGAAGGCCGCTCAACGGCCGCTTCGACAGCTGGTGGTCGAGTCCGAGGCTGCTGGTCGGCAACCCGCTGGGAGACCCGGCGCGCACGGCCGCTCTACGTCTACAGCTCCCCGGCGTGGCGGCCGGCGAGCAGCGCCACCGAGTCGCCTGCGTGTACGTGCTCCAGGGCTTCAGCGGGCAGCTCGACGGCTGGCTCGGCCCGCAAGCCGTTTGAGCCGACGTTCGTCGAGCGGCTCGACGCGATGTTCGCGACACGGCAGGACGCCTGCCCGGATGGCGTGGTCGTGTTCGTCGACGCCTGGACCTCGCTGGGCGGCTCGCAGTTCCTCGAACTCTACCGCGACCGGCAACTACATGGACTACATCTGCGACGAGATCGTGCCGCTTCGTCGACGCCGCCTACCCGACCGCCGGCACCGCGCGCGCGGCGGCCGTCACCGGCCACTCCTCAGGCGGGTACGGCGCGATGGTGCTGCCGATGCTGCGCCCCGACGTGTTCGGCGCGCTCGTCGCGCACGCGGCCGACACGCTGTTCGAGGCCTGCTACATGTCTGACTTCGCCAACGCGACGTCGGATCCTGCGCGACCACTACGAGGGCTCGCTGCGAGGCGCTGCTGAGCGCCTTCGCCGAACCGGACACGTTTGACTGGGGACGCTGGGGCGAGCCGATCAACGCCTACGCGATGGCCGCCGCCTATTCACCGGACCCCGATCACCGGGCCGCGGTGCTGCTGCCGTTCGACACCGACACGGCGTGCTGATCCCGGAGGTCTGGGAGCGCTGGCTGGACTCGATCCGGTGCGGATGGCGCCGCGCCTCGCCGACGCCCTGCGTTCGCTCCGCCACATCCATCTCGATGCCGGCCGCCGATGACTACATGCTCGACGTCGGCACCGCTGGCGTTCTCCAGAGGAGCTCGAGAGCTGTAGATCGCCACATACGTTGGAGCTCTTCGACGGTGGTCACGGCGGCACGTCACATCGCTACGCCCCGGCGATCCGGACGTTGCTGTTGTCGCTCTGAGGCCCTCAGCGATGGGGCCGGCCAGCGGGCCGAGCCCCATCGGCGCGGAGCTAGGCGGAGCGGTACGCGCCGCGTGCGAACGACACGTATGGGGTTCGGCGCGACCGTCGCCCGGAGTTCGACCTGCACGTGCGGCTCGACCGCCGGCTTGGACGAGTTCGGCGACTCGCCCCACAGCACGGTGACCTCGGAGCCGATCGGTGCGCGCTCGGTGTCGATGCTTGCCAGCGAGACGAACGCCTTCTCGTTGTAGATGTAGCCGCAGTCGTGGGAGACGCCGACCTGCTCGCCGTCCAGCAGCACCGTGTCGCACTGATAGAGCCCGTAGCGGGCCTTCGGCCACTCCATGAACTTCGCGGAGTTCTCCTGGCCCGAGCTGGCTGCCGATCGCGTCGCGACATCGTCGCGGTTCCAGACGAGCGTCACCTTCTCCGCGTGAGGGCGCGTCGGCGATCGCCTCCAGCGCGTCGCGGCCGACGAACTCGTGGTCGAAGGCGATCACCTTGCCGTAGCCGAGCTCGTAGGGAGTGAGGTAGTAGTCGGAGACCTCGTCGGACTGAGGTGGCTGCCGGCGAGCGAGCCGGCCCTGGCGCCGGGCAGCCACTCGCGATACGCCTTCGTAGCCTCGCCCGAGAAGATCGCCGCGAACGGTGCGGGCACCCAGCCCGACTCGAGGTTCGCGGTCGAGTAGGCCCGGGAGCCGACCTGCACGAGCCCGTGCTGCTCGCCGGCGGTGAGCAGCGCCTCACGGATCCGCTCGGCGTGGTCCCACGGGCCGAACAGCTCGAAGCCGGCTGGCCGGCCATGCCGTGGCGCAGGGCATCCACCTTGAGGCCGGCGATCTCGAAGCTCGTCATGTTGAAGAACTTGACATCCGGGCACCGCCCGGCCGGTGACCGCTTCGACGATCGCCGCCGCGGTCGGTCCCTGAAGCTCGAAGCGGAACTGCTTCGGCGGCCCGACGGTGCGGACGATCGAGTTCTCGTCACGCTCGAGCTCGACGTCGAGACCCTCCGTGACGGCATGGAACTCGACCCAGTCGAGGACCATCGGGTGGCCGACCAGATCGAAGCTTCCGTCCGGCAGGTGGAAGAGGATCGCGTCGCCGATGATGTAGCCGTCGGGGTTCACGGCGACGTACTGCTTGGCCTTGCCCGGCGTGAAGTTCGCGAAGCGTGTTGACGCCAGTCGCTGCAGCAGCGGCAGCGCATCGGGCCCGTTCAGGAACAGATCGGTCATGTGGTGCGACTGATCGAGCAGCGCGCAGGACTCGCGCCAGGAGGTCTGTTCGCTGCGCCAGTTGCTGAACTCAGGCCTGACCGGGAACGTGTGTGGTCGGGCCGGTGAATTGCGGAGGACCTCGACCGCGCTGCCTGAGCGCGTGATCGCGGCCTCGAGGCTCTCTTGACTCATGGCTCTCCTCTCGTCTGCTGGCCGGTGGACTGCCGCGGCACGTTGCGTTGTTCGGCCAGTTGGCCGTGTGATCGGCCTCGCTCGGTGGCTGCCGCCGATCGTGTGCAGCTGATCGTCGCGCTTTGCAGCTCAGAACTAAAGAGCGACTTGTTTGTGAGATGTCATGAGTTTAACTCATGACGGTGCCTGAATCTGCGGCAGGTCGAGTGCTTCGTGATCGCCGCCGAGGCCGGCTCGATGACCGCGGCGCGGCCGAGCAGCTGCAGGTCTCGCAGTCGGCCGTTTCGCTCGGCCGTGGCCGGGCTCGAGCAGATCGCTCGGCACCGAGCTGTTCCTGCGCCATCGTGGACGCGGGCTGACGCTCACCGCTGCCGGGCGGGAGCTGCTGGTGCCGGCCCGCAACCTGCTGGCCGACGCCGAGGCGATGCGCCTGCAGGCCGACGCGATCGGTCACGGGCTCTCGGGCGAGCTGACGGTCGGCTGCTTCGGCACCGGGCGCGCCGTTGGTGCTGCCGGCGCTGATGGAGACTTTCGAGCAGCGGTACCCGGGCATGACAGCTCGACTTCGTGGAGGGCAGCGCCGATGTGCTGGAGCAGGCGCTGCGTCGGCGGGCGGCTGCGAGATCGCGCTGATGTACGACATCGGGCTGCACGTGGCGCTCAAAAAGGAGCCTCTGTACAGCACCGTACCGTACGCGCTGCTGGCGCCGAGCACCCGCTCGCTGACCGTGATTCGGTGTCACTCTGGAGGAGCTCAGCCGAGTTCGACTTCGTCGTGCTCGACGTGCAGCCGGTCCGCGAGCACCAGCTCGGCCTGTTCGCTCATGCGGGCGTGACGCCGCGGAGTCGCTATCGCACGAGAGCTACGAGCTGGTGCGCTCGCTGGTGGCCCGCAACCTCGGTTTCACGCTGCTGATCAGTCGCGCCCTACGGGGACGTCAGCTATGAGGGGCGCCCGCTGGGGTCGGTGCCCCTGCGTGGCGAGGTGAAGCAGTTGGATGTGGTGCTGGCGACCGCCGCCGGAGTGCGCTCGACTCTGCGGGCGCAGGCGTTTGCGGCGCACTGCCGGGAGTTCCTGCCGGAACTCTCGACCTACGACAAGACGCTGGTGCCCGTAGGCGCCTGAGCCTGAGGCCGCGGGTCGGGGCGCGGCTGGTTACGCGCCCTGGCCACGGCCGCGGGCGCCGCTCGCTTGCGACCGGCCGCCGATGCCGCATGGCCGCCGCGCTGCGGCTTGCGACCTGACGCGTTCTTGCCCGATCCCGGCCGGTTCTTGGCGTGCGAACTCTGCTTCGAGTACCGGTGCTGCTTGGGGCCGCCCTGATGCTGCTGGCCGCCCGATGCTGCTGGCCGCCCTGATGCTGGCCCGCGGACGAGCCGGAACCCTGACCGCCGACCGTGCCGCGCTGGAAACCGGTTGCGCCGACACTCGGGCGCGCGCCGGCGAGGCCGTGCTCGATCCCGAGCTCGCCCGCCATCCGTGCGACCTCGCGCCGCTGATCGGGGGAGACGAGCGTGACGCCGATGCCGGTTGCGCCCGCGCGGCCGGTGCGGCCGACGCGGTGCACGTAGGTCTCGCTGTCGTGCGGCGGATCGAAGTTGATCACGTGCGAGATGCCGGCGACGTCGATGCCGCGGGCGGCCACGTCGGTCGCGACGAGCGTGTCGACCTTGAAGGCCTCGAACTCGGCGAGCGCGCGCTCACGCTGGCGCTGGGTCTTGTTGCCGTGCATCGCGACGGCCGCGATGCCCTGGCTCGAGAGCTTCTTGACGAGCTTGTCGGCACCGTGCTTGGTGCGCACGAAGACGAGCGCGAGGTCGCGCTTGCCGTTCAGCTGCTCGAGCAGCGTGTCGATCCGCGCGTCGTGGGTGGTCTCGACGAAGTGGTGCTCGACGTCGACCGATGCGCGGCGCTCGGACGGGCCGTGCTCGTGGAAGGCGGCGTTGTTGGTGTAGCGGCGTGCGGCCTTGCCGGCCTCGCCGTCGAGCGTCGCCGAGAAGAACAGCGTCTGGCGATCTGCGGGGCAGAGAGCGACGATGCGGTCGAGCGCCGGGCGGAAGCCCATGTCGAGCATGCGGTCGGCCTCGTCGATGATCAGCGTGCGGACGTGGTTGAGGTTGAAGCGCGCCGCGCTCGAGCTGATCCTCAAGCCGGCCGGGGGTGGCGACGATGATGTGCGCGCGGGCGGCCGTTGCGCCTGCTTGAGCAGGCCGACGCCGCCGTAGACGGCGGTGATCGCGCAGTGCGCGGGCGTGGGCGATCGGGCGCAGCTCGTCGACGATCTGGGTTGCGAGCTCGCGAGTCGGCGCCAGGATCAGGGCCGCCGGACGGCGCGCCTCGGCCGCGGTGCGGTCGACCAGCGGGATTCCGAAGGCGAGCGTCTTGCCCGAGCCGGTGGGGGAGCGAGCGAGGACGTCGCGACCGGCGAGCACGTCGCCGATGACCTCGCGCTGGATCGCGAACGGCGCCGTGATGCCCTGGCTGGACAGGGCGCCGACGACGGCCTTGGACACGCCGAGATCGGCGAATGACTGCGTAGACATATAAGACTCCTGTGGCGGTGCCTGAGGCACCGCTGAGCGATTCGGGAGGCTGTGGCTGACCCGAACCGCGCGATATCGCGGTACTGAAAAGCAACTGCCTCACGGCCGGCGGCGCCGACCATAACGTAGCAGGCAACGTGTAGGCAGGCCGGTCCATGCAATAGCCCTGGCAAGATTCGAACTTGCGTCTCGCCGGTTATGAGCCGGGTGCTCTGACCGCTGAGCTACAGGGCCGCGCGGGGCAAGGTACCGGCTCGGAGGCGGTGGCCGCGTCGCGGCGCCGCGGTGCATCCGTCGTCCGCGATCCGTATGATCCGCGCCATGCATCTGGTCATCGCTCGATCCTTGGCCTCGGCGAGTCGCTCAGCTCGTTCGGACAGACGCTCGCGCTGATCCTGACGTTCGTCGTCGTGATCGGTGGACTCGTCAACGTCCTGATCGTGTACATCTCGGCCAGGTCATGGTCGAGCGCAAGCAGAACCAGCAGCGCATGCGCGAGCTACGACGCGCAGCACAAGTCCTGAGCGACGCAGAGCGCGGTCTTGACCGCCGAATGGGTCGGCGGGAAGGAACGGCGGCAGGCAGCGTCGAATCAGACGCTGCCTATGAAGCAAGCATCCGCCACCACCGCCGCGCCTGAGGCGCCCCACGGCCATCAGGCCCTGTCCGCATACATCACGGCCCGCTTCGACGAGTTCTCGCGCTCGCAGAAGGACGTCGCCCAGTACATCGTCGACCACCTCGACGAAGCGGCGTTCCAGACCGCCGAGGAGCTCGCGCGCCGCGCGAACACCTCCTCCAGCACGGTCGTGCGCTTCTCGCAGGCGCTCGGCTTCGAGGGCTTCCCGGAGCTCCAGCAGGCCGCGCGCGACGAGTACCGTCGCCGCCCGCCGGCGGGCCGCTGAGACGTTCGGCACCGGCCGGCGCCGCTGTTCTCGCTCGACCACACCGAGTTCGAGTCGGCGCTCGCCGCCGACCATGTCAACGTCGAGGACACCGCCCACAAGCTCTCGCGCTCCGACGTCGAGGCGGCGATCGACGCGATCGTCTCCTCCGAGAAGGTGCTGATCGCCGGCACCGACCAGATGGCGTTCTTCGCCAGCTACCTGCGGCACCTGCTGATGCTGCTCGATGTTCGCGCCGAGATCGTCGCCAGTCCCTCGCAGGAGGCGCTCGGCCGCCTCAGCCGGATCGACGAGCAGACGCTCGTGATCGGCCTCTCCGCCGGACGCCCGCATCCGCTGATCACGCGCACGATGAAGCTCGCGCGTCACCGCCGGGCCAAGACGCTCGCGATCACCGACGCGACCCTCTCAGAGGTCGCCCGGCTGGCCCGCATCCGCCTCTACTACTCGTCCAACACGCCGGCGTTCGTGCGCTCGCACACCGCGCTGCTGTCGATCATCCAGGCGCTCGCGTACGGGGTCTACAGCCGCGACGCGCAGCAGTACGACGTGCGCATCAAGGCCTTCCGCCTGAAGTAGTTGTCGCAGTCGGGCAGTACGACGGCTCGCCTGACCGCCGGGCTACGCGCCCTGCCGCGGGGCGACGTAGAGCGACTGCAGCGAGCGGCCGACGCGGCCGTGAGCGTCGTAGAGGACGGCCTCTGCGAGCGCCGACCCCGCCCTCGATCATCGCGTGCTGCGCCTCGAGACCGATCCACTCGCCGATCGGGCTCGCGCTCGATGTAGATCGTCAGGTCGGGGTTGATGAAGATGTAGTCCTCCCAGCGAGCTCGGTGCTGATCCCGTTCGGGAAGTCGGCGGCGGCCACCAGCCGCTGAAGCGGCGAGGGCTGCTCGCCGGCGACCAGCGGCACGCGCAGACGAAACCAGGCGGCGGCCGGGCCCGGCTCGTTGAAGTGAGCCGCTCGACGAACCGCACCTCGATGGCATCGCCGGCAGTGCATCTCGTCGCCGCACGGAGCGGATCGGCTGGTCGAGCCCGTCAGCGGGCGGGGGCGGGGCGTCGGCTCGACGCGGTGCCCGCTGCTCACCGGCGCACGGGCGATCGCGCAGCGCGCGGGCTTGCACGACCTCGGTGCCGTCGGGGGTCGTCAGCATGCGCCTCCAGCAGCTGCACGCGGCTCCGGGGCGGACGACTGTCGCGCTGGCACGTGGAGCTCACCGAGCGGCACCGGGCGCAGCAGCTCATAGGTGACGCGCGACGATGCAGGAGATCGGGCTGCGCTCGTCGAGCCGCTCCAGCTCGCGCGCATCAGATCGCGGCGGGGGCGCCGCCGTGCTGGGCGTCCGGGTCCCAGGGGCCGCGGGCGAGCTCCGTGGCGAAGAAGGCGTCCGCCGCGGTGCTCGTAGATCGCGGCGGTCACGCGCAGGAGGCTACGCGCGGAGGCTATCGCGGCGTGCGGCAGCTGCGCGGCATCGTGAGCCGGTGCAGTTCTGGCGCATTTCCGTGCAAACGGCGTCTGCCCAGCCGGCGCAGACGACCTGGCGGGTTACACTCGGGCTATGAGCACAAACGGCCACATCTCACGCGACGAGGCCACCTTCACCGTCAAGGCCGGCCTCGCCGAGATGCTCAAGGGCGGCGTGATCATGGATGTGGTCACGCCCGAGCAGGCCAAGATCGCCGAGGACGCCGGCGCCGCCGCCGTGATGGCGCTGGAGCGCGTTCCCGCCGACATCCGCCGTGACGGCGGCGTGGCCCGGATGTCCGATCCGGAGATGATCAGGGGCATTCAGGAGGCGGTGACGATCCCGGTCATGGCCAAGGCCCGGATCGGCCACTTCGCCGAGGCGCAGGTGCTCGAGGCGCTCGAGGTCGACTACATCGACGAGTCCGAGGTCCTGACCCCGGCCGACGAGGTCAACCACATCGACAAGTGGGCGTTCAAGGTGCCGTTCGTCTGCGGCGCGACCAACCTCGGTGAGGCGCTGCGCCGGATCGGCGAGGGCGCGGCGATGATCCGCTCCAAGGGCGAGGCCGGCACCGGCGACATCGTCAACGCGGTCACGCACCTGCGCAAGATCCGCGGCGAGATCCGCCGGCTGACGCACGCTCGGCCCGGAGGAGATCGCCGCCGCCGCCAAGGACCTGCAGGCGCCGCTGCCGCTGGTCCGCCAGGTCGCCGCCGACGGCAAGCTTCCGGTCGTGCTGTTCTGCGCGGGCGGGATCGCGACCCCGGCCGATGCATCGCTGGTGATGCAGCTCGGCGCCGAGGGCGTGTTCGTCGGCTCCGGCATCTTCAAGTCCGCCGACCCGGAGCGCCGGGCGCGCGCGATCGTCGAGGCGACGACGCACTACGCCGACCCGGCGCGGGTCGCGGCCGCGTCCACCGGCCTCGGCGCGGCGATGGACAGCATCGAGACCTCCAAGCTCGAGTCCGAGCAGCTGCTCTCGCCGCGCGGCTGGTGAGCGGCCCGAGCCACCGCTCGTCGGCGTCCTCGCCCTCCAGGGCGGCTTCGAAGCACACGAGCAGGTTCTGCACCGGCTCGGCGCGCGACGCGCCAGGTTCGAGTGCCCGCCGACCTTGAGGGTCTCGACGCGCTGGTCCTGCCCGGCGGCGAGTCGACCGTGATGACGCTCGGGATCGAGCGTGAGGGGCTGGCCGAGCCGCTGCGGCGCTGGCGCGCGGCGGGAACGCCGATCCTCGGCACGTGCGCCGGGATGATCATGCTCGACCGCGCCCACCTCGGGATCCTCGACGTGCTGGCCGAGCGCAACGCGTTCGGCCGGCAGCTGCACTCGTTCGAGGCCGACTTCGAGGTCGCCGGCGTGCCGGGGGGACCGGTGCACGCGATCTTCATCCGCGCGCCGTGGATCGCCGAGCATGGCGCCGGGGTCGACGTGCTGGCCGAGGTCGACGGCCACCCGGTGGCGATCCGCCAGGGCAAGCATCCTCGCGCTCTCGTTCCACCCCGAGCTGACCGGCGAGGACCGGCTGCATCGATTCTTTCTCGAGATCGCAGGATTCCGCGAGGCCGGGGTAGAAAGGTAGGAGATGCGGTCTCGCTCGTCTGATGATTCCTGCCGCCGCGCCGTGATCGCGATGCTGGTCTGGCGGCCTGCGGCTCGTCCAACGCTCTTCCACGGTAACGGTCACAACAGACGGTCGTTCAGGATCCGAGCACGACCACCAGCGGGCAGGGACGCTCGACCACGACCACCGGCACCACGACCACCAACGGCTACGACGACCACCACCGCGAACATCGTCGGCACAGCCTGCACAGCCTCCGACCTGACGCCCTCCTTCCTGGGCACCAACGGCGCTGCCGGGACGATCGTGCTCGGCTTCGCACTGAAGAACACGGGCAGCACGACCTGCCACACGTATGGCTGGCCCGGCGTTGAGTTCCTCTCCTCCGGTGGCAGCGCGCTGCCGACGAACGCCAAACGCACGACCAGTGACATCGCGGGGTCGACACCCGCCACCCGCTTGACGCTGAAGCCTGGCCAGGAGGCCTCATTCCGGATGGCCGCCAGCGACGTGCCGAGCGGCGGCGGCAGCTGCCCGACGGCCGCCAAGCTCCAGATCTACGCCCCCGACGACACGACCACGATGGTGGTGTCGGTGCCAGGGATTTCGGCCTGCGGCAGGGCCACGCTGTCACCGATGATGCCCGGGGACAGCGCATTCGCCGGGCAGGGTGGAAGCGGCGAGGGAACCGGGAGCGGAGCCGCCGACGGTTCCGGAGGCGGCCAGGCCGGCGTCAACGGCTCAGGTGGCTCGGGCGGCGCCTCGGTCTCAGGCTGAGTTGCGGCTCAGACGGGCCGGCTGCTCAGACAGCGCTGAAGATGCAGATGCCGTCGCGCTCGGACTCCACGACGGTACCGTCGGCGAGCAGCAGGTCGATGTGCCCGAGCACCTCTGAGAGCGTGAGGTAGGCCTGCTTGAGGGCGATCTCACCCCACATGCGCTGCGCGATCTGATGGGCCGTCATCGGCTGCTCGGACGGATCGAATGGATCTTGCGGGCACGCCGGCCGTGGTCTCGCAGCCGCGCATCGATCAGCTCGACATGGTCTGTGAATGGGTCGCCGTGGCCCGGGAGAACGAGGCCGGCCGTCAGTTCGCGCGTGGCCCGAAGCGACGTTGCATAGTCGATCAGCGGCTTGGGCCGGGGGCCGTCGGTGGTGCCGTCGAGCGGCCGTGAGACCAACGCGTTGGAGGAGATCCTCGCAATCAGGTGATCGCCGGCCAGCACCGCCGCACTCGGCTCGTGGAAGAACACCAGATCCGGCGCGGCTATGCCCCGGCCGATGATGGACGCTGAATTCGCGCCCACCCATCGTCACCGTGTCGCCGTCGTTCAGCGGTCGCGCGAGCCGGCCCTCCGAGCCGTACGCATGCAGGCCCGCGGTGAGCAAGCCGAGCACCACGGTCACGTCGTCGGGCGATCCCGTGAGCACGCATCACCGTCTGCGCATATTGGTCATCCCCGGCTGTGCTCGCGCGGAAGTTCGCGAGCCACTGCGCCAACCCGGCAAACGCCGCCACCTCGGCTCCTGATCGACGAGCGATGATCTGCAGCAGGCCCTCATGGTCCATGTGCTGGTGGGTGAGCACCACCAGTTCCAGGTCCTCGATCCGGAACCCGAGTTCAGCGAGTCCGCGTTCGAGATAGTCGAGCGCGGTGCCCGAGTTCGGTCCGGTGTCGACGAGCGTCAGTGGCTCACCGGTGAGCAGGTAGCAGTTGATCCGCCCGACCGCGAAGGGCGTGGGCACCGCGATCCTGTGGATCCCCGCGACGGGCTCGTCGGTGAGCCGGTCGCTCACGACCTGATCAGCGCCAGAACCTCGTCACGTTTGGACTCCATGTCGCCATGTGAGACGAGCGATTCGAGACAGAGACGCAGGAGCGGCTCGGTGTTCGAAGGGCGAACGTTGAAATGCCAGTCGGCATAGTCGATCGAGATGCCGTCAAGACGGCTCTGCTCGGCGTCGGCGAACCGCTCCGCGATCTCCTCGATCTTGGCCGCCGGATCGTTCACCTTCGAATTGATCTCGCCGGAGATGAAGTAACGGCTGCGGAGCGGCTCGAGCAGAGCGGAGAGCTTGGCGCCGCTGCGCGAGAGCTCCTCGAGCACCAGCAGCGCCGGAATCGTCCCGGAGTCGGCGCAGTAGAAGTCTCGGAAGTAGTAGTGGCCGGAGACCTCGCCGCCGAAGATGCCGCCCTCGGAGCGCATGCGCGACTTGAAGAAGGCGTGACCCACCCGGTTAACCAGCGGGATGCCGCCGGCTTCGGTCACCAGGTCCGCCACGGCGCGGCTGGCCCGTATGTCGTAGAGGATGGTCTCACCCGGATGTTTGCGCAACATCGACACCGCCAGGATCGCGGTCAGGAAATCACCATCGACGAAGCGACCGCTGTCGTCGATGAAGAAGCAGCGATCGGCGTCCCCGTCCCAGGCGATCCCGAGGTCCGCGCCCTGTTTGACGACCTCGGTCATGATGAATTCGCGATTCTCAGGCAGCAGCGGGTTCGGCTCGTGGTCGGGGAAATCGCCATCGGGCGTCCAGTAGTGGGTCTCGAGTTGGAGTCCCAGCTGCTCGAGCAGCGGACCGACCATCGGTCCGGCCATCCCGTTGCCGCCGTCGACCACCACCTTCAGCGGCCTGACCACGGACATGTCGATGAATTCGGCGACCTGGCTGCGAAAGTCGTCATAGAGGTAGACCTGCTCGACGCTCCCGCCGCCCGGCGCATCGCCCAGTCCGGACTCGACGATCGCCCGGATATCGCCGATCCCCTCATCGCCAGAGAGCGCCACCGCACCAGCCCGCACCATCTTCGCGCCGGTATATGCCTTGGGATTGTGGGAAGCGGTGCACATCAGGCCGCCATCGAGCTCGCGTGAGCCGACCAGGTAATAGATCATCTCGGTGCCGACCTGGCCGGCGTCGAGCACGCGGGCACCCTCCGCAGCCATGCCGCGGCCGTAGGCGGCCGCCATCTCCGGCGCGGTCAGCCGCATGTCGCGGCCGAGCCCGAGCCGCAGATCGGAGACGGGCCTGTCCGCGAAGCGGCCGATCACCCGGGCGAACGCCCGGCCCGACAGATATGCGCCTTCAGAATCGAGGTCGCGGCCGTGGATGCCGCGGACGTCGTAGGCCTTGAAGATCTCTGGATTCACTGTCGGTCCACTGACGTCCGAGTTAAACTCGATTGCCATGTCAGGGCATTCAAAGTGGGCTTCCATCAAGCACAAGAAGGCGGTCGTCGACGCGCGTCGCGGCCAGCACTTCACCAAACTGGCGCGTGCGATCACCGTCGCTGCCAAGGAGGGCGGGGGCGACCCCGAGGGCAACGCGGGGTTGGCGCTGGCGATCCAGAAGGCACGCGACTCCTCGATGCCGAAGGACAACATCGAGCGCGCGATCCAGAAGGGCACCGGCGCCGGAGTCGACGCCGAGAACTGGGAGACCGTGCTGTACGAGGGCTACGGCCCGGGCGGGGTCGCGATGCTGATCGAGGCACTGACCGACAACCGCAACCGCACGGCCGCCGACGTGCGTCACATCGTCGGCAAGAACGGCGGCAGCCTCGGTGAGCCCGGATCGGTCGCCTATCTATTCGACAAGCAGGGCGTGATCCTGGTCGACGCCGAGCGCTACGGCGAGGACGATCTGATGACGGCGATCGACGCCGGCGCCGAGGACATCGTGCTCGACGACGACGTGTTCGAGGTGATCACGGCGCCTGGAGAGCTGACCGTCATCCGGGACGCGCTGCAGCAGGCAGGGATCGAGATCGAGAGCGCCGACGTGACCCAGCGACCGAAGTCCCGCGTGCCGTTGTCCGACGATGACGCGGCGAAACTTATGAAACTCATCGATGCCCTCGAAGAGTCCGATGATGTGGGGGCTGTGCACGCGAATTACGACGTCGACGCGGCAGTTCTGGAGAGGATCGCCGGTTGATCACGACGCACTCTGGGGCGACGGTCGCTACGCTCGCACCGCGATGAACTTGAAAGCAGGCGTCACGGTCGTAGCGGCCGCAGCGATAGCACTCGGCCTCACGGCCTGTGGCAGCAGCAGCAAGGCTCCCGGAGTCGTGCTCGCACCAGGTGCCGGAGCGACGTCCGAGGCCACCAGCACGACGACATCCACCTCGACGACGTCGACGACGGCGACCACGCCGACGACCGGTGCGCTGTCGAAGGAGCCCACGATCACGCTTGCCAAGGGCCCGGCCCCGAAGCGGTTGATCGTCAAGGATCTGATCGTCGGCACCGGCGCGACGGCCGAGAAGGGCGACACGCTCGTCGTCAACTATGTCGGCGCGCTGTTCAGCAACCACAAGGTATTCGACTCCTCGTGGAAGGACACGCCCGGCAAGGGCTTCGCCTTCACGCTGGGCCAGGGCGCCGTGATCAAGGGCTGGGATCAGGGACTTGAGGGCATGAAGGTCGGTGGCCGCCGCGAGTTGATCATCCCGCCGTCGCTGGCCTACGGCACGAGCGGCAGTGGCTCGACGATCCCGCCGAACGCGTCGCTGATCTTCATCGTCGACCTGCTCAAGGTCACCAAGTAGCGACGCTGCTGCTGTCGCGGCCCGCCCCGCTGGGCAGCCGCGACGCCTGACCGCCTGCGCGTCCCGGCGGGGAGGCGTCCGAGCGTCCGCGCAGAATACGAACACATGATCGTCTTGGGAGTCGACCCCGGCATCGCCAACACGGGGTACGGAGTCGTGGCGAGCGTCGGCTCCAAGCTGCAGGCGCTCGAGTTCGGCGTGATCGAGACCCCGTCACGCACGGCCGCGGAATCACGACTGGCGGAGATCCACGCCGACATCGGCGACCTGATCGAGCGCCTGGAGGTGGACGCCGTGGCCGTTGAGGACCTCTACTTCGGCGCCAACGTCGCCAGTGCGATGGCGGTTGGCCAGGCACGCGGTGTCGTGCTGCTGGCCGCCGGCCAGCATGGTGTGCCCGTTCGTGCGTACACGCCGCAGCAGGTCAAGGCCGCCGTCTGCGGGAGCGGCAGGGCCGACAAGCAACAGGTCGCGAGCATGGCTGCGCGACTGCTCGGTCTTGGGTCGCCGCCGCGGCCCGACCATGCCGCCGATGCGCTGGCCGTCGCCGTGTGCGACGCCAACCGCGCCCCGCTCGCAGGCGCGATCGCGGAGGCGGTGCGTTGATCGCCCTGATCTCAGGGACGGTCGCGGTCCGCCGCGCTGACCACGTGATCGTCGACTGCGGCGGCGTCGGGTACAGGCTGTCGGTCTCGAGCGAGACGCTCAGGCACGTGCCGGCGGTCGGCAACAGCGTCAGGCTGCACACGCACCTGATCCCGCGCGACGACGCGCTGACGCTCTACGGCTTCGCGAGCGAGGATGAACGCGACCTCTTCCTGATGCTCCTGGGGGTGCAGTCGGTGGGGCCGAAGGTCGCGATCGAGGTGCTCTCAGGCGGTCCCGCACGTGACCTGCTGGCGGCGATCGCCGCCGGTGACACCGCGCGCTTCCAGGCCGTGAAGGGCGTTGGCAAGCGCACAGCCGAGCGGATCATCGTGGAGTTGCGGGAGAAGGTCGGAGTCAGCCTGCCAGAACAGACGATCAGGGTGATGCACTCAGACGACCCGCGCGCGATCGCCCGCGAGGCTCTGGTCGGCCTCGGATACAGCCCGCCTGAGGCGGAACAGCTGCTCGACGGGCTCGAGGCGGAGACAGCCGAGGATCTGATTGCGGAGGCACTGAAGGGAGCGCGCCGGTGACGATCCTGAGCGCCGAGGCGCTTCCCGAGGATGACCTCGACCGCTCGCTCCGACCCCGCCGGCTCGAGGATTTCATCGGCCAGGAGGGACTCAAGGACCAGCTGGCGGTCTCGATCGCCGCCGCGTCGGGCCGCGAGGAGGCGCTCGACCACGTGCTGCTCGCAGGGCCGCCCGGGCTCGGCAAGACTTCGCTGGCGCAGATCGTCGCGGCCGAGCTCGGCGTCGGGTTCGTCCAGACGGCCGGCCCTGCGCTGGAGCGCAAGGGCGACGTGGCAGCGTTCCTGACCGCACTGGAGCCGCGCTCGGTGTTCTTCGTCGACGAGATCCACCGGCTGCCCCGGGCGCTCGAGGAGACCTTCTATCCCGCGATGGAGGATCGCTGCCTGCCGATCACGGTCGGCCAGGGGGCGGGAGCGCGCGTCGTGACGATCGATCTGCCGCCCTTCACGCTGATCGGAGCGACAACGCGAACCGGCCTGTTGAGCACGCCACTGCGCGATCGCTTCGGGATTCAGCACCGGCTCGATCACTACGACGCGCGGGAGCTCGCAAGGATCGTGCGCCGCTCGGCGCGGCTGCTGGGCGTGGAGATCGAGGACGCCGGCGCGCTCGCGGTCGCGGCCCGCAGCCGCGGCACGCCACGTGTCGCCAACCGTCTGCTCAAGCGCGTCCGCGACTACGCGGAGGTGCGGGGCGGGGGAGTGGTGACAGAACAGGTCGCCGGGGCGGCACTGGACCTGCTCGAGGTCGATCAGGTCGGCCTCGATCGGCTCGACCGCGAGATCCTGCGCACGATCTGCGAGAAGTTCGGGGGCGGGCCGGTCGGACTCTCGACGCTGGCGGCCTCGATCGGTGAGGAGCAGGACACGGTCGAGGACGTCTATGAGCCCTACCTGCTGCAGCGCGGCATGCTGGAGCGCACACCTCGCGGGCGCGCGGCCACGCGGCGCGCGTATCAGCACCTCGGGCTCGAGCCGCCGGCGGGACAGCTCGGGTTGCTCTGAGCGGGCGTCCCGTGGTGCGCCGGCCGCTGCGCGCAAGCGGCGCAGCAGCGGCCGCTTCATTGGACTGACTATCCTGAGCGCCGGCATGGCACACGAGCACTACTTCATCTGCCCGCACTGCGGCAACCGTTCGATGGGCACCGACCGAAACGCCGGTTTCCGGCGTGAGGCCCGCGGCTGCGAGAAGTGTGGATTCGCGTACCTGTTCGAGCTGCTCGACGACTACTACCCGGCTCCCTCGGCTGCATTCTTCGCCTGTGACGCGGAGGGCCGTCTCGTCGATTGCGGACGCGGGTCCTTCGAGCTCACCGGGCTGCGGACCGAGGCCGTGATCGGGCAGCCGCTGCAGGAGGTGCTCGGGCTCGACTTCACCGACGGGGTGGACCACATCGCGACCGCGCTCGAGTGGGAGGTGCGCGTTAGCGGCAAGCCGGTCGCGTTGAGCGCCGGGGCCGAGCGCGCGACGGCCGTCGCCGATATCTTCCCTGCATACGATGACGAAGAGGGCGGCCTGCTGGTCGTGCTGACGCCCTCCAACGGGCGCTGAGCAGCCCTAACAACGTCAAAAGCAATCCTCTTCTAGCATCAGACCCCAGCGATGACCGACCGCAAACGTCATGGACTCGTCCTGCTTCTCGTGCTGGGCCTCATCGCCGCGTCGCTCGCGATCATCGCGACCAGGCCGACGCGGCTCGGACTCGACCTCAAGGGCGGCGTAGAGCTCGTCTATCAGGCCAAGCCGACTCCGGGCTCACCGGTCAACGCAGCGTCCCTGCAGCGCGCGGTCGACGTCATGAACAGCCGCGTCAACCAGCTCGGTGTCGCCCAGCCGCAGATCACGACGGTTGGCAAGGACCTGATCGACGTGCAGCTGCCGGACGTCAAGAATGTCGCGGAGGCCGAGAAGACGGTCGGCACGACCGCGCAGCTGTTCTTCTACGACTGGGAGAAGAACGTGCTCACGCCGTCGGGCCAGCCGGCGGCCGATGGCATCTCGACCAGTGATTCTCAATCGATGGCACTGAGCCAGGGGAGCTCGACCGCCGGCGTTGGTTCGAGCAGCCCGGCCGCCGGCGCGATGGGCCTGTACGCGGCGGTCCAATTGGCCGGAAAGCAGCCGCTTGTGACCAACACGAGCAGCATCTCGCGTTACGGGAACGAGTGGTTCCTGTTCGGCTCACCGGGAAGCACGGCCTGCAAGTCACTGGCGGCCGCCGAGCATCAGAAGGTTCTCAAGGGGATTCACTGTCTGGTCTCCGGACCGCTCACGACGACGCTCAACACCACTCAGGCGCAGGCCGAGTCGCAGCTGAAGACCGGTCTCTCAAGCGACGAGAAAGAGGGCACGCAGGCGCTTGACGTCAAGCAGGGTACGGTCGTCGTTCAGGCGGTGCCCAACAGCTTCGCCAACTGGCCCAAGTTCGGCTCTCCGACCGCCGGTTACTACGTGCTCCACGACCATGTCGCGCTGCGCGGCAAGGACATCTCAAACCCGGAGGCGAGCACCGACCAGAGCGGCCAGCCGTCGGTCAACTTCGGTTTCAAGGGCAACGGCGGGCAGCTGTTCCAGGACGTCACGGGCAACATCGCGCTGCGCGCCTCGCTCGACAGTCCGGCCGGCCAGCAGGTCAACCAGCACTTCGCGATCGCGCTCGACAACCAGCTGGTGAGCGTTCCCTACATCGACTTCAAGCAGTTCCCGCAGGGGATCCCATCGACCAACGGCAGCGAGATCAGCGGAGGCTTCACGACGGCAACCGCACAGTCGCTGGCGACGCAGCTGCGACTCGGCGCACTCCCGGTGAAGCTGGTGCAGATCTCCGAGAACCAAGTTTCGGCGACGCTCGGCGCCCAGGCCCTGCATCAGGGGCTGGTCGCGGGTGTTGTCGGCCTCGTGCTCGTCGCTCTGCTGCTGCTGGTCTACTACCGCGTCCTCGGCGTGATCGCGGTCGGTGGCCTGATCGTCTACGGCATCTACTTCTACGCGCTGATCAAGCTGATCCCGATCACGATGACGCTGGCCGGTATCGCGGGTCTGATCCTGACGATCGGTGTCGCGGCCGACGCGAACATCGTCATCTTCGAGCGCGTCAAGGAGGAGATACGCGCCGGCAGATCGATCCGCCAGGGCATCGCGACCGGTTATCGCAAGGGCATCACCGCGATCATCGACGCCAACGTGGTGACGATCATCACCGCGTTCATCCTGTTCGTGCTCTCGACCTCCGACGTCAAGGGCTTCGCGTTCACGCTCGGGATCGGCACGTTCGTGTCGCTGTTCACAGCCGTGCTCGCGACCCAGGCGATCCTCACGACGATGGGCGACTCGCGCGTGATCCACAGCGCTTCGGCGCTGGGTGCGGGCGGGCAGAAGCGTCCATGGCGCTTCGACTTCATGGGTGCGAGCCGCTACTTCTTCTCGCTCTCGGGTGTGATCCTGCTGATCGGCGCGCTTGCGATCGGGGGGCGCGGCCTCAACCTCGGCATCGACTTCACCGGCGGCACGCAGATGTCGGTGGGCCTCAATCACCAGGCGAGCGTCGACCAGGTCAAGTCACTGGTCACGAGCGTCGGCGGCGGGAATGCGACCGTGCAGCAGGTCAGCGGCCACGAGCTCGGTCCGTACGGCTACCAGATCCAGTCCAACTACCTCAATCGCCAGGACTACTCGCGGCTCCGAGGTGAGCTCGACAGCAAGTATGGCGTGCACAGCGTCCAGACCCAGAGCGTCGGCCCATCGTTCGGGTCGACGGTGACCCGCAGTGCGGTGATCGCGATCATCATCTCGTTGGTCGTCATCTCGCTGTACGTGGCGCTGAGATTCGAGTGGAAATTCACGGTGCCGGTGCTGATTGCGCTGATGCACGACCTGCTGATAACCGCGGGCGTCTATGCGCTACTGGGCCGGGTGGTGACCGCGGACACGGTTGCGGCGCTGCTGACGATCCTCGGTTACTCGCTCTACGACACGATCATCGTCTTCGACCGAGTGCGAGAGAACATCCCGAGAATGCCGCGGGCGGCCTTCTCGCAGATCGTCAACCGCTCCATGTCAGAGGTGCTGACGCGGTCTCTGATGACGACCTCCTGCACGCTGCTGCCGGTGATCGCACTGCTGCTGTTCGGCGGAGCGACGCTGAAGGACTTCGCGTTTGCGCTGCTGGTCGGTGTCGCCTCCGGCGCCTACTCATCGATCTTCATCGCCTCTCCGGTGCTGATGCACTGGAAGGAGCGCGAGCATGGCTACCGCGCCCGCCGCGATCGACTCATCGAACAGCATGGCGCGGTCCCGGCGTACGCCGATGGCGGCGACGTCGACCCGACCTCACCCCGTGCACGCACCACCGGGCGGCTCACGGCTCCCCAGGACGACAGCGTGTCGGCTGCGGAGTTCGAGCAGATGAAGCGCGACCTCGGACTGGACGAGGACCGCGGCGGACGCCGCCGTACCTCTCGCGTCACCGAGCGCCTCGCGCACACGAGCGACGAGGATCTGGCCGCGCCTGCAGACGATGAGCCGGCGACCCCCACCCGCCGCGGCTCGCGCAGTTCGGCCGCGACGCAGGAGCCGCCCGCGCCCCAGGTTCCAGACGCCGAGACTTCCGCTGCCGAGGCCGAGACTCCCGCCGCCGATCCCTCGCCGGCCGCTGGCCCCGATCAGCCGGTCACGCCGGCCCCGGACGAGGCTGAGAACGATGGCGTCGCCGACGTCCGCTCAGGGCCGTCCGCGCCCCGCCAGTCGCGGCCGCGCAATCGCAAGCACGGGAGACGACGCTGATGGGCATGCTCGCGTGGGTGATGATGGGCCTTGCGATCTGGCACTTCACGATCTGGCTGCCCGACCGCTTCTGGGGCGGAATCGTCGGAGCGTTCCTGGGCGCGCTGATCGGCGCCGCGCTGTTCGGTCTGATCATCCACGGCTTCACGATCCCCGGACGCCACGACACCACTCTGCTGACAGCGCTTGAGGGCATCCCCGGGGCGCTGATCGGAATCGGCATCGTCTACGCCGAGGGCATCCGCCGGGAGCGGGTGCACGTGGCCGAGCTCGCCTGAGCCGTTCGCCGGCACCGCGGGTGCAGCACCGGCAGGCGGCGTTTCCGTCGGGCCGGGCTCCTACCCTGCGAGGGTGGCCGTCAGCCTGCTCGATACGAACACCACGACTCCGCCCGGCGCGGGGCTCTCACCCGCTGCGCCTGTCCACCGCCGGATCGAGCTGGCTCCCTACGACCTGACGGTCGCGCTCGAGTTCGAGCGCGAGCTCGGCGTCAGCCATGTGATGGCGCAGATCCTGGTGCGGCGCGGAATCCGCGACGTTGCGGACGCGCGGGCGTTCCTGGCCGCGTCCGAGCGCCACGATCCGAGCCTGTTTGAGGGGATTGCCGGCGCGGTCGAGGTCGTGCAGAGTCACCTGCGGGCCGGCAGCAGGATCATGGTTCACGGCGATTACGACGTTGACGGCGTCTGCGCCACCGCGGTGCTCGTCCGAGCGCTGCGTTCGCTCGGGGCCGACGTCGGCTGGTACCTGCCGAGTCGTAGCGAGGACGGCTACGGGCTTGCCGCAGCCACGGTCCAGCGGCTGGCTGCCGGCGGGGCGGCGCTGCTGATCACCGTCGACTGCGGGATCACGGCCGTTGAGCAGGTGGAGCTCGCTCAAGCTGCAGGGATGGACGTGATCGTCACCGACCACCACGCGCCGCGGAGCGACGGTGAGCTCCCGGACTGCCCGATCGTGCACCCGGGCGTGTGTTCATATCCAACGCCGGACCTGTGCGGGACGGCTGTCGCGCACAAGTTGGCGGAGGCGCTGGGGGCGCAGACCGTTGGCGAGGACATCGAGCTGGTGGCGCTGGCGACGGTCGCCGACCTGATGCCGCTGCGCGGCGAGAACCGGCGGATCGTACGGGAGGGCCTGACCCAGATGGCCGGTACCGCGCGTCCTGGACTGCGGGCGCTGATGCGCGTCTCCCGCGCCGACCCCAGCGCGCTGGACTCGTCCTGCCTCGGCTTCCGGCTGGCGCCCAGGATCAACGCCGCCGGGCGGATGCGCCGTGCCGACGCCGGCCTCGAACTGCTGCTGACCGACGATGAGCGGCGTGCCGAGGAGATCGCCCGGGAACTCGACGCGGTGAACGCTGAGCGCCGCGTAGTCGAGCAGCGGATCCACTGGGAGGCGGACGCGATCGCAGCTGGGCTCGGAGAGCGCAGCGCCTACGTGCTGGCGGCGCCGGGGTGGCACGCGGGTGTGATCGGGATCGTCGCCTCGCGCGTGGTCGAGCGCTACAACCGCCCGACGATCCTGCTGGCGATCGACCCGACGGACCCGTCGGTCCCCGCGCACGGATCCGGACGCAGCATTCCCGGTTTTGACCTGCTCGGCGCGCTCGAGGCGACCAGTGAGCACCTGGTGACCTACGGCGGCCACCGGGCGGCGGCAGGGCTGAGCGTCATGCCGGATCAGATCGATGCGTTCCGCGATGCCTTCGAGCAGCATGCGGAGTCGCTGCTCACCGCGGAGATGCTGACCGCGGTCGAGCGCGTCGACGCGGTCGTCTCCGGCGGCGATCTCTCGCTGGGCCTGGCCGAGGAGCTGCTGGCTCTCGGGCCGTTCGGGAACGGAAACCCCGAGGTCCGCCTCTACGTCCCCGGCGGGACATTCGACGGCGCTCAGCCGATGGGGGAGTCAGGCCAGCATGTTCGCTTCAACCTCACCTCTGGCGGCGTCCGTGCCCGGGCCGTGGCGTTCGGCTGTGACGGACGCATCGCCGGCGCTGGCGGCGAGCCGGTCGACGCCAGCTTCAGGCTCGAGCGCAATCTCTGGAGGGGGATTGTCGAGCCGCGCCTGATCCTGCGGCACGCGAATCCCTGCGTGCCCGGCGAGATCACCGTTCTCGGCGAGCCCGAGGACTACCTCGACGCGGCGCTCATGGAGCTCGACCGCGAACTGTTCGACGCAGACGGGGGTGACGCAGGCGGGGATTCCGCCGACCCGGCTGACGCCGCTGCAGTCCGCGGGTACGAGCTCCGCCGGCTCGGCGATCCGACCGAGCTCGGCGAGCGCGTCGTACTCGACCGTAGGGGTCAGAGCCCGATCGCAACGATCGCCGACGCTCAGGCTGCCGCAGGCCCGGAGCACAAGGTCCTCGTGATCGGCGCGGATGCGCCGAGGCGACTTGCGAGCATTGTCGGTCGCCGCGGGGGATTCGCGCTGATCAGCCATGACTCACTCGCCGACGAACCTGAACTCATGCACGAATTCGAGCATGTGGTCGTGCTCGACCCGCCGGCCTCGGAGACACAGGCCGCGATCGTCAGAAGCGGGGAAGGATTCACCCATTTGGCCTGGGGCGAAGCTGAGCTACGCTTTGCACAGCAGATGCACGAGCAGGAGTACGCACTCCGTGCTTCGCTCGTGGCCCTCTACCGAGCCCTTCGGGGGCGGGGGAGGGTTGCCGGCGAGGAGCTCGAGCACCTGCTTCGTGGCGACGGAACGCATGCCCCCTCAGCCCGGCTGGCGGGGAGGTTGCTGAGAGTCCTCACGGAGCTGGGGCTCGTCAGCCTCGATCCGGATCTGCCGGCTCTGGAGATCGCCGACACCCAACGCACCGAGTTGGAGCGGTCGGAGGCATTCAGGGTCTACACACAGACCAGTGAGGACGGTCGCCAATTTCTGAGCGGAGCAACACCACGACGAGCGAACTGAGCCGCGGCAGCGCTGCTGCCGCGTCGGCTCCCGCGTCCGGCAACGGCGCGAGCGTCGCTCCGGTCGTGCTCAACGACTTCGAGCAGGGCCTGCTTGACGACCTGTTCGCGGTTGTCGAGGAGCATGCTGACGAGGCGGCGATCGCCGTCGATCGCGATCGTGTCCGCGACGCCTTCG
This sequence comes from uncultured Conexibacteraceae bacterium, assembly GCA_963785385.1. Lineage (GTDB taxonomy): Bacteria > Actinomycetota > Thermoleophilia > Solirubrobacterales > Solirubrobacteraceae > Palsa-465. The sequence continues at coordinate 774,253 of CAWAVA010000021.1, read as the reverse complement.
TCTATGCATGCCGACATCACGCCGACCAGCGGCGCCGGTCGGGCGAGGAGTTCATCGTGCATCCGGTCAGCGTCGCGAAGGTCTGCGCCGGAATGCGCCTCGATACCGAGACGCTGTGCGCGGCGCTGCTCCACGACACGGTCGAGGACACTCACGCCTCGATCGCCGACATCGAGGAGCAGTTCGGCGAGGAGGTCGCGGGGCTCGTCGACGGTGTCACCAAGCTGACCGAGCTGACCTTCCAATCGCGCGATGAGGCACAGGCCGAGAACTACCGCAAGATGATGGTCGCGATGGCCTCGGACATCCGGGTCATCCTGATCAAGCTCGCCGATCGGCTGCACAACATGCGGACGATCGAGGCGATGCCCAAGCAGAAGCAGATCGACAAGGCACGCGAGACGCTCGACATCTACGCGCCGATCGCGCACCGCCTGGGCATCCACCGCATTAAGTGGGAGCTCGAGGACCTCGCGTTCCAGACGCTTCACCCGCGCAAGTACAACGAGATCAAGACGCTGGTGGCCCAGCAGCGCGACGACCGCGAGCACTACGTCGAGGAGGCCGGCACCTACCTATCCAAGGAACTCGACGCGGTGGGCATCAGCGCCGAGATCTCAGGCCGTGCCAAGCACTTCTATTCGATCTACGCGAAGATGACCAAGAAGGGTCGTGAGTTCAACGAGATCTACGACCTGACCGCAATGCGGGTGATCGTCTCGTCGGTCAAGGACTGCTATGGCGCGGTCGGCGTGATCCATTCGATCTGGAAGCCGCTGCCGGGCCGCTTCAAGGACTTCGTCGCGATGCCGAAGTTCAACATGTATCAGTCGCTTCACACGACCGTGATCGGGCCTGAGGGCCGTCCGCTCGAGATACAGATCCGCACGCGCGCAATGCATGACCTGGCCGAGTACGGGATCGCCGCGCACTGGATGTACAAGGAGGACCCGAAGACCGGCCGTTCCGGCGGCAAGGGCGGCGGCGACGTGGCGCTGCGCGATCCGGAGGGCAAGCTCAAGTGGCTGCGCTCGCTCGTGGATTGGCAGAAGGACGTCTCCGATCCGCGCGAGTTCGTCGAGACGCTGAAGGTCGACCTGTTCGAGGACGACGTCTTCGTGTTCACGCCCAAGGGTGAGGTCAAGTCGCTCGGCGCGGGCGCCACGCCCCTGGACTTCGCCTACGAGATCCACACCGACGTCGGGCACCGCTGCGTCGGCGCGAAGGTCAACGGCAAGATCGTTCCGCTCTCCTATCAGCTGCGCTCCGGCGACATCGTCGAGGTGCTGACCTCCAAGCGTGAGCGCGGCCCCTCGCGAGACTGGCTGTCGTTGGTCAAGACGACGCGCGCCCGCAACAAGATCAAGGCCTGGTACAAGGCTGAGAGCCGCAAGGACACTGAGCACGCCGGCCGTGAGCTGCTGCAGGATCACCTCCGCAAACAGGGGCTGCCGGCCCAGAAGATCGTGGCCTCGCCGCTGATGGCCGAGGTCATCCGCGAGATGGGCTTCCGCAAGGGCGATGACTTCTACATCGCACTCGGCGCTGCCAAGATCTCTCCGCAGGTCGTGATCAACAAGGTCATGCAGCGGCTGAAGGCCGGTGAGACCGCCGAGACTCAGCCGGCCGCCTCCGCCGACCTGCTCTCGTCCGGGCGTCGCAGGACGCGGCCGACGACCTCCTCCAACCGCTTCGGGATAGTTGTGGACGGCATCGACGAGGTGATGCTGCGGCTGGCCAAGTGCTGCCATCCGGTGCCGGGAGATGAGATCGTCGGCTACATCTCCCTCGGCCGCGGCATCACGATCCACCGCGAGGACTGCCCCAACGTCGAGGTTCTGCGCAAGGACGCCGAGCGGTTCACGCCGGTGGCGTGGGACGGCGACGCCGAGACCGCCTTCCAGGTTGAGATCGAGGTGCAGGGCTGGGATCGCCACCGTCTGCTCGAGGACCTGTCGCGAACCTTTGCAGAGGGCGGCATCAACATCCTCGAGGCGCGCTGCACCGTCAACCACCCGATGATCCGCAACCAGTTCGTGGTCGAGGTCGGCGACACCCGCACGCTCGACCAGGCGATCTCGCGTCTGCGCAACATCGACAACGTCTTTGACGCCTACAGGGTCACGCCGGGCGCCGGCGGCTGACGCCGGATCCTGGTCAGCCGGGCGCTGGCCCGGGGTGACTTGACGATCACCAGCGCCTCACCTGTGCCGAGGGAGCGCACCTGCTCGGGGTCGACCGCGTAGCGCTCGACCAGTCTCGCGCTGGTTGAGACCTCCTCGCGACCCGCTCGACCGCGTGCAGGGCGCGACTGGTAGCTCGCCTCCCAGGTCTTCACCGTGCCCGCCAACCGCGCGAGGCTCTCCGCCGACTCGGGGACGTCCTGGCGGTGCGCGATCTTCACCGCCGTGTTGCCCAGAACTTGGTCGCGGAGGCCGCGACCGGCGCGATCGAGGTCAGCGAGTTCCTGCGTCGCCAGCAGTACACCGATGCCGGCCTCGCGTCCGCGGGCGAGGAGCGCGAGCACGTTGTCGGATTGCAGCGCCGAGAACTCGTCGATCGCGACGACGGCGCCAGCCGTCGGCGCGGTGGAGGCGTCTGCGGAGCCGGTCGCGAGCCTGGCGCCGGCCGCCGCGACCAGATCCTGCACCGCGAGCGTGCCGAGCATCGCTGCCAGGCTGCCGTAGCTGCTCGAGTTGAGGCTGAACAGCACCACCTCGCCGCCGGCCAGTGCGCGGCGGAGATCGATCGTGGGGGCTCCCGCTCCGGGTTCAAGGAAACGGCCGCTGTGTGACTCGGTGACGACCGCCAGTCGGGAGGCGAGCCCGCGCACCGCGCTGATCTGATCCGGGGTGAGGGAGGCGATGTAATCGCGCACATGATCGCGCCGCCGGCGCGGCAGCCGCCGGCTGGCGACCGCGAGCCGCTCGGGCGCAAGCAGCTCGACCACCCGTGCGAGTGTCAGCGTCCGCTCGGGTTCGGCCTCCTGAGCGACCTGGACCGCGATCTGCAGGTAGCGCTCGGCAGCGCGCCGGTAGTGGGGCTCGGTGAAGCGCTCGGTACCGAGCAGCTTGTCCTTGAGCTCGGTCGGGTTGCCGACCGCCAGCGGGTTCCAGTGGGCGCTGCCGTCGGGCGTCCACTCGATCAGCTCGCGTCCCGCCGACAGGGCGGCGGCCCGCAGTTCGCCGGCAAACGCGGAGCTGCCCTTGAGGTCGATCGCGACCACCGGACGGCCGCGTCTGATCTGCTGGGTCAGGAGCGTCAGCAGCGTGGTCGTTTTGCCGGCGCCGGTCGCACCCAGGATCAGGCCGTGCGCGGCCAGCGCCTGCTCCGGCACGAGCACCGACCTGCCGGCAGCGTCGGTTCCGATCGGCAGCGCTCCGGAGTCCGCGGCGCGGGCCGCGATCTCGGCATCGCGCGCCCGTGCGTTCCTGACCTCGCCGGCGACGAGGCGCGTTCCGATCGCGATCACACCGAGCGCGAGTGCGGCCCACGCGGGTGCCAGCATCAGCGCACCGAAGCCGAATGCCAGCCACAACGCGCTGCGACGGCGCAGGAATCGGGGAGGTGGCGGGTCGGGTCTCATCGCTCCGCACCCACGCGGAGCCGGCTCCGCCCCGGAGCCGGTCTCACCGCAGCCGGAGCCACCGAGGGTCCGGCGTCGGGGACTCCGCCCGCCGCGAGCCGCCCGACGCGGACGATGTCTGCGATCCCGGCGCGGCGGGCTGCGTCATTGACCAGCTGCGCAATCGCCCTGCTCGGGACCACGTAGAGGACGGCATCGATGCTCGTCTCGCTCGCGTACGCGGTCATGATCCGCGCCATCCGATGAGAGCTCTTGGCGGTCAGCTCGAGCTCGACGGCGATCTGGTGGCCGCTGCGCAGCGTCAGTCGCAGGTCTGGATAGTGGTGCATGGGCCGCCCCTGTGAGCCGAGCATCCCGAGCCCGACGCCGTGGCGTGGCGGGGCCCCGGCGCTCAGTGCGGCGCTGTCCTCGGTTCGCATCCGGCGGTCGGCCGCCAGCTTGATGGCGTCGCCGAACGCACCCGCGCAGGCCGCCAGCCACAGCCAGCCGACCCCGACGTCGTGACGGTAGCCCCGCAGGTCCACGCGGGGCGCTCGCAGCCGGCTCTCGATCGCGCCAAGGCCGCGAGGGTGATCCAGGCCGCGCCCGGCTGCCGCTCGAAGATCCGTTGGTAGCCGATCAGCCTCGCATCTCGAAGGCGCGTGAGCCTCCGGGCCGCGGTCCGCGAGCCGACGCCGAGCAGCACGCCGACCTGGGGGACGGTCAGGATGCGGTGCTCGGCCAGGGAGCCGAGCACCGCGCGATCGGCGTCTGTGATCGTGATCGCACGAGTGCTCGCCATGACAGATAGAGGCCGTGGCGCGCTCAGGTTGACCCCCCCGCCAGGCGGATTTGTTCGCAACGTGCGACACCTGCGAGACTACGCAGCCGATGGCGGAGGACTCAGAGCAGGCGGCGCGTGAGGCCGAGCTGGTCGACACGGTGCGCCAGGCGTTCGCCGGCACCCCCGACCCGCGGCTGCGGCTGCTGGTCGACGCGCTCGTGCGCCATCTCCACGCGTTCCTGCGCGAGACCCGGCTGACCGAGGAGGAGTGGCGCACCGCGATCGACTTTCTGACCGCCGCCGGTCACATCACCGACGAGCGCCGCCAGGAGTTCGTGCTGCTCTCCGACGTGCTGGGCGTGTCGATGCAGACGATCACGATCAACAACGTGGCCTACGCCGATGCCACCGAGGCAACCGTCCTCGGGCCGTTCTTCGTTGCGGGCGCTCCCGAGGTCGAGCTGGGCGGTGACATCGCGTTTGGCGCCGCCGGCGAGCCCTGCTGGGTCGAGGGCAGCGTCCACGACACCGATGGCAACCCGCTCGCCGGCGCGGTGCTCGAGGTCTGGGAGTGCGACGAGGACGGCTTCTACGACGTCCAGTACGGAGCTGACCGGACCGCGGCGCGCGGGCGTCTGCGCACCGACTCAGCCGGGGAGTTCCGGTTCTGGGCGCTGACACCGGTCCCGTACCCGATCCCACACGACGGCCCGGTCGGCGCGCTCCTCGCCGCCACCGGGCGCTCGCCGATGCGCGCCCCGCACCTGCACTTCATGGTGAGTGCGCCGGGCACCCGGACACTGATCACGCATATCTTCGTGGACGGGGAGGAGCTCAGGCGCGGTGATGCCGTGTTCGGCGTCAGGGAATCGCTGTTACGGGAGTTCGCCCGCCAGCCGTCCGGCACGGCAACACCGGACGGACGCGAGCTCGGTGAGCGCAGCTGGTCGCGCGTCCGGTTCGAGATCGTGCTGGCGCCGGCCGGTGCCTGACGATCACGCGACGATCGTCAGGGCGCCCGCGGCCACGGTGAACGTGTATTCGCCGGCGGTGCCGATGAAGTCGCCGTCGACCTGGACCGGCAGCTCGCGGTCATCCAATGAGGTGATTCGCACCGACGTCTCGGCGCTGAAGGACCGGATCTGCCGGTGGCCGGTGATGCGCACGCGCGAGGACAGCGCCCGCCAGGCGATCGTCGGGATGTCCAGGGGGCTCGTGCGTCTGAGAACCACGCCCGCCAGGTCGCCGCTGTCAAGCGTCGCGCCCTCCGCCATCTCGACGCCCCGATCGCCGAAGTACGTATAGCGCGAGGCGTTCTGGATCAGGACGGTGACACCCTCGAGCCGCTCGATCGCGCCGCTGCCGGCGGCGGAACCCAGTTCGGCCGCCATCCGTGGAGGTCTCAGCAGGTAGTGGCGGGCGTAGGTCGTGCTCGCCGCCCATGCGTAGTAGTACTGGCCGAGTAGGGCCTTCAGGCGCGGGTGGGCGTCGACCCGCGCGACGACGCTCGCGTCGAGACCGACCCCGGCGGAGAACAGGAAGTGCCGTTCGCCGACGCGGCCGAGGTCGACCGCACGCGGACGCCAGTTGTCGGCGAGCGCGAGCAGATGCTCGGTTGCGTCGATCACATCCGCCGGGATCCCGAGCATGCGGCAGTAGACGTTTGCCCGCCCACCGGGCAGGCAGGTGAGCGGCGTCCCTGTGCCCACCAGTCCGTTGGCGGCCTCGTTGACGGTGCCGTCACCGCCGAAGGCGACGACCGCGTCATAGCCCTCGGTGGCAGCCTCGCGGCAGAGCTCGGTGGCGTGATCGCGACGTTCGGTGTCGACCGCGTCGACCGTGTAGCGCCCGCGCAGCGCGGCGATCACGAGGTTCCTGAGCCGGGAGGAGACCGTGGTCGCGTATGGGTTCACGATCATCAGCAGGCGCCTGCTGGGGGCCCGCTCGTCCACGAGCTGAGCGGCGAGCTCAATGTGGGCCTCGTAGCCGGTCGCGCTCACAAGACGGAGTCTCTCAGAACCGGGAGAGGCTCAGCCGACGCCGCGGTCCAGCGGGACCGCGGCGGAAGCGCAGCGTTGAAGCCATCCTGCGATCCCGTATACTGAACGGCACATAGCTGTACGCATCCAGAGGGGTGGAGGGAAATGGCCCTACGAAACCCCGGCAACCGACCGCAAGGAAACGGTGCCAAGTCCATCAGGCTCCAACGACAAGCCTGGGAGATGTGGGTAGGGCGGTAATCCAAACCTCCGACCACTGATACCCGGCGGAGGTTTTTCATATGCCGCCACAAGCGCTGCGCTGTAAAGAATGCAAGACGGAGTACCCGCTCGAGGCACGCTACGTGTGCGAGCAGTGCTTCGGACCGCTCGAGGTGAGCTACGGCTCGCGCGACGGGCTCGACGCGGTTGAGATCAAGCGGAAGATCCAGGCCGGACCGCACTCGATCTGGCGGTACGCGGACTTCCTGCCGGTCGAGCATCCGCACTCGGCGCTCGGCGCCGGCTGGACCCCGCTCGTGCGCGCCGATCGTCTCGCCGAGGAGCTCGGGATCGGCGAGCTATGGATCAAGAACGACGCGGCCAACCCCACGCACTCGTTCAAGGATCGCGTCGTCTCGGTGGCGCTCGCCCGAGCCCAGGAGCTCGGCTACAGGACGATCGCCTGCGCGTCGACAGGAAACCTCGCGAACGCCGTCGCCGCCCATGCCGCCGCCGCGGGGCTTGAGTCCTACGTGTTCATCCCCTCGGACCTTGAGGAGCAGAAGGTGCTCGCGACCGGGATCTACGGGACCAACCTGGTCGCGGTCAGGGGCAACTACGACGACGTCAACCGGCTCTGCACCGAGCTCGCCGGCGAGCACGAGTGGGCGTTCGTGAACATCAACATGAGGCCGTACTACTCCGAGGGTTCAAAGACGCTCGCGTTCGAGATCGCCGAGCAGCTCGGATTCGAACTGCCTGATCGCGTGGTCGCGCCGATCGCTTCCGGCTCGCTGTTCACGAAGCTCGCCCGGGGCTTCGAGGAATGGATCGAGGCTCGGACTCGTGCAGGGTGAGGTCCCGACATTCAACGGTGCCCAGGCGGAGGGCTGCTCGCCTGTGGCGACAGCCTTCGGCGAGGGGCAGGACTTCTGTCGGCCGGTCAAGCCGGATACGATCGCGAAGTCGCTGGCGATCGGAAACCCTGCGGATGGGCCGTACGCGCTCGAGCTCGCCCGCCGCACCGGCGGCTCGATCGACGCCGTCACCGATGACGAGATCCGCGACGGCATCAAGCTGCTCGCGCAGACGACCGGGATCTTCACGGAGACCGCCGGCGGCGTGACCACAGCGGTTCTGCGGAAGCTCGCGCAGCGCGGCGACATCGGTCGCGACGAGCGTGTGGTCGCGGTGATCACCGGCGAGGGACTCAAGACCCTTGAGTGCGCCCGCGGTACGTTCGAGGCGTGGGAGATTGAGCCGAGCGCGGACGCCTTCGAGGCGGCGCGCGAGCGGCTTGTGGTCACCGCGTGAGGTACTGAGAGGAGATTGAGACGATGCCAGTCAATGTGAAGATTCCGACACAGCTGCGTGCCGCGACCGACGGCGAGGCCGTGGCCACGGTCGACGGTGAGACGGTCGCCGAGGTGCTCGACGCGCTGTACGGCCGCTTCGGTGAGCTCAAGGCCAGGATCGCCGACGACGATGGTCTGCGGCGGTTCGTCAACGTCTACGTCGGCGGCGAGGACATCCGCTTCCTGCAGGGTCTGCAGACGCCGGTCAGCGACGGCTCGGAGGTGACGATCCTGCCGGCCGTCGCCGGAGGCTGCTGAGCACCTAGGGCACGAGCCTCCGGCGCCGCAGCGCGGCGCGCGCCTCATCGACGCCGCGGGTGTGCTCGGCCTGTAGACCCGCGGCTTGGGCCGCCTGGACGTTGGGCACGTTGTCGTCCAGGAACAGGATGCTTGCCGGGTCGAGCTGAAGCCGCTTCACGGCGTACTCATAGAGCTCGCGGTCGGGCTTGACGAGCCCGATCTCACAGGAGATGAAGCGGTGATCGAACCCTGCTGCGAGCGGCCAGTGTTCGAGTTCATGCCAATGCAGCGGGTTCATGTTGCTCAGGCATCCGACCTGCGCGCGGGTGCGTGTCTGTGCCACGAGCTCCGTGGCTCCGTCGTAGGGGCCGACCATCCAGTCGGTGAACGCAGCAAGGAACTCGGCCGCGGTGATCTTGAGCTTCCACTCCTGAACGATCCCGTCAGCGAACTCCTCCGGAGAACAGGCGCCCGCGTCGAAGCGTCGCATCCACGGACTCTCGAGCCACCTGGGCCACACCTCCTGCTCCGGCGCGCCGATCAACCGCCCGAGTGCGTGAGCCCCTCTGAAGTCCACGAGCACGCCGCTCATGTCGAAGAGCACGCACGCGACCGGCGCGCCGACGGTGGTACCGGCGGCGCGCCGTGGTTCCAGCTGTGTCACTCAGCCACTTTGGCCAGCCCGATCGGACAGCTCACACCGGTGCCGCCGAGTCCGCAGTACCCGTTCGGGTTCTTGTCGAGGTACTGCTGGTGATAGTCCTCGGCGTAGTAGAACGGACCCGCGGGAGCGAGCTCCGTGGTGATCTCGCCGAAACCGGCGGACTTGAGCTGATCCTCGTAGGCGACCTTCGAGGCCTCGGCCAGCTGGCGCTGCTCATCGTCTGAGTAGTAGATCGCCGATCGGTACTGCGTGCCGGTGTCGTTGCCCTGCCGCATTCCCTGGGTCGGATTGTGCCCCTCCCAGAAATTGCGCAGGATCTCCGCATAGGAGATCTGCTTTGGGTCGAACACCACCAGCACCGCCTCCGTGTGGCCGGTGCTTCCGCTGCACACCTCTTCGTAGGTCGGATTCGGCGTGTATCCGCCGCTGTAGCCGACTGCTGTTGTGTAAACGCCAGGCAGGTTCCAGAAGGCGCGCTCGGCGCCCCAGAAGCACCCAAGCGCCAGGATCGCGGTCTCGAGCCCGTCGGGGAACGGCGGCTTGATCGGGGTGCCGAGCACCGTATGGATGCCGCCCACCTGCATCTCCTGCGTACGGCCCGGAAGCGCTCGCTCCGGGCTGACCATCTTCGTCTTCTCGCTGAAGAGTTCGAACATACGACCAGCTTAGTCCGGGCGGCTCGGTACCGGGGACTGGTTGGTGCCGGCGTTCGCGCTGCCCGAGTCGCTCAGACGTTCTCCAGCACGTTGCTCAGCGACGATGCACCGGACATCAGGTCGGCCTTGGTGATCCTTGAGATCTGGCCGGCCAGAGAGGCGATCCTCGCCACAACCGCCTTCTCCGAAGGCGTCTCGTAGGTCTGCATCAGGGTGAGCACAGCTGCGAGCGCCGCGTTGGCCTGCCTCGACGCCTTGCTGTAGGCCCTGGTGAAGCCCTTGGTCTTCTGAGGGATCGTCTCCGGGGACGATCCCGCCAGCAGGGCGTCCTGGCAGAGTTCGCTCGGGCCCATGTAGAGGACGGCGGACTGTGCGCTGACGAAATGCTTGATGATCAGGGTGCCGCCACTGATGCGATTCCACCTGAGCGGCTGGAGCGCGTTCGCCAGTTTCAGGAACGGTGTGATGACGGCGCCGTCAAAGGCGATCGAAAGATCGTCGCCCATCTCCTCGCCGAGCGCGGTGAGGGTCGCCTGGGCACCGGAGTTGACCTGGTAGTTGGACTGAGTCAACAGCGCCAGCGCGCTCCTGCACTGGGTGGAGATCGCTGAGATATAGGCGCTGTTGGCGGCCTGGCCGGTCGAGGTTGCCTTGAGCACCGATCCCAGATAACTCGCATAGGCGTTCAGCGCAACCTTGTCTGAGGCGGTGTTCAGGGGTGAGCGCGGGGCCGTGTCGCCCGGCGTGGCCTGAGCCGCGGTTGCGTAGGGGACGGGCGCAGCGACCGCCGCGCCTGTGATCGAGACTGGCGGCGCAGGTGCCGCGCTTGCAGAGGCGCTGGCCGCAAAGGCTATGAGCGCAACGGTGGCGGCGGCTATGACGACGACTGCTCTGGCTTTCATGAGTACATACGCCCTGGTGATGGCACTCAATAGACACCTGAAACGGCTCGGAGTTTCGCTGCAGGGCCCGGTTTGCGACGGAAAACTCTACCGAGCCGCTGAACAAGGCCTGCAACACCGTCACCTGTGGCGGGGGATGCGTGATCGCCCGTGCAACTCACTGGAGTGGCGCGAGGCGGAGAGCAACCCGTACAAGCCTGATGGAAAGGGCTGGATCGGCGGAGAAGCGATCGTCAGGCACCTGTTCATGCGGCTTGCGACTGAGTGGGACCGGTTCACCGTCACCCCCGGCGCCTTTCATGACGCGGGCGACACGGTCGCCGTCGAATGTCGATACACGGGGACCGGCGCCGCTGTCGGTGATCGGCATCGCCCACCTCGGCAAAAGAAGCTGCTTGGCCCAGCCGGTGCGCTGTAGGGTGGTGAGGCCGTCGCACCGGTGCTCACAGACGCCCGTCTGTGAGCGCGATGGCGCGCCGTACGCGACGGGTGGATGTGCAACCCAAGCCCAGGTCCTACGAGGGAGTCCAAATGCCAGTCCTGATTCGACATCGTGCGCCGATGAGCGCCGCGCAGTACGACGAATCCGCCCCGGCTCTGATGGAGCTGATCACCAAGCAGCCAGGCTTCATGGTCCATGTCGCATATGAAGACGGCAACGGATTCGTCGTTGCCGAGGTGTGGGAGACGCAGGAGCAGCACGATGCGTGGTTCGCCGCGAACGTGAAGCCAAACGTTCCGTTCGAGATCACCCAGGAGGTGATTGAGCTCCACAGCGCACGCACCGCATAGCCGTCCTGGAGGGTTTGAGAGGCTGAGCGGCGTCCTCCATGACGTGACCCGAGTCCGGAGGACTGACCCATGGCGTAGAGTGGAGGTGCAGTTCCACAGCCGAGTGTCCTGCTCTCGCATTCTCCCGTGGCCGAGTCCTTTTGGAGCGCTAGAAACGGAAGGTGCCTATGCCTGATCGTAATGACGACCCGAAGCGGTCAAAACCGGCGAGCTTTGCCGACGTGACTAAGGAGATCGCACGTCGCAACGAGGAGGCGCAGAAGGTGGCTCGGATCAAGCGAGTCGCGCGTGATCGCGAGCAGATCGCACAGCGTCACCGCTGGGAGCAGCTCTGAGTCGCGGATGCCCGCGAGCCGGTCGACGGAAAACCCCGCACCCGTGCGGGGTTTTTTTGTGACGCGCCCGGTGTGATTCGAACACACGGCCTTTCGCTCCGGAGGCGAACGCTCTATCCCCTGAGCTACGGGCGCTCTGATGGCCGGGGAGGCCAGTGGCGAGATTAGCGGCCCGTGTGGCCTGAGGCCACGGGGACGGCCCATAGGTCCGATGTGCAAGGCTTATCGCATGGTGACTGGGCAGTTCGGCGTCTGGATCGGGCACTCGCTCGGCGAGGAGGACTACGCGAAGGCCGCGGGTCTAGCGGAGGGCCTGGGGTTCGGTGCGCTGTGGCTCGGCGGTTCGCCCCGGCTGGCGAAGATGCGGCCGATGCTCGAGGCCACGGACACGCTGACGATCGCGACCGGGATCGTCAACATCTGGCAGTACGAGCCGGCCGGCCTCGTAGACGAGTTCTGGGCGCTCGAGGATGAGTTCCCCGACCGGTTGCTGCTCGGCGTCGGGATCGGCCATCCAGAGGCCACGAGTGAGTACAGGACGCCGCTGACCAAGACACGCGAGTTCTTCGATGGGATCGAGGCCGCGGAGCGTCCGGTGCCGCGCGAGCGGATGACGCTTGCCGCGCTCGGCCCCAAGATGCTCGACCTCAGCCTCGAGCGGACGCTCGGCCCGCATCCCTACTTCACGCCTCCCCAACACACGCGCGTCGCGCGGGAACGGCTCGGCTCAGGCGCGTGGATCGCTCCGGAACAGGCCGTGGTCGTTGGCGGTGAGCCGGAGGCTGCGCGCGCGCAGGCGCGCAGGTACGCACAGCGCTATCTGAATCTCAGCAACTACGCGAACAGCCTCAGGCGTCTGGGGTACACGGAGGCGGCGCTCGCCGACGGCGGCAGCCTCGAGCTCGTCGATGAAATGGTGCCGCAGGGCTCGGCCGAGCGGGGGGCGCTCTCGGTGCGCGCGCACCTCGATGCCGGCGCCGACCATGTTTGCGTGCAGGCGGTCGGCGTGAAGGGCGTGCCGGTTCGGGAATGGACCGAGCTCGCCGCGGTGCTGCTCGGTTGATTGCCGGAGCGTGAGCTTCACGGCCGGTCGTGGGCAGGCGGCGTTGGGGTCGCAAGTTCCCACACATTGGGAATTTGCGACCCCAACGACGGCCCAGCGAACCTCAGACGCAGCGCCTGCTCACCGGCACGTTCATGCTTGGCACCGGCGGCGCCACGCGCTGGCAGTAGGTGACGAGACCGGCTGAAACGACTCCGTCGAACGGGTAGCTGACCCGTGCCGCGCTGACGTTGCATCTCAGCACCTGGCGGCTGCTTGTGCCACCGGTCGCGTGGCAGGTGGCGCTGGTGACCGGACCGGCCATCGAGCCGTGGCTGACCTGCCGGCGCATGTAGCCGAGGACGGCAGAACGGAGCCCATCGGCCGCCGAGACACCGGTGGCGAGTCGTACGACGTGCGGCTGCTGCTGCTGCTGCACGATGATCGTGTCCTCCCGATTCTGCTCGACGATCGCGTCACGGCTGGTCACGTTCGCCTCCTGGGGGACGTCGTTGGTCTCGTGGTCGACGAACACGACCACCGCGACGACCACCAGAACAGCGATGCTGAATGGCAGCACCCATTGCATCCAGACCGGTAGCGAGCGATACCAGGAGCCACGTCGACCGGGGCCGGGTGAGGGCTGTACGACTGGCACACGCCCAGCGTACTCGCGCCTTGGCACACTGGCGGCGATGGAATTCTCGGTGTTCTTCGCCGGCACGGGCGGCTCGCTGCCCACGCAGCGCCGCGGCCTGCCCGCACTGCTGATCCGGCGCGGCGGCGACCGCATCCTGGTCGACTGCGGTGAGGGCACGCAGCGGCAGCTGCTGCGCTCGATCGGCCTGACCGAAGTCGATGAGATTCTGCATCACGCATCTGCACGCCGACCACTGGCTAGGCCTGCCGGGGATGCTGAAGACCTTCGATCTGCGTGGGCGCGAGACGCCGCTTCGCGTCCACGGGCCCCGCGGGACTGCGCGACCTGGTCGAGTGGTTCATGCGTTACGCCGGTGCAGCACCAGCTACGACCTGCTCGTGATCGAGCTCGACGACGGCGAGCTGCTCGAGCGCGACGGCTACGAGATCGAGCCGGTGGCGGTCTCCCACCGCGGGCCCGCGCTGGCGTACGTCCTCAGCGAGTACGACCGGCCGGGTGTCTTCGATCCCGAGGCCGCGCGCCGGGCGGGCCTCACCGAGGGTCCGGACTTTGGGCGGGTGCAGCGCGGCGAGACCGTCAACGGGGTCTCGCCCGATCAGGTGATGGGGCCGACGCGCCCGGGGCGCAAGCTCACGATCTCCGGCGACACGCGCCCATGCGACGCGCTGCGTGAGGCCGCCCACGGCAGCGACCTGCTGATCCACGAGGCCACGTTCGCGATCGAGGAGGCCGAGCGCGCCCATCAGACCGGTCACTCGACGGCCTCGCAGGCGGCGGGAGTCGCGACGCGATGCCGAGGTCAAGCTGCTGGCGCTCTAACCATCTCTCGATCCGCTACCCCGTCGCGGTGTCTCCGAGACGAGGCGCGTGAGATCTTCGCCAACACGGTGCTCCCGCGCGACTTCGACACGATCGAGATCCCGTACGCGGAGCGCGGCGAGCCGGAGCTGCTGCGCTGGGCAGACCGTGATGCTGCCGCCGCCATCCCGCTGGATGGCGGCGTTGAAGCCGAGTTGTCGGTTGATGACCCCCGGGCCTGATAGCTTCAGCTGAATCGCCGCCTTTAACCCGGTCCCGTGAGGCCAGGAAGGATGCAAATGCAGGATCACACGGTCGCGCTCGACCGCGATGACATGCGCCGCACGCTTGTGCGGATCGCCCATGAGATCGTCGAGAAGAACCCGCCGCAGCAGCCGGGGGATTCACCGCGTTTCGCAATCGTCGGCATGCAGCGCCGGGGAGCCGTGCTCGGCGCGCGGCTTCCACGCTGACCAGCGAACTGGTCGATACCGAGATCCGCTTCGGCACGGTCGACATCAGCTTCTACCGCGACGACCTGCGGCTTCGAAGACGCCGCGGCGCGCGCCCGGTCGTGCACTCGACGCAGCTCGACTTCGCGATCGACGGCCGCACGATCGTGATCGTCGATGACGTCCTCTACACGGGCCGCACCGCCCGCTCCGCGATCGACGTGCTGTTCGATTACGGCCGCCCCGCCAGTGTCCAGCTGGCCGTGCTGGTCGACCGCGGCCATCGCGAACTTCCGATCCGGCCCGACTACGTCGGCAAGAACCTGCCGACCGCCCGCGATCAGCGCGTCAACGTGCACGTCGAGGAGATCGACGGCAGCGACGAGGTCACGGTCGGCCCCGCCGCCGACGCAGAGGAGCGTCGCATGAACCGGCATCTGATCTCGATCGACGATCTGGACCGCGCGGGGATCGAGCGCGTCCTCGACCGTGCCCGAGTCGTTCGCGGAGGTCTCGGGCCGCGAGATCAAGAAGGTCCCGGCGCTGAAGGGCCGCACCGTCGTCAACCTCTTCTACGAGTCCTCGACCCGCACCAGCTCGAGCTTCGAGCTCGCCGCCAAGCGGCTCAGCGCCGACGTCGTCAGCATCCGCAGCGGCCGGCTCGAGCGTCGACAAGGGCGAGTCGCTGCGCGACACGGTGCAGACGCTGAGCGCCTATGACCCGGCGGCGATCGTGATCCGCTCGCCGTACGCCGGCGCCGCGCAGCAGATCGCCAGCTGGACCGACGCCGCCGTGATCAACGCCGGCGACGGCAAGCACGAGCACCCGACCCAGGCGCTGCTCGACGTCTTCACGCTCACGCACGACGCTCGGCAGCCTCGACGGCCTCAACATCTGGATCGTCGGCGATGTCCTGCACTCCCGGGTCGCTCGCTCGAACATCCTCGCCTTCGAGCGGATGGGCGCCAGGGTCACGGTCGCCGGCCCGCCGACGCTGCTCCCCCGCGACATCGAGGCGCTCGGCTGCGACAGCACCCCGACCCTCGAAAACCTCGCACGAGGCCGACGTCGTCTACGTCCTGCGCATGCAGAACGAGCGCATGCACGAGGCCTACGTGCCGTCGATCCGCGAGTACGCCCAGCGCTATCAGGTGAACCTGGCGCGCCTGCGTCCCGGCCAACTGCTGATGCACCCGGGACCCGTCAACCGCGGCGTCGAGCTCTCCGCCGACGCGATCGACTCAGAGGTCAGGCGCTGATCGTCGACCAGGTCAAATCCGGGGTCGCCGTGCGGATGGCGGTCCTCTACGAGCTGCTCGTCGGCGCGCCGGCACTGCAGGCGGTGGCCTGATGAGCCATGACCAAGCTCTTCCACAGGCGGCCGCAGCCGGCTCGACCTGCTGATCCGCGGTGCCCACGTGCTCGATCCCGCGCACCGGGCTCGACGAGCCGCGCGACATCCTGATCCGCGACGGCCGGATCGCCGAGCTGGGACGCACCTGGAGCGCTGTCGGCGCCCAGCGGGGCGCCGACAGCAGAGGCAGCCGGCAAGCACGTCTTCCCGGCTTCGTCGACCCGCACGTGCACTTCCGCACGCCCGGGCAGGAGTACAAGGAGAACATCGACACCGGCACCGCGGCAGCCGCGGCTGGCGGCTTCTGCCAGGTGATCGCGATGCCGAACACCGCGCCGACGATCGACCAGGTGAGCGTGCTGCAGGCGCTGATCGGCGACGGCGAACGAGCAGGCGCGCGTGCCGACCGGCTTCCTCGCCTCGATCACGATCGGCCTGCAGGGCCAGCGAGCTGACCGAGATGGCCGCGCTGTCGGACGCCGGCGCGCTCGGCTTCACCGATGACGGCAAGCCGGTGACCTCGGCCGGGATGCTGCGCAAGGCGCTGCAGTACCAGCGGCTCGCGGGCGGCGTGATCGCGCTGCACGAGGAGGATCCGACGCTCTCGGGCGACGGGGTCATGCACGAGGGCGCGGTGTCGGCGCGGCTCGGCGTCGCCGGGATCCCGTCGATCAGCGAGTCGACGTTCGTCGCGCGCGACTCGGCGATCGCGCTGTTACGAGGACGCTCGCGTGCACTTCCAGCATCTCAGCTGCGTCGAGTCGGTTGCAGGCTCTCGCCTCGGCGCATGCGGCCGGCGCGCGGGTCAGCGGCGAGGCGACGCCGCACCACCTGACGCTCACCGACGAGGCGGTGCTGGGACTCGACAGCAACTTCAAGATGAACCCGCCGCTGCGCACCGAGGCCGATCGCCAGGCGGTGATCGACGGTCTGCGCTCCGGCGTGATCGAATGCATCGCCACCGACCACGCCCCGCACGCCCGGCACGAGAAGGAGATGCCGTTCGAGCAGGCGCCGATGGGCACGACCGGGCTCGAGACCGCGTTCGGCTCCGATCTACACCGAGCTGGTGAAGCCGGGCGTGCTGCCGCTCGGCGCTGGTGGTCGAGCGGATGACCGCGGGCGGCACGCTCTACGGGCTGCCGATGCCCGAGGATCGCCGTCGGTGAGCCCGCGAACGTCGTGCTCGTCGACCTCGAGCGCGAGTGGACCGTCGGCGCCGGCGGCTACGCGAGCCGCTCGGCACAACTGCTGCTTCCACGGCCGCACGCTTCAACGGCGTCGTCGAGCTGACCGTCGCCGACGGGCAGCCGTCGCGTTCGTATCGCCGGAGCTGGACTCACGACCATGGAGGGAGTCGCGTGAGCCGCGATGCCTATGTACTGCTGGAGGACGGCACCCGCTTCGACGGGCTGGCCTGCGCGCGCCGACACGCACGCGGTCGGCGAGATCGTGTTCACGACCTCGATGTCCGGCTACCAGGAGGCGATGACCGACCCGAGCTACGCCGGGCAGCTGATCACGTTCACCTACCCGCAGATCGGCAACTACGGCGTCAGCGAGCGCGCGATGGAGTCCGACGGGTCCACGCGCGGGCGGCGATCATGCGTGCCGCGGTCGATTACGACGACGCGCCGAGTCCGAGCATCGGGCTGGCTCGAGCTGGCTGACGAGCGAACGGCGTCCCGGCGATCACCGACCTCGATACGCGCGCGCTGGTGCGCCACATCCGCGATGAGGGCGCGATGCGCGGCGGCGTGTTCCCGGCATCGATCTCCGAGGCCGAGGCGCGCGAGCTGATCGCCGCCGAGCCGCCGATGGCGGGTCGCGACCTGGCTCGTGAGGTGAGCCCGCCGGGCGCCGGTCGCGCTCGACCGGGCCAGGCGCTGAAGCGGGCCTGAGCGGAGCCCGGTCCGGATCGCGATGATCGACACGGGCGTGAAGCGCTCGATCCTCGAGCAGCTGGCGCGCCGTGGCGCCGAGGTCACCCTGTATCCCGTGCACCTACGGCCCGGACGAGCTGCTGGCCGACAACCCGGACGCGATCTTCCTCGCCAACGGTCCCGGCGACCCGGCCGCGCTCGGCTACGTCGTCGACACGGTGCGGGCGACTGGTCGGCAAGCTGCCGGTGTACGGCATCTGCCTCGGCCACCAGCTGCTGTGCCAGGCGGTCGGCCTGACGACCTACAAGATGCCGTTCGGCCACCACGGCGCCAACCATCCGGTCAAGGACCTGACCACCGGGCGCACCGAGATCACGAGCCAGAACCACGGCTTCGCGGTGCTCGGACCCGACGGCGCGAAGACGATCGACGACGACGAGCCGGTGCGCTGGCAGACCGACTTCGGCGAGGCCGAGCTCAGCCACATCAACCTCTACGACCGCACGGTCGAGGGCCTGACGCTGCTCGACGTGCAGGGCGGCACCGTCCAGTACCACCCCGAGGCGGGGCCTGGGCCGCACGACTCGCTGTACCTGTTTGACCGCTTCATCGACGAGATTCGAGCCGCCCGTGCCTAAGCGCGAAGACATTTCGAAGATCCTGCTGATCGGCTCCGGGCCGATCGTGATCGGCCAGGCCGCCGAGTTCGATTACTCGGGTACGCAGGCAGCCCGGGTGCTGATGCAGGAGGGGTACGAGGTCGTGCTCGTCAACTCCAACCCGGCGACGATCATGACCGACCCGGAGGTGGCGACGACGACGTACGTGGAGCCGCTGCTGCCAGGGCCGGTCGAGCAGATCATCGAGCGCGAGCGCCCGGACGCGCTGCTGGCGACGCTCGGCGGACAGACCGCTCTGAACCTCGCCAAGAACCTGCACGAGAGCGGCGTGCTCGAGCGCTACGGGGTCGAGCTGATCGGCGCCAACTACGACGCGATCGAGCGTGGCGAGGACCGCGACCTGTTCCGCGAGACGATGCTCGCAGTCGGGCCTGCGGGTGCCGCGCTCGGCGATCGCGCACACGCTCGAGGAGGCGCGGGCGGCGGTCGCGGAGATCGGGCTGCCGGTGATCATCCGGCCGGCGTTCACGCTCGGCGGCGCCGGCGGCGGCGTGCTGCACTCGATGGACGAGTTCGAGGCGGTGATCGGTCGTGGCCTCGACGCCTCGCCGATCAGCCAGATCCTGATCGACGAGTCGGTGCTCGGCTGGGGCGAGTTCGAGCTCGAGGTGATGCGCGACAAGACCGACAACGTCGTGATCGTCTGCTCGATCGAGAACCTCGATCCGATGGGCGTGCACACCGGTGACAGCGTCTGCGTGGCGCCGCAGCAGACGCTCACCGACGACCTCTACCAGCAGCTGCGCGACCAGGCGATCAAGGTGATCCGGGCGATCGGGGTCGAGACCGGCGGCTCCAACGTGCAGTTCGCGGTCAACCCGGCGACCGAGGAGATCATCGTCATCGAGATGAACCCGCGCGTGTCGCGCTCGAGCGCGCTGGCCTCGAAGGCGACCGGCTTCCCGATCGCGAAGATCGCGGCGCGGCTGGCGGTCGGGTACACGCTGCAGGAGATCACCAACGACATCACGCTCGCGACGCCCGCGAGCTTCGAGCCGGCGATCGATTACTGCGTCGTCAAGTGGCCGCGGTTCGCGTTCGAGAAGTTCCCGGGCGCCGAGCAGGAGCTGACCACGCACATGAAGTCGGTCGGCGAGGCGATGGCGATCGGACGCACGTTCGGCCAGGCGTTCGCCAAGGCGCTGCGCTCGCGCGAGCTCGACTCGCAGCCGGAGTTCCCGGAGGATGACGCCGAGCTGCTCGACGCTGGTCGCGGAGCCCGGGCGCCGAGCGCTTCGACCACCTGCTCGAGGCGCTGCGGCGCGGGCACGGCGGTGGCGGAGCTGCAACGAGCTGACCCGGATCGACCCGTGGTTCCTGCGTGAGCTCGCGGCGATCGCCGCGGACCCGCAGGCGCCGTTCAGCGGGCGGCGGACGTTCAAGGCGGTCGACACCTGCGCGGCCGAGTTCGCGGCGCGCACGCCGTACTTCTACTCCGCCTGGGAGCGGCCGCAGGCCGGTCGGGCCCGACGGTCGGCCGGTGACCGCACACGAGGTGGATCGCGGCGACCGCCCGAGCATCGTGATCCTCGGCTCGGGACCGAACCGGATCGGGCAGGGGATCGAGTTCGACTACTGCTGCGTCCACGCCGCCCAGACGGTGCGTGAGTCCGGCCGCGACGCGGTGATGATCAACTGCAACCCGGAGACGGTCTCGACCGACTACGACACCTCCGACCGCCTGTACTTCGAGCCGCTGACGCTCGAGGACGTGCTCGGTGTCTGCGAGGTCGAGCGGCCCGAGGGCGTGATCGTCCAGTTCGGCGGCCAGACGCCGCTGCGGCTGGCCGACGGTCTGCGCGCCGCCGGGATCCCGATCCTCGGCACGACGCACCGACGCGATCGACCTCGCCGAGGACCGTGCGCGCTTCGGACCGCTGCTCGACCAGCTCGGCTACAAGGCGCCGCCGTACGCGTCGGCCAGCACCCCCGAGGAGGCGCTCGCGCGCGCGCCCGAGGTCGGCTTCCCATTGCTCGTGCGACCCAGCTACGTGCTCGGCGGACGCGCGATGGAGATCGTCTACAGCGTCGACGCGCTGCAGCGACTACCTCGAGCGCGTCGGCGTGATCGGCGTCGCGGGCGCCGACCGGGCAGAGCCCGACGATCTACCTCGACCGGTTCCTCGAGGACTCGGTCGAGGTCGACGTCGACGCGCTCTGCGACGGCGAGGACGTCTGGATCGCGGGGATCATGCAGCACGTCGAGGAGGCCGGGCATCCACTCCGGCGACTCCGCCTGCGTGCTGCCGCCGCACTCGCTCGGCGAGGAGATGCTCGACGAGATCCGCGCCCAGACGACAGGGATCGCCAAGGCGCTCGGCGTCGTCGGTCTGCTGAACGTCCAGTTCGCGATCCACGCGACCGAGGGCCTGCACGTGATCGAGGCCAACCCGCGCGCCTCGCGGACGGTGCCGTTCGTCTCCAAGGCGATCGGCCTGCCGGTCGCGAAGCTTGCCGTGCCGGATCATGCTGGGGGAGAGGATCGCCGCCATGGATCTGCCGGCCGAGGTCGCGACCGGGCACGTCTGCGTCAAGGAGGCGGTGCTGCCGTTCGACCGCTTCGCCGGCACCGACGTGCTGCTCGGCCCGGAGATGCGCTCGACCGGTGAGGTGATGGGAATCGCGCGAGATTTCCCGACTGCCTTCGCCAAGGCGCAGGCGGCGGCGGGCGCGCGGCTGCCGACGAGCGGGACGGTATTCATCACCGTCGCCGACCGCGACAAGTCGGCGGCGACCGGAATCGCGATCCAGCTGCACGATCTCGGCTTCAAGCTGCTCGCGACACGCGGCACCGCTAAGGCGCTTGACTCGGATGGGCATTCCGGCGCGGACGATCAACAAGCTGAGCGAGGGCTCCCCGCACGTCGTCGAGGCGATCGAGAGCGGGGAGGTCGACCTCGTGATCAACACGCCGGTCGGGCACCGGCGCGCGCTCGGACGGCTACGAGATCCGGGCCGCGGCGGTGGCGCACCGGATCCCGTGCATCACGACGATGTCGGGCGGTATCGCGGCCGTCCGAGCGATCGCCGCGGCGGCGCACGGCGAGCCGGCTGTCGTCTCGCTGCAGGAGCTGTACGCGGAGTCGGCGCAGACCTCCTGAGCCAGCGCCCTGGCGCCCGAACGCACCGTTGCCTGCGGCACACCTGAATCCAGCGTGGCGGAGTGCGTCTCGGCGGCTCAGAAATCGCCGGCGGCCCGGTCCGGAGCCGGTCGCGCGGGCGCGATCCCGACGCCCTTCGGAGGTCCCGTTTGTGGTGATGGAGGGTCGGCTCGATTCGACCCCTCCATAGCGGCCAATAAACTGCCTGCAAACGTGACTGATTGTCGGAACCTTCCTCGACAATGCTCAAGCTCAGGTTGAGGTCGAGCCGAAATTGGTCGGGAAGGGGTTGATCGAGTGCTCTCCAAGATGTATAGTCGCCCGCCATGCCGCCGGTCACTGATTCCCCTATAAAACCCATCGCCGCGCCCGAGCGTTCGCTCGTGCAGCGGATGGAAGCGCTTCAGCGCGCAAACGACATTCGCAGCCGCCGCGCCCAGCTCAAGCGCGACCTCAAGGCGGGCCGCCAGCCGATCCATGAGCTGCTGCTCGACCCGCCCGAATACCTGGAGACCGCCAAGGTCTTCGACCTGATGCTCGCCGTGCCGAAGTACGGCCGCGTGAAGGTCAACAAGATCCTGTCCACGTGCCGGATCTCTCCCTCCAAGACGATCGGCGGGCTCTCGCAGCGGCAGCGCGCCGAGCTCGTCGAGCTGATGCGCCGCCGCTAGGCGGCGCTCGGCTCACTGGAACGACGGCACGCCGACGTGGCCAAGGTGTTCGTGATCACGGGCCCCTCCGGCGTCGGGAAGGGCACCCTGATCCGCGGCCTTTCGACCGGATCCCGGAGCTCGAGCTGTCGGTCTCAGCCACGACGCGCGAGCCCGCGGCCGGGCGAGCGCGGACGGCGTCGCACTACCACTTCCTCACCCCGCGAGCAGTTCGACGACCGCGTCGGCGGTGGCGAGTTCGTGGAGTGGGCCGAGTACTCCGGGCAACCGCTACGGGACGCTGCGCACGGAGCTCGAGCGGCGGATCGTGGACGGCGTGCCGGTTGTGTTGGAGATCGAGGTGCAGGGCGCCCGCCAGGTCCGGGAGAAGATGCCTGAGGCGGTCCAGGTCTTCATCGCACCGCCCTCACGCGAGGCGCTCCGCACACGCCTGATCGGGCGCGGCACCGACACCGGCTGACCAGGTCCGAGCGCCGGCTCGAGACCGCCGACGCCGAGCTCGCCGCCCAGCCGGAATTCACGCACGTGGTCGTCAACGATCGCCTCGATGAGGCGCTCGACGCGCTGGCCGCGATCGTCGACTTCGGAGTTGAGCGGCGGTTGACGCGCAGAACTCGCGTTACCCTTCAGAGAACAACCTTGGAAGACCAACCAACCGGAAGGCCTGCAAAACGCTTGATCTCTCCCCGTATCGACAAGCTGCTTGAGCACGTCGACTCCGACTACGCGAGTGTGGTCGTGGCCGCGCGTCGCGCGCGCCAGATCAACTCCTACTACCACAACCTCGGTGAGGGCACCTTCGACGAGTTCCCGCCGCCGATGGTTGAGACGCGCTCCAAGAACTACCTGACGATCGCGCTCGAAGAGGTCGCTCAGGGCAAGCTCAAGTACCACTACCGGTAGGTCGTCACCGGGCCGGCGGCGGCCGGCCCCCGGACTTGGGCTTTGGCTTGAGACTCCTGATTGGCGTGAGCGGTGGGATCGCGGCCTACAAGGCGCTCGAGACCGCGCGGCTCGCGGTCAGAGCCGGTCACGCGGTCAGGGTGATCCAGACCCCGGCCAGCGAGAGCTTCGTCGGCCGCGCGTCGTTTGCGGCGATCACCGGTGTGCCGGTGCTGACCGACGAGTTCGAGCCGGATCCGGCCCGCGGCGCCTACCCCGGCGAACCGCTCCCGCAGCGTGCGCCGATCAGCCACCTGGCGCTCGTTGAGCGCGCTGATCGTCTACCTGATCGCGCCGGCCAGCGCCAACACGATCGCCAAGCTCGCCGGCGGCGCGGCCGACAATCTGCTCACCACCGCCGCCCTCGCGGCCGCCTGTCCGGTGGCCGTCGCACCGGCGATGAACAACCGCATGTACCTGAACCCGGCCACTCAGGCGAACCTGCGGCTGCTGGCTGAGCGGGGCGTCACGGTGATCCCGCCCGGGGCCGGAGAACTCGCCTCCTTCGGCGAACGCGGAGTCGGACGGCTGCCCGAACCGGCCGAACTGCTGGCCGCCTGCGAGACGCTGGTGAACGCCGGCAGCAGCCCGGCCGTGTCCTCACCTCAGGCAGGCGAGTGGGCCGACCTTAGGCTGCTCGTCACAGCCGGCGGGACGCGAGAACCGATCGACAGCGTCCGCTACATCGGCAACAGGTCATCGGGACGCATGGGCGTGGCCCTCGCAGCCGAGGGGGTCAGGCGCGGAGCCAGCGTCACGCTGATCGCGGCCAACCTCGCGCTTCCCGTCCCCGATGGGTTGCGCGTGGTGACCGTCGAGACAGCGGCCGATCTCGGCGAAGCGTGCGCGCGCGGAGTTCCCGAACTGCGACGTGCCTGCTGATGGCGGCGGCGGTGGCGGACTTCAGGCCGTCCGACCCGGCCACTCACAAGCTCAAGAAGACCGGCGGGCACCCGCTCACCGAACTCGAACTCGAACCGACCACCGACATCCTGACCATGCTCGCCGAACGCCGGCGTGACGGCCAGCTGCTGGTCGGATTCGCTGCCGAACACGGGGACGGGGCTCTGGAATACGGGCGCGAGAAGCTTGAGCGCAAGGGCCTTGATGCGATCGTGATCAACGACATCTCGCGCGGCGACATCGGCTTCGACTCGGCTGAGAACGAGGTTCTGATCCTCAGCCGCGGCGGCGGCGAGCAGCAGGTGGCGCGATCGGCCAAGGAGGCTGTGGCCGCGGCCGTGCTGGACGCGGTCGCAGCGGCTGCGCGCAACTGCGTCCGCCGCGAACTCGCCGGACGCGGCACTACACTAAGTGAAGCTATGGAAGACCTCTATGAGCTGTTCAGCCGAGGTTCGGCACTGCTTGCCGACGGCCACTACCACCAGGCGACCGTTCCCGCTGAGGCGTGCGCGCGAACTCTCGCCCGAGAGCACCTCGATCCGCGAGGCGCTGGGGCGGGCGTTGTTTCAGACCCAGCACTACAGTGAGGCCGCCGATGAGTTTCGGGCGGTCGTCGAGCTGGCGCCGACCAACGACTATGCGCTGTTCTGCCTGGGCCGCAGTCTGCAGATGCTGGGCCGCCACGCGGAGGCCAGGCAGCCGCTCGCGCTGGCCGCCTGCATGCAACCCGGACGCAGCGATTACCGCGCCTACCGGGACCGGGCCCGCGACGCGGCCGAGCGGGCCGCGTCGCGCAGCAAGAGCGACGACTGAGAGCCGCCTGTCAGGGCTGACGCGGGCGCCCTCCGGTGCTACGCTAGCTCCACAGCTTCTGTAATGCCGGAGCGAAACCGGCGGGCAGTACCGGAAGTGGGCGCTCGCCCGCTTTTTTTATGACCATGGTCAGAGAGGACGCGTTGTCAGCACTCACAGCGGATATCGAGAAGCGCATCGGAACCGATGCGCCTGATATCGAAGTGCTGCTCGTCGAGGTCGTCGACGGGGACACGCTGCGCCTCTTCATAGATCATCCCGATGGCGTCACGCTGGCCCACTGCGAGCAGGTCACGCAGCTGCTGAGTGAGTACCGAGAGAACTACGCGATCGAGGTCTCATCGCCGGGCGCCGATCGCCCGCTGACGAAGCCGCAGCATTTCCGTCGCTTCCTCGGCCACCGCGCGAGGCTTCGCCTCCGCGAGGCCCGGGGTGATCACAGAAGCGTGACCGGCGAACTCGTCGGAGTCTCCGACGAGGACGTGACGATCGCCGCGGGGGAGGGGATCGTCTCGATCCCCTACGACCAGATCGCCCGCTCCAACCTTGTACCTGGAGACTGAGAGGACCAATGTCAAAAGAGATCCTTGAAGCCGTTCGCGGCCTTGCCGCCGAGAAGAACATCTCCGCTGAGAAGCTCATGGAGGCGCTGGAAGACGCCCTCCTGTCGGCGTACAAGAAGACGCCCGGCTCGGCTCCGTACGCCAGCGTGGAGATGGATCGCGACACCGGCGACTTCACCGTCTGGGAGCTGAAGATTCCGGCCGAGATCGAGGAGCAGCTCCTGATCGAGGCCAGCACCGAGCAGGAGCCGAGCGTCGACCCGGAGACCGGCGAGATGCGCGAGCCGCCGGCGCCGGAGATCGACCTGGAGAAGCTCAAGGACTTCGAGGACCAGATCGAGACCGCCGACGTCACCCCCGACGACTTCGGCCGGATCGCGGCCCAGACCGCCAAGCAGGTGATCTTCCAGCGCATCCGCGAGGCCGAGCGGGACATGATGTTCGAGGAGTACCGGGACCGCGTCGGCGAGCTGATCACAGGCATCGTGCAGCAGTCGGACTCGCGTTACACGCTGGTCCAGCTGCGGGAGCGCGTCGAGGCGCTGCTGCCCAAGTCCGAGCAGGTCGACGGCGAGCGCTACGACCATTCGCAACGGATCAAGGCCGTTATCAAGGATGTTTCGAACTCCACCAAGGGTCCGTCGATCATCGTCTCGCGCCGCGATCCCGAGCTGATCAAGTCGCTGTTCGAGCTCGAGGTGCCTGAGATCGCCGACGGCCTCGTCGAGATCACGGGCGTCGCGCGTGAGCCCGGCTACCGCTCGAAGATCGCCGTCGTCTCCCACGTCGACGGTGTCGACCCCGTCGGCGCCTGCGTGGGCCCGCGCGGCTCGCGCGTGCGCATGGTCGTATCCGAGCTGCGCGGCGAGAAGATCGACATCATCCCCTACAACGACGAACCGGCGCGATTCGTCGCCAAGGCGCTCTCGCCCGCACGCGTGCGTGAGGTGCTCGTAGACGACGAGGCCAAGCAGGCGACCGTGATCGTCCCAGATGACCAGCTTTCGCTGGCGATCGGCCGTGAGGGTCAGAACGCGCGCCTGGCCGCGCGCCTGACCGGCTGGCGTATCGACATCCGCTCCGAGACCGAGTTCGCGGCCGAGGAGGTCGAGACCGGTTATGAGGAGGAGGAGACGAGCGGTCGCTGCCACGCGATCCTCTCAAACGGCCGCCGCTGCCCGAACGCAGCCCTTCCGGGCTCGCGCTACTGCGGCATCGAGGCCCACCAGGCACTCGCCGGTACCGGCTCGGACCAGGTTCCGACCGAGTCCTGACCAGCTCATCCAGCACTGACCGCATATCTACACTGAGAGATCGATGACCAAGTCCACCGAAGAAGCACCGAAGCAGCGCGCGCCGAAGCAGGCCGCTGCCGCAAAGGCGCGGCCTACGGCGGACAAGCCCGCCGCCAAGCCGGAAGCAGCCAAGGGCGCCGCCGCCGGTTCGCGCGCCGCCGCCAAGGCCACCACGGCGAAGCCGGGGCAAGCAAGCCCCAGGCCGAGAAGGTGGTTGAAGCCGGCAAGTCGACGCCGGCCGCCGAGCCGGCAGCGGCGCAGACGGGCAAGCCGGAAGCCTCAGCGCAGGTCGCCTCGGCGCCCGAACAGGCCCCCGCGAGCGTCGATTCAGAGCATCACAAGCGCCCCACACGTGACTCGCTGCAGGGCGAGCGCACACCCGGGAACGCCGGCGGCCGCAGACGCGTCGTGATCGACGCGCAGGCCTCGCGCCGCGCGCCCGCGCCCGGAGCGCCGGGCGGCGGTCCGGCGAACCCGCCCCGCCGCCAGCGCCGAGGGCGGCGTCGCCGCGGCGTGTACGACGAGGAGGCCGAGTCGCGTCCGGCGCAGACGTCCGCCGCGCCCGATGTGATTCGCATCAACTCGGGTTCGACCGTGAAGGACGTCGCAGAGTATTTCGATGTGCGCGTCCCGGACATCGTCAAGAAGCTGATGGAGCTGGGTGAGATGAAAACCCAGACCCAGACCCTCTCCGATGACACGATCGAGCTGTTGGGCGTTGAGCTCGGCAAGGAGGTCGAGATCGTCCACGCGGAGGATGAGACCGCCGCCGAGGTGATCTTCAACGACTCCGAGGACGAGCTTGTCGACCGCGCTCCCGTCGTGACGATCATGGGCCACGTCGACCACGGCAAGACCTCACTGCTCGACGCGATCCGTGAGACCGAGGTTGCCGCCGGCGAGGCCGGAGGCATCACCCAGCACATCGGCGCCTACCAGGTCCACCACGACGGCCACACGGTCACCTTCCTGGACACCCCGGGTCACGAGGCCTTCACCGCCATGCGTGCGCGTGGCGCCAAGGTCACAGATCTGGCGGTGATCGTCGTCGCCGCCGATGACGGCGTCAAGCCGCAGACCCAGGAGGCGATCGACCACGCCAGGGCGGCCGAGGTCCCGATGCTGGTCGCGGTCAACAAGATCGACAAGGAGGGCGCGGATCCGGCCCGCGTCCGCACCGAGATGACCCAGATCGGCCTGCAGCCGGTCGAGTGGGGCGGAGACGTCGATTTCGTCGATGTCTCGGCGCGCACCAGGCAGGGGCTCGACGATCTGCTCGACACGATCGTCGCCCAGGCGGAGATCATGGAGCTGCGCGCCAACCCCGACGCCGGTGCGTCAGGAACGGTGATCGAGTCCAAGCTCGACCCGGGCCGCGGGCCCGTCGTCAGCATCCTCGTGATGCGCGGAACGCTCGAGGTCGGCGACGCGCTCGTCGCCGGCGCCCACTGGGGACGCGTACGCGCCATGCACGACTTCACCGGCGCCCGCGTCGCCCAGGCGACGCCCGGAGAGCCGGTCGAGGTGCTCGGCTTCGACGGAGTGCCGGAGGCGGGCGAGCGGTTCTCAGTCGTGGAGCACGAGCGTCGCGCCCGGCAGTTGGCCGGTGAGCGGGCGAACCGACTCAAGACCGAGTCGCTCGCGCGCAGGCGCAGCAAGCGGATCTCGCTCGAGGACATCCTCGGCAGCGGGCTCCAGGAGCTCAACCTCGTGATCAAGTCCGACGTCGCCGGTTCGCTGGAGGCGCTCCAGGACGAGATCTCAAAGCTCCCACAGGACGAGATTTCCGTGAACGTGATCCGCGCCGCCGTTGGCGGCGTGACCGAGTCCGATGTGATGTTCGCGGCCGCCTCCGACGCTGTGATCCTGGCGTTCAACGTGCGGCCCGTCGGCGATGCGAGAGCGGTCGCCGAACGCGAGGGTGTCGAGATCCGCCATTACTCCGTGATCTACCGCGCGATCGACGAGCTGCGCTCTGCAATGCAGGGCATGCTCGCGCCCGAGGAGGTAGAGGAGGCGGTGGGCACGGCAGAGGTGCGTCAGATCTTCCGTGCCTCGCGCGTGGGGACGATCGCCGGCTCGCACGTCACCGACGGCAAGCTCACACGCGGCGACAAGGTTCGCCTGGTCCGTGACGGTACGGTCATCTACGACGGCGAGATCGGCTCGCTGCGGCGCTTCAACGACGACGTACGCGAGGTCGCGACCGGCTATGACTGCGGCATCGTGCTGGCGAACTACGCCGACGTCAAGGAGGGCGACGTCATGGAGGCCTACACCACGCGTCAGGTCGAGCGCGAGCTCGTCTGACGGCCCGAAGTGGAGCGTGGCAAACGATGGCCGGTGCTCGTATGCGGCGCGTCGACGAGGCGATGCGGGAGGTCCTCAGCGACGTGATCGCGAAGGAGCTGCAGGACCCTCGGGTCGGATTCGTGACCGTCACCGGTGTCAGGACCAGCCCCGACCTGCGCCACGCACGCGTATACGTGAGCGTGCTGGGTGACGACGCGACCCGTGAGGCGAGCCTCGAGGGGTTGCAGTCAGCCCACGGTTTTCTGCAGGCTCGCGTCTCACAGGCGCTGCGCCTCAAGCACACCCCAGCGCTGAGCTTCGACTACGACGAGTCGGTCGATCGCGGAATGCGCATCAGTGAGCTGCTGGATCGCGAGGGTCCCGCCGATGACTAGCGTGATGGACGCCGACGAGGTCGAGGCTGTGCGCGCCGCGGTGATCGAGGAGCTCCGCTCCGCCGCCAAGACGATCGTCGTCACCCACGAGCATCCGGACGGGGACGCGCTCGGCTCGCTGGTCGCGATGCAGCAGATATTGACCGCGCTCGGGCACGACTGCGTGATGTTCATCGCCGAGAGCGACCTTCCGCTTCCCTACGAGTACCGCTTCCTGCGGCTCGATCGGCTCGTCTCCAAGCCGCCACCCGACCTCAGCGAACGCAAGATCGTGTTCCTCGATTGCGGCAACCTCGAGCGCAACCCGGGGGCCGAGAGCCTACGTCCGGTGGACGGCTGGGGCCGGATCCTGAACATCGACCATCACCACGACAACACCCGCTTCGGCAGCGTCAACTTCGTGGACGCCAGCGCGTCGTGCACCGCGGAGATCATCTGGGATCTGGTGCATGCGCTCGGAGCCGAGCTCACGCCGACGATCGCCGAGGCGCTCTACGTCGGGCTGATCACCGACACCGGCTGCTTCATGTACGAGAACACCGGCCCGCGTGCGCACGTGATGGCAGCCGAGCTGATCGAGGCCGGCGTCGACGTACACGCGATCTATCAGCACGTCTACGAGGGCGTCCCCTTCGGCCGCCTCGCGCTCCTTGCTCGCGGTCTGCTCAACGCCGAACGCTATGACGACGGCCGCCTGACGGCTTCGCAGCTGAGCTGCGAGGACTTCGAGGCCGCAGGCGCGGAGGAGAGCTACTCGGAGGGGGTGATCGACCACCTCCGGGCCGTCCGCGGTACCGCGATGGCGGCGCTCGTACGTGACCGCCTCGACGGGTGCTGCCGAACCGAGGAGAGCCTCAAGGGCGTCCGCCAGCGCAAGGTCTCGCTGCGGGCCAGCGACATGCGCGTCGACGTCTCGGCGATCGCTCGCGCCCAGGGCGGCGGCGGCCACCGGGCCGCGGCCGGCTTCAGCACCGAGATGACCTGGGATGAGCTGATCGCGTTCCTGCGCGCGCGAGCTCGCCGCGCAGCTCGCCGACGCCGAGTGAGCACCGCGCCGGCAGGCGACGGGCTGCTGCTGTGCGACAAGCCCGCCGGCATCACCTCGCATGACGTCGTCGCGCAGGTGCGGCGCCGCCTCGGCCGAGGAGTCAAGGTCGGACACGCCGGCACGCTCGATCCGTTCGCAACCGGCCTGCTGGTCGTGCTCGTCGGCCGCGCAACGAAGATCCAGCGGCAGGTGATGGAGCTGCCCAAGCGCTACGAGGTCACGGCACGGTTCGGCGCGATCTCGACCACCGGGGACCCCGAGGGCGAGATCACCGAGACCGGGGAGGTTCCGGACGGCGATCTGGAGCTGCCGACCGGCGTGGTTCGTCAGCGGCCGCCGGCGTACTCGGCGGTCAAGATCGGTGGCAAGCGCGCATACAAGCTGGCGCGTGCCGGGATCGAGTTCGAGATGCCGCTAGCGCGAGGTCACCGTGTACAGGTTCGAGGAGACCCGCTGCGCCGGTGCCGAGCGCGACTTCGTGATCGAGTGCTCCTCCGGGACCTATGTGCGCTCGCTGATCGCCGATCTGGGCGATGCCTACTGCGTGGCGCTGCGGCGAACACGGATCGGCGACTTCGAGGTGACCGACGCCGATCCGGAGCGCCTGCTCCCGCTGGAGCAGGCGCTCCGCCTGATCTCGCTGCGCCGAAGCCCCGAATCACTACGCTTCCTGACCCGATGCGCGTCACGGCCCTCAGCGACGTCGAGCCGCGCCCGCGCAGCGTCGCCGTGGGTGAGTTCGACGGCGTGCACCTGGGCCACAGGGCCGTGATCGCCGGCAACGACACGGTGCTGACGTTCGATCCGCATCCCTCGACCGTGGTCGCACCCGGCCGCGGCCGAAGTTGCTGACGAGCTTCGAGCGTCAAGCGGACCTGATCGCCGGGCTCGGAGTATCTGGAGCTGGTCGTGGTGCCATTCGACCAGGGCTTTGCGTCCGTCAGAGGCCTCCGAGTTCATTGATTCCGTGCTGGTCGCGAAGCTCGGAGCCACCCGTGTGTCGGTCGGCGAGAACTTCCGCTTCGGCCACCGGGCGCGCGGCGACGCGGCGCTGCTGCAGGCGGACGACCGCTTCGAGACGCGCGTGGTGCCGCTCGTGGAGGTCGAGGGCAGCGACGGTCTCCTCGACCCGGATCCGGACGCTGGTCACGGAAGGTGAGGTCGAGGCGGCCGCCAGGCTGCTGGGCGCTCCCTTCCGCCTGCGCGGCGAGGTTGTATCCGGCGACCGGCGCGGCCGCGACCTCGGCTTCCCGACCGCGAACCTCGTTCCCGCCAGCGGAGCTCGTCTGCCCGGGCCACGGCGTCTACGCCTGCCGCGTCGGTGAGCGGCATGGCGGCGGTCAACGTCGGCGTCGGCCGACGTTCGGTGAGGCCTGGCGCCGCTGGTCGAGGCCTTCATGCTCGACTTCGAGGGCGACCTCTACGGCCAGTCGCTGACGGTCGAGTTCCTCGCCCGCCTGCGCGGGAGAGCAGCGCTTTGAGAGTGTTGAGGCTCTGATCGAGCAGATGCATCGCGACGTGGAGCGCACTCGCGAACTGCTAGCCTCGGGGGTCGAATGAGTCTTACACAGGAAAAGAAAGCCGAGCTCATCGAGAAGTTCGGCGACTCCCCGCAGGACACCGGCAAGACCGAGGTTCAGGTCGCGCTGCTGACGCGAGCGCATCAACGAGCTGACCGAGCACCTGCGCACCCACAAGAAGGACCACCACTCGCGTCGCGGCCTGCTGATGCTCGTCGGACAGCGTCGCCGCTTTCTCAACTACCTGCAGCGCAAGGATCTCGAGCGCTACCGGGCACTGGTCAAAGAGCTCGGCCTGCGCAAGTGAGCCCACTCCCGGCGGGCACGGCGGTTCCGCCGTTCAGCCTCAACGCCGGGAGCGACAGGAAGTTCACGGATGCGGACCTGCACGGTGTCAGCCACTGTGCTGGTCTTCTACCCGTTCGCGTTCAGCCCCGTCTGCACAGACCAGCTGAGCCTCTACGACGAGCTGCGCGACGAGTTCGCGGCGCAAGGGGCGACGCTCTACGGCGTCTCCTGCGACTCGGTCTGGTCGCAGGCGGCCTTCAGGAGCAGCTCGGGATCGAGATCGAGCAGCTCTCAGACTTCGAGCCGAAGGGCGTCACGTGCCGCGCGCTCGGCGTCTATCACCCGGGTGGCTTCCCGCAGCGGGCGCTGATGATCGTCGGGCCCGACGCGACGGTGCAGTGGAGCTATCAGGCCGCCTCGCCCGGGTGATCTGCCGGGCGCGAACCTGATCTTCGACGGCGCTCGCGGCCGCCTGACCTGAGCCCGAATCGCCGAAGCAGCGGCGAGGCGATGAGCGGCCTGCGCTCAGCTCCGATACCGGGCTCCGTGAGGACGACCACGTGCGCGGTCCGACGGCGCGCCGCTGCTGATCGAGTACGCCGACTTCGAGTGTCCGTACTGCGCCGTGCTGCACGTGCGGCTGGTCGACCTGGTCGGCCGCGGGCGGGTGCGGCTGGCGTTCCGCCACTTCCCGGTGCGCTCAGCGCATCCGCGCGCGTGGGCGGCCGCCTGCGCGGCTCGAGGCGGCCGGGTTGCAGGGCCGCTTCTGGGAGATGCACGACGCCGCTGCTCGCCGACCAGGCGCGTCTCGAGGATCCGCACCTCTGGGACCGGGCCGAGTCGCTCGGGCTCGACCTCGACCGGTTCGAAGCCGACCGGCGCGGCGAACCCGTCTCGCGAGCGCGTCCAGCGGGACTTCAGCGCGGGGTGCGCGGCGGCGTCGTGACGACGCCCACTGTGATCTGGCAGGGGGCGCTGGCCACACGGCGAGCGGGTTGCGGAGCGCTGCTCGAGCGCGTCCTCGGCGCTAGACGGGTAGCGGCGCCGGCTGGCCGCTCGAACGGCCGCGAGTACTCGGGTGTCGTCAGCGCGGCGCGTACGAGGTCCAGGTGTCTGCTGGATCGTCTCGGGCGGCAGCGGCACGGTTGGTCGGGGTGAACATGCACAGACCCTTGATCAGCATCATCAGGTCCGTCGCCGTGTCGCCTCAGGCCGGATCGCGCCGGAGCGCTTGCCGCGGGCCAGCAGCGCCCCGAGCAGTTCGAGCATCGCCGCGTGCGCGCTGCTGCAGACCAGGCACGTCCATCAACAGGTCGTCGGTCGACGGCCTGGAGCAGCGCGCGGTTCTCCTCCTGGCGCTGCACCAGCCCGGCAACGAACGTGAACGTCACCTCGGCGTCGTCGGGATCGTCGACAAGCAGCGGCCCGGCCGAACTCGAGCACCTCGCTGAGGCGTTCGACGACAACCGCCGCGATCAGGTCGTCCTTGCTCTTGAAGTTGCGGAACAGGGTGCCGCGCCCGACCCCGGCGGCGTCGGCGATCTCGCCGACGCCGACCTCGACACCGCGCTCCCGGAACATCGCGTCGGCCGCCTCCAGCAGCCGCTCACGGTTGCGTTCGCGCATCCTTCCTCATCTGCCAAGCCTCTCACGACTGCCGCGGTGACTGCGGCAGGATCGAATTCAAGGCCCGCGAGGTGCCGCTTGCGGAGCAGCACCACCAGCAGTACGGCACCAGCGGCCATCATGATCGCCGCCGCCAGGAATGCGACGTGGTAACCGGACACGGTGGCGCTGGGTCGTGTTGACACCGGCCTTGACGAGGTTGGTGGTGTGGTGGACCGAGAGCGTCGCCAGGATCGCCAGGCCGAGCGAACCGCCGACCTGCTGGGCGCTGTTGAACAGCCCGGACGCCAGGCCGGCGTCGTCGTTGCCGACGCCCGTGGTCGCCAGCAGCGTCAGCGGCACGAACACCAGACCCATGCCGACCGACATCGGCATGAAGCCGACCAGCAGATCTGCTCACGTAATGGCCGTCGACCGGCACCTGCGTCAGCACCAGACATCCCGAGCGTCGCCAGCACCAGGCCGATCACCGAGACGTTGCGGACCCCGAGTCGCGGGATGATCGCCTGCGAGATGCCGGCGCCGATGATGATGCCGAGTGAGAGCGGCAGGAACGCGAAGTCCGGCCTTCAGCGGGCTGTAGTGCAGCACGTCCTGGGCGTAGAGCGAGACGAAGAAGAACATCCCGAACAGCGCCGAGGCGACCAGCATCATCACGCCGTTGGCGGTTGAGATCGTCCGGATCTTGAAGATCGAGAGCTTCACCAGCGGCGCCGGCGAGCGCGACTCGATCAACACGAAGGCGGCCAGCAGGATTGCGCCGAGTGCCAGCGCACCCAGCGTCTTGCTGGAGCCCCAGCCCCAGGGCTGAGCCTTGACGATCCCGAAGACGATCGCGAGCAGGCCGGCGGTGACGGTGGTTGCGCCGGCCGCGTCGAAGCGGCGATGGCCCAGGTCGGCGTGTGACTCAGGAACGAATCGCATGGCGAGCACCATCGTCACGACCCGACAGGAACGTTCACGAAGAAGTTCCAGCGCCAGGAGACGAGATCGGTGAGGATGCCGCCGAGCAGCAGACCGAAGGCGGCGCCGCCGGCTGCGATCGCCGACCAGACACCGAGTGCGCGTGTGCGCTCGCCCTTGTCCTGGAAGGTGGTGATGATGATCGAGAGTGCTGCCGGAGAGACCAGGCACCGCCGAGGCCCTGGAGGCCGCGGCCGAGGATCAGCATCGTCGAGGACTGGGCCAGGCCGTTGAGCAGCGAGGCGGCAGCGAACAGTGCGACTCCGGCGACGAACAGCCGCCGGCGCCCGAGCAGGTCCGCGGCGCGACCGCCGAGCAGCAGGAAGCCACCGAACGATCAGGGTGTAGGCGTTGATGACCCACTCCAGGTTCGAGGGCGAGAAGTGAAGACCCTTCTGGATCGACGGCAGCGCGACGTTCACGATCGTGTTGTCGAGCACGACCATGAACTGCGCGAGACAGGCTATAACCAAAACCAGCCATCGGTTATTCGCTTTGGTTTGGGTCGACACGGCGCCTCCGGAAGTGTGAAGAGTGGTTGAGAGGAGAGAACTTGTGAAAGTGGACCTACTGGTCCGCATAGCCTAACACAAGCGGACCATATGGTCCGCTTACCTGATTCCGGAGTGAGAATTGGGCGGTAATTGCGGGGTTTTGCCGGTCGGTGGTGGGGTGTGGGGCGGGCAGAGGGGGGTCAACAGGGGCGATCTGGAGCCTCTATTAGGCATGAGCGATCGTGGCGGACCCGACGATCAGGCGGGTGATTGGGCGCCAGCGGGCGGGGTCGGGGTCAGAAGTTCCCACGTGATGGGAATTTCTGACCTCAACCGCAACATCGCGAAGCTGGCGGCAAGGCAGGGCGGGCACATCACTCACGCGCAGCTGCTCGATCTGGGGCTGACGACGACGGCGATCGGGACTCGCTCGAGCTGCGGGCTTCTCATCCGCGTCCACCGTGGCGTCTACGCGGTCGGCCACCTCCCGACGAACCCGATCGACCGCGCGCACGGTGCGTTGCTCGCCGCCGGCCCGCGTAGCGCCCTCTGCGGCCGATCGGCTGGCGCGGTTTGGGGGCTGTACGCGAGTTGGCCCCGGCGCCTCGAGCTGGTCAGTCCGATGCGACGTCGCATTCCGGGGCTGTTGGTACGCCGCAGCGGGAAGCTGATGCGCCGGGACATCGTGGTGCACAGGGGAGTTCGAGTCACGAGCCCGGCCCGCACGATGCTGGAAATCGCCCCGCGCACCGCGATGCGAACGCTCGATCGCTTCCACAACGAGCTGCGGATGCGGAATCTGATCTCGAATGAGCAGCTGATCGACGTTGCGACGCGCAACCGGACTCACCCCGGCGCCGCGATCCTGCTCGAACTCGCCGGCGCCAGCGGCGGCGAGGCGAAGCGATCGATGCTCGAGGTCGACTGGGCGCGGTTCGCCAGACGCCACCGCCTTCCGGAGCACGAGATGAACGTGCATGTGGCCGGGCACAGGGTCGATGTCCTGTTCACGCCGCAGCGGCTGGTCGTCGAGCTCGACGGGTGGGCGACCCACGGCACCAGGCACGCCTACGAGGGGGATCGCTCGCAGGATTCCGAGATCCTTGCCAGGACCGGCATCCCGACGATCCGGATAACGCGTGAGGGATTCCGTCGTGACCCGGCTGCGCAGGCGCTGCGGATCCTGGCTGTGCTCGCGCGTCGGTGAACCGAAAATCGCTGCAAGACACGGATCCGCTACCGGACACGCACCCGCTAGGATCTGCAGCGTTCGGATAAGAGATAAGAGAAACGAAGCACTCCGCCGACCGAAGGGCGGAGCAGAAGGGAACTGAATATGTCTGACGCCGTTACGCGCGTGACCGTCGAGATCGCCGGCAAGGAGATCTCGTTCGAGACCGGCAAACTGGCCAAACAGGCCTCCGGCGCAGTTGTCGTCCGTGCGGGCGACACGATGGTGCTCTGCACCGCCGTCATCGGCAATCTCCGCGACGCGGACTTCCTGCCGCTGACCGTTGATGTGGAGGAGCGCATGTACGCCGCGGGCAAGATCCCGGGCTCATTCTTCAAGCGCGAGGGTCGCGCGGGCGAGAAGGCGACGCTGACCGCACGCATGATCGACCGTCCGATCCGTCCGCTGTTCCCCAAGGGCTGGCGCTATGAGACGCAGCTGGTTGCGATGCCGCTGTCGGTCGATCACGTCAACCCCTACGACATCCTTGCGATCAATGGCGCCTCCACCGCGCTGCATGCTCTCGGGCACTCCGGTTGCCGCCGCCGTCGGCGCGGTCCGGATCGGCAAGATCGACGGCAACTTCGTCGTCAACCCCGACGAGGAGGACCTGCTCGAGAACACCGACCTGGACCTGATCGTCGCCGGCACCGCGGAGGGCATCACTGATGGTCGAGGCTGGGGCCAACGAGATCCCCGAGGCCGAGATCCTCGACGCGCTCGACATCGCGCACGACGCGATCAAGAAGCTGTGCGCCGCGCAGGCCGAGCTCAAGGCCAAGGCGGGCAAGCCGAACATCGAGTTCACCGCTCCGGGCGTCAGCGACGAGCTGTACGCGCAGATCAAGGCCTCGCACGGGGCCGCGCTCGACGCCGCCACTCAGGTCGAGGACAAGCTCGAGCGCCAGGACGCCACCGAGGCGGTCAAGGCGCGAGATCGTCGAGCAGTACGCCGGCGACCCCGAGGCCGAGAACTACGCCGAGAAGCGTCGGAGAGGCCCAGCGGGCGTTCGACAAGCTCGAGAAGACGCTGATCCGCGAGCGCATCGCGGTCAAGAAGATGCGCCCCGACGGCCGCAGCTCCGAGGAGATCCGTCCGATCGATCGATCGAGGTCGGCGGTGACCCCGCGCACGCACGGCTCGGCGCTGTTCACTCGCGGCCAGACGCAGGCGCTCGAGCGTCGTCGCGCTCGGCACGACGCGTGAGGAGATGCGGCTCGACACGCTCGGGCTGGAGACCGCCAAGCGCTACTTCCACCACTACAACTTCCCGCCGTTCAGCGTCGGGGAGGCCGGCCGCCTGGGCGGCCCCAAGCGCCGCGACATCGGCCACGGTGCGCTCGCCGAGCGCGCGCTCGTGCCGATGATCCCGAGCCAGGAGGAGTTCCCGTACACGATCCGCGTCGTCTCCGACATCCTCGAGTCCAACGGCTCGAGCTCGATGGCCAGCGTCTGCGGCTCGTCGCTGTCCCTGATGGACGCCGGCGTGCCGCTCAAGAAGCCGGTCGCCGGAATCGCCATGGGCCTGATCAAGGAGGGCGATGACTACATCGTCCTGACCGACATCGCCGGCGTTGAGGATCACCTCGGCGACATGGACTTCAAGGTCGCCGGAACCGCACGACGGCATCACCGCGCTGCAGATGGACATCAAGATCACGGGCGTCAGCTTCGAGATCATGCGCGACGCGCTGGCCCAGGCCAAGGCGGCCCGCGAGTTCATCCTCGGCAAGATGGCAGAGGTCATCGACGCGCCCGCGCGGCGAGCTGTCCAAGTACGCGCCGCGGATCTCCACGATCAAGATCGACCCGGAGAAGATCGGCCTGCTGATCGGCAAGGGCGGCGAGACGATCCGTGCGCTGCAGGAGGAGTTCGAGTCCCAGATCGACGTCAACGACGAGGGTCAGGTGCTCGTCTACGCCTCCAACCGCGAGCTCGGCGACGCGCCTGGTCGACCGCATCCGCTCGATGACCAAGGAGGTCGAGGTCGGCGACGAGTTCACCGGCAAGGTCGTCAAGACGACCACGTTCGGCGCGTTCGTCGAGCTCGCCAAGGGCACCGACGGGCTGCTGCACATCTCCAACGTCGCGCCGGGTCGCCGGATCGCGACGGTCGAGGAGGTCCTCAACAAGGGCGACGAGCTGGCCGTGCGCGTGGTCGAGGTCGACCGCGAGCGTGGCCGCATCGGCCTGCGCCTCGCCGACGACCCGGAGATCGCCGGCAAGACGTCGAGGAGCTCGCGACGGTCGGCAGCGGCGACAACGGCGCCGCCGGCGGCGAGCGCCGTGAGCGCAGTGACCGCGGCGACGCCGTGACCGCGATCGCGACCGTGACCGTGGCCGCGACCGCGGACGGCGCCGGGTCGCGCGACAGCGATCCGGACCGCGACCGACGACGCTCGACCGCCTGCAAGCCAAGTGACACCCGAGCATCGACTGACGACGCTCGATTCGGGCGTACGGATCGTGACGGAGCGCATGCCCTCCGTCCGATCCGTGTCGCTCGGATTCTGGATCGGCACCGGCTCGCGCGGCCGAGTCCGAGGCCGAGGCCGGGCTCTCGCACCTGCTCGAGCACCTGCTGTTCAAGGGTTCGTCCAAGTACTCGTCGCTCGAGATCGACCAGATCTTCGACGGCATGGGTGCCGAGCTCAACGCCGGCACCGGCAAGGAGACCACGTCGGTCTACGCCCGGGTGATCGACGAGCATCTGCCCGAGGCCTTCGACGTCATCACCGACATGGTGTTCCGGCCCGCGCTCACCGACATCGACTCCGAGCGCGCCGTGATCCTCGAGGAGATCGCGATGTACGAGGACGATCCCCAGGAGAAGGTATTCGACGTGCTCGGCGAGGCGATCTTCGGTGATCACCCGCTGGGCCGCGCGATCATCGGCCACGCCTCGGTCATCGCCGGACACGCCGGCCGCTGAGATCGCCCGCTTCCACGCGGCCGCGCTACACACCCGGCCAACATCGTGATCGCGGCCGCGGGTGCCGTTGACCATGACGCGCTGGTGGAGCTCGCCGTCGACGCAGATTCCATCGGCTGACGCGTCGGGCGCGCCCGCTGGCGCGCCCTACCTGCCGGCGCCGGAGGCGGCCCCTGGAACTCGCACGTTTCGAGCGCAAGGACACAGAGCAGTTCCACGTCTGCGTCGGCGGACCGGGGCTCTCGCGCCACGACGACCGCCGCTTCGCGCTGCGGGTGCTCGACACGATCTTCGGCGGTACGTCGTCCTCGCGCCTCTTCCAGGAGGTGCGCGAGCGCCATGGTCTCGCGTACTCCGTCTACTCCTTCTCGAGCGCGTACGAGGACAGCGGTCAGGTCGGGCTCTACGTGGGACGCGAACCGACAATCTCGGCGCGGCGATGCGGATCATCGACGCCGAGCTGGCCCGGCTCCGCGAGCGAGCCGGCCACGCCCGAGGAGCTCGCGCGGGCCAAGGAGAACCTCAAGGGCCGAGTGCTGCTCGGCGCTGGAGTCGACCGGAGCGCGAATGAGCCGGCTCGGCTCCGAGACGCTCGCCGGCGCGCCACTGCTCGAGCTCGACGAGGTCGTGGCCAGGATCGAGGCGGTGTCACGCTTCGCAGATCTCGAGGAGCTCGCGGACGAGCTCTGGGATCCGGCGACCTCTCGGTCGCCGGGATCGGTCCCGACCAGCAGCGCTTCGACGACGCGCTCGAGGGCGCCGAGACGGTTCCGGCCGCATGATCCGCGTCGCCGTCAGCGGCGCGGCTGGGCGCATGGGCTCGACCACCTGTGCAGCAGTCGAGGGCGCAGACGACATGGACGCTCGTCGCGCGGATCGACCCCTCGCTCGGAGTAGGGCTCGCCCCGGCGCTTGCAGAGCATCGGCCCGAGGTGCTCGTCGACTTCTCGATCCCGAGTACCGCTGCCGGCAACATCCGCGCCGCGCGTGGCCGCCGGCGTGCACGTGGTTGTCGGGACCACCGGATTCGAGCTCGACGCGGTCGGCTCGACTCGACGGTCCCGGCCCGAACGTGTTCATCGCACCGAACTTCGCGATCGGCGCGGTGCTGATGATGAAGTTCGCGGCCGAGGCCGCCAAGCACATGCGGGCCGCCGAGATCATCGAGCTGCATCACGATCGCAAGCTCGACGCACCGAGCGGCACCGCCGCGCTCACCGCCAGGCTGATGCACGAGGCGGCACCAGACCGGCCGGAGCCGCCGATCCATTCGGTTCGCCTGCCCGGGCTCGTTGCCCACCAGGAGGTGATCCTCGGCGATCTCGGCCAGACGCTGACGATCCGCCACGACTCGATCGATCGCGAGTCGTTCATGCCGGGGGTATTGCTGGCGATCCGCGGGGTCGGCTCGCAGTCTGAGCGAGTCGTGGTCGGCCTCGAGCACCTCCTGTGAAATGATCCGGAAACGATGACCCTGAAACTCGGAACGATCCTCACGGCGATGGTGACGCCGTTCGACGCCACAGGCGCGCGTTGACGAGGAGGCCGCCGTTCGCCTCGTCGATCACCTGCTCAACAACGGCTCCGACGGCCTGGTTGTGTGCGGCACCACAGGCGAGAGTGCCACGCTCGATGACGATGAGCACCTCGGCTTCATCGAGTTCGTGATCAACCAGATGCGCGCCGCGTACCCGAACAAGACCGTGATCGCGGGGGTCGGGTCAAACGACACGCGGCACGCCGTCAAGCTGACGGAGAAGGCGACCGCAATGCGCCCGGACGGGCTGCTCTCGGTCAACCCCTACTACAACCGCCCAAGCCGGCGCGGCATCATCCGCCACTTCCAGGAGGTCAACGCGGCGACCGACCTTCCGATCGTGCTCTACAACATCCCACAGCGCACGGGTGCGGATATGCCGAACGATCTCCTCGCCGAGCTGGCGCAGCTGACCAACATCATCGGCGTGAAGCAGGCCAACCCCGACAACGTCGCGCCCGTCGAGGGCCTCCAGCTCTATGCGGGCAACGACGATCTGCTGGCGAAGGTGCTGAACATGGGGGAGGCCGGCGGCATCCTCACCGGCAGCCACATCTTCGGGCGCGAGATGAAGCGCCTGGCCGACGAGCCCGACAACCGAGCAGAGATCGACGCGTCGCTGAGCGATGTCTATCGCGACATGGCGATCGTGCCGGCGGCCTGCAGCATCAAGACCGCCCTGCGCCTGATCGGAGTTGAAGTCGGTGGTCCGAGGCTTCCCTACGTCCCGCTGGACGAGCACGAGACCGCGGTGATTCGCGCGCTGCTCGAGCGCCACGGCCTGCTTGAGGCGGTCCAGGCGTGAGCGGCAAGCTTCGCGTCCTCCCGCTCGGCGGGCTGGGCGAAATCGGCAAGAACATGATGGTTCTTGAGTACGACGGCTCGATCGTGGTCGTCGATGTGGGTCTGCGCTTCCCAACCGCTGAGATGCTTGGCATCGATTTGGTGCTCCCGGACTTCTCGTACCTGCGTGACCGCGTCGAGGACATCGAGGCGATCGTGATCACGCACGGTCACGAGGATCACCTGGGCGCGCTGCCGTGGGTCCTGCGCGACCTGCGCAAGTACGGTGAACTACCGCCCGTCTATGCCTCACGGTTGACGATCGCGATGGCGCGTTCCAAGCTTGACGAGCACAAGCTTCGAGAGGTGGAGCTGGTCGAGGTGATGCCCGGCGACGAGCTGGCCGCCGGCGCATTCGATGTGGAGCTGATCCACATGACGCACTCGATTCCCGACACGTGCGCGGTTGCGCTCACGTGTGATGCGGGCACCGTGCTGATGACCGGGGATTACAAGTTCGATCAGACGCCGGTCGATGGCGACCCGGCGGACGTGCAGCGGCTTGCGGAGCTGGGGCGTGAAGGGGTCACGTTGCTCTGTGGCGACTCGACAAATGCCGATCGAGCCGGCTTCTCGCCGTCCGAGCGGGTCGTCGGCCCGCACCTGGAGGAGGTCTTCGCCCGGGCGGAGGGTCGGATCGTCGTCACCAGCTTCGCCTCAAACATCCACCGCGTCCAGCAGGTGATCGACGCGGCCGCGGCGCTCGATCGCAAGGTGGCGCTGGTCGGGCGCTCGATGCGCAAGAACGTCGGTATCGGCCGCTCGTTGGGCCACATCGAGGTGCCGGACGGGATCCTGATCCAGCCGCAGGAGGTCGAGAACTGGCCCGATCACAGGGTTGTCGTGATCTCGACGGGATCGCAGGGTGAGCCGCTGTCGGCACTTCGGCGCATGGCGCACAACGACCACCGCCAGATCAAGCTGCGCAGCGGCGACACCGTTGTCTTCTCGGCAACGCCGATCCCCGGCAACGAACGAGCGGTCAACGAGACCGTCGACCGTCTCTACCACATCGGCTGCGATGTCGTGACCACCGCCGATGCCCAGATCCACGCCTCCGGCCACGGGTACGCCGAGGAGCTGAAGCTGATGCTCAACCTCGTGCGGCCCCGCTACGTGATGCCCGTGCACGGCGACCACAAGCGGATCCATCTGCATGGGCAGCTGGCCCAGGCGGTCGGGATCGATGCCGACAACATCTTCAGTGGAGACAACGGACTCCCGCTCGAGATCGACGAGCGGGGAGCGAGCTTCGGCGAGCGAGTCCAGTCCGGCATGATCTTCGTCGACGGCGTCGACATCGGCGACCCGGCCGATGTAGCCCTCCGCGATCGCCGCATGCTCTCGGCCGACGGCATCTTCATTGTCGTCGCCACGATCTCCGAGTCCGACGGCTCGCCCGTCACCGAGACCGAGGTGATCTTCCGAGGGGTGCCGTTCGTTGAGCAGGCAGAGGAGCTTCGGCAGGAGATCCGTACCGAGGTTGAGCGCTCGCTCTCGCGCGCCACGGCCGACGGCATCCACCAGGTCGATCTGCTCCAGGAGGAGCTCCACGACGACCTGGCCGCGTTCGTCTATGACCGGCTGCGCCGCCGCCCGATGGT
The DNA here is from genome assembly GCA_963785385.1 of uncultured Conexibacteraceae bacterium. Taxonomy (GTDB): domain Bacteria; phylum Actinomycetota; class Thermoleophilia; order Solirubrobacterales; family Solirubrobacteraceae; genus Palsa-465. The sequence continues at coordinate 730,824 of CAWAVA010000021.1, read as the reverse complement.
TCTGCCGGTCGTCGTCGAGGTCTGAGCGACCGGATCAGAGGGCCGGTCGGGCTTGGGCGGAGCCTCGTGCACGGGCACCGGTGCCGGCGGGAACACGACCTCAAAACGGGTTCCCCGGAGTCTCCGGTAGCGAACGCATCGTGATCGTCGCGTCGTGCGAGCTGACGACGGCCTGCACGATCGCGAGACCGAGGCCGGTGCCGCGGGAGCCGCTGCCGGTGTCGCCACCGCCGCGCACGAAGCGCTCGAACACGCGGCGCTGAAGCTCGGGCGGGATCCCCGGACCGTCGTCCTCCACGACCAGCGTCGGGCGTCCGTCGCGGATGCCGGTTGAGGCGCTGATGTGCGTCCCCTCCGGCGTGTGGTTGAGGGCGTTCTCGATCAGATTCAGGATCAGACGGTGGAGGTCATCGCTGTTGCCCTCGACCGGCGCACTCTGCGGATCGATCGTGACCTCATGGGTTTCGATGCTCGGCCCGAGCTCGGCCGCGGCGTCGGTGAGTCGATCTGAGAGGTCCACCGGACGTCGGGGCTGCTGACGTCCGACGTCGGCGCGTGCGAGCAGCAGCAGGTCGGCCACCAGCCGGCGCATGCGCCGCGTGGATCGCAGGGCCGACTTCGCAGAGTCGGCCTGCTCGCCGTCCAGCTCGTCGGCGAGCAGCTCGAGGTTCGCGAGCACACTGGTCAGGGGCGTGCGCAACTCGTGCGACGCGTCGGCCACGAACTCTCGCTGCCGCGCCAGCGCTGCCTCGCTCTCATTCCGGGCGGCGTCGAGCGCGCCGAGCATCGACTCGAGCGTGCGCGCCAGTTCGGCGACCTCATCGTCGGCCTCGGGCTGCGGCACGCGCAGGGTCGGATCGCGTGTTCGTGCGATCTCACGGGCCGCATCCGTGAGCTCCACCACCGGGCGCATCGCCCGCTGTGCGACCAGCAGCCCCGCCAGCAGCGCGAGGATCGACCCCGCCAGAACCCCGCCGGCGAGGAAGAGACGCACCTCCCTCAGCGTCTCGTTCAGATTCGACAGCGGCACGGCGTAGACCATCACGCTGCGGCGAGGGCTGCCGTCAGGGGTCTTCCAGGCAATGGTCTGTGTGTTGACGCGGAAGCCGCTCTCGACATAGCCATCCCGTGGAGGCAGGAACGGGACGCGGAGATAGGGCTTGTTCACCGGCTCGTAGATCCCGTCGCGGACCGTGGCGCTCGATGAGCACAGGAGTCTTCCCGTCTGTCTCGAGAACAGACGGATCTCGGCGCCGTCGGGCTCCCCGTAGGAGACGATCGCCGAACTGCAGATCACGTTGTCGCCCTGCAGGGTCGGCTGGATCTCTCCGGTGAACTCCTGGCTGGCACCCGAGGCAGACTGGTTGAACGAGCTGCTGAGGTGGCGAACGGTGAGGATGTCGATGGCGACCGCGAACCCGGCCAGGATCACGAGCGTCAGCGCCGCGGAGCCGCCCCCGAGTCGCCACCGCACCGGGACACGCCGATAGACGGTGAAGACGGAATGCAGGGCGGATCGCAAGCGGCTTGCGAATTCGGTCATCGGAGCTGAATGTACCCCTGCGCGCTCCGACGCCCGCGACCTCAGGCCCTCAGGACGTAGCCGGCGCCGCGAATCGTGTGCAGCAACCGCGGCTCGCCGTCGGCCTCGAGCTTGCGGCGGAGGTTCGAGACGAACACCTCGATCGTGTTCGTCATCGAGAACGGGTCATAGCCCCAGACCTCGTCGAGCAGACGCTGGCGTGAGACGACGATGCGCTCGTTGCGCATCAGGTATTCGAGGAGTTCGAACTCGCGCTGGGTGAGGTCGAGCGTGCGCTCGCCACGCAGGACCTCGTGGGTGTCAGGGTTGAGCTTGAGATCGCCGACGGTGATGGCGGCCTGGCCGCGTGGCGGGCGCCGCCGCAGCAACGCCCTCAGTCGGGCAAGCAGCTCCTGGCGCTCGAAGGGCTTGACGAGGTAGTCGTCGGCGCCGGCATCGAGACCTTCGACGCGAGACTCGACGGCGTCGCGGGCCGTCAGCACCAGGATCGGGACGTCATCGGAGGAGCGCAGCGTCCTCGCGACCTCGATTCCGTCGAGCTTTGGCAGCCCCAGGTCCAGGATCACGAGGTCAGGCAGAAAGGCGTGGGCCTCCTCGAGCGCGGCGACGCCGTCTGCGGCGATGCGCACGTCATAGCCCTCCATCCGCAGGGAGCGTTGGAGCACCTGTGAGATGGCGTCGTCATCCTCGACGACGAGAACTCGGGCAGGACGCTCAAAATCGGTGGCTGTGGTCATCGCGCAAGCAGATGGTAAGTCCGGCGTGAGCCTTGGGGGAGACTCTTCGAGAGTCTTTAGAGCCGGTTGAGTGGTCGAGACCGAGATTCACGCCGCCCAGACGCGCTGCTCACCCGCGTAGACGTTGACCCGGCCACCGCGCGCGAAGCCGCAGAGCGTCAGATTTCGGTCCCGCGCGAGCTCGACGGCAAGAGATGTCGGGGCGCCGACGCCGACCAGCACGGGCGCCCCCGCCACGGCCGCCTTCTGGACCAGCTCGAAGGACAGGCGCCCGCTGACGCACAGCAGGAAGCCCTGGAGCGGCAGCAGGCGCTCACCAAGAGACCAGCCGATCACCTTGTCCATGGCGTTGTGGCGGCCGACGTCCTCCCGCACGCAGATCAACTCCCCGTCGGCGTCGAACAGGCCGGTCGCGTGCAGGCCTCCGGTACGGGCGAACCCGGGCTGCACGAGCCGGTCCGGCAGTCCGGCCAGCAGCTCCCGTCTCAGCGGTGCGCGCTCCCAGGCGCCAAGACGCTCGGCGTGGACCGTGACCTCCTCGATCGCGCCCTTGCCGCATACACCACAGGAGGACGTCGTGTAGAAATTTCGCGATCCCGCCTCGCGGGTCAGCGGGCCGGTGACAGCGATCGTGTTGTTGGCGAGGTCGTCTGTGAGGCCCACCGGCCGTGGGCCGTCGATCAGCCCCTCGCCAAAGAGAAAGCCGAGCGCGAGTTCCTCGTCGTGCCCCGGCGTCCGCATCGTCACCGCGAGCGGCTGACCGTCGACGCGAATCTCCAGCGGCTCCTCGACTGCGACGGTGTCCACGATGCCGTCGTGCGTGATGGTCCTGAGCGCTCCTGCTGGCGTCTCCATGCCCATGACTCTAATCTGGACCCATGAACCGAGACGAGTGGATCGCTGCGTTCGCCCGCGAGCTGGGGGTGGAACCGCCCGCGCCCGAGGAGGCGGAGAAGCTGCTGGCGCTGGCCGGTACCGCCGCGCATTCCTCCGAGCGTACGGCGGCGCCGCTCGCGTGCTGGATCGCAGGGCGCGCCGGGGCCAGCATCGAGGAGTTCCTGGCCGCGGCTGAGCGGGTCAACGCCGACGGCTGAGCAGCAGCTCGGCCGCTGCGAGATCTTCGGGGGTGTTGACCGTGAGCTGCCCGCTCTCACGCGTCGCTGCGGTCGACACCGGCGCAACTGCAGATTGCGCCTGCGTCGATCGCATCGACCCGCATGCTTCAAGCGCTGCTCGCAACTGAGGCAGCGCCGAGGCGCGGTAGAGGGCCGGGAACGGCTGATCTGGGCCCAGGACTGCGATGTGCGCCGCTGATGCGGCCAGGGCGGAGAGCTGCTCTGATGCCACGAACGGCATGTCGCACGGGAGAGCGATCACAGCCGGGTACTGATCGAGCGCCGTGATCACGCCGAGCAGGGGGTGGGTGGGCTCGTCAGGCTCGAGCAGTATCGGGACGTCGAGAGGGGGGAGGCGCGTGGTTCGCTTGGCGACCACCACTGCCTCAAGGCCCGCCTGACGGACCGCGGCGAGCGGATACTCGATCAGAGGACGGCCGCCGAGCATCACAACCGCCTTGTCGCCCCCGATGCGGCTCCCACGGCCGCCGGCGAGCACTGCCACGACCGCAGTCATCGATCCGGGCTCGGAGAGCAGGGAATGAGTCACCGGCGGCGAAGTATCGCTTCTGTAGAACATGGCTGCCGCCCGTACCGCCAACAAGTCCAGGAAGCCGGCCACCGGGAACGGTAGGTCCGCTGGTGGCCAGCGGGCCGCCAGCGGAAGGAATGGCGCCGGCAGGAAGCGGCCCCCGACACGGGCGACACGGTCGGTCGTCGGCAGCCGCCCCGGGCTTCGCCGGATTCGTGACCTTGAGCCACATCAGATCGACGTGATCGGGCTGGCGCTGATCGCGCTCGGGATCTTCCTCGCCGGGGTTGCGTACGGCTTCTGGGCCGGCGGATCGCTCGGTCACGGCGTGATGAGCGCGCTGCAGCTGCTGATCGGGAAGCTGGCCTATCTGATGCCGATCGCGCTGATGCTCGGCGGTGCGCGCGTGGTCGCGCGCGACCTCGACATCGCGCCCGCCACGCGCCCGCTGCGCAGTGGCACGATCTGCCTGCTGTTTGCCCTGGCGCTCGCGTTCGCGGCCGGGACACTCGGCCTTGGGCCGGGCCGGACGCCGAGCAGCGGCGCCTGGTCCGCGGCCGTCATCAAGCCTCGCGGAGGCCTGTTGGGTGGTGTCGAGTATCAGGTGACCAGTCATCTGCTCTCGACGGCCGGCGCTGACATCCTCGCCGTGTTCCTGCTGATCGCCGGCGCGATCCTGCTCAGCGGGGCAACGTTCGCGTCGGTCGTCAACGGCAGCCGCCGACATGCGGCAGCAGCGCTCGGGCGCGGGCCGGAGACGCGCAGCGCAACCAGGCGTGCGGAGATTCGGGCGTCACGCCTTCGGGATCGCGACGACGACGAGGCGATGATCGTCCCTGACCCTTCAGGCACCGAGGTCGTGGTCCGTGCAACCCATGTCGAGGCGCCCGCGATCGATGTCTATGAGGACGAGGACGGCCAGCGCAGCTTCGTCGTGGACGAGGATCAGGATGAGGCCGATGTGGATGGGTTCACGGCGCCGGCGGAATTTGAGGACTTCGTCGATCTTGACGCTGAGGGCGAGGAGCCGGCCACGACGACCGACTACGAACCCGAGTCCGAGGTTGAAGCCGGTCCGGCGCGCGATGTCGATCCGAGCGAACTGACGCCGGCCGGCCGCTATCGGGCGACTGTCACCGAGGACCCTGACTTCGTCTGGCGGGCCCTCAGCCCGCTCACTCGTGCGATCGACCGGGGAGGCCGCCAAGCCGGACACGACCGGACAGGCGCAGACGGCGCAGGCTCTGGTCGAGGCGCTGGGTCATTTCGGGATCGAGGCAAAGGTCGTCGGCCAGGTCAGCGGCCCGCGCATCACGCGCTACGAGATCAAGCTGGCGCCGGGCACCAAGATGTCCAAGGTCGCGAACCTCAAGGACGACCTGGCATACGCGCTGGCAGCAACAGACATCCGAATCCTTGCGCCGATCCCCGGCAAGACCGCCGTCGGCGTTGAGGTGCCCAACGCGCGCTCGCGGCTCGTCCACCTCGGGGATGTGTTCCAGGATCCGCCCGCGGACTGGTCACCGCTCACCGTCTGGCTCGGCAAGGACATTGCCGGACGCGCAATCGGCGCCGACCTGGCCAAGATGCCTCATCTTCTCGTCGCCGGCACCACCGGAGCCGGCAAGTCGGCCTGCGTCAACTCGATGCTCTCCTCGATCCTGCTGCGTGCCAACCCGCACGAGGTGAGGCTGGTCCTCGTCGACCCCAAGCAGGTCGAGCTCAATCACTACGAGTCGATCCCACACCTGTTGACGCCGGTGATCACGAGCCCGAAGATGGCCGCCAACGCATTGCAGAACCTCGTGCGGGAGATGGAGCAGCGCTACGGAACGATGTCGCTGGCACGGACTCGCTCCCTGCCCGAGCTCAACAAGGTCCGCGAGGGGCGCGGTGAGGCGCCGCTGCCGTACATCCTCTGCGTGATCGACGAGCTCGCCGACCTGATGATGGTCGCGCCGGCAGACGTCGAGGATTCGATCATCCGCCTCGCCCAGAAGGCCCGGGCCGTCGGCATCCACCTGGTGCTTGCGACGCAGTCTCCGCGCGTCGACGTGATCACGGGGATGATCAAGGCCAACGTCCCTTCGCGGATCGCATTCGCGGTCTCGAGCCAGACCGACTCCCGCGTGATCCTCGACCAGAACGGCGCCGAATCGCTGCTCGGGCAGGGCGACATGCTGTTCTCGCCGGTCGGTACCAACAAGCTTCAGCGCATCCAGGGCGCCTACATCGATGAGGAACAGATCGCCGAGCTGACCGAGGCGTGGCGCAAGCAGGGCGAACCGGATCTGCGTGAGGAGCTGCTCGAGGCCGTAGAGGACGACGATGACGCCGGTTCTGAGGGAGGCTCCGACGACGGCTTCGATCCGGACGAGGATCCGCTGCTCGAGGAGGCCATCAGCCTGGTCGCCTCGATGGGGACCGCATCGACGTCGATGTTGCAGCGCCGCCTGCGGCTCGGGTATACGCGCGCCGGCCGCGTGATCGACATGCTCGAGCGTCGCGGGATCATCTCCGGCTACGAGGGCTCCAAGCCGCGTCAGGTGCTGATCACGGAGGCGGACGTGCCACGCATCTTGGTGCAGCTGTCGGAGGGGTCCGGCTCACCGCGCCGGAAGCCAGACGATCCGACCCCGGTGCCGGAGGCAGCAGTGCCGGTCGATCAGGCCGAACCGCCGACGGCCGAGCACACGCTGGGCGAGTAGACCGCCTGGGACAGAAGCTCCGGAAATCTGCGTGCCTGCAGTGGTTTGTGCAGGTGCAATGTGGGTTCTCGGCGTAGGCTTCCGGATATGGCTGATATCGGCGCGACTCTGCGCGAGACCCGGATGCGGGCCCGCATCGACATCAGCGAGGTCGAGTTGGGCACCAAGATCCGGGCCAAGTACCTTCGCGCGTTGGAGAACGAGGAGTGGGACCTGCTGCCGGGGCCGGTCTACGTCAAGAGCTTCCTCAAGACCTACGGGGACTATCTCGGTCTTGACAGCCGGCTGCTCGTCGATGAGTTCAAGCGGCGCTACGAGCGGCCGATGGAGCACGAGACGCGTGCCATGGCGAGCACGGCGCGCGAACGCGAGCGCCACCGCAACCCGAGCCGGGTCACCGGGATTCTGACCTCGCCGCGCACGGTGATCGGCCTCGCGCTGGCGGTGATCGTCGTGGCGCTGTATGTGATCGGGAGCAACTCGGGCGGCGGCAGCACCGGAGCGGTCGTGCCACCCACCACCGGGACAAACTCCGGCACTCACCACAACCACACCGGGACCACCGACTCGCAGACGACAACGACCCAGACGAGCACCACATCCACGCCGCCGGCCAAGGCAACGCTTGCGCTGGTCCCGACCTCACCGGTCTGGGTGTGTGTGGAGAACGGGGCCGGCAAGCCCCTGTTCACGGCTCAGATCTTCAGCCCGGGCCAGAAGATCCCGACGGTGAGCGGCAGCGAACTGCTGATGACGCTCGGCAACAGCAGCGCGACCATGACGGTGAACGGGAAGGCCTATCCGCTGAGCGCGAGCAGCGGAGCGATCAGTCTGAAGGTGACCTCCAAGGGTGTCAGCTCGCTGAAATCGGGACCGACCTGCGCAGGGTGACTGACGCCGCGGTCTTCACCGGTCGTGCGGCGGTCCGTGCCGGCGTCCTTGTCACCGGCACGGAGGTTCTGACCGGCATCATCACCGATCGCAACGGCCCGTGGGTATCGGAACGGTTGCGTGACCTCGGCGTTGATGTGGCGATGATCGAGGTGGTCGGCGATCGACCAGCGGACCTCACGACCGCGCTGGGGCAGATGGCGGCGGCGGGCGTCGCATTGATCGTGACCACAGGGGGCCTGGGGCCGACAGCCGACGATCTGACCGCCTGGATCGTCGCGGCCTTCTGTGGCCGCGAGCTCGTGCTTGATGCGGAGCTCGAGCTGCGAATCGCAGCGATCGTGCAGGCCGCCGCCTCACGCTGGCCCGATGCCGATCTCGCCGCCCTGCGGGCTGCAAACCGCAAACAGGCGATGGTGCCCGCCGGCGCAACGGTCCTCGATCCCAGGGGGACCGCTCCGGGCTTCGTTGTCGCCCCGCTTGAGGGCGAACGTCCGATCATCGTGGTTCTGCCCGGCCCGCCCGGCGAGCTCCACGAGATGTGGCCGGACGCGATCGCAGCACCGGAGTTCAGGAGGGCGATCGCGGATGCGACCGAATACCGTCGCGAAATCGTGCGGCTGTACGGGATGCCCGAGGCCGAGATAGCGAACACGCTGCGGGCAGCCGACGCGGCCGGTCTGTGCCTGTCGACACTCGAGATCACCACCTGTCTGCGGCGGGGGGAGATCGAGGTTGCGACGCGCTTCGAGCCCGACGCGCAAGCCGATTACGACGCGCTGTTTGAGTTCATCGAGAAGCGCCATGGCGACAAGCTCTTCTCGCGCGATGGCAGCACGATCGATCAGCAGGTTGCCGCGCTGCTGACCGGTGAGACCATCGGCCTGGCCGAGTCATGCACGGGCGGCCTGCTGGCCGCCCGTCTGACCGATCGCCCGGGTTCGTCCGCGTATGTGATCGGTGGAGCCGTCGTGTACAGCAACCACGCGAAATCCGACCTGGTCGGCGTCGATCCGGAGCTGATCGCAGCGCACGGTGCGGTCTCCTCGGAGGTCGCCCAGGCGCTGGCGGCCGGGGCGCGACGCCGATTCGGTGCCTCCGTGGGCGTCGGCATCACGGGCGTGGCCGGGCCGGGGGGCGGTACGCCCACCAAGCCCGTAGGGCTCGTCTGGTTCTCAGTCGAATTTGGACCGCCGGGGGAATCCGCCGCCACTCGGTCGCTCACCCGCAGCTCCAACCTGCCTGGCGACCGAGCCGTGGTGCGCGACCGCGCCACGACGGTCGCGATGCACCTGATCGCACAAGTGCTGCAGGGTGGCCACTGATCCGGTCTGAGGCTCTCTGAGTCGCTCAGAGAGGTGTTTGTGGCGGGATTGGCACAGTTTCGACACGCATCTGGCACACCCGTGTCTTGTACGAACGCATGTTCTGTGGTTCCGTCCGAGCCAGGCCGTAGTTTGATCGTTCACAGAGGCATTGAGTCAAGGAGCCAAGCGAGCATGAGCGAACAGGACAAGGCAGGCGCCAAGCCTGTCCCGGCGGCGGATGCCAAGTCCGACGCCAAGCGCCAGGCGGCGCTGCAGGGCGCGCTGACCCAGATCGAGCGTCAATTCGGCAAGGGCGCGGTCATGAGAATGGGTGATCCTGGTGCGCGCGTTGCGGTCGATGCGATCCCGACGGGAGCCCTGTCGCTTGACCTCGCACTCGGGATCGGGGGTGTGCCGCGCGGGCGCATCATCGAGATCTTCGGCCCGGAGTCCTCCGGCAAGACGACGCTCGTCTACCACATTCTCGCCGAGGCCCAGAAGCTCGGCGGCGTGTGCGCGTTCGTCGATGCCGAGCACGCGATGGATCCCCTGTACGCGCAGCGGATCGGGGTCGACATCGACGAGCTGCTGGTGTCGCAGCCGGACTACGGCGAGCAGGCGCTGGAGATCGTCGACATGCTGATGCGCTCCGGGGCGGTCGACGTCATCGCGGTGGACTCGGTCGCAGCGCTGACGCCAAGAGCTGAACTCGAAGGACAGATGGGCGATCAGACCGTCGGAGTGCAGGCACGGATGATGTCGCAGGCGATGCGCAAGCTGACCGGAACGCTGAATCGCACGCAGACGTTGTGCGTCTTCACCAACCAGATCCGCGAGAAGGTGGGCGTGATGTTCGGCTCACCGGAGACGCAGCCGGGCGGTCGCGCACTGAAGTTCTATGCCTCGCAGCGGCTTGACATCCGCCGCATCGAGACGCTGAAGGACGGCACCGAGGCGGTCGGCAACCGTGTGCGTGTGAAGGTCGTCAAGAACAAGGTGGCCGCGCCGTTCAAGCAGGCTGAGTTCGATATCGAGTTCGGCAGGGGTATCTCGACCTCCGGCTGCCTCCTGGACTATGGGATCGAGCACAACATCGTCACAAAGTCGGGCTCCTTCTTCTCCTACGGGGATGAGCGGCTGGGACAGGGAAGAGGCAATGCCAAGGCCTACCTGGACGAGCACCCGGAGGTGGCCAAGGAGATCGAGTCCAAGGTCTATGCCATCCTCGGGATCGGTCAGGACTTGGTCAAGCCGATCGAGCACGATGAGGATCAGACGGATCCCGCGGATCTGGCAGCGGAGCTGGAAGCTGCCGCCTGAGTGACAGATGGCGGCAGACGGCGGCAAGGCGCTGACGCTCGCCTATCGGTACCTCAACAGCCGGGAGCGCACGGTCGCAGAGGTCCGCGACCGGCTTGAGCGGGCCGAGCTGCCCGAGGATGAGATCGTCGCGGCGATCGACGAGCTGGTCGAGTTCGGCTATCTCGACGATGCCCGATACGCCCGCGTGTTCACACAGGACAAGCGAATGCTTGAGGGATGGGGCAACGGGCGCATCGAGCGGGTGCTGCGCGAGCGCGGGGTCGAGCGCGAGGCGATCCGAGCGGCGCTCGCCGACGGTGAAGGGACCACCGATGAGCTCGAGGGTCAGTTGCAGCGAGCGATCGACCTGTTGGACCGGCGCTTTCCGAGCGGTCCCTCCGACGGCCGTGACCGTGAGCGCGCCTTTGGCATGCTCGCGCGCAAGGGGTATGACAGCGAGATCGCGGGCGACGCCGTGAGGGAGTGGGCCCGGCGGGCGAGCCCGGCGGGTTTTCCCTGAATCTCACCCTGCGGTCGCAAGTCTCCGGTCGAATGCGGCTCATCACTCGGCAGCACGATAGGATCGGTGGTAGCGAACGAATGGCCGGGATGGCCGGGATGAAACCGCAGGAAATCACGTGAACTTTGACACCGGAACCAGTGCTCCCCATCGGAGGAGAATCCGTCCGCTCGGTCGCTCCTGACAAGTTGAAGACTTTGAGCGGCTCGCCGCAGTGCGGGCCGTTGGAGAGGAACGACCATGGACATCATCGTCGCCGCAGCGTTGATAGCCGGAGGAATCGTGATTGCTGCGGCCGTGTACGCGCGCGTGACCGGCGCGAGCTGGCGTGCCGCCCGCGCTGGTGCGCACGGCGGCGGGCACAGCGGACACGGCAGACACGCAGTCTCTGAGGCCGGCGCACAGGGCGCGCACGAGGCAGCGCCCGGCGTGCCCCTGGCACCGCCACCGGCGTCGAGCAACGGCGGCGGCAGGGCGCACAGTGAAGATCTGGTGCGACGCGAGCGCGAGGTCACCGTGCGCGAGGCTGAGATCGCCGAGCGAACGACCCTGCTCGATCACCAGCAGGCCGACCTTGTTCAGGAGCTCGAGCGGATCTCCGGCGTGTCCGCCACACGCGCGAAGCAGCTGCTGATCGAGGCGATCGAGGACGATGCCCGGCAGGAGGCGGCGCGACGCGTCCGCCAGATCGAGGACGACACGCGCCGGGAGGCAGACCGTCGTGTGCGGAACATCCTCGCCGTTGTCATGCAGCGGCTGGCGGCCAGCCATGCGGCCGAGACGACGGTCTCGGTGGTGCAGCTCTCATCCGACGACATGAAGGGCCGGATCATCGGCCGTGAGGGCCGCAACATCCGCGTTCTCGAAACGCTGACCGGCGTCGACTTCATCATCGACGACACCCCCGGCGCGGTTGTGTTGTCGGGCTTTGACGGGGTCCGCCGTGAGATAGCCCGCCTGACGCTTGAGAAGCTGCTGCAGGACGGCCGTATCCACCCGGCACGGATCGAAGAGGTCTACTACCAGGTCAAGTCGGAGCTCGAGACCCACATCGTCGAGGCGGGTGAGGAGGGTGCGTTCAAGGCCGGTGTCCAGGGCCTTCATCCGGAGCTGATCATGTATCTGGGACGTCTGAAGTTCCGGACCAGCTACGGGCAGAACGTGCTCAGCCACTCCGTGGAGGTCTCACACCTGGCCGCGATGATGGCCTCAGAGCTTGGCGCCAGCGCCAAGACGTCGCGCCGCGCAGCGCTGCTGCACGACATCGGCAAGGCCGTGACGCACGAGGTGGAGGGGCCGCACGCGATCGTCGGCGGCGAGTTCGCCCGCAAATACGGAGAGACAGAGGCCGTCGTGCATGCGATGCAGGCTCATCACAACGAGGTCGAGCCGCAGACGGTTGAGGCAGTGATCGTGCAGGCCGCTGACGCGCTCTCGGGCGCGAGGCCAGGTGCGCGCGGCGAGTCGCTCGAGCTGTACGTGAAGCGACTGCGCGACCTCGAGGAGATCGCCACCAGCCACCAGGGCGTGGACAAGGTCTACGCGATGCAGGCCGGGCGGGAGATCCGAGTGATCGTCGCACCCGAGGCGATCGACGATGCGGGAGCCACGCTCCTGTCGTTTGAGATCGCTCGCCACATCGAGAAACAGCTCGAGTACCCGGGGCAGATCAAGGTGACCGTGATCCGGGAGTCACGCGCGGTCGACTACGCGCGCTGATCGCGGCAGAGAGACGTCATGACCACATTCAGAACCGCACTCGAGGCGACCGGTGGAAACAATGTCGGCATCGTGGTTCCGGAGGAGATCGTGCTGGCCTTCGATCGCGGCAAGCGCGTTCCCGTGGTCGTGACGATCGACGGCGACTACACCTACAAGACGACGGTCGGCGTATTGGGCGGCCGCTATCTCGTCTCCTTCAACGCCGAGACCCGCAAGCGTACGGGCCGCGCCGCCGGCGACGAGATCGACGTTCGAGCTCGTCGTGGACCCCGAGCGGTAGCGCCACCGTTCTACCCTGTCCCGCATGCGCCGCAGGTACCACCTCACGACATTCGGCTGCCAGATGAACGAGCACGACTCCGAGCGGATGAAGGGCATGCTCGAGTCGCTCGGCTACAGCGAGGCCGCCGAGCGTGGCCAGGCCGATCTGATCCTGTTCAACACGTGCTCGATTCGGGAGAAGGCCGACGAGCGCTTCATTGCCCACCTGCACGAGGCCAACGCGCTGAAGCGGCGCGCACCTGACACCGTGATCGGTGTCGGCGGCTGCTGGGCGCAGTCTGTGAAGGACGAGGTCTTTCAGCGGTTTCCGTTCGTTGACGTCGCGTTCGGCCCGGGCCAGGTGCACAAGCTCGCCGAGTTCCTGACGAGCGACTCGCTCACGGCTCAGGGTTACTTTGAATTCGAGGGCTTCACCGGAGACCTCCCGGCCAAGCGGGCGCGTGATTTCCAGGGGTGGCTGCAGATCAGCGTCGGCTGCAACTGCGTGTGCTCTTACTGCATCGTGCCATCGACTCGAGGCCGAGAGGTCAGCCGGGATCCGGGGATGCTGATCGCGGAACTGGAGCGCCTGGCGAATGACGGCGTCACTGAGGTGACGCTGCTCGGTCAGAACGTCAACTCCTACGGGCGTGATCTAACCGGCGATGCCCGCACGAGCTTCTCCGAGCTTCTGAGACGCGCGGACGCGGTGCCGGGGATCGAGCGGATCCGCTACACGAGCCCGCACCCCAAGGACATGCGCGAGGATGTGATCAGGGCCCACGCCGAGCTGCCGGCGCTGTGCGAGCACATCCACCTGCCGCTGCAGTCCGGCTCAAGCGCGATCCTCAAGCGCATGCGGCGCACCTATACTCGCGACCGCTATCTCGATCGTGTCGCACTGATCCGCGAGCACGTGCCGGATTGCGCGATCACAACCGACATCATCGTGGGCTTTCCCGGAGAGACCGAGGATGACTTTCTGGCCACGCTCGAGGTTGCCGAACAGGTCGGCTATGACAGCGCGTTCACGTTCATCTACTCGCCGCGCCGGGGCACCGAGGCCGCTGAGATGGATGGACAGATCCCGCACGAGCTCAAGATGGAGCGGCTCGAGCGCCTGGTCGAGGTGATCCAGCGCCGTGCGGCGGAACGCGCACAGCGCTTCGTCGGGCGGACGCTCGAGGTGCTGGTGGAAGGACCGTCGCGGACCGATCCGAGCCGGCTGCGCGGGCGCAGCCGTCACAACAAGGTCGTCAACTTCGATGGCCTCGGTGAACCCGGTGATTTCGTGCAGGTGCAGATCACCGGCGCCACGAGCCAGACGCTCACCGGTGAGATGTCACTGCTCGCACGCGCGGCCGGGTAGCGCGCGGGAATGTCCCTGTTCAGGCGACGGAAGGACCGCGCGCTCGACCAGATGTTCGAGACGCGCAGCGAGGCGTGGGCTGCCGTCGGGCTCGAGGTCGAGGTCAACCAGCATGCGGTGAGGCGGGCGGCGTGGCGCCTGCTGGCCGAGGTGATCGCCCTGATCGCGGTCGTCGCCGGCAAGAACGTCGCGGTGAACAACATCAGCGATCTGCACGTCAGCAAGACCGTCGTGCAGATCGTGGCGATGGTGCTGGTGCTCGTGCTCGGGTGGTTGATCTCGGGTGATCTCTCGAGAATGGCCCCCGCGCTGTTCCGCAGGATGGACCCGGCCACGGCCGGTACGGTCGGCTTTCTGATCAGGTTGGTGGCCGTCGTGGCGACCGTGCTCGGAGCGCTGGCGGTCGGGGGGATCACCGTGCAGGCGCTCGCGGTGGGTGGCGCATTCACCGCCGTCGTGCTCGGTCTCGCGGCCCAGCAGACGCTCGGGAACCTGTTTGCCGGGATGGTGCTGCTGAGCGCACGGCCGTTCAAGCTGGGTGAGCGAGTGCGTCTGCAGGCCGGCCCGCTGGGCGGCTCGATCGAGGGCATCGTTGCCTCCCTGGGGTTGCTCTACACGACGCTGTCACGCGGAGAGGAGCGCGTGATGGTCCCCAACAACGTTGTGCTCTCCTCGGCCGTGTTGCCGCTGCGCGAGCCCGACTCCGTGGACGTCAAGGTGACACTCGCCGCCGGCCTGAGACCGAGTCAGGTGCAGGCGATCCTTGACACGAACATCTCGACGGAGACACGCAAGGCGCCGAGTGTGCTGCTGCAGGAGATCAAGGGCGATTCGGTGATCGTGCGGGTGAAGGCGACCCCCGAACGGGCCTCTGACGGCGCCAGGCTCGCCGATGAGATCATCGCGGCGCTGGCGAACGTCACAGGTGAGCACCGCATGAGTGCCGCCGACGAGGCGGACCGCTCCGCCGCCCACGAGGCGGACCGCTCCGCCGCCCACGAGGCGGGACACTCGGTCGCCGACGACGGACGCACCGGTGCTGACAGGCAGGCGGGGGCACCCCGAGCCTGACCCGCGGTGGCCAGATCAGCTGACGCGCCCGAGCCGAATGATCGGGATCGTGTGGCCGATCCTCGCCGCACGTCCGCGATAGTGCGAATCGCCGGGATAGACGTCCTGCCGGGCCCGTCGGCGGACCCGGATCGAGGGTCGGGATACCGACATCAGCCTTCATCCGGGCGCTTCTGCACCTGGCCGTCGGAGACGCGACGCGCCACGGCGGCACCCCCGGCCAGGCGCTGTCCGAAGGCTGCAAGGCCGGGTGCGACGGCGCTGATGCTCGCGCCCAGGCGCAGCGGGAGCGGGGCGACGACCACCTCGCCTCTGTTGTGCACGACGGCCGAGATCACGGCACGGACGACCTCATCTGCGGAGCTGGTGCCGACGCCCGGAGGGAGCTTCACGCCGGTGTCAGCGAACATGCCGGCATCCCTGACGAACCCGGGCAGGATCACCGACACCCCGACCCCGGTCCCACGCAGGTCGGCCCGAACGCCGTGGGCGAAGCCGCGCAGTCCGAACTTGGTTGCGCTGTAGATGCTCGAGACCGGCGCCGCCACCTTGCCGGACAGCGATGACATCACCACGATGTGCCCGCGGCCGCGTGTGATCATCGCTGGCGCGAGCGCCCGGACGAGCGCGATCGGGGCACGCAGGTTGACCTCGAGTAGCGTGTCGATCTGAGACTGACTGAGCTCCATCAGATCGCCGGATGCGGGGAGCGCCGCGTTGGCCAAGAGAAGATCGATCTCCCCCGACTCCCGGACGAGCCGGTCGACGTCGGTTCGCTCGGAGAGATCGACGGCGATGGCGCGGGCGCCGAGCTCGTCTGCCAGTGGCGCCAGGGCCTCGGCGCGGCGGCCCGTGAGGACAAGCTGCGCGCCGCGACCGTGCAGGCCGTGAGCGAGCGCACGGCCGAGCCCGCCGGTCGCACCGGTCAGCAGTACGCGCGCGCCCTCGAGCCTCATGATCGGCTCCCGGGCGCACTGCGAGGTCGGGTCTGCACGCCTGCTATCACCGCGGCCACGATACTGCCCGGAAGTGTCTCGTTCAGAGGTGATCGCATTGTTCGGGCCCACCGCGGTTGGAAAGACCGGTGTGGCGATCGCGCTTGCCAGGCTGCTGCGCGAGTCCGGCGAGGACCCGGTGGCGGTATCCGCAGACGCGCTCCAGGTGTATTCCGGCCTGGAGATCCTGACCGGGACCGCGAGCCCGGCCGAGCGCGCGCAGCTCGAGCACCGTCTGATCTCGTTCCTGCCGCTGGACGCCCAGTTCAGCGCCGGTCAGTACGCGGAGCTTGCTCATGGCGAAATAGACTCGCTGCTTGCCGCGGGTAGTCGCCCGATCGTCGTCGGCGGGACCGGCCTGTATCTGCGGGCGGCACTCGCCGAGCTGTCGATGCGGCCGCCGGCGCACGCCGCCCGTGAGCACTGGAGCGCCGAGCTCAGTCGGGTCGGCCCGGAGGCGCTGCACGCGCTGCTTGAAATGCGCGCGCCGTGGGCGGCCGCCGACATCGCACCGACCGACAGCCAGCGGATCGTGCGTGCACTCGAACTCCAGGAGGTGGGGGAGCTCGAGCCGTCGACGGGGGAATCTGAGCTCTGGACCCGTGCCACTCGCCACTCGACCCAGCTCGTCGGTCTGACCGCCAGCCGCGAGCGGCTGTACGAGCAGATCGATGCTCGCGTCGAGAGCATGCTGGCGGCGGGCGTCGAACAGGAGGTCCGGCAGGCGAACGCCGCCGGTGTCTGCATCACCGCCCGCAAGGCGCTCGGCTTCAGCGAGCTGCTCAGCGGCGATGTCGACGCGATGAAGCGACGCACACGAAATTATGCGAGACGGCAGCTGACCTGGATGCGCAAGCTTCCGGACGTGATGCGGATCGACGTGACCGATCGCGCGGCCACGGATATCGCGGCGGAGATCGCCCAGGCCTGGCTGCGCTAGCCTGCGCGCGGATGAACTTCGAGAAGTGGCAGGCGCTCGGCAACGACTACGTGATCATCGACGCGCGCCGGCTCCCGTTCGAGCTGACTCCCGCGCGGATCCGGCTGCTCTGCGCCCCGCACACCGGAATCGGGTCTGATGGGATACTGCTGGTCTCAGAGCCCGACGAACCCGGGTTCGTCGCCAACCTTCGGATCTTCAACCCGGATGGGTCTGAGTCCGGCCTCTCCGGCAACGGCGCGCGAGAGGTGCTGCTGTTCCTGCGCCGCCGGCGCTGGACCGGCCAGGACCAGTTCTCGATCAAGACGCCGGCCGGTGAGATCCGAGCGACTATCACCTCACCGACCACCTGCAGCGTCGATATGGGCCGGGCCAGGCTCTCCAGCCCCGATTATCCCGACGGGCCCCCGGATGGCGTCGGCCTGATCTCGGCAGCCGGCCGCGACTGGCGCTTCCAGCATCTCGGCGTCGGCAACCCGCAGTGCGCGATCGAGGTCGAGAGCGAGGCGGCATTGGGCTCGCTCGACCTTGGCACGATCGGCCCCGCTTTCGAGAGTCACCCTCTGTTTCCGAACCGTACGAACGTCTCGTGGTACACGCCGATCGGGCCCGGGCGAATCCGTGCCAGGATCTTCGAACGCGGGGTGGGAGAGACCGAGTCGAGCGGCACCGGTTCGATCGGAGCCGCGGTCGCCTATGTCCTCAAGGGCGGCGACTCTCCGGTCACCGTCGTGCTCGACGGCGGCGAGCTGGAGGTCGCGGTCGACGAGGCACTGCATATCAATCTGACCGGCTGGGCTGTCCCGGTGTTTCGGGGCGCCGTATCGGAGGAGCTAATGGAGGAATTGCGTGCGAGCGAGTAGCCGCCTGGATCGGATCCCGCCGTACCTGTTCGCTGAGCTCGAGCGCAAGATCGCCGAGAAGCGAGCGGCCGGCATCGACGTGATCAGCCTTGGAATCGGTGACCCCGATACGCCCACCTACCCTGAGATCGTCGCGGCCGCGCAGCGCGCGGTGGCCGACCCGGGCACGCATCAATACCCGAGCAACCGCGGTCGCCAGGACTTCCGGGAGTCGGTGGCGGAGTTCTACGCGCGCCGCTTCGGCGTCGAGCTCGACCCCGATACAGAGGTGATGCCCGCGATCGGCGCCAAGGAGTGCATCTTCAACCTGAACCTGGCGTTCCTCGACAACGACGACGTCGCTTTGGCAAGTGACCCGGGCTACCCCGTTTATACGGGCGGCCCGGTCCTCACCGGCGCCCAGCCGGTGCTGATGCCGCTCGTGCCGGAGCTCGGATTCGCCCCAGACCTCGCTGCGATCCCGCAGGAGGCGATCAGGCGCGCCCGTCTGATGTTCTTCAATTACCCGAACAACCCCACGGGCGCCACCGTGCCCGACGGCTTCTTTGAGCGTGTGGTCGAGTTCGCCTCCGGCAACGAGATTCTCGCCGTCCACGACAACGCCTACAGCGAGACCACCTATGACGGTTATGTCGCTCCATCGTTCCTGGCAACCCCCGGGGCCAAGGAGACGGGCGTGGAGGTCTTCTCATGGTCGAAGGGCTACAACATGACCGGCTGGCGCTGCGCGGCGATCGTCGGCAACGCGGAAGCGATCGCCCACTACTGGAAGCTGAAGTCAAACATCGACTCCGGCCTGTTCGAGGCGGTGCAGCTGGCCGGAATCGCCGCACTCCAGCCGGCCGTCGACGCTGAGGTCAGCGCGATGAACGCCGTCTACGCGCGCCGCCGTGACCTGGTCTGCGACGCACTCGCGCAGGCCGGGGTGAGCGTCAGCAAGCCGAAGGGCACGATCTACGTATGGGCGCCCGTGCCTGTGGGCTTCGAGAGCTCTGCGGCGTATTGCGAGCACGTGCTCGAGCGGGCAGCGGTCGTGATCTCGCCTGGTGCGGCCTACGGCCGCAGTGGCGAGGGCTTCTTTCGGATCTCCCTCACCACCCCGGACGACCGGCTGATCGAAGCCGTGGAGCGCTTGCGCGCGTTGTAATGTCGGCTGGGTGAGTACCGGACCCAACAACGGCAGACCGCGACAGGGTCGTGCACGCCAGCGCGCGTACCTGGTCGCGGTGCCACCGGATGGCGGCGAGGAACAGCTGGACGAGCTCCGCGAGCTGCTGCTGACCGCCGGCGTGGTCGCCGTCGGCGCAACCGTACAGCGGCGCGAGCAGCCCCATCCCAACACGTACCTGGGGCCGGGCAAGCTGGAGGAGCTGAAGTCGGAGATCAAGGCCGCTGATGCCAACGTCGTGGCCTGCGACGACGAGCTCTCGCCACGCCAGGAGCGCAACCTCGAGGAGGCGCTTGGTGTGCCGGTCGTCGACCGCACCGCGGTGATCCTCGACATCTTCGCCGCGCACGCCCACACCGCCGAGGGCAAGCTGCAGGTGGAGCTGGCCCAGCTGCAGTACAACCTGGCTCGTATGCGGGGCCTCTGGACCCACCTCGAACGACTCGGAGGTGGCGTCGGCACTAGGGGCCCGGGCGAGACCCAGATCGAGACAGACCGCCGGCTGGCGCGTGACCGTATCTCGGCGCTGACGCGCAGGCTCGCGCAGGTGCGCTCGAACCGCAACGTGATGCGCGCCGAGCGCGAGCGGGGACAGTTCCCCGAGGTCGCGTTGGCCGGGTACACGAACGCCGGCAAGTCGACCCTGCTGAATGCCCTGACGGGCGCCGACGTGGGCGTGCGCGACCGTCTCTTCCACACGCTTGATCCGACCACGCGCGTGATGCGCAGCGGCGGACGCGACTATCTGCTGACCGACACCGTCGGTTTCATCCGGAAGCTCCCGCATCAGCTGGTTGAGGCGTTCGGCGCGACGCTCGAGGAGACCCGCCTGGCCGATCTGATCCTGCACGTGGTGGACGGGTCGGCACCAGAGGCGGAGCGGCTCGCGATGATCGCCGCCGTCGACGAGGTGCTCGCCGAGATCGGCGCCGAGGAGCTGCAACGGCTGTTGGTCCTCGGCAAGATCGATCGGGTGGACGCCGAGGGGCGCGCCGAGCTGCGCCACCGCCATCCCGGCGCGTTCCTGGTCTCGTCGGTGAGCGGCGAGGGGATCCCCGAGCTTCGGGACGTGATCGAGCAGGAATTTGCTCGGCGCCTGCGCGCCGTGGAGCTGTTGATCCCCTACAGCGAGGGCGGACGGCTGGCGGAGCTGCACCAGATCGCCGGAGACCTGGTCCGGGAGGAGACGCCGGAGGGAGTTCGCGTGAGCGCACGCCTGCCGGTGCCGGTCGCCGAGCGCTTCGCGCGCTTCGCGATTCCGGGAGCGGCGCCGGTGGCGAAGGTGGCGTGAGCTCACCGATAGCTGAGATCCGGGTCCGTCGAACGGACCCGCGCGCGACGATTCCAACGCGGGCCTACCTGCACGACGCGGGCCTTGATCTCTACGCGCTCGAACCGGTGACGCTGACGCCAGGTGAGCGTGCGACGGTGCGAACCGGAGTAGCAGTCGAGATCCCACCGGGCCACGCCGGCCTGGTGCTGGCGCGATCGGGGTTGGCGGCCAGACACGGCATCGCGCTCGTGAACGCTCCCGGTCTGATCGACGCCGGTTACCGCGGCGAGCTCCAGGTCCTGCTGCTGAACACGGATCGGAAGCTGGAGTGCGCGCTGGCAGCCGGCGATCGGATCGCTCAGCTGGTGCTGGTGGCGGTCGCGACGCCCGCCGTGCTGGAGGTCGACGAGCTGAGCGACAGCGAGCGGGGGAGTGGCGGCTTCGGCTCAAGCGGGGGCTTCGCCAGACAGCCTGAGTGAGCGTCCGCCGAGCGCGGACAGTCGTGGCCGCTCAGATGCCGGCGGCCCGACGGGCGTCGGCGTGCGCGAGCGTCTCGAGCTCGTCGTCGAGCGGCTGCAGCTCCACCCGGCCTCCCAGCGCAGTTGCGATCAGCCAGTCGGCGAACCAGGCGTTCTTGGGCAACAGAGGGCCGTGAAGATAGGTGCCGATCACGTTGCCCGAGCGGGCGCCCTCGTGGTGGTCGGCGCCGTTGTTGCCATGGCCGCTGAGGACCCGCCCGAGCGGCTCCGTGCCCGCGCCGAGGTGGGTGCGACCGCCATGGTTTTCGAAGCCCGCAAGCACGTGAGCGCCTGCATCAGGCAGTGAGACCTCGATCGCGACGTTGCCGACGAGGCGCGGGCCGTCTGACCGCACCGTACGAAGGTCGAGCAGACCGACACCGCGCAGCTCGGTCTCGCCGAGCTGGTAGGAGTGTCCGAGCAGCTGATAGCCGCCGCAGACGCCGAAGACGACGGCCCCCCGCTCCGCCGCGCTCTGCAGGGCTGATCGCTTGTGGTCGACCAGGTCGGCCGCGCAGAGCTCCTGATCGCGGTCCTGGCCGCCACCCATGTAGTAGAGGTCGGCGTGCTGGTCAAGCTCGTCGCCGATGCCGACACCCGAGAGCTCGAACTCCAGTCCCCGCCACTCACAGCGACGGCGCAGCATCAGCAGGTTCCCGCGATCCGCGTAGATGTTCATCAGGTCCGGGTAGAGCGCACACACGTGCAGCGTCTCAGGCACCGAGCACCACCACCTGACTGCCGATGTGCTCGATCGTCGGCGGGATGTCGATCACATCGACGGGGTGGAGGCCGGCCCGCTGGCCGGCCTCCTGCAGACCCTGAACCCCGACGATGTTCAGGACGATCCGGTCCTCGCTCGCGGTGCGCGTGCCGGCGCCGTCCACGACCTCACGCCGGCGCTCGAGCACGAACGTGTCCACCTCACGGCGGACGGCCGTCGGCTGGCTGAAGTAGACGTTGCCGCCGACCTCGGCGATGTCGGGAATCGGGGCGCTGTCGCCATGCTGCCACTCGAATTCCTCGAAATCCTCGGCGGCGGCGATCGCGCAGGCCACGACACCGCCGGGACTCAGGTGGGCGGCGGCGCGCTCCAGGAATGACGTGCGACCGACGGCGCCCCCGAGCAACTGCAGCGTCTGCATCGGCACGATGATCAGCGGGAACAGGCGACCCACGAGCGTGAAGTCACGCGCGTCAGCGCAGTGGGTCTCGACCGGCAGATCGACGGCCCTGCGGCGGAGTTCGGACAGCAGCCTCGAGTCGGTGTCGAGTGCCACGACGCGATGGCCGGCCTGGGCCAGGGCGAGCGTCACCCGCCCGGTGCCGGCACCCACGTCGAGCACGGCGTCATCGGCCGGGACACGCTCGGCAAGCTCGAGCCATAGCCCCAGATCCTCCACGTAGCGCCCGCACTCGAGGTCGTGCCAGATCACCGCGCTCACGCCGCCGCCTCCCAATAGCGGCGGACCAGGCCGCGGTCGGCGAGCTCCTCGCGCAGTGCCAGCAGCGCCGTATAGGTCGGGAGCGCGTACAGGTGGCCCTCGGCCGCCCCGACAGCGTGATCGAGTGCTTCGTCCAGCGCCGGCACGACGCTCAGCTTCGCGGCCGGTACGCCAGCGTACTTGAGCCGCACGGCCAGCTCAGCCGCGCGTGTGCCGGCGCAGGTGACGGTCCGCAGGTGGGGTGTTAGCAGCTCGAAGTCGGAATCCCAGATCCAGGAGACGTCGCGGCCGTCGGCGATGCGATCGTTCAGCACCGCAAGCACGTCGAGCGCATCCGACTCCAGCGCCAGCGTGCGGAGGATCTCGTTTGCGCCGGCCGGGTTCTTGATCAGCATTATCTGCAGCGACGTGTCGCCGATCGCAATCGTCTCCGCACGGCCGAAGGCCGCCGTCGCGGCCTCGAGCCCGGCGACGATCTGGTCGAAGTCGACTCCCAGCGCCAGGCAGAGCGCCGTCGACGCCAGCGCGTTGTAGACGTTGTAGAGGCCGGGCAGCGTGAGCGAGACCTCGCGCCTGCCTCCGGGCGTCACGAGCGTGAACGTCGCGGACCTGGTGCCATGCAGCGTGATGTGTTCGGCGCGCACGCTCGGCTGTGGCCGGTGCCGCCCGCAGTTCTCGCAGTGATAGTGACCGAGATGCCCGAGGTAGACGGCCTCGTAGCGATAGGGGGCGCCGCAGCGCCGGCAGTGTTTTGAGTCCGAAGCGTGCTGCATCTCGGGCAGTGCGAGTGAGTCATCCTCGATCCCGAAATATGTGGCGGTCTCGCGCCCACGGCCGAGGTCGGCGATCAGCGGATCATCGGCGTTCAGCACCAGCGCGCGGTCATTCGGGAAGGCCGTCACGACCTGGGCCCAGCGGTCGGCGATCGTCTCGAGCTCGCCGTAGCGGTCGAGCTGATCACGGAACAGGTTGGCCAGCAGCAGTGCCCGCGGGCGCACCTGGCCGGTGACGGTGTCGAGCCAGAACTCGTCGACCTCGAACAGCCCGGCATCGCCGGCGATCCCGCTCTGCCCGCGGGACGCGGCCAGCAGCGTCGAGGCGATGCCACCTGCCATGTTCGCCCCGGCGCGATTGTGCACCAGGCGCCAGCCCGCGCCCTCGAGGATCGTGGCTGTGATGGTGGCGGTGGTGGTCTTGCCATTGGTCGCTGAGATCACGGCGCTGCCGCGTTCAAGCCGGCCGGCCAGCTCGCCGATCGCCCCCGGCTCGAGCGCCAGGAGCACCTTTCCGGGCAGGCTCGTTCCGCCGCCGCGGCCGCTCACCCGTGCGAGGCCGCCGACCGCGCGAGCGATCCTGAGCTTGGCTCCGATCGCATTCATCGTCACGTTGAGAGTACGAGTGCGGCCAGATCTCGGCCGATCGCGACCGGTGCGGGGTCGCTCGCGGCCTCGGCGTCAGCGCGCGAGCTGACCCCCGTGAGCACGATCGCCGCATCGAGACCGGCCGCGGCGGCGCCGCCGAGATCCGAGACGAGATGATCGCCGATGACCAGTGTGCGGCCGGGCCCGAGCCGGTCGAGGGCCACCTCGAACACCTGCGGGTCGGGTTTGCCGACGGCCCGGGCGGGGACGCCGCTCGCATACTCGAGCGCGGCGGTGACGGCGCCGGTCCCGGGCGCGATCCCGTCGGCGGTGGGGTAGTTCGGGTCGCGGCCACCACAGATCAACTCCGCGCCGGCGAGCAGCGCGCGGGTCGCGGTCAGGAGCTCGCCATAGTCGAACTGCCTGTGTGCAACGGCAACCACCACGTCAGCCCGCTCCGCGTGCTCGGTGTGGTTGGCGATGTGGTGTCCGGCGTCTGCGACATGGCGGAAGATCGGCGGTCCGCCGATCACGAAGACGCGCGCTCCAGGTCGACGCTCAGCCAGCACGTACTGGATCGCGGACCCGACGCTCACGACCTCCTCGATTGCGGCCGTGCAGCCGATCGACCACAGCTTTTGGACGTATTCCTCGGGTGAGCGGCTGCCGTCGTTGGTGACGAACGCCAGGCGCTTGCCCGCCTCGCGGATCGCGGCGATCGCCTCGGGCGCGCGCGGCGTCGCGGAGCTGCTGAGCCAGACGGTCCCGTCCAGGTCGAGGATAACGTGGTCGTAGGCGGCGATCAGAGGGGAGAGCGGCACACCGGGATTATCGCGGCGAGCAGCCGCGAATCACGGTGCGAACAGACTCTCCTGTGCTGGCGGTGGCGGGTCGAACAGGCATTCGGGGCCGTCATGACGGACGTCATTGACGGCTGGGCCGACCGGGCGCAGGCTGAACTCACCAGGGGAGAGGCCGTCGAGGAGACCCTGCAGTTCCGGCAGCGGGGTGTCGTGCGCGAGCCACCGAGACTCGGCTGAGGCCGGCAGGATCACCGGCATGCGGTCATGGATCGGCGCGATCTGTGAATTGGCCGCCGTGGTGATGATCGTGCACGTGCGGAGCTCCTCAGGCTCACCGCGATGCCAGACCGACCAGAGGCCGGCGAACGCGAACAGCTGCCCGTCGGAGCGGGTGATCCGGATCGGCTGCTTGCGCCTCTCGCCGGGGACGGGCTGCCACTCGTAGAAGCCGTCGGCCGGGATCAGGCAGCGGAAACGCTCAAACGGCTTGCGGAAGGCGGCGCGGTCCAGCAGCGTCTCGGCGCGCGCGTTGATCATCTTGAATCCCCCGGATGAGTCCTTGGCCCAGCTCGGAACAAGACCCCAGCGCAACAGCTCGCCGCGCGGCGCGCCGTCGCGACCGGTCGTGACGGTCATCACGTCGCTGCCGGGAGCGACGTTGTAATGCGGCTGGACGGCGATCGACTCGCCGATCGGAAACCGTGCGCGTAACTGGGCGGCACTGGGCGCTGCCAGCGAATAGCGCCCGCACATCGGTCCAGCTCGGCTCGCAGCGGCGCTCAGCGCCCGGCGGTGCGGGCCTCGAGCGCCTCGCGGCGTTTGACTGCGGCGGCCTTCTGGCGTCTGCGGCCCCAGAACGCGAGCGCCCCGAAGACCACGAGCAGGAGCACGAGAGCGTAGAAGATCGCAAGATCGACCGAGAGCCCGCCAGCGGCCTGGCCGATGCCATAAACGATGCCGAAGGCCAGGCCCAGAATCGCTGCAACGGCTGCGACTGCGATCACGATTCCGCGGATTCGGGCGACGATGCCGGCACTCGAAGGTGGTGCCACCAGGCCTATGACGCGCAGCCCGAACAGCTGGCGCGAGCTCGGCGCCTCGACGCCGAGCTTCGCCGTCGCGGCCTTCAGATCACCGGCCCGGCGTTCTGCGAGCGCAAGCGACGCATCGGCCATGCGACGGATCTGCAGACGTTCCTGTGGGCGCGCGGCTGCAAGCGCCTTCTGGAAATGCTCACGGGCCGCCTTGGCGTCGTACTTCTCGGCGGCGCGGGCTCCGAGGATCGCCTGTGCGGCGGACCGGTAACGCGTCTCCGCTGCGAGTTCCTCGTCGCTGCGTGACTCCAGCGCCTGCATCGCGGCGAGCTGGCTCTTCTGTTCGATGCGGATCGCCCGCTGTTGCTTCGGCATGAGCGGGAGTCTAGACGTCGCGCACGGCGACAAGTTCGTCGAACAGACGGTTGAGCACGGCGTCGGGATCCTCGCACAACCCGCTGTGAACGGAGGAGGTCTGGATCACCGTGCTCGACGGCGCCACCAGCCAGTGAAAACGCTCTGATTGCGGAAGCTGCGCGATCGGTCCGGCATCGGCATCTCCAGCGGCGATCGCCACGCGCGCCTCGAGATGCTCGCGGATGGTCTCCAGGTCGATCCCCGGCCCGAGCGCCTCGATGCGGCCGGTGTCCAGCTCGGCGCGCGCACGCAGGAAGCCTCGCGTACGGCAGAACACGATCACACCGACGTTGACGAATTCCTCGCGCTCGATGCGCGGCACGACGCGGAGGACGGCGTACTGGAAGGGCTCAGGCGCCACGCGCGGCCTCCGCCTCGTCGACGAACCCTCGCGGTGACGCGACCCTGGCGTGCAGGTAATCCCGATAGACCGCGCGCGAC
This sequence comes from uncultured Conexibacteraceae bacterium, assembly GCA_963785385.1. Lineage (GTDB taxonomy): Bacteria > Actinomycetota > Thermoleophilia > Solirubrobacterales > Solirubrobacteraceae > Palsa-465. The sequence goes on along the minus strand of CAWAVA010000021.1, from coordinate 704,488 downwards.
GCCTCGGTGTCCGCGCCAAGCCAATCGCCGGGGACCGCCGCCACCGCCGCCGCGATCGCGGCGGTGTCGAGCGCCGCGGCCATACGCGTGTCCGCGGCCTGCAGCTCGGAGGCGAGCGGCAACAGCACGTGGTCCGCGATCAGCGGAAACGGCTCCAGCGCGCGCGCAACGAGATCACGATCGGCATGGTGCTGATAGAGCGCGGCGCCGTGGTCTATCAGCCACGTCTGGCCGTGCCAGACGAGCATGTTCGGGTTGCGGGCGGAGCGGTCGACGTTGGTGACCAATGCGTCCAGCCAGACGATCTCCGAGGCCCGGAGCGGGTCCAGCGTCCCCGGCCGGGCGGGGTTGTAATCGAGGGCGCTGGGCAGGAAGTCGATGCCGCAGTTGAGGCCGGCGCTGGCAGTCACCAGCTCGTTGATCTCCGGATCGGGCTCGGTGCGCCCGAGCTCGAGCCGAGAGCGTGACGGCCACGATCTCCGGCACAGGCAGGCCGGCCGCGCGCGCGAGCTCGCCGACGATCACCTCGGCCACCAGCGCCTTCACGCCCTGCCCGGCCGCGCGAAACTTGACGACGTACAACCCGTCGTCGTCAGCCTCCACCAGTCCCGGAAGCGAACCGCCCTCTCGCAGGGGTGTGACGTATCGGGTGGCGGTCACGGTCCTCAGCATGCAACGATCATGTCAGTGCAAACCCCAGAGAGGATCGGTCGAGCTGATGGTTGATTTCAACGAGCAGGTGATCACCGAGTTCAGGTCAAACGCGGGCAAGGTCGGCGGGATGTTCGAGCAGATGCCGATCCTGCTGCTCCACCATGTGGGCGCAAAGTCGGGAGTCGAACGCGTCAGCCCGGTCGCGTACCTGCCGGAGGGCGATGAATACGTGATCATCGCGTCAAAGGCGGGAGCACCCGAGAACCCCGCCTGGTACCACAACCTCAAGGCCAATCCGGTCACCGAGATCGAAGTCGAGGACCGGCGAGTGCCGGTCGTCGCAACAGAGGCGACCGGGCCCGAGCGCGATCGCCTCTATAGCGCCCAGGCAGCGCTGCTGCCACAGTTTGCCGAGTACGAGACCAAGACCGACCGCAAGATCCCGGTGATTGTCCTCTCGCCAAGGCCCTGATGGAGTTCGATTACGACTGGCTGATCGTCGGTTCGGGCTTCGGCGGCAGCGTCGCGGCGCTGAGACTGGCTGAGAAGGGATACAGGGTGGCGGTGCTCGAATGCGGGCGCCGCTTCGCCGACCACGAGTTCGCGGAGCGAACGAGCGACTACAGGCGCTACCTGTGGGCCCCGTACATCGGGTTGCGCGGAATCTTTCGGATGACCCTCTTCCGGGACGTGTTCATCATGTCCGGCTGCGGGGTCGGGGGCGGCAGCCTTGGATACGCGAACACGCTCTATCGGGCGCGACCAGCGTTCTTCGAGCAACGAACAGTGGGCCGCTCTGGGCGACTGGAAGCAGGAGCTCGGAGCCGTTCTATCAGGAGGCCGAGCGGATGCTGGGCGTCACCGACTACGACCGCGACGGCGCAGCCGACCTGCTGCTCCGTGAGTACGGTGAGGCGATCGGCGTGGCGGACACCTACACCCGCACCCCCGTGGGCGTGTTCCTCGGCGAGCCGGGAAAGACGGTGCCCGGACCCGTACTTCGGCGGTCAGGGGCCGGAGCGCACGGGTTGCGTTCGCTGTGGCGCGCTGCATGATCGGCTGCCGTTATGGCGCCAAGAACACACTCGTCAAGAACTACCTGTGGTTTGCCGAGAAGCTCGGCGTCGACCGTGCTTTCCGGAGCGGATGGTGACCGACGTCAGGCCACTGGGCGATGGCAGCGGCGCAGATGGGTATGAGGTCACACATGTCCGTTCCGGCGTCGCTCCTGCGACGCGGGCGCGCAAGCGCGCGCGCCCGCGGAGTGATCGTCGCCGCCGGAGCGCTTGGGCACCAATCGCCTGCTGCAGCGCTGTCGGCTGAATGGGTCGCTGCCCAGGATCTCGGGGCTCGGACAGGCGGTCCGGACCAACAGCGAATCGATCCTCGCCGGTGCTCGCTCCCGAGGGATCCGGGTACGACTTCACGCGCCGGTCGCGATCAGCTCGAGCATCCACGTGGATGCGACGACCCACATCGAGACCGTGACCTACGGGGCGGGTGGCGATTCGCCAGGTGCCGCTGTTTCAGCCTGATGGTCGAGGCGGGCCGCCGCGGCACGCAGCCGCTGCATTTCCTGATGGCGGTGCTGCGACAGCCGCGTGCCGCGGTGCGGGTTCTGCGTTTTCGCGGGACCGCCAGGCGCGGGCTCGGGCTTCCTCCTGGTGATGCAGACACTCGAGAACTCGATCACGATCAAGGTGAAGCGCAGGCTTCCGCGAGGCGGGGTGCAGCTGACCACCGAACAGGACCCAGCGCACCCGAACCCCGACAAGATCCCGGCGGCCTACGCGGCCGGGCGCTGGTTTGCCAAGCGCAGCCGGAGGCGACGCCCCTACAGCTTCCTGACCGGAGTCGGCGCTCGCAATCCCGGCCACCGCTCACATCCTCGGAGGCGCGGTGATCGGCTCGGGACCGGACACGGGCGTGATCGACGTCACCACCGGGTGTTCGGCTACGAGAACCTGCTCGTCTGCGACGGTGCCGCCGATGCCGGCGAACGTCGGCGCCAACCCGAGCCTCACGATCACCGCGCTGGCCGAACGGGCAATGAGCTTCATACCCGCCAAGAGCTGATCCTCAGAAGGGAGCATCGCTGTGCGCTACCGCAAACTCGGAAGTTCGGACCTGGAGGTCTCCGAGATCTCGCTCGGGGCCTGGCTGACCTACTCGGGCGGCGTCGAGTTCGATCGCACGGTCGCCTGCACCAACGCGGCGTTCGACGCCGGGATCAACTTCTTCGACACGGCCAACGCCTACGGGCGTGGGGCGGCGGAGAGCGCCTGGGGGAGATTCTGTCCAAGCGTCCGCGGGACTCCTATGTGCTCGCCACGAAGGTCTTCTTCCAGATGTCGGACGACCCGGACGATCGGGGCCTCTCGGCGGCGCAGATCGCCAAGCAGATCGACGCGTCCCTGGCCCGGCTGCGTACGGACCACGTCGACCTCTACCAGACGCACCGCTTCGACACGGCGGTCCCGATCGAGGAGACGATCGAGGCGCTGCAGAAGGTTGTGAGCGACGGCAAGGCCCGCTATCTGGGCTTCAGCGAGTGGACGCCCGAGCAGATCCAGGCTGCGATCGACATCGCCGGCCCGGACATCTTCGTATCCTCCCAGCCGCAGTACTCGATGCTGTGGCGTGCCCCCGAGGCCGAGGTGTTTCCGCTCTGCGCTGCCAACGGCATCTCGCAGATCGTGTGGTCGCCGCTGGCCCAGGGGTTGCTGAGCGGAAAGTACCGGCCGGGGGAGCCGGCTCCCAGTGACTCGCGCGCGGCGAGCACCGCGATGGGGGATCGCGATGGACGACATGCTTTTCGCGAGAACTGCTGACGGCCGTCCAGAGGCTGATCCCGATCGCCGAGGGAGCCGGTCTGACACCGGTGGAGCTGGCGCTGGCCTGGGTGCTGCGCCGGTCCGAGCTGGCCTCGGCAATCGTGGGGGCATCCCGGCCCGAACAGGTTCACGCCAATGCCGCGGCCGCGGGCATTGAGCTCTCAAACGATGTGATCGCCGCTGCCGACGACGCGCTGAGCGAGGTCGCGGTCGTCGATCCGGTGTCCGCCTACGGGGCGCAGGTGGGAGTGATGCACCGCTGAGCACACCTCGGATCGCCGAGTGTCAGCTCGGCGACTTTCCATGCCTGGTGGTCGGCCATGGGCCGCCGCTGCTGGTCCTTGGCGGACTTGCGCCGGCCGCCGGATTCGAGTCCGGTGTGCTTCGAGCCGTCCACGGCTCGGCGGCCCGCGCCTGGGCTCGTGGGCATCGTGTTGTCTATGTCAACAGCCGTCCGGGGCTCGACGCCGGAATCACGATGTCAGCCCTGGTGGCAGAGCTGGCCGTCGCCATAGGCACTGCATTCGGAGACCCGGTCGACGTGCTCGGCGTGTCGACCGGAGGCAGCATCGCCCAGCAGCTGGCCGCCGAGCATCCCGACGTGGTCACGGCGTCTCGTGCTGGTCAGCACCGGCTGTCGGCTCGGGCCCGGCCAGATCGCCTGCAGCGGCGGCTGGCGGCCCGCGGATCCGGGTCGGGCGCCCCGCCGCCGCGTCAAGCGCGCTGCTGGCCGCGGACCTCGTGCCCGCCCGGTCCGCTGGAGCTCCCGGCCGGCGCTGGCGGGCTGGTTGCTCGGCTCCGCGACTGCTCCCCGCCGACGGACTGCACGACATGGCGACTCTGATCGAGGCCGAGGACGACTTCGACCTGGAGCGGCTGCCCACGATCACGCGCCCGCCCTGCTGCTGGTGGGCGGTCGAGACCGCTACTACGGCTCGGATCTGATCGCCGAGACGGCCGCGCTGATCCCAGACTGTCATTGGAGATCCACCCACGGCTCGGCCACGTGACGGTCACATGTCGCCCCGGGCGATTGCGCAGGTCTCAGCTTTCTGGCCCGCTGAGGTCGCCAGTGTGTTGCCCGGCGTGGCGGCCCGCGCTAGGACTCAAAGTAGTGGTCCTCCTCGAGGTCGGCGATCAGGCGCGCGTGGGTCGGCTCCCAGCTCAGGGCCGCGCGGGTGATCTCGCTGGAGGTGAGGTTGTCCGCGGCCACGAACGGCGCGAGGAATCCGAAGTACTGCCCGCCTCGTCGGACGACACCGAGGCGGCTCGAGTCCGAGTCGGCGCCGATCGTCTCCGCGATCTCACGGAAGGCGACACCGTCGTCGCCGATCGCATGAAAGCGCGAGCCGGGGGGGCCGGACTCGAGTGCCAGCCGGTAGACCCGGGCCGCGTCGAGTGTGTGGACGGCGGGCCAGCGGTTGGCGCCGTCCCCGGGGTAACCGGCGAAACCGCGCTCACGGGCGATGCCGATCAGCACGGGGCCGAAGCCGTGGTGGTCGAGGTCGCTGTGCACGGTCGGTGGGAGCCGGATCACTGCCGAGCGCACACCGCGCTCGCCGAGGCTGATCACGTAGTTCTCGGCCTCGACTCGGGGGCCGCCCTCAACCGCATCCTCCTCGGTTCCGGCGCGCCCGCCGATCCCGGCAAAGGCGAGCATCAGCGTCCCCGAGGTGGTCACAAGCGGCTTGCCCGAGCCGACCAGGGCCTCGCCCATCGCCCGAGTGGCGGTGAGGTCGGAGGCGACGGCGGTCGCATAGTCGCCGGTGATCAGCTGGTCATGTTTGAACGCCAGGTGGATGACGCCGTCTGCATCCGATGCGGCCTGGCTGAGGGTGTCGAGATCGTCGAGGCTGCCGGGCAGCGCTGTGGCGCCGAGGGCCTCGATCGCGGACACGGACTGCTCTGAGCGGCCGAGGCCGACGACCTCATGTCCGGCGCTGATGAGCTCGGGAACGACGGCTGAACCGATGTGGCCCGACGCCCCGGTGACGAAGACGCGCATGGAAACCTCCGGAAGAGTGATGACAGTAGCTGACATCGACGACCCTAGCAGGTTGATGTCAGCTACTGTCATCAACTACATTCGGGCATGGCCAGATGGGAACCAGGGGCCCAGACGCGGCTCGCGGAGGCGGCGATGGAGCTCTTCAGCGAGCTGGGTTTCGATGCCACCACCGTCGTCGAGATCGCAGATCACGCGGGCCTGACGGAACGCACCTTCTTCCGGCACTACGCGGACAAGCGCGAGGTGCTGTTTGCCGGGGGCGACGAGTTCCGGCGGACCGTGGTCGACGCTGTGGCGGCGGCACCGGCCGGGGATCCGCCACTGACTGCCGTCGTCTGCGGCGTCAAGGCCGCAGGCGAGCTGCTCGACAGCGACCGTGGCCGCGAGTTCGCGCGTCGCCGCCAGGAGATCATCAGCGCAAATCCGGAGCTGCAGGAGCGGGAGCTGATGAAACTTGCATCGGTCGCTGCGGGCGTGAGGGACGCGCTCCGAGCTCGCGGCGTCGGCGAACCGACCGCGAGCCTCACCGCAGAGCTCGGATTGGCTGTCTTCAAGGTTGCCTTTCAGCGCTGGGTTGACGAGTCCGAGGGCGACGGTCGAGCTCTCATCGAGCACATCGATGAGGGGCTGTCGGTGGCTTCGCTGACGTAGGTGCCCTTTGCGGGTGCGCCGTCACTCCTCGTCGGCGCTCGGGGCTCGGCGACGACGCTTGCGCTCGCCCTGGGTCCGTTTGGTCTCGAGCCGTCGCTGTTCGGAACCCTTCGTCGGGCGGGTCGGCGTGCGCGGGGGCGCGACCCTCAGTCCCGAGATCAGTCGCGCCTGCAGCCGCACGAGCGCGAGCTCGCGATTCTGGCTCTGACTACGCGCGTCCTGTGCGATCGCGGCCACACGCGGACCGAATCGGGCAATCAGACGCTGCTTCTGTGCGGCGCTGAGGGCTGTCGAGGGCTCGACCTCGAAGACCGCCTCGATCCGCGAGGCGGTCACGTTCGCGTGTTGCCCGCCGGGTCCCGACGAGCGCGAGGCACGCAGTGTGATCTCCGCAAGCGGTATTGCCACGCCATTTCCGAGTGACATCGGATCTTCCATGACTGGATCAGATGATGGCGCCCTGGCGAGCGAGCTCGCGGCGGACGTCGGCGGCTTCGGGGTCGCGCCCCTCTCTGGCCTGCAGGGCCGCGGCAACGCCGGCCGCGTGCCCGGTCGCAAACGCCGTTCCCATCACCCGCAGCGAGCAGTACGCACGTGTATCACAGCTGACGAGGCGGCCGGCACTCCAGAGGTTGTCCCGGTCAATCGAGCTGCAGCGCCAGCAGCGGGATGTCATAGAAGGCTCTGCCGTCGATCGGCGTGTACTTCGTCGAACCGACGCCCTGGTGTTCCTCCATCGGCCAGCCACATCGGGCGATCCCGTCGTCGGGCCGGCGCCGGCCGGCGAGCACGTCATCACCGGTGACCGCTTCGCGACCGACGATATGTCGTGTCTCACGGATCCCGATCTGCGGGCCCGTGCCACCAGATAGGCGCCCCCCCAGCCGGGGATGTGGCTGCGGAATGCGTGAAGGTAGTCCCACGCCTGCTCGCGGGCGGCCTGCTCGGCACGGGTGAGGTCGTACGACGTCGAGTGCATCGACGGTCTGGTCGACGATCTGCATCGTGAGCTCGCCGGTCAGTGGCAGACGCGCCGCTGGACCGTGGTCGCGCTCCAGCTTGCGGTCGCTCGAGGCGTTGTGGGCCGCGACCGCCTGCCGCATCGTCTCCGACGAGATCACGGCATCGGGTCGACGCCGCCGATCCGCATGCTGAGAGTCGCCGCCTGGCGCTCCTCGAGCGGGACGATCCCGACCTCGCCCCCGCGAGTGGGCGAGGTTGCCGTCGCCGCTGGCGTCGACGAAGCTCGCGGCCGCATGCGTTCGCAGCTCGCCGGCGGTGGATGCCGACAGCTCTGTGACGCGCCCCCGGTGCGAGTGAGGCCCCCACCAGATAGCTGTGCAGGCCCGAGCGACACGCCGGCGTCCGCGACCATGCGGTCGAGGGTCAGTTTCGTGTACTCGGGATCGATCATCACGACCGTGTTGCCCGACCATCTGAACGTGATCTCCTGGTAGGAGCCGCCGGCGCGCAGTCGTGCCAGCAGATCCCCGCCGACTCCGGCGACGACGAGCTCGCGTCGCTGGTCGAAGAAGCCGCAGTAGCTCAGGACCGAGCTGGCGGTGGCCGCGCCACCGAGGAACGGGTACCGCTCGATCAGGTGGACCGACGCGCCGGCTCGGGCCGCGCCGATGGCGGCGCCGATGCCACCGCTGCCGCCGCCGACGACAACGACGTCGAACGCTTCAACGCTCGGCTCCTGACCGGACATCGGCGACAAGCTACCGGTGAGAACGGTCGCGACGCGGCGTGGTCATCATTTGGGTATGGGAGACGGTCAGACACCGCTTGGCATCTATGTTCACGTCCCGTTCTGCGCCGCCCGCTGCGGGTACTGCGACTTCAACACGTATGTACCGAAGCTGCCGGGCCAGCAGTCCGAGTTCGCGGACGCGGCCGTGGCGGAGATGACACTCGCGCGAGCGGAGTTGGGCAACCGCGAGGTGTCGACGATCTTCATCGGCGGCGGCACACCGACACTGCTGGGGGCCGACGAGCTGCTGCGGCTGCTCGACGGGATCACGGCGCGCTTCGACGTTGCTGCGGGCGCGGAGGTCACGACCGAGGCCAACCCGGAGTCGGTTGACCCGAGCATGCTCCGCGCTCTGCGTCGCGGTGGCTTCACGCGCGTCTCACTTGGGATGCAGTCGGCTGCGCCACACGTGCTGCGAACGCTGGACCGTGTTCATACGCCGGGTCGAGCGGCGGCGGCCGCAGGAGAGGCACGGGAGGCCGGCTTCGAACACGTCTCGCTCGACCTGATCTACGGAACCCCAGGCGAGACCGACGCCGACTGGGAGCGAACGCTCGACCTCGCGCTCGAGGCCGGGCCCGACCACATATCGGCCTACGCGCTGACCGTCGAACCGGGAACGGCGATGAGTGCCGCCGTCGTCGCAGGACGGATGCCGGCACCTGACGACGCCGTCCAGGCTCGGCGCTTCACGTACGCCGACGAGCGCCTTGCCGAAGCCGGACTGCAGTGGTACGAGCTGAGCTCGTGGGCGCGGACCGCGGACGCGGTCTGCCACCACAACCTCGGGTACTGGCGCTCCCACGACTGGTGGGGGGTGGGCCCGGGAGCGCACTCCCACCTGGATGGCGTCCGCTGGTGGAACGTGCTGCTGCCTCCGTGTACGCGGCGCGTCTGCGGGGCGGCGTGTCACCTGCCGCCGGACGCGAGGTGCTCACCGAGACGCAGCGGAGCTTCGAATCGGTCATGCTCGGACTGCGGGAGCGCCGGGGGCTGCCGCTCTCGGCATTGAGCGCCAACGGAGAACGCGCGCTGGTGCGTGAGGTGGAGCGTGGCCGCGTGGACATCGTTGACGGCCGCGCGCGGCTGACCAGGAGCGGACGCCTGTTCGCCGACGCAGTCGTGCGCGAGCTCACGGACTGACCGTCGCCAGGTGAACGTCCCGAGCAGGTTTTTCAGGCTGGCCAACGGAAGCCCGGCGCGCTGAGGTCTGCCGTCAGCGGACTGCGGGGGAGGCCCGCGGGCGGGTCGATGCTGTTGTAGCCCGACGGTGCCAGGTCGTTTGGGGTGTCGGGGTGGAACAGGGCGGCGAGGTACTGGGCCTGGCCGCGCCCGACTCCGAGTTCCGTCTGGCCGCCGCCGTATGCGCCGATCTGGTTGGCCTCGCAGTAGTCATATGTGGCGCACAGCTCGGGCAGAGAGCCGATGCGCGACGGCTTGATGTTGACCATCCTCGGGGCGAAGGGGAGCGCCTCGATGTCGGCGATGCTGTGAATCGGAGCGTCCCACGTGATGCGGTCGTGTTGGCCAGCGAGCGCAGCGGCTGTCGCCGGGGAGCTGAGGTCCGGGTCCTCGAGCCAGGCATCCGGGAACGCCTCGACGACGCGCCGGTAGAGAACCGGGTCGGCCGACTGGTCCACGACCGTGCCCTTGTACATCCCCTTGAAGTCGATCGAGTCGACGGCGCCGGTCGCGACCAGCTGCTCAAACAGTTCCGGCGTCCACGAGCTGGTCGCGTCGAGCTTGAAGCGGATCGTCGAGTCGAGCGCCAGCCGCTTGTTGACGGGTTCGAGTGTCGGCGGCTCGCCCAGGCGTGTCGATGCCACATACCGCATCGGTTGCGGAGTGCGACCGAGCGCCTGTGAGAGCGAGATCCCGGCCTGCCGAAGCGCCAGGTCGAGCGCCGCGCTCTCAAACGCCCAGACGCGATAGAGACGCGAGGCCGGCATCTGCGGCGGTGTCGGGAAGAGATCGAGCGACTCCACGTGCTCGCAGAACTCGGCCAGCGTACGACTGCCGGTCAGGTCGTGCACGGCGCCGGCGCGCTGAAGCTCGTCATGCTCCGCACCGGTGTAGACGACGTCCTCGCCGAGGCCCTCAAGCCCGCGACCGTGCATCTGCACGATCGTCGTCTGGCGGAGCATCTCGGCGGAGACCTGAGCGCTCAGCCCCCGGAGCGAGTAGCCAGTGATCTCGAGCTGCAGCGAGGCGAGCCTGTCGAACGTGGTGAGCATGCGTCAATGATCACGCATCGCCGTGGCGGTCGTCGCGGTTCGGACCGATCAACCGGCGAGGCTGGCCCGGCGGCGGCTCAGGTATCGGATCTCCGCCCGGTTCACGGCCAGCTCGATCGCCGCGTCGTACGCCTCCCGTGCTTCGGTGGAGCGGCCCAGGCGGCGCAGCAGATCCGCCCGAGTGGCATGCCAGGCGTGGTAGGCGCCCAGATCGAGTCCGTCGACCGCGGCAAGAGCAACCGCCGGCCCGTCCAGCTCTGCTGTGACGACGGCGCGGTTGAGCGCCACCACCGGGCTCGCGTTGATCTCGAACAGGTGGTCGTAGAGCCGCCCGAGCTGTTCCCAGTCGGTGTCGCGGATGTCTCGCGCGTGCGTGTGGACCGACGCGATCGCGGCCTCCAGCTGGTAGCGGCCGGGCGGCTCCCCGCCGGCGATCAGGCCGCGCACGATCCCATGCGCCTCCGCGATCAGCACCCGATCCCAGCCACCACGGTCCTGCTCGGCCAGCGTCACGAGCTCTCCGTCGGCCGAGACACGCGACGTGCGTCGGGCCTCGGCCAACAGCATCAGCGCCAACAGCCCCGCCGTCTCGTTGGATTCGGGAAGAAGTTCGCTCAGCAGCCGCGTCAAGCGGACGGCCTCGAGGCTCAGATCGGGCCGGAGCGCCCGCTCACCGCTCGGCAGGTAGCCCTCGTTGAAGACGAGGTACAGAACCGATAGCACCGCATCGACGCGGTCCGGAAGCTCCTCGCGCTCTGGGACGCGGTAGGGGATGTGCGCAGAGGCGATCTTGCTCTTGGCCCTGGTGATCCGCTGGCCGACCGCAGCGTCTGATTGCAGCAGGCCGTGGGCGATCTGCTGGACCGTCAGTCCACCGACCAGTCGCAGCGTCAGGGACAGCTGTGCATCGCGTGAGAGCGCCGGGTGACAGCAGATCAGGATCAGCCGCAGGCGGTCATCCTCGGTCCTGCCGTCCGCCTGGATCGTTTCCTGATATGCCGGTTCGGTCACCCTCCCGACCCCGAGCAGCATCGCCGCCGAGTACTTCTGCTCGCGCCGGGCGTCTCTGCGAATGCGGTCGATCGCCTTGCGCGTCGCGGTCGTCATCAGCCAGCCGCCCGGGTTGGGCGGCGGTTGGTCGCGCCAGTGCTCGACGGCCTCGAGGAACGCCTCGCCGGCCGCCTCCTCGGCGATGTCAAGACCGAAACGGCGTGCCAGCGAGGCCACCAACCGGGGCCACTCCCTGCGGTGGATCTCCTCGATCACGGACGGCCCTAGGCGCCGGGCGGCTCCTCCATGAACGGGCGCACCTCGACAGGCTGCCTACAGGCGACGGCGGCAGCGCGCGAGAACTCGAGTGCCGCATCGAGATCGGGCACCTCGATCACCCAGAACCCCCCGAGGTACTCCTTGGTCTCGAGGTAGGGCCCGTCGGTGACCTGCGGCGTCCCGCCGCGCGCGTCGATCACGGTCGCCGCGGTACGGTCGTGGAGGCCACCGGCAAAGACGAAGATCCCGTCGGCGACGGCCTTCTCGTTGACGGCGCCGACGTCAGCGACGATCGGTGCCATCTCCTCGGCGGAGCGACTGCGGCTGTCCGGCTGGTCGTAGACGGATACCAGGTATTGCGGCATGGAGTGTCTCCTTGGTTTCGTGGGCGGTTCCCAAACTCACCCTCATCCATACCACGCACGGGATCGCCCGGATCCGACAATCGCCACGTGAAATCCTTCCCGCGTGAGCGATGCCGCGGAGATCCAGGTGGGCGAGCGCGTCGTCCGGATCACGAATCCCGGACCGCGTCTACTTCTCCGAGCGCGGCGAGACCAAGCTCGATCTCGCCCACTACTACCTCGAGGTCGGCGACGGGATCGTCCGGGCGCTGCGCGAGCGGCCGTGCATGCTGCACCGCTTTCCCGACCGGCGTCGACGGGCGAGAAGGTCCACCAGAAGCGGCTGCCCAAGGGCGCGCCCGACTGGGTCGAGACCGTCGAGATCCACTTCCCGCGGTTCGGCCGCACCGCCGACGAGCTGTGCGTCACCGAACTCGCCAGCGTGATCTGGGCGGTGCAGATGTCGACGGTCGAGTTCCATCCGTGGAACTCACGCCGCGCCGACGTCGAGCAACCGGACGAGTGGCGGATCGACCTCGACCCGATGCCGCGGCTGCCCGCTTGAGCGGGTCAGGCGCGTCGCCGGAGTGGTGCACGAGGTGCTCGACGAGCTCGGCGCGGCCGGGTGGCCGAAGACGTCGGGCGGCGACGGCCTGCACGTCTACGTGCGCATCGAGCCGCGCTGGGGCTTCGGCGAGGTGCGGCGGGCGGCGCTCGCCTTCGCGCGGGAGGTCGAGCGCCGTGCCCCGGACGATGCCACCACCGCCTGGTGGCGCAAGGACCGCGACCCCGAGAAGGTCTTCGTCGACTTCAACCAGAACGCCCGCGACCACACGATCGCTTCGCGCCTACTCCGTGCGCGGCGTGCCCTCGGCCAGGGTCTCGACGCCGTTCAGCTGGGACGAGCTTGACGACGTCGACCCGGCGGACTTCACGATCGCGACCGTGCCGGCGCGGTTCGCCGAGCTTGGCGACCTGCACGCCGGGATCGACGACACCAGCTTCGACATCGCGCCGCTGCTCGAGTGGGCCGACCGCGACGGATTGGAGCCCGCGCACTAACCGCGCACACCGAGCGCGTAGTGCTCGATGTCATTCTCGAGCACGGCGAGCGTGTCGTAGGCGCCGATGTTGCGGTGCACGATCTTCCCGTTCGCCGCGATGAACACCGTGACCGGCTGTTCCTGCCCGTTGCTGAGTGGGCCGAGGGCGTCGGATGCCCCCGCGTAGCTGGGATAGGAGACCGGATGTGCGGACAGGAACGTGCGCGCGTCGTGCGCGCCGTCATTCACGTCCACTCCGACAAAGGCGACATGGCGGCCATAGTGGGCGGAGGCTGTGGCCAGGATCGGGTATTCGCCACGACACGGATCGCACCAGGACGCCCAGATGTTGACGACGACGGGATGGCCGCGCAGCTCCGCCAGACGCCGGCTCAGGGCCGGGACCCCACCGCCGAGCAGCTCGGCCGCCTGGGTGTGCAGCGCGGCGAGCGCGTGGGGGGAGCCCTGCAGCTGCCTGCGGGCGGTTGCGAGCGTGAGCGCCTGTACGTGCGGCGCCTGTGACGCCGGGATCTCGCGACCCATCTCGAAGTCGAGGTCGTCGATGATCTCCACTGCCGTCCAGGGCAGCTCCGGGTGAGCGAGGTTGTGGTGACCCTCCGCATCCAGCAGCGTCTCAAGTGGCTTCGACAGCGGCCCTGAGAGCTTCGGCATGCCCTCGTCGACTACGCGCAGATGCCCGGCCGGATCGATGATGAAGACACCGTCGGTGTGATCGACATCGTAGGTCAGGGGCTTGTGGGTCAGCCAGTCGATGTCGGCAGGGTGGCCCTCGGGCACCCTGTGGTAGTAAACGCCGAAGAACCTCCACAACCGCTTGATGTCGCTGGGGCTGCCGGTGAGCTGGTCGAAGTGGATATGCGCCAGCCTGGCGTAGGCGCGCAGACGCAGCGGGGTGTCACGTGCGGGATCGACCGTCGCCTCAACGATGTCGACCTTGGATCCCATGCCATCACGGCGCAGGCCCTGTTGGAGCTCGTTGAGCGTGCCGGTGGTCACCGGGCAGACCTCCTGGCAGAGCGTCATGGAAGGGGCGAGCACGATCCAGTGGCCGCGGTAGGCCCTCAGCGAGGTGGACCTGCCGTCTGCGCCGATCAGATGGACGCCGGGAACCAGCTTCGCCCTCTGTAACGCAGTACCGACGGCCAATGGTGCCTGCACGTCCGCGTTGCCGCGAGCGTGCTCGTGGTTGACGGTCGCCAGCACCGAGGCCGCGACCAGAAGCAGCACCAGTACCACGCTTGCGGCGATCAGCACCCGCCTGATCTTCGGAAGTGACACGACCGCGAAAACTCTAGCCCGTGCATTGATCTCGCCCGCTATGGTGGCCGCCGTGCTCGACACCGTCACGCCTGAACGCGACTGCGCCGCCGGCGTTCGACGCCTTTATCCGCCGCAGGTCTGGCTGCTCTGCAGCGCCGCGCTGTTGGCGCTCGTGATCGCCCTGCGCTGGTTGTTGGTGCAGCACCCGTTTCCCGGAGACGCCTGGGCGGCGGAGGTCGGGGCGGAGCCCAAGGTGTGGCTGGTGTACGCGATCACCCGCGTGTACCAGCAGGTGGGCCGTCCGTTGGTGGCCGTCGGCGAGGTGCTGGTAATGCTGCTGTGGCTGTGGCGGGGCAGCGGGCGCCGTGCGGCCCAGGGTCTGCTCGTGGCGCTGCTCGCGTCGGCCTGCTGTGGCGCGATCAAGGTGATCTGCGGCCCGACGCCGATGTGGTCGTCCCTGCATCACGTCGGCACGAACTTCCCGAGCGGGGTCGTGACGTTCGTCGCCTCGGCCGGCGCCTACATCGCAGCCGTCGCCTGGCGCCAGGGACACAGGCTGATGCCGGCGGTGCTGCTGGCCGTGATCGCGGGCGCAGGGCCCGCCCGCGTTCTCGGCGGACAGCATCTGCTCAGCGACGTGCTCGGGGGCTACATGCTTGGCACCGCCTGGCTGGTCGCCGCCTGCGTGTATCTCGTGGCGCCCAGTCGCCGCTTTGCCGAGGAGCCGGCGTGGAACGTGGCAAGCCTCGAGGCCTCGGCCTGAGCCGCGCCCGAGCGCGACCAAGCGGGTCGCGCGTCGTAACTGCAAGCAGGCTCAACCTCGGCGGCGAGCAACCGCCCAGACCGAAGTCGTAAGGATCGACGCGACCACGGCCGGCAGCAGCCACCAGACCGTCGCGCCGGAGTTCGACAGCGCCAGCGTGAGCAGCATCGCCACGGCGACGGCGAGCGCAATCCGCCAGTCGTCGCCGATCACGAACTCCCAGAGGAAGGCGAGCAGCCGCTTCACGTTGTTCATGCCTGCACCGTCCTGGCCGCGGAGTGGCGGAGATGGCGGCGCAGCGACCACACCGTCCAGATCGCGAACAGCGCAACCGCCGGAATGATCACGAGCAGCGCGCGCTCTCCACCGGGCCAGCGCGCATGTACGCCCTCGCCGCCCCAGAACATCCCAAACGACGTGAGCATCACGCCGACCACGAACTTGAGGCCGTTCTCGGGAACGCGAGCGAGTGGCTCGCGAAGCCACGCGCCCACGCACACGACCATGATCACCGCGAGCGTGGCTGCAGCTGCGGCCAGCGGAACGTCCTTCTGATTGGCGCCGAAGGTGAGCACGATGAAGACCACTTCCAGTCCCTCGAGGAACGACCCCTTGAACGAGACCAGGAACGAGTAGCCGTCGAAACCGGCTGCTGTCGGGCCGGCCTCGCCGGCCATCCTCGCCTCGCTCGCGAACTCCGCATCCTCGTCGTGCAACGCCTTGAGCCCGCTTGCCCGCAGGATCGCCTTGCGCAGCCATTGGAGCCCAAAGACCAGGAGCAGCCCGCCGACGACCGCCCGCAGCACGTTGATGGGCAGCGCTGTCAGGGCCGGTCCCAGAGCTGCCGTGACCACGGCCAGAGCGACGAGCGCGGCGCCGACTCCCAGCATCGCCGAGCGCCAGCTTCGCGTGGCACCGACGGCCAGCACGATCGTGCACGCCTCCACAGCTTCGACCGTGCACGCGACGAAGACCGATACGACGAGACCAAGTTCGGCTCCGGTCATCGCCGCCACGACCTCATCCGGAGGCGGCCGCGGCGTCGAGCGCCGCCGTGAGGTCGGCCCAGGTGTCCGCGACGCTCTCACACCCGACGCTGAGCCGGATCAGCCCGGGCGGAATCTGCTCCTGGCCCGGGTGCACCGCGCGCCGCTCCATCGAGGTCTCGACGCCGCCGAGGCTGGTGGCATGGCGGATGACCCGAATGCTCTGACAGGCGCGGTCGGCCGCCGCAGCGCCGCCCAGCTCGAAGCTGACGATCGTGCCGAAACCCGGATACCGCACTCGTCGGACCGCGGGATGCTCGGCCAGGCGCGTGGCCAGCTCCTGCGCGGAGGACTGGGCGCGCTCCAGACGCAGCGCCAGCGTGCGCGCGCCACGCAGCGCAAGGAAGCACTCGAGCATTCCCGGCGTCGCGCCGAACAGGCCGCGGGCATTGCGCAGGAGCTCCAGCTCGGCGTCGTCGGCGGCGACGGCCACCCCCATCAACAGGTCCGAGTGCCCGCCGATCAGCTTGGTCGCAGAGTGCACAACGATGTCCGCTCCGAGCTCGAGAGGTCGCTGGAGCAGGGGTGTAGCAAAGGTGTTGTCGATCACGATGCGGGTCGAGGGCCCGCGGGGCGCGCTGCAGATGGCTGCCAGGTCGGCCACATCGAGCAGCGGGTTGGTCGGCGACTCCAACCAGAGCATGTCGGCGTGTGCGGCCCGTTCGAGCCAGCGAGGGTCGGTGGCCGCGAGCCGCTCGACCTGCCAGCCGCGGGTGCGCTCGCCCTCCGCCGCGACCCCGGCCACGCCCTGGTAGCTGTCATCGCAGAGCACCAGCCGCGCACCGGTCGGCAGCTGATTGAGAACCGCGGCACAGGCGGCCATCCCGGAGGAGAAGGCGACCGCACCGCCCCCCTCGAGCCCGCCCATCACCGCCTCGAACGCCTCCCAGGCTTCGGTGCCCTCGTTGCGGGAGTAGATGCGGTCGCCACCGAGGATGAACGTGGAAGCGCCGATCACCGGCGTGTTGAGCGGCTCACCGGGGATCGTGGGCGGCCGCCCGCCGGCGATCAGCCAGGTCTCTGCCGTCACCTCGTCACGTCGCATGCGCTTGGGAACCTCCGTTTGGTCGCGGCCCGCCCAGCCTACCGTTAGGCTGCGGACCATGAAGATTCGCGCGGCGGTCCTCGAGCAGTTCGGAGAGCCGCTCAACGTCACCGAACTGGACCTCGCCGAGCCACGTGGACGGGAGGTTCTGGTGCGGCTGGCGGCCTGTGGTGTCTGCCACACAGACATGTACACCGCCTCCGGCGTCGATCCGTCGGGCTACTCACCGACCGTGCTGGGACACGAGGGCGCCGGCGTGGTGGAGGCCGTCGGTCCCGATGTGCGAGATCTCGCGATCGGGGACCACGTCGTCACGCTGTTCTCGCCCCAGTGCCGGGAGTGCGAGCACTGTAGCTCCCCGAAGACGAACCTCTGCACCGCGATCCGCGCCCAGCAGAACCTCGGCCACCTCCCCGATGGCACCACCAGGCTCTCACGAGACGGGCAGCCGATCCGACACTTCATGGGGACCTCTACGTTCGCGACGCACACGGTGATGCCTGAGATCGCACTGGCGAGGATCAACCCTGAGGCGCCGCTGGACGCGGCCTGCCTGTTTGCCTGCGGGTTGTCGACCGGGATCGGAGCGGCGACCACGACGGCCAGGGTGGAGGAGGGTGCCACCGTGGTCGTCTTCGGCGCCGGCATGGTCGGCCTGGGGGCGGTGGTGGGAGCACGCCTCCAGGGGGCCGGGCGGATCATCTGCGTCGACCTGTCCGAGGATCGCCTTGCAATGGCGCGCCATCACGGCGCCACCGACACCTGGATCGGTGGGGAGGACACGGTCGAGCGCGTGCTGGAGGAGACCGGCGGGATGGGCGCGGATTACACGATCGAGGCCACCGGGCTGGTGGCGGTGATGCGCCAGGCCGTCGAGGCTGCGCGCATGGGCTGGGGTCTTGCCACGATGTGCGGCGTCGCCGGCAGAGGCGAGACGCTCGACATTGTGCCCAGGTTGCTGATCACCGGCAGGCGGGTCGCCGGGTCGTCATTCGGGGGCTTGAAGGGGCGCGATCAGGTGCCGATCCTCGTCGATCGCTACCTGGCCGGTGAGATCGACGTCGAGGCGTTCGTGTCCCACAGGATCACGCTCGACCAGGTCAACACGGGATTCGCGCTGATGCATGACCAGGACGGGATCCGCTCGGTGATCGAGTTCTAACCGTGCCGCGCGGCCGTGTTCCAGCGGTGATCAATCGGGGCTAGATTCTCCGTGATGGCACTGAAGCCGCCCGACCCGGTGCAGGACCTCGACTGGTCGCCTGAGCGCGCCGTCAGCTTCGGCAATCGCGTCCTCGAGCTGTACGGCAACTTTCTGGCTTCTCTGTCAGATGGCCCCGCCAGCCCTCGGTTGACGCAGGCTGCAGTGCGCGATGCCGTCGCCCTCGGAGTACCTGAGGAGCCGCTGACCGACGATGCGATCGCTGCCCATCTCCAGGCGATCCTCGACAACTCGACCCGGACCGGCTCGGGCGGTTTCTTCGCCTACATCAGCGGCGGTGGAACCGTGCCGGGTGCGCTCGTCGATGTACTCGCCTCCGGCCTCAACCCGAACGTCGGCGGCTGGGTCCTCTCGCCGGCCGCGACCGAGGTCGAGGCTCAGCTGATCCAGTGGATTGTCGATCGTTTCGGGTTGCCGTCGGGAGCCGGTGGCCAGATTGTTCAGGGAGGTTCACTCGCAAACCTGACGGCGCTCAAGGTGGCCCGTGACCGCGCGTTGCCAGATGCGCGCCTCGGCGGCGTTCAGGGCGGCCAGCCGATCGCGTTCTACGCGACCGAGGAGGCCCATTTCACGATTGCCCGCAGTGCCGATGTGCTCGGGCTCGGCGAGGACAGCGTTCGAAAGGTGGCACTCGACAGCGACAACCGCATGGTCGTCGCCGAGCTCGAGCGCATGATCGAGCAGGATCTGGCGAACGGAGTGAGGCCGGCGGCGATCATCGCGAACGCGGGGACCACCGGCACGGGTGCGGTCGACCCCCTCGAGCAATTGGCCGATCTGGCCAGCTCCCACCAGTGCTGGTTTCACGTGGATGCGGCCTACGGCGGAGCCGCGATGCTGTCCGATCAGCTGCGGCCACTTCTGGCCGGGATCGAGCGGGCTGACTCGATCACCTTCGACGCCCACAAATGGATGTACGTGCCGCTGACGTGTGCCTTTGTGCTGTTCCGCGAGGAGGCCGCCGCTGCGCGCTCGTTCAGCGCCCACGCCGCCTATGTGGAGCAGGACAAGGAGCATGCGGACCGGGGGAGGGACTTCGGCTTCGAGGGGCTTCAGCTCAGCCGCAACTTCTCCGCATTGCGGGCGTGGGTCTCGCTGCTGGCACACGGGCGAGCAGCGTACGCCCGGCGCCTTGAGCACGATGTCGCGCTCGCACGCTGGCTCGGTGGCCGGGTCGAGGAGACGCCTGAGCTTGAACTGGTCGGCAGGCCGTCGCTGTCGATCTGCTGCTTTCGCTACCACCCTGAGGGAGTGCTTGACGATGCCTACCTCGATCGGCTCAACACGCACGTGATGACCGAGCTGCAAATCGACGGGACGGTTTTCCCCTCCAACGCCTCTGTGCACGGACGCGCCGCGATCCGGGTCTGCATCGTCAGCTATCGCACCGAGGCGACCCACCTTGAGCGGCTGTTGGCCGCGACGCTGGAGATCGGCGCCAGGGCGCACACCTCGGGGCAGCTGGTCTGAGATTTGAGGCACGCCAGCTTCGGGCCGGCGTCAGCCGGCGCCACCTGCTGTCTGACCTCCTCAGCTCGCGTCGGTGACCATCTGGACGAGGTCGGCGCGCGTGTACCCGTTCTGCCGCGCAAACCGGACGAGTTCGGCGACCCTACCGCGAAGCTCGCTCTGGGCGGGCGTTCCGACGACCTTGATCCCACGGCGTGGGGCCATCTCGAGCAGACCCTCGTCGCGTAGTGCACGCAGGGCACGCAGCGCCGTGTTGGTGTTGACGCCCATGACCGCGGCGAGGTGACGAGCCGGAGGCAGCCGGTCCCCGGGCTTCGCCTCGCCCTCGGCGATCGACCGGCGGATCTCAGCGGCAACCTGCTCGTGAAGATGCGCCGCGTCGTCCCGATCGAGATTGACATCCAGCAATGTGCCATCTAACTTAGCACATTGTAATGGCCATTCAAACGCCCCCGAAACCCGAGCGCGATGTTGATGCAGGGGTCATCGAGGATGCACGAGCGAGACAGCGCAGGCACCGCCGGATCGGTGGGGTCGTCGTCGCCGGACTCGCCGTCGCGGGGGTGTGTCTGAGCGGTTTCGGTGGCGGCGGCGCGAGCGACGCGGGCCCTCGTGGTGATCACAGCGGCCATCCGAGCCCTGCGACCAGCTCGGAGCCTTCGACGCACCCGACAGTGCTGCTGAGGGGCCTGCGGAATTTCGAGGCCTATGCGGCCGGCGAGCGTCTGTGGGTGACACAGCAGACCAACACGCTCGGCCAGAGCGTCGTTGACGAAATCATGCGAGTGCTTCCGTCGAGCGGCCGGGTGCTCGCGACCCGAAGCCTCGGTGGAACCTACTGGCAGGCATTGCTCGCCAGGGGCGTTCTGTGGGTGACTTCGTCGGTCGGGCGGAGCGTGTGGCTCTGGAGAATGCGTCCAGACTCACTCGCCGTCATATCCAGGGCGCGGCTGCCGGGCTCTGTCGCCGGCGGACAGAGTTTCGGCAGCTTCGGGACGCTGGCCGTGGCGGGCGGCTGGTTGTGGGTCGGCGGCTGGGACACGCTTGACCGCCTGTCGCTCAGGAGCGCAAAGGCCTCGCTGACGATCCGGATCCCGGGCGCAGAGGGGGTGGATGTGGCCTCAAATCCCTCTGGCGATGCGCTGGTTGACAGCGAAGGGCACGAGTTTGGGCACGTGCAGCGCCGAGACCCGCGCACCGGTCGACTCCTCGCGCAGGCACCCAGCTACAACGGTGTTACGAAGCCCCAGATCGGTGGCGTCAGCGGCGGCGGGATCTGGCTCACGGAGGCGACCGGAATGATGGGGTACGCGCAGCGAATATCGCTCGCCAGCCTCAGGCCCATGCCCCTGCCCAAAGCCCCTCGCACCCCGGGTCTCAAGAACTCGACTGCGATCATCGAGGGCTCAAACGCGATCAGCGTCCGGGTGATCAACGGGGCCCTCTGGGTCAACCAATCCGCCGGGGATGCCGCTGACAACTACTGCGGAGACCCGGCAACCGGCGAGCCTCTATCCGCTCTGAAGCTCGGCGCCACTGCCGGGGATCTGCTCGCGGTTGGGCCCCGCAGCATCTACTACATGCCCGGCCTGGCAGGGGGCGGCATGCGCCCGCAGCTCGACAGGGCCGCGATCAACCGGCGCTGCTGAGGACCGCGCTCCGGGCTCCCGGCGCCGATCACTCAGGCGCCGGCAGGTCAGGGCTGGTCGGCCGCTCCAGGCCGAAAATCGACACCGTCTGACCCCGGACCTCGTCGCTCCGCAGCCAGCCCATACCCAGACGCTGCGCCACGCGTATCGATTGCTCGTTCTCCGGATGGATTATCGAGATGAGACGTGGAGCACCGAGGACCACCCATGCCCAGCGTATGGCGACGGCGGCCGCCTCAGTCGCATATCCGTTGCCCCAGGCCCTCCGGGCGAGCGCCCAGCCAACCTCGAGTCCAGGCCACCCCTCAGGGTTCCAGAGACCCACCCGGCCGAGGAACTCGCCGTCGGAGATCCGCTCCACGGCCCATTTTCCGTAGCCGCGCAGCGTCCAATGCCCCGCGTGCAGGGCCATCGAGCGCCAGCTCTCGTAGCGGTCCATGGTGCCGCCCAGGTAGCGCGTGACCTCCGGGTCACTGGCCATCTCCCAGTACGCATCCGTATCGGTCGCTCGCCACTCACGCAACAGGAGCCGCGGAGTCTCGAGACGCGGCACTTCTGAGCTGTCGATGGCGTCGCGCACCAGCGCAAAGCTACCCGGCTCGCAGAAGCCTGTCGACCCCGTGGCGTACGCGCTGACCGGCGTTGGTCAGCGCACGCCCCCACACCGCAGGTCCGCATCGAAGGCCCCGCTGCGGTACTGGGCAAGCACGGGCGAGGTGCCGGTGAAGCCCTCGCTCGCGCAGTTCTGCCGCGCCTGCGCGAGCGAGGTTGCGGCTCCGCCCGCGACCCAGCCGGGCATCTGGCCGTTGAAGGCCGCGGACGTCGTCTGCGCGGTGAGCCCCGTGATCTCCTTCCACTGCTCTCCGGTCGAGTAGAGCCCGATCGCACCGGTTGCACCGGCGTTGCGAAGGCCGGCGATGAAGCCCTTCAGGGCAGCGATGTTGAGCTGATAGGTGCCGGCCCAGCTCTCCATCAGCTCGACATCCAGCCACCACGGTGCGGTCTTCGCCGCCGCCGGGTCGTCGGTTGCCGTGAGCCGGAAGGACGCCGCGCCGCGCTGCTCCCCGTAGAGGTACGAGCACGCGTTCGTCAGCAGGCCGTTACATGTGCCGTAGACCGGCGCGGTACCGGCGGAAGGCCAGGCTGCGACGTGATGCGCGCCCGGGTTGCCGGTGTCGATGTACAGCGACAGGGCCGGCTGATTCGGTCGTTTCTGGCCCGGAGCGCCACCCGCCCATGCCAACTCCTGAGCGAGACACGGGTTGAAGTCGCTGGCCACACCGCCGTTGACGCCCACGATTCCAAAGATGGGGCTCGATGGAAACGAACCGGCGCACTGGGGGTAGGAGACATCGTAGCCCGCTGCCGGCGACGAACCGCCCGTGATCACAATCACCAGCACGACGGCGACGATGCAGACGAGCGCCGCGGCGAAGAGCCGGCGCGCCCCGAATCGGGAGCGGGCCCTGGGCGGCACGCGGCCGGGGCGGCGGTTAGGCGCCGTCGGCACCCAACGCCTCGGCGATCTCGTCGATCGCCTGCTGCTCTGCGTCGCTGACGCTCTGGCCGTGCTCGCGGTGGGCGTTGGCGACCTTGCCGGCCAGTGTGAGGATGAAGCGCCGGTAATCGCCTACCTCAGCCGGGCTGGCCTTCGTCTCCAGCAGAGCTACGGCGTCGCGCAGGTGCTGCAGACTCCCTTCCTTGAGCTCTGCGGGCGAGTGGTAGTGGGTGTGGTCGCGCTCGGGCTTGGCGGCGGTGATCTCATCGAGCAGCTCGCTCTCGCCGTGCTCCTGGCGCGCTTCGGTATATGCCTTCGCCATCGCGATCGTCTCGCGGAACGTCCCGCCACGCTGAGCGGTGACGACCATCAGACCAGCACTCGGAGGCGCCTCGAGTACGAGTTTCCACTCATCCTGCGTGAAGTCAGCCTTACCGGTCATACACACAACTCCTCTGCGGTTGACAAGTCGGATCGTTCGTCCCAGGGTCGCAACTGTCCGGCTTCCTGTGCCTCATCCCGGAGGCTTAGTACCTGTGGATGAACTTCTGGGCGACCGCCCAACGGCCACAGCGGCTCCGATATGCTCGCGCCCAGACCTGAAGCGAAAGGTGGCCCCGGCGACGTCGGGTACAACGCCCCGGGGCCCGGCGCGAACCTTGGAGAGGTAATAGCCTGAATCGGCCTGCGCGCACCAGAAATGCTAGCCAGAAACGGTGCGCCGTGTTTAGTCGCCATAGCTGGGGCTGACCTCGTAAGTTCTAGCCGCTGCGGCAGCGTTCGTCGCCGCCGCCGACACAATGTGGGCTCTCTCCAAGCAGCTTGGGCGCCAGCCGCTTCCCGCCGCTGACCTTGGAGTGCGTCCACCGGGCGGAACGGACGCGCTCTGCAAGCTCTCACGACCGGCTGTGTCGCCTAGGTTTCACTGGTCGGGTTACATAACGTGCATTATCGAGCGTTACGAACCGGTCGCCGGCTCGACCAGCGCCTCCGTGAGCATCGTCATCGCCGTCTCGATGAAGGATTCCTCGGCATGCCCCATCTTCGCCATGCTCGCGGTTGCCTCATAGGTGTTCAGCGGGTAGTCGGCGTCGCTGACCACGTAATGGATCGGTCCGTAGGCAAGCGACGCCAGCATCGTCTTCGAGAACGGCGATTGCGCCGCGAGTCGGAGCCACACCGCCGGCGATACGTTCGCGTCCACCTCGACTATCGCCAGGTCGCCGATCCGCAGGAGACCCATCGAGACCGGCACCGATGGACCGTCCTGGTCGGAAAACGTCGGAGGCGCCACCGTCGGGTCCGCGCTGCAGTCGCAGTGGCCCGGCCAATTCAGCGGTGTCGTGATCTTCCCCGGGCATTCGAAGACGGCTGCAGACCCGCACAGAGTCACCTCGGAGGCTTCCATACGCGTGTCAGCTGCGACGGCTATCGCCTCCTCGCCGAGGATCGTCGCCATGGCTGAGACCAGCGCCCGCGGGTCGGCTCCCCCATGCGGTGTGGAGGGTTCGGCTCGGTAGTAAGCGTTGCCGCACGATCCGACCGTGAACAGGGCCACGACTCCGTCATTGAATCTGGCCTCGACATACTGCGACGTGGCGCCTGGCACATCCCCGCTGAGCGTCTCGTGGAGCGGCATGGTCAGCACGGGTTCGATCCCATAGTTCAAGACGAACGCGATCGGCCGGCCGTCCGGGGCCTCCACTGCCAGCACCCCCAATCGCTGGTCGATCGGCTCTCTGCGTGTGCGATCGACCCCTTCGATGTACCGGTGTTGCTGCGGAAGCCACTGGTTTCGATTGCCGATCAGTGCTGCACTGCCGGTCGCGTAGCCTAGACGTGCAGGTCGCAGGCTGCCCCGTGCTTGTTCGGCAGCCCTGAGCACACCGGCGACGGCGAGCTCAAGGAACTCGTCTGAACCGGGCAGGCTGACCGTGGTGTTGCGCATCTCGTTGCCGGGAGCGACCCGGATCGAGTTGTGGGAATGGGTGCCGCCAAGGAGGATGTTCTCCACCGGCACCTCGAGGGTCGCCCCCACGCGCTGTTTCAGGTCACCGGCCGCCTCCTCGGCGATGGTCGGCGCGTCGACAGTTGCGAGGACGACGCGTTGTGTCCCGTTGTCCAGCAGCAGAACCCGTGCATGGAGACGGTCCCCGATCTGCCGGTACGGCGCGGGAAGCGCGTCACGTTCAGGAGTGATATCGGCGCGCGCGGCGCCGGCCAGCAGTCCAGCAGGAATGGCCACTACGCCTCCAAACCGCGCTCGACGCGCGACGAGTTCCGGGTCAGTTGCATACTGTATCCGAGCCGCGTGGGCCTGGTGCTCAGAGTCACAGACCAGGCCGGACCAGCATCCGCTGTGAGCGCGTATCGGGCTCGTGCGCCGGCCGGCGCGTAGGGTTAAGTCCGAGTCTTCCCAATCGCGACCAGCAAGGAACTGACATGCGAACGATGCGCGCAATGGTGGTCAACGAGGCCGGCGGCGACTTTGTGCTCGAGGAGCGTGAGATCCCGGCTCCCGGTCCGGACGAGGTACTGGTCAGGGTCCATGCCTGCGGCGTCTGCCACAGCGACATGTTCGCCAAGGAGGGCGGGTATCCGGGCGTCTCACATCCGCTGATTCCGGGCCACGAGATCGCCGGGCGAATCGAGTCCCTGGGCGACGGCGTGCAAGGTTGGGAAGCCGGGCAACGTGTCGGGGTGGGCTGGTTCGGCGGCAACTGCGGCCACTGCGAGCAGTGCCGCCGGGGCCACCTCATCGACTGCGAAAACATGGACATCCCGGGCATAACGGCTGACGGCGGCTACGCCGACTACGTCGTCGTCCGCGCGAACGCGATGGCCTCGATGCCCGACGACCTGGCTGACGACGAGGCGGCGCCGCTGCTCTGCGCCGGTATCACGACCTACAACGCGCTGCGCCACACCGGCGCGACCGCGGGCGACCGGGTGGCGATCCTCGGCGTCGGTGGCCTCGGGCACCTCGGGGTCCAGTTTTCGGCCAGGATGGGCTTCCATACGATCGCGATCGCCCGTGGCGGTGAGAAGGAGGCCCTCGCCCGCCGCCTCGGCGCTCATGAGTACATCGACTCGCAAGGCCGGCGACCCAGCCGAGGCCCTGAACGCGCTCGGCGGTGCTGACGTGATTCTCTCCACGGTCACGGCCTCCGACGCGATGGGCGCCGTGTTCGGCGGCCTCCGGCCACGGGGGCGGCTGATCGTCGTGGGCGCCTCCACGGATCCGATCCCGGTGCCCGCCGCGATGCTCATCGGTGGGTCCAAGACGATCGCCGGTCACGCATCCGGCAGTTCACGCGACTCTGAGGACACGCTCGACTTCAGTGCACTCTCGGGCGTACGCCCGATGATCGAAACCGTTCCGCTCGAGCGAGCCGGTGAGGCCTACGCCAAGATGCTGTCCGGCGAGGCTCGGTTCCGGATGGTTCTGACCACCGGCGCGTGACTCCATCGACATGGCGGGCCGGGAGCCGGACTGACTTCGCCAGGAAGCCACTACCTCCCCACGCTGGCCCCTCCCCTGCGGCCGCCTAGTGGACGGCCGCTGCGACCTCTATCTCGAACAGGTCAAGCGGGGTATCACACAGATATTCTGCCCCGTCTGGCTTGACAACGACCGTGTCTCCGAGCATCACACCGACGTCGCGTCGCCAGGAGGGGTCGTGGAGATCAACGTTGAGGCCCAGCACCATATTCTCGTGCAGGCGGACCTCACCAATGCCCGCCTGGCCCATGACGGCGAGGTCCGGCTCGCGGTAGACGACCGCCGGGAATTCGAGACCGGAAAGGCCGTGGCCGTGGAAGCCGAGTTCGACGAAGTCGAGCCCGGCGGATTCGGCGTGTTCGTGGAAAGCGGTGTACACCTCCCGGATCGGCCGGTCGGGAACGAAGAGATCGCGCGCCGACCGCACAATCTCGCATGCAACCTCGTGGATGCGTCGTAGCTCGTCGGGGGCCTGACCGACGAACACCGAGAACTCGGTGGCGGCCTCGTAGCCCCCATAGCAGGTGTGGGTTTCGCAGATGATCAGGTCACCCTCGGCGAGCGGCCGCAGGCTTGCGCTGTAGGGCGGGTATGAGCCGTGGATGAGGGCCTGCACGCGCGTTTCACCTCCAGGGCCCGTAACCGGTCCGGCCGAGAACAGGTTGAACGGATCCGGCTCCCCCCCGCGGATCACCGCCTCGTGCTCCATCGCCGCCCACACCTCGGCCTCCGTGACTCCTGGCTGCGCAGTCTGGGCGAGCCGCTCGATCCGATGACGAGCGATCTCGCCGGCGCGCCGAAGAAAGACGAGCTCCTCCTCGCTCTTGATCAGCCGAAGCTCCTCGACGAGCGCCGTCTCGTCGCTGATCGTGGCGTCAGGGAGCCCGCGGCGAAGCGCCTCCATGAAGGGCACCGGCACGTTGCCGAGCGGTGCTCCCGGGAACCTGAAGCTGACCACACCGATGCGACCGCGTCCGAGCTTGCGCGCGAGCATGGCCTCAACCAGTGCCCTTGGCCCGATATTGGGCCGGATGTCCTCGAGCCAGGCGCCCGGGACCTGAGCGCAGCCACCGAAAGGCACGTGCTCGTGCGGGTTTCCGTAGAACGCGACAGGATCGCCGGTCAGCGGGAACACCGCGAACACCCCGACTATCGGGCCGATGTTCGTGACATAGCGGATATTGGCCATGGGTGTGCCGCTCCCGCCAGGTCCGACAACCACCAGAGCTTCCAGCCCATGGAAGAACATCTTCTCCCGCAGAGCCGACCACCGACGATCGCGCTCCTCCAGCGAAAGCATCGGCAGATCCAGCGGATGCCGCTCCCGGCCTGCGGTCACCTCGGCAACCTCGTCATACCATCTTGGCGTCTGCATCGTCAGCTCTCTCCTCTGGCACGGTCGGTATTTCTCGGACTCAAATGGGCGAGATCCGCCTCAGGATGGCGCAGCTCTGCCGCAGCAGCAGCTCACGGCCCGGTCGATCCTGCCGTCGACCGCAAAGGCACCGGACGCAGTTCATGACCTCAGGAGGGCGCGATCGCTGCGTCGCGACCCAGGAACACCTCCCCGATGTCAGGCCGGGCCAGGAGCGTCGCCGACTCGTCTGCGAGCACCACGCGACCACCGGCCATAACGTAGGTCCGGTGGGAGATCGTCATCGCCTCCCTGGCGCGCTGCTCGACGATGAGCAGGGACACGCCCGCCTTCGCGAGCGCCCCGACCTGTTTGCTCAGGACCTCATCCGCGATCTTCGGCGAGAGTCCCGCGGTGGGCTCATCAAGGATCATCAGCGAGGGACGTGTCATCAGCACCCGCGCGATCGCCAGCATCTTGCGCTCACCGCCAGAGAGATGGCCGGCCTCGCGGCTGGCCATCGATTCCAGCGCCGGGAAGTGCTCCATCACCTCAGCAATCCGCTCGCGGACCTGGTTGCGACGTAGCGTGTAGCCGCCCATCTCCAGGTTCTCCTTCACGGTCAGTCGCGGGAAGTTGTCGCGCACCTGAGGCACGTAACCGACGGAGAGACGAGTGATCTGATCGGTGCGAAGACCGTGCAGTGAGCGGCCCGCAAGCTCGACGCTTCCGGCCATGGGCTGGATGATTCCGACGAGCGCCTTCAGGACGGTGCTCTTACCAGCCCCGTTCGGGCCGACGATCGTGACCACCTCCTCGCGACCCACCACGAGGTCAAGGTTCTCGACGATCGGCGAACCTCCGTATCCCGCAGCCAGACCGCTGACAACCAGGTGTGGCTGTGGCTCAGCCGACGAGGTAGGCACTGATCACCTCCTCGTTCTGTCGCAGATCGCTCATCGCGCCACTCGCGAGGAACCGTCCCTGTGCCATCACGAGCACCGAGTCGCAGACGCGCTCGACCGCTCCGAGCTCGTGCTCGACCATCAGCATCGTCAAGCCGGTCCCGGCCAGGCGTCGCAGGTGGTCCTCAATCGTCGAGCGCAACACGGGAGTGACGCCCGCCATCGGCTCATCGAGAAGGAGTATCCGCGGGCGCGCCATCATCGCTCGCATGATCTCGACAAGACGTCGCTGGCCTCCGCTCAGCTCGCCCGCATAGGTGTCGGCGTGACCCTCGAGGCCGAAGTCGACCAGCAGCTGATACGCATCCGCCAGCAGCTCCTTCTGCCGTGGGAGGTAATGGTGGCGGCCGAGAAGGGAGCCTCTGAACGAGGCTCCCGGTTGCTCGGGCGCGGCCACGAGCAGGTTCTCGAGCACCGTGAGCCGCCCGAACTCGCTCGAATGCTGGAACGTGCGTACTACGCCGATCCTGGCCACACGGTGCTGTGACCACCCCGCGACGTTGTGATCGCCGATCAGGATCTCTCCTGATGTTGGCGCGAGTGCGCCTGCGATCATCTTCAGCACGGTGGACTTGCCCGCACCGTTCGGGCCGATCAAGCCTGTGATCTCGCCCTGGGGCACCGTGAACGAGATGCCGTCGACGGCCCGGACGCCCCCGAACTCTCGCACGAGATCCCGGACATCGATCGCTGGGGGGGCGCCGTCTTCTCTCGGAACGGGTGAGTTGGCGGTGGGTGGCGCGAGGCCCGTCGACCCCGGGCCCTTCTGCGAGATCGATGGCGGGCCGCTGAGTGCCGCCACCTGAGACCCGCCGACGAGCGCAGCCGCTGGCGGGCCGGCAAGTGCAACCGCCGGACCGGCGCCCGCGAATGCCATCGAAGGCCCGCCGACGCTCACGCCTGGCTGGGGCATGCCCGCTCGAGCGATCGCCGCCAGCTTGCGCTTGCGCTCGGGCAGGATTCCGCGTGGGCGGAACCAGAGTACGAGCAATGTCAGGCAAGCGATCAGCACCGATTGGAGTGCTGCGTCGTCCTGCGAGAAGTTGAGCCCTGGCACGAACGAAGGCGCCTCGATGAACACGCCACAGACGAGGAACGCGCCCAGCGCCGCTCCCGCATTGTTGCCAAGTCCGCCGACGATCACGGCGACGAGGTACACGAACGTCTCGCCGATGCCCCATGCCGACGGCGACCAGGCCTGGATGAACTCGACGAAGATCGCGCCGCTCACGGCGGCGATTGCGCCGCCGACCACGAACACCTTCAGGCTTTCGGCCTTCACGTTGATGCCAAGCGAAGCGCTCGCGTCCTGATTCTCGCGCATCGCCCGCAATCGTCGGCCCCATGGCGATCCGGTCATGCGGCTGATTACCAGGTACACGAGAGCAGCGATCGCGAATGCGAGCCCGACAAAGAACCACCCGTAGCTGGTGAGACCCAGGTGCAGGCCACCCTCGAGCGGATGCGGCACCGCGTACAGACCCTCCACGCCGTTGAACCACCCGGTCTGGGTGCTGACCACAGCGCTCGCCATGATTGTGAGCACCAGCATGATCGTCGCTTGGAAGTCGCGACGTTCCGGTCTCAGCGCGAAGGAGCCGATCAGCAGCGCCAGCAGCGCGCCGGCAATCCCGGCGCCGATGATCGGCAGCGGGAACGGCAGGCTCCAACCGATGATGTAGGTGTTGTACGTGTAACTCGAGTGACCCAGGCTGAGGACGGCCGCGGTGTATGCGCCGATCGACTGGAACAGGATGAACCCGAAGTTCATCACCCCGGCGACCCCGAACTGGAGGTTCAGACTCCAGACGGCGATCGTGTTGACCGCCAGGTACACCAGCAGCGTGATGATGTAGAGCTCGTCGGCGCTGCTCATATGACAGCCTCCCGACTCGCCACCTGGACGCGACCGCCGCGCAGACCCTCGGGACGGACGAGCAGAACGATCACCAGCACGCCGAAGGCGAAGACCTCCTTCAGATCGGGATTGATCAGGGCGGCGAGCTCGCTCACGATGCCGACGACCAGCGCTCCGACCATCGCGCCATATGGCTGGCCGACGCTGCCGAAGACGGCCGCGGCGATGATGACGAACAGGAAGTTGAAGCCGATGTTGATGTCGAATTCGCCCAGAGAGATTCCCAGCGCAACGCCACCGACCCCGCAGAGGAACCCCGACGCGAGCCAGGCGACGCTGACCACTCTCGTCGTCGCAATGCCGCAGCTGCGAGCAAGCCCGGGGTCGTCAGAGGTCGCGCGCATCGCCTTGCCGATGCGCGTGAACTTGAACAGCAGATGCAGAGCGATCATGCTGACGACCGCGACCGCGATGATGCCGAGCTGGTTCGGCGAGAACTCCATGCCGAGGATGCGGATCGTGGACTGAGGCGGCAGCTGATAGCTGTAGGTACCGATGCCGACGACGATCTGGATCAGGTTCCGCAGTATGAGCGACATCGAGATCGTCACCATCGACATCACGAAGAGCGTCGCGCCGCGCCGCTGGAACGGCACATAGAGCACCCGCGCGATCAGCAGCGAGGCGATCGCAGCGGCCAGGCCTGCCACGGGCATCGCCAGCCAGATGTTGATGCCGACGTCGTTGTGGAACACGTAGCCGACGAAGGCGCCGATTGTCATCACGTCGCCGTAGGCGAGATTGAACAGGTTCGTCACGCCGAACTGAACTGTGAAGCCGACCGCCGTCAAAGCGAGGATGGATGCGGTGACGAACCCGAATCCGAGGCTGAGAAGAAATAGATTCACGGTTTGTCACTCAGCAGACCGAGTTGTTTGGGAGACCGGCCGATGGCCGGTCTCCCCCTTTCGATGGAATGCATGCGGTGGGCGATTTACGAACTCGTCGCCGCGCCCGGAACGGTCGCGATGGTCACCCACTGCTTGATCGATGGCTTGTAATGCAGCGCGGCATAGGGCTGCAAGACCGTGCCGTACTTGTTGAAGGGCGCCTGGACCTCAGCTCCCACATAGGTGAACTTCTTGTGCGCCTTGATCGCGGCGACACCGGCCTTGTAGGTGTGGACGATCTCGGCCCCGTTCTTCTTTGCCGTGACCTGCCTGATGTACTTCGTATAGGTCGCGGGATCAGTGCTCTTCGCCATGTCCATCGCGAGCGAGAAGATGATCGTGGCGTCGTAATACGCGGCGCTGTAGGCGCTGGCGTCAGTCGTCTTGCCGCCGTCGCGAATGACCTGATGCACGTACGTCGTGTAGGCCTGCCCCTTGGTGATGAACTGCGGCGCGACCGCGGTCACGTCCTTTGCGAGCGTCGAGACGCCGATCGCAGGTCCAACTGCCGGTTCCCAAACCGACTGCTCTGCCTGCTGGGTCGTGATGACCGGGGGCAGCTTGCCGGCCTGCTGCTGCCATTCACTGAGGAACGTGGCTCCCGTCGGGCCGTCCCATTCGCCCGCGAGTGCCTGTCCGCCCGCGGCGATCGCACGCGCGACCTCGGTCGAGTACGACGTGGCCCCGACCGGGATGCTGATGTTGATCGTGACCTTGCCGCCGTCCTTCTTGAACGAGGACAGGAAGGTCTTGGCCTCCTCCTGCGAATCGCTGGAGGTCTCGAAGACCTCGGCGACCTTCTTGATGTGCAGCTTGTGGATGATGTACCAGGCAAGCGCAGGCCCTGCGGACGAGTCGCTGGGCACCGTCCGATAGAAGTACTTCGAGGTCTGGTGATCGTAGGACGGATCACCGTCGACGTTCATCGACGGAATCTTCGCCTGGTTGATCAGCGGGAAGACCGCCGGCATCTCGATGCCGTCAGGACCCATGACCATCGTCGGGTTCCCGGCAAGCATGCGGGTCGTGACAGGTACGGCGTCGGCCGGGTCGCCCTTGTCGTCGAACTGCTGGCAGCTCAACGGGTGGCCCATGACGCCACCGGCTGGATTGATCTGCTTGATGGCCGCGGTGCACGAAACAACGGAGCTCGCTCCGAAGAACGCGTTCGGCCCGGTGAACGACTCCAGCATCGCCACCGTCAGCGGACTCGATGAGGCCGCCGCGGACGACGATGTGGCGGCCAGCCCTCCAAGTCCCACGGCGAGCGAGCTGGCCGCTATGGCCAGCCTTGTAAACCTCGAGTGCAGCATGTCTCTCCCTCTCCAAGGTGAGTTACGTTTGTCACAAGCAAGCTAACTCAGTCGCCGCGACGGGGGCGTTATACATAGATTGCGACGGACGCAACAAACGCCTAAAGCAGGCGTTTTACACTGCGGCGCGACGGGCATGCGGACGCGCTCCTGGAGCCCAGCCGGTGCCCGAGGTTCTGGGCCCGCTCAGGCCTTCAGCGTTCGAACAGCTGCTGCGGAAGGCTGTGCAACCGTGGCCCGGGGCCGTCAGGGCCGATCAGGTAGTTATCGCAGACCCAGGAGAACATGCCGTTGTGCACGTACTTCGGGTGGCACGCGAAGTTCATTCCCTGCCGGATCTCCATCGTCTCGTCGAAGCGGATGAAGGGCCGCTCGACGAGGTCGTAGCCCTGGCCGTGGCAGTGCACACGCCGCTCAGGCGGGCGTCCGTGCGCCCGCATGAAGTCGTTGTATTCAGCGAACACCTCGGCGGGTTTGGCGCCCGGGACGAGCCGGTCCAGGGTGAAGCGGGCCGCCTCGAGCGTGAACTCGAACTCTTCCTGCAGCTGCTGCGGTACCGGCCCGAGCGTGCAGGTGCGTCCGATCTCGGTGTACAGACCGCCCGGCCCGTCGACCTCGACGAGAAGCGCGAACACGTCGCCCTGCTGGATCACGCGGTTCTGGTGATGGCGCGGCCTCGTCGGAGCAGGTGTCCCGAACGGTGCGGCGCCGGCTAGGAATATCCCGGCCTCGCTGCCGAGCTCCTGCGCGCAACGGCGGGCCACTGCGGCCACGTCACTCTCCTTGCGGCCCGGCTCAACCGCATCGAGAGCGGTGGCCATGATCCTGTCCTGCATCTCGGCCGTCGCCCTTATCAGCGCCTGCTCCTCCTGCGACTTGACCGCCTTGACTTTGTCGACCAGCTCCGTGGACTCGGTCAGTCGAGCGCCGGCGAGCCCGCGCCGGATCCGTTCGCCGAACGCGAATGACATCTGGTACGTGCCTACGAGCCCAACGGAGGATCGGGAATACGGCTCCAGCTCCTGGAGTGCCAACTCTGCGTCGTATTCGCGCGTGTATGCGGCCGACGGGAAGCTGGCGGTGGAGACAGCGCGCGCAACGCCGCGCAGGACGCCATCCGTCCCGCCGTCAAGGTCGCGAACCTCCCCGATCGCCCCATGGGAGATCACCGTCATCTCACCCTCGACTGGGAAGATCACGGTGGTCGGGTAGTAACCGGCGGGCATATCCGTGAACCAGCGGACGTACCCCCCAACCGATTCGGAGTTGTTCTGGATCAGCAACACGTCGAGCGTCTCGTCGCGCATCGCCTCGCGGACCGCCTGCCAACGTCGTTCGAGCTCTGCGGTCGAGATTGGGGTGTTGATTCGCGCGCGCGCCGCCCGCTGGCGGGGGTCGACCGGTTGGAGGTCGGGCACGTCCATCGTCATTTCTCGCCCCCCACCGAACGCACGAGGTAGTCCCAGGTACGCAGCAGATACCTGTCATCCAGCGTGTGTTTGTAACGGTCGCCGGGGTCCAGGAACGCCGGCGCTGGACCACCCAGCGCACCTGCAAGGACCTGGAGGCGACAGGCGCGCTCAAGCAGGATCGCGGTCGTCACGGCCGTTGCGACACTCGTTCCGACGGTGATGATTCCATGGCCAATGTGTATGAGTGCCTTGGCATCACCGAGGCACTCTGCGACCTCGCGACCCAACTTCGGCGAGTCGATCAGCGCGACACCGGCATCAAACCTGGGGACACCGCCGGAGAAAGGTCCGGCGGCGGACGCAAATACCGAGAGCGGCACCCCGGATGCCGCCACCGCAAGCGCATATGGGGGATGCGTGTGCACGACGCTGCCCACATCGGGCCGCAGTCGCAGGATCTCAGTGTGCAGCGGGTACTCATAGGGAACCGTCTCTCCGCCTTCGAGGCGCTCGCCGTCGAGATCGATCAGCACTATGTCCTCGGCGGTGACCTCGTCGAAGCCCTTCGCCCCGCCCTTCATCCAGACCCCGAGCCCCTGGGGGTCGCGGCAGGTCACATGACCCCATACAGGGTCCCCCTGATCCCCGGCGCCGAGCACCCGGCAACCTGTAACCACCTGCCCGACCACCGACTGCCGGTCCTGTACCGCCTGATCTGTAGTCTGCACGATCTGCCTGCCTCAGCCGCGCTCTGAGTCCAAGCCGGCCAAGACCGGTGCGGGATATCGATCTCCGGCAACGCTTCCAGCCGGTGTTGCAGCCTCGATCATGGAGAGGTCCTCCGCCGACAGCTCCAGCTCGAGGGCGCCGACGGAGTCGCGCACCTGATCGGGATTGCGGCCGCCGATGAGGGGCACGATGTCCTCCCCCCGTGAGACGACCCACGCGATAGCGAGCTGGGCCACGGTCGCTCCCTTCTTGGCGGCGATCTGACGCAGGGCCTCGACCAGGGCGAGGTTCCGTTCGAGGTTCTCCGGCTGGAAACGCGGAGCTCCCGCACGCATGTCGCCCCGCTCAATCGGACGATCGAGCGCCCAGGTGCCACCCAGCAGCCCCCGCGAGAGAACCCCGTAGGCGGTGACGCCGATCCCGAGCTCACGACAGGTCGGCAGCACGGCCTCCTCGATCCCCCGTGAGATCAGTGAGTACTCCATCTGCACGTCGGCGATTGGTCGAACCGCGTGAGCACGCCGCACGGTCTCGGAACCAGCCTCTGACAACGCCACGTGCCGCACGTATCCAGCGTCGATGAGCTCACCGATGGCGCCGACCACCTCCTCGATCGGCACCTTGGGGTCCACGCGCGAGGGCCGATAGATGTCGACATAGTCGGTATCCAAGCGAGTCAGCGTGTACCCGATGGCCGTCTTCAGCGCCACCGGGCTCATGTCATGCCCCAACCACCTTCCGGCCGGATCCTTCTGGCCGCCGAACTTGATTGAAACCACGACCTCCTCGCGTCGGTGGCGACGCAGGATGTCGCCAATCACCAGCTCGCCGTAACCATGGCCATAGAAGTCGCCGCCGTCGATCAGCGTGATGCCGGCGGCAAGGGCTGCTTCGATCGCGGCGATGCTCTGGTCCCTATCGGTCGGACCATAGTCACCCGAGATGGCGGCCGTACCGAAGCCAACCGCCGAGACCTCGGGTCCGGTTGCGCCGAGATGCTTGAGTTCCATGAGCCTCGCTCTCTCCAGTTGCGGTAGCCACGCCGCGAGTCCTACGTCGCTTCCCCTCGGGACGCCGGGTACGGACCCACCGTGTGCAGTCTCTCGGATCAGGGGGTCACGCGTCTCTCAATCACAGAGTGCATGACTTGCATCGTCCTCCGGGCACCGGAGTGCACTGTTCGGCGCGGCGAGGCCCAGCGCTGCGGGCTCGCGGAACGTCAGGGCGCGTCCCCGTGGCTGGGCGTCATGCGGCACCCGTAGCCTTCCAGCGGAATGCGTGCGCGTTGTCTACACAACCCGAGCATCGATGAGGTCAAGGCGCAACTCGACTCTCGGCAGTTCTTCTGGATCGATCTGCAGGACCCGACCGACGACGAGGTGCACGCGATCGGCCAGCTGCTGAAGCTGCATCCGCTGACGATCGAGGACGTCGAGACCTTCCGACAGAACCCCAAGTTCGAGGAGTTCGACGGTTACGTGTACATGGTCGCCTACGGCGTTGATCCGGATGCCAGCTCCGGTGAGCCGCTGCTGCACGAGGCACACCTGGTCGTATCAGGTGACTACGTCATGACGGTGCACCAACACCCCCTGATGAGCCTCGCCGAACTGCGTGAGCGCTATGCCGACGTCGAGCTCCGCAGCGAGCTCCAGCTCGTCTACAGGATTCTCGATGCACTGGCGAGCACCTTCTTCCCGGTTCTGGCGCGGATCGACGAGGACATCGACACGATCGAGGACGACATCCTGGAGAACCCGGACCAGGACAGCCTGCAACGCCTGTTCTCGCTGAAGCGCGACCTGGTCTCGATGCGTCGCGTCGTTACGCCGCTGCGGGATGTCTACGCACGCAACGTCGAACGCATCGCCGAACTCCCCGGCATAGAGGGTGACGGCGAGGTCTACTTCCGCGACCTGTACGACACGATGATCCGTGTCTCCGACCTTGTCGACTCCTACCGCGACCTGCTGAGCGGCGCGACCGACCTCTACCTCGCCATGGTCGCCAACCGCCAGGGTGAGGTCAACAAGCAGCTGA
This sequence comes from uncultured Conexibacteraceae bacterium, assembly GCA_963785385.1. Lineage (GTDB taxonomy): Bacteria > Actinomycetota > Thermoleophilia > Solirubrobacterales > Solirubrobacteraceae > Palsa-465. The sequence goes on along the minus strand of CAWAVA010000021.1, from coordinate 667,601 downwards.
CGATCATTGCCACGATCTTCCTGCCGCTCACCTTCCTGACGGGCTTCTTCGGTCAGAACTTCGCGATTCTGGTGAGGCATATCACGAGCCTCTGGTCGTTCCTGGTGTTCGGAGTCGGCCTGCTCGTGGTCTGCGCCCTGGCAACGGTGATCCTGTTCCGGCGCCGGCGCTGGATGTAGCGGCCTGTCGCAGCATCACATCGGAGCGCAGCGCTCAATCCTGTGGATTGGATTCATTCCGGGGTCGCGCTATCGCTCGGCCTCACCCCCCCGCGCGCCGGTGCGCGCCGGTGCGCGCCCCGGGCAGGTCGGCAGCCGAACCCCTGCGATTAGACTGCTGGTCGCACGAACGCGGACAGAAAGGGAGCTCGCCATGAGCGATAGACCGCTTTTCATTTACGTCGCCGCCTACGAGACGCTGGACGACGCCCAGGCAGATTACGAGCAGTTGCTGGAGCTCCACGCCGAGGCACTCGTCGGCAGCTACGACGTCGCGATCATCTCCAAGGACGAGGACGGCAAGGTGCACGTCCACAAGCACGAGAAGCCGACGCAGCATGGCGCCTGGGCCGGCATCGGGGTCGGGGCGGTCGTCGGGATCCTGTTCCCGCCGTCGCTGATCGCCTCAGCGATCGTTGGCGGGGGCGCGGGCGCGGCCATCGGACATCTTGCCCGCGGCATGTCGCGCAAGGACATGCACGAGCTCGGCGATGTGCTCGATCAGGGCCAGGCCGCACTTGTGGTCGTCGGTGAATCTCGCGTCGAAGAGCAGTACAAGAAGGCGCTTGGACGTGCCCGAGAGTCGCTCGAGAAGGAGATCGATGCCAACGCGGACGAGCTCAAGAAGGCTCTCCGGGACGCGGAGAAGGAAGCCGTCGGCGACTAGGCCTGCCGTTACCCGCCCTCGCCGGTGAGGGCGTCGATCACGCGCAGCAGCTCGGCGGTTTCGGCCGCCGAGCCGACGATGATGATCCTCAGGCGTGACCGCCGCTCGTCGTAGAGCGGCTCGACACGCATCGTCCGCAGGTTCTCCTCTCGCGTGAGCGTTGCCGCCGCGAGCGTGCGCTCGATCATGCCGGCCCGATCAGGGCCGACGTCGGCCAGTTCGACGATGCTGGAAACCTCCGCTGGCACCCGCGGCGGGGCCACGACCGCGCCGATCGTCTGCGAGGCCGTTGCGTTTGGGGTGGTCGTACCCCCCGCCCCAACGCCGGCGCCTGCGAACGCCTCAAGCGCAGACCGTGCGATCCGGTACTGCTTGCCGATCCGGACACCGGGCAGACGTCCGTCCCGGACGTAGTTGCGCACCGTCCGGACCTGGAGCCCAAGGATCTGTGCGGCTTCCTCAGCCGAATAAAGCTGCTCGCTCATTCTCAGAACGCGATGTTATGACCACCGGCGGCGCGTCGTGCTGACGTTTTGCGTCGTTTACAGTCGATTCCATGCGGTTAGGGTAGCTATAACCGCAGGTTAGAGCATCAAACAGGGCAGCTCTCACGTTTACAGGCCAAAGGGCGAACGGTCGGCACCCAAACCCAGAGTTATACCCTCTATGCCTCTTGGTTATGACGAGAGATGCTGGATGAAGCCCGCATTCATGCCCATAACCACTCGCATCAGTGGGTATTCGTCGCCGTTATGGGCAACGCAACACGACGCTAACCGCATAACTCGTGGGCTCGGCGGGTTAACCCCTGTAAAGGAAAAATGGCCTCTGTATCTGAGGGGCCCCTCTGGGAGGTTGTGATGCGGAAATTGACTCTGGTCGCCGTGCTCGGGGCGCTTCTGTTGTGCGCTCCGGCCGCGCTTGCGGCCTCATCCCCGACGGTCTCGGTCAGCGCCGTGACGGCGATCTCCGGCACGGCGGCGACGCTGCACGGATCCGTGAACCCGAACGGGCTTGCGACGACGTACCAGTTCGACTACGGGACGACGACGGCGCTTGGAGGAAAGTCGCCCGCAACCGTGGCCAATGTCGGCTCCGGCTCAGCCGCGGTGGCCGAGTCGGCCAAGCTGAGCGGGCTCTCACCGGCGACCACCTACTACTACGAGCTCATCGCCAGCAACAGTGCGGGCACGACGACCTCACCGCTTGAGACGTTCAAGACGACCGGCAACCCTGCGCCCGCCGTCACGACCGAGGCCGCGACCGGTGTCGGTCGCTACGGCGCCACGCTCGTCGGATCGCTCAACCCGAACAACCAAGCGACGACCTACTACTTCCAGTACGGACCGACGACCGCGTATGGCTTCCAGACGATCCCCAAGACGCAGGCAACCGGCGTCGCGGCCGTGACCGTGAGTGCGCCGCTCCCCGGGCTTCAGTCTGGAGCGGCGTTCCACTACCGGCTGGTCGCTCTGCATGGCTCGACCTCGGTGTCCTACGGCGCCGACGTCAGCTTCACGACGCTGCCCTGGCCACGCCCGCACACCGGGCTCAGCTGGACGATCACACCACACAGGGCCGCCGGCTCGCCGACACGGTTCAGCGTGAGAGGTCACCTGCGGCTGTCGGGCCCGTTCCCGACGTCGCTTGCCTGCCACGGCCGCGTGACGGTCTCCTACTACGACGGTTCGCGGGAGATCGCCTCCAGCAGAGCTCCGATCAGCCGGTCGTGCACCTACGCCGCGAGCACTCGCATCGGGCGCCTGCCGCAGAAGCACGTGCGACTGACCGTCAGGCTCCGGTACGGAGGCGACACCTGGGCAGCGCCGAGCAACGGCCGGGCATCGGTCAGGATCGGCTGATCTGCATCAGGCCCGTGCGGCAAGCCCGGATCTGCTGACCACCCCGGCGATGATCTGCGAGAGCTGGCTTCCCTGCCATGCGATCGGGGACCGGCCGGGCTGGTCGGTGATCAGGTGGGCGTTCGGGATCGCCTCCGCGTAGGCGATCCCGAGCGCCTCCGGATGCTCGGGATCGGCCTCGTCGGCGGAGGCGACGACTGCTGCGGGCACGTCCACCCCCTCGAGTTCGCTGAGCGGCCCGAACGGACGTGACCGCGGGAGCGTTCTGAGCGCATCGGCCAGCGCCTCGAGATGATCGTGCTGCGAGAGTCGCTGTCGCGTCACCGTCAGCACCGTCTGAACGAACTCGGGCGTACCGTCCGGAACCCCGAAGGCCTCCAGGAAGCCCTCCACACCACCGCCGCGCAGCCCAGCGGAGAGCCGGTCCCAGCGCTCGAGTCGACGCTGCTCCGTCAGGGAATCGCCGCTATAAGCAGGGGTTATAACCACCGCTCCGGCGACGCGGTCGGGATGGCGCAGGGCCACGTTCAGCAGCGTGTGTGCCCCCATCGACGCACCGGCGAGCACCGCCCGTTCGACTCCGCGGGCATCCAGCACGGCAATCGCATCGTCACCCAGCAGGTCGTAGGTGTAGGCGTCGGGCGTCGGCGCAGGTCCTGAACGTCCGTGCGCCCTCGCGTCGTACTGGATCACCCGATGCCCGGAGCGCTCCAGCGCTCTGGAGCCCATCACCACGTAGCGGCGTGTGGCCGTGAGGCCGTGAAGCAGCAGGACGGCCGGGCCCTCACCGATCTCCTCGCCGGAGAGCGTGACACCGCCAGTCTGAACGCTGAAATCCGTGGCCACAGCCGGAGACTCTAAGCTCAGTTGACCATGGACGTCACAGAGCAGACATTCGCAAGCGCCGTGATCGAGCGCTCAAGGGAAGTTCCGGTAGTGGTCGATTTCTGGGCCGAGTGGTGCGGCCCCTGCCGCCAGCTGACCCCGGTGCTCGAGCGCGCTGTCGCCGAGCGGGCCGGAGAGATCGAGCTGGTCAAGGTCGACACCGACAGCAATCAGCAGCTGGCCCGCGACTACGGGATCCAGGGAATACCGGCCGTCAAGGCCTTCAAGGATGGGGCCGTCGCCGGCGAATTCGTCGGAGCGCTCCCGCCCGCAGAGGTCCAGCGCTTCCTCGACCAGCTGGTGCCGTCGGAGGTCGATGGCCTGGTGGCACGCGGCGACGAGGCATCACTTCAGCGCGCCGTCGACCTCGAGCCAGGCCGCGCTGACGCGGCGGTCCCGCTCGCGAAGCTCCTACACGCGCGCGGCGACACCGATGCCGCGAGCGGCGTCCTTGAGAACGTCACCGGTAGCTTCGCGGCCGAGGGGCTGCTGGCCCGGATCGGACTGGAGACCGGCGATGACGGTGCCACGCTTTCGCCGGCCTTCGCTGCGCTCGATGCGGGCGCGACGGAGCGCGGCCTCGATCTGCTGCTTGACGCGCTGCCGAGATCCGCGGACTCCAGGGACGAGGTTCGCAAGGTCATCGTGGGTGTGCTCGACGAGCTGGGTGCTGAGAGCGAACTTGCCCGAGCAGCCCGCCGCCGCCTTGCGGTGGCGCTGTACTAGAGGCTGAGAGCCAGCTGCTGGGGCTCAGCCTCCCCTGCCGCCAGACCAGCAACCCTGACGCCCAGCAGCCGCACAGGACGGGTCGAGTCGAACGCGCGCAGCAGCTCGAGTGCCACCCGGCCCACGTCCTCGCTCGCGTTCACGGCGACGGTCAGGGTGCGGGCGCGCGTGTGGGTGGAGAAGTCGTCGAGGCGCACCTTGAGCCCAACCGTCCGGCCACGACGGCCCTGACGCGCCAGGGCGCCGCAGAGCTCGTCAACCAGCCTCGCCAGGATCTCCTCGAGCTCTGACCGGTCCTCGACGTCGCGGTCAAACGTGCGCTCGCGGGACTCCGATACGACCTTGCGCTCCTGCGTGACCGGCCCGTCGTGTTCGAACCGGGCAAGCGCCTGCAGGTGCAGCGACGTACGCGCGCTGAACACGGTCCGGAGCAGTTCGATCGGCGCCTCGCTGAGCGCCGCGACGCGGCCGAGCTCGAGCGCCTGCAATCGCTCCGCGGTCTTGCCGCCGATCCCCGGAATCATCCTGCACGGTGCGTCAGCGAAGCGGACGCATGCCTGCTCGCGGCTGAGCACCACGAACCCGTTCGGCTTCTCGGCGTCCGAGGCGACCTTTGCGACGAGCTTGTTGGGGCCAATGCCGACCGATGCGTTGAGACCCGTGCGCTCCCGGATCTCGGTCACGATCCGCCGCATGCTCGCCTTGGGCGCGGGCAGACCGCTCAGCTCCAGATAGGCCTCATCGAGTCCGATCGCCTCGACCGTCTCCACATGGTGCCTGAGGATCCCCATCACCTCGGCCGAGGCGGCCCGGTAATACGGGAAGTCGGGCGGCAGGAAGACCCCCTGTGGACACAGTCGCCTCGCCCGGGCAGCCGGGACTGCCGATCCCACACCGAAGCGGCGAGCCTCGTACGACGCGGTCGTCACGACTGCCCTGGGGCCCGAACCGGCGACGATCACCGGCAGCCCCCGCAGATCCGGACGGCGACGAAGCTCCACCGAGACATAGAACGCATCCATATCCAGATGCGCGACACAGCGCTCGCTCACGCCCGACATCAAAGCGGGGCGCCCGGACAGAACATCTGTTCGCCCCGTGGTGATGGCTCAGCGGGGTGCCGTCCAGCGGGACGGGCACCCCGGGCTGCGCGATGACTACATATTCGTGCTGGAGTGAGCCAGCGCGAAGTGCGGACCGGTGATCGCGCTGGTCCCGTGCTGTACCAGGCCTACCGCGTACTGTGGCCAGAAGGCTGCGACCGGAGGATCACCCTGACCGCACGGGCCGTCGGAGTTGCCGGGGTTGTTGAACCAGAGGAACCCGTCGACGTACTTGTAACCCGTGTTCCAGGTCAGCGGGCCTGTGCCCCGCCCCGGCGGATTGCACAGATTCTCGTTGCCGCTCGCGCCGTGCCCATTCGCCAGCGGCCCGCGGCCGTTGTCGTCCGTCTGCACGATGAAGTGCGCCCCGCCGAGGTATTTGGCGATCTGCTGGCCGTAGCGCACGTTGGTCGTGGTCCACTCGTTGTGGGTCGCGTTGACGTAGAAGCCGGCTGCGTCCGCAACGTCGGCTCGTCGCAGCAGGTTGGCGGCCTGACGTGAGGTGTTCCACGCATCGGGCGCCCCACCATCCAGGTAGATCAGCAGGTGCGGATCCCGCGAGAGCTCCTGCACCGCGTAGTCAAGTTCGTTCAGTCGGGTCTGGAGAGCACTGTGGTTGAGGCAGTGAGTCTCGAGCAGCGAGTCCTCCTCCAGGTACAGAACCACCCGGAAGTTCCCGATTCCGTGAGCGAGCTGGGTGATCCAGCCGTCGAACCTGGACTTGATCGCGGCTGGGCTCTGGCAGGCGCCGTGGACCAGCGAGTAGGTGCTGAGTGCGACCGTCGTGTTCGGCTGCGACCGCTCGGCGTCGGCGAGGTATTTCTCGACCGTGCCGGCCAGCGACGAGGCCGGCTGGTTCCACATCCAGAAGCGATAGGTGCCCGAGCCGGGGCTGAACGCGATCCGGTGGAGCGCCTGCGCCCACGCCGGGTTGCTGTGCGAGTAGTGGCTGAGGACCCTGCCCGCAGGCGACTGGTCGCCGAAGATGTACCAGTTCACGTACTGAAGCGGATCACCGTCGGTGGGCGTCTGCGGGTAGCCAAGCGGGTTCTCCGAATCCACCGTATCGAGCGGATCGTTCTGCAGCAGCTCGATCGTCGCCGTACTCGGGGAGCCGAGTGGCTGCGGATGCGCACCGTAGAGGTAGGCGCGCGCGTACCGCATCGGACCGTTGATTCCCTGGTCGTGAATCGTCACGTAGAACGTGTAGGTGCTTTGGCCTGGCGCGAAGGTGGCCTCCGTGTTGCCGACCTTGTCGAACGTGTTTCCCGGCTCCGCGCCCTTGTTGGTGACGCCGTAATAGACGACCTCGGGGCCGCTGCTGTTCGTCCGCTGGATCGTGACGGCAAAGCGACCGGAGTTCTCGTTCGCCTCATACACGGCGCTCGAGAAGGACACGCCCCCGGACCCATCGCCATGAGCCCGCGCGTGGGCGCCACGGCCTCCGGCGATCATCGCGGAGGCCTGTGGAGCCAGCGCAAGGCAGGCCAGCAGGGCTGAGAGCAGCGGTACGAGTCGGCGGCGTGACATTTGTGCAGCTGGTATCGGCGGCGGGAACTTCGACCTGAGCGGGCCCACGAGAGCCTAAACAGATGACCGAGACGCCTCTCGGCGCCTGGACGTATGGACTAGGGCAAGGGGGTGATCGGTGGCCTTGCTCACCCTCACCGTTGATGAAATCGAGTGGGTCAGACGGAAACGAGTGGGTCAGACGGAAGCGAGCACCTGCGCAACGCCCCACATGCCCAGGAAGCGCGCGGTGTTCTGATTGAGGTCGAAACTGCGACCATAAACATACGGTCCGCGATCGTCGACCGTCGCGACGACCGTGCGACGACCATAGGAGATCGTGACCTTGGTGCCGCATGGAAGCGTCCTGTTGGCCACTCCATAGGTCGCATGGAAGCCGCACGCGGTGTTGCCCTGGTCGTAGTACCACGACGCGACGGTCGGCTCGAGGCCGACGATCTGACCGGCGGACGCCGACGCGGCACGAGCGTGAGCATTGCCGCCGTATCTGACCTCCACCGGGGTCGTACCGATCTCCTGCACGCGGTAGCGGAAGCTGAAGTGGCCATTGCGGGCCGTGCGTGCGACTGCGACCGTGCGCCATTGTCGACCCGCACGAGCGAGGAGCTTGACCTGAGCGCGGCGCTGAGCGGGGAGCAGCAAACCATGCACGAACACGGTCCCGCCGCTGGCGCTTGCCACCGTTGCGTGTGCCACCACGAGACGAGACGCAGCCGCGGGGGTCGCGGTCGGCCGCTCAGCCCCGCGAGCGATCGCAGCGTAGCTGCCGAGTGCGCTCACGGCAGCCAGCAGCGTCAGGGTCAGGGCGGCACACACCAGCCTGGCGGCGCCGAGCGCGGGCAGTCTTTGAACGGCTCTCATCGCTGAGGGCCTCCTTTTTCAGTTCTCGACCGGGCGCCTACGGAGTTAGCTGACGGGCTCGCGAAGATCTTGCGGCGCTGTCGCGCTCACAGAGGCCCCCGCTACGAGGTGGTGCCGGCCGTACCGGCGTTCGATTCGCCCCAGCCAGTGCTACTGGCAATGGTTCCCCCGCTCGCCCCGCTCCGGGCTGAGACGATTCGGCAGGTCGATTCTTGACGCGGCGCAGATTCGCAGCGCACGGCACGACCCGTGTGTGACCTTGGTCACACACGATCTGTTAAGCACACCTAACAGAGTCCCTCTCCCCTGGGTTTTTCCCTTGCTAATGCGCGGCTTTCCGGCGCTTGCCAGAATCAAGCCCGTGCCCGACCGAAAAGCCGCATGTCAAACCCGAATCGCCTGAGCGGGCTCGACAACTCGTTCCTGCAGCTCGAGCAGGGCGGGCCGCACATGCACGTCGGCGCATGCGTCCTCTTCGACGGACCTGCGCCTGCCTACGAGGATCTGATCGAGACGCTCGACGCGCGCCTGGAGATGATCCCTCGGTACCGTCAGCGGCTCGCGTTCGTGCCGCTTGACCAGGGCCGCCCGGTGTGGGTCGATGACCCGCAGTTCCGGACGCCCTTTCACGTTCGCCACACCGCTCTCCCCAGGCCCGGTACCGACGAGCAGCTGCGGCGTCTGGCGGGCCGTATCTTCTCCCAGGGACTTGATCGCGGCCGGCCCCTCTGGGAGCTCTGGTTGATCGAGGGTCTCAGTGACGGCCGCTTCGCACTGCTCTCCAAGACCCACCACGCTCTGATCGACGGGATCTCCGGCGTCGACATCGCGAGCGTGATCTTCGACACCGAGCCGAATCCACAGTCGGTCTCGAGGAGTGAGCGGCAATGGCTTCCGAACCCGCTTCCGACCCGTGCTCAGCTGCTGGCCGATGCCCTGCTCGAGCGCGCGATAAGCCCGAGCGAGCTCAGGCGCGGCGCCACCGCGGTCCTGTCCGCCCCCCGTGAGCTCGCGATCCGCGCAAGGGTCGCGCTCGCCGGGCTTGGAGCACTCGCCTGGGCGGGTCTGGAGCCGGCACCTCGTACTCCCTTCAACGTGGCGATCGGCCCGCACCGCCGCTTCACCTGGTTCGACGGCTCGCTGCCGGAGCTGCGGCGGGTCAAGAACGCGCTCGGCGGGACGGTCAATGACGTGATCCTCACCGCCGTGGCCGGCGCACTCGGTACCTACATGCGGCGACACGAGGTCAAGACCGACGGGGTCGTCATGAAGGCGCTCGTGCCGGTCTCGGTCCGCGTGCCGAGCGACAACGGTGCACTCGGCAACCGTGTGGCAGCGATGTGGGCACCGCTGCCGGTCGGCATCGCGGATCCCGTCGCGCGACTGGGCGTGGTCAGAGACGCGATGGCGGAGGTGAAGCGGTCAGGCCAGGCGGTCGGAGCGCAGACGATCACCGGGCTGTCCGGATTCGCCTCACCGACGCTCGTGGCCCAAGCGGCCCGCCTGCAGTCCCGGCAGCGACTGTTCAACCTCGTGGTGACCAACGTCCCGGGACCGCAGATGCCCCTGTATCTGTTGGGTCGGCGGATGCGCGCGATCTACCCGCTGGTGCCGCTCGCGGCCAATACAGCACTGGCGATCGCGGTGGTGAGCTACGACGGCGCACTCGGTTTCGGTCTGAGCGCGGATTACGACGCGCTCGGTGACCTGGATGTGCTCACTGATGAGCTGCGCCAGGCAATCGCCGAACTGCTCGATGCCGCCGAAACCGCCTCGGAGGCCGTGACAGCGACCTAATTCTGCGGCATGTCCCTTGACTCGCGAACCGCGATCGTCACCCGTGAGAGGGCGCAGAGACGCCCCTGGTCGTCACTGAGCTCGACCTCCCAGACCCACGTCGTGCGCCCGGCGTGCTTACGGACCGCAACGGCGCGGATCGTTCCGCTGGTCACAGGCCGCAGAAAGCTCGTCTGGTTCGACATACCGCTGGCAAGCTGACCATCCCGCGCCACCACCGTCGCCGTCGCCAGCGAGGCCAGCCCCTCGGCCATCGACGCGTAGATCCCGCCGTGCACGAGACCCCAGGGCTGCTTGTGCTCAGGGCGGACCACGAGCCGGGCCTCGGCGCGCGCCGGCGTGAACTCACCGAGCTCGAGCCCGTAGAAGGCATCGAATCCAAGTGCGGATGTGAACCCCTCTGCAGCTGTCACCGTCATTGCCCTACTCGTACTGAATCAGCGAGTGCACGGGATAGCCCTCGAGCTGTCTGCGTCCGCGGAAGGATTCGAGCTCGACCAGGAAGACGCACGCCAGGACCTCACCGCCGAGCCGAACGACCAGGTCGGCCAGGGCGCGGGCGGTACCGCCGGTGGCGAGCAGGTCGTCGTGGATCAACACGCGGGCGCCCCCGGCGAAGGCGTCCGCGTGCATCTCAAGCGCGTCGATCCCGTATTCGAGGGCGTACTCAGAGTGCACGGTCTCGTGCGGGAGCTTGCCCCGTTTCCGCGCCGGCACGAAGCCCGCGTGCAGCGCGCGCGCTACGGCACCACCGAGGATGAAGCCGCGCGCCTCCGCGGCGACGACGTAGTCGACATCGAGGTCGCGTGCGTACTTGGCGAGCCGGGAGACGGCAGCGTCGAGAGCACGTGGGTCCAGCAGCAGCGGAGTGATGTCCCGGAACAGGATCCCCGGAGTCGGGAAATCCGGGATGTCACGGATATACCCGCGGAGATTGACCCCGTCCTCAGACCGCGGCGACATTCGCTCAGGTGGCGATCTTTCGCAGATCGCGAATCAGCAGCAGATGCTTGAGATGCGTCGTGACCGAGGCGAGATTCTCCAAGGCCTCGACCGCCTCCCGACGTCGCTCGGGATTGCGTGAGCGCAGTGCCGGCGCGAGGATGCTCTGCAGCAGCTGCGCCTCACGATCAGCCGATGTCCTGAACACCCGCAGGTTGCGGCCGCCGACTCCGTAGCGCGCCAGCTCCGAGACGGCGCGGACGATCTCACGCTCGGTGTCGTCGAAGTAGCGCATGCCGCCACGCACATCGCCCTTGATCACCCCGAAGTCGACCAGCTCGCCCACGAGCTTCGGATCGGCGCCGGTCTCGTCGACCACATCCGCCAGCGAGTAGAGCGCGCCGGGGTCGCGTGTGACCGAGGTGCGACGCAGGGCCTTGGGATCGCCTGAGGTGCCGACCTCCCGCTCGCTGCGACCGCCGGCGAGCTCCTGCCGGATCACGCGCAGCGGCAGAAACTCATCGCGCTGCAGACGAAGGATCGTGCGCAGCCGCTGGACGTCCTCAGGCGAGTAGAGGCGATAGCCGCCCTGCGTGCGCCGGGGAGCGAGCAGCTTCTGATCCTCGAGATAGCGGATCTTCGAGATTGAGATATCGGGGAACTCGAGCTCCAGCGCCTTGCAGACTGCGCCGATCGTGACCGACTTCGCCGGCGGGCGATCGGCCGTCACAGGGTCGGGGGAGCTCCAGCGGAAGTTCGTTGCCGTTCGGCCGTTGCCATCTCAGCGACCCAGGAAGGCGAGCTTGTACTTGCCGATCTGCAGCTCATCGCCGTCGTTGAGCCGCTGCGAGTCGATTCTCTTGCGGTTCACGTAGGTGCCGTTCAGCGAACCGCAGTCGTCCAGGTAGTGATGCTCCCCGCGCTTGACGACCACGGCGTGGTCGCGTGAGACGGTTACGTCATCGAGGAACACGTCGCTGTCCGGCCGCCGTCCGACGGTCAACCGCGGCCGATCGAGCGGAAACGTCTCACCGGCGCGTCCGCCACCGGCCCGGATCACCAGCGCTGCGCCACGGGCGGTGACGGCCTCGATCGGGACCTCTTCGAACTCCCCGGTCTCGCCGATTCGGTAGGTCGCGGTTGAATCGCCGGCGGCGGACTCGGAGCCCCCCATGAACGCGCCGCAGCGCTGGCAGTAGTTGGCTCCGTCGGCATTGGCGAAACCGCACTCAGGGCAATGCTGAGCCACGGTCTTCGACCTCAGCCCAGGTCGCTGGGCCGATCGGCCTGCTGCTCGTCCGGTGGCGGGTAGTTTCCGGTCAGGATGTCGGTCAGGCGCTGCACGTCGGCGCCGCTGATCACGAGTTCGCCGTTCTCATCCTTGCGACGCAGCCGGTTGACCAGCTCGGCACGCAGGATGTCGATCTTGCCGTGCAGAATCCGCCGCTTGTAGGAGACCTCGGTCTCCTCGTCGGTCATCTCCTTGATCAGGTCCTTCAACTCCTGGTCGGTGAGCGATCCGAGGTCTGGGAAAGTGTCCATTCGAGCTAGTTCCTCCGTGAGGCGGGCAGCGGCGTTCCGATTGTCCGAGAACCCGGATTATAACCCCGATGGCCGTAGGGTCAAGCTGAGCTTGAGAGTTTCTCGAGTTCTCGCCGACCGGTCCTGATGTAGAGCGCGGTCGCGAGGAGCGCCAGGGCAAGCCCCACGTACAGCAGCCCGAGTGCAAGCCAGTGGACGCCGGCCATCGCGAAGAACGGCGCCCCCATCGTCGGTGCAACCGCCAGGCGCCCGGCCCAGTTGATCCTGATCTCGATCCCACGCCTCAGGCTATAGCGACTGAGCGCCAGCATCAGGAGTTCCCGCGCGATGACCAACGCGATCGCCCAGCGCGGCAGCAGCTGGAAGTGCCAGCAGACGACCATCCCCGAGACCACCAGCAGGCGGTCGATGATCGGATCGAGCAACGCCCCCAACCGGCTGTACTGGCCCGTCAGCCGGGCCGTGAAACCGTCGAGATAGTCGGCCCAGCCGATCACCGCGAAGAGAATTGCCGCAGCCGCGCTCTCCCCATCTGCGCTCGAGAACGCCACCACCAGAAACACCGGGATCAGGCCGAGCCGCACGAAGCCGATCACATTCGGAATCGTGAGCGGCCGCATCGGCTGATCGGATCGCGTCGCCTCCGGGTTTGGCCCAGAGCGATCGAGGCCAAGCAGCCGCTTCCTGTTCAGTGCGAGCTCTCGCCAAAGCGCCAGCGTCGCCGATGCCGCGTCCTCAAGCGGGAGCGCACGGGCCTCCTGCCCTCGGCGGACCTGAACCTCGAGCTCGCCGGCCTGAAGCGTGCGGCGCCCGATCGTCAGCCGGAGCGGACAGCCGAGCAGCTCCGCGTCTGCAAACTTCTCGCCGGGACCCGCGTCGCGATCGTCGTAGACCGTGCTCAGGCCCTGCTCCTCGAGTTCTCCATAGAGCCGATCGGAGAGCGTGCGTTCCTCCGAGCCATCCTTACCCAGCGTCACCAGGTGAACGTCAAACGGCGCGATCGCGCGCGGCCACGAGATGCCCCGGTCATCGGCGAACTGCTCGATCGCGGCGGCAGCGATCCGGGCCGGTCCGATGCCGTAGCAGCCCATCCAGAGTGGCTGCGTTGCCCCGCTCCTGTCAAGGTATCCGGCGCCCAGCGCCACGCTGTAGCGGGTGCCGAGTTTGAAGATGTTTCCGACCTCGATCGCAGGCTCGATCCGCACCTGCCGGCCGCCGATCGTGTCGCCGGCGACGACACTGCGAAAGTCGCCGCGCTCAAACTGGAAGTCACGCCCGGGGACGACGCTGCGCAGATGCGCATCGGGCCGGTTGGCGCCGGCGACGTAGCCGCCCCCGTCGGTGACGACAGCCTCATCCAACAGGATCCGGACTCCCACACCCACGGGCCCTATCGAGCCGGGCGGGCCCAGACGCGCCTCAATCTCCGCCGCAGTGGCCTGACGGAACGCCGACTTCAGGGCGATCGTGAGTTTGATGTCGTTGACCTTGTGGTCACCACGCAGCATCGCGAGCACGAACTCGCCGTCAGCCAGCACCACGGGGTAAGCCTTCAGCATCGCGCCCTCGGGCAGATCGAGCGCCGTTGCCACCGCCGCGATCGTCGCCATCCCCGGGGTCGGCACCTCCTCGGGCTCAGCCGCCGCCACCGGCAGCTGAACGGCCTGAGCCTGCGCGGATGCGACCTCGAGGTTGGCGGCGTAGCCCGGCGCCAGCACCACATCGTTCTCGCCCGCCGGGCAGGGCGCCATGTACTCATGGGCGCCGATGCCGCCCATGGCGCCGACGTCCGCCTCGACGCTGTACCACTCCAAACCACACCGATCGAAGATGCGGTCGTAGGCGCGCGCGTGCTTCTCGTAGGAGACGCTGAGCCCCTCAGGGTCGGGATCGAAGCTGTATGAGTCCTTCATCACGAACTCACGTGACCGCAGCACGGCCGCGCGCGGGCGCGGCTCATCGCGCTCCTTGGTCTGGAAGTGATAGAGGATCTGGGGCAGGTCCCGGTATGAACGGATCAGGGTCGAGGCGTGTGTGGTCACTACCTCCTCGCTGGTCGGCCCCAGAACCATGTCGGCGTGCTTGCGGTCCTTGAGCTTGAACAGCTCCTCACCGAATACGTCGTAGCGACCGCTGCGCCGCCAGAGCTCGGCGGGCTGGAGCACCGGCATCAGCATCTCCTGGCCGCCGATCGCGTTCATCTCCTCGCGGATGATCTGAACGATCCTCTGATGACTGCGCCAGCCGGGCGGCATCCAGGTCCAGAGGCCTGCGCCGACCTGGCGGATCAGCCCCGCTCGCACCAGCAGCTTGTGGCTCAACGCCTCCGCGTCAGCAGGCGGCTCGCGTTCGGTGCGAAGCAGATACTCGGATAGGCGCGGCATCGCGAGCAAGCGTACCTTCGGGGCGCGCCGAGGGCGCTCCGCCACTTCCGCGACGGCGTCGCGCGGCCCGCGGCAGAGTCGCTCTGATAGAACGAAAAGACCGAGAGAGAACCCGTAGACAGGAGCGAGCATGGCCTTCACAGTTCCCGATCTCCCCTACGCCTTTGATGCGCTCGAGCCGCATATCGACGCGCAGACAATGGAGATCCATCACGACAAGCACCATGGCGCCTACGTGACGAACGGCAACAAGGCGATCGAAGGCACGCAGTGGGCTGACAAGACCGCTGAAGAGATCCTCACCTCACAGTCGGCGCTCGACGTACCGGCCATCCGCAACAACATCGGGGGCCACTACAACCACACGCTGTTCTGGGAGTCGCTCAGCCCGAACGGCGGCGGCGAGCCGACAGGCGCCCTCGCGGATGCGATCAACTCGGCGTTCGGCTCGTTCTCCGATTTCCAGGAGAAGGCGAACGCCGCAGGCGTTGGCCGGTTCGGCTCCGGCTGGTGGTGGCTGGTCAAGGGCGCGGCCGGGGTCGAGCTGATCTCCACCCCGAACCAGGACACGCCGTTGATCGACGGCAAGACCCCGCTGGTTGGCGTCGACGTCTGGGAGCACGCCTACTACCTCAAGTACCAGAACCGCCGTCCCGAATACCTGGCTGCGATCTGGAACGTGATCAGCTGGGACAAGGTTGCGGAGCGCTTCGCCGCGGCGTAGCCACCGTTTCGTACCGGACCGTCGGGATAGGCAACGCACCCAAAATCCGGGGGAGCCGCTTATTACTTCGATGTAATAATCGGCTCCCTCGCAATTGGACCTCCTGCCCTGCAACGGCCCACGCCGGATGCAGACCGATCAGGTGCGAGTGAACCGGCGCCCTACGACGGGTGAGAGCGCCTCGTCCATCTTGGCGGCCGCCTCGGGCTCCCTGGCCGCCTCAGCCTCGAGCATCGCGAGCCGCTCCGGCGTCATCGCGGTGTCGTCCTCGTTCTCGGCCAGCCACCGCGCCGCCTCAGCGGCGGCCGCCTCATCCCGGACGACGGTCTTGCCGGCTGCGTAGTACTTGTCGATCTCCTTGAAGAGCTCGTCGACCAGCTCTGCGGTCGGCACCTTCCTCAGCCCCTCGCCCTTCGCGTAGATCATCCCCATGTCCTTGGCACCGGTGATCCCGAAGTCCGCGTGGCGGGCCTCACCGATGCCGTTCACCGCACAGCCGAGCACCGACACCTGGATCGGATCCTCATAGGCCTCCAGGCGCTTCTCGACCTCGGCGACGACGGTGTCCATGTCGAATTGGAGGCGGCCGCAGGTCGGGCACGCGATCAGCTCCGGTCCCCGGCGCCGCAGCCGCAGCGCCTTGAGGATCTCCCATGCGACCTTGACCTCCTCCTCGGCCTGGAAGGTGGAGAGCGAGATGCGGATCGTGTCGCCGATGTTGTCGGCCAGCAGCGTGCCGAGCCCGACGGCGGACTTCAGCGACCCCGACCATTTCGTACCGGCCTCGGTCACGCCGAGGTGCAGCGGATACGGGATCCGCTCCGACAGCAGGCGGTTGGAGGCGATCGTGTTCGGCACGCTGGTCGACTTCATCGAGACCTTGAAGTTGGTGAACTCGAGCCGCTCCATCAGTTCGACGAACTCGACCGCGGCCGTGACGAGCGCCTCAACCGGGTTCTCGTACTCGAGATCGCGCAGGTGCGCCGGCAACGACCCCGAGTTGACACCGATCCGCAGCGGCGTGCCGAGCGCCTTGGCCTTCGCAGCCACCTCGGCGACCTTCTCCGGGCCACCGATGTTGCCGGGGTTCAGGCGGATGCAGTGGGCGCCGGCGTCGAGCGCCTTGAGTGCCAGCGTGTGGTTGAAGTGGATGTCCGCGATCACCGGAATCGGCGACTGGAGCACGATCGTCTTGAGCGCCTCCGCGTCCTGATCGCGCGGAACCGCGCAGCGCACCAGGTCCGCTCCCGCCTCCGCGACGCGCCGGATCTGGGCAAGCGTCGCTTCGATGTCCGCGGTCTCGGTCTTGGTCATCGTCTGCACGGCAACGGGCGCGCCGCCGCCGATCAGCACGCCGCCGACGTCGATCTGGTTCGTCGAGGCCATCCCGAGGCAGTCTAGACATTCGCGCATCGGCGAAACTTCACTGATGCAGGCAGCTGATGAGATCGTTGCTCGTGCGCGCCTGATCTGCGGCGAGGATCACGTCGTCAGCACCCCCGCCGTGCTGGCCGTCTATCGATCGGACGGGCAGAGACGTGGTGGGCCGCTGCCGCTTGCAGCGGCCCTCCCGGGCAGCGCTGCCGAGGTGGCCGGCCTCGTGGCCGCCTGCAGAGCGACCGAGACGCCCTACGGCGTCCGCGGCGCCGGGACCAGCGTCACGGGCGGTGCCCAACCACGGGCCGGGACGCTGCTGATCGTCCTCAGCCGCATGCGGCGGGTGATCGAGCTCAGCCGAGCCGGTGATCAGATCACGGTGGAACCCGGGGTCCCGGCCGCAGCACTGCCCCAGATTCGTGATCGGCGCTGGCTTTCGGGCGAGCCCGCAGTCGGGACCGTCGGCGGCCGCATCGCCGAGCACGCGGGGAGCGCTGATCTGATCGCACTCGAACTGGTCGACCCGCAGGGCCGCCAGGTGCGGCTCGAGGCCAACGCCCCCGGCTATGACCTGGTGGGCGCCTTCCGCGGCTCGCGCGGAAGGGCCGGAATCGCCGTCGCGATCACGCTGCGGGCGGTGCGCGAGCAATGAGCGAGGCGGTAGCACCGCGCAGCGACGGCGAGGCGGCCGCCGCTCTTGCGGGAGCGGCGGCCAACGAACGCCCGGTGCGGATCATCGGTGGGGCCACAAAGCTCGGCTGGGGCTATCCGACGCCTCCGCGAGCGCTGCATCTGCAGACCACGCACCTTGACGGGGTCGTGATCGCCGACGATCGACGCACGGCGACGCTCTCTGCCGGCACACCGCTGGTCCGTGCGCAGACCAGACTCGCGGCCGCCGGCCTCATGTTCGCCGCCGACCCGCAGCTCGGCCTCGGCCAGCGTCACGCGGCAACCGTCGGCGGCGTGGTCGCCACGGGCGATTGCGGTCCGCTCAGCCACCGCCACGGCCAGCTCGCCGACCAGCTGGTCGGGATGACCGCGGCACTCGCCGACGGGTCACTCGTGCGGACAGGCCCCAACGGGGATCGCGAGCAGGACGGCTATGACCTGACGCGCCTGCTCAGCGGCTCGTTCGGAACGCTCGGAGCAATCCTCGCCGTCGACGTACGACTGTCTCCGTTGCCAGGGCGAACCGTGACCGCCCTCGGCGCGACCTCAGATCCGGAGCGGCTGTGCGAGGCGGCGCGGATGCTGACGACGACATACCCGCGACTCCAGTGCCTCGATCTGGCATGGCGCGGCGGGCGCGGCGGACTGCTCGCGCAGGCAGGCGGCGATGAGGCGAGCCTCGAGGCCGAGGCGGCGGCCGCCAGCATGCGGGGATCCGGGCTCGAGGGGACTGAGACGCGAGCCGACGACGCCTCACTGTGGGCGCGGCAACGCGCGGGGCAGCGATCTGCGGAGCGCGCGGTCGTGAGGGTCCACGCTTCCCCGGACGAGCTGCCGGCGGTCCTTGCCCTGGCCGACCGATCGCAGGCGACGGTCGTCGGTCGCGCGGCGCTCGGGATCCTCTACCTGACCGTGAACGTGCCGACTATCTCGATCCTTCGGGCGGCTCTCCCCGCAGGGGCCCCAGCGGTGGTCCTCGATCTGCCGGCCTCCTCGCGCGGGGCGATCGATCCCTGGGGCGCTCCCGAGGGCCCGGCGCTCGAGCTCATGCGCCAGCTCAAACACCGCCTGGACCCCGCCGGCATCTGCAATCCCGGCCTGTTCGCCGGCAGGATCTGAGGTCGGTCGTGAGTTGCACCCACTGTGGCGTCTGTCTTGAGGCCTGCCCGACCTACACGTTGTGGGGCACGGAGGCGGAGTCTCCGCGGGGCCGGATCGTGCTGATCGAGGACGCGCTTGATGCGGGTGGCGCCGTCACCGCCGAGATGGCGACCCACATCGACTCCTGCCTGGGCTGCATGTCGTGCATGACGGTCTGCCCTGAGGACGTCCCCTATCCGGACCTGCTCGCCATGGCGCGGACACTGATCGACCGCGATGTCCAGCGCCCCAACCCCGAACGCCTCCGGCGCCGAGCGGCCCTGACCGCGATTCCCCGCGCCGGTCGGTTGAAGCGCCTGGATCCGCGCGCCTCGATCCCTCACTTCACCCCCGCCTCAGGCACGGCGCGCGGGCGCGTCGGCCTGCTGCTCGGCTGCAGGGAGAGAGCGACCCACGGCCCGATTCAACGCGCCGCGGTCAGCGTTCTCTGCAGCGAGGGCTATGACGTGATCGCTCCTCGGCTGCCGGACTGCTGCGGCGCGCTTGAACTCGAGGTCGGCGAGCGCGATCGTGGGCTCGAGCGCGCACGGGCGACGATCCGCGCCTTCGCGGCCGTCGGCGGGGTCGACCATATCGTCACCACCGCCGGGGCGTGCGGTGTGGCCCTGAAGGACTACGGACGCCTGCTGGGCACGCCGGAAGCACGTGCCTTCAGTTCAATGGCCGTCGATCTCCATGAGCTCCTTGCGCAGCGGCCGTGGCGCTCTGTGCTGGGGCGCCTCGCAGTTCGAGCCGTCTATCAGGACCCATGCCGGCTATGCCACGGTCAGAGCGTCACCGGGCCACCGCGCGACCTGCTCGGTTCGATCCCGGGACTCGAGCTGCTCGAGCTGCCGGAGGCCGCAGGCGCCTGCTGTGGGGCACCTGGGATCTACCCCATCGCCCAGCCGGCCGCGTCCGCGGCGCTGGGCCGCCGGCAGGCACAGGCCGTGATCGAGACCGGTGCTGATCTGGTGCTGAGCGCAGATCACGTCTGCATCGATCAGCTGACCCGACATCTGCGTGAACTCTCCGCTCCAGCGGCCGTCCACCACCCGGTTGAGGTGCTCGCTCGCGCGATCGAGGTCGGTCGCGGGATCAGGCTGTCGACCCCGCTCGGCGGCTCAGTGGACGCCGAGGCCCTTCCCGGCGATCGCCGAGATGTCGTTGCTGAGCCCGACGAACAGCAGGATGCCGATCAGCGCGATGCCGACGAGTGAGGCGCGCTCCATCGTCGCGAGGGGGATTCTCCGGCCGCGGATCTTCTCGGCCAGAGCCCAGAAGATGTGGCCTCCGTCGAGTGGCAGGAACGGGAACAGGTTGATGATCCCGAGCGAGAGTGAGATCAGCGCCATGATCTCGATGCCGCTGGACCAGCCGCTCGCGATCTCCTCCTGCGTGTACTTGTAGGCGCCGATGATGCTGTGCAGCTGCGCCCGCTGCTTGGGCTTGAAGATCTCGACGATGTCGGTCACGGTCTGCTTGCCGACACGCCACAGTCCCTGCACACTCTGCCCGGCCGAATAGAGGATGCCATTGGGCGCCGTCCTGGTGTTGAAGCTGAAGCCGACCAGCATCGTCCGCTCGCTGGAATTCCACCGTGGACGCAGCCTCAGCGTCTTCAGCTGACCGTCACGGCTGACCACGATCGTCGCCGGGGTGCTCGCCCTGCAGCCGTCGACGTGTGAGCCGCCGGCACAGGTGTGCTTCGCGATCTGGGCGTGAATCTGGTCGGGATCGCCCTTGACGCCGTCCACGGACACGATCCTGTCACCCAGCTTCAGCGCGCCATCGGCGGGGCTGGCCTGCTCGATCGCACCGACGGTGGTTGTCGAGATCGCCTGGCCCTGCTTGTTGAGGACGTCGTGATTCACGCTGAGGAAGAAGACCCAGGCGAGCACGAAGGCGAGCACCAGGTTGACAGCCGGGCCGGCGCCGATCACGACGATGCGCTTCCACACCGGCTGGTTGATGTAGGCGCGCGCCGCGATCTCAGGTGTCTCGAACGACTCGTTCGAGTTCATACCGGTGATCTTCACGTAGCCGCCCAGCGGGATCATGCCGATCCCATAGTCCGTCTCACCGATCCGGCGCTTGAAGAACATCGGCCCGAAGAACAGCGAGAACCGCTCGACCCTCATGCCGACGGCCTTCGCGGCCGTGAAGTGGCCGGCCTCGTGCAGCACGATCAGCAATGCGAAGCCGACGAATGCGAGCGCCCAGGACATCGATCCTCAGTTTGACAGCCGCTGCGCGATCCCGGATGCCAGCGCGCGGGCACGCAGATCGGCGTCCATAAGCGAATCAAATGAATGAACCGGCTCGGTGGGCATGGTGGCCAGCGTCTCCTCGATCACCTGCGAGATCTCAACGAAAGCGATCCTTCCTAAGAGGAACGCATGAACCGCCACCTCGTTGGCGGCGTTCAGCGTGCAGGGAGCGGTCCCACCGGCGATGCCCGCCTCCCGGGCCAGTCGCAGACAGGTGAACGTGTCACTGTCGGGCGGCTCGAACGTGAGTGCTCCGACGGCGGCCAGGTCAAGCGCCGGCAACGGCACCTCAGAGCGGTCCGGATGGTGCAGCGCGAATGCGATCGGTACACGCATGTCCGGATAGCCGAGGTGCGCCAGCGTCGCGCCGTCGCACAGCTGGATCAGGCTGTGGATGATCGACTGCGGATGCACGACGACCTCGATCTGGTCGTAGGGCGTTCCGAACAGATGATGGGCCTCGATCACCTCGAGGCCCTTGTTCATCAACGTCGCCGAGTCGATCGTGATCTTGCCGCCCATCGACCAGGTCGGGTGTGCCAGGGCCTGCTCGATGGTCACCTCCGCGAGTTCCTCGCGGCTGCGGCCGCGGAATGGGCCACCGGACGCGGTCAGCACCAGACGGTCGACCGTACCGGCGCGCTCGCCCGCGAGCAGCTGGAACAGCGCCGAGTGCTCGGAGTCGACAGGCAGGATCGCAGCGCCCGTTGCCTCGGCGAGCTGCGTGACGAGCTCGCCACCGACCACCAGCGACTCCTTGTTGGCGAGCGCGAGGTCGGTCCCCTCGCCGAGTGTCGCGACCGTTGCCAGCAGACCCGCCGAGCCGACGATCGCGTTCAGCACCATGTCGCAATTGGTCTCGGTCACCATCGCCACGAGCCCATCCGGTCCCGCCAGCACCTCGCCGTCGGTCCAGGCCTCCTCCGCACGGGCCGCCGCATCACGGTCGGCGAGCGCGATCCGCCTGACACCGAATCTCTTCGCCTGCTCGATCAGCGCCTGCCAGTCGGTGCCCGCACTCAAGCCGACGAGTTCAAGCTCACCCTGGCTTCTCACGACAACGTCGAGCGCCTGCGTCCCGATCGAGCCGGTGGAGCCGAGGATCACGAGCCGCCGCGACATGGAATCCCTAGCGCGGAACGCTGATCGCGATGTAGTACCCGGCCACTACCGTGAACATGATCGCATCGAGCCGGTCAAGGGCGCCACCATGGGCTCCGAAGATCCTGCCGGCGTCCTTGATTCCGGCGTCACGCTTGATCAGCGATTCGAACAGGTCGCCGATCGGCCCCAGGACCGCCACCGCGATGCCGAGCAGCAGCGCCGTCCCGTGCGACAGCCAGGCCTCCTGGTAGAGGCCGGCCACGACCACGGCGATGATCGCCACCAGCGCCCCGCAGGCGAGGCCCTCGATCGTCTTCTTCGGCGAGACGGTCGGCGCCAGCGGATGCCGACCGAACAGCCGTCCACCCAGGTAGGCGGCGGTGTCCCCGAGGAAGGTTCCGACCATCACGTCGATCAGGATGGCGCCGCCGTGGGGGGTCTGTCTGAGCAGCACCGCGTGCGCAAACGCGAACCCGATCCACATCACCCCCAGGAGCGTCGCGGCGATCGTCAGGGTTGCCCCCGAGCTCTGGCCTCGGGCCAGCACCGCCAGGAACACCAGTGGGGCCGACAGCAGGGCGACGCCGACCACGGCTCCGAGCGTCCCGTAGCGCGCGGCCACGCACATACCGGCAGCGACCGCAAAGCCCACGATCGGCACCGGACGCCAATCCGGCAGCATCGTGTAGAGCTCGCTGAGGCAGATGCACGCGAGCACCGCCATCAGCAGCATCCAGCCGACCCCGCCAATATCGACGAAGATCACGGCAAGGATCGCCGCCGGCACCGCCACAGCTGTCCTGGCGAGCAGGTCTGAGCGTTTGCGCGGCTGCCCGGCCGCCTGCCTCCTGCGGGCCTGCGGCATCAACGTCCCCCGAAGCGACGCTGGCGCGATGTGAACTCCGCGATGCTCGCCGCGAACGCCTCACGCGTGAAGTCGGGCCAGAGCTCGTCGCGGAAGACGAACTCCGAGTATGCGGACTGCCAGGTCAGGAAGTTGGAGATGCGCTTCTCGCCGCTGGTGCGGATGATCAGATCAGGATCGTGCATGTCGGGTGCGTAGAGGAGGCGACGGAAATCCTCCTCATCCCCACCCGTGAAGGCGCGGGCGGCGTCGAGAATCTCCGCACGACCACCGTAGTTGAAAGCGACGAACAGCGTGATCCGGTCGTTGGCGGCGGTCTCGGCCTCGGCCCACTGCATCTTCTCGATCAGCCGCGCCGAGACAGGCGCATCGCGGCGGCCGATGAAGCGCATGCGAACGCCCTCGGCCTTCAACTCGGGCGTCTCAGCGTCGATCCGCCGTGCGAACATCCGCATCAGGCCGCTGACCTCCGCCTTCGAGCGGTTCCAGTTCTCGGTCGAGAATGAGTACACCGTCAGCTGGCTGATACCGAAGCTGACAGCGTCACGCAATCGGGCCTTGACGACGTCCGCACCGGCCTCGTGGCCGCGTATCGCGGCCAGTCCCCGCTGTCTGGCCCAGCGGCCGTTGCCGTCGGTGATGATCGCGACATAGCGCGGGCCATCGGCGCCCGGATCTGGCGCAGCGCCCGCCACGACTAGACCTCGAGGATCTCTTCTTCCTTGGCCCTCAGCAGCTCGTCGAGCTCGGTGACGCGCGAGTCGGTGACCTTCTGCAGCTCTGTCTCGGCGCGATGCTCGTCGTCGGCGCCGATCTCACCCTCCTCCTTGAGCTCGCGCAGATCGTGCATGACGTCGCGGCGCACGTTGCGAATCGCCACGCGGCCCTCCTCCGCGATCCCGCGGACCACCTTGACGAGCTCCTTGCGGCGCTCCTCGGTCAGCTCGGGCAGCATCAGCCGGATCACCGCACCGTCGTTGGACGGCGTCAATCCGACGTCGGACTCGAGGATCGCCTTCTCGATCGACTTGATCGAGCTCTTGTCGTAGGGCTGGATCGAAAGCAGCCGGGCCTCGGGCGCACCGATTGTGGCGAGCTGCTTCAGCGGCGTCGCCGCTCCGTAGTAGTCGACGCTGATGCGGTCGAGCAGGGCCGGGCTGGCGCGACCGGTCCGCACCGACCCGAACTCATGCCTGGTCGACTCCACACATTTGTGCATCCGCTCGCGCGCGTCGTCGAGCAGACCCGATACGAGATCGTCTTCACTCATGTCTTCACCAGGGTGCCCACGCGTTCCCCGGACACTATCCGGTTGATGCTTGAGCCGTCGGCCATGTTGAAGACGATGATCGGCAGGTTGTTGTCCATGCACAGCGCGAACGCCGTCGAGTCCATCACCTGCAGGCCCTGGGTGAGCGCCTGCTTGTGGGTGATCTCGGGGATGAAGCGTGCGTCCGGGTCCTTGGCGGGGTCAGCGGTGTACACGCCCTCGATCCCATTCTTGGCCATCAGAATCACCTCGGCGTGCACCTCGGCGGCACGTAGGGCGGCGGCCGTGTCCGTGGTGAAGAACGGGTTGCCGGTCCCGGCCGCGAAGATCACGACTCGACCCTTCTCCAGGTGGCGCACCGCGCGACGGCGGATGTATGGCTCGGCGACCTCTGAGATCGTGATCGCGGATTGCACACGGGTGGGGATCTCCCCCTTTTCGAGTGCGTCCTGCAACGCCAGGGCATTCAGCACGGTCGCAAGCATCCCCATGTAGTCGCCGGTGGCCCGGTCCATGCCCCGCGCAGCAGCCTCGAGTCCGCGGTAGATGTTGCCACCGCCGACCACAACCGCGACCTCCACCCCACGTCTGTGGATCGCCGCGATCTCCTGGGCCACAGCCTGGACGCGTTCCGGATCGGTGCCGTAGTCGCGCTCGCCCATCAGCGCCTCGCCTGAGAGCTTGAGCAGCACCCGCCCGTAGGCAGGCGCCGCATCTGTGCTCGTGGTGCTCACGTCTCGGTCGGGTCCTAGGCGCCGATGGCGAAGCGGGCAAACCGCCGGATCACGACATTCTCACCGGTGTCGGAGGCCAGCTTGGCACGTAGATCCTCGATCTTCTGACCCTCGTGCTTGACGTGCTCCTGGCGCAGCAGCACGACCTCGTCGAGCCACTTGTCGACCTTCCCCTGCACGATCCGCTCGCGAACGTTCTCAGGGCGATCAGCCGCCTGCTCGGTCGCGATCCGCACCTCGCGCTCACGATCCTCGGCGGGAACCTCGTCCTCGCTGACGGCCAGCGTCGAAGGCGACGCGGCGATGTGCAGGGCGAGGTCCTTGGCGAAGGCCACGAATGCGTCGTTGCGCGCCACGAAGTCCGTCTCACAGTCAACCTCGACGAGTACGCCGATCGGCTTGCCGCCGGCGTTGTGAAGGTAGCTCTGGACCGTGCCTTCAGAGGCCTCGTTGCCAGCTCGTTTGGCCGCCTGAGCCTCACCACGCGCACGCAGCAGCTCGATCGCCTGATCCAGATCTCCATCGGCCTCGGCGAGGGCGTTCTTGCAGGCCATCATGCCCGCGCCGGTGCGGTCGCGGAGGGCCTTGACGTCTGAAGCGGTGATTGCACTCATGCGTTCTCCTCGGGAGTCGGAGTCGTCGTCTCGGTGGCGGCAGCCGCCTCAGCGGTCGTGGGCTCCTCGAGCGGGTGCCGCGTCTCGCGGAGGGCGCCTCGGCCGGAGTGGGCGAAGCTGGCGCCTCAGCCGCGGGCGCCTCGGTCGGAGTGGCCGGCGCAGCGGCCGCGACCTCAGCGGCGGCCTTCGCCTCAGCCTCAGCGGCAGCGACGGCCTGTGCCTGAGCTGCAGCAGCAGCTTCGGCCTCGGCGGCGGCCTTCGCCTCAGCCTCCGCAGCAGCGGCGGCCGCGGCCTCGGCACGAGCCTGCTCTTCCGCGGCGCGGCGCGCGGCCTCCTCGGCCTCACGCTTGGCGCGTTCCTCGGCCTCGCGCCGCTCGCGCTCGAGCCGGGCGCGCTCCTCGTCGGCACGGAAGGCCGCATGCGACTCCGAAACGACGTCGCCGATGGCGCGCGTGATCGCTGCACACGACCGGATCGCGTCGTCGTTGCCGGGAATCACGAAGTCGATCCCCTCGGGATCGCAGTTGGTGTCGACCAGACCGATGATCGGGATTCGCAGCCGCTGGGCCTCCTTGACGGCGATCGCCTCGGTCTTGAGGTCGATCACGAACACCGCGTCGGGCTGGCGCTGCATGTTCTTGACACCGCCGAGGTTTGCGCGGAGCTTCGCGAGGTCAGCCTGCGCCGCCATCCGCTCACGAGTCGGCAGCAGCTGCAGCTGCCCCTCGGACTCGTAGCGCTCGAGGTCGTGCAGACGCTTGATGCGGCCGGAGATCGTCTGGAAGTTGGTCAGCAGTCCACCGAGCCAGCGGTGGTTGACATACGGCATGCCGGCCGCCTCGGCCGTGTCCTTGACGGCGTCTCGCGCCTGCTTCTTGGTGCCGACGAACATCACCGTGCCGCCGCGACGGGCGATCTCCGAGGCGAAGTTCTGAGCCTGCTGCAGCAGCGCGTCGGTCTGCTGCAGATCAATTATGTAGATGCCGTCGCGCTCGCCGAAGATGAACCGCCGCATCTTCGGATTCCAACGGCGCGTCTGGTGGCCGAAATGCACGCCGGCCTCCAGCAGCTCTCGAATGCCCACCTGAGCCACTTGTAACTCCCTTGATGAAATTTGCAATACGCACCGCGGGCCGATCTGTGGTCACGACTCCGGGGCTTTGCCGGAGCAGGGCGCGACCCGGCCCCTGCGGAGGGTCGGTAATAGAACGGCCAACAGTGTAGTTCAGGAGCCGTGAAGGCGTGCGAGCGTCAGCGCGGCCTCGAGATCCGCGGGTAGTGGCGAGCTGACGTCGACTTCCTCACCGCTCACGGGGTGCGGGAAGGCAAGCCGTGCCGCGTGCAGAAACTGGCGATCGAGTCCGAACCACGACGGGCCGCCGTAGGCACGGTCGCCGACCACCGGATGCCCGATCGCGCTCATATGCACGCGAATCTGATGGGTTCGACCCGTCTCCAGCGACACCCGCAACAGCGTCGATGTGCCAAGCGGCTCGATCAGCTCGAAGTGGGTGCGGGCCTCACGCGGGCTGTCGGTGTCGATCGAATGCAGAACGCGGTCGCGACGATCGCGGCCGATCGGCGCGTCGATCGTGCCCGAGTGCGCTGGAGGAATGCCCTCCACCAGGGTCAGATATTCGCGTCGCAGGAGGCGCGCCTCGAGCAGATCCTTCAATGCGCGATGCGCCTTCTCGCTCTTTGCCACGACCAGGAGCCCGGACGTGTCTCGGTCAAGTCGGTGCACGATCCCTGTCCTGTACGGATCATCACCGCCGACGGCACGATCGGCGAGCGCCTGGGCCAGCGTTCCGGTCTCATGCCCGCGTGCGGGGTGCACCACCACCCCGGAGGGCTTGTCGACCACGATCAGGGAGTCGTCCTCGTATGCGACCTCGAACAGTGCGGGCTCCGGTCCGCTGACCGGAGCCCGCCCGAGCGGCTCGGCCTTGACGACGACCACCTCGCCGGCGGCCACAGCACGGCGCTTCTGGACGTTGCGGCCGTCCACGGTCACGAGCCCGGCCCCGATCAGCCGGGCGGCGCGGGCCCGCGAGCCGAGTGGCTCCGCGAGGAACTGGTCGAGCCGCAGCCCTGCCGCCTCGGGCCCGACGGCTCCCTCCCACTCGGTCTCAGCCATCCTCACCACGCTCGATCACAAACACGAGGATGATCACACCAAAGGTGATCGACATGTCGGCGACGTTGAACGCCGGCCAGTGCGGGAGTTTGATGAAGTCGATCACCGAGCCGCTGCCGACACGGTCGATGAGGTTGCCGACAGCACCGCCGACGAGCATTCCGGTCGGCAGCCAGAGCAGCCGCTTTGTGGGCCTCACGAGCATGAAGGTAACCAGCGCCACCAGGGCTATTGCGGTCACCACGTACACGAGTGCACCGGTCCCGGCCAGGAAGCTGAACGCGACGCCGGTGTTGCGCACGTACACGAGCGTCACGCCCGGGACCATGTGGCGAACCTGCCCGGGCTCGATCCACGTGCCCAGGGTGTGTTTGGTCAGTTGATCCAGCGCAACCACGAACACGAACACGAGCGCCGCGCGCAGCGCGGCGCGACGGCGCGCGGCGTCAGCCACTGATCAGGTTGACGAGGATCTGGCGAGCCACGATCAGCACCAGGATCGCCAGCATCGGGCTCAGGTCGATGCTGCCGACCGCGGGGATCAGTCGCCGGAAGAGGCCGAGGAACGGCTCTGAGACGTCGCGCAGAAAGGCCAGCACCGCATCGAGCGCGCGCCAGTACGGCGGCCGCGCCCCGAACGAGAACACGAGGTTCGTGAGGATGTAGATCAGGATCAGGGCGATGTAGACGTCGAACAGGTCCTGCACGAAGTTCGCGGCGTTGGCTCGGGTGACGGCCTCGAGAAGCATCCTCAGGGTCGCTTGTCCGGCGTTACCACCGCATCGATCGCATCCTGGAAGGCGGTCCGCAGGCCGGCGCGCTCAAGCGCGTCAAGGCCCCGCGCCGTCGATCCGCCGGGCGAGGTCACCTCGCGGCGGACCGCGAGTGTGTCATGCCCCTTGGCCTCGATCAGTGCGGCTGAGCCGCTCATGGTGGCGGTGACGAGCTCGGCCGCGAGCACCGCGCCGAGACCGTGCCGAACGCCGGCATCGACCTGTGCCTCGGCCAGCAGCGCGTTGTAGGCCGGTCCCACGCCGCATATCGCCGTGGCGGCGCCCAGCAGCCGCTCCGGCACGGCCACGACCCTGCCCAGGCGGCCGAACCTGGCCAGCACCGCTGACTCGAGCGCGCCATCGATCCCGTCTGGATCGTCGCGCTGCGCATACACGACGACCCCCTGGCGGATCTCGACCGGCGTATTCGGCATCAGCGCGAACACCTGGCTCTGTGGGTATGCCGCCTGCAGCGTTGGCGTCGGGGTCGCTCCGAGCACCGATGCGATCGGTGTCTGCAGTCCGCGCAGCTGATCGGCGACGGCATCGAGGTGATAGGGCTTGTGGCAGAGGACGACCAGCTCCACGCGTTCGGCGAGCTCGCGGTTGGACCCGAGGCGCTCCCCTCCAAGCTCGTCAACCAGCGCCTGGCCGCGCCCGGAGCCGCCGTCGGTGCAGAGCACGGGCTCACCCCAACCGCGCGCGATCGCACGGGCCATGTTTCCTGCGCCGATGAACCCGACCCTCATGGGCGTGAAGCCTACCTGCAGTGCCGCGGGACCTAGGCCCGCCCGCCGAGCGGCACGGGCACAGGCCCTAGGACTGGTTGAAGAAGCCCTTCTCGATCAGCCTCGCGCGTTCCTCTGCGGAGACCTCGACGTTCTGCGGGGTCAGCAGGAAGACCTTGTCGGCCACCCGCTGCATGCCTCCGTCCAGGGCGTAGGTGAGGCCGCTCGCGAAGTCGATCAGGCGCTTGGAGAGATCGGAGTCGGCGGCCTGCAGGTTGAGGATCACTGGAATCGCGTCCTTGAACTTGTCGGCCACGTCCTGCGCGTCGTTGAAATTCTTGGGCGCTACGAAGTGCACGCGCACGTCGCTGCCGTTTGAGCCGCGGCCATTGCCGCGCGTGGCGACCGGTCGCAGAACCGTGGTCCGGCGGTCGCCGTCATCGTCGGCGAAGATGTCGTCGAACTCGTCACGACGGCGCCGCGGGCGGTCGTCGAGGCGTCGGACCGTGGGCCGATCCCGATAGCTGTCCTGCATCTGGACCTCCGGTTCCGAGTAGGGCTCGTAATCGTCCTCGTACGCGTCGTCCTCGGCCAGGCCGAAGTAGACGAGCGTCCGATGCCATGTATCGCGAAATGCCATATCGGTTGGAGGTTCGGGTTTCCCTCTGATTTCCCTGCCGGCCACACGTTCAGCGGGCCGCGGACTCTGATTATGCCGCTATTGGACGGTATAGGACAGATCCGAGCCGGATGATCGTCGCCCCCTCCTCGGCCGCGACCGCGTAATCCTGGCTCGTGCCCATCGAAAGCTCGCGTAGGCCATGGCGCTGCGCGAGCTCACGCAGCGCCACGAAATGGCGGCGACTGCTTTCCGGATCGGCTGCCAGCGGCGGCATCGTCATCAGCCCGACCACCTCGACCGGGCACCGCTCCAGAAATGCCGCGAGCTGATCCGGGACGACGCCGGATTTGTTGTCGTCGCCGGCAACGTTCACCTCGATCAGGACCTTCGTCTCCGGGGTTCCGTGTTTGGCGAGCTGTCTGAGCGCCGAGTCGGATGCGACCGAGTGGATATAGCGCACGTGCGGAAGCAGCTGCGCGACCTTCCGGCTCTGAAGCGCACCGATGAAGTCCCATGTCAACTCCGGGTGCGCGGGGGCTTTTTCGAGCAGCTGTTGGGCCCGGTTTTCCCCCGCGAGGGTGATTCCGGCCTGCACCAGCGCACCGAGCTCCTCCTCCGGCAGATACTTGACGGCTGCCATCACCTGTACCTCCCCCGGTCTGCGGCCAGTCTCCTGCAACCGCTCCTGCACAAGCTCGAGGTTGCGGCGGACGTCCTCGGCCCTGAGATCGTGGATCAGGTCAACCATGTGATCAGCGCCTGGCGGCCGGCGGCCTCCCCCTGGCGCCGGTAGGAGAAGAGCTCGGGGTCGGTGCTGCAGATCGTGCAGGTCGCGCAGTCATGGATCGTCGTGACCCCCGCCTCCTGCAGCTGTGATCGGGCGATCGCGCAGAGGTCGAGATTGCGGCCGTTGGTGAAGCCGATGAACCGTTCGTGCAGCTCTGGACCCACCTCGTAGCAGCAGGCGCCCGCGGCCGGTCCGATCGCGGCGCTGAAGGCGATTGCGTTCGTCCCACCCGTATGCGCCTGCAGCCTCGTGACGGTGTTGGGTATCACACCGCAGGCCAAGCCGCGCCAGCCTGCATGAATCGCCGCAGCCACTCCCCCGCCCGCAACGACGATCGGGACGCAGTCGGCTGTGATGACCGTCGGCGCGAGGCCCGGTGCCGTCGCGAACAGCGCGTCGGCCTCAGTGTCCGCCCCGGTGTCCATGACTGTCGCCACCGCGCTGCCGTGGACCTGCCTCGGGCGCACCGGGTTGACGCCCAGGCGTTGTCCGATCGCCGGCAGCGTCTCGCGCACGTCACCCGAGCTGCCTGTGGTGAACACGGCCCGGGCGCCCGGCAGGTCGATTGCGATCTGGCCGTCGAGGTCGTGAAAGGGCTCCGGGAGCTGCACTGTCTCGACGAGGCTACCCGGCACCGGTGAGCGCCACGGCGAGCTGCGATTGACGATCTGTGGCGGACCCGTCGTACATCGCGTCCCGCGCTGCTTGGAGCCCGCGGCCGATCGCGGGCCCTTCGGGAACTCCGGCTCGCCGCAGGTCGTCGCCATTGATCTGAAGCGCCATTTGCCTGAGCTCGTGAAGCCAGCGCTCAGGTCCCGCCGATGGCCCGAGCGCTGACGCGAGCGCCACCGTCGCCACTCCAGCGCCGCCCACGACCCGCGCTATCTCGGAGCTGGAGCGCACGCCCGCGAGGCGCGCGGCGAGCTCCGGCGCCCGTGTACGGGCCTCCATGATCGCGTCGCGGTCGGTGGCTGTGAAGCCGAGTCCGTCGAGGTCGTCCCCAAGCGTGACGGTCGCGAGCACGACGATCTCCCTGCGGCCGTCGGCAGGCAGAAGCCCGAGAGCTCTTCTGGCAAGCGCCCCATCGATCGTCCACGGCTGGCCCAGGTCGGTGGCGGCCTCGAAGGCTGCGACCGGATCACGCTCGGACGCGAGCAGCCGAAGTTCATTGCCGATGCGGGTGCCGCTGATCGTGTCTAGCGCGCCGTTCTCGGCTGCGTTCGCGGCCAGCTGCCGGGTACCTGGCTCGACGGTGAAGCCGAGCCGCGCGGCATACCGGGCCAGGCGCAGGAGCCGGGTCGGGTCGTCTTCGAAGCTGGCCTCGTGCAGCACCGCCAGCTGGCGGTGCTCGAGGTCCTCGAGCGCGGCGGGAGCCGCCAGCAGGGTTCCAACGTCCTCTCCCGTCAGGCCGAGTGCGATCGCATTGACCGTGAAGTCGCGGCGCATCAGATCCTCGGCGATAGATGCAGGCTCGACCGCCGGGAGCGCGCCCGGATGGGCGTATCGCTCACTGCGCGTACGCGCGATGTCATATCGCACGCCGTCACGGACGACCCTGAGCGTGCTGAACCGCGACTCACTGATCGGCTCGGGCGAGCCGATTGCCGTGGCCAGCACGAGCCCATCACCATCGATCGCCAGATCTACGTCAAGGAAGTCTCGCTCCAGAAGCAGGTCTCTGACCGTGCCTCCCACCAGGTAGACACTGGCGGGCAGCTCCTGTGCGGCGGCGACCACGTCGCCGATGGCCGCACAGGCCCGCGCGCGCGCCAACAGTTCGTTCCCCAGAACCTCGTTGAGACGCTTTTCCACGCGTCCATCTTCGCTTATGACTACCCTGCGTGCCTGATGCATCTTCCCCGGTCCAATCGCGGCACGTGGATCTTTGCCGCGGTCGCAGTAGTCGTTGCCATCGTCGTCGCCGGCATCGCGATTTACGAGTCGAGTAAGTCGAAGAACACGGTCAATACCACCGCGGCGTTCGTCCCCCCGACCACAACGACGACCACCACAACCAAGGCCATCGTGCACGTGAACACCTTCACATGGCCGTTCTACGGTGGCGGTAAGACCCGGCCTCGCGACTTCACCGGAGATGCATCGCTGCACCCGCCCTTCAAGACCGCCTGGTCGTTCGGCGGCAACGCACTGCTCGAATTCCCGGCGACGATCCGTGGGAACGGCCTCTACTTCTTCGACGGCGGCGCGACTGCCAAGCGGGTCAACATCGCGACCGGCAAGCAGGTGTGGATAACGCACGTCGGCAAGCGCTCGGCCTCAACGCCGGCACTTGATCCGGCGCACAACCGCATGTTCGTGACCGTGCTGTCCACGGCCAGCAGTTCGATCGACAGCTTCGACGGCGAGCTCGTCGCGATATCGATGAGCAGCGGCCACATCCTCTGGAAATTCCCGGTGTCAAGCGGCACCGAGTCATCACCGGTGGTCGTCGGTAACTCCGTCTACTTCGGTTCCCAGGGCGGCACGCTGTACTCGCTCAACGTGCTCACCGGTCATGAGAACTGGTCGCTGCCGACGAGCGGCCCGATCAAGGCCGGACCCGCCTACTCGGGCGGCAGCCTCTACTTCGGCAACTATGGCGGAACCTTCTATTCCGTCAACGCCCAGACCGGCCATCAGAACTGGTCACAGAGCCCCGGAGGCGAGTTCTACTCCACCCCGGCGATCGCGTTCGGCCGCGTGTATGTGGGCAACAACTCGGGCGAGGCGTACTCGTTCGTGCTCAAGGACGGGACTGAGGCGTGGTCGACCAGCCTCGGCGGCTACGCCTACTCGGGTCCGGCGGTGGCGGACACACCGGGCCTCGGGCCGACCGTCTACATCGGCTCCTACAACGATGACCTCTGGGCGCTCAACGCTCAGACCGGCGCGACACGCTGGACGGCCAACGTCGGCGGATCGATCTCAGGCTCCGCAACCGACATCAATAACGTCGTCTACGTATCGACCGTCTACAGCCCTGGAAGCTACGGGTTCAACGCCCGCACCGGCGCCAAGGTGTTCTCGTTCAAGGACGGCTCCTACACGACGGTGATCGCGAACCCGAACGCGCTCTTCCTGATGGGTCGGTACGTGCTCTACAAGCTCGTGCCGACGAAGTAGCGCCTCCGCCGACCGGTACGCGTTGCGCTTCGGGCCGGCGCGCTCTGCGTCAAGCGCCCAGGCAAACCCTGATAATTCAGGGGGTGCCCGCGCCCCCGCAACTCACGGACGCCGAGCTGGCGGCCATCACCTCGCCCTCGGCGCTGCTGGAGCACGCATGGGACCTCGAGCCTTGGGCGCGCTATGCAGAGCGCGCCGCCGCACTCGATCGCCTCTCGCAGCTGATCGCGGAGACCTCGCTCGGGGACCCGCCG
Organism: uncultured Conexibacteraceae bacterium; assembly: GCA_963785385.1. GTDB lineage: Bacteria > Actinomycetota > Thermoleophilia > Solirubrobacterales > Solirubrobacteraceae > Palsa-465. The sequence continues at coordinate 633,890 of CAWAVA010000021.1, read as the reverse complement.
GAAGGCCGGGACTGGCGACTGGAACTGCTGGCGGAGCAGGCGATCGATGCGGGTCGTGAGCGGCGTCTCGATGAGGCGCAGACGCTCGTCGCGGCCGTGACCAACGAGGCGGATGCCCGCCACCAGATCGCGCTGGGCCGCGCGATGCTGGCGAGCGGGCAGGCGCTGGCCTGGATCGGCACCGACGAGGCGACCCGGCAGTCACACCGCGCCTTCGCCGAGGCCGCCGAACGCTTCGCAGCGCTTGGCAACCGCGAGTGGCAGGGCTCAGCACTGCTGCGGCGCGGCTACTCAGCCTGTTACCAGTACGGGGATCTCGTCGCAGCGGAGGCGCTCATCCGTGAGGCGCTCGCCACATACGAGCCCGACAGCGACAGGTTGCCCGGCGCCCTGACGCCGTACTCGGACGTCCTGATCGACCTGGGCGAGTTCGAGCGCGCCGAACAGGTTCTGGCCCGTGCCGCCGAACTGGCGGAGCGTGACGGCATCGAGAAGGTGCGCGCCGAGGTGACAACGGGTCGCGCGCGAATCGCAGCCAGCCGCGGAGACGCGCGCGCGACCGAGCGACTTCTGCATGAGGCCGAACGCGAGGCGGCCAGGCTCGAGTGGTTCGAGACGCACATCGGCTGGTCCTTTCTGCTCGAGGCCGCCGAACTGCTTGATCGCGTCGGACTGAGCGAGCAGGCAGAGTCCTACCTGGAACGCTGCCGCGAACGCGCCGGAGCGGGCAACGAGGAGGTGATGCAGACCACTGCGGTGCTGCGCGCCCGATCGGGAGACCCAGGCAAGGCGCTCGAGGAGCTTCAGGAGCTGGCGCGCGGCATCTGGTTGGAGAAGCGGGTCATCTGGCGCCATACGCTGTTGACCGCCTGGGCCACCTTCCGCGCAGGCCGGGAGGGCGCCGGCACGCTTGCTGCACGCGCACTTGCGCAGGCCCAGGATTGCGGCACAGTCGAGATCGCCGTCGCCGGGGAACCTGAGATCGTCGCGGCTCTGGCCTCCCTGGCGGAGCTCTCGGGGTCCGCCCCCGCCAGAGAGCAGCTGCTCGCCGGCCGACCGCTGCTGGTGAGGCTATTCGGAACCACCACCGTGCGGGACGCGACCGGCGCCCATCTGACCCTGCCGCCGGGGATGCCGGGCGAACTCGTGCGTCTGTTGGCCCTCCACGAGCACGGCCTGCCGGTGGACGTGGTGCTCGAGGCCTTCTTTCCGGACGCAACCCCGGCCGCGGCCAGACAGCGACTCCGACAGGTGCTCACACGCCTACGAGCAAGCGCGGGCGATCTGATCATCCGCGACGGCGACACGCTGCGGCTGCTTCCGGCTTGGGTCGACGTCAGAGAGTTTCTGGCGGCCGGCAACCGGGTTCGTGGTGCCCGGGGTGCGCGCGCCGTCCAGCTCGCATACGGGGCGCTGGCGCTGCGAACCGGGCCGCTCCTGCCCGCGGATCCATACGCAGAATGGTGCGCGGACACGCGTGACCAGGTGCACTATCGCCATCTCGCGCTGCTCGACCTGGTCGCGGCCGACGCAGTGGCCCGCGGCTCACACCAGGAGGCGCTCACGGCCATGGAGGCTCGCCTATCAGGAGGACCCCGACGGGCTCGGCCGCGGCGATGTGATCAGCCAGCAGCTACGTGAACTCGGACTGCCCGCTGCCGCGCACTACCGCGCACGCAGCGAGTATCCGTCTTAGCTCAGGCGGCACTGGCCTGCGGCTTGCGCAGCGCGCCGACCACCAGTTCAGCCTGGCTGAAGCCGACCGATTCGTAGATCCCGATCGCGTGGTAGTCGGGGTCGGCTGCGATCACGAAATGATCGATCTCGTGTGCTGCGGCGGCGTGTGAGGCCGCTCCGGCGACAAGCCTTGTCGCGATGCCCTTTCCACGGTGCTCCTCGAGCGTGTCGACCGTCTGAAAGCGGGCGCGTCCACCGGTAACAACGATCCCGAGCCCTCCGACCGCCCGGCCATCAGCCAGTGCCAGGTACCAGGAGCCGCGCCCTCCCGGCTGGAACAGCTGCCTGAGGCCGTCCTGGCGCCGGCGCAGAAACCTGGCCCGATACTCATCGGACTCCTGATCATCAGCGGTCTGGGCCAGCCAGACGTCCATCGCCGCGCGCCAGAGGTCCTCGTCGCGGCCTGGTCTCGGGTCCAACGCGCGCACCTCAACCTCACGGTTGGCGCGCTCGTGGGGATGGATCTGGTCCGGAGCGGCCACGAGCCCCGCTGTGCGTTCGAGCTCGTAGCGGCGCGTCAACAGCTCCCACTCGGCGTCTCCGATGCGACCGTCCGTGCAGTCCCAGGCGAGCGAGCGATGAGTGACCTCCGGCCGACCTCTGTTCTCGACTTCGAAGAGCGCCTCCCAGCGCTCGCCGTCGCCGCGCCCGGGCGGCTCGTCGAACAGCAGGAAGTTCCCCCACCAGAAGGTCGGGTTGCTGGGAGACTGGATGACCCAGTAACCGTCACACCGCCTGACGGTGTGGTCCAGGCTCAGGACGTCGATGTCCGTCGCCCAAACAAGGCTGTTGATCGGACAGGCCATAAAATAGAGCGTAGACCAACGACCGCTGGCGCGAGCGGGACGGACATGGTACCCTAATTGGTCTATGCGTTGTCGAAGTGGAAGTCACTGCCAGGAGCCGGCTCTCAAGGGTCGTCGCTTCTGTGCCACGCACGCGGCCGAATTGGACCGCATGCGCGAAGAGCTCAAGGACGCCGCCGCTGCCCGTATTGGTCGGGGCAGGCCCAAGCGGTCGTCCACCTGCTGCCGTCCTGGCTGCTATGAGCCCCGCGTCCCTCCCGCCGCGTATTGCGATGCTTGCGCAGCGGCCGGGTACGTTGAAGAAGCCGCATAGCGGCCCTTCAGTTTAGGTCTGCGCCACCTCGCGCACGGCAATGCCGGCGTTCGCGAGGTGGCGTTTGACCTCCTCAACGGTGTGCTGGCCGTAATGGAAGATTGACGCGCACAGGACCGCGTCCGCACCGACACTCAGCGCCTCGACCAGATGATCGAGGGTTCCAGCGCCACCGGATGCGATCACCGGCACGCTCACGGCACCCGCAACCGCAGCGGTCAGCTCGAGGTCATATCCGGCCGTCGAGCCGTCGCGGTCCATGCTTGTCAGGAGAATCTCGCCGGCGCCACGCTCGGTCGCCTCGACCGCCCAGGCCACGGCGTCGCGGCCGGTCGGAGTGCGCCCGCCGGCGACGTGGGCCTCCCATCGATCGTTTACGTCGTCCCGCTTCGCGTCGATCGCGACCACGACACACTGCGCCCCGAAGCGGGCCGCAAGGTCATCGAGCAGATCCGGGCGAGCGAGGGCGGCCGAGTTGACCGATACCTTGTCGGCCCCTGCGTCGAGGACGGCCTGCGCGTCGGCCACCGAACGGATCCCGCCGCCGATCGTGAACGGGATGAATACCTCATCGGCGCTTGCGCGTGCCAGCTCGACAACCGTGTCACGCCGGTCCGAGGTTGCAGTGATGTCGAGGAAAACGACCTCATCGGCACCGGCGCGGTCGTAGCGGCTGGCCAGCTCGACGGGATCTCCGGCATCACGCAGGTCCACGAAACCGGTGCCCTTGACAACGCGGCCACTGTGGACGTCAAGACATGGGATCACACGCTTGTAGTGCATGGGGTCAGCCTGCCGCCAGGCGGTCCAGCAGGTCCTGTGCCTCACCGACGTCCACCCGACGCTCGTAGATCGCCTTCCCGACGATGACTCCGCCGAGCCTGGGCTCCCGCAGCTCCGCGAGCGCCTCGATATCGGCGAGTGTGCCGATACCGCCCGAGTAGACGAAACTCCCGTGGACCGTTGCCGCCACTGCCCGCGCTCCCTCCAGATCCGGCCCCGACAGCATCCCGTCACGCTCGATGTTGGAGTACACGAAGGTCTTCACGCCCCGGCTCTCCAGGTCGACCAGGGCGTCACCGACATTGAGATCGGTCTCCTCGGTCCAGCCCGCTGCGGCCACACGACCATTGCGCGCGTCGACCGACACCGTGATCTGCTCGGGGTATGCGTCGACCGCCGCCGCGAGAAACTCAGGATCGCGCAATGCCGCCGTTCCGAGGATCAGCCGCGCGGCGCCCGCCTGCGCGACGGCGTGCACCGTCTCAAGCGACCTCAGTCCCCCACCCACCTGCACCGGCACCGCGAACGCCTCAGCTATCCGCCGGACCTGCTCGACATTGGCGGGCTGTCCCGTGCGCGCGCCGTCCAGATCAACGACGTGCAAGGCCCTCGCGCCGGCATCCACCCAGCGGGCGGCGGCCTCGAGCGGGTCGGAATCGTAGTCCGTCCGTTGGGCGAAATCACCGCGTGCCAGGCGTACGGCCTTGCCGCCGAGGATATCTATCGCGGGCAGCAGGATCACGCGTAAACACTGCGGCCATGTGAGCTTCGGGCCAGCTCCGTGAAACATGCGAGCAGGGCCAGCCCATCGCGTGAGGACTTCTCGGGATGGAACTGGGTTCCGTACACCGCACCGCGCCGCACGAGCGTGGCGAAGCGCTCGCCGTACTCAGCGGTCCCGACGATCGCCTCAGGCTCCGTCGGGTGCGCGACGAACGAGTGCACGTGATAGAAGGGTGCGCCCCCGGAGGGCAGCTCGAGAGTCAGCGGAGACTCGCGATCGAGGCGGACCTCACTCCAGCCGATGTGCGGCACACGCAGTCCCGCCGCATCGATGCGCCGCACCTGCCCGCTGATCAGACCCAGACCCGGAGTGACGCTGCCGAGCTCCGCCGAGCTGTCGAACAGAAGCTGCATACCAAGGCAGATCCCGAGCAGCGGCACGCCCGCCTCGACACGCTCGTGCAGGAGTGCGTCCAGGCCGAATTCCCGCAGATTCGCCATCCCGGTCGGGAAGGCGCCGACACCGGGGAGCACCAACGCGTCGGCGTCGCGGAGCGCCGCCGGATCGCGGGTGATCGCGGCCTGCGCGCCGACGTGCTCGAGCGCCTTCTCGACGGAGCGGCGGTTCCCCATGTCGTAGTCGACGACCGCGATTCGCGGACTCTCAGCGCTCATGTGAGCGTGCCCTTGGTGCTCGGTACGCCGACCTCCGTCGGATCGACCGACACCGCGGCGCGCAGCGCCCGGGCAAAGGCTTTGAAAACGGCCTCGATCATGTGATGGGCATTGGTTCCGGACTCGACCGTGACGTGCAGAGTCAGCTTGGCGTTGGCGGCGACGGCGCGCAGGAACTCCTCGGTCAGCTCGTGGTCGTAATTGCCGATCGCGCCCGGCGGCAGCTCCGCCTCGAACGCGAGCAGCCCGCGCCCGGAGATGTCAAGCGCGCAGGACGCGCGAGCCTCGTCCATCGGCACCGTCACATCGCCATAGCGAGTGATCCCGGCGCGGTCGCCGAGCGCCTCGTCCAGCGCTTGACCGATACAGATGCCAACGTCCTCGACGGTGTGATGGGCACCAGTCTGCAGGTCTCCGGTGGCGGCGACGTCGAGGTCGAGCCGCCCGTGGCGCGCGAGCAGGTCGAGCATGTGATCGAGGAAACCGACACCGGTCTGACGCGTACCTTCACCCTGGCCGTCGAGGGCCAGCGTGACGCTCACCTGGGTCTCCCCAGTCCTACGGTCGATCGTGCCGGTTCTGCTCATCTACGTGAGATTGTCGCCGATCCGAATCTCCATCGACTGCGCGTGCAGCTCAAATCCCTCAGCGCGCGCCAGCGGCGCGGCCGCCCGTGCCAGTGGGCCGGGATCCTCGATGCGAACCTCGGTGAAGACTCGACGGAAGTGTTGAGGCCCCAGCGACGAGGCGAACCGGGCGGCGCCACTGGTCGGCAGCGTGTGGTTGGAGCCCGCGATGTAGTCGCCGAAGGCCGTCCCGGTCCCGACGAAGACGCACCCGGCCCTGGTGACGCGCGGGGAGAGTTGCTCGGCAAGCGGGCCGAGCAACTCAAGGTGCTCGGGCGCGAACTCCTCGCTCAGCTCCAGACCGAAGCCGAGCGATGGCACGTGGACTAGGCGGCAGACCGCCTCGCTGTCAGCCAGCGAGCGCTGCAGGCGCTCACCGACCTGGTCCAGCAACGGCAGGTGGTCGGAGACGACGACCACGATCGTGCCTCGGCCGTGCTCGGCCTGAGCGAGCGCATCGAGCGTCAGGGCCTCCAGCTCGGCACCCTCATCCGCGAGGATCAGGAGGTCACTCGGACCCGCGAAGGAGTCGATCCCGACCTGCCCTGAGAGTTGGCGCTTGGCCTCCTGCACGTAGAGGTTGCCGGGTCCGACGATCACGTCGACTCGCGGCACCGATTCGGTCCCGAGCGCCAGCGCGGCGATCGCCTGGGCGCCGCCCATCGCATAAACCTCATCGACGCCGGTGATCTCGCAGGCCGCCAGGATGGACCGGTTGATGGCTCCCTCGCGACCGGGCGGCGAGCAGACCACCACATCCTCGACGCCCGCGGCCCTGGCGGTCACCACCCCCATCACCACGGTGCTCGGGTAGGGCGCGCGCCCGCCGGGAACGTAGACCGCGGCCCTTCTGACCGGCGCCTCGCGCACTGTCACGCTGTGGGTGCCGAACTCGACGACGGTTGGTCTGTGCAGCGCCTCCCGAGCGACGCGGCCGACATTGGCGATTGGCCAGCTCGATTGCTGCAGCGACATCTTCGTCGAGCTGCTCGCGCGCGAGCACCAGGTCCGGCGGGTGCACCCGCAGCGGTGGCGCCTTCAGCGCCCCGACATCGTGACGCTTCGTGTAACGCTTGACCGCCTCATCGCCGCTCGGCCCGAACCGCGGCGATTATCTCGGCAACGGCATCGCCGACCGACGCCACCGTCCGGCACCAGAGCCCGCAGCTTGGCGGCCACGCTCTCGGCGCCGCCGGCAGCTGCGAGGAGCTCAGCGTCCATCAGGCCACGATCCTCGACACCAGCGCGTCGATCGCGTCCGCCTTGAGCTTGTCCGCTACCGGATTCGCGATCAGGCGGGCCGTGCAGACGGCGATCTCCTCGCGGATTACGAGGTTGTTCTCGCGCAGTGTCGTCCCGGTCGCGGTCAGGTCGACGATCGCATCGACCAGCCCGGTCAGCGGCGCGAGCTCGACGGATCCTTTGACCTCGACGATCTCAGCCTGGCGACCGGTCGCGAGGAAGTGCTCGTCGCGATGCGCGGGTACTTGGTCGCGACCCGCACGACCCCGAGACGCCGCAGCGCGTTCGCAGCCGGATCCTCGCCGGCCTCGGACGCCACCACCATCACGCAGCGCCCGTAGCCGAGGTCCGCGAGCTCGTGGACGCTCGCGCTCGGGCTGCTCCATCAGCACGTCCTTCCCGGTGATTCCGATGTCGGCGGCGCCCGCCTCGACATAGGTCGGTACGTCGGACGGCCGCATCGTGATGATCCCCGCCTCCTCGAACAGCAGCTTACGGTCGTTCTCGCGCACCTCACGGTATCGAGGCCGAGCCGTCAAGGAGATCGAGCGTCTCGGAGAACAGCGCGCCGCGCGGTACGGCGATCCGCAGGTCGCGTGTCGCCGAATCAGCCACGACCGCGCTCCTCGGCTGCGAGGGCGATGTGGAGCGTTCGACCCCGAGCGCGAACCCGACCGCGGGCAGTGGCCGGCCGAACTCACCGAGCAGATCGTCGTAGCGACCGCCGCCGCCGAGCGGAACGCCGTGGGCCGGGTCATAGACCTGGAAGACGGCGCCGGTGTAGTAGCCGAGGCTCCGGACCAGGCCGAAATCGAAGATGACGCGCTCGGCGATCCGCGGCTCAGCAGGCCGAGCAGCGTCCGCATGCCGCTGCCGCGCCTGCTCGAGCGGCCCGCCGAGCTCGTCAGCACCTCGGCGCCGCCGCGCATCCGCGGAACCCGCAGCAGCAGCTCGGCGTCGGCGTCGCTCAGCTGGCAGACCGGCAGCTCCTGTTCGACGCCGACGAAATCCCCGGCAGCGAGTTCCGCGAGGATGCGCTCGCGGCTCGCCGGCTCGACGCCGAGCTGACTCGAGCAGCGCCGGATACAGCGCCACGTCACCGAGCCCGATCCGGAAGCTCTGCGAGGCCCGCCGCCTCGAGCGCGTCGCAGAGCACCGTCAGCGCCTCAGCGGTGCCCTCGGCGCCGGGCGCGCCGATCAACTCGACGCCCGCCTGCAGGAACTCACGTGACTGGCCGCGCTGTGGTCGCACGCCGCGATAGGCGTGGGCGAAATAACAGAAACGCAGCGGCGGCGCGGCGGTGCGTACCGGCTTGCCGACCAGGCGCGCGATCGGGATCGTCATGTCCGACCGCAGCACGAGCACGTTGCCGTGCTCGTCGAACAGCCGGTAGGCGGGGTTCGGCCCCGCCCCGTCACGCTCGAATGTCCGCTCGTACTCGAGCGCAGGCGTGTAGACCTCGCCGTAGCCGGCACGCTCGAAAACGGCCCGCATACGCTCCGTCAGCGCACGCAGCTCACGCATCTCGTCTGGCAGCACGTCACGCGTGCCGCTGGGAGTACGGTCGATCATCGTCGTCAGTCTGTCGAAAAGCCGGAGCGGGCGCGCCGCTCAGGCCGCGTGCCGCGGTGTCCTCGACCCGCTCGATCCGGGCGCCGAGCGCCCGGAGCCGCTCGTCGATCCGCTCGTAGCCGCGATCGATCTGGCGGATGTTGCCGATCTCAGTCGTTCCCTCCGCGCACAGCGCCGCGATCAGCATCGCCATGCCGGCTCGGATGTCCGGCGACTCGACGCGTTGGCCGCGCAGCTTGCGCGGACCGACGATGATCGCGCGGTGCGGGTCGCAGATCGTGATCGCGGCGCCCATCAGCTGCAGCTTGTCGGTGAACACCAGGCGGCTCTCGAACATCCACTCGTGGATGATCACCGAGCCGTCGGCCTGGGTGGCAAGCGCCAGCGCGACGCTGGTGAGGTCGGCCGGGAAGGCCGGCCACGGCCCGTCCTGGATCTTCGGCGTATAGCCCGCCGGCGTCGTTTCGGATCGTCAGTCGCTGGTTCGCCTGGGACGACCACGTCGCTGCCGCCGATCTCGCTGTGCAGGCCGAGCCGCTCGAACACCAGACGGATCATCCGCAGATCCTCGGGAACGGTGTCCTTGACGACCAGCTCGCCGCCGGTGACGCCCGCCAGCGCCATGAAGGATCCGATCTCGATGTGGTCGGGCGCGATCGTGTGGGTGCAGCCGTGCAGGTGCGCGCGCCCGTGCACGATCATCACGTTCGAGCCGATCCCCTCGATCTCCGCGCCCATCGCGACCAGCATGCGTGCCAGGTCCTGAACGTGCGGCTCCGATGCGGCGTTGCGGATCATCGTCATCCCGGGCGTCAGCGCCGCGGCCATCAGCGCGTTCTCGGTCGCCATCACCGAGGGCTCGTCCATCAGGAAGTCGCACGGCGCAGAGCCCGCCGGCGGGCGCCGTCAGCTCGATCTCGTTCGGCCGTGCTCGACATTCGCACCGAGTGCGCGCAGCGCGTCGAAGTGCGGATCCAGCCGCCGGCGGCCGATCACGTCCCCGCCGGGCGGCGGCATCGTCGGCGTGGCCGAAGCGCGCGAGCAGCGGCCCGGCCAGCAGGAACGAGGCACGGATCCGCTCGCCGAGCTCCCGGTCGACGTCGGTGTGGCTCGACGTCGGCAGCGTTGACGTGGACCTCACCGGCGGCAGTCCAGGTCACGGTGGCGCCCAGCGACGCGAGCAGCGCCAGCATCGCGTCGACGTCGCTGATGCGCGGAACGTTGCGCAGCGTCACGTCCTCAGTCGGTCAGCAGGCACGCGGCGAGGATCGGCAATGCGCCGTTCTTGTTGCCGGCCGGCACGACGGTACCCCGAGAGCGGCACGCCACCCTCGATCACGAACTTCTCCATAGACCTCGGTTAAGGTAACGACATGACCGCCGACATCTCGCGCAGCGACGCCTGGGAACTCGTCTGCGAGTGGACACAGAGCGACTCCCTGCGCCGCCACATGCTCGCCGTCGAGGCGGCGATGCGCGCCTATGCCCCGCGTTTCGGCGGGGATGTGGAGCTCTGGGGAGCCTGACCGGCCTGCTGCACGACCTCGACTACGAGCGCTATCCGGACCTTGACACCGGGCACCCGCGTTACGCGATGGAGGAGCTGCGTGAGCGCGGCTATCCGGAGGAGCTGATCCGGGCGGTCGGCTCTCACGCGGACTTCCTCGGGATCTCGCGGGACACGCCGATGGAGAAGGCGCTCTACGCCGTCGACGAGCTGTCCGGCTTCATCCTGGCCGTCGCCTACGTGCGGCCCGAGGGCCTGCGCGGGATGACGCCGAAGTCGGTGAGGAAGAAGATGAAGCAGCCGAGCTTCGCCGCTGCTGTTGATCGCGAGGATCTGCTCGACGGGCGCCGAGGCCCTCGGCATCGACTTCGACGAGCACCTGACCACCGTGATCGCCGCGCTCGACGGCCTGCTCGGACGAGCTGCTGCCCGCGAACTGAACCGGCACCGCGATCACCGCCCGCGTCAGTTATCGTCCGGGCGCATGGCCGAGCCAATCAAGATCGTGGTTCTGGACGGAGATGAGACCGGCCAGGAGCTGCTCGAGCAGTCGCTGCGCGTGCTCGATTCTGAGCTGCTCGGCTTCGAAGTCGAATTCGAGCGGTTCGACCTGTCCCTCGAAATCGCCGCGCCACTCAGAACGGCATCGTGCACGAAGCCGCCGCCGCGATGAGCGCCGCCGGCCTGGGCATCAAGGCGGCCACGATCACGCCCGAGGGCCGCGAGGACGTCGGCACACCGAACGCGATCGTGCGTGAGGGCATCGGCGGCAAGGTGATCGTGCGTACCGGCCGGCGGCTGCCGGGATCGCGCCGATGGCCGGCGTGCATTGGCCGATCTCCGTGGTCCGCATGGCCGTCGAGGACGCCTATGGCGCCAAGCAATGGCGCGAGGGCACGCCCGGCGCAGACGACGAGGTCGCCTACCGCGAGGAGCACATCACACGCTCCACCTGCCGTGCGGTCTCCGAGTATGCGTTCCGGACGGCCAAGCGGATCGAGGCGCGTGTCTACGGCGGCCCGAAGTGGACCGTCTCCGCGATCTACGAGGGGATGCTCAAGGAGGAGATGGACGCAGCCGCGGCGCGCCATCCCGATGTCGACTATCAGCCGGTGCTGATCGACGCCACCTACGCCGGCCTGCTGTCCGGAGCGACCGACAAGACACTCGTGATCCCAGCACTGAACCGCGACGGCGACTGCCTCTCGGACCTGGTGCTGCCGATGTTTGGCTCGATCGCGGGTGCAGAGTCGATCCTGCTGGCGTTCGACGACAGCTACAACACAACAGTCGCCATGGCCGAGGCGCCACACGGAACCGCGCCGGCACTGCTCGGCAAGGACCTGGCCAATCCGCTAGCAATGATCCTGGCCTGCGGTGCCGTCATGCACCACGCGGCCGAGCGCCACGGCCCCCAGGCCGACCGCGCTTCCCGAGCCATCTACGAGGCGGCGCTCGAGACGGTCGCATCCGGAGTCAAGACCTTCGATCTGGGTGGCGCCGCCGGCACTACCGAGTTCACGACCGCTGTCGTCGATCGGATCCGCACCAAGCGCGACGTCTGGTCCGCCCTTGGGTGATGTGAGGGCCGCATCGGTCTGCCCGGGGCGCCGCATCGCCTGCCAGGGGGCGCCGCATCGCCTGCCGGGGGCGCCGCATCGGTCTGCCCGGAAGCCATTCCCTTGCGCCCGGCCATCGATCGGCTGCAATGGAAATTGCAGGATTTCGGGGCATTCCGTCCGAGCCCGGACGTACTCTTACGAACATATGTTCCGTCAAGTTACCCAACATCTTGCGCGCCGCGTGAGCGACATCATCGACGAGATGCTCCTCGGCGACTTCGACTATGCCGCCGAGGGCAACCGCCTCTACGCAGACGTCGACTACCAGCGCACCCACCCCCACCGCGCCGCACCGTTGACCTGGACGCCGGCCGCCGGCCGCGGCTTCGGTCCGCAGCGCTCCGCCGCCGCTGGGCCGGTTTCGCGCAGGCCGGGCGCGGTGCCGGAGCGGGGCATCGTGTGCACGTCACCCGTGCGAACGCTCGGTCTGCGTCCGTCCACCGCCGCGGCTCGCGGTCGCAACTCGGCCGACTGAGAGCACAGTCCCGCGGTGGCAGCGCCCGCCGACGCCGCACACGACGCGCCGGCCCAGCGGGGCCGCGCGGATCGCGGGGCCAGCGGGGCGCCGCCGATCGCGCACAAAACTCGCGGGGTCAGCGGGGCGCCGCTGGTCGCGCACCAAGGCTCCCTGCCAGCCGTAGCATCGGGCGCGTGAGCCACTCGCTCCAGACGCAGCGTCTCTTGCTTCGGCCGTGGGCCCCCGATGACGCCGCGTTGCTTGCGCGGTTGAGCTCTGATCCGCGCGTGACGCGCTACATCGGTACCGGTCAAACCTGGCCGGCGGCCAGGGCGCTCGAGGCATCGGACCGGGCTGTCACGCACTGGCGCGAGCATGGATTCGGCTGGCGCATTGCGACCGAAATGTTGACCGGTCAGGAGATTGGCCTGATCGCGCTGAATCGGATGGGCGCCGGCACCCCGGGCCTTGATCCGGACGAGCATGAGATCGGCTGGTGGATGGCGCCAGAGCACTGGGGGCGTGGGTATGCCTCGGAGGGAGCGGCCGCCGTCGCGGACGACGCATTCAACTCACTGGGAGCCGAGTTCGTCACCGCCAGGATTCTGCCTGACAACGCCGCATCGATCGGGGTCGCCACCAGGCTCGGCATGGCGTTCGAGTTCAACACCGTCGCCGCTCCGGGACTCCTGACTGCGGTCTACCGCCGCTTTGGCTCAGCGATCGGCGGCTAGCGATCGCGCGATCGGCGACGACTGAACGACGGGTACAGGTACGCCACGATCGGCAACGACTGAACGACGGGTACAGGTCGCCATCGACGGGAAGGAAACGCACCGTGGCGGTGCGTTTCCTTCCCCTCGCAGGCCCGGAGACACGCCCGCGGGAGACACGCCCCGGGAGACACGCCCCGGGAGACACGCCCCGGAACACGCTGCGAAGACACGCTCGCGGGAGACACGCCCCGTACCGCACGATGCGCTCCAACAGCACCCGCGGCCGTGGCACAAAGATGCGTTGAGCCGCCTGCCCACACTGAACAGACGGCTCAAACACTGAAAGTAAACCGGCGGCGACCTACTCTCCCAGGCCCTTTCAAGCCAAGTACCATCGGCGCTGAGGGGCTTAACTGCTCTGTTCGGAAAGGGAAGAGGTGTTTCCCCCTCGCCATAACCACCGGAAAACGGTGAGAGACAGGCCCCTCACGGGCCTTCAAAACTACACAGCGCCAATGTATGGGTATCGAAATACCGTCAAGCCCTCGACCCATTAGTACCAGTCTCCTACAGGCGTTACCGCCCTTCCAGATCTGGCCTATCAACCTGGTGGTCTACCAGGGGTCTTACTCCATCTAGTGGATGGGAGAGCTCATCTTGAGGCCGGCTTCCCGCTTAGATGCTTTCAGCGGTTATCCGATCCGCACGTAGCTAATCAGCAGTGCCGTTAGCACGACAACTGATACACCAGAGGTGCGTTCATCCCGGTCCTCTCGTACTAGGGACGAATCCTCTCAACTCTCCAACGCCCACGGCAGATAGGGACCGAACTGTCTCACGACGTTCTGAACCCAGCTCGCGTACCGCTTTAATGGGCGAACAGCCCAACCCTTGGGACCTACTTCAGCCCCAGGATGCGACGAGCCGACATCGAGGTGCCAAACCGGGCCGTCGATGTGGACTCTTGGGCCCGATAAGCCTGTTATCCCCGGAGTACCTTTTGTCCGTTGAGCGACGGCGCTTCCACTTGCTACCGCCGGATCACTAAGGCCTACTTTCGTACCTGCTCGACATGTCTGTCTCGCAGTCAAGCTCCCTTACTGCCTTTACACTCTACGCACGATTTCCGACCGTGCTGAGGGAACCTTTGCGCGCCTCCGTTACATTTTGGGAGGCGACCGCCCCAGTCAAACTACCCACCTGTCACTGTTCCGCGCCCGGATTCACGGCGCGCGGTTAGAGATCCAATACACCAAGGGTGGTATCTCAAAGTTGGCTCCACACCGGCCGCAGCCGGTGCTTCCAAGCCTCCCACCTATCCTGAGCGAGATGCATCGAACCCCAATACCAAGTTGTAGTAAAGGTTCACGGGGTCTTTCCGTCTAGCCGCGGGTACTCGGCATCTTCACCGAGACTGCAATTTCACCGAGCCCCTCGTTGAGACAGCGTTCAAGTCGTTACGCCATTCGTGCAGGTCGGAACTTACCCGACAAGGAATTTCGCTACCTTAGGACCGTTATAGTTACGGCCGCCGTTTACCGGGGCTTAGTTTCGGTGCTTCGGGTTACCCCTAACACCTCCACGTAACCTTCCGGCACCGGGCAGGCGTCAGCCCCTATACGTCGTCTTTCGACTTAGCAGAGACCTGTGTTTTTGGTAAACAGTCGCTTGAACCTATTCACTGCGGCCCTCTCGGGCTCCACACGCGAAGTGCTTCACCCTACTGGGGCGCCCCTTATCCCGAAGTTACGGGGCGATTTTGCCGAGTTCCTTAACGAGGGTTATCTCGATCACCTTAGTGTTCTCCACTTGCCCACCTGTGTCGGTTTTGGTACAGGCACGCGCGTTCTCCCTAGAGGCTTTTCTTGGAGGCTTGGCGTCCGGGACTCGCCGGCTTAAAGCCAGCTGGCATCGCGTCTCAGGTTATGCGGTTCCGGATTTGCCTAGAACCACCCCTACACGCTTACCCCAGGGCAACTATCGCCTGGGTTCCCATAGCCTTCCTCGTCCCCCCATCGGTCAAACGAACGCGACGTGGTACAGGAATATCAACCTGTTGGCCATCGACTACGCCTTTCGGCCTCGCCTTAGGTCCTGACTAACCCTGAGCAGACGAACTTTACTCAGGAATCCTTGGGCAATCGGTGGAAGGGATTCTCACCCTTCTTTCGTTACTCATGCCGGCATTCTCACTTCCCAGGCCTCCACGGCTGGGTTACCCCGCCGCTTCACTGCCCTGGGAACGCTCTCCTACCGCGCGAGATAAATCTCGCACCCGCAGCTTCGGTGACTAGCTTGAGCCCCGTTACATTGTCCGCGCTCGAACACTTGACCAGTGAGCTGTTACGCACTCTTTCAAGGGTGGCTGCCTCTGAGCCAACCTCCTGGTTGTCTATGCACTCGAACATCGTTTACCACTTAGCTAGTACTTAGGGACCTTAGCTGGCGGTCTGGGCTGTTTCCCTTTTGACGCTGAAGTTTATCCCCCAGCAACTGACTCCCGGAGTAGCCGTGACGGTCTTCGGAGTTTGCCTGAATTCGG
Organism: uncultured Conexibacteraceae bacterium; assembly: GCA_963785385.1. Taxonomy (GTDB): domain Bacteria; phylum Actinomycetota; class Thermoleophilia; order Solirubrobacterales; family Solirubrobacteraceae; genus Palsa-465. Next base: position 618,568 of record CAWAVA010000021.1, on the reverse strand, counting down.
TAACCTGGTAGGGCCCCTAGTCCAAACAGTGCTCTACGGCCGCCACGGAATTTATCCGAGGCTATACCTAAATATATTTCGGAGAGAACCAGATATCACTGAGCTTGATTAGCCTTTCACTCCGACCCACAGGTCATCCGCCCAGTTTTCAACCTAGGTCGGTTCGGTCCTCCACGAGGTCTTACCCCCGCTTCAACCTGCCCATGGGTAGCTCGCTCAGCTTCGGGTCTACCGCCTACGACTATGTCGCCCTATTCGGACTCGCTTTCGCTACGGCTCCGCTCATCGCTTAACCTTGCCGCAGACGAGTAACTCGCCGGCTCGTTATGCAAAAAGCACGCGGTCACAGCACGAAGTTGCTCCCACCGCTTGTAGGCACGCGGTTTCAGGTACTATTTCACTCCCCTTCCGGGGTACTTTTCACCTTTCCCTCACGGTACTAGTCCGCTATCGGTCACCAAGGAGTACTTAGCCTTGGAGGGTGGTCCCCCCAGGTTCAGTCCGCGTTTCACGGGTGCGGACTTACTCAGGAACGTCTGACAGCAGTCCAAGCGATTTCGTCTACGGGACGATTGCCCTCTTTGGTGCGCGTTTCCACGTGCTTCGACTATCACTTGGTTTTGTAACTGCTGCCGGGTCGGTCATGACCCGGAACAAACGCCCTACAACCCCCTGTACGCAACGCATGACCGCTTACACGTACAGGGTTTGGGCTGATCCCTTTTCGCTCGCCACTACTCAGGGAGTCTCGGTTGATTTACTTTCCTCGGGGTACTGAGATGTTTCACTTCCCCCGCTTGTCTTCACCACGTCTATGTGTTCAACGTGGGATAACGCCGCATTACCGGCGCTGGGTTTCCCCATTCGGGAATCCGCGGGTCAAAGGCTATTCAGCGCCTCACCGTGGCTTATCGCAGTCGTTCACGCCCTTCATCGACTCTTGGTGCCAAGGCATCCACCATGTGCCCTTACTATCTTGACGGTGATCTTGCGACTCACCTAAGTGAGTCTGAGTAGTGACAGAAGTCACCACTCGGTGATACCCGTTTACATTGGCTACTGTGCAGT
>CAWAVA010000021.1:0-615000 GCA_963785385.1 uncultured Conexibacteraceae bacterium | reverse complement strand
CCAGCAGCGCAGGCAGGTGGACGCTTCCGTCCGCGGCGGCGACCCGCACCTCCGGCATATCGTCAGGCAGCTCGTGGCGCACGTGCACACGATCAAACGCCTCCTCGGCGGCAACAGCGGCCTCAGCTCCGTGGAAGCGAGTGACCAGCGCGCGTGCGAGCGCGCGCTTGGCGTCGCGCGGCTCGACAGCCGCCGGAACAGCCGAGCCCAGCAGCAACTCGTACCACGACCGCAGCGACGCATCCGGGATGCTGAGCGTCTTCCCGTAGATCTCCTCGGGCGGCTCGGTGACACCGATGTAGTTCCCGAACGACTTGGACATCTTGCGTTCGCCGTCGGTCCCTGTGAGCAGCGGCATCGTCAGGATCACCTGACCGTCGAGTCCGTAAGCGCGCTGGATGTCACGACCGAGCATCAGGTTGAACTTCTGATCGGTGCCGCCAAGTTCGACGTCGGCCTTTATCGCAACGGAGTCGTAGCCCTGGAGCAGTGGGTAGAGCAGCTCGAGCATCGACACCGGGGTCCCCTCGCGCAGGCGTTTGGCGAAGTCGTCGCGCTCGGTCACCTGAGCGACGGTCGTGGTCGCCATCAGCCGGTAGAGATCACCCATCGACATCTCGAGCCAGTCGGCGTTGAAGCGAACCTCGAGCCGGTCGGGATCAAGAACCTTCATCGCCTGCTCCTGAAAGGTCGCGGCGTTGCGGGCTATCTCCTCCTCGCTGAGCATCGGCCGTGTGCTTGAGCGACCGCTCGGATCACCCACGCGTGTGGTCCCGTTTCCGATGATCAGCACGACCGTGTGTCCAGCCTCCTGGAACTCGCGCAGCTTCTGCAGCACGACGGTGTGACCGAGCGTGATGTCGGGCGCGGTCGGATCAACACCCAGCTTGACCCTCAGCGGCCGGCCCAGCTTGAGCTTGGCCTCGAGCCCGCCCTCGGGGAGGCTGTCAACCGCGTTGCGGGACAGCCATGCGGCTGTTTCGGCGGGGTCTCCTGGCATCGCGCAGCAATGCTAATGACCCGGTAACCGGAGGAGCACATAACCCGCACAAGTCCCACCGGTGAACGACTAAACTCACGCCAGCCGGCCGGGCTGTACCCGAGACTCAGCCCCGATCGAGCGCCTGAACTGTGCAGGAGGCTGCGCTTCCGGTGCCGTCGCGGATGCCGGTTGGAGCCACTCCGAGCGCATGAGCGTCGACGATCACACCCTGACAGAAGCCGATCAAGGCCCAGCACCGATCGCTTTCTCAGCACCCGGGCCGGGGCGCCGTCGCGGGCGCCGCCGCCGGGACAGGCCACAGCGGCCCCGGGTGCGCAAGCTGCGTCTGCTCTTCGTGCTGGCAGCATTCGGCGTCCTGGCGGTGATCTCGACGCTGTTCGGTGCGCTCACGTCGATCGCCTCGGATCTGCCGCGGCTGCAGAACACCGTTCAGTTCAGCCACACGGTCGACTCCTACATGTATGACGACAAGGGCCAGCCGATCGGAGCGCTCGCGCCCGCCAGTACGCCGGCGATCGACCATTGGGGACAGATCTCCCCGAACATGCGCAACGCGATCGTCGCCGTCGAGGACCGCGGCTTCTGGCAGGAATCCGGAATCAGCGTCAGGGGGCTCGTGCGCGCGGGACTCGCCGACCTCACCGGCGGTCAGCTGCAGGGCGCCTCCACGATCCCGGAGGAGTTCATCAAGAACGTCCGCCAGGAGGAGGGCGACCGTACCGTTGGCGAGAAACTGGTCGAGGCCGGCATGGCGTTCCAGCTCTCACACCACTGGACCCACAAGAAGATTCTGACCGAGTACCTGAACACGATCTATTTCGGCAACGGCGCGCTCGGGATCGAGGCGGCCGCCCGCGTCTACTTCGGATGGGATCACGGCTACGACCCGGCCAACCCCGTTCAGGGCGCCCAGGACAGCTGCGGCGATGCTGATGCGCTGCACCCGCATCGCAAGGAATGCGCAAGCGTGCTGACCCCGGCACAGGCGGCATTGCTGGCCGCGATGGTCGCCAATCCAAGCGCATTCAACCCTGCCGGCACCCAGAGTGAGCGCGCGGCCGCACTGGCCCGGCGCAACCAGGTCGTGCTGAAGGACATGTACGAGCAGCACTACCTGGATTACAGCCAGTACCAGACTGCACGGAACACGCCGCTCCCGCTTCGCGGCCAGATCCAGCAGCCCGCGCAGCAACCTACTGCGGCCCCGTATTTCACGAGCTGGGTTGAGGGCAGCGTTGTCCGCGCGCTCGAGAAGGAGGGTCTGTCGAAGAAGGAGGCCCAGTACCAGGCTTATTACGGCGGACTCAAGATCAAGCTCAGCATCGACCTCAACATGCAGAAGGCAGCGCAGACGGCGGTCGATGACGAGTTCCCGACCTATGAGACCGGCAATCCCACGGCATCGCTGGTCGCGATCAACAACCGCACCGGCGAGGTCCGAGCGATGGTCAGCGGCAGCGGCAACTACGAGCAGTCCCCGTTCAATCTGGCCACGATGGGCTACCGGCAGCCCGGCTCGTCGTTCAAGCTCTTCACGCTCGCGGCGGCGCTCTCGAGAGGCGTGATCACGCCCTATACGGAGATCGACTCGATGCCGACGACAATCCACTTCGTCAAGAGCAACGGGAACCCTTACAGGGGCAACGCGTACGCGGCCGCGAACGGCACGGGCCGCTTCCCGGTTCACAATTTCGGCGACGAGTACAGCGGTTGGATCCCGATGACCGTCGCCACGGCCACCTCCGACAACAGCGTGTTCGCTCAGCTGGGAACGAATCCGAAGGTTGGCACCGCAGCGATCGCCGACTATGCGCGCAGGCTCGGCATCCGCTCTCCGATCTCACGCAACCCGTCGATGATCCTCGGCGGGCTCAACACCGGCGTCTCCGCGCTCGACATGGCGCACGCCTACTCGACCGTCGCCAACGGCGGCAAGAAGGTCTACAACCCGACGCTCGGTGACGTGGCCGGCGGTCCGATCGGTATCGCCTCGATCTCCGGGTGCGGTCCGTGCCACCAGCAGACGATCACCAACGCCGGCACGATGAAGACCGCGCAGGAGATCAGCCCCGAGGTCGCGTCCACGATCGACGAACTGCTGCACGGACCGGTGGACGACAGTTACGGAACCGGCACTGCGGCCGCGATCCCGGGCGTCGACGTCGCCGGCAAAACCGGCACCACCTCCAACTACATCGATGCCTGGTTCGTCGGCTGGACGCCCACGATGACGGTCGCGGTCTGGGTCGGGTACCCGGACAGCGGCAAGCCGATGCTGACCAACTACGGCGGCCAGCCCGTCGAGGGCGGCACCTACCCGGCGGTGATCTGGCGCAACTTCATGACGCAGGCGATCGGGATCATGGACAGCTACCAGCAGCACGAGACGCCGAGCACCGGCTCGCTCACCACCCAGCAGGCCACACAGGCCTATACCCCAGCGAGCAGCTCGTCGAGCACCCAGACCACGGCTGCCGGCTCCACGAGCGATACGTCAACCGCAACCAGTTCATCGAGCAGCACGTCGACGGCCAGCAGCAGCACTTCGGCCGCCAGCGCCGGAACGGGTGCGAGCAGCAGCAGTCAGACGCAGCAGAGTCCGGCCACACAGCAGACGGTCACCCCCTCCTCGCAGTCGAGTACGCCTGCGGCCAGCACGCCGACACCCGCAACGCAGGGCACAACCGCGCCACCGGCAGCCTCGGGCAACTCTCAGTCGAGCAGCAGCAGCAGCAGCGGCGGCGCCGGTCTCTAGGGCCGGAACGGCGCCGACAGGTAGCGACTGCCGGCCAGGCTGAACCGCCACGGCAGCTCCACTGCCTTCGTGATCCCGATCCGGCGGTCCCGCTGGACCTCCGGATCGCTGAAGGCCTCCGGGCGCCCTGAGATCACCACCGGCCCCGCGGCCAGATCGCAGCTGTTGTCCGCACGCGTTATGCCGAGCGCCTGGGTCAGCTTTCCAGGTCCTGAGCAGAGCGACCGCAGGTTCGACTGCGGAAATCCACGCCTGCGAGCCATCAGCTCGATCCCGGTGAGGGGTTCGAGCGCCCGGATCAGGACCGCTGCCCCAACGCCCTCCGGCTCGCTTACGGCATTCAACATCACGTGTATGCCGTAGGAGATGTAGACGTAGGCGCGGCCGGGCGGCCCGAACAGCGTCTCGGTGCGGGGCGTCAGCCCGGCGAAGGCGTGACACGCCGGCTCACTGTCGTGGTAGGCCTCGGCCTCGACGATCACGCCGCTGCACTCCCCGCGCGTCACCACACAGCCGATCAGGTCCTCTGCCACCTCGAGCACCGGGCGGCCGTAGAACTCGGGCTGCACCGGGCCCCCGAACTGATCAGCGCCGGCCGGTGCGGGCCTGCTCGAGCGCCGCGCGCAGTCGTTCGAGCTGATCACGTACCGACCCCGAGGCGGTGCCGCCGCGTGAGGCCTTTGACTCGATCCAGGCACCGTCGGTCAGCAGCGCATAGAAGCCATCCGCGTCAAGCAGCGGGGATGCCTTCTGGAGTTCCTCCGGGGTCAGTTCAGAGAGCGTGCGGCCACTCGAGACGGCCAGGCGAACCAGCCCCCCGACGACGCCGTGTGAGCTGCGGAAGGGCAGGCCGCGTTTGACGAGGTAGTCGGCCACGTCGGTCGCAGCGAGGAACTCGTCAGCCGCCGCCGCGGCCAATCGGTCGCGTTTGAAGCTGATCGACTCGAGCATGCCCTGGGTGGCCGCCAACACCAGTTCAAGCGTGTCAACCGCATCGAAGAGATGCTCCTTGTCCTCCTGCATGTCCTTGTTGTAGGTCAACGGCAGACCGTGCATCACTCCGTGCATCGCGATGAGGTGTGCGGCGATCCGCGGTGCCTTGGCGCGGAGCAGTTCGGCCGCGTCAGGGTTCTTCTTCTGCGGCATGATCGAGGATCCCGACGCCCATGCGTCGGAGACCTCGCAGAAGCCGAACTCCTCGCTGGACCACAGCACGAGCTCAGCCCCCAGGCGCGAGAGGTGGGTTGCGCACGTCGACGCCGCACTGAGGTAGTCGAGGACGAAATCACGGTTGGAGACCGCATCGATCGAGTTCTCGGCCACCCCTGGGAACCCGAGCTCAGCCGCGAGCAAATCCCTGTCGGTGTCAAAGTTGACGCCCGCCAGCGCTCCGGCGCCAAGCGGCAGCGCCGCGGTGCCGTCCAGCGTGGCGCGGAATCGCCGCTCGTCGCGGAGCAGCATCCACGCGTAGGCGAGCAGGTGATGGCCGAGATAGACCGGCTGCGCGCGCTGCAGGTGGGTGTATCCGGGCATCGGCCAGTCGAGATGACGCTCTGCCAGATCGATCAAGGTCTCGACCAGCCCGAGCGTGGCCGCCGCGGCATCAAGCGCCGCCTGTCGCGTGAACATCGCCATGTCGGTGGCGACCTGATCGTTGCGCGAGCGGCCGGTGTGAAGTCGCCCTCCCGGCTCCCCTGCGAGCTCTGTGACGCGGCGCTCGATCGCCATGTGCACGTCCTCATCGCCGTCCGCGAATTGGAAGCTGCCGTCTCGCACCTCGTCCGCGACCCTCGCGAGTGCCGCGTGCAGGGCCTCTCGATCCTCGGCGCTGATGATTCCGCGGGCGGCGAGCATCGAGGCGTGCGCCACCGACTGTTGGACGTCGAACGCGGCCAGGCGCCAATCGAAGGCGAGTGAGTCATTCAGGCGCCGGAAGGTGTCAGCTTGAGCCTGCGCCATGCGCGGGCTCGACATCAGTCGTTGCTCGGATCTCATCAGGCGCGCGATGCTAACGCGCCGGGGGCGCGGCGCGCAGCCTCGAGCACCGTCGTGAGCGCCTCCGCCACGCGGCTGACCTGACCCTCTGTCATCTCGGGGAAGAACGGAATCGCGATCGAGCGCGCGGCCACGTCCTCACAGATCGGGAACTGCCCTTCGCGATAGTTGAACCGTTCCCGGTAGTACGTCATCAGGTGGATCGCCGGGAAGTATGGCTTTGCGGCGACCCCGTGCCGACTGAGATCGGTGACCACCAGATCCCGATCGACGCCGTGCGGCAACTGGATCACGTACACGAACCAACCTCGGCGCGCCTGACCCTGGTTCGGACACGGGAGCGTCACGCCTTCGAGTCCGGCGAGCGCCTCGCCGTACAGCGCCGCCACGCGCTCGCGCCCGGCGAGCAGCGTCGGCAGCCGTTCGAGCTGGGCCAGGCCCAGCGCGCAGGCGATATCGGACAGTCGATAGTTGAAGCCGAGCCGGTCATGGTCAAGCCAGTCCATGTTGGGCGCGCGGCCCTGGTTGCGTTCGGAGTCGAGTCGCTCCTTCACCTCGGAGCTGGCGGTGACCACGATCCCGCCCTCCCCCGTCGTCATCTGCTTGTTGGCGTAGAACGCGAACACCGCCTGATGGCCGCGTCCGCCGATCGGACCGCCGTCGGCATAGCGACCCCCGAGCGCCTCGCAGGCGTCCTCGACAATCGGCAGTGAAAGCTGCTCCAGACGCTGCATGTCGACCGGATATCCGAACACGTGCACGGGCAGCAGCGCCGCCGTCCGCTCGGTCACCGCGGCGGCAACATGTTCCACGTCGAGGTTGAGCGTCACCGGGTCGATGTCGACGAACACCGGCTGCGCACGCTCGTAGATCGCCACGTTCGCGCTGGCCACGAAGGAGAACGGCGTCGTGATCACCTCCGCCCCGTCAGAGACATCCACCGCTCGCAGAGCGAGATGAAGGCCGGCGGTCCCGGAGGAGACGGCGCTGCCGAAGCGTGCACCGACCTCAGCTGCGAAGGCACGCTCGAACTCGGGGCCGCGAGGCCCGAGTGAGAGCTGGCCGGAGTGCAGCACCGCCAGCACCGCCTGCTGCTCGGCGTCGCCGAGCACCGGTCGGGCGAGCGGGATCGGCGCGTCCGGAACCCGCGCTTCCGTTCCGGACATGTCGTGAGCGGTCACGACGACGCGCGGGCTCCGTCCGCCCGCGCCGAGCGTCGGCCCGCCTGCATGCCGTGCTCGAGCGAGTCGACGAGCGCCTCCCAGGAGGCCTCGATCACGTTCGTGGACACGCCTGTCGCACCCCATTCGTGCTCACCGTCGGATGAGTCGAGCAGTACGCGCGTGATCGCGTCACTGGCCTTGGCGCCGTCGAGGATCCGGACCTTGAAGTTTACGAGCTTGATCGTCGCAAGCTCGGGGTAGACGCTGACGAGCGCCCCTCGAAGGGCCTTGTCGAGGGCGCTCACGGGCCCGTTGCCCTCAGCGGTGAAGACGTAGCGCTCGCCGTCGACCCAGAGCTTGATGGTGGCCTCGGTGTCGACGCGGCCGTCGGCACGCTTCTCTGCCAGCACGCGCCAGGACTCGAGCGTGAACAGCGGCGTGTAATCGCCGCTCTCCTTGCGTAGCAGCAGCTCGAAGGAGCCATCCGCGGCCTCGTAGTGATAGCCCTCGTGCTCGCGCTCCTTGACGCGCTCTATAAGGCGCGCGGCGGCACCGTCATCGAGTGTGAGTCCGGCCTCCGCAGCACGCGCGTGGATCGTCCCCTTACCGGACAGCTCCGAGACGAGCACGGCCCGGTCGTTGCCGACCGTGTCGGGCTCGATGTGCTCAAACGTGCTGGGGTCGGCGGCCACGCCGGCGACGTGCATGCCACCCTTGTGGGCGAAGGCGTTGCGCCCCACGTACGGCTGGTCCGGGTTGGGCGTCAGGTTCAGCAGCTCGTCGAAGAAGTGAGAGCTCGTTGTCAGCGCATTCAGCTGCTCGGGCGTGACGCAGTCGTGGCCGAGCTTGAGCTGAAGGTTGGGGATCACCGTCGTCAGGTTGGCGTTGCCGCAGCGCTCGCCGTATCCGTTCTGCGTGCCCTGAACGTGCGTCGCGCCCTGCTGCACGGCAGCGAGCGTGTTGGCGACGCCGCAGCCGGCATCGTCGTGGCAGTGGATCCCCACCCTCACAAGGCTGCCGAGCTCCGCCACGACCACCTCCATGGCGGTCGCGATCCCGTCGGGCATCGTGCCTCCATTGGTATCGCAGCAGACCACCGTGTCGGCACCGGCGTGAGCCGCCGCCCGCAGGCACGCCAGCGAGTACTCGCGGTCCTCCGCGAATCCGTCGAAGAAGTGCTCGGCGTCGTAGATCACCCGCTTGCCGGCGCCGACCAGAAACGCGATCGACTCCGAGATCATCCGCAGGTTCTCCGCGCGGTCGACCTTCACGACCTTCTCGAGGTGCAGACTCCAGGTCTTGCCGACCAGCGTGCAGACCGGAGCGAAGCAGTCGGCCAGCACCTGCAGGGCGGGATCGTCCTCGGCGCGCACATCGCGTCGCCTCGTCATCCCGAAGGCGGCGATCTGAGCGTGCGCAAAGGTCTCGCGTGAGAGCAGCTCGAACAGCTCGAGCTCCTTGGGGTTCGAGCTCGGGAAGCCGGCCTCGATCAGGTCGATCCCAATCTCATCGAGCTTGTGGGCGACCTTCACCTTCTCGTGAGCCGAGAGCGACATGCCCTCGCCCTGCATCCCATCGCGCAGGGTGGTGTCGTAGAGTTCGATCCTCGTCATCTCACGCCGTCGGCGCAGGCACTTCGACGTGATCCAGCCACTCGGCGTAGCGCGGATCGCGGCCGCGGATCGCATCATCGAACACCCGCTGCAGCTCGGTCGTGACGGGGCCACAGGTTCCCGAACCGACCGGATGATCGTCGACCTCGCGCACGGCCGCGATTTCAGCAGCGGTGCCGCACGCGAAGATCTCGTCTGCCACGTACAGCTCGGTGCGGGCGATATCGCGCTCGACCACCGCGTAGCCGAGGTCATTGGCTATGCGGATCACCGAGTTGCGGGTGATCCCCTCGAGGATGCCGCTGGCAAGCGACGGCGTGTAGATCACACCATCCTTGACGATGAACAGGTTCTCCCCGCTGCCCTCTCCGACGAAGCCGCGCTGGTCGAGCAGGATCGCCTCCTCGTAGCCGGCCTTGGTGGCCTCGATCTTGGCGAGGATGCTGTTGAGGTATTGGCCTGTGGCCTTCGACTCAGGGATGAAGGACTCGCCCGACATGCGCCGCCAGCTCGAAACCTTCGCGCGGATGCCGAGCTGCTTGGAGTCCTCACCCAGGTACGCCCCCCAAGGCCAGGCAGCGATTGAAACATCAACGGGTGCCTCCAGCGGGTACAGGCCCATCACGCCGTAGCCGCGGAATGCGACCGGGCGGATGTAGCACTCCCGCAGGCCGTTGGCGATCAGCAGCTCGTGCGTTGCCCGCCGCAACTCCTCAGCCGTGAACGGCAGCGGCATGTAGTAGAGCTCGGCCGACCGGACCAGGCGCTCGAGGTGCTCGCGGTGGCGGAAGATCGCGCTGCCCTTGACCGTCTCGTAGGCGCGCACCCCCTCGAACACGCCGGTTCCGTAGTGGAGGCCGTGAGTCAGTACGTGAACCTTCGCGTCCTCCCAGGCAACGAGTTCTCCGTTGTGCCAGATGAGGTCCGCCTGATCCACGTTCATGCTCCTTGGGGGTAATGGGCTACAGGTTGGACAGAACGGCCTGGGTCGCCTCGCGAGTACCGGCGCTGCCCCCCAGATCTCGAGTTCGCAGCCCAGCTGCGAGCGCTCCATCCACCGCCGATTCTATCGCTGCCGCCTCCGCCTCCAAACCGAAGCCGTGGCGCAGCATCATCGCCGCGGACAGGAACATCGCCATTGGGTTGGCAGCGCCGGTACCGGCGATGTCCGGGGCTGAACCGTGCACCGGCTCAAACATTCCCGGCTTTCCCGGATCACCAAGTGAGGCGCTCGGCAGCATCCCGATCGAACCCGTCAGGGTCGCTGCTTCGTCGCTCAGGATGTCCCCGAACATGTTCTCGGTCACGATCACATCGAACTCGGCCGGATTGGAGACGAGTTGCATCGCCGCGTTGTCGACCAGAACGTGCTCGAGTTCGATGTCTGGGAACTCGGCGGCGTGAACCTCGCGGACAACCTCGCGCCAGAGGCGGCTTGTCTCGATCACGTTGGCCTTGTCCACGCTGGTCAGCTTGCGCCGAGTGGCCGCGAACGCGACCCGCGCGATCCGCGTCACCTCCTCCCGCGTGTAGGTGCAGAGGTCCGAGGCCGAATCGGCGGTCCGGGTCTTCTCCCCGAAATAGATGCCGCCGGTGAGCTCCCGTACGACCAGCAGATCCGTGCCATCGATCACCTCGCGTTTCAGCGGGCTCGCGTCATAGAGCGCCGGGAGCGGTCGCACCGGCCGCAGGTTCGCGTACAGGCCGAGACCCTTGCGCATGCCGAGCAGCCCCTGCTCGGGCCGAGGCTTGCTCGGATCGGTCGTGTCCCACTTCGGGCCGCCGACGGCGGCCAGCAGGACCGCGTCGGCCGCCTGGCAGGCGGCGAGGGTCTCGTCGGTCATTGCGGTCCCGTGCGCATCGATCGCGGCACCGCCGAACAGGTGCTCCTCGTACTCGAAGGAGGTGCCGACGGCGCTCAGCACCTCGAGCGCCGGGGCGATGATCTCGGGACCGATCCCGTCGCCGGGCAGCAGAATTATCTTGGATGGCATGGGCGCTGAAGCTACCGAATCTCGGCGGTGAGCCGGGTTCCTGCCGCCGGGCGGGTCCTGGAACCGCTGATCACGTGCGCAGGTAGCGACCGGTCGCGAAGATCCGGTAGTTGACTACGGTGAGTGCCGCCGTTGCCGCGACCAGGAAGGCGAACGAGAACACCACGCTCGCGTCCCGGTACCCGAGGAACCCGTAGCGCACGAGCGCGATCATGTAGAAGATCGGGTTGAAGTGGGTGAGCGTCCGCCACGGCTCCGGCAGCAGCGAGGCGCCGTAGAAGACACCGCCGAGGAAGATCAGCGGCTGCAGCACGAACGTCTGATACAGCGCAACGTCGTCGAACTGAACCGCCCGCACCCCGACCAGCACCCCGAACTCAGCGAAGAACAGACCCACGAGAATCAGTCCAGGGATCAGCACGAACGGCTCGGCGACCGGCAAGGAGACCAGCACGACGGCCACCAGGAAAGTGATCAACGCCACGATGCCGCCCCGCACGAAGCCTCCGAGCGTGAACCCCAGGAGCAGCTGCAACGGCGAGGCCGGCGAGGACAGCTGGTCATCGATCGCATGGGTGAACTTCTGCTGCAGCAGCGATGAGGAATTGTTGGCGAAGGCGTTCACCGCCCAGGCCATCATGATCAGCCCCGGGATCACGAACACGACATAGCGGAAGCCGTGGATCTGGTGGATCCGCGTCCCCAGCGCGGCGCCGAACACGGAGATGTAGAGGAACGTCTCAAGCAGCGGCCCACCGAGCGTCTGGCGCTTTATCTTCATGAAGCGGCTGACCTCACGCCGGATCAGTGACAACAGCCGGATCTGCGACGCGCTCATGCCGCGGACTCCTCCGTGACTCCGTCAAGGTGCGCACGAGAGAGCTCCTGGCGCCCGACGAGCTCCAGGTACGCATCCTCGAGGTTTCCGACTCCGTAGCGGCTGGAGAGCTCCTCCGCGGTGCCCTGCGCGGCGATCTGCCCGTGGTTGATGAAGGCGATGTGGTCGCAGAGGCGCTCCGCCTCCTCGAGGTAGTGCGTCGTCAGCAGCACGCTCGTGCCTTCGCGGTTGATCCGCTCGACGTACTGCCACAGTTCCAACCGCAGCTCGATGTCCACCCCCGCCGTCGGCTCGTCGAGAATCAGCAGCCGCGGACGATGCATCAGTGCGCGCGCGAGGATCAGGCGGCGCTTCATACCGCCCGACAGCGTGCGCGTGCTCTCGTGGCGCTTGCCGGTCAGTGAGAACGCCTCAAGCAGCTCCTCGCCGCGGGCGCGCCGCTCCGCCTTCTGCATCCCGAAGTAGCCGCCGTGGAGGTCGAGTGTCTCCTCAACCGTCAGGAACATGTCGAGATTGATCTCCTGCGGGGCCAGCCCGACCGCCTCGCGCGCCGCCCGGTAATGGTCGACGGCGTTGTGACCGAGGACGCTGACGCTCCCGGAGGTCGGCCGCGCGAGGCCGGTGATGCAATGGATCAACGTCGACTTGCCGGCCCCGTTGGGCCCGAGCAGACCGAAGAAGGCCCCCGCGCCGATCTCCAGCGAGACGCCCTTGAGCGCCTCCACCCCATTCGGGTAGCGCTTGACGAGGTCGCGCACCTCGAGCGCCGGCACGGAGCTCATGCACCGGCTCCGAATCCGGCCGACTCGGGCTCGCCCACCGCGCGCCGGGCGACCATGTTCAGGCGCACGTAGTCCAGGACAAAGGGAGAGCCAGCCTGCGACAGCACATCCGCGATGAAGCTCTGGTGAAGGTCCTCCGGAAGCCGATCGAGATGGCGCACGAGCAGAATCGTGCGCACGAAGGGCTCGGGATCCTCCAGCTGCGTCGGCTGCGGCTCCAACCAGGTCTCGACCTCCGTGAAGCCGGCAGCTCTGAGGCGTTCGGCGGTGACCTCGGCGCGGGCGTAGTTCCACGGCCCCCGCCAGTCGGCGAAATACTGTGCGTAGGGCTCGGTCTGGGCGATCTGGTCTGCGAGTGTCCTGAAAGCATCGATGTTGCCGAACCCACCACATTGTGCGACAAGCTGACCGCCCGGCTTCAGGGCCGCGGCCAGACGCGCGAACAGCTTCGGATGGTCGGGAATCCAGTGGAAGGTGGCGTTTGAGAAGACCGCATCGACCTGCTCGGGTAGCTCGAGCTCGGTCAGATCCTGGCACAGGGCCGTGACCCGGTCACCGAGCGCGGCACGGGTGTGCTGGACCATCGACGGCGCCGCGTCCACCGCGTACACGCGCCCATCTGGAACCAGCTCGACAAGCATCGCCGTCACCTTGCCAGAGCCGCAGCCCGCGTCGAGCACGACCTCGGCCCCGCGCAGCTCGAGCCGGCCAAGCTGCTCGCGCGCCCACGCCTGCTGCGGCGCGGATATCTCGTCGTAGGTGGTGGCGTCCCAGTCGCGCGTGCTCATAGCGCGGTGGTCACCGGCCCCGGCCGCTCCCGACCCGACTCGTAGGCGCCGATCGCCTCGCCTTCCTGGAGCGTCATGCCGATGTCATCGAGGCCGTTCAGCAGCCGGTACTTGATCCCGGCGTCGATCTCGAACCGTGCCGAGCCCCCGGGCCAGCGCACCTCCTGATTGGCGAGGTCGACCTGCGCATTGCCTGCCTCCGCGATCGCGTGGCACTCCTCGGCCGTGAGCGCGATCGGCAGCAGCCCGATCTTCGTGCAGTTCGAGTAGAAGATGTCGGCGTAGCTCTCCGCGACAATCGCCTGGAAGCCGTAATCCTCGAGCCCCCAGGGCGCGTGCTCGCGGCTCGACCCGCAGCCGAAGTTGCGCCCGGTGACCAGGATCGGATTCTTGGGGAGATCCCAGTCAGGCTCCTTGGCCCAGTCGTAGAAGAGGAACTCCCCGAAGCCGGTCCGCTCTACCCGCTTGAGGAACTGCTTGGGCATTATCTGGTCGGTGTCGACGTCGTCGCGGTTGAGGACCGACACTGGCCCGGTGATCGTTTCGATTGCCTTCATCGCTGTCGCTCCTTCAGGCTGCGGCGGGTTCGCGGTTATAGCTGCGGATGTCGACGAAGTGGCCCTCGATCGCCGCGGCCGCCGCCATCTGCGGGGAGACCAGGTGCGTGCGTGCACCGCGCCCCTGGCGGCCCTCGAAGTTGCGGTTCGATGTGGAGGCCACCCGCTCGCCGGGGGCGGCGATGTCAGGGTTCATCCCCAGGCACATCGAGCAGCCGGCGGCGCGCCAGTCAAAGCCGGCGTCGCGGAAGACCTGATCGAGTCCCTCGGATTCGGCCTGTTCCTTGACCTTCACCGATCCGGGAACGACCATCGCGTAGACGCTGCCGGCAACCTTGCGCCCGGCCACGACCTCAGCGGCCGCGCGCAGATCGCCGATCCGCGAGTTCGTGCACGAGCCGATGAACACGCGGTCGAGCTTGATCTGCTCGATCGGCGTTCCGCCCTCGAGTCCCATGTACTCGAGAGCGCGTTCGTCCTGCTCACCCGCCGGATCCGGCACGATGTCGGCAACCCCGACGACCATCCCGGGTGTCGTGCCCCACGTCACCATCGGGCTGATCTCGGCGCAGTCGATCGTCATCTCGGTGTCGAACCCGGCGCCGGGCTCGGTGTGGAGGTCGCGCCAGTCGTCGGGGATGCTCGACGGCGCCCCCGGCCGGCCGATCACGTAGTCGAATGTGGTCTGATCAGGGGCGATCATGCCGGCTCGGCCGCCACCCTCGATCGTCATATTGCAGACGGTCATGCGGCCCTCCATCGAGAGCTTCTCGATCGCCGGACCGGCGTACTCGACTACATGACCTGTCGCCCCGGCCACGCCCATCTGGCCGATCGTGTACAGGATCAGATCCTTGGCGGTGACGCCATAGCCGAGCTCGCCGACGTAGTTGATCCGCATCGACTTCGGCTTCTGCTGCACCAGACACTGAGTCGCCAGCACGTGCTCGACCTCGCTGGTGCCGATCCCGAAGGCCAACGCGCCGAACGCTCCGTGCGTGGCGGTGTGCGAGTCCCCGCAGACGATCGTCATTCCGGGCTGCGTGACGCCGAGCTCCGGCCCGATCACGTGCACGATCCCCTGGTGCTCGGAGCCCAACGAGTAGATCGGGATACCGAACTCAGCCGCGTTGTGTTCGAGCGTCTCAACCTGCACGCGCGAGAGCTCGTCCTTGATCCTCGACGCCACCGGCGTGCCATCGGTCGGCGTGTTGTGGTCTGCCGTAGCGAGCGTGCGGTCGGGGCGACGGACCCTGCGACCATTCAGCCGCAGCCCGTCAAAGGCCTGCGGGCTCGTGACCTCGTGCACCAGGTGCAGATCGATGTACAGAAGACCCGGCGCCACCTCGTGGCGCTCCCAGATCTTGTCGAACAGGCTCTTCGGCATGCCTTCTCTCCTAGCTCCTTCTCAAGCCGGCGCTCACCACGGCGAGCAGCACGGCATCTTGGCTTCCTGGGTTCTCGAAGTGGTGTGGCAGGTCTGCGTCGAACGTCACACAGTCGCCGGCGTTCAGCTCGAAACGGCGGCCGTCACAGGCCAGAACGAGCTGTCCGGACTCGACCAGCGCGGTCTCGCGACTGCCGGGCTCGTGCACGGGCGGGTCGCCGGGGCCGGCCGTGGCGGCTCCGGGCGCCAGCGTGTGGCGCGACAGTTCCGCGCGCTGGCCCGGCAGCGGCGGGCTCAAGACCTCGTAGCGGTGCCCCTTGCCGGCGGTCGCGCCCTTGCGCCGCTGATTGCAGCGAACGACGCTGACCGCCCCATCCTCGTCCAGGCGCAGCAGCTGCGAGAGCCGCAGTTCCAAACCCGACGCGATCCGCGCCGCCACCTGCAGCGTCGGCGAGGTCTCCCCGCGCTCGACCTGGGAGAGCATCGGAGCGCTCACGCCGGAGCGCTCAGCCAGGTCCCGCAGTGACAGATCCATCGCCTCTCTGAGCGCCCTGACCCGGGCCCCCAGAACCTCCGGCGAGGTGTTGGTGTGCTCCGCCGTCACCATTTCGGTCCCGTACGTTATCACATACGGTTGTACGCTCTCATCGCTAGCCCCAGTCTCGCACGCTCCGACGCGCCACGACCGCTCAGGGAGTGCCGGCCAGCGCCGCCTCCGAGCCGCTGCCCTCGCGACGGCGCACCGCGTTGGAGAGCGCTCGCACGTATGCCCGCGCCGCAGCATCGACGATGTCCGTCGAGACGCCCTGGCCAGAACCGCTCCAGCCGCCGACCTCCACCACGATCGAGGTCTCGCCGAGGGCGTCCTGACCACCGGTGACCGCGCCGATGTGGAATTCGCGCAGGCGCGCGTCGACGCCGGTGGCCGCATTGATCGCATGGAAGATCGCGTCGATCGGGCCGTCACCGCCGAAAGAGCCCTCGAGCTCATCACCCTCGGGTCCGCGCAGGCCCACCCTCGCGTGCGGCGGCCGTCGCGTCGAGGACTCAACGTCGAACCACTCGAGCGAGTAGCCGACCTCCTCGGCCTGCTGCCGCAGCTCGTCGGTCAGCAGCGCCTCGAGGTCCATCGCTGTGACCTGCTTCTTCTTGTCGGCGATCTCCTTGAAGCGGGCGAAGGCCTGGTTGAGGGTCTGGCCAGAGACCTCGTAACCGAGCTCGCTCAGCGCCTGCTGCAGCGCATGGCGACCCGAATGCTTGCCCAGAACCAGCTGGTTGGAGTCCAGACCGATCGACTTAGCATCCATGATCTCGAAGGTGCTGCGCTCCTTCAGGACCCCGTCCTGATGGATGCCGGACTCGTGCGCGAACGCGTTGCGACCGATCACGGCCTTGTTCGGCTGCACCGGATAACCGGTCAACCGCGAGACGATCCGCGAGGTCCGCGCGATCTCCTTCGTCACGGCGCCGGTGTGCAGGCCGAGCTCTGCCTGCCGCGTCGCGATCAGCATGATGATCTCCTCGAGCGCAGCGTTTCCGGCGCGCTCGCCGATCCCGTTGACGGCGCACTCGACCTGGCGGGCGCCCGCCATCAGCCCCGCCACCGAGTTCGCGACCGCCAACCCGAGGTCGTCGTGACAGTGCACCGAAAGCACGACGTTCCGAAGGTCCGGTACGAGTTCGTACAAGCGCGTCAGAAAGGCCGTGTACTCGTGCGGCATCGTGTAGCCGACGGTGTCGGGGATGTTGATCGTCGTCGCACCCTCGTCGATCGCGATCTGCAGCACCTCCGCCGTGAACTCGACGTCTGAGCGGGTCGCATCCATCGGTGAGAACTCGACATCATCGCAGTGAGACCTGGCCTGGGCGACCGCCGCGCGGGCGAGCCCCAGGACGTCCTCGCGCGTGTTCTGCATCTGGTATTTGATGTGGATGTCAGATGTCGAGATGAAGGTGTGGATGCGGGGACGCTGGGCGTCCTTCAATGCGCCCCATGCCGTTTCGATGTCGGCCGCGTGCGCCCGCGCGAGTCCTGCGATCACCGGACCGTCGACGGCGCGCGCAATCGCCTGCACCGCCTCGAAGTCACCGGGCGAGGCGATCGGGAACCCGGCCTCGATCACATCGACGCCGAGACGCCCCAGCTGGTGAGCGATCTCGAGCTTCTCCTGCGCGTTCAGCGAGATGCCGGGCGACTGCTCACCGTCGCGCAGCGTCGTGTCAAAGATGATTACTCGGTTCGGGTCCTGCGATGGCGTCATGTGCGACGTCTCCTTTGCGTTCTCGTCCTGCCTCTTCTCGTGCTTGGTTCGCGGCTACGTGCGGCCGCCGACGCGCTATTCCCCCCGGAGGGGGAGGAGAAGAAGTCGAAGGTCGAGCCCGAACGCCATCGCCACTAAGGCTAGCGACTGGCCCGCGCGAACGTCAACCGCGGAGGAGCGGCTGGCGGCTCGCCCCTCCGGCAGATCGGCACTCAGAGCGCGACGGTGACTCCGGCGACGAACCCGTCGCTGGTCGCGATCTCACGCACGAGCGGATCCGGGACGGCCTCGTCGGTGGTGATCACCATTGCCGCAAAGGGCTCGGAGTCGCTGCCGTCCGACTGACGGCCGACGATCGATGAGGCGATGTTGACGTTGTGGGCGCCGAACAGCGTGCCGACGCGGCCCAACATTCCGGGGCGGTCGTGGTAACGGAACATCGTCACGTTGTCTTCGAGCTGCACCTGGAAGCGCTGTCCCCAGGCCTCGAGCAGGTGGGGCCGGTGGAGGTTGCCGATCACCGTCCCGGCGACGCTGGCGGTATGTCGGCTGCTGGTGACCGTCACGCGAATCATGTCGGTGTAGTCGCGCACCTCGGGCTGCCTGAAGTCCTCGGTGGTGATCCCTCGCTGCTCCGACAGCGCGGGCGCGTTGACCTCGTTGAGGTCCTCCGCCCCCTGAGCCGCGAGCACGCCCATCAGCACGTTGAGACCGAGCAGGCGCGTATCACGTGAGGCGATGCCGCCGAGGAATTCCACGCTAACGGTCTCGATCGCCGCCTCCTCATCGAGCGAGGCCGCGATCCTGCCAAGCGCCCGCGCCAGCGGCACGAACGGCGTCAGCGCCTCGATGTCGCCGTCGGGGATCGCGGGGATGTTGACGGCCGTCGTGACCGAGCCGCCGGTCAGGGCCGCAACAATCTGCTCGGCGGCCTGGAAGCCGGCACGATCATTTGCCTCAGCTGTTGAGGCTCCGAGGTGCGGCGTCACGATCACATTCGGATAAGCGAACAGCGGATGCTCGGTGATCGGCTCGCTCTGGAACACATCGAGCGCTGCCCCTGCGACCTTGCCACTGTCGAGCGCGGCCTGCAGGTCTGCATCCACAACCAGTGGGCCGCGAGCGACGTTCAGCACGCGTACGCCGTCCTTGCAGCTGGCGAGCACGTCGGCATTGAGCCAGCCGGTCGTCTCCGGCGTCTTCGGCAGATGCAGCGTCAGGAAGTCGGCAACCGCGCAGACATCCTCGGCGGTCTCAGCGCGTTCGACCTCGAGTTCCCGGTAGCGCTCGGCGCTGACGAGTGGGTCGTACGCCACGACCCGCATGCCGAAGCCACGGGCCCGCTCGGAAACGAGCTGGCCGATGCGGCCGAACCCGACCACCCCGAGCGTCTTCTCGTAGAGCTCGACGCCTGAGTACTTCGAACGGTCCCAGCGCCCCGCCTTCAGCGAGGCGTCGGCCTGTGGCACGTTGCGCGCGAGCGCGAGCAGCAGCGCCATCGTGTGCTCGGCAGCCGTCACGACGTTCGAGAGCGGTGCGTTGGCCACGACGATTCCGCGACGGCTGGCCTCCGGAACGTCGACGTTGTCGACACCCACACCCGCGCGTCCGATCGCCCGCAGTCTGGTGCCGGCCTCGAGCAGCTCGGCGTCCAGCTTGGTCGCCGAGCGGATCAGGATCCCGTCGAACTCCGGCAGTCGCTGCTTGACCTGCTCGCGGTCCCAGTCGAACCCGAGCTCGACGTCGAAGTGTTCCCTGAGCAGATCTATCCCAGACGCGCCGACCTTCTCGGCGACGAGTACACGGGGCCTGGCGAAAGCTTCAGTCATGCGTTCTGCTCCAGGACAAAGTCGATGCAGGCGGTCAGCGCCTGCACGTCGGCGGGGTCGGTTGCGGGGAACATCGCGACGCGCAGCTGGTTGCGCCCGAGCTTGCGATAGGGCTCGACGTCGACGATTCCGTTGGCACGCAGTGTCGCAGCGATCTCAGCGGCGTCGATCTCGTCATCGAAGTCGATCGTGCCGACCACCAGCGACCGCTTTGCCGGATCGCTCACGAACGGTGTCGCGCCGGGGTGTGATTCGGCCCAGCCGTAGAGATGACCCGACGACGCGCTCGTCCGCGCGACCATTCCGTCGAGACCCCCCCCGGCGAGCATCCAATCGATCTGGTCGGCGAGCAGAAACAGCGTCGCGACCGCCGGCGTGTTGTAGGTCTGGTCCTTGACCGAGTTGTCGAGCGCAGTCGTCAGCGACAGGAACTCCGGAATCCAGCGCGTCGGCCCGACCGTCGGGCGGTTTGCGTCCACCTCCGCGATCCGTTCGAGTGCGGCGGGGCTTGCGATCGCGAGCCAGAGGCCACCGTCGGAGGCGAACCCCTTCTGAGGCGCGAAGTAATAGAGGTCGGCATCGGTGACGTTCACCGGTAGGCCGCCGGCCCCTGAGGTCGCGTCGATCAGGACAAGGGTCCCGTCGTCGAGGCCGGCCGGGCGCTGGACGGGCACCATCACGCCGGTCGAGGTCTCGTTGTGCGCCCAGGTGATGACGTCGGCGCCGCTCTGAGCGGCCACCTGGGGATCGGGCGCACCGCCGGCCGCCTCCTCGATCACGATCGGGTCTGCCAGGAACGGGGCCTTCTTCGTGCCGCTGGCGATCTTCGACGAGAACTCTCCGTAGCTCAGGTGCAGAGCACGTTCCCGGATGACGCCGGCGATCGCCGCGTCCCAGAACGCGGTGGTGCCGCCGTTGCCGAGCAGGACCTCGTACCCGTCCGGAAGCTTGAAGAGCTCTCCCAGGCCTTCGCGCACACGGCCGACCAGCTGCTTCACAGGCTTCTGGCGATGGGAGGTGCCCATGACCGAGGAGCCCGAGGCAGCCAGCGCCTGAAGCTGCTCCGGTCGCACGCGCGACGGACCTGAGCCGAAGCGGCCGTCGCGTGGCTTGATCTGATCAGGGATGACTAATTGTGTCTGGGGCACGATCGCTCCTCGAGTTGGACTCGGGTGGGGAGAGAGAGTTGAGGGTGCCCAGGCGCGCGGCGACGATTACCCGTCGCTCCCCGGTGGTGGTCCACCTCGTCGCGCCAGTCACGGCGGGCCTCTACGAGGATACAGATGGGCGGCCCCGGGGGGCCGCGATCAAAGCTTGCGAAGCGGGTTCTGGATCAGGGCGTCTCGTCGGCGAGCTGTTGGCGCAGCCGATCGAGCAGCTCGAGCACGTCATCCCGCGCTTCCCTGCCGGCACTCGCGCTTCCGCTCGCGACCTCCGCAAGGTGCGCGGCCACCATCGCGCTCACGGAGGTGCCGCGCTCGGCTGCGGCCACCCGAGCCGCCCGGTAGACGTCGTCTGGTACTGAGACCGTGATGTTCTTCACAGTTTCACAGTACCACAGCGTCACAGTCTCACAGTCGGGAAGGTTCGGAGCGATGCTCGGCCCGGCGGGACGGCACGAAAAGGGGCGCGGTCAAGCGGACCGCGCCCCGGAAGGCACAACCTGTGGTGGCAAGTATCCCTTTATCGGGGGTACACCAGGGCTATAACCAGCGGTTATAGCTGCGCAACTGAGGGTTATAGCCCTGAGGCGCCAGCCGAACAGGCGCTAGCCTTCTGGCCGCATGGCAAGCACGGTGTGACCGGCCGGATTACTCGCCCGTCACCGCTGAAGGCGGTATCTCATGGACGCTGAGAACCGGCCCCGGCCGAGGCAGAACCGGAACGGCGGGAATGTCCCCCATCGTCCCCGAGCACAACGGCAATGGTTTGCTTCGGTAGCTGCGCCTCAGCAGCAAGCCCAGATCGACGAGTCCGATCGGGGGCAGATCAGGCTGGGCGAGGATTATCGCCACTGTCGCGCTGCCGTCCACCTTCATATCTGGGGCCGGGACAGAGGTGGTGATCGTCATGAGCGGTGTGTCGTTCTTGAGCGGGCCGATATTGGTAGTGATAGAGCAGGAGGCACCCGGCACAAGCCCCGACAAGGGCATGTTCATCCCGTTCGGCACGAGTCCAGCGACGGTCAGAAGTCGATGCTTGTCGCGGATATCGAGGTCATCGAGCAGGGCGAGCACTTCGTTGTTGGTTCCTGGGTACGGCTGCAACGGACTCGATTCGTGTCCGCACCGGGCAGCTCAGCTTCTCGATTCTGAAGAAAGCATCCGCGAAGCCTTGCGTCGTCGTCTTGAGGGGCATCATGAGCTTCTTGGCCCCCGGTGGGTCCGCCTTCGATTCGTGGATGGCAATGGCGTAGATCAGGTGATCCAGCGCCGAACGAAGGCAGTGCACGAAGTCTCCGAAGGTGAGGCTCCAGGTGACGAGGTCTGGCTCGGCCCCGAACTGGACGTAAACGAACCGTTGAAGGGCCTGAGCGTTGTCATCGAGGACGAACATGTGCGTGTGCAGGTGCATGAACGCAGCTATGTCGCCTGTGATGGTCTTCAGGTGCTCATCTGCCCGAGCGAGCTTGGCGTTCACACTCGTCAGATCGATGCCTTCTAGCTCATGAGAAGGCAACCGATAACCTCACTTGGATGGCAAAGGAGCAGCCCGTGCGAACGGAGAAGACGCCGCAAGGCGCGACCGTCCCAGTCCCTAAGCGTGTCGAGTTTTTCGACAACCTCAAGAAGGTTGCGAAGGTCGGCTCTGAGAAGCCGTCAGCGCCCGCTAGCGGCGACGACAAGTAGCTGCTCAAAGAGCGGCGCACCCTCGGAAGCGTGGCGGGCGTTGTACCGCCATGCGTACTCGTTGAGGTATCCCTGCAACCACTTCGTTGAAACGGAGTGGTACACGCCACGGATGCCGTTCTTAACGAGGGACCAGAACCCCTCGATGGTGTTTGTGTGGACGTCGCCATCAACGTATACGCCTTGCTTGTGCGCGATGCGGTGGTGGGCCTTGAACTTCAGGCCGACCTTCTCATATGCGCGCCACTCATCGGTGAAGATCGCTGAGGACGGGAGCACGTACCGCGTGAGCGCTGGGGCAAGCGTTGCGGCTGAACTATCGGGCACGACAACCGCCCGGACCTGTCCGCCACGGGCGACCGCACCGAACACAGTGACCTTGCGGTCCATCGCGGCACGGGCTGCGTGCTGGTGGCGCTCAGTCTTTGAGAGCCCCGCATACGCCCTGCGGTCAGACGCACGGGCCTTTCCGCCAATGAACGTCTCATCAGCCTCGACGTCGCCTGAGAGGGGCTCGTCGGGCTGTGCCATAAGTTCGTTACGAATCAGGTTGGCCATACGCCATGCGGTCTTGTAAGTCACGCCCAGCTCACGCTCAAGCTGCTTGGCGGAAATTCCGCAGCGAGTGCTCGTCATCAGATGCATCGCGTAGAACCACAGATGCAGCGACGTTGAGGACTTGTGGAAGATCGTCCCGGCTGTCGGGTGAATGTGATGCCCGCACGAGTCGCAATCCCATGCCGGACGGTCGGCAACCTTGTGGAACTTGCGCTCACGCTCGCAGGACGGGCATTGAGCGTGCGATCCGTCCCACGATACCGGTTGCGCCAGAGCCACTCAAGGCACGTCGCGTCGTCTGGGAACTCGCGGAAGAACTCCATCAGTGAGTAATCAGATTCAGACGACCTTGCGCGGCGCGGGTTGTTTCGATCCACAGGAGGCATGGTTGAAGACTACCAAAAATCTACCCCCTGTCAAGGGATACTTGCCCCTGTGGTTATGGCTGCTATTCGTGGAAGTTAGTGTCGATCCAGTGCATCTGAGAGCGCAGGTCCTTGCCGACCAGCTCGACCTGGTGGCCGGCCTGCTCCTCGCGCATCCGCCGGAAGTTCTCCTGTCCAGCCTGGTTCTCTGCTATCCACTCGCGCGCGAACTCGCCGGACTGGATCTCACCCAGGATCACCTTCATCGCCTTACGGGTCTCATCGGTGATGACCCGCTTGCCGCGCGTGTAATCGCCGTACTCAGCTGTGTTGGAGATCGAGTAGCGCATCCCGGCGAGGCCCTTCTCATACATCAGGTCGACGATCAGCTTCAGCTCGTGCAGGCACTCGAAGTAGGCCATCTGCGGGTTGTAGCCGGCCTCCACGAGGGTGTCGAAGCCGGCCTGAACCAGCTCGCTGACGCCGCCGCAGAGGACCGCCTGCTCGCCGAACAGGTCGGTCTCTGTCTCCTCCTTGAAGGTCGTGTCAAAGACGCCCGCTCGGGTGCAGCCTATGCCCTTGGCGTACGCGAGCGCAAGCTGCAGCGCATTGCCGGACGCGTCCTGGTGAACTGCGACGAGACCGGGGATGCCGGTGCCCTCTGTGTAGAGGCGACGGACCATATGACCCGGCCCCTTCGGCGCCACAAGCGCGACATCGATGTCCTGCGGAGGCGTGACGGTCCCGTAGAGGACCGAGAATCCGTGGCTCGTGAGGAGCAGATTTCCCGGCTGAAGTCCGCCCTGGATCTCGTCCCAGACCTGGCCGTGCAATTCGTCGGGAACGAGCAGCATCACAACATCGCCCTCGGCGGCGGCGCTGGCCGGGTCAGTGACCCGCAGCCCATGGCTCTCAGCCTTGGCGACGCTGCTTGAACCGGGCCGTAGCCCGACGACGACGTTTACGCCCGAGTCCTTGAGGTTGTTTGCGTGGGCATGGCCCTGCGAGCCGTAGCCGATGATTGCGACGGTCTTGCCGTCGAGCAGGTGGAGGTCAGCGTCGTCGTCATAGAACATGAGCCTGAGGCTACAAGGCTCGACCGGATCGCGCCGCCGGGCATGGTCGCCCGACGGCGCGAGCTTTACGGACCCTCAGCCGCCGAAGCGCTGCTGCAACGCGAGCACGTCGGCCACGTAGTGCTGGGTGTCCGGATACATTCCTTGCGCTTCCACCGATGCGATCCCCTGGTAGTAGCCCGCCACGGCGAGGGACTCGTCGCCGCCGGTCTCTGCGAGCAGCTCGTGCAGCATCAGAACGCCCGCGCGAATGTTCTCGGAGGCCGACTCCGTGCCAAGCGGCGCGCTCGGGGTCAGGTAGCGGTCAATCCAGTCCCAGGTCCCGGGCACGATCTGCATGATGCCGACGGCGCCGACCCCCGAAACCTCGTCGTTGTTCCAACCGCTCTCCTGCCAGGCGACCGCCTCGGCGAGGGACGCGGGCACGCCGTACTGTTCGGCGACCAGGGCGATCTCACTCGAGGAGGCGAACTCCGCGGTCGGTTGGGGCGTGCCGGCTGAGCCGTAGCTGGCCTGCTCTGTCGAGGCTGTGGATCCCGCCGTCGCTGAGGCACCAGCCGTGGAGGACTCGGTCGAGCCGGAGCTCGTGGCATTTGTCGTCTCGGCGACCGTGCCGGTCGCCGCGCTCGACTCGAGCGTGCGCGGCGGGATGTATAGAAGCTGCCCCGCAATCAGCTCGGTGTCGGCGGAGATGTTGTTCGCCTCGGCGATCGCTTCGATGCTGAGGCCGTCCGTGGCGGCGACGGATGTCAGCGTCTCGCCCGGCGCGACAACGTGCGGGTAGTCAGCGGCGGCAGAGGCGGGCAGGAGACCCAGCACCAGCGCTGCGATGAGGATGGCTCTGATTCGCATGCGACCAGTCTTGCCCGCCACCGCCAGACATGAAACCCCTGCAAAACACGGCCCATTGTGGGCCTGTCGTTGCAGCCGGAGGAGTTCCTCAGGCCGAGGCGACGGCCGCCAGGCAGCTGCCCGTCAGGACAAACGCCCCGTCATCGTCGACGTACGCCTGCGCATCGTGTGCGATCCGGTCGCGCAGCTGACGACGCTCCTCGTCGGAGAGTCGCGCCCATGTGGCGCCGAAGTTGTTGGAGCGATCGCGGGTCTCGCCGAGCCAGTCAAGGACGGACTCCCAGCGCCGCACGATCTGCACCGGCTCGACGGTTATGTCGAGGAAACCTGCATCCTCGAGCATCTCGCGCAGAGCGCCCGGAGCTGCGAGGGCGAACATGCCGGGCCCACCAGGTGGCGGCGCCGTGGCGAAACCGAGCGCGATGAGTGCGCCCTCAGGGATCGCGGACCACTGGTTCAGCTCACGGAAGATCCCACACCGCCAGCGCGCACCGGCCGCCCGGCCTGAGAACCCGCCGGCACTCTCGCAGGGCCGCCGCGGGATCGACGGTCAGCATCACGCCCCCAGCGGCACAGGATCACGTCGACGCTCGCCGCCGTCATGTCGATCCACTCGAGCTGGAGCTGCTTGAACTCGACGTTCTCGATCCCCTGCTCCTGCGCGCGCTCGCGCGCCACATCGAGCATGCCTGCGCTCGCGTCGCTCGAGATCAGGGTTCCACCGGGCGCGATCAACGGTGCTGCCAGGAATCCCGTGTCCCCCGGCCCGGCCGCGAGTTCGAGCACCGTCTGACCCGGCTGGAGGCCGGCGTGTTCGATCATCCACTGTGAGACCGGGCAGCGCCGAGGCCTGAGTTCGGTCCGCCTGTCGGCCCCACCCCTTGGCCGACTCCTCCCAGACGTCGAGCAGGCGCTCGCGCTCGGCCTGGATCTGCTCGTCGCTCAGCGTTTCGCCGTCCATCCCGGTCAGCGTAACTCTCTGCGCAGACAGCTTGCCCGACGCGGTCCGCGGGAGCTGATCGGCGAACCCGATCTCCTTGGGCACCTTGAAGCGGGCCAGGCGCGCGCAGGCAAGCTCCTGCAGCTCTGCCGGCGTCGCCGTGGAGCCGTCGCGCAGCACCACCGTGGCGACGACGCGCTCACCCCACTCGCCGTCGGCGCGCGAGAAGACGCCGGCGTCATCGACCGCCGGATGCTCCAGCAGCACCGCCTCGACCTCAGCCGGGGCAACGTTCTCGCCGCCGGTCACGATCGTGTCGGCCTTGCGGCCGATGATCCGCAGTCCGCCCGTGGAGCCTCGAGCTCGCCGAGATCTCCTGTTCGCAGCCAGCCGTCGTCGTCGAGCGTGCTCGGGGCGATGTTCGGCCCGCGGACGAGAATCTCACCGTCGTCCTCGAGCCGCAATCGCACGCCGTACAGCGGATACCCGAAGGTCGCGATCTGCGAGCAGCCCTCGGTCATCCCGTAGGTCGGCGCGACGGGAACGCCGGCCTGCTCGGCCCGCGCGAGCAGGCCTGGCGGGATCGGCCCGCCGCCGAGCAGTGCCCAGCGCAGCGTCGGCGGGTGCTCGAGGCCGGCGTCGAGCAGACGCGCGAGCATCGTCGGGACCAGCGACACGAGCGTGATCCGGCGTTCCGGGTTCATCAGCTCCGCGCAGCACCGCCTCCGTCTCGAAGCGCGTCGTGCAGCACCACGGTCGTGGCGTAGAGCGTCGAGCGCAGCAGGATCGAGAGCCCGCCGACATGCGCCAGCGGCATCACGCACAGCCAGCGCTCATTCGGGTCGAGACCGAGCGCGAGCGCCGAGCCGATCGCGTTCGCCTCCCAGTTGCGCGGCGTCAGATAGACCGGCTTGGGGAACGACGTCGTTCCGGAGGTGAACATCACCGTGGCGACGTCCGGGTAGGGCAACCGCCTCTGTGATCGTCCGCAGCGCTCGCTCCTCGCCGGTCAGCCGCGGATCGATCGGTACCGCCGGTGTCCGACGCGCAGCGCAGCGTGCAGTTCGACCGGGAACTCATGCGCCGCCCTCCAGGTAGCGCCAGTCCGCGATCACCACCGTGAACGGCTCGCGCGAGCGCCGGCAGCCGCCGCAAGCAGCTCCCGTAGGTCAGCCGGCAGCCGTCGGCGTTCTCGATCGCGACCCGCTCCGGCCGGCGCCGCTGCAGCGCTGCTGAAGCCAGTCGCTCATGTCCGAAACGGTAGTCTCAGCCGCCAT
Source organism: uncultured Conexibacteraceae bacterium (assembly GCA_963785385.1). GTDB lineage: Bacteria > Actinomycetota > Thermoleophilia > Solirubrobacterales > Solirubrobacteraceae > Palsa-465. Next base: position 588,118 of record CAWAVA010000021.1, on the reverse strand, counting down.
GTGAGCGTGCACCTGGCAGGCCGCGGCCGAATACGAGGACATCCGCTACGAGCTATCGCCGGTGGCGATGCCGCCGGCATCGCGAAGATCACGATCGACCGCCCGGAAGTGCGCAACGCCTTCCGCCCGGAGACGGTGGTCGAGCTGATCGACGCGTTCGAGCGCGCCCGCGAGGATCCGGCGGTCGGCGTGATCATCCTCACCGGCGAGGGTCCGCTCGCCTTCTGCAGCGGCGGTGACCAGCGCGTCCGCGGCAGCAAGCGGCGGTTACGTGACCGGCGCCGACCCGGAGCAGGCAGGCCACCATGAGGTCGCCGGGCGCTTCCACGTGACCGACCTGCACGTCCAGATCCGGCGCCTGCCCAAGCCGGTTGTCGCGATGGTCGCCGGATACGCGATCGGCGGCGGCCACGTTCTGCAGGTTGTCTGCGACCTCACGATCGCGGCCGACAACGCCCGCTTCGGCCAGACCGGGCCGCGGGTCGGCTCCTTCGACGGCGGCTTCGGCGCAAGCGTGCTCTCGCGCCTGGTCGGCCCCAAGAAGGCCAAGGAGATCTGGTTCCTGTGCCGCCAGTACGACGCCCAGCAGGCGCTGGAGATGGGCCTCGTCAACACGGTCGTGCCGCTCGCCGAGCTCGAGGCCGAGACCGTCAAGTGGTGCAGGGAGATGCTCCAGCTGTCGCCGTTCAGCCTGCGGCTGCTGAAGGCCAGCTTCAACGCCGACGAGGACGGCCTGGCCGGAATCCAGCAGCTCGCGCACGACGCCAACCTGCTCTTCTACATGAGCGAGGAGGCCGCCGAGGGACGCCAGGCATATCTGGAGAAGCGGCGCCCGGACTTCGACAGGTTCCCGCGCCGCGCCTGAGAGCGACGATGTCCGCCACCAGCCTCGACAGGGGGCGCCACGCCCGACCAGCCTGCAGATCTGGATGATGGCGGCGCGACCCAAGACGCTCCCGGCCGGGATCGCTCCGGTCCTGGTCGGCACCGCGCTGGCGGGATATCTGCACGTCTTTCATCCGCTGCGCTTCGTGGCGGCACTGCTTGGATCGATTCTGATCCAGGTCGGCACCAACCTCTCCAACGACTATTCCGATGCCCGGCGCGGCGCCGACACCGATGACCGGCTCGGGCCGGTGCGCGTAACAGCCGGCGGCCTCGTGCCGCCGCGCCAGGTCCTGATCGCGACCTACGTGACGTTCGGCCTGGCCGTGCTGTGCGGCGCCTATCTGGTCGCGGTGGCGGGCTGGCAGCTGCTGCTGATCGGAGTCGCGTCGATCCTCGCCGGCGTGCTCTACACGGGCGGCCCCCGCCCCTATGGCTATGAGGGACTGGGCGAGCTGTTCGTGTTCCTGTTCTTCGGCGTGGCCGCGGTGGCCGGCTCCTACTTCGTTCAGATGAGCGAGTTCAGCTGGGAGTCACTTGCGCTCTCGGTCCCTGTTGGTCTGATTGCGTCAGCGCTGCTGGTGGTCAACAACACACGCGACATCGACACCGATCGCCGCGCGAACAAACGCACCCTGGCGGTTCGCCTCGGCCGCGACCGGGCGCGCCAGATGTACGCGACGATGATCTACGTCGCCTACCCCCTGGCGCTCGTCACCTGGGTCTTCGGCCCGCTGAAGGCTTGGCTGCTGCTCCCCTGGCTGACAATCCCGCTGGCGGCGTCCGTGGTTCGGATCGTGACCAACCACACCGATGGGCCATCACTGAACCGGGCGCTGGCGAAGACTGGCCAGCTGCAGCTGATCTTCTGCCTGCTGCTGTCGGCCGGACTGCTGCTCAGTCGATGAACCTGACGGCGACCGTCCACGACGCTCGCCTGAACGCTCCGCTGCGGCCTGCGGTCGGGTCGGTGGCCGAGAGCGGGTCGGTGGGAACGATTCGCCGGCTCATCAGAGTCTCGATCGAGGCCGACGGGCTGGTTGGCCATGGCGAAGCGGCGCCGCTCGAGGGCTACGACGGCGTGACTGTCGAGATGGTGCTCGAGTGCGCTGGCCGCGCACGCGTCCGTCCTGGCCACGGCCGAATGGCCGACTCATTCGGACGTGCGGGCCGCCTGCGCGCACGCGGATCCACTGCCGCAGGCCCTGGCCGCGGTGGACATGGCGTTGTGGGACCTCGCAGGCCGTCGCGCGGGCCTTTCGGTCGCCGAGCTGTTGGGCATCGCGACACCGCAGCCGATCACCGTCAATGCGACGATCGCGGCGGTCACTCCTGCAGAATGCGGCCTCCGAGGCACAACGGGCACAGAGGGCCGGCTTCAGCTGTCTGAAGGTCAAGGTTGGGACGCCGGACGACCGGCAACGACTGGCGGCGGTCCGCGACGCTGTCGGTCCGGACATGCTCATCCGCGCCGATGCCAACGGGGCCTGGGACCAGCTGACAGCACCCGAACGCATTCGCGCGCTGTCGCGTTTCGACATCGAGCTCTTCGAGGAGCCGGCGCACGGTGGAGCCGCGCTTGAAGCCGTGGCGCGGGCAGTACCAGAATTCGCACTCGCGCTCGACGAGAGCGCGAGCGCAGCCCTGGGGGCCCGCGCGCGACAGCTGTGCGACGCGGTCTGCCTCAAGATCTCCGGCTCCGGCGGAATCACCGGCCTGCTCGCAGAAGCGGCCCAGGCCCGGAGGCTCGGGTACGAGGTGTATGTCGCCTCGACGCTCGACGGACCGCTCGGAATCGCCGCGGCGTTGCATGCGGCTGCGGTGATCAGACCTGACCGGCATTGCGGACTGGCGACGCTCGAACGGTTCGAGCCCAGGGTTCCCAAGGCGTTGATGCCGGCCGCGGGAACGATGGCCGTGCCCCCTGGCCCCGGGCTCGGAGACGGCCTACTCGGATGGTACGGCGAGTAGCAGTTCCACGATCGCGTCTGGCCGCTCGAGCTGGACCGCATGCCCCGCCCCGGGGACGATCGTCACGGTCGATTCCGGGATCCGTAGCGCCATCTCGCGGGCGAGCGCGGTGAACTTGAGATCTCGCTCACCGGCGACCAACGCGACCGGCATCGACAATTCAGGCAACCGGTCCCAGAGCGACGGCAGGGCGCCGGTGCCGAGCCCGCGCAGGGCTGCGGCCAGGCCCGTGGGCGTGCTCCGCAGCCGATCTGCGTGCGATATCGCCGCGATATCGCGGGCGATGTCCTGCAGCACAGGTGTTTCCGCCCACTGCCTCGCGAACTCCTCGATCGGAAGCGACTCGATCCGCTCGGCGAGTCGCTCGTCTGCGACTCGCCGAGCGGCACGCTCCGCGTCGTCGGCGAGGCCCGGGCTGGCGCCGATCAGGACAAGCCGACGCACGCGGTGCGCATACGTCAGCGCTATGTGCAATGCGATCCGCCCACCCTGCGAATAGCCAACGAGCGTGAACGGACCCGGAACCAGCGCGGCAACGTCGCTGACCACCGCGTCGAGCGTGACCGGGCGGGTCCCCGACTCGCTCGCGTGGCCGCGGATGTCCGGGGCGATTGCGCGATACCGTTCGCCGAGCCCCGACATCACCGGCAGCCAGCTGGCGCCGCTGTTGGTGAAGCCGTGCAGCAGTATCAGCGCGGGTGGTGCATCCTCCATACCCGCATCATGACCGCGAACGCCACAGACAGCTACCTGGTGCCCCGCGCGATCCTCGATGAGTTCGTGCGTTGCGGCATGGAGCATGCCTGCACCTCGCCCGGGATCACGTAATACGCCGATCGTGCTGACGCTCGCACGCGACGAGCGACTGCGGTGCTGGTCACACATCGACGAGCGCTCCGCCGGCTTCTTCGCGCTGGGTGCCGCAAAGGCCTCCGGCCTTCCCGTGCTGGTCACCTGCACCTCAGGCACCGCTGCCGCGAACCTGCTTCCGGCCGTGATCGAGGCCCGCTACTCCGGTGTGCCGCTGATCATCCTGACGGCCGACCGGCCCCCGGAGCTGCGGGATATCGGCGCCGGACAGACGATCGATCAGATCAAGCTGTATGGCGACAACGTCAAGTGGTTCTGCGAGCTCGGCGTGCCAGAGTCCTCACCGGAGCTGCTGCGCTTGGTCAGGGCGCTCGCCTCACGCGCGTATTGGACGGCGCTCGGTAGCCAGCCCGGCCCGGTGCACCTGAACCTGCCGCTGCGCGAACCGTTGGTGCTGGACGCGCCACTCCCCGACGCCGAACCGGGCGAAGGCCCGCGGGCCGTCGACGCACCGTGGGTGGCACGACGCGCGAGCGCGACGGCTCCGGTGCCGCTGCCGCACCCGCTGGTGCGGCAGCCGGACCCTGGCGAACGCGCCGTGATCATCGCCGGCGACCTCGGCCGCGATCCGAGCACCGGCGGGCGTCTGGCCCAGCTGGCAGCGCTGATGAACGTCCCGCTCCTGGCCGACCCGCTCTCAGGAGCGCGCAGTGGCACGGCTGCGGTGGCTCACTTCGACCTGATTCTGCGCGACCGCTCAACCGCCGCGTCCCTGGCACCCGATTGTGTCTACCGGCTTGGCGACCTCCCCACCTCCAAGCCCCTGCGCAACTGGCTCGATGGGCTCGCAGAAGCACGCCACGTGCTCTTCAGCGCCGACGACCGCTGGCTCGATCCGGTCGCACGCAGCGGCACTCGCGTGATCGCGCCCGCTTGACACGGCCGTGACTGAACCGCACCGGCACGCTCAATCGCCGACGACAGCGACTGGCTCGGCCGCTGGACCGCAGCAGACAGCGCCGTTGCCCACGCGATCGCCGCGCCACTCGGCGCCGCGGGTCTGAGCGAGCCGGCGACGGTGACAGCGCTCGCTCAGTTCCTTCCGCCCCACGTGACGCTGTTCGTCGCGGCATCGATGCCGATCCGCGACGTTGAGGAGTTCTTCCCCGCCCTTGCCGATCCGCCGCGAGTCCTCGCCAATCGCGGCGCCAACGGCATCGATGGGACCGTCTCGACGGCCTTTGGGGTGGCCGCGGCGAGCGGCGAGGTGGTCCTGCTCCTCGGTGACGTGACGCTCGCGCACGACATCGGCGGGCTGTTGGCCGCCGGGCAGACTCGGGCTGAAGCTCACGATCGTCCTGCTGAACAACGATGGCGGCGGCATCTTCAACTTCCTGGCCGTCTCCGGTGAGGGTGAGGCCTTCGAGCAGCACATCGCCACACCAACAGGACTCGATTTCTCGAAGGCAGCAGCGCTCTACGGATTCCACCACCGGTTCGCCACCACGCTGGACGCGTTCGCTGAGGCGCTCATGACGGCCGTTGCCGGCACCGCGAGCACGATCATCGAGGTCCGGACCGACCGGGCCACCAACCGCCGGCTGCACGCCGACGTCGAGGCGGCGGCCCTGGCGGCTCTGCGCGGTCGCTGAGCGGCCTCAGCCCGACAGCACCGGCAGCAGCGCCTCGAGCTTTACCTCGGTCTCCGCCAGTTCCGCGGCCGGTTCCGAGTCGACCATGATCCCGCAGCCGGCGTAGCAGGAGGCAAGCTCGCCGCGCAGCAGGGCACAGCGCAGGGTGACGCAGAACTCGCCGTCACCGTTGGTGTCGGTCCAACCGAGCGTCCCCGCATACCAGCCGCGATCGAGTCCTTCAAGCGCCGGGATCAGCCGCTTGGCGACATCGCTGGGCTCACCCCCGACGGCCGGCGTCGGGTGCAGAGCGCCGGCAAGCACCAGCGCGCCGGCGCCATCTCTGAGCTGGGCGCGAATCGGCACCGCCAGGTGCTGGATGTTGGCGACCTTGACCAGCGTCGGCTCCTCCGCCGCGGTGACCCAGACCGCGAACGGCGACAGTGCCTTGGCGATCCGCTGCGCGACCACTAGGTTCTCGTGCCGGTTCTTTCCGCTCGAGAGCAGACTCTCGCCGAGGTGGTCGTCGATGGCAGGGTCGGCGCTGCGTCTGATCGACCCGGCGAGCGCCACCGTGCTGGCGCGCATGCCCTCCTTGCGAACGAGCAGTTCGGGAGTGGCACCGACGAAACTCGCGTCGCCACGACCCACGGCGTAGACAAAGCACTCCGGGAAACCTCCGCGCAGTACGTCGAAGACGGCCTCGGGATCGTGGGCCCTGGGTGCGCGGACCTGTACCTCCCGGGCCAGCACGACCTTCTCGAGTTCACCTGCGCGAATCCGTTCGATCGCCCTCGACACGGCCTCCTCGTAGTGGGCCGGCGGCATCGGGCTGTGGACTTCGAACTCACCAACCGGGGCAGGGTCGAGCATCGGCAGGGGCCGCTCCGTAAGCGTCGTCAGGCGCTCCTCGAGCGCCTCCAGCAACGTTTCCGGATCGTCATCCGGCGTGACCGCGAGATTGCAGGTGAGCCAGGCGGAGTCTGCGCGCCGCACCAGCCAGATCATCGGCACGGTCAGGGACGCCGGGGCGAACCCGTTCCACTGCGGGCTGCGTGCACCATCATCGGCGAACGCAAAGCCCCCAACGGCACAGAGTCCGGTTCCCGCCGGCCCGTCCAGCGCATCCGCGTGCGCCCCGGAGCTGAGCTGACCCCAGCGGCGATCCAGCTCGGCGAACCGCCTCGGCCCCGCCGATTCGAGCGTGAATACCGCCCCGAGACCGGCGTGAGCCGACGCGGCGTCGGCGGGCTGCTCGAGACAGAACCATGGTTCACCGCGCCGGCGCGAGGACAGAACGATCGCCGAAGGGTCATGAAGGCCCTCGAGACGCTCGGTGACGCTGACAAGGATCGGCGCACCGGGCCTGGCTCTTCTCGGCGCCGCCCGCAGGCGCCCCTCGAGGCGCTCACGGGCGGCGGCCGAAAGCCAGGGTGATGCGGTGGCGGTGCTCAGGTCTCCGTACGTCCGCGCGCGATTGCGATCTCACCGGTGCGGGCCATCTCGACCAGCCCGAACGGCCGCACGAGCCGTTCGAATGCCTCGATCTTGTCCTGGGTCCCTGTGACCTCGGCGACGATCGTGCGCCGGCTGACATCGACGATCTTTGCGCGGAAGATCTCGCAGACCTGCATGGCCTCGGCACGTGAAGCCCCGTCGGCCGAGATCTTGAACAGCGCGAGCTCTCGCGCAAGCGTCTCCTCCGGCTCGAGATCACGGATCTTGAGGACGTTGACGAGCTTGTGGAGTTGCTTGGTGACCTGATCGATCGGCTGCACCGCGCCGTCGAGAGTGATCGTGATGCGAGAGATCGCCTCGTCGTCGGTGGGACCCACCGCCAGCGTGCTGATATTGAAGCCACGCCTTGCGAACAGGCCGGTGATCCTGGTCAGGACACCGGGCTTGTTCTCGACAAGCAACGAGACGATGTGCTTGCGGCCTGTGCGGAAGCTCCCCGCCGCCTCGAGTTCGTCGAGGGACAGAATCTCCTTGGTTCCTGGTTCACCCATGATCGCCTCCTCAGCCAACCATGTCCCGGGCCGCCTGGCCCGGGGCGATCATCGGGTACACGTTCTCCTCGCCGGTGACGCGAACGTCCATCACGACCGTGCCCTCGGTCTGCAGGGCGGTCTGCATCTGCTCGATGAGCGTGCCCTTTTCGGTCGCACGCATGCCGGTGGCGCCGTAGGCCTCGGCGAGCTTCACGAAGTCGGGGAAGCTGCCGGTGTCGACCTGGCTGTAGCGCCGATCCCAGAACAGCTCCTGCCACTGTCGCACCATGCCCAGATACCCGTTGTTCATGATGAACACCTTGACGTCGATCCCATTCTGCACACACGTCGCAAGCTCCTGCGCGTTCATCTGGAACGAGCCGTCACCGGTGACACAGGCAACCGTCAGATCAGGGCGACCAACCTTCGCTCCCATCGCGGCGGGGAGTCCGAAACCCATCGTCCCCAGGCCACCGGAGTTGATCCATCGCCGCGGCTTGTCGAAGTGGTAGTACTGGGCCGCCCACATCTGATGCTGACCGACGTCACTGCACACCACGCGTCCCCGCCCGTCGCCTCATACAGCGCCTGAATCATGTACTGCGGCTTGATCTCACTGTCCGCCGAATCCGCGTAACCGAGCGGGTAGCGCTCCTGCCACGAGCCGATCCGGTGCCACCACTCCTCGAGCCGCGCGGCGTCCGGTTCGAGAGCCCGATACTCGGCTGTCAAGCGCGGAAGGATGTTCTTGGCGTATCCGACGATCGGAATGTGGGCCGGCACATTCTTGGAGATCTCAGCCGGATCGATGTCGATATGGATGAACTTGGCATGGGGCGCGAACTCCGAGAGCTTCGCGGTCACGCGGTCGTCGAACCGCGCTCCGATAGCGACGATCAGGTCGGCCTCATCGATCGCGTAGTTCGCTGTCCGGGTGCCGTGCATCCCCAACATGCCCAGCCAGTGTGGGTGACTGGCAGGAAACGCACCCAGGCCCATCACCGTGCAGGTGACGGGCAGCCGGTCGGATGTGGCCAGCTCGACCAGCTCAGCTGAGGCGTCAACCGAGCCACCGCCGGCGTAGATCACCGGTCGCCGCGCATTCGCGAGCGCCTTTGCCGCCAGGCGGATCTGCTTCTGGTTGCCGTCGGTCGTCGGCTGGTAGCCGGGGAGGTGAACGTCGGTGATCGGCTCATACGGAATGTCCGCCCGGCTCAGATCCTGTGGGATGTCGACCACGACAGGGCCGGGCCGGCCGGTGCGTGCGATGTGGAATGCCTCATGGATCGCGCGCGGCAATTCGAGCGGATGCTGGATCATCACGCTGTGCTTCACGATCGGCATCGTGATCCCGATCGTGTCGGCCTCCTGGAAGCCGTCGGTGCCTAGCAGCTCGGTCCGCACCTGCCCGGTCAGGAACACGACCGGGACTGAATCCATCATCGCGTCGCAGATCGGCGTGACGAGGTTGGTGGCGCCGGGACCGCTGGTGCCCAGTGAGACCCCCACCTTGCCGGTGGCCTTGGCGTAGCCCTCGGCAGCGTGTCCGCCGCCGGCCTCGTGGCGAACGAGGATGTGGCGGATGCCCGCGTCGTAGAAGGCGTCGTAGGTCGGGAGGTTGGCGCCACCGGGTAGTCCGAATACGACGTCCACACCCTCTGCCTTGAGACATTCCATCAGTGCGTCGACTGCACGCATAGCGCTCGCCTCCTTTCCGAAGCTCGCAATCCGGGCGCGGCCGATCCGCGCCACTGTGGTTCGAGTCTAGGGCCTCGCCCGCTGCCGCGTGATTCGCCATGAGACTTCACGGGTCCTGCTGCCGGGCGCGCGCTCGCACGCGCGGCCGCGCGAGCGTGTCGGGCGTTGAACCGGGCGGGGCGCAGGCGAGAGCGTGCTAGACGGGATCGTGCCTGGCCACGCGCGCTTCGGGCGCGATCGCCACGTCCGGAAACTCGAGCTCGTAGCCGCAGTGCATGCACACCGCGTCATGGAGCTTGATCACGCGGTGACACCGAGGACACTCCCGCCTAAGCTCCCGGTTGTCATAGCGGAAGAGGATTGCCGTCAACAGCCCGATGAACGGGACGCAGAACGAGATCAAGAACCACATCGTGAAGGAGCCGCCCTTGATCCGGCCGACGACGCCCCCGGCGAGACCGAAGCAGAACAGGATGACCAGCAGCCCGCTCCCGTAGCTGGACATCGCCTCAGAGAAGCTGGTTAACGGCCCACAGCACGGCGACGATCACCGCGACGACCGCGACGATCCAGAAGACCGCCATCACCAGGTGGATCGCGAGGTGGAAGACGAGCACCGCGACCAGCACGAGTATCACCGCAGCTGCGGCCTTACGAAGTACCGGCGGCTTGGATCTGTTGGGCTCGATCTGATTGTCCACGGCTTAAGCCTAGCGCCAGCCGGCGCGACCGACAGTTCGGCCTGTTTGCACTGCCCCCGTGGCCGCCAGTGTCACGTGCCGCCTTGCACTCTGACGCTGCGACCGGTCCGGGCCCAAACAGGGCCCGGAAGCGGTTGCGCGGCGTCAGCGCGGAACGTGGTTCAGACGCGCTGCAGCGGCCGCCATCCGGTTCTCCGGACGGATCCGCGCGATCCTGTAACGCCGCACGGCGCCGCTCGGCCCACGCTGGGCCGCGGCACGCATGTCAGCTACGAGCAGCACCTTCGAGGTGGAGAGTCGTGAAGTCATGGCAGGAATCATGTCTTGATCCTCCATCGGCCACATTGGCCCTGAGGACAAACTTCAAGCTGCAGGCTCCACCAGTCGTCCAGCGGCTCTCAGTCTGCGAGATCTGCGTGCAGCGGCCCAACCCGACCCTGGCGCGGGGCTCAGAGACCGAGCTGCTCGCGGATCAGGCGGTTGATCTCGCCCCCGTCAGCTCGGCCCTTGGTCTCCCGCATCACGTATCCGACCAACGGGCCAACGGCCTTCATGTTGCCGGCGCGCACCTTCTCGGCGGCGTCAGGATCCGCGGCCAGCGCCGCAGCGACAATCTCCTCCAGACCGGAGTCCTCGGCGGTGAGTGACCCGAGGCCCTCACGCTCGACGATCGCCTGCGGCTCACCACCCTCAACGATCAGCAGGCCGAGCACCTCGCGCCCTGCGTCGCGGCTCACCGCACGGTCGACGACGAGCCGCACGAGTGCCGCGAACGCCGCTGGGCTGGCATTCGAAGCAGCCGGATCCGCACCCTCGTCGAGGCGCTCGACCAGCGCCTGCATCCAGTTCGCAAGCGTTGCCGGGTCCAGTGTCGGGATCGGCCGCAACGGCGGCTTCGTAGTAATCCGCGAGCTCTACGCGGAACGCGAGTTCGCGTGCGCGCTCGGGCGACAGCCCGAGCTCGTCGACGAAGCGCTCGGCGCGCGCAGCCGGTAGTTCCGGGAGGGCCGCTCGCGCTGCGGCCAGCATCTCGTCGGTCGCGACCAGCGGTACCAGGTCAGGCTCCGGGAAGTACCGGTAGTCATGCGCCTCCTCCTTGGAGCGCAGCGAGGTGATGCGACCCGACGACGGGTCGAAGTGCAGCGTTTCCTGCAGGATCGGCTGCCCGGCGCGCAGCAGCCCGACCTGGCGCTCGATCTCCGCTCTGACACCCTGCGCAAGAAAGCGGAACGAGTTCATGTTCTTGAGCTCGGTCTTGGTGCCGAGCTCGGTCGTGCCGACTGGTCGTACTGAGACGTTGGCGTCGCAGCGCAGCGACCCCTCCTCCATGTTGACATCGGACACGCCGATCGCACGCATGGTGGTGCGCAGCAGATTCAGCCACTCGCGCGCCTGCTCGGGCGATCGCAGGTCGGGCTCGGTCACGATCTCAGCCAGTGGCGTTCCGCCACGGTTGAAGTCGACGACGCTGCGGTCGGCGCCGTGGATGCGTCCGCTCTCACCCATGTGCACCAGCTTCGCGGCGTCCTCCTCGAGGTGGACACGGTGAATTCGCACGTCACCGAGCCGGCCGCTGCCACAGATTGGAACGTCGTACTGGGAGATCTGGTACCCCTTCGGAAGATCGGGATAGAAGTAGTTCTTCCGGTGAAACTGCGAACGCGGCGCGATCTCGCACTCGAGCGCCATCCCGATCATGATTCCGAAGTGGACCGCCTGCGCATTGATCACGGGCAGCGATCCAGGCAGCCCCAGGCAGCGAGGGCATGTGTGGATGTTGGGCTCGTCACCGAACGAGAGCTCGCAGCCGCAGAACATCTTCGTCCGCGTCTTCAGCTGCACGTGGATCTCCAGGCCGATCACCGGCTCGTACTCAACCTCGGCGTTCATCGGCGACCACCTCCGGTCCGAGGCGGCGCTCCGTCGAATGCGATGGCCTGTTCCAGGGCGTACGCGGCCTCGAGCAGGCGATTCTCGCTGAAGGCGGGGCCGGCCAGCTGCAGGCCGACCGGAAGCCCGTCGCTCAGCCCCGAGGGGATCGAGATCGCCGGAATCCCCGCAAGCGACATCGGCACCGTGCAGAAGTCGTTCAGATACATCGCCAGCGGATCTGCGGACTTGGCGCCGAACTCGAAGGCCGTCCCCGGGGCGGTCGGGGTGACGATGAAGTCGACCTCTGAGAAGGCGGCGCGGAAGTCATCGGCGATCTTCGTGCGGACGCGCTGCGCGGTCCCGTAGTAGGCGTCGTAATACCCACTTGAAAGCGCATAGGTTCCCAACATGATGCGGCGTTTGACCTCCGGCCCGAAGCCCTCGGAACGCGTGCGGCTGTACATGGTCGTGAGGTCAGCGTCGCCCGCGACCCTCAGTCCGTACCGCACGCCGTCGAACCGCGCCAGGTTCGCCGAGGCCTCGGCCGGCGCGATGATGTAGTAGGCGGACAGCGCGTGGGGAGCGTGCGGAAGCCGGCACGGCTCGACCGTGGCGCCGAGCCCCTCGGCCAGCCGCAGGGCCGCGTCGAAGCTGGCTCGCACTCCGGGCTCGATCCCGCCCTCAGAGCCCAGAAGCTCGTCCGGAACCCCCAGGCGCACACCGCTGAGGTCAAGCCGCGAGGGCAGCGAGATCTCGCCCGGGAACTGCAGCGACGTCGAATCCCAGGGATCACGGCCGACCATGTGCCTGAACAGCAACGCGCTGTCGGTCACATCGCGGGTCAACGGCCCCGCCTGATCGAGTGACGACGCGAAGGCAATCATCCCGAACCGAGAGCACGCCCCATAGGTCGGCTTCAGTCCGACGATTCCAGAGAATGCCGCAGGCTGGCGGATCGAGCCGCCCGTGTCAGTGCCGAGCGCCCAAGGCGCCAGCCCAGCCGCGACCGCAGCCGCGCTGCCGCCGGACGAGCCCCCCGGCACCCGTGCGCGGTCCCACGGGTTCAGGACCGGACCGAACGCGGAGTTCTCGTTCGAGGACCCCATTGCGAACTCGTCCTGGTTGGTCTTGCCAACCAGCGACACGCCTGCCTCGGCCAGCTTGCGCACCACCGTCGCCGTGTACGGAGGTCGGTAGCCCTCGAGGATCTTCGAGCCGGACTGGCTCGGCACCCCCTCTGTGCAGAACAGATCCTTGACGGCGATCGGCAGGCCGGCCAGCGGCGTCCCCGTGTCGAAGCCCCGCTCAGGATCGGCCTGGGCAACCCACGTGAACGCGTTCAGATCCTCTGTGGCGGCACGCGAACGGTAGAGCTCGAACAACTCCGCGGCGCTGACCTCACCGGCGCGCACAGCGGACGCGGCCGCGGCCGCGCTCAGATCCAGCAGCTCAGCGCTCATTCCGCAGACGCGCCCGGGCTGGGGACGGCAAATCCGGCGGCTGTCGGCTCGGGTGCCTCAGCCAGCGCCACCGCGCGTGGCAATGACGGCACCGGCACGTCGGCGCGCAGCGCATTGACGAGGTCGACCACGTGCGAGGTTGGCTCGACGCCCTCCAGGTCGAGTCCTCGAATCGCCTCGATGTGATCGAGCACCTTCGACAGCTCGACGGCCATCTTCTCGGCCTCGGAATCGCTGAGTTCAAGGCGCGCCAGGCGCGCCACGTGATCGACCTGCTGGCGTTCGAGCATGATTCGATTCTAAATAGCCTGGGCGGCGGGTGCGGGCTTGGCGGCCAGGTTGCGGATGTCCGGCACGAGCAGCGCGCAGAGCGTCACGAACAGGGCCCCGACGTAGCACCAGATCAGGGTCGGTCCAGCACCAAAGCTGCTCGCCAGCGGTCCGACGAGGGCGTAGCCGATCGGCATGACCGCCAACGTCCCGGCCCAGTCGTAGGAGCTCACGCGTGAGATCGCGGCCGCCGGAATGTGTTCCTGCATCGCTGTCCACCACAGCGCTCCCATCACGGTCATGCCGATGCCTGACAGCAGCTGCGCCACAGCCACGACCTCGAGGGGAAGCTGCAGCCCAAGCGCGATCCCGGGCAACAGTGCCGGCAGGAACGCGACGAACCCGACCCTGAGCGGGAATCTCGCCGTGAACCTCAGCAACGAGGTGCCACCCACGAGCATCCCGACCGCAAAGCTGACGCCGAGCAGCCCGTAGGCGGGCGCGCCGCCGTAATCGTCCTTGCAGATCAGCGGAGCCAGGACCGGAAATGACGCCATCAACAGATTTGCGCACGCCATGTTCACGATCGTGGCCCAGACCCACGTGCGGCTTGTGACCTCGTGGAGGCCGCCGCGCAGATCCGCCAGGAAGCTGCTCCGCTGCATCCGGCCCGCGAGCACCGATCGCACACCGTGCGACACCTGCAGGAGCAACAGTGCGCTCACCAGATAGCTGACGCCATCCACGATCATCGCGTAGGAGGCCCCTGCGACGGCCACGAGCAGGCCTCCAAGCGCCGGTCCGAGGATTCCCGACCCGGAGATCGCGATCGTCTTCAGGGCGTTGGCCTGCTGGGCGTAGTCCCCCGACACCGCCTGCAGCAGCCCGGCCGACGCGGGGTTGAAGAAGGCGTTCCCGGCCGACACGAGCACCTGCGAGACCACGATCTCGAGCACCGTCGCGCTCCCCGACAGCAGCAGCAGGCCGACCGCGATCTGGCTGCCAAAGCGCAACAGATCGGCGGTCACCATCACCGCCCGCCTGCTAACTCGATCAGAAACCACGCCGCCGATCAGCGCAACGCCAACCATGGTGATCGTCCGTGCGGCCATCACCACACCGAGATCGGTCGCGGAGTGCGTCAGATCCAGCACCGCGAACGCGAGCGCCACCCCGACCGCCCCGTCGCCGAGGCCCGATGCCAGAGTCGATCCGAACACCAGCCGCAGGTCCCGAAGTCGCAGTACCGCGAAGGCGTCTCCGAACCGCGAGGAGCCTGGATTTGCGCTCGCGCCCCCCATCAGAGAGACGCTACGGGGCGACGCCCGAGCGAGCCCGGCCGAGGGTGATCGTCTCGGCCTCGCGCGGGGCGTCCTCCTCCGCGACGCCCTCGCGCCGCAGCGACACGTAGAGGCCGGCCAGGATCACGATGCTCAGCACCAGTGCGAAGTACGCGCCTGCGCGCGGCTCGAGTGCGTTGCCTGCGCCCCTCCTGAGCACGACCACCGGCTGGTCGAGGAGGACCCGTACCGCCAGCAGCACCACGAGTGCCAGCGACACGGGCGTGAGCAGCGTTGTCAGGACCACAGGCAGTGCTGGTGAGCGTCGCGTGCCCGCCAACCAATAGATCGTGATCCCGACGAGTGACACCAATAGGGTGAGCGGCCCGACAACGGTGAAAGCCTGCCACCCATTCATGCTCACGCGCCGTGAGAGCACGATTGCGAGCGGTTGGTACTCCGACCTGTAGACGAACCAGGGGACGGCCAGCAGGTCGATCAGCAGCAGCACGCCACCGAGCCCGACCAGCCAGTCTCCGATCCCGAGACGTGTCGCCCTGAAGCTCACCGCTGGCAACCTACCCGGTCGATCGAGGTCAGCGTCTGGTCAGGTGTGCGTACTGGCTGAGCAGCTTGCGCTCAGATCCGTCGCGGCTGAAGCGAATCACAACGACGCCGCCGGTCTCCACACCGATGACGGTTCCATCGCCGAACTTCGCGTCGCTCACCTCTTCGCCGAGCCGGAACGCCGGAACCTCCAGCTGCGGACGCGCCCTCCCGACCCTGATCGTGCCCTCGGGCACGTCGGCGCCGGTCGCCGGATCACCGATCGGCCACGAGGTCAGCCGCTCGCGGAAACCCCCGAGCCCTCGCGGACGCTGCTCCTCGCGATCGGTCAGGGACGCGGGCACCTCCGCCAGAAATCTGCTCGGGATCGAGTAGCCATGGGCGCCGAACACCGTCCGCTGGCGCGCACAGGTCATGTAGAGATCGCGCTGGGCCCGCGTGATCCCGACGTAACACAGCCGCCGCTCCTCCTCGAGTTCCCCCTCCTCAAGCGCGCGCGAGTGCGGAAAGATCCCGTCCTCGCAGCCGATCATGAACACGATCGGGTATTCCAGACCCTTTGCGTTGTGCAGCGTCATCAGCGTGACCAGGCCGCTGTCGTCGACCCGTGTGTCGGCATCTGCAACCAGCGATACCTGTTGCAGGAACTCGCCGAGCGAGTGCCGCTCTGACTCCGATGCGTCGTATTCGGCAGCGACATTGACGAGCTCGTCGAGGTTCTCGATCCGCCCCTGAGCCTCGATCGTTCGCTCGGCACGCAGCGATTCGAGGTATCCGGTCTGCTCCAGCACCCCGCTCAGCAGCTGGGCTACGGGTACGTCGGCCTCGGCACGCTCGCGCAGGCCTGCCATGGTGTCCATGAAGCGACCGATCGCCTTGATCGCGGGGGCGCCGAGCCCCGGCACGCCGCCGGGCTCGGCCGCAACCTCCCAGACTCCGGCCCCAAGCGTGTTGGCGTAGGCCAGGACCCTGGCAACCGAGGTCGCACCGATGCCACGCCGCGGTGAGTTCACGATCCGCGTGAATGCGCCCGCGTCCTGCGGGTTCACGAGCGCGGTCAGATAGGCGATCGCATCCTTGATCTCGGCACGCTCATAGAAGCGTGTTCCACCGACCACCTGATAGGCGACATCGGCGCGCACGAGCGTGTCCTCGAGAACCCGCGACTGGGCGTTGGTCCGATAGAACACGGCGACCTCATTCCGGGAGGCACCTCCGTCGACCAGCCGCTCGATCTCGCCGGCGACGAACCGCGCCTCGGCGTGCTCGTCGTCGAGCTCCCGGATCCTGATCGGATCACCGGCCCCCAGATCCGTCCACAGATCCTTCTCCCTGCGACCACGATTGTTCGCAATGACCGCGTTGGCGGCGTCGAGGATCGTCTGTGTTGAGCGATAGTTCTGCTCGAGCTTGACGACCTTGGCGTCGGGGAACTGCTCTTCGAAGCTGAGGATGTTGTGGATGTCGGCGCCCCGAAAGCCGTAGATCGATTGATCGGGGTCGCCGACCACCGTCAGGTTGCGGCGCTCGCCGGCCAACAGCTGCAGCCAGCGGTACTGCACCTGATTGGTGTCCTGGTACTCGTCGACGAGAATCTGGCGGAACGCCTCCTGATAGGTCCGACGCACCTCCGGGAACAGCTCGAGGACGTTCACGGCACGGACCAGCAGGTCGTCGAAGTCCATCGCGTTCATCCGATGCAACTCGCGCTCGTAGCTCCCATAGACGTCGGCGACCGTGCGCTCGAAGAACGAACCGACCAGCTGCGAGTAGGCCTCGGCATCGCGCAGGCGGTTCTTTGCGTCGGAGATCTGATTGTGAATCGCGGAGGGCGTGAAACGCTTGGGGTCGACGCCGTTTTCCTCCATGCAGCGCTTGATCAGTCGTCGCGAGTCCGCCTGGTCATAGATAGTGAATTGACGCGTGTAGCCGAGCTTGTCGGCATGCGCTCGCAGCATTCGCGCGCATGCGGAGTGGAACGTCATCACCCACATCGCGCGCACGCGTCGGCCGACGAGCAGCTCAACCCGCTCGCGCATTTCGGAGGCCGCCTTGTTGGTGAATGTGATCGCGAGGATCTCACTCGGCTGAACCGCTCCGGTGGCGACCAGATAGGCGATTCGGTGGGTCAGGACCCTGGTCTTTCCAGACCCCGCTCCTGCGAGGATCAGCAACGGCCCGCCGCCGTGGGTGACAGCCTCCTGCTGGGGGTTGTTGAGCCCCTCGAGCAGTGCCTCCACCTGTTCGCCTGTCTCGATCATCGCCTATTCCCTACCGTCATCGTCTCTTCCCTACGGTACTGGGCACGATGGTCGTCACAGACTCGCTCAGGCACACCCCCGCCGCACTCAGAGAAACCTGCGCCTGGATCGCGGCGCGGTCCACCCACGTGCACGTGGTCGAGGAGCGGATTCCATCCTATGCGCGCGCGATCGGGGGTCCGGCCACACCCGCCGACGACGCCGAGCACCCCTCTGCGACCCCACGCGCAAGGCTGGAGCCGAACCCCACCTCTGAGGCCGTTGCGGCCGTCAATTCCGCACGCGAACGCGAGGCGGCCTACTGGCTCACCCTTGACGCGATCAACTTCGGATCAGGCTGGTTTCCGACGCTTCGCAAGCAGCGTGAGCCGACGGGCTACAGGACGATCGCCAGCGGCGTCCGCCGGCGCTTCGACGAGATCGGCCGATGGACGCCCGCGCAGCTGACCACTCTCACACGAACCGAACTGGCGCGCTGGCTCGACCAGGACCCCGAGCACGAGCTGATCGGCCTGATGACAGAGTCGCTCCAGGACCTCGGTGAGAACGTCCGCCGGCTCTACGGTGGATCGTTCGCCGCCGTGGTCGACTACGCAGGGGGATCGGCGGCGCGGCTCGTCGAGACCCTCTCCACCTGGCGCTGTTTCGAGGACACCTCCGTCTACGACGGCCGCGCAGTGCCGTTTCTGAAGCGTGCCCAGATCACCGCCGCGGACCTGCACCGTGCCGGCGTCGGCACGTTCACCGACATCGATCGGCTGACGATGTTCGCCGACAACCTCGTCCCGCATGTCCTGCGGCTCGACGGCGTGCTTTGGTTCGATCCTGAGTTGATCGCTCGGATCGAACGCGGTGAGCTGATTGAGCACGGGTCGCCCGAGGAGGTCGAGATCCGCGCCTGCGCCGTCCATGCCGTCGAGCTGCTCACTCAGCCGGCCCGCCTCACGGCGGCGCAACTCGACGAGATCCTCTGGAATCGTGGACAGGGAGCGGACTACAAGGCGGTGCTGCGCCATCGCTCGCGCAGCACCGCCTACTGACTACTTCTGAGCCTTCACGCGCTCTTTGGCGATCGCCTTCGCGCCGGCCGCTCCGACCAGCAGCTCTGGCCGCATCGTGCCGCTGGCGAGCAGGTCGACTGCCGGGTAGCGACCGCTGATCGCAAGCGCGGCGTCGAGCGCGATCACGGTCGTCTCGCCTCCGAGCGGCTTGGAGCTGACGGCAATCACCGTCAGCGAGCCGCCCTCCTTGAGCTTGCGTGCAGCTGCGATCGCCCTGCGGGCGCTGAGCGGGTGCAGGCCGTCGAGTGAGTCGATCAGAACGACCGCGTCAGCGCCACGGGCGGCAAGCCGGCGGGCCTGGTCGACGACGAGCTCGACCGCGTTGTCGTGAGCCTCGGCGGATCCGGCGAAGCTGACCGCGGCGCCAGGCTTCACAGGCCCGTCGGCCCATTCGCCGAGCTCCTCGGGGCGCGCGCCCGCCAGTGCCACGAACACGGTCACGCTCTCCTGGGCGGCCAGCACCTCTGCGAGCTGCCGCAGGAGGTGCGACTTCCCGGCCCACGCGCCACCGGTGATCGTGACCCGGGAGCCACGGCCGAACGGCGTCAGGAACTCGACCGCCTTCAACGTCGGGTCGCCGGAACCCAGTTCGAAGCGGGCACTCGGGAACTCAGCCGCAAGGTCGTCGAAACGACCGCGATCGGCCAACTCCTCGGCCGGACGGCCGTTTACCGTGTCGATCCGCACCAGCGATGCGAACCGCTCGGAGCGGTGCGGAGGCCGGCGCGGCCCGGTGACCGTGTCGCCGTTTACAAGCTCGCAACGCTTCACCTGCGCCGCCGAGATGTACACATCATCGTCCGAAGGCTCCGGAGGCGACAGCCGGACGAATCCCGAGCCGTTCGGCAGCAGCTCGACGACACCCTCGACGCTCGTCGCCTTCTCCTCGCCGGCCCCCGGACCGGCGTCGGTGCCCTGGCCGGAACGCGACCCGGATCGGGCACCGGGGCGCTCATCGGCATCGTCGGCGCCTGCATCGGCGTCTGGCATACGCGCGCCGGCACTGCGTCCACGCCCACCCCGGCGCCCGCGGCGGCGCCGGCTCGAGCCTCCGTTGGCGCTGTCGTCATCGGACTCACCGGCGTCGGCGGAGTCCTCGCCGGCGGACTCCTGCTCGACCGGTGAATCACCGCCCGACGCGGCCTCCGGCTCGGATTTCGCCCCGCGCCTGCGCTTGGGCTTCTCGCCGGGCTTCTCCCCGGACTGCTGGCCCAGCAGTGCGTCGATCAGGTCGGTCTTGCGCAGACGGCGGTAGCCGTCGAGTGACAGCTCGCTTGCGATTGCATGGAGATCGGCAAGGGTGCTCTCCTCGAGCGTGGCGCGATCAAGTACGGACATATTCAGGCCTTTCGGATGGATCGGTGGGCTCCGGCCGCGTTGTCGGCAGCGGTCGGCGATTCGATTGCGGTCACAAAGTGAAGCAGAGCGGCCGGACCAGCCGGCGTCTCCGCCGCCGGCTTCAGAGCGCCTTGAGCAGATCCTCGACGCGGACCTTGGCGTCGCCGAACAGCATCGCGGTGTTGTCGCGGAAGAACAGCGGGTTCTGGACGCCCGCGTAGCCGGACGCCATCGAGCGCTTGAAAACGATCACGTCTCGAGCCTCCCACACGTGCAGCACCGGCATGCCGGCGATCGGACTGCTCGGGTCCTCGGCGGCCGCGGGGTTGACTGTGTCGTTGGCGCCGATCACCAGCACCACGTCGGTGTCGGCGAAGTCATCGTTGATCTCGTCCATCTCGAGCACGATGTCGTAGGGGACCTTCGCCTCAGCCAGGAGCACGTTCATGTGGCCTGGAAGCCGGCCGGCCACCGGATGGATCCCGAATCGGACCTCCACCCCACGCTCCCGGAGCTTGTTTGTCAGCTCCGCCACGCCGTGCTGGGCCTGCGCCACCGCCATGCCGTAGCCCGGCGTGATGATCACCGACCTGGCGTCGCGCAGCAGCTGCGCGGTCTCCTCGGCGGTGATCTCGCGATGCTCGCCGTAGTCCTGCTCGTCGCCGGAGGCGGCCTCGATCCCGAACCCGCCGGCGATCACGGAGATGAACGAGCGGTTCATCGCCCTGCACATGATGTAGCTCAGGTAGGCACCTGAGGAGCCGACCAGCGCACCGGTCACGATCAGCAGGTCGTTGTTCAACAGAAAGCCCGATGCCGCGGCCGCCCAGCCCGAGTAACTGTTCAGCATCGACACGACAACCGGCATGTCACCGCCGCCGATACTGGCGACCAGGTGCACGCCGAGCGCCAACGCGAGCAGTGTGACGAGCACCAGCGGCAACAGCTGCGGGTCGGCAACGAACCATGCGGTCAGACCGACGAACGCGATCAGGGCGCCGATGTTCAGCCAGTTCTTGCCCGGCAGCATCAGCGGCTGGGACCTGATCCGGGCCGACAGCTTCAGGAACGCGACAATCGAGCCGGTGAACGTCACCGCGCCGATGAATACGCCGATGAACACCTCCGCGTGGTGGATCCCGTAGGTGCCCACCAGCCTGAAACCAAGCGCTTCCGCCCCGAATGGCTTGCGCTCGACACTGAGGTAGCCATTCCAGCCGACGAGCACGGCAGCGAGTCCGACAAAGCTGTGAAACAGAGCAATCAGCTCGGGCATGCCGGTCATCTCGACGACGCGGGCTCGATACAGGCCGATCAGAGCACCGATCGAGACGGCCGCGATCAGCAGCACAACACCGACTGTGCTGATCCCGTTGTGAGCGGCGAGCACGACCGTCGCGACCAGCGCCAGCGCCATGCCGGCGATCCCGAAGTAGTTTCCGGCCCTTGCGGTCTCGTGCTGGGAGAGCCCGGCCAGCGCCCGGATGAACAGCAGCGCGGAGATCAGATAGGCGGCATCTGCCGCAGAGGTGACACTCATCGCTGCATCAGCTCCGCGAGAACATCGAGAGCATCCGGCGTGTGACCGCGAAGCCGCCGAAGATGTTGATGCTCGCCAGCAGGATCGCGACAGCGGCGATGACTGTAACGAGCGTCGAGCCGTGGCCGATCTGGAGGATGCCGCCAACAACGATGATGCCGGAGATTGCGTTGGTGACCGACATCAGCGGGGTGTGCAGGGCGTGATGGACGTTGCCGATCACGTAGTACCCGATCACGATCGCAAGGGCGAAGACCGTCAGATGCGGCAGCAACGCGCTCGGCGCAAACGCGACCAGCACGAAGAAGATCAGCGCCCCGAGCGCGGTCAGCGCGTACTTGGTCGAGGCCGGCATCGGTTGCCTGTCGACGGCCGCGCTGCTGCCGGCTTGGGGCACGGCAGCAGCGGGCGCCGGTGCGGCGGAGACCTGCACCGGGGGCGGCGGCCATGTCAGCTGACCGTCGCGCACCACCGTGATCGAGCGCTGGACAACGTCCTCGAAGTCGAGCGTCAGATTCCCGTCCTTCTCGGGCGTGAGCAGCTTCATCAGGTTCACGAGGTTCTGCGCATAGAGCTGCGAGGCCTGCGTCGGCAGCCGACCCGGCAGGTCTGTGTAACCGAGGATCCTCACGCCGTTTGAGGTCACGGCCAGCTCGCCCTTGACCGTGCCTGCAACGTTGCCGCCGTTGGCAGCCGCCAGATCGACGATTACGCTTCCCGGCTTCATGCTCTCGACCATCTCCTCGGTCACCAATCGCGGGGCCGGGCGTCCCGGGATCAGGGCGGTGGTGATCAGGATGTCGATGTCAGGCACCGTCCGCGCGTACAACTGCGCCGCCAGCGCGTTGTAATCCTGTGACATCTCCGTCGCGTAACCAGTGGCGGAGACCTCCTGCTCGGCCGACTCGACGGCGAGGTACTCACCGCCCAGCGACTTGACCTGGTCGGCGACCTCAGGCCGCGGGTCTGTTGCGTAGACGATCGCACCGAGGCTGCCCGCCGCCCCGATCGCAGCCAACCCGGCCACGCCTGCTCCGACGACCAGCACCTTTGCGGGCGCGACCTTGCCGGCCGCAGTCACCTGGCCGGTGAAGAAACGTCCGAATTCGTGCGCCGCCTCGACCACGGCGCGGTAACCGGCGATGTTGGCCATCGAACTCAGCACGTCCATCGACTGCGCGCGACTGATGCGCGGGACCGCATCGAGCGCGAGCGCCGTGATCGGACGCCTCGCGAGGTCGTCCACGAGTTCCTGATCGAGCATCGGCGAGAGCCAGCTGATCAGCGACGTGTGCGGCCTGAGGCTGTCGCGCTGGCCGACGCTGGGCGCGTTGACCGCGAGCACAACCTCCGCATCGAACGGGTCCCCGATCTGAGCTCCGGCCTCGATGTAGGCCTGGTCACCAAAGCTCGAGAGATCACCGGCGCCGGCCGCAACTGTGACCTCGTAGCCGAGCTTCAGCAGCTGTCCGACCGTGTTCGGCGTGGCAGCAACCCGAGTCTCGCCTGCCTGCGACTCCTTCAGCACCCCGATCCTCATGCGGACGCCAATCTAGCGATTGTTGATCTGTGTTGCCGCCAATGTCATCGGTACCTCCCTACAACGCGTGACCGGAGAGCGCGATCTCCGCCTCGGCCGTGACCCAGACGGGCGTCTGGTCGTTGCCGCGAGCGTAATCGACGGCGCCGTCGCGTTGGATCAACGACCGCAGATAGCTGACCGGCGAGGGTGCCCCGCGACGGTGGAGGCGCAGGGGGCTGTCGCCGGCCGCAATCAGGCCGGCAACTCCGAACGCCGTGGACTGAGCGTTCGACGCGGCGCCCGGTTGATCTCCGAAACCACCGTCGCGGTTCTGCTGGCTCCGGATGAAGTCGACCGCCCGACTCCTCACGCCGCGGAAGCGCCGGCCCGCGAGCGCGCTCAACACCGCGCCGGTGTCGTCGACGTCGCTCTGGCCCCCGCGCGCGTCGAAGTTGAAGCCGCCGTCCGCGTCCTGCTGGCGCGCAAGCCATTCGGTCGCCCGCGCCGGCACTCTGAGCCCGGCGGCACGAAGTGCAAGAACCTCGAATGCCGTCAGGTTCGTCTGGTCACCGACCGATCCGTTTCGCCCCACCAGCGCACGGAGCTTCGCGCGCAGACGTCCGAATTCGGCGATCTCGACATCGCGCACCGTGCTCGCCGCGAGCATCGTCCGCTCGATCGCGCCGGCGCCGTGCTCGCTGGCGAGCGTTGAGTGCAGGTAGTCGAAAGGATCGCGCCCGTGACCGTGGACTGCGCCACGAGGGTTGAGGCCGCCGTCGTTCAGGGCGATCACCGCCCAGCCCGTGTCCATAGTGTCGGACCGCTGGCCTGCAGCGGCCCCCCCAACCCGCCGTCCCGATTCTGTGAGCGCAGCAGGTACATGACCTGCCGGTTCGGTTGATACGCGGCCGCCGAACCTCTGGACGGCCCGGACAGGACCGCGCCGGCGACGATGACCGCCACCGCCAGCGAAGCGCTCGACCCTCCGACTCGCGGTCAGCCACGTCACCTGGATCCGCGTCGTGAACCGCGTCAGCGCGTGTATCAAGCGCCGGCCCGAACAGCATCGCGAAGGCGAAGCAGCCGACCGCGTGGACGAGGTCAAAGCCCAGACCCTTGGCCACGTAGACACCGAGTTGCCGCCAACTGTGGTCGCTGTAGGTGATCCAGTCGCCGAAGTCCTGGAGCGCGGTGAACAGCAAGCCGAGCGTGAAACAGACGATCGCCAGCGGCAGCCGGCCGATGCTGCGGCCGGTGGCCCGTGCCAGCAGCGCGCCGGCGATGCCGACCGCACCCCAGCCAGCCATCTGCCACGGCGTCCACGGCCCCTGGCCGAAGAAGAAGTTAGATGTCAGCGCGGCGACCGCGCCCACGACGTAGCCGGGCGCACCCCCGAGCGCGAACCCGGCGATCAGGACGATGTCCGTGGTCGGCTTGACGTTCGGGACGGCCGCGAAAGCGATCCTTCCGAGCGCTGCAAATGCGGCAAGGGTCCCGACCAGCGCCACGATCCGGGCGTCGGGCCTGGTGCGCTCGTACCAGATGAAGCCGGCCAGCAGGCCGACCGCCGAGCAGCGCGAACGCACCGAGCTGCCAGGTCATGCCGGCAGCTCGATCAGGGCTCCGGGGCGCATCAGCGCTGACGCCGTCGTCGGGCAGCAGCACCTGCCCGGCACCGCCGAGGATTCGGGCCGTCTCGGTGGCGAAGTACGTCCCGCCTGCCAGAGCATCTCGGCGGCGGTTCCATCGGCGATCACGCGCCCGTCCGCGACCAGCACGACCCGCTCGGCGAACTCGGCCGCGAACTCGGGGTCGTGGGTCGCGACGACCACGGCAAACCCGACCTCGGTGAGGACCCCGGCGAGGTCGTCCTTTGGCGGCCCGATCCATGCCGCGTGTCGGCTCGTCGAGGCAGAGCACCGCCGGTCGCTCGTCCCCGGTCGGATCGCCGAGCACGATCGCGAGCGCCAGGCGCTGCTTCTCACCACCGCTGAGATCACGCGGGTGGCGATCGCCGAAACCAGTGAGCCCGAACCGGGCCAGCGCGACCGCCGGCGCCTCCTCGCCAACGGTCTCGTGCACGAGGTAGTCGGATGGATTCTGCAGCAGCAAGGCCACACGGCCGCCGCCCTCGATCCCACCCGCGTGTCGGCTTGAGCAGGCCGGCGGCGTGGCGCAGGAGCGTCGATTTGCCGGCGCCGTTGCGGCCCATCAGCGCGACCCGTTCCCCGGGCGCCACGGCGAGCTCGACGCCGCGCAGGATCGCCGGGCCGTTCTTGATCTCATGCCAGACGCCCTTGAAGTGCAGCGCGGAGCCACTCCGACTACGCCGAGGGGAAGGAAACGCACCGTGACGGTGCGTTTCCTTCCCCTCGGCGTAGGTAGCGTCGGCCGCACAGGCAGACCGACCCCGGCCCCGCGCAGTGCGGCGCGTGCCCGCTTGACCCCCGGCACCGGCCCGAGGCCGAGACCCGACAGCAGCCGTGCGCCCGGCGTCACCAGACTCGGCGCGGCCGCCAGCGCCCATCGCAGGAACGGCTCCGGCCCGCCGTCGAAGACAAGCCGTCCGCGGTCCATCGCCAGCACCCGATCGGCCGCGGCCAGGCAGCGCTCGAGGCGATGCTCGGCGAGCACAACGGCCGTGTCGCCGTCCTCGTTCAGGCGCCGCAACAGCCCGATCAGCTCATCGCCCGCAACCGGATCGAGCTGCGAGGTCGGCTCATCGAGGCAGACCAGCGCCGGCCGGGCGCACAGCGTCGCCCCGAGCGCCACGCGCTGGAGCTCACCCCCGCTGAGCTCATCGACCGGCCGGTCGAGCAGCGCCTCGATCGCCAGCGCCAGAGCCGTCTCCTCGACAGCGCGCGCAATCTCGGCGGGCTTGCCGCCGTGGTTCTCGGCCGCGAATGCGAGCTCGGCACGCGGCGTGCCGAGCACCACCTGCGTCTCCGGATCCTGGAACAGCGTCCCGACCGTCGCCGCCAGCTCTCCCGGACCGTGCTCACGGGTGTTCATCCCAGCCACGGACACACTGCCCGCGAACGTGCCCCCGTGGAAGTGAGGCACCAGGCCGCTGATCGCCCGGAGCAGCGTCGATTTGCCGGAACCGGAGAGACCTGCGACCACGACGAACTCTCCCGGCTCGATCGACAGCTCGATGCCCTCGACCGCGGGAGCCGCAGCCGCCGGGTAGGCGTAGGCCAGGCCGGAGATATCGACGAGGCTCAAGGCTCGATCCCCCGGCGGTCGGCGAACGGCGCCAGCGCCACGGCGACCAGCAGCACCGCGGCCAGGACGGTGCGTAAGCCGGCGGGCACGCGCAACGACGGGTAGGCGTCAAATGCGTCCCATCCGAGCACGCGCGCAACCACCGCGGTCGACACGACCAGCAGCGCGGAGCCGAGGAATGCGAGGTCGTGGCGAGACCACTCAGGCAGCCGCAACCTGCCGCGCGCCCGCTGGCGCGCGGCACCGTAGCCGCGGACCTCGAGCGCTGCGGCCATGTCGAGCGCGCGGTCGAGCACGCCGGCGGTGGTCGCGCGCAGAAGCTGCCGCCCGGCTCGGCGGCGCCCCCGGGACGGCAGCGTTGCGCCTCTGCGATGTGGCGCGAGTCGCGAATCAGCACCGGGCACCATCCGGGTCGCGACCGCCGCGCTCAGCGCCGAGCGAAACGACAGCGCGCCTGAACAGCCGCAGCACCTCGTCGGGATCGACCGCAAGCGAGTAGAGCGCGCCGATCAGCACCAGGGCCACAGCACGCAGCCCCAGTACGACCCCGTACACGGTCGCCTCCAGCGTGATGTTCGTCTGTCCGAGGACCGGGAGGTCGCCGAATCGCCAGATCACCGTCAGCCCATCGCGGGTGACGAGCGCGTTGATCACGCAGATCGTCAGGCCGAGCGGGACGGCCAACAAGAGGCTCCGGCGCAGCTCGCGGCCGACGCCGGCGAGCTCACCGGCGAGCAGGATCGCGACCGTCGCTGCCCCCAGCACGATCGGGTTGCTGCCAGCAGGACCGCAACCCCAAGGGCGGCGCACCAGGCGATCGCGGCGGCAGCGCGGGCCGCGTGCAGCGGGCTCGCCCTGCGCCGGTAGCTCATCGAGCTCGGCTCCACCGGAACCGGGATGATCGCGCGCCCTTCAACGGCCACGGCGAAGTGGCCGCGCAGCTTTGCGGCGGTGAACGCGCGGGCGGCAGCCGTCACCGGCAGCGTCGGTCTTGCCGGTCACGAACCAGGTCGGCTGACCGAGCGATGCCTCCCCGGTGGCGGCGATCAGACCGGCGCTCCCGTGCAGAGTTCTGGCGACATCACCGCTCGGGTTGTCGAGCTCGAGCTCCTGACCGGATCGGCCGACGAACTGCGCGTAGACGCCGCTGTGTCGTGGCCCAGCCGCGATCAGCTCCGCCGCGATCACGCCCCTGAGATCGTTCCAGGTACCGACGACCACCGCCAGCGAGTCGGAACCCGAGCCGGTGCCGAGGACCTGCGGGGCGGCCTTGACCCCGACGTGGTGCAGTCGCGCGCCGACCAGGTTGCAGGCCGCCTGCACCGACGGGTGCGCAGTCGAGCAGGGTCGGAAACTCCTTGCCGCCGATGCCGTTGGTGAACGGCTCCGGGAACGAGCCCACGACCGCTGGGATCGAGTCGGTGGCCGTCCAGTCGTGCAGGTCCCACCAGACGTGATCGCCCTGCGTGCACGTCGGTCGCCGCCGCCCCGCTGGGCGCCAGGATCCCGTTGACGTAGAAGAACCAGTCGTGTCTGCCCGAGCCACCGGAGTGGCCCTCGATTGCCTCCACGAAGCCGCCGCCGTAGCGAGTGGTCACCTTGAAGTGACGCTGCAGCAGCGACATCACGGTCTCGGCACCGGGGACCTTCCGCTCGACTGCTGCGCCGATGGGGCTCGATCCGAAGTCCTGCGTGACCCGGACGCTGGCGTCCTTGGTGCCTGGGCCGGCGCCGAAGCCGCACCCGCCCAGGCCCACAGCCGCGACCAGCGCCGCTGGCAGGACCAATGAGCGGATGCGGCCGCGCATCAGGACTTCGTGACCTTGAAGAGCAGCTTGTCACCGCTCTTCAGCTTGACCTCGCAGGCGCCCTTGGACGTCGCCTTGCCGTTGAGGTATAGGCCCCAGTAGTACTTCTTGCTGGTCTGGCTCTCGCCCAGGATGCGGGTGATGAAGTACTCGCTGTAGCTCGAGTACCACTTCCCAACCCAGTGGCCGTGGGTCGCGGTATTGAGTGCGCCCTGGGCGCTGTCGGCGGGGCACTTGCCGCTCGGCGCACCGCCCCGTGTGATCGATCCCGACGCGGTCTGAACCGTTTCCGTCGCGCAGCAGCGTCTTGGTCTTGCCCTGAACGGTGATCGTCACCTTCGGCGGCGCGGCCGCTGACGCGATCGGCGCCCCGGCCAGTACGGCCACCATGCCGAGCGCTGCCGCGCCGGCCTTGATTGCGTGCTTCATCTGCATGAGCCACCCCTTTCCACGAGGGCTGTCGGCTTTGTGGTCGGAGGTGGTCTCCTGGCTCCCGGGCCCACCGGCGGCGCCTTCCCAGTGCCTCGTCGGCACCAGTGGCCTGCAACCGCCGGCATCCCCGATCACAGTGGCGGGTCCGCGCCGGATTCGCACCGGCTTCCCATCACTACCGACCTGGACTCGCGGATCGTAGCTGGCGGGCACCAAGCGGGGTGCCCGCCAGCTGGCTCCCGGCCTAAACTCGAGAACCGTGACGGTCAACCTCACGCGCATCTACACCAAGCTGGGCGATGGCGGCGAGACCCACCTAGGCGATATGAGCCGGGTGCCGAAGACGCACCCGCGGATCGAGGCCTATGGGACGGTCGACGAGCTCAACTCCCATGTCGGGGTCGTGCTCGCGCTGGCCGACCTGCCGGTGGCGTTCAGGCCGTGGCTCGAGCAGATTCAGAACGATCTCTTCGACGTCGGGGCGGACATCGCCGCTCCCGACGATCCGGAGCCGCGAGCGGCTTCGGATCGTCCCCGAACAGACCGAATGGCTCGAGCATCGCTGCGACGAGGTCAACGCCGGCCTGGAGCCCCTGAACTCATTCGTCCTGCCGGGCGGCACCCCGGCGGCCGCCCACCTGCATGTCGCACGCACGGTCTGCCGGCGTGCGGAGCGGCTCACGGTGGCCTGTGGGGCTGAGACTGGACCCGAGGTTGTCCGCTACCTCAACCGTCTATCTGACCTGCTCTTCATCCTGGCGCGCGGCTGCCAACGGCGCCAACGAGCCGCTCTGGCAGCCCGGCCGCTTCCGCTAGCGCCAGGGCTAGGCCGAGAGCCGCGTGACGGTCGATCTCCGGCGCGATGCCCGTACGCCGCACGTGGTCGTAATGCTCGATGTCCTCAGGCGCAGCGACCTCCACCGACAGGTCCGGCGAGATGCTGATCCTGACCGCCTCGTACAGAAGCTCCTGGTAGCTGGGGCAGCCGGCCGGCCGTCCCTCGATGTCCAGCTCGTGGACGCCACATCTAAGGCTCCAGCGCTCGGCTCGGACCAACATCGCAGCGCTCAGCTTCAGCTGCTGCCCGGCCGCGATCCTCGTGCCGATCAGCTCTCCGTGAGTGCGTTCACGAGCGTCGGCGGACTCCAGTGCCCGCGCCAGCCGGTCGAGGTTGCGCCCGTACGGTGCGGGTACGATCGCCACCGGGCCGCGAGCGGCGACATCGCCGCGGACGGCGCGCGCGACGGGTCCGACGAGGATGTAATCGACGCCGTTTGCGACCAGCCAACGCATGATCGCGATCGACGAGGCCGCCACGTGCTCGTAGCCTTCGGCGGCGTCGACAGCTGTGCTGTCGATACTTGGTAGACGGTTGCGAAGCAGCATGAGTCTGCTTTCGAGTCCCCAATGTCAACTCCTTCAATAACCTAGGCGCCATGCCCCGGCCGGACCAGGACCGTCCACCTGCGCCGTCCGGCGTCGTACCCGCCCCTGTCGACGGTCACAAGCCGGACGCTGAGGAGGGCACGCGCGAGGTGACGGCCCGACCGCGCAGCTTCAACGAGGCCGCGCACAAGCTGCCGCGCTCGATTCCAAAGCGCGCTCTGGAGGGCGAGGAGTTCGCCGACGCCGAGCCCGAGGCCGGCATCGAGGCCGAGGCCGACACCGACGTCGTCGCGCACGCCAGCCGCGCCGTGCTGGCGCTCGGCGCGCTGGGCGTCGTGTACGGGGATCTCGGCACCAGCCCGCTCTACACCGAGCAGGTCACATTCGGCTTCAAGGCCACACAGCACGTCACGTTGGCGGGTGTCTACGGTGTCATCTCGCTGATCTTCTGGTCGACCGCGATCATTGTCTCGACCAAGTACGCCGGCTTCATCATGCGAGCCCACAACCGCGGTGATGGCGGCGTGATGGCGCTTGCGGCGCTGTGCCGTCGGCACCGGATCCCGCGCGCGGCGGTCCTGATCACGCTCGGCATCTTCGGCGCCTCGCTGTTCTTCGGCGACGGCATGATCACGCCCGCGATCTCAGTGCTCTCGGCGGTATCCGGACTCGAGAAGGCCTCCCCCGGAGTCGCGCATCTGGTCGTCCCGATCTCACTCGTGATCCTGGTGGGCCTGTTCGCCGTTCAGCGCAAGGGCAGCGGCAACGTCGGCTGGCTGTTCGGTCCCGTGATGCTGTTGTGGTTCTTTTCGCTGGCGGCCATCGGGCTTCCCGAGGTCATCAGCCATCCCGGGGTCCTGCAAGCGTTCTCGCCGAGCTGGGCCGCACGCTTCTTCGCCGACCACGGGTTTGAGGCGTTCCTGACGCTGGGCGGTGTCGTGCTGTGCGTGACCGGGGCCGAGGCGCTCTATGCCGACCGCGGCCACTTCGGCCCGGGGCCGATCCGGATCGCCTGGTTCGGATTCGTCTGGCCGGCGGTGATCCTCAACTACCTCGGTCAGGCCGCATGGATCATCGACCACCCGCAGTCGCCGCAGCACGCCAATTTCAACCCGTTCTTCTCGGTCGTGCCGAGCTGGTTCCAGCTGCCCGAGGTGATCCTCGCCACGATCGCGACGGTGATCGCCTCGCAGGCCGTGATCTCCGGCTCCTTCACGGTCGCCCGTCAGGCTATGCAACTCGGCTTCCTGCCGCGCCTGCGCGTAGTGCACACCAGCGAGATGGAAGGACAGGTCTATGTCCCTGTCATCAACTGGGTGCTCGCGGCCGGCGTGATCGCGCTCGTGATCACCTTCAAGAGCTCAGGCCACCTGGCCAACGCCTACGGCTTTGCCGTCACCGGAACGTTCATCCTCGACACGATCCTCTTCCTCAACGTCTCGCGTGCCATCTGGCACACACCGAAGTGGAAACTGGCGCTGCTCGGGGCGGTGTTCCTGACCGTGGAGGTCTCATTCTTCCTCGCGAACGTCGCAAAGCTGCTGCACGGCGCATGGCTGCCACTCGCCGTCGCGGCGTGCGCCTCGCTGGTGATGCTCACCTGGAGGTCGGGTCAGGTCATCGTCACGCGCAACCGCGTCGCGAAGGAGGGCGATCTCAATGAGTTCCTCGACAAGCTCGCCGGCCTGAAGCCCCCGCTCCAACGGGTCCCCGGCACCGCGATCTTCCTCAATGCGGGCGGTGAGACGACGCCGCTGGCGCTGCGCGGGTTGGTCGAGCACACACATGCCCTGGCCCAACGGGTCCTGATCGTCTCGATCGTCCCCGCCAGCCTCCCGCGGGTGTCTCGTGATCGGCGCTTCGCCGTCAGCCGCATGGGTCGCGGGCGCTGCCAGGTCCTGCACGTCCGCGTTCATAACGGCTACCGGGACACCAACAGTGTTCCCGAGCTCCTGCAGCTGGCGCGCAAGCTCGGCCACCTCGAGCGCAACTTCGATCTGGAGGGCGCCTCCTACTTCATCTCGCGGATCACCATCACGGAGACCAAGCAGCCCGAGATGTCCCAGTGGCGCAAGAAGATCTTCATGGTGATGGCCCGTAACGCCGCCAGCCCGATCGAGCACTTCGGCCTGCCGGTCGAGCGAACCGTGCTGATGGGCCAGCACGTCGACCTCTGACGGTCGCCGGCCGCTGCCGTGAGCTTCTGGGAAATCCTCGCGATCTTCGCCGCGGGTATCGCGGCGGGCACGGTCAACACGGTCGTCGGCAGCGGCACGCTGATCACCTTCCCGACTCTGCTCGCGTTCGGCTATCCGCCGGTCACGGCCAACGTCTCCAACACGATCGGCCTGGTACCGGGCTCCGTGTCCGGCGCCGTCGGCTACCGCCGCGAGCTCACCGGCCAGCGCGACCGCGTGCGCGCCGTGGGAACGGCGGCTCTGTGCGGCGGGGTCCTCGGCGCGATCCTCCTGCTCGTGCTGCCCGCCGCGGCGTTCAAGGC
This sequence comes from uncultured Conexibacteraceae bacterium, assembly GCA_963785385.1. Classification (GTDB taxonomy): domain Bacteria; phylum Actinomycetota; class Thermoleophilia; order Solirubrobacterales; family Solirubrobacteraceae; genus Palsa-465. Next base: position 555,909 of record CAWAVA010000021.1, on the reverse strand, counting down.
GATCGTGCCTGCGTTCATCGCCATCGCACTGGTGCTGATCGTCGCGCAGAAGCAGATCAATCGCCTCCTCGGTGACCACCGTCGTGGGCACGGCGAGGGCGTCGGCGCCGCAACCCTGATCGGCAGCTTCTGCTGCGGCATCTACGGCGGCTACTTCGGCGCCGCCCAGGGCATCCTGATGCTGTCCGTGCTTGGGTTGACGATCGACGACAGCCTCCATCGACTCAACGCCGTGAAGGTGATCACGACAGGTCTCACCAACCTTGTGGCGGGAATCGTCTTCGTGATCGCCGCACATGTCGCCTGGGACGTCGCCGCCCTGATCGCCGCCGGCTCGCTGATCGGCGGAGTGCTCGGCTCACGCTACGGCCGCAGGCTGCCTCCGGCTGCGCTCCGGGGGCTGATCGTGCTCGTCGGGATCGTCGCGATCGCGCGGCTGATCTGAGTGGTTGGGGAACGCGTTGTCACCAGAGCCCTCGTCGGCGACGTACAGCGTGTTCCTGTTGGCGAACCAGAGACCGAACGGATAATCGCTGGCGTCGGTCGCGCCGCTGGCAAGCGCCGTCGGAAAGCCCTTGAGGACGCACAGCTGATACCCCGTTGGAGCCGGAGCCCTTGGTGTAGTAGACGACGTTGTTGAACTCGGTGAGACCACGGAAGTTCATGTCCTTGCCGGCCTTGTCGGCTGCGTCGCCGAGCTGGGTCACGTTGAAGGTGGCCAGCTGAGTCGGGGCTCCCGGGCTTTGGGCCGACTGCGGGGCGGACGCCTCAGCAAAGGTCTGTGCTCCGGTCGCGCCGACCAGCGCGACCGGGGTAGGCCCTACCCAGGTCTGACCCTGCCTCAAGGCTTGATAAGCAGGAGCGCCACGACGATCAGGAGCACGAGCGTCGGCAGCAGCGCCAGCGGACGGATCCTCACACCCTTGAGCTCCCCGCTCAGCCGGATTCGCCGGAGATCCGACCCCCACCGGCTCAGCGTCCCGGAGCGCCAGCCGACGTAGAGAAGCCCGACGACGATCAGCAGCCCGAGGAACCAGCCGGTCGCGCCGCCGTGGTGAGTCGTGGACGCCGTCACAGCCGGACGCACTGCCGCGGAGTGTACGAGGGCCGTGTATACCCTGGCTCGTGTGAGCGCCGCGGCCAGCCCCAGACACGCCAGCGCGGCGGGACACCGTTGGCTGATCCTCGGCATCTGCTGCATGAGCCTGCTGATCGTCGGACTCGACTCGACGATCGTCAATGTCGCGCTGCCCGCGATTCAGCGGTCGTTCGACGCTTCGCTCGACGGACTTCAGTGGGTGATCGACGCCTACACGCTGCCGCTCGCGACGCTGCTGATCCTGGGCGGGTCGATCGCCGACAGGTTCGGTCGCCGGCGCGTCTTCCAGACCGGTCTGGTCACCTTCGTGCTCGGCTCGGCTCTATGTGCTGCGGCACCGAGCCTCGGCGTGCTGATCGCTGCCCGAGTGTTCCAGGCGCTCGGCGGCGCGATGCTCAACCCGGTGGCGCTCTCGATCGTGCGCAATGTCTTCGACGATCCGCGTGAGCGTGCCCAGGCGGTCGGCATCTGGGGCATGATGGTCGGCGTCAGTATCGCCCTGGGTCCTGTCCTGGGAGGGATCCTGGTGGACACGGTCGGGTGGCGCTACGTGTTCCTGGTGAACATCCCGATCGGGGCGGCCGCCTGGGTGCTGACCGCGATCTTCATACCCGAATCACGCGCGGAGCGGGCACGGCGGTTCGACCCGGTCGGCCAGCTGCTGGTGATCGTCGGTCTCGCGTCGCTGACCTACGCGATCATCGAGGGGCAATCCCACGGCTGGACGTCCGTGACGATCCTGGGGCTGTTCGCGGTTTCACTGGTCTCCTGGCTCGTCTTCATCCCCTACGAATTGCGCCGACGGGACCCGCTGATCGAGATCCGCTTCTTCCGCAGCGCCCCCTTCAGCGGCGCCGCTGCGATCGCGTTCCTGGCCTTCGCCTCATTCTCTGGGTTCCTGCTGCTCAACACCCTCTATCTGCAGAACGTTCGTGGCTATTCGGCGCTGCAGGCCGGCCTCTGCACCCTGCCGCTGGCGGTATGCACGATCGTGCTGCCGCCGATCGCGGGCCGGATCGTCGCCAGCCGCGGCAACCGGCTACCGCTGATGATCGCGTCGGCAGGCCTGATCATCGGCCCGCTGCTGCTGACGGGTCTCGCGCCGGACACCCCGATGGCGCTGATCCTCATCTCCTACGTGGTCTTCGGAATCGGGCTCGGGCTCGTGAATGCGCCGATCACCAACACAGCCATCTCCGGGATGCCGTCGTCGCATGCCGGGGTGGCCGCCGCGATCGCCTCCACATCCCGCCAGGTCGGCTCGACGATCGGTATCGCGCTCGCCGGGGCCGTCGTGGCGACGGGCTCGAGTGCGCTGACCGGGCCCGGATTTGCGGAAGCCACGCACGCCGGCTGGTGGCTGCTCGTAGGATTCGCCGTTGCGATCTTCATCATCGCCGCGATCACAACCACGGACCGGGCGCTCACGACCGCAAAGGCGACTGCCGCGCGGCTGCAGATCGACGGCGCCTCCGCCTGAACCATTTCCCTGCCGACGCCCACCCTCGCCAGCTCCCTTCGCGGTTATCGCCGTGCGTGGCTCGGGCCTGACGTAGCGGCCGCCGCAACTCTGCTGGTGATTGCCGTGCCCGAGCAGCTCGCCACCTCCGGGCTCGCCGGGATGCCCCCGATCACGGGCCTCTATGCGTTCGTCGCAGGGACTCTGATGTTCGCGCTGCTGGGCTCGAACCGATTGATCTCGGTCGGGGCCGACTCGACGATCGCGCCGCTGTTCGCCGCAGGCGTCGGTGCTTTCGCGGCCGTCGGGTCGAGCCGCTACGTCGACATGGTCGGAATCGTCGCCGTGATAGCGGGCGTGATCGTCGCGGGCGTCTGGCTGCTGAGACTCGGGTGGATCGCCGAGTTGCTGTCCGAGCCGATCATCGCCGGGTTCCTGGCCGGCATCGGCATCGTGATTGTCGTGCACCAGCTGCCGGCATTGCTCGGGATCCCAAGCGTGGAGGGCACGACCCTGGGACGGTTGAAGGCGGTCACCGACGAGCTCGGATCGACCTGCGTCTGGACGCTCGTGATCGGGCTCGGGGTCTTCGGGATCATGATCGCGACCGAGCGGCTCAACCGCCACATCCCCGGAGCCCTGCTGGGCCTGGTGGCCGCCACGGCGCTCGTCTCCATCTTCGATCTGCAGGACCACGGGGTCGCAGTCCTCGGAACCGTCACCGACGGCGCGCCCACAGCTGGGCCTTCACGGCCTCTCCTGGCATGTCCTGGGGCAACTTGCCCCGGTCGCTGCGACCGTGGCCCTCGTAACGGTCACACAGACGGCGGCGACAAGCCGTGCCTTCCGCGCCAGGGATGGCTCGCCCAAGGTCGGCTTGGATCTGCTCGGTGTCGGTGCCGGGAGCATGCTCGCCGGGCTCGTTGGTTCCTTTCCCGTAGACGCCAGTCCCCCACGCACGACCGCCGTATCCGAGGCCGGCGGCCGCAGCCAGCTCGCAGGTCTGCTCGCCGCCGCGGCGACGCTCGCATTGATTCCGGCCTCCGGCCTGCTGCACGATGTTCCCGAGGCCGCCCTCGCCGGCATCCTGCTGTTCATCGCAACGCGAATCGTGCGCGTCGGCGAGCTTCGTGCAATCGCACGGTTCGACCGCGTCGAGTTCGCACTCGCGATGACTACGATGCTGACGGTCGCCCTGCTGGGGGTGGAGCAGGGCATCGCGGTTGCGGTCGCGCTTGCGATCCTCGACCGCACGCGGATCAGCGCGCGGCCGCAGATGCACGTGCTCGGCCGTGTTCCCGACACCACCAGCTGGACGCCGGTCGGCGGGCCGGAGGGCGCGACCGAGGTTCCGAGGGTGCTGGTGGTGTTGTTCGCCACGCCGCTCTGGTACGCCAATGCGGTTCACTTCCGCGCTCAGGTGCGAGCCGCGATCGCCCACGCCCGAGGTGGTCAGCCGCGCGCGCTTGTGCTCGACGCGCTCGGCATGACCGACATCGACTACACCGGGATGCAGGCCCTGCGGGAGGCGCTCGACGAGCTCGATGCGGCTGGGATCGAATTCGCGATCGCGCGCGCGGGCGGTCGTGTGCGTGCCGAACTGCGGCGGGCTGACCTCCTGCCCCGGCGAATCCCGGAGGAGCGTCTCTTCCCGGACGTCGACGCCGCGGTCCTGGCGCTCGAGGGCGCGGCGGAGTCCTGAGCGTGCGCGTGTCGGCCTTTGCCCCCGGGCGGGTGAACCTGATCGGTGAGCACACCGACTACAACGACGGGCTGGCCCTGCCGTTCGCCATCGGTGCCGGCGTGACGGCAACCGCCGAGCGGTCGCCGGGGTCGCTGATCGAGGCTCTGGCGCTCGACCTCGGCGAGCGCGACTCGTTCCCCGTCACCGAGCCCGGACGGGCCACCGGCTGGCGCGCACTCGTCCGTGGCGCGGTTGCCGAGCTCAGCGTCTCTGGGCTACGGGCTGCCAGGGGTCCGTCTGACCATCACCGGCGACCTGCCGCTCGGCGCCGGGCTGTCGTCCTCGGCCGCGCTCGAGCTGGCAGTGTGCATGGTCCTCGTCGAGCTGACCGGCGCCGAGGCCCCAGACACAGTCGAGCTGGTCCGGCTCTGCCAACGAATCGAGCATGACTGGCTCGGCGCCCAGACCGGCCTGCTCGACCAGCTCGCATCACTGGCCGGGTCTGCCGGCCACGCCGTCCTGATCGACTTCCGCACCCTTGAAATGACAGCCGTGCCGCTTGAGCTTGGCGCCCATCGGCTGGTGACGCTCTCCTCAGGCAGGCCGCACGCCAATGTGGCCTCCGGCTACAACCGCCGGCGCGAGGAGTGCCAGGAGGCCGCGCATCGCATGGGTGTCGAATCGCTGCGCGACGCCCTGATTCAGGACCTGCACATGCTCCCGGACCCGCTCGCGCGCCGTGCCCGCCACGTGATCAGTGAAAACGGGCGCGTGCTCGGTGCGGTGACGGCGTTGCAGCGCGGCGACCTCGAACAGCTCGGGCGCCTGCTGGACATCTCACACGCGAGTCTGCGCGACGACTTCGAGGTCTCCACGCCCGAGGTCGAGACCGCGGTGCGCTCACTGAAGGCCGCCGGCGCGCTGGGAGCGCGGCTCCTCGGAGGTGGCTTCGGCGGCAGCGTCCTGGCTCTGATGCCGCCGGGCTCGCTCGACGCCGGCCGGCGGGATCGAGGTGACACCCGGACCCGGAGCACGCGTTCTGGTGCGTGCGGAAGCCGGCTGAGAGGCGCTGCCTTTTGGCGGCAGGGCGTGGGTCGAAGTAGTCTCAAGATGTGCTTGACGTATCTGCGCTGGGTGTCAACTTCGGGCCGGTCACCGCGCTCAAGGACATAGACCTGCGCGTCCTGCCCGGTGAGATCGTCGCCGTCAGCGGCGAGCCCGGCGCCGGGAAGACCGCGCTCGTTCGTTGCGTGGCCGGCGACCTCACCCCGAGCAGCGGATCGGTCACCTTCGACGGGGTCCCGGTCAGCAGCGGTCTGCGCACGGTGGAACATCGCGGTATCGGCGTCGTGTGGCAGGACATCGCGCTATGCGAAACGCTCGACGTGGCCGGCAACCTGCTGCTGGGTCGGGAGACGAGACGCCAGATGCTCTCCGACAAGCGTTTCCACGCCCGCGCCGCGGCGATCCTCGCAGACTTCGATGTCCCGATCCACGACACGACGCAGATCGTCGCGACGCTTCCAAGCGCTCAGCGCGGCCTGCTGGCCGTGGTGATGGCGATGATCAGCGAGCCGCGCCTGCTGGTTCTCGACGAACCGGCCTCGGTCCTGGGGCTGGCTGAGACGGCGACGCTCGAGCGGCTGCTAGAGCGCTGCCGCGCATGACGGCGCCGGTGTGCTGCTTGCGACGCGTGACGTCGGCCAGATGTTCCGCGTCGCGGACCGCATCGTCGTGCTGCGGCACGGCCGCGCCGTCGCCCAGATCGAGCCGCAGGACTCCCACCCCGACGACGTCGCCGCACTGCTGGCCGGCGGCACCGTCGATGGCTCCGCTCGCCGCCAGTTGACGCGCCTGCACGGCCTCGCCGACAGCCTCGCCGTAGCCGAACCGAGTTCCGGTCTGGCGCTGATCGTCTCGGCGTTGGCTGCGGCGCTGGGAATCGACCGCGACCGCATCGACGTGTCAAGGGCGCGGACCCGGCACCGGCATAGCGCTGAGCGAGTGATCGTCGACGACCGCACCTGGCTCGTGCCGGTCACCGGCCCGGCCGGTACCAGCGCCGTGATCACGATCGAGCGCGACAGCGCCGACGCCGCCGAACCGCGACGAGCTCGACCTGCTTGGACTCTATGCCGGCTACGCGGCCGCCGCGATCGAGCGCCAGGACGCCGAGGAGCGCCCAGCGGGAGGCGCTGGCGCTGCGTCGCTCGCGTGAGCTGCAGCGAGCAGTTCCTGTCACGCCTCAGCCACGAGCTGCGGACGCCGCTGACCGCCATCCGGGGCTATGCGTCGAGCCTTTTGGCACCCGACATCGTCTGGGACGACGACTCTCGAGCAGCGCTTCCTGGAGACGATCGCGGCAGAGTCGGCGCGACTCGGTCGCCTGGTCGACGATCTGCTCGACTTCTCCGCGATCGACGTCCGGCCTGATGCGGATGCAGTTCGACTGGTGCGAGCTCGACCTCGTCCTCGACGCAGCGATCGCCTGCCTCCCCGACGAGTGGCGCGGCCGCGGTCACGGTCGGCGACCGCCGACGATGCCCGGTGATCTGGGCCGACCACGACCGTCTCGAGCAGGTGTTCGTGAACCTGCTCAACAACGCCCTCCGCCACAACCCGCCCGGAACGCAGGTCACCGTCGCCGCCCACGTTCTACCCGGAGGTCGGATCGAGGTCGTTGTCAGCGACGACGGCGACGGCTTCGCGCCGGAGTTGCGGCGCTCCCCGTTCGACTCGACCGCGCGGCCACGGTCGCGCACGGCCGGCGCGGGCCTTGGGGCTGTCGATCGCCCGCGGGATCGTGCTGGCGCACCGCGGCACGATCGAGCTGAGCCCCCGTGCGAAGGGCACGAGCTTCCGCATCCTGCTGCCGCTGGAGGCGCCGGGCAGCCGGGCTCGAGCCGACACATCCGGGTCCGGTGATCGACAGCGTCGCACGGAGCCAGGCGGTGAGCGGTGCCTGAGACCGACAAGGCGACGCGGGCTCTGCTTGTCGAGGACGACCCGAACATCGTCGACCTGATCCGGTCGAACCTGTCGGTGCGGGGCTTTGACACGATCGTGTCGACCGACGGCGAACGCGCTCTGCGGCTGCTCGAGACCGAGACACCGGACATCGTCCTGCTCGACCTGATGCTGCCCGGACGCCGACGGCATGGACCTCTGCCGGCAGATCCGTGAGCGCTCGTCGGTGGCCGTGATCGTCGTCTCCGCCCGCGGCGGCGAGCGCGACAAGGTCACGGCGCTGAACATGGGCGCCGACGACTACATGACCAAACCGTTCAGCGTTGAGGAACTGCTGGCGCGGATCACCGCCACCCTGCGTCGCACCCGCGCGACGGCCAGCCCGGAGCAGGCTCCGACGGTGATCACCGCGGGAGACATCGTGATCGACCTTGCCGGACAGCAGGTGACCCGCGGAGGCACGCCGATCCATCTCACCCCGACCGAGTTCGCGCTGCTGCGCGAGCTCGCGCTCAACCGCGGAAAGCTGCTGACGCATGCGCACCTGCTCCGGAGAGTGTGGGGCTCCGGATACCAGACCGAGACCGAGTACCTGCGCGTATACGTGCGCGATTGCGGGCCAAACTCGGGGATGACGGCGCACAGCTGATCATCACAGCCCCCCGAGCCGGATACCGCTTTCGCTGCCGAATGAGACCGGTGCCGTTAAGTCACGTTAACGCGTTGTTTACGCAAGAGTTGCGTTTGTTCATGCCTCGTTCACATCCAGGTTCGTAACGTTGCATGGGTCAGGGGCTGAGCGCCGCAGGAGTCTGTGGGCTCGACCCGAGGAGAGAGGACATCTAGGAGGTACCTCGTGAACTTGCTGCGTAACAGCAAGATGTGGGCCGTCTCCGGAGCGCTCGCAGTGAGCGTCGGCGTTGCAGTTTCGGGCGCCAGCGCGAAAGTGGTCGCGCATCCGGCTTCGGTCAATGTGAATTCGTTCACCAACAGCTTTAGTGCGATGAAGGCGCTGAAGTCGATTGCGGCTGCCGGGACGGGCAAGATCGCCGCGATCATGCCCGACACGACCAGCTCGACGCGTTACGTCGAGTTCGATCAGCCCGACATCAAGAAGGCTGAGCTGGCCGCAGGCGTGCCGGCGTCAGACATCATCACGCCGCAGAACGCTCAGGCGTCGGACACCACGTTCCTGACCGACGTCAAGTCGGACATCACCAACGGCGCCAAGGTCATCCTGATCGACCCGGAGGACCCCGCCACCGGCGTGCAGGCGATGACCTATGCCAAGGCTCACGGCGTCAAGATCGTCCAGTACGACCGCCTCAGCTCCGGCAAGGGCGCGGTCGACAGCGATCCGTACGTTTCGTTCAACAACGTGACGGTCGGCAAGCTCATCGGCCAGGGCTTCGTTTCCTGCGCAGCCAAGTGGCTGCACGGCACCAAGCCGCAGTTCATTGAGATGCACGGCTCCCCGACGGACAACAACGCGACCCTCTTCACCGATGGTTACAACAGCGTTCTGAATCCGCTGGAGAAGTCCGGCAAGATCAAGCTGCTCGCGAACACGGCGGGCACCTGGAACCCGACCTCGCCGTCCCCGGACGCGCTTGACGAGTTCAAGGCCGCCTTCCAGTCGCACTCGACCGCCAACTCGGCAGTCATCCCGAACGACGAGAACGGCGCCCCGATCATCACGTACCTCAAGAGCCAGGGCGTGAAGCCGGACTCGTTCCCGATGACCGGCCAGGACGCGACCCTCACGGGCATCCAGAACATCATTTCTGGCTACCAGTGCGGCACCGTCTACAAGCCGATCTACAAGGAGGCCTCAGCAGCCGTCGCACTGGCCGTCTACCTCCGTGCCGGCAAGGCCGCCCCGATGGGCCTGCTCAACAGCACCACCAAGGATCCGAGCAGCCACAAGAACGTGCCGTCGGTCCTTGAGGTCCCCGAATGGGTCACCGCCAGCAAGGTCGAGAAGACCGTCGTTGCTGACAAGTTCATCAAGGCCAGCCAGCTCTGCCACGGCTACTCGGCAGACTGCAAGAAGTTCGGAATCCACTAGGTTCCACTAAAGCTGGGATAATGGCCCGTCCGTCAAACTCCACACGAGATCGACGGACGGGCCACCCACTTTCTTATGCCCTTGTAACGACGAGACGGATCGCGACGGCCAAGGAATGAGCACCACTCAACCCACCGATGAAGCGCTGCTGTCGCTTCGCGGAATCACCAAGCGTTTCGGGCCTGTTCAGGCCCTCGTCAGATGTCACCTTTGACATCCCGGCCGGCCAGGTCACGGCCCTCTGCGGTGACAACGGCGCCGGCAAGTCCGTGACGATCAAGACCATCGCCGGCCTGTGGTCCCCCGACGGCGGTGAGATGCTGTGGCGCGGCAAGGCGGTCCATCACGGTGGCCCGCGCGAGGCTGAGGCGCTCGGTATCAAGACGATCTACCAGGATCTCGCGCTGTGCGACAACCTCGACATCGTCCAGAACATGTTCCTGGGCCACGAGGTTATGCAGCACCGCATGCTCAACGAGGATTCGATGGAGGTGACGGCGCGCCAGACGCTCACGGACCTCCGAGTCACGACCGTCCGGTCTATCCGTCAGCCGGTCGGCTCACTGTCCGGCGGACAGCGCCAGTCGGTGGCAGTCGCAAAGGCCGTGATGTCCAACGCCCAGCTCGTGATCATGGACGAGCCGACAGCTGCGCTGGGCGTCGCGCAGACCCGGATGGTGCTCGATCTGATCAAACGGCTCGCATCAAACGGCGTCGCCGTGATGGTTGTCTCCCACAACCTCGTCGACGTCTTCGAGGTCGCGGACAGAATCGCGATCATGTATCTCGGGAAGCTCGTGGTCTCCGGCCCCGCGTCGCAGTTCACGCCCCAGAGCACCGTTGAGTACATGACGACCGGCGCGTCCAACGAGACCGCCAGCGCCGCCTGAGCGGCCGAAAGAGAACCACAGTGAGCACTCCCGAAACTGACGAAGTCGAAGGCACCGGCGGTCCTGAGTCGGCGCTGAGCGATACCGAGCTGACAATCGCAGCGCCCGAGGTTCTCGCGACCTCCCTACCTGAGTATCTCAACGCCTGGTGGCAGCGGATCAAGGGCGGCGAGAGCGGCGCGCTGCCGGTGCTGGTGGGACTGGTCGCGATCATCATCTTCTTCCAGCTCGAGAACTCCGCGTTCCTGACCACGGGCAACATCGTCAACCTGTTCGTCGAGGCGTCGATCTACATCGTCATCGGCCTCGCCGAGACGTTCGTGTTGCTGCTCTCTGAGATCGACCTCAGCATCGGCTACGGCGTAGGCATCGGTGGCTTCGTGATCGCCGAGTTGATTGCATCCCCCGTCAACTTCCCATGGTGGCTCGGCATCATCGGTGGCGTCATCGTCCTCGGCTTCCTCGGGCTCCTGCAGGGCACGCTGATAACTCAGCTCGGTCTGCCCTCGTTCATAGTCACCCTGGGTGGCCAGCTCGCCTTCCTCGGGATCATGCTCGAGTTGGCGAACGTCGACAAGACCGCGGTCGGCGGCGTGATCCAGATCGATCCGTCGAGCCCGATCTACAAGCTCGCCAACAACAACATGAGCCCCGCGCTGGGCTGGATAGCGACTCTGGTATGCGTGGCGCTGTTCGCCGCGGTCACCCTGTATCGCAACAGATCCAGACAATCAAGAGGGCTGCACACGCAGCCACTTGGTGTGGCGTTGCTGGCGGTCGGGTTGGTGGCGATCGCCGGCGTCGCGCTGGTTCTGATCTGCAACGCGTCCAGAGGGATAGCGGGCGCCGTCGCCGGCGTGCCGTATGTGATCCCCTACGTGCTGCTGATAGTCGCGGTCTACTCGTGGCTGCTTGGGCGCACGCGCACCGGCCGCTACACCTACGCGGTCGGGAACAACCCAGAGGCCGCCCGACGTGCCGGAATCAAGGTCAAGTGGATTGTGACCTTCGGTTTCATCATGTCGAGCGTCACTGCGGCGCTGGCCAGCGTGATCTACATCTCCGAGCAGGGCAACATGGCGACGGACATCGATGGCGGCCAGCTGGTTCTGTTCGCGGTCGCGGCCGCGGTGATCGGCGGCACCACCCTCTTCGGGGGCCGTGGCCGCATGGTCAACGCGCTGCTCGGCGGCATTGTCATCGCTGTCGTGTTCAACGGCCTGGCGATCATGGGCGTGAGCGCCGCGGTTCAGGACATCGTCACTGCCGTCGTCCTGGTGGCGGCTGTCTCGCTCGACGCGCTCGTCAGACGCCGCGCGGTCACGCGCTGAGCCTTGGGGGCGCAGGCCGAAGCGGACGCAAAGCCCGTTGTAGGCCTGCTGGGGATCGCTCAGGGTGCCGAATACCCTGAGCTGATCCCCCACCGCGTCGCATTCCTCGCGAACGTGACGCGGTGGCTCGAGTCGGTTGTCGAGATCGGAGCCTGCGAGATACTCGATGCAGGCGATTCCGATGGCAATACTGCCGATGGCAGTACTGCCGCCGCCCGCCCTGCCGAGGTCGACCGTGCTGCGGCCGGCAGCACCGGGCCGCAAACAGCGCCCGCCGACGCCGTTACCCGTCACGGAGCCGGGCTCGAGGCACCTGTCCTGGACGGTCTCCTGCTCGTGGCGCTCAGCGATCTGAGCCACGCGGGGTCGCTCTCCGCGCTGGACACGATCGCGCGATTCGACCCGCCGGTGCTCCTGCTCAACATCCAGCCGGAGTGCACCGTGGGCGAGGACTGGACCGACTACGACCTCCGGTTCAACGGCGGCGCCGCCGGCGGGCAGCGGCTTGCGCGGGCACTGGTGGCGGCAGCGCAGCGCTTCAGCGTGGTGACGGGCGACTGGATCACCTCGGAATTCGCCGGCCAGGTCGCCGCGTGGTCGGTCGCAGTGCGAGACGCCGACTCCGGGGCCCTCCCGGCAACCCTTGGCGACCGGCGGGCGGCAGCCGACGCGAGGCTGCAGCGCGAGCGCGACCTCACAGACCGGCTCGAGCACCACGCGACGACCCTCGGCGGTAGCTCTGGCCTGTACAGGATCCAGGCGCTTGACTGGAACAGAGAAGGGGTACTTGTGGAGGCCGCCCCGGAACTCCTGGCCGGACAGGTCGGACCCAGTGCCGGACCCGCCACGATCGCCGTGCTCGACGATGCGCCGAGCGGTTGCGTGCTGCGAACGGCGGCGTGCGAGGTCCTCGAGCCTCACAGTCGGGGCCGACCCCGCAGATGCCCGGGGCAAGCTTCAGCTGCGCCTCAGAGCCGGAGTCAATTCGCTCCTCGACAGCTGGCTCCAGGCTGGACTGCCCACCACGTTCGTCGTCACAGACAGGGATCTGGGCGAGTGGAGGGCGCTCGCCGCTGACGCTGGGATCGGGTACGCAGAGCTGCCTTGACGATGTAGAGCCACGGGCACGAACCAACCGGATCACACAATGCTTCGCCTGGTCGAGCTTGGCGTCAGACACTCCGGTGCCAGCTCCTGCCACGTCGTCGCACGCCTGGCCGGGCAAGAGGTCCTCATCGAAATCGGCGACAACGGCCACGGCTGCGACACGTCGCTGCGAACGCCAGGATTCGGCCTACCGGGATGCGGGAACGGGTTTACCTGGCCGGTGGCCGGCTCGAGCTCGAATCGGGCAACGGCGGCACCGTCGTCCGTGCGCACCTTCCACTTGACGGTTCGGACCTATCCGTTGGAGGTTCGAACCTGCTGGTTGACGGTCCGGCCCTGCTCGAGCCCTAAACCGTCGGCCGCACGGCTGCGTCGAGTGACGTCTCTGTCACCTGTCTTCACGAGCGTGCCGGCAGCCGCGCTCGACTATCCGCACAACCTCATCAGGGTCGGACGTGATGTGCAGGCCGGTCACGTCCTGCAGCGCGATCCGGCCGTCCGCGACCGGATTCGCGATCAGCCAGCTGAGAAGCCCATCCCACTCGCCATCGCCGAGGAGGATCGCCGGGAAGTGCCTCACCGTGGCGGTCTGGATCAGCGTCAGGAGCTCAAACAGCTCGTCCAGCGTGCCGAAACCTCCGGGAGCGATCACGAACGCCTGCCCGTAGCGCACGAACATCACCTTGCGAGCGAAGAAGTGGCGAAACCGCAAGCTGATATCGAGGTGGGGGTTCGGGCTCTGCTCGTGTGGAAGCTCGATGTTGCATCCGACTGACGTCGCACCGCTGTCGCGGGCACCGAGGTTGGCGGCCTCCATCAGACCGGGGCCGCCGCCGGTGATGATCGCGTACCCGGCAGCACCGAGCGCACCCGCAACGCTGCGCACCAGCCCGTAGGCCGGATGATCGCGCTGCGTGCGCGCGGAGCCGAAGATCGTCACCGCCGGCCCAAGCCCCGTCAGAGCGTCGAAGCCCATCGCAAACTCCGCCGCGATCTCCTCCACGAGCGCCACATCATGCTCGCGTACGGCGCGACTCTCGTCGCCAACGAGGCCGAGCAGCTCCTGATCGAACGTCGGCTCGCCCGCGCCGCTCCTCCCCGTCGGCTGCACCGGTTCTGTCATTCCTGCCAGAGTACGCACATGGCATCCCTGTCTGACGTTGACCTGTCTCTGACGCTCTCCAAGCAGGAAGGACTCAAGCGTCTCGAGGACGCTCAGCAGCGACTCCTCGCCCTGCGGCTGCAATGCGCGGGTCTGATCGGCGGGGGCGACCTGGGGCCGCCACTGCTGCTCCTGTTCGAGGGATGGGATGCGTCCGGCAAGGGCGGCGCGATCCGGAGGCTGACCTCCCAACTGGACCCACGGCATGTCCAGGTCGCCGAGTTCGCGGCGCCGACGGAGCGTGAGAAGCGCCACCACTTCCTCTGGCGCTTCTGGCCGTACGTCCCCGGTTGGGGTGGGATGGCCATTTTCGACCGCACCTGGTACGGCCGCGTACTTGTTGAGCGGGTTGAGGGATTCGCCAGCAAACAACAGTGGACTCGCGCGTACCGCGAGATCGTCAAGTTCGAGCGCAGCCTGCATGCCGAGGGGACCGTGATCGTCAAATTCTGGCTGCAGATCTCGGAGCAGGAGCAGCTCAAGCGCTTCAACGCGCGCGCCGACGATCCGCTCAAGCGCTGGAAGCTGACCGATGATGACTGGCGCAACCGCGGCAGGCGGGAGGACTACAGGGAGGCGGTCGAGGCGATGCTTCGCCACACAGACCACAAGGCTGCACCCTGGACGCTGATCGCGGCCGAGGACAAGCCCTACGCGCGCGTCGCGGTGCTCGAGACGGCGATCGCGGCACTCGAGCAGGGCATGATCGCGAACGGGCAGGATCCGATCGTGGCCGCAGCCGCGCTCTGAAGCTCGCCGATCAGCGGCCGAGCGTGCGGATGAACTCGTCGCAGAGACCGGGCAGCGGCGCGATCGCGCTGCGGGTCCCCGACAATCCGGCACGCAGCTCCTGATCTCCGACCTCGACCGGCAGCAGCGTGTCCTGCAGGTTCGCCAGCGCGTCGTCAGCTGCCTGGATCGCGTCGGCGGCGTGTTCGAGCGCGATCCGCGGTCCCTCGGGCGCCATCACGGGCGAGGGCGGGAACTCGCGCGCCGGCAACCCGGACCGTCGCGCGAACTCGTTATGAGTGCGTTTGAGCTGGCCGTAGGCCCCCTGTAACGGTCGGAACAGCTGGGCTTCCATCCGATCGGCGGACTGCTCGTCGAGATGCTCGTAGGCCTCCCCCAGCGCCGCCACAGCGATGCTCAGCTGGTCAACCGCCGCGGCCGAGTCATCGAGGATCTGGGTGCGCCCCTCTTCGGTCGTGTAGCCCATCTGCGAACAGTGTGACCTATGTACCAGCTGACTGTCGGTCCCGCAGCGCGGCGGCGAGGATCCCGTTGACGAACCCGGGCGCGTCGGCGCCGCAGAACTCCTTCGCGGTCTCGACCGCCTCGTCGATCGCGCCCTCGGGCGGGATCGCCTGCGTCGCCCGGGAGCAGCTCCGGCCGCATCATCTCGAGCAGACCGACGCGCAGGATCGAGCGCTCCAGCGGTGCGATCCGCCCGAGCGACCAGCCGTTCGCGTACTGGGTGATCAGCGCGTCAAGCTCAGGCTGGTGTTCCTTGACCTCGGTCGCGAGCACGCGCGTGAACGCGTGCACGTCCCGCGGAAACGTCTCCTCGAGCGGGCGCTCGAGCAGATCGCTCTGGTACAGCGCCCAGATCGCGGCGCGGCGCTGATCGGTCCGACGCGCCATCAGGCGCGCGACACGTAATCGCCGGAGCGCGTGTCGACGCGCACCATGTCGCCGATGTTGACGAACAGCGGCACCTGGACCTGCGCGCCGGTCTCGAGGTCGCCGGCTTGGTGCCGCCGCCGGAGGCGGTGTCGCCACGCAGGCCAGGCTCGGTCTCGGTGATCGCAAGGTCGACCGCGCTCGGCAGCTGCACGTCGGAGGGGTTGTCGTCGATGTAGAGCACCTCGACCTCGTCCGACTCCTTCATCCAGCGCAGCGGCTCGGCGAGCGTCGTCTCGGGATCGTCAGCTGCTCGTAGGTCTCGGTGTCCATGAAGTGCGCGTCGGTGCCGTCCTTGTAGAGGAACTGCATGTTGCGCACCTCGGTGCGGACGGGGCGGAACTTCTCGCCGGCGCGGAAGGTCCGGTCGATCACGTTGCCGTCGGTGGCGCGGCGCAGCTTGGTGCGCACGAACGCGCCGCCCTTGCCGGGCTTGACGTGCTGGAACTCGAGGATCTTGAAGATCGTGCCCTCGACGTCGATATGGGACCCGTTGCGGAATTCGTTAGTGCTGATCATGCGGCCGTCCAGTGTAGCACCCGACTCAGTCGACGATGCGCAATGCCTTGGGGATCCACGTGAGGATCCGGATGCCGTCATCGGTGACGACCACAAGGTCCTCGATCCGGATCCCGAAGCTGCCGGGCATGTAGACCCCGGGCTCGACGGTGACGACGTTGCCGGCCTGGAGCGTGTCCTCCGACCGCTGAGCGAGCGTCGGCGCCTCGTGGATCTCGAGGCCCACGCCGTGGCCGAGACCGTGGCCGTAATGGCCCTCGTGCCCGGCCCCATAGATGATGTCGCGCACGGCGCTGTCGATCTCCCTGCCGTCACCGCCGGCTCTGACCTCCTCGAGCCCGACAAGCTGCGCGCCCAGCACGAGCTCGTAGGCCTCCCGGGCCTCCGGCCCGGGCTCGCCGACTGCGACCGTGCGGGTGCAGTCCGAGCAGTAGCCGTCGAGCTGAGCACCCCAGTCGATCACGACGAGCTGGCCAGTCTCGATCGGCACGTCGCGGGGCTGCGCGTGCGGTAGCGCACCGTGCGGGCCCGCCGCCGACGATCGAGTCGAAGCTCGGGCCCGAGGCCCCGCGCAGCCGCATGTCGTGCTCGAGCGCCAGCGCGAGCTCGCGCTCGGTGCGGCCGGCCAGCCCACCCTCGAGCAGCGCTTCGAACGCCGCGTCGGCGAGCGCGGTGGCTGCGGCGATCAGCTCGATCTCCTGCTCATCCTTGACTCGACGCAGTGCCTCGACGAGGCCCTTCGTCGCGACCAGCTCCACCCGCTCGGGGAAGAGCTCCCGGAGCGCTCGAACGCGGCGATGCTGGTGTGCTCGGCTTCGAAGCCGAGCCGCGGTTCGCCGGCGGGCAGCAGCGCGGCGGCCGCGGTGATCAGGTCGCGCTCCGCGGTGACGGCCTGGAACTCGTCGCCGACCTCCTGCTCAGCCTGCTCCGTGTAGCGGAAGTCGGTGATGAACACACGAGTCTCATGACCGATCAACGCGAGTCCGTTGCTGCCCGTGTAACCGGTCAGATAGCGGACGTTGACAAGGTCGGTAACGAGCAGCAGGTCGATGCCCGCGCCGTCAAATGCGGCGATCAGGCGCTCCGCACGTGTGCTCATCCGGCCAGCTCCTTCTTCAGAGTTTCCAGTGCCTCGCGGTAGCCGTCAGGCCCCTTGCCGGTCACCGTGTCGATGCAGAGTGGCCGGATCACGGAGACGTGGCGCCACGACTCGCGGGCGTCCACGTCTGAGAGGTGGACCTCTACCGCCGGCAGCCCGGTCAGCTCGAGCGCGTCGTGGATCGAATACGCGTAATGCGTCCATGCGCCCGGGTTGAGAATGACGGCACGAGCAGCGCCCACGAGCGAGTGCAGGTGCTCCACGAACGCGCCCTCGTGGTTGGTCTGGAAGCAGTGCACATCAAGCCCCAGCTCCTCACCCCAGCCGACGATTCGCCGCTCGAGCTCATGCAGATCCAGGGCACCGTAATGGGCCGGGTCTCGACGGCCGAGCTGGTCAAGGTTGACACCGTGCATGACCTCGATCCGGCTGCCTGAGCCGGCACTCATGCGTAGAGCTCCCTGATCGCGGCACGCAGCTCGGCCGGCGGCACGATCTGGCCGTACTGCGGCCGTCCCGGTGCGGGGCAGAGAACGAACGGCACCGGGCCCTCGCCCACTCGCTTCTTGTCGCGAGCAGTCGCGAAGATCACCTGCTCGAGGTCGACGACCGGATCGAGAGTGACGGGGAGCCCGGCGGTCGCAAGCAGCTCCATCACCTCACCGCGGAGCGAGTCCGCGCCTGACAGGCGCAGCTCAGCCAGCAATCCGAGCGCGACAGCCTCCCCGTGGCGGTAGCGGGCGTAGCCGGTGGCCGTCTCGATCGCGTGGCCGACGGTGTGCCCGAGGTTGAGCAACTGCCGCAGGCCGGTGTCGAGCTCGTCCTCGGCCACGATCCTCAGTTTCGTGAGGGCACAGTTCGCGATCACCTCGGGATCGTTCGGCGCCGCGCCGCCGCTGATCCGCTCCCACAGCGCACCGCCCGTGATCAGACCGGTCTTGACCACCTCGGCGTATCCGGCCGCGAGCTCCTCCGGCGGCAGGGTCGCGAGTGTCGCCGTGTCGGCTATCACCGCCGACGGCTGGTGGAAGGCGCCGACGTAATTCTTTGCCTCAGCCAGGTCGACGGCGGTCTTCCCGCCGTAGGCCGAATCTACCTGGGCCATGAGCGTCGTCGGCACCTGAACCACCCGCATCCCGCGCTGGTAGGTGGCGGCGCAGAATCCGGCGATGTCCCCCACGACCCCGCCCCCGAGCGCGGCGACGACATCGGTACGGGTGACACCGGCCCGCACCATCTCGGTCCAGATGATCTCGGCATGGGCGACAGTCTTCGACTGCTCGCCGGGCATGATCCTGATGTCAGCCAGCGTCGGCTCGAACATGTCGCCGTAGTGGCGTGCGGCGTTGTAGTCGCTGACGACGACCCGCCGCCCTGCGACCGTCTCAGGCCAGAAGCGGTGCTCGGTCAGGAGCCCCGCGCCGACGTAGACCGGATAGTCCCCTGAGGGCGTGGTGGCCCAGATCAACCGCGCGGCGCCTAGCGGTAGCCCCTCGAGCGCTGCCAGCACCCGACCGAGCTGGTGCGAGCGAGCCGCCGGAACGATCACGTCGGCGATCTGCTCGTACAGCGGCCGCCGCTGCTCGTAGAGCTGCTCGAAGCGTTGCGGATCGCGCGCCAGCGGGCGAGTGCCCCTGCCGCCCCCGACCCGCTCCCAGGCGTTGTCAACCTCGACATCCAGCCAAACCACCCGCGTGTCCGCCAGAGCGTCGCGAATCCGCTGCGAGAGGACTGCGCCGCCACCCAATGCGACCGTGCTCAGCTCAGGAGCTGCCAGCAGCTCGAGCGTCACCTGCTCCTCGAGCTCACGGAAGGCAGGCTCGCCCTCACTTTCGAAGATCTCCTGGACGCTGCGCCCTTCGCGCTGCTCGATCACCGCGTCGACATCGGCGCTGCCGGACCCGAGAGCCCGTGCGGCCGTCGACTTGCCGGCGCCCATGAAGCCGACGAGAACCGCCTTGGGCGCCACCGCAGGATGTGTTGAGGCAGAATCTCCGGCCCCGGGGCGCTCGCTCATCGCCGTCGGCCTATCCGCTCCTCGTAGGCGGCCACCGCTGCCCGTACGTCGTCGATGTGGTCACCGCCGAACTTGGTGCGGTAGGCGTCCGCGAGCACAAAGGCGACCATCGCCTCGCCGACGACGCCGGCGGCTGGGACGGTGCAGGAATCGGTGCGCTCGCGCAAAGCCTGAGCGGGCTCATGCGTGTCGATGTCGACCGATCGCAACGGCTTGGTCAACGTCGGGAGCGGCTTCATTGAACCGCGTACGATCAGCGGATCGCCGGTCGTGATGCCACCCTCGATCCCGCCGGCGTGGTTGGTCTCCCGGAAGTAACCGCGCTGCTCGTCGTAGAAGATCTCATCGTGGGCCAGCGACCCGGGCAGGCCGGCGACCTCATAGCCGTCGCCGATCGCGACCGCCTTCATCGCCTGAATCGAGAGGATCGCCATCGCCAGACGACCGTCGAGCCGCTCCTCCCACGAGACGTGTGACCCGAGTCCGGGCACCAGCCCGAACACCTGCACCTCGAAGACGCCGCCAAGCGACTCGTTCTGCTTGCGCAGGGTGTTGATCTCGTTCACCATCGCCCGGCCCGCGTCTGGGTCCAGGCAGCGCACCGGCGACTCGTCAACCTGCGCAAAGTCAGCGGGGGTCAGGTGCTCGCGTCGGGGGGCCGCGACGGAGGTGATCTGCAGCACATGCGAGAAGACCTCGACGCCGAGCGCGCGCAGGAACTCCTTGGCGACGGCGCCGCCGGCGACACGTGCGGCCGTCTCACGCGCGCTGGCGCGCTCGAGGATGTCGCGTACGTCGCTGAGCCCGTACTTCTGGGTGCCGACCAGGTCGGCATGCCCGGGACGAGGCAGGTGGACCTCTGGAACCGCGGCCTCGACCGGCCACGGGTTCATCCGCTCCTCCCAGTTGGCGAAGTCGCGGTTGGCGACCTGGAGCGCGATCGGCCCACCCAGTGTGCGCCCGTGACGAACTCCGGCGGTGACGTCGGCGCGATCGGTTTCGATCTTCATGCGCCCTCCTCGGCCGTGACCGAGTTGGCGTCGTGCGAGGTCCCGGTCAAGCGCCTCGCGATGAAGCTCGAGTCCGGCGGGCAGGCCCTCGACGATGCAGGTGAGGCCGGGTCCGTGAGACTCGCCGGCGGTGATCAGCTTCAGAGACATGAGCTCCCTAGATTACGTGGCCGAGACGGTTGACTGCACGGTCACGTGAGACAGCTAGAGCAACGATGGCCCGGCAAGCACAGCGACGATCCCACCGAACGCCAGGAAGGGCCCAAGCGCGATCTTTGTCCTGCGACCCTCAGAGACCCCACGAGCGAGCAGCACCCCGAGGCTGAAGACACCGCTCGCCAGCAGCCCGACGATCAGCGCGACCACCACGTAACGGCTCAGGAACAGGCCCAGAACGACCCCGAGCTTGACGTCCCCCATCCCGAGGCCGCCCCGCGAGATCATCGCGAAGAACATCAGGAACGCACCAGCGCCGAGGCCCCAGAGGATCTGAGCCGGGACACCTGTCGGATGCATCACCAGTCCGATTGCCAGTGCCGCGACGGCTGCTGGGACGGTTAGCGCGTTCTTGATCCGGCGCTCCTCGATGTCGCTGATCGCGGCCTGAACGAGCACCAGGATCAACACCAGGCCCAGCACCTTCTGGACGCCCGTGTGATCGGTCAGCAGTTCCGCTGCCCAAAGCGCCACGACGAGTACCGCGCCTGCCAGTCGCAGCGGCTGGTTGCGCCCGATCCCGGCAGTGGGCTCGGGTTCGACTGTCTCGCTTGCCATCCGCGCCTCTGGCTCAGTCGGCGGCGGCCGTCTTGAGCGCCTCGCCGGTCTGGGCGTCACGTCCCGGATGGAATCTCCCGTCGCCTGCGCACCAGGGGCAGGTGACCTCGTGCGGAGTCCCGCCCTTTCCGGAGATCAGCTTGCCGGTGCCACGGCAGGCGGTGCACTCGCTGCGGTCGTATTCGGACTTCGGTCCAGTGCTCACCGCGCCGAGGATAGTGCGACCGCCACTCGCATCGCCTCGACGGGCGCCCGAGTGCCGGTGAACAGCTCGAACGCGATCGCACCCTGACCGACCAGGAGCTCGAGTCCCGCGACCGTCGGGACGCCGGCTGCCGCGGCCATCCGCGTCAGCTGGGTGCCGCCCGGCCGATAGACGAAGTCGACGACAACGCGGTGACGATGCAGTTCGTCGCCGCTCAGCGAAAGCGCCTCGAGCTGGTCGTCACCGTGCAGTCCGGCGGAGGTGCAGTTGATCAGCACGTCAGCTGAGCCAGCGCCGCGCGCATCCGCCACGCTCCGCGCGCCTAGCGCCGCGGCCAGGCCGCGAGCGCGTTCCGGCGTGCGGTTGTAAATGGCGACATCCCTCGCCCCGGCCTCGAGCAGCGACCATACGGCGGCTCTGGCGCTCCCACCAGCACCCAGCACGAGCGCCGAGGCGCCGCGGACGTCGAGGCGCTCCGACAGTGCGGCGATGAGGGCGGGAGCGTCGGTGTTGTCGGCGTCGATCCGGCCGTCGTCGCGGAACAGCAGCGTGTTGGCTGCGCCGATGGCGGACGCCCGAGGGCTCACCTCGCCCCCCGTCTGCACTGCCAGCGCGAGCGCCGCCGCCTTGTGCGGGATCGTGACGTTGACACCCCGGAAACCCTCGCTCGGCAGGGCGAGAACCGTCTCGTCAAACAGGTCAGGGGGCACCGGCAGCAGTTGGTAGCGCCACTCATCGGCCAGCCCGACCGCGGTCAGAGCGGCGTTGTGCAGCTTCGGTGAGAGGCTGTGCGCGACCGGCCAGCCGAGCACTCCGAGTCGGTTCACGGCCTGCCCTTGCAGAATTCGGCGCTCGAGTGGTGCTTGTCGGCAAGCACCACTGCGGCGTTCCAGTCCGAGGACCACTGCAGGAACTGGTCGTAGCTGTCGGTGAAACGCAGCGCTCCGTTGCCGCAGACCTTGTTGATGAAGTACAGGTAGTTCGTGGTGACCGGATGCGCTGCCGCCTCGATCGCGGCCAGCGACGGGCTGTTGATCGGCGTCGGAGGCAGGCCGGCGTGGTTGGTCGTATTCCACGGTGACTTCGACTGGAGGTCCTTCTCGGTCAGCTCTCCGTAATTCCCGGTCGCGTATGCGACGGTCGAGTCGAGGCCCAGATCCATCCCGTCGCGCAGCCGGTTGTAGATCACCGACGCGACCCTCGGACCGTCTGCGGACCTCATCGACTCCTCGGAGATCAACGAGGCGATCTTCAGCACGTCGTACTGCGTCAGATTCTTGGACTCCGCGTAGCTGAAATCGACCTTGGCGAACTCCTGTTTGAACCGCCTCAGCTGATCGGCGATCAGTGCTCCGACCCTGACCGGCTTGCGCAGGTTGTAGGTGTCGGGCCACATGAACCCCTCGAGTGACGGCGTGCTCGCAGGCGCCCCGTACTGGGTCGGATCCAGCAGCGGCGAGCGCACCGTCGCCCTCATGTAGTTGCCACGGATCCCGGAGGCGTGCAGGACAGCCTGCACCTGCCGGCGAGAGTGGCCCGGAATGATCGTGACATTCGTCGTTCGTTCAACCCGGGGCGTGGTCGGTGCCGGAGAATGGCGGGTGAGCCCATGGACCACCGCCAGGAGCGCGACCACCACGGCCACCAGGGCGAGCAGCGCCACCAACCGCCGAGCGAGCTGAACCCTAGTCGGTTGCATGCCTCTCCAGCCAGCTTGTCAGGAGGTGCGCAGCCGCGCGCGAATCCTCGCTTGCCCGGGCAGCCTCTCCACCACCGTCGCGTGAGGCCAGAAGGGTCGTGAAGCGTTCGTCGTAGAGCTCGACCGGCACGTCGCCGAGTCGCCGCTCGAGCACAGCGGCGAACCGCCGCGCCTCCCGCGTCTGCTCCGAGTCGCGCCCGCTGAGGCTCAGCGGCAGGCCGACGACCACGCGCTCCACCTCGAGCTCGCGCACGCGTGCCAGGATCTGCCCCATGCCCTGGCGCCCATCGGGCTTCAGAACCGGGTCAAGCGGCGTCGCGAGCACGCCGGTCGGGTCGCTGACAGCGACCCCACAGCGGGCGCTGCCGTGGTCGAGCGCGAGTACGCGCACGGTCAGGAGGCGAGTGCCGCCTCGATCGCCTGCCGGGCAGCCGTGATCGCGTCGGGAAGCTTCTCCACCTCGCGTCCCCCGGCTCGCGCGGCGGTGTCACGCCCACCGCCCCCGCCGCCGACCTCTGCCGCCGCCAGGCGGACAACCTCGCCGGCCTTCACGCCACGAGCCACCAGCGCGGGGGCGACGCTCGCAACCAGATCCACCTTGCCGTCAGAGGCCGCACCAAGCACGATCGCCGCGTCGCCGAGCCTCGCCTTGAGGCGGTCGGCGAGGTCGAGCAGATCCTGACCGGAGACACCGTCGACCGCCACCGCGATGAGATGGCCGCCGTTCAGCGGAACGGCGGCCGCAATCAGAGCCTCCTCGTCGACCCTCTGTGCGCTGCCGCCCTGCTTGATCTGTTTCTCGAGCTCCCTGACCCTGTCGCGCAGCTCGCCGACGGCCACCGGAACGCCCGTCGGCGTGACCCTGAGCGCGCGGGCGGCCTCGCCGAGCGCATGCCCGTGATCGCGAACGATCCCAACCGCAACCGGGCCGGTCACCGCCTCGACTCGGCGCACATTGGCCGCACTGGATGTCTCCCCGAAGATCGCCAGCAGTGCGATCTCTGAGGTGTTGCGCACGTGGGTGCCGCCACAGAGCTCGCGCGAGAAGTCGCCATCCCCCACCTCGACCATGCGCACGATCTCGCCGTATTTCTCACCAAACAATGCCATCGCACCGAGCGCCCGGGCCTCGTCGAGCGTGGTCGTCAAGGCTCGCACCGGTTGCGCCGCCAGGATCCACTCGTTGACCTGATCTTCGACATCGCGGAGTTCGTCAGGAGTGAGCGCCTGGCCGTGGGTGAAGTCGAATCGCAGCTTGTCAGGGCCGACGTAGGAGCCGGCCTGATGGACATGGCCTCCAAGCCGCTGACGCAACGCCGCGTGCAGCAGGTGTGTGGCCGTGTGGTTGCAGGCGGTCGCGTGTCGCGTCGAGTGGTCGACGCGGGCGTGGACGCGTTCGCCATCGCGCAGGGTGCCGCGCTCGGCGACGACCGCCAGGACCTGGTCATCGCCGACCCTCAGCACGTCCTCGACACGCGCGAGGCAGTCACCGTCCTCGCACTCAAGGTGTCCGCTGTCGGCCACCTGGCCGCCACCGGTGGCGTAAAACGGGGACTCGACCAGCTTCAACAGGACGCGCCCGTCGGAGTCGGTGCCCCGCAGCGCCCCAACCGTCGTCTCGACATTGGTCGTCTCGTAACCCTTGAACTCAGTCGTGAAGTCTGTGGAACGTGCGAACACCGTCGCCAGCTCTCGAAGCTCACCGGCAGCGCCGGCCCGTGCACCGCTGGCTCGTGACTGGCGGCGCTGCTCGTCCATCAGCGACTCGAACCCCTGCTCGTCGACGCCGAGGCCGTGCTCGGTCACAAGCTCGAGCGTCAGGTCGAACGGAAAGCCGTGGGTGTCATGCAGGCGGAAGGCGTCGGCCGCGGCGATGCCCTCATCGCCGGCGTCCTTTGCCCGGGAGATCAGCTCGTCGAGCAGCTTCGAGCCCTCGTCGAGGGTGCGCCCAAAGCTCTCCTCCTCCGATCGCAGCCACTTGGAGATCGAATCCTGGTGCTGGATCAGCTGGGCGTACTCGTGGCCCATGATCCCGGTGACAGCGGTCTGG
The DNA here is from genome assembly GCA_963785385.1 of uncultured Conexibacteraceae bacterium. Classification (GTDB taxonomy): domain Bacteria; phylum Actinomycetota; class Thermoleophilia; order Solirubrobacterales; family Solirubrobacteraceae; genus Palsa-465. The sequence continues at coordinate 531,089 of CAWAVA010000021.1, read as the reverse complement.
TAACGCTGCAGGAATCCTGGGTCCAGCCCGAGTGTCTTGCGCCCCTGGAGAATCGCGCGGCGCATGATCCGGCGCAGCACGTAACCCCGCTCCTCGTTGGAGGGAACGACACCGTCGGCGATCAGGAACGTCGCCGCACGACCGTGGTCGGCCAGGATACGCAGCGCGCGATCGGTCGCGAAGCTCTCGCCGTAGCGGCGCCCGGAGAGCTCCTCACCGAGCGCGATCAGCGGCGCGAACTGATCGGTCTCAAACACCGTCTCCTTGCCCTGCAGGATCGCCGCCATGCGGTTCAATCCGAGCCCGGTGTCGATGTTCTGGTTGGGCAGCGGTGTCAGTGGATTCGGCGGGTCCTGGTTGTACTGCATGAACACCAGGTTCCAGAACTCGAGGAACCGCTCGTTCTCGCCTCCAGGCAGGTCGTCGGGCTTGCCGCGCTCGACGCCGAGGTCGAGATACAGCTCGGAGTCAGGGCCACACGGACCGGTCGGACCAGACTCCCAGAAGTTCTCCTCGCGTGGGCACTCGACGATCCGCTCGCGCGGCATGCCGACCTCGAGCCAGAGGTCGATCGCCTCCTGGTCGGGGCCGATTCCGAGCGCCTCGTCACCGCCGAACACCGTCACCCAGATGTCGTCGGCGTTGAGTCCGAAGCCGTCGCGCGAGAGCTCCCAGGCGAAGCCGATCGCCTCGCGCTTGAAGTAGTCCCCGAAACTGAAGTTTCCGAGCATTTCGAACATCGTGAGGTGGCGGGCCGTCATGCCGACGTTCTCGATGTCGACCGTTCGGAAGGCCGGCTGGCAGGTCGTAAGGCGGCGGGCCGGGGGCTGCTCGGTCCCGGCGAAGTACGCCTTCAGCGGGTGCATCCCCGCGACGATGAAAAGTGCCGATGTGTCGTTCGGCGGCGGGATCAGCGACGCGCCACGCTGGGCCAGGTGGCCGTTCTCCTCGAAGAACGATCTGAACGTGCTGCGAATCTGATCGGATGTCATCGCCATGGTCCCGCAGTGTATGCGGGCAGGGCGATTCGCCGCCGCTCACACGCCTACCGCGAGATCGTGCCCCAACCCACGATAAGCTCGCCGTGCATCAGGCAGGCCAGCTGGCCGGGCGCGGCCCCCGAGACCGGCTCGTCAAGCTCCAGCAGCAGCTCACGGTGCGGGCCAGCGGGTGTCGCGGAATCCGTCACGCGTGCGGCGAGCGGCTCTGAGCGGTAGCGAAGCTTCACATGGTCAACGCTGTCGGCGGAGCGATGCAGCCGTGCCCCGCGGACCAGCACGCGATCGGTGCTCAGGCGTTCGCGCGGGCCGACGATCACACGGTTGGCGGCCGCGTCCTTCTCCAGCACGTAGAGCGGCTCGCTCGCATGGACCTGCAGGCCGCGGCGCTGGCCGACGGTGAACAGCTCATGGCCGTGATGGGTCCCCACCACGTGTCCCTCCAGATCGACCACCGGTCCTGGACGTGGCGCACTCGCACCGTGGCGCTGCAGGAAACGTGCGCGCGTCGTGCCCGCGAGGAAGCAGAGGTCCTGGGAGTCAACCTTGCTGGCAACCGGGAGCCCCGCGCGCGCGGCGATCTCACGAACCTCCGGCTTCCGATGCTCGCCGAGCGGGAACCGCATGCGCCTGAGCGACTCCGGCGCGAGCGCCGCGAGCATGTAGGTCTGATCCTTCGCCTGGTCGACGGCGACCTTGAGCAGGCCGTCCTCGATGCGGGCGTAATGGCCCGTGGCAAGCGTGGCGCAGCCGAGTCTGTCGGCGAACTCGATCATGGCGTCAAGCCGCACGTGTCCGTTGCAGCCGACGCAGGGGTTTGGGGTATCCCCGGCTCTGTAGGCGGCGATGAACGGGTCCACCACCCCCCTGCGGAACTCGTCGCGAAGATCGAGTGTGAAATGCGGCAGGCCCAGCCGGTGGGCGAGCTCACGAGCCTGTGAGACCGCGCTTGAGGAGCAGCATGAGCCCTCGGCGTCATTCTCGCTGTCGGCCCACAGCTCGAGCGTCACCGCGATTGCCTCGCCGTCCTCGGCGCAGATCAGCGCGGCCACGCTCGAATCGACGCCCCCTGACATCGCCACCAGCGTGCGGTCCGGGTTGGCAGCGAGTGAGCCGCGGACCCGCACCGCCGCCCCCAGGGCGCGAGCGAGCGCATCGGCGGCCACCGCCGCGGCGTGGCGTTTGGCCGGGCTCAATCCGCCGAGCTCGGTCGCGATCGCGTCAGCGCCGACACGCGCCGCCTCGAGCAATGTCATACCCCGAACGAGGGTGACGGCCGCCGACGCGGCCGCATGTGAGGCGCCGCAGCCGTGGGCACTGAACCCCGCATCGGTCACGCGGGTGCCATCGGTCTGCACGCTGAAGGTCACCTCGTCGCAGCACTCGCCGCCGCCGAAGGTCACGGTGAACGCATCGGCGGGTACGTGACCCTCACCCTGCGGCGAGGTCAGGTGGTGCTCAAAGGCAAGCGCGTCCATCGCTAGGTCAGGATAGGCCCCGGCGACGCTCGATCTGAGCCAGCAGGTCTGCCGCCACCATCGCAGCCTCGCGATTGACCTGGTGGTGGGTGTAGCGGACCAGCTGCACACCGTGGGCCCGTAGCTTCATCGCTCTCTTCTGGTCCGTGTTTCGCTGGGCGGTGGTCCCATGATTGGCCTGTCCGTCCAGTTCGACCACCACGTTCTCCTGCGGCCAGTGGCAGTCGACCTCAATCCCATGCACGCGAACGTTCATATGCGGCAGCGGGATCCCGAAGCGCTGACAGAGGTACAGAAAATCGTCCTCCAGTCACTCCTGGTCCGGGCGAGCTGAGGGATGTAGCTGTCAAGCGCTGCCAGCAGCGCGGCGCTTCCGGGACGTCCACGGCCACAGGCCGCCCGTATCTCCCCGGCGTCGAGCCTGCGCTCGTAGTCGAGTTGGGCGAGCGACCTCTTCACCAGCTTCAGCGGCTCGGTGGCCGCGATGTCGAAGAGCGTCTGGATGGCGGTGGTGCAGGGGATGCCGTTGACGAGCTGACGATCTAGCTCCCGTCTCGGGTGGAAGGTCACGCCGCGTATTCGGCTGCGTAGCTGACGGGGTGTACTCACGTGGGTGGAGCCGACCGGGTAACGCAACCAACCGCGCCAGTGGGCCGCTGTCCCGTGGCTCAGCGCGGCATTCGGGCCCGCGAACAGGACGAGCGCGAACAGACGTGTTCGCTCGTCGTCGACCGCGTGGCCGACGGCGTAGACCCTTGGGAGAACACGAATCAGGTAACCCGTGCCCACCCAGCGGCGAACTGTGCTCGGCGGCACACCGAGCGCCCCGAGCTGCGCGTGCGTGACCCGGCCGCACTGTCGAGCCGCGACCTCGCCGACCCGAACTTTGTGCGCTGATGGTTCGTATTGCGCCCTGTACGCACAAAGTTCGTCATCCATGACCCGGCCAGCATGCCGGGCACCCCACCAATCACCAAGGAATGTGCCGTTATTGGCACATTTCAGCGCAGGCGCAGACCGAGATCCCGCAGCTGCACGTCATCCACCGGCGCCGGTGCGCCGGTCAGCGGATCCGCGCCCGAGGTGGCCTTCGGGAAGGCGATCACCTCACGGATGTTGTCGCGCCCGGCAAGTATCGCGACCAGCCGGTCGATGCCCATGGCGATGCCGCCGTGCGGCGGCGCCCCGTACCTCAGCGCATCGAGCAGAAAGCCGAACCGCCGCTCGGCCTCATCACCGTCAAGCCCGATGATCTCGAACACGCGCTCCTGCACCTCCTGGCGTGGATGCGGATCGAACCGCCGCCGATCTCGTTGCCGTCGAGCACCAGGTCGTAGGAGCGCGACAGCAAGACCCGCCGGGATCGACCAAGATCCCCGGTCGGCGCCGTGAACGGGTGGTGCTCGGCGGTCCATCCGCCCTCCCCTTCGGAGCTGAACATCGGGAACTCGACCACCCAGTGCAGGTCGTGGAGCGCTCGGGCACGAGCGCGAAGCGGCGCGCGAGCTCCAGCCGCAGCGCGCCCAGCACGGTGCTGCGCGACGCGCCAGCGCGTCCGCGACCACGAACAGCACGTCGCCCGACCTGCGCCGACAGCTTCGCTTTGATCGCGTCAATCTCGGCTTCGAGAGAGGAACTTGGCGATCGGCGAGCGCAGCGTGCCGTCCTCCTGGACAAACGCCCAGACCAGGCCCTTGGCGCCGTACTGCTTGGCGAACTCGGTCAGCGCGTCGAGCTCGGAGCGCGGCAGCTCCCGCGGCCCGGCGTTGACGCCCAGGACGGCGCCCGAAGCAGCGGCGAGGGCGCCGGAGAAGACCTGGAACTCAGACTCACGGACCGCCTCGCCCAGATCGAACAGCTCGAGACCGAAGCGGCGGTCGGGCCGGTCGGAGCCCCAGCGGCTCATCGCCTCGTCCCAGGTGACCCGGGGCCACGGCGCGGCCGGAACGTCGAAGCCGCGTCGGAGAAGACCTCGCCGAGCACCGCCTCCATCAGCTCGATCACGTCGTCCTCATCGACGAACGCCATCTCGATGTCGAGCTGCGTGAACTCCGGCAGGCGGTCGGCGCGCGAGTCCTCGTCGCGGAAGCAGCGGACGATCTGGTAGTAGCGCTCGAGGCCGCCGATCATCAGCAGCTGCTTGAACAGCTGCGGCGACTGCGGCAGCGCGTAGAACGAGCCCGGCTCGGTGCGGGCCGGAACCAGGAAGTCGCGCGCGCCCTCCGGGCGTCGAGCGCGTCAGGAACGGCGTCTCGATCTCGAGGAAGTCGCGCTCGTCGAGCACCTCGCGGATCGTCTGAACGACGCGGTGGCGCAGCTCGAGCGCCTCGCGCATCGGGTGTCCGGCGCAGGTCGAGCGCGCGGTGGCGCAGGCGCAGGTTCTCATCGACCGGGCCGTCGTCGTCGACCTGGAACGGCGGGGTCTCGGCGTCGGCGAGGATCTCGACCTCGGCCGACGTTCGAGCTCGATCTCGCCGGTGACCAGGTTCGGGTTGACGTTCTCCGGCTCACGCGCGACGACGGCGCCCGAAGACGGTGATCACGTCCTCGGAGCGCAGGCTGTGCGCAGCGGCGTGGGCCTCCGGGCGCCGACTCCGGGTGGAAGACGAGCTGAACGAGGCCGGAGCGGTCGCGCAGGTCGATGAAGATCAGGCCGCCGTGGTCGCGGCGGCGATGCACCCAGCCGGCGACGCGCGCGCTCGTAGCCGGTGCGCGCCGCGGTCAGCTCGGCGGCCCAGGCGTCGCGGAAGCCGTTGGGTCGCGGCGCGCTGCCTCATACAGAGCCGGCTCCCCCGCAGGATCGCCGGGATCACGGCGCCGGTCGCGCAGCTCGCTGCTGCTCGCCGCTGCTCCATGTCCTTGAGGCTCGTCTGCTCGCCGTCGTTCACGATCGCAACGTATCGAGCATCGATCCGATCTGCGTGCTTGAGCGCGCTCTTGAGCGAGCGGCCGGTCAGCTCGAGCTGCGCGGCCAGACCGGCGCGTCGCGCCTCGCGGGCGAGCTCGAACGCCGGCCGGCGAGCCGCACGGCTTTCACGGTCGCCGACGACGACCAGCAGGTCGACCGACTCCGGCGCGATCGGCTGCTCCGCGCCGGCCAGCAGGATCCGCTCGACCCCGGCGGCGAAGCCGATGCCCGGCGTCGGCTGGCCGCCGAGCTGCTCGATCAGGCGGTCGTAACGGCCGCCGCCGCCGACGCCCGACTGGGCGCCGAGCGCGTCGCTGGTGAACTCGAACAGCGTGCGCGTGTAGTAGTCGAGCCCGCGCACCAGGGTCGGGTCGAGCTCGTACGGGATGCCGGCGACGTCGAGCAGCGCGCGGACCTGCGCGAAGTGCTCGGCGTCCTCGGGAGCGAGCCGGTCGAGCAGCTTCGGCGCCTCCGCCATCACGGCCCTGGTGCCCGGGATCGCGGGCGTCGAATGCCCGCATCGGGTTGAGGTCGATGCGCGTCACGCACCTCCGGCGAGAGCTCGGCCTCGTGGGCGCGCAGGTAGGCGGTCAGCTCGTCGCGGTACTCGGCGCGGGTCTCCGGCGTGCCGAGGCTCGCCAGCCGCAGGCGCGTGCCCTTGACGCCCATCGCCTCGAGCAGCTCGGCGAGCAGCAGGATCATCTCGGCGTCGGTCTCGGGTCCCGCCGGCGCCGATCGCCTCGGCGCCGACCTGCCAGAACTGGCGGTAGCGGCCCTTCTGCGGCTGCTCGGCGCGGAAGAACGACGACAGGTACCAGAGCTTCACCGGCTGCGGGAGCTTGTGCATGCCGTGCTCGATGTACGCGCGGCAGACCGGCGCGGTGCCCTCCGGGCGCAGCGTCAGCGAGCGGCCGCCGCCGTCGTCGAAGGTGTACATCTCCTTCTGGACGATGTCCGTCGCCTCGCCGACGCCGCGGGCGAACAGCTCGGTCGCCTCGAACGCCGGCGTCTCGATCCGGCGGTATCCGGCGGCGCCGAGGATCCGCTCGGCGTGCGCCAGCCAGGGCGCGGCGGCGCTCCATGTCCTGGGGCAGGACGTCATAGGTTCCCTTCGGCGCCTGGATCATCGCCGCGCCACCTTCGGTGCGGCGCGGCTCACGCGGTGCGCGAGCTCGCGGAGGAACGGGTTCGTGGCGCGCTCGTCGCCGAGCGTGGTCACGCCCATGTGGCCCGGGTAGACCTGGCGTCTCGCCGGGAACTCGTCGATCAGCGACTCGATCGAGGCGAGCAGCGTCGGCCAGTCGCCGCCCGGGCAGGTCGACGCGGCCGACCGAGCCCTGGAAGAGGACGTCGCCGGAGAGCAGCGCGTCCTCGCCGCGGACCGAGTAGGTGACGTGTCCCGGGCTGTGGCCGGGCGTGAAACGCACGTCGAAGGTCAGGCCGGCGAGCTCGAGCGCCTCGCCGCCGGTCGACGGTGTGGTCGGCCTCGTAGCTCTCGAACGGGCCGAAGCCCGGGCAGCACGTAGTCGTTGATGTTCGCCAGCACGTCCCGCTCCAGCTCGGGCACGAAGACCGGCGCGCCGGTCGCCTCGTGAAGTCGCCTTGACGGCGCCGACGTGGTCGAAGTGGCAGTGCGTGATCAGGATCGCGCTCGAGCGTCTCGATGCCCGAGCTGCTCGAGTGCTTCGAACAGTCGCGTCGGCCTCATCGCCGGGATCGACCACGACCGCGGTGCTCGAACCCGGCCGGCGCACGAAGTAGCAGTTCTCCTGCACCGGCCCGACCGTGAACATGCGGACGTCGATCATTGCCGTGAGGCTGTCGCCTGCTTCTTGGCCATGCGCCGGCGCCACAGGATTTCTCCAGCGCAGTAGCCCAGCACGATGTAGAGCAGCACCGCGAAGACGGCGAAGAACAGCGAGTCAACGACCCTGTTCCCGGTCTTGGGCTTGTAGGTGAGCAGCAGGAACACGAACATGAACCCGGCTGCGAGCAGCGCACGCTGATGCTGAGCCCTTCCAGGGTCGGCTTGCGGTTCAGACGCTCCTCGCGGCGCGATTCCCTGGTGCTGCGCTTCTTCTCCTGGGCCGTCGGCGGCCTGCCGGTGCGGCCACGCGCCTCGACGACCCCGGCGGCGTTGCCGCGGTGCTTGGTCTGTCGCTTGCGCTTGGTCTGGGCCATTTCTGGAACGGAGCTTAGTCGCTTTCCGAGCGCGTCCTCGAGGTAGCGGCGGTTGGCGACAGGCAGATCCTCGGGGAAGCCGTCGAACGCAGCCCTCGGCGGCACACCGACCACCTCCGCCCGGAGGGGTTTGGCGTGTCTTGCGATCGCAGCAACCAGTGTCGCCAGGTTCGTCTGCCGGTAGTCCTCGACATTGGTCGAGACCTGAGCGATGCCGTCACGGTGTGGGAGCATCAGACCGATCGCGCGGACCGACGGGAGCCCCTCCGCGCCGCCCTCACGGATCAGGGCCGCGACGTGCTCTGCGGTCTCGAGCGTGGCCGGTGGCGCGAGCTCGACGTTGAACGCGATCAGCGGCCCGCGAGCGGCGACCAGCGCGGCGCCGGCCCGCGGATGCAGTCGGTGCGGTCCGAAGTCCGGCGTCAGCTCACCCGCGGCGATCCGGCGCTGCAGATTCGCGGGGCCACCGCGCCGGATCGCAGCGCGCGTGACCCCATGGTCGGTCAGCAGTCCGTACAGGAACACCGGGATCTCGAGCTCTGTGCCGAGCCGGTCAGCTAGCACGAGTGCCTCGGCACAGGCCGTGCCGCGCTCAGAGTCACTCATGTAGACGATCGGAGCCACGTCGAGCGCACCTGTGCGTGGATGTGAGCCGTCGTGGTCGAGGACGTCGAGCAGCTCGATCGCGCGGGCGGCCCCCGCGGTCAGCGAGTCGGCAAGCGCTCCTGCCTTCGGTGCGCTGAGCGTGTAGACGGTGCGATGGTGATCGGGATCGGTATGAGTGTCGAGCAGCCTCACACCGCCGGTGCCCGTCAGTGCCTGTGCCAGTGACGCGATCCGCTCGAGATCACGGCCTTCTGAAAAGTTCGGAATCGCCAGCATCTGATGCCCTCCCGTGCCTGGCGCCGGAAGTTCGCCGCGAGCTTATAGACTCGACCGACCACTCCAGCCGGAGTAGCTCAGTCGGTTAGAGCAGCGGAATCATAATCCGCGTGTCGGGGGTTCGAGTCCCTCCTCCGGCATCAGGCGGTTCGGGGATCCTTCCGTGGTTACCGCGCTTCGGTTCGTATGAGGACTTTCTCATGCCACAACACCGGATACGTTTATCTGGGCCCGTAACTTCTCAGGCCAGTCACCGTGACGACCCGGGAGCGACATAACGAGCCTGGCGAGTCACGCGGGCACCTCGAGCGATCCGCCGAACCGCTCCGGTCCGATGAACTCAGCGTCCGGCGGGCGGCGGAGCGAAGGCGGATTCGTCGCAGACGGATCCTGTTCGGGACACTGACGCCGGTGGTGCTTGTGGTTCTCTATGCCGGGATCTCGTACGCCGGCTACATGGTGAAGCCCACGAGCATGACGTTTGCCGAACGCTCGGCTGAGTGGGTTCGCGACGACGTGCCATTCGGCAACTGGATCATCGACACAGCCGAGCACGCCACGGCGACAACCCCACAGAAGGGCGGCCCTGGGGTCAAACGGCTGCTCTCCGTCGGCGTCGGCCCGGCGCAGGTGGCGGCCAGGCAGACCCAGCACGCTGCATACACGCCGCCGCCGATCAAGCCCGTGTTCGCCACGCCACTACCCGGTGAGGGCGTCTGGCACCGCACGGGCCCGTCGGTCGACGGTCGGCCGCCGGTGCTGGTTACCAGCTACCGACCAAGCACGGAGTACCGGTCGATCGTCGCCTATGTCCTGTGGATCGACCACACCCGCACCGACCTCGCCTATTACCCCGGCCGCTATGAGCCGCCGAGTGCCATCGACCGCGGGCCGATGATGGTCCCCGTCGATCAGCGCCACAGGCTGCTTGCGACGTTCAACGGCGGCTTCACGCACGTCGACACCAACAACGGCTCGGCGGTCAATGGGCACACCAACGAACCGCTGATAGACGGCAACGCCACCCTCGTCGGTTACCGCAACGGCACCGTGAACATCGTCAAGTGGACCGGTGGCCCGGACGCCCCGGCCAGTGTCGCCTGGGCGCGCCAGAGCCTGACTCCGATCCTCTGGGACGGCAAGCTCAACCCCGAATTGGATACCGATCCCAACAGCGTCCAGTGGGGCTACACATTGGGCGGGGTCACGTTCACTCCACGCACCGCGGTCGGCGTCGACGCCCACGGCAACGTGATGTTCGTCGTCGCCTCGGAGGCGACGGTGATCTCACTCGCCCAGATCCTCAAGCACATCGGCGCGGTCCGCGGGATGGAATACGACATCAACCCCGAGTGGCACACGATGATCACCTACTCCCACAAGAACGGGCTCGGACCCGCGATGGTGGAACCACAGTCTCAGCAGTCGCCCGAGCGCTACCTCACGCCGGATGATCGCGACTTCATGGCCGTCTTCGCGAAGGCACCCGGGCCGGTGACCGTCCCCTTCAGGTGACCAGACAGTCAGGCGCTGACCCTGGCAGCACCCGAGCGTTTTCGGACCATGCATCCGAACGCCATGCCGATGGCCTCTCCGTCGACACGCGGTGTGAGAGGATCGGCGCCAATGGGGGCGTCGGCTCGCGATCTCGTTCTGGTCGCCGCCGCGGTGGCGGCTGCGCCGCTGTTGGCGGACTTCGTCTCCCGTTGGCTGTCCGTCCCCCTGGTGGTGTTCGAGATCGTGCTCGGGATCCTGCTCGGGCCGGACGCGACCGGCTGGGTGAGCGTCGACCCGGCAGTGCAGTTCCTGGCGACGCTCGGACTGGCGATGCTGTTCCTGCTCGCCGGATACGAGCTTGATTTCGAGCGGGTGCGTGGGCGCCCGCTGCGACTGTCCAGCATCGGATGGGTCGGGTCGCTGACAGTGGCCACCGCATGCGGCATCGTGCTTGCACCGACCGTGACTGCCGGTGTGATCGTCGGGATCTGCCTGACGACCACAGCACTGGGCACGATCATGCCGGTGCTCCGTGACTCGGGCGAGCTCAACACACCATTCGGGAGCGCCGTGCTCGCGATCGGGGCTGTCGGTGAGTTCGGCCCGCTGATCGCCGTTGCGCTGTTTCTCAGCGATCGGCGTCCGGGGCGCTCGGCGGTGATCCTGATCATCTTCGCCGCGCTCATGGCCCTGGCCCTGTACCTCACGCTGCGGTACGAGCATGCGAAGGTTCATCGACTCATCGAGGCGACGCTGCACACGAGCGGTCAGTTCGCCGTGCGACTTGTCATGCTGGTTCTTGCCGGCCTCACCGGACTGGCACTGGCTTTCGGGCTGGACACGCTGCTGGGCGCGTTCGCCGCCGGCGTGCTGATCAGCATCCTGATGCGCAGCGCCGATCCCGAGGCCACGACGATCGTCGAAGGCAAGCTCGATGCAGTCGGCTTTGGCTTCCTGGTTCCGGTGTTCTTTGTCAACACGGGCGTGACGTTCGACCTCGATGCGCTGGTTCGCCACCCCGGGACACTGGCGCTCGTCCCGATCTGCCTTGCTCTCTTCTTCCTGATTCGGGGTATCCCGGCGACGATCGTCGCCCCGTCGGGCTCAGGCGTTCGCGAGCGTCTGGCGATCGCCGCATTCGCCGCCACGGGCCTGCCGATCATCGTGGCCGTGACGACGCTCGGCGTGAACGCACACGAGCTGCGTCACTCGACCGCCGCGGCCTTGGTCGGGGCAGGGATGCTCTCGGTGCTCACACTGCCGCTGCTGGGAATGACCCTACGCCGGCGGCAGCTTGCTCACGAGTTGTCTGACTGCCAGCGCCGGTAGATCTCGCTGAACTCCCGCTGCATCTCCGGGGTCAGATCGTCGGGCACGAGCCGACCCGTGAGCCGCAGGGTCTCCTGCATCTGCGCAAGGTAGGCGCTGCAATGCGGGCATCCGGCAAGGTGATGCTCGATACGACGGCGATCACGGACCGAAAGAGCGCCGTCCAGATAGTCGCTCACCATCTCCACGACCTTCTGGCAGGGGATCTCCTGTGGAGTGAGCAGCCTCATGCCTCAGCCGCTCCGATCCGGCTCTCGAGCGCCTGCCTCAGCCGGCTGCGACCCCGGTGCAGCAGCACCCGTTCGTTGGCGGGCGTCAGCGCCAGCACCTGGCAGACCTCGTCGCTCCGCAGGCCATCCACGTCTCTGAGCATGACAACAGCGCGTTGGCGTTCGGGCATTTGCGTCAGCGCAGCCAGAATCTCCCCACGCAGCGCGACCGCGCCGACGCGCTCCTCGACCTCATCGGTCCAGCGATCCGGTGGTGAGCTCCAGGCCCCCGAGGCGTCAAATCGTGACGCATCGACGGCCGCCGCGGTGTCCTCGGAGGCGACGCTGCGAGCCTCGCGTACACCGGTCGTGCGGGCGCGGTTCACGAGGATCGTGAGCATCCAGGTCCGCAGCGATGAGCGTCCCTCGAACCGGTCGATCCCGCGCAGCACACCGAGCCAGGTGTCCTGGACGACCTCCTCGGCGACGGCGTGGCTGTGAACGAATGTCCTTGCTAGTCGGAGCATCGGATCGTGGTACCGCCCAACGAGGGTCATGAACGCCGCCTCATCGCCCGCGCGCAGGCGCTCGAGCATGAGCAGGTCAGGATCAGCGACGGCCGAGCGGCGACCGTGGACCCAGGGAAGACGGATTGAAGGAGTGACCATGGTCCGGGGTACAGCCGGGGGCGCGACATCCGCCGCGCCCCCGAAGTATCCCGTTCGCACGTCAGGCGGTGGCGATTCCCTCTCCGCCGGCGGCGCCGGGCACCGTCACCGAGCCGACCTCGGTCAGCGAACCTCCGAATCCGACGCGGAACTCATCGACGATTCCGTTGGCTCCGGTCTGGACGTAGAGATAGCGACCATCAGGAGTGGGCGCCGCATCGACCGTGCCCGCGTCGGTGCCGGTCGTCGCGGTCAGCGCGAGCGCTCCGAACGGCGAGTCGAACACTGAACTCTCCGTCGCGCTCCCCGCGTTCCCCGCGAACAGGAACGGCCCGTCCGCTGCGAGCCAGCAGGTCGCAGCACCGCCCGTCGCGACGGTCGCACCGGGCGTGAGCGTCCCATTGCCGCGTAGCGTGAAGCTCTGGACCGCGTTGGGCTCGGCCTCACTGACGAGAACCTGGTCACGTGGCTCGAACGCCAACGCGAAGGGGACGTCGTTCGGCTCGGTGTTGACCACAGGGTGACCCGCGGGAAGCCCGGCCCAGTTGACGCTGAAGACGTCGATGTCGTTGCCGTTGGCCTTCGTTGTGACGATCAGATCACGGCCGTCGGGCGTGAACGCAACCTGGCCGGGGGTGGTGGTGAACTGCGGCGTGGCGGTCGGATCGAGTCCGAGCGCACGCGACGAGCCCGCCAACGGGACCAGATGGTCGCCGAACAGCCGGTACCCCTGGATGCTGCCTCCGTTGAGCGCGTTCAGCGCGTAGACGAGGTCCCCGTGGACCGCGATGCTGACAGGGAAGCTTCCGCCGGAGCCGATCACCTGAAGCAGGTGCAGGTGGGAACCGTCCACATCGAATGCTGAGATGGTGTTGCTGCCGGCGTTGACCGCGAACAGCTCGTGTCCAGCCTGGTCGTAGACGAGCGAACTCTGGGACGCGAGGTGGTCGACCACCGAGCCTGTCAGAACCCCACCGAGGCCACCCGTGGCGTAGGTGCCGGCCGATGACAAGGTTCCGTTCCAACTTCTGTCGTAGACGGCCACAGCGTTGCCGGACGGGTTATCGGTCTGGACGAACACAGCGCCACCTGCGCCACGAACGTCGTGGTGCCTGAACAGCGGCCGAGCGCCGGCGGAGCCGACCGCCAGTGTGAGCGCCGCCGCGGCGGTGGCCGCCGTGGCCGCACTGAATCTGCGAGGAGTGAGCATCTGTGCCTCCGGGATGGTTGCCTTTCCATCCGTTTGGTCCCGCGGACCGCCGGTCCGTTACACACGATCCGGCGGTTGCGGATCAGCCGTCCGTCTCGAAACAGCCGTAGATCGTGTAGAGCGGGTTCACCAGCTCACCGCCGTCACGGCTGCGCATTGTCTGCTGGCCGATGAAAATAGGCGGTCCGCTGGCCTTGTAGCAACCGTCGGATTGGACGCTCATGTCGTAGGTTACGGCCGTCTGCCGGAACGGTTCGACGCCGTTCTGCGGGATGAAGACCCCGAGCGTGCAGGTCCAATCGTCGCCGGGACCGGAGCTGCTGCCACCTCGGCGGACACACTTCGGGACGATCTTCAGGTGCTCGCCAGCCGCGACCCTGCGGCCGAGTTCGCGCTGCTGAAGCAGCGTCAACTGACTGAATGCAGGAGTGATCGACGCCTGCAGGCGCGCGGGAGTGATCGTCGCCGGCCCGAGCGCCGTGCCGCCCGCAAGGACCGCTATTGCCGCGAGTGATCCGAGCACGACCACCCCGGACCGCAACCATCCAGCACGACCGCCCACGGTTCCGGCGAAGTCCCGCACGCGAAAGGCGTTCCAGGCAACGAGGACAGCCGCGAGCGTCCACCCCACGCTGACCAGGCTTCCGACCATGAGCGGCTGCAGGAACACATCCGTGACGAACAGGCCATGCCAATCGTTGAAGGCCGAGCCAAGCAGCATCGCGTGCACGACCGATCCGTTTCCCATCAGGTCCAGCAGCTGCATGATCAGTGCCAACAGCAGCGGTCCGAGCGCGCCGGCGATGCCGTTTCGTGTGATCAGTGAGAACAGCGCGGCCAGTGCCAGGAACCCGAACATCGGCAGGAGGCTCACTCCCCAAGCAGCCAGCACCAACAGCAGTGCACGTCCTGATGGGATCGCGGCCCCGCTGAGGCCGATCATGGAGGATGCCCCGGAGGTCAGGAGACCCGCGACCAGACTTGAGATCGCGGTCAGCGCGACTAGCACGATCGCGATCAGCCCGGCCGCGAGCAGCTTGCCCGTGAAGACCTCCTGGCGGCTGGCGGAGCGCGACAGGATCATCTTCCAGGTTCCGTGCCGATCCTCCCCGGAGAACAGGTCCCCGGCGAGAGCGCCGGCGATCACCGGGAACCCCCAGGTCCCAGCAAAGCCCAGCACGACCAGCGAGACGGCGAACCCGGACTGATGTACCCAGACTCCGAACAGCGTGTCGGCCGGCAGTCCCCCCTGCAGCTTCAGGACCAGCGCAAACGCGAGCGGACCGAGCCCGCACGCCAGCGCCAGCATGCGGGTCGACAGTTGCGCGGCCAGCTTGCGCAGCTCTGCACGGAAGACATTCCGGACGGCGGGCCGGCGTCCTGTGATCGGGGAGGCGTCGCGGGAGCCGGCGGGCCGTGCACCCAGGCCTGCGGTATCGAGCCCGGTGCTCATCGCGACTGCGTTGCCACCGGCTCGGGCCTGTCGTGGCCGGAGCGCGGTTCATCAGTGAGATAGAAGAACATCGCCTCCAGCGGACTCGTGACCAGGTCCAACGCGCGTGGCGCGATCCCCGCGCCGGCGAGTTCGACCAGGAACGCGTCGACCGCGTCCTGGGAGCCGGTCAGTCTCAGACCGCCGTCATCCTCGGGCGACAGCGAGACGTCTGACCGACGCTGGGCGACCTCGACCGCGGTCGCATCGTCGCTCGTCCGCAGGCGGAAGGCTGATGGCGGCGCGTCCGCGCGGAGCTGGGCGGCTGCACCGTCCCATACCACCCTCCCACGATTGATGACCGTGAACGTGTCGCAGATCGCCTCGACCTCGCCGATCTGATGACTGCTGAGGAGCACCGCCACACCTTCCGCGGCAAGGTCCTGAATGAGCGCCGCGATCGCTCGCGCGCTCCCGGGATCAAGTCCGCTGGTGGGCTCGTCGAGGATCAGCAGCCGGGGTGCCCGGATCAATGCCGCCGCGATGCCGAGCCGCTGCCGCATACCGGTCGAGTAGCTGCTGGCGCGGTCCCTCGCCCGCCGGTCAAGGCCGACCCGAACGAGCGCCGCGTCGATCGCTGCCGAGCTGTCACCGGCATCGAACTCAGACAGCACCTCGAGGTTGGCGCGGCCGCTCAGGTACGGGTAGAAGCACGGCATCTCGACGAAGCCTGCGACCCCTTCCGTGCCACGGCCCGAGGGGTCGCCAACCGACCGGCCAAACACCTCGATCCGGCCCTGATCGGGGGCCACAAGCCCCAGTAGCATCCGCAGAAGCGTCGTCTTGCCAGCTCCGTTGGGGCCGAGCAGCCCCCGGATCTCGCCGGGCTCAACCGAGAGGTCGACGCCGTCGACGGCCACGCTTCCCCCAAAGCTCCTACAGAGACCGCTGGCGGTGATGGCACTCATACGCCGGGGCTTGCCGGGGTCGTTGCAGGCGGCGGCTTCGTGCATCCGACGCACGGGCCCCGGTCCTTGAAGTAGGCAGGGATCGAAGGCGAGTCCGTGGGCGGGTTGGTGGGAAGCAGCACGGGCGGGCGTGGTTTCTGGCTGAAGTTGAAATCGCCGACGAGATTGCCGAGCAGAGGTTCGTCCTCCCTGACGTCGGGGCGCGGATCCCAGCGCCCGTCGGTCTTCGGGTTCAGGCGAGCACCGTCGAGGAAGTCGTCTTCGATGAACTTGAGATACGCGTCGTGGCTCAGGGTCTGGTGGTCGATGAATCCCTGGCGCGCATAGGGCGAGATCGTGATCGACGGGACGCGCAGTCCGTAGCCGTTCTGATCGACCGCCGGCGGCTCGATGCCGTCGTAGAACCCACCCCAGTCGTCCCAGCTCAGGAAGATCGCGGTCGAGTTCCAGTCGGGGCTCTTCATCGCGGCGTTGATCAGCGAGGTCACATATGCCTGCCCCTGGTGAACGCTCGCGGGCGGGTGCTCACTATCGGGGTTTGACGGTGTGATCCAGCTGACCGCGGGAAGCCTGCCGTCGCGCGCCTGCCTGTAGTAGTCGGAGAGCCCGCGTATGTCCTGCAGCTGACGATCGCTGTGAACATCCGTGAACAACGGCAGCGGGTTCCAGATCCCGGGTGTCTTGGAGTTCTGCGCGACGGCCGTGCAGGTCTCCGCGCCGCTGTCGTCGCAATCCGGCTGTGTTCCCTTCTGGACGAAGAATGACCAGCTGACGTGGTACCTGTGGAGCAGGTAGGTGATGTCGGTCCAGGAGAAGTGGACGCCGGCGGCGCCGGTTCGGTACATGTTGTCCTCAGCCCTGCTGATGTGGGCGGGCTTGGCCGGACCGTAGAGCGTGTTGTGACAGCTCTTCGCCGCTCGGGTCTTGCACCTGGCCGCCCAACCGGAGACCAGATAGAGGTGGTCGACGAGTGACCATGCCGTCGCCGGCTCGTACATGTGGTCGTCGAGCGAGAAGTCCTTGGCGTAGGTCCAGTAGTTCGGGATCTCAGCGCCGGTGTGGTACCCCATCACGTCGGCCGGACCGCTGTTGACGCACGCGGGGTCATCGATGTTCTGGCACGTGTTCTTCGCCAGGTCGCGCTGACGGATGAAGCCGTCCATGCGGCCACCATCGATGTCAAGCTCGGCGTTCAGGTGTGAGTGGGGCCCTCCACCGTTGACATCGGCTGTGTCGTGATAGGGGCGTGTGCATCCGGCATCGGGGTTGGGCACGCAGACCGCCGGCCGCCCGTTCTTCATCGGGATCCCGTCTGCCCCCGGGTACGTGCCGAAGTAGCTGTCGAACGAACGGTTCTCCTGCATGATGATGATCACGTGCTTGATCTTGTGGATGCCCTTCGCGACCACGTAGGCCCCGTGCGGCCCACCGTCCACTCGCTCCACGCTCGCAGTCTTGGTTGCGTCAGCCGTGAGGGAGGCCGAGGAGCCGCCGGCACCAACCGCCACGAAAAGCGCGGCGGCCAGCATTCCGATCGTGATCAGGGTCAGGTGAAGCCGCCGCATGGAAGACCCTCACCGTAGGCCGGAAATTTAACTTACGGGTAATTGACAGAGCGATTCAACCTAAATCCTCCAAACGTGCAGCGCTGCCCAAACCGGGCCCCAATCTGGGGCCAACATGCGGCGCGATCTCCCCGGATCGCAGGAACTGAGAGGAGGACTTCGGGCCGCTAGCCCCAGCGATCGCGAAGCCGCGGCAGGACGTCCTGGGCGAACTGCGTCAGCGCGCGCTCCTGATCTTCACCGGGGAAGTGGAAAACGAGATCCTCGAAACCGAGGTCGACGTAGAACGCGATCTTCTCGACGACCTCGTCGGGGTCATCGGAGACGATGAAGCGCGTGTGGGCTCGGTCGGCGGCGGCCTCTGCGAGGCGCTCCATCTCGATCGGGTCCTCGGTCCCGCCCTTCTCCTCCGCCGTGAGAGCCAGCGCCGCCCACGGCCTGCAGGCATCCTTGGCGAACTCGGCATCATGGTCGTAGGAGACCTTGATCTCTATGAACTTCTCGATCGCGTTCGCGGTCGCGCCCAGCCCGCCCGGCGCCGTCGGCAAGACCGCCGAGCAGTGTGTGGTAGAGCTCCTCACCCTTGCCGCTGGTCACGATGAAACCGTCACCGATCTCCCCGACGAGCGCCGCCGCCTTCGGTCCACCGGCGGCGATGAAGATCGGGACCGGCTGTTCGGGCCTGTCATAGATCGTCGCATTGACGGTCCGGTAGTACTTGCCCTCGAAGGTCACGCGCTCCTCGGTCCAGAGTCGCCGTATCAGCGTCACCGATTCGGCAAGGCGCTCGGAGCGCTCCTTGAACTTCGGCCACTCGACACCGATCGCCGGGCTCTCGTTCATCGCCTCGCCGCTGCCGATCCCGAGCACGACGCGCCCCGGGTTCAGACAGGCGAGCGTCGCGAACGCATGCGCGATCACGGCCGGCTGATAGCGGAGAGTCGGTGTCAGCACGCTGGTGGTGAGCGTGACCCGTTCGGTCAGCGCCGCCCAGCGCGGAGAGGTACACGAGCGAGTTCGGTGCGTGCCCGCCGTGATGGCGCCACGGCTGGAAGTGATCTGAGACGGCGACGATCTCGAAGCCGTGACGCTCGGCGCTGACGCCGTACTCGACCAACTGGCCGGGCGGGAACTGCTCTGCCGATGCCTTGTATCCGTAGCGGACGCTCCGGTGAATGCTTGAGCTCATGAGTACATGATCACAGGCGCGAGTCACATGGGCTTCGGCGCCAGCCATTAGGCTGGTTCCGGCATGAAGCTCGGCCTGCACATTGGTTACTGGGGCCTGTGGGGTGGCGCCGCCGAGCAGCTGGCGGCCGTCCAGCAGGCCGAAGCGCTCGGATACGACTCGGTCTGGGCGGCCGAGGCGTACGGCTCGGACGCCGCGACCGTGCTGGCGTGGATCGCGGGTCAGACCTCACGAATCAGGCTCGGAGCCGGGATCTTCCAGATCCCCGGCAGGACCGCCGCGATGACCGCGATGACAGCGGCAACCCTTGATCAGCTCTCTGGCGGGCGTATGATCCTTGGTCTCGGAACGTCGGGCCCGCAGGTATCCGAGGGCTGGCACGGCCAGCGGTTCGGTCACCAGCTGCAGCGCACGCGCGAGTATGTCGACGTGGTTCGGATGGCGCTTCGCCGCGAACGTGTCGACTACCACGGCCAGACACTCGAGCTGCCGTTGCCAGATGGTCCCGGACGGTCGCTGAAGCTCACGATCGCTCCCGTCCAGGATCGGATCCCGATCTACCTCGCGGCGATAGGTCCGCGGAACACGGCCCTGGCGGGCGAGATCGCCGATGGGTGGCTTCCGACCCTCTTCTCCCCTGAGCACGTCGCGGTCTTCCGCGCACGGCTACAGGACGGCGCCGCCCGGGCGGATCGATCCCTGGCGGAGTTCGAGATCGCACCGCAGGTCAGCGTGCACATCAGCGACGACATCGAGGCTGCCCGAGATCTCATGCGCCCAATGCTCGCGCTCTACATCGGCGGCATGGGATCCCGGGAGCAGAACTTCTACAACGCGCTCGTCGCGTGAGTACGGATTCGAGCAGGTCGGCCGCCGAGGTTCAGGATCTGTACCTGTACGGGGATCGCGCGGGCGCCTGCCGGGCACTGCCCGACGAGCTGATCGACCTCGTCTCGCTGGTCGGGCCTCGAGAACGAGTCGCCGAGCGCCTTTCCGCCTTTCGCGCGGCCGGCGTCGGGACGCTGCTCGCATCCCCGTCGCGGCCACGCGCGATCAGCAGTTCGAGCAGATGCGCACGCTTGCGGAGCTGGCGGCCTGAGCCCGCCCCAGCCGTCCTCGCCTGCGCCGCGACGGATCTTCCTCGGCGCCTTCGGCCAACCGGGTCATGCCTTCCCGATGCTCGCGCTTGGGAGGCGACTCGTCCAACGCGGTCATCAGGTGACGTTCGAGACATGGGAGCGCTGGCGAGACGACGTCGCAGCCGCCGGCATGGAGTTCGTGCCGGCCCCGGAGTACCAGCCCTTCCCAACCTCGCAGAGTCCGCTGAAGCCCTACCAGGCGGTGGTTCGCGCGACGCCGGCGACGCGGTCGGCGATCGCCGCCGCACGTCCGGAGGTGGTTGTGCACGACATCCTCACGCTGGCGCCCGCGCTCGCCGCTGAACTCGAGGGCATACGCACCGCGACGCTGATCCCGCACCTGTATCCGGTGATGCCCCCGGGCTTTCCCCCATACTCGATCGGCGCCAGGTTGCCGCGAACACAGACCGGGCATTGGTTCTGGAAGCAGTTCGAGCGCCCGTTGGAGAGCGGCCTTCGCCGCGGCCGCGACGAGCTCAACGAGACACGGCGAAGGCTCGGACTCGCGGCGGTGACACGGCTGCACGGCGGACTGAGCCCAGACCTCTGTCTGGTGGCCACCCTTCCGCAGCTGGAGTACCCCAGGGACTGGCCGCCGTCGGTGCACGTCGTCGGCCCGATGCGCTGGGAGCCCGCCGCGCCGGTGGTGACACCGCCATATGGCCGGGGCCCACTTGTCGTGATAGCGCCGTCGACATCGCACGATCCCGCCCAGCGGCTGCTGCGCGCCTCGCTGGAGGGTCTGCGCGGGCTTGGCGTGCGAGCGCTCGCCTCGACCGACCGCCGTGCATCCTCAGTCCCCATCCGTGCCGGCACAGGAGCGCGACTGGTCAGCTGGATGGCCTATTCGGAGGCGATGCGGGATGCCGACCTTGTGATCTGCCATGCGGGCCATGGCACGGTCGTGCGCGCCCTCGAGCATGGTGTGCCGGTTCTGGCGGTCCCGCACAGCGGCGATATGGCTGAGAACGCGGCCCGCCTGGACTGGGCCGGTGTGGGAGTCAGGCTTCCGTGGCGACTCGTGACTCCGCTGACGATGCGCTTCGCCGCACAACGGGCGCTTGACCAGCTCGCCGGGCTATCGGCCCGCGCGCGCGAACTCGCGACCTGGGCCGGTGACCACGATGGTCCTGGCCGCGCCGCTGAGCTGATCGAGGACCTGTGCGCCTGAGCCCTGACAACTGGGGAGGTGGGACTCGAACCCACAACCCTTCGGTTAACAGCCGAATGCTCTGCCGATTGAGCTACTCCCCAAGTGCAAGCGATCGGGCCGGTGAGCACCCGTCGCTCCAGGCAGTCTATCGGCACGGACTCTGAACTGTTCTGCGCGCTAAACCGGCCGCTCGAGCCGCGACACGACCGTCTTGATGGTCGCGATCACGTCCTGGTACTCGGTCGACAGCGGCGCGAGGCCACCGCCTCCGCGATCGCGCAGATACCTGATCTCCCGTGCCAGCCGGTCGCGCTCGAGCAGCAGGCGAGCATGCTCGAGCTCATCACCCGTGACGTGGCCGCCCCGGTGCGCGCGCGCCAGCAGGTCGTCCAGAACGACCGTCAGCTCAGGGTCGTCCGCGGGCGCCTCTGGGAGCGTGCCCGGAAGGTGTGTGGTCAGAAAGCGGGCGGCGCGCCGCAGACGGTCATCGAGCAGCAGCGCGTCCGGATCGATCTGCGCCAGCACAGCCGCCCCGAGGTCGGGAGAGGCGAGGCACATCGCCAGGAAAGAACGCTCCCCCTGGGGGCCGCTTGCAACCGCAGGACGCGGGGCATGCCGCCCTGCGTGGCCTCCCTGCAACGGACGTGCGTCGGAATCTCCGGACGGTTCGAACACCGTCGCCTGCGGCTGGCCCAGCAGCGTCACCAGGCGGGCCTCTGGCAGATCCAGCACGCCGGCAGCCTTGCGGACCAGTTCGTCCCGCAGCACGCTGGCCGGTACAGACTCGAGCACCGGCCGAAGCGCGGCGATCGCCTGGTCCTTGCCCTCGGCGCCGCTCAGATCCGCGGCCTCGAGCACCCGGCCCACGTGGAAGACCACGTACGGAACCGAGGCGGCGATCAGCTCGCGCAGCGCATCGGCACCTTCGCGCGCGATCAGCTCGCCGGGGTCGGTTCCCACCGGTAGCGGCACGACGCGCAGTCTGAGGCCCGAATCGGCGCAGACCCGCTCGGCGCGCTCCATCGCCCGTTGACCGGCGTTGTCCGCGTCAAGGCAGAGCTCGAGCACGGTCACGACCCGGGCGAGCTCCGCCACCTGCTCGTCGGTCAGCGAGGTGCCCATGATCCCGACCGCGTTACGCACCCCGGCCTGATGCAGCGCGAGCACGTCGGTATAACCCTCGCACAGGATCATCCGCCCCTCACGGGCCGCCACCGCGCGCGCCTGGGCGATCCCGTAGAGGACCTCCCGCTTGCGATAGACCCCGCCCTCCGAGGTGTTCAGGTACTTCGGGCCGTCATCGGTCCCCATCGTCCGTGCGCCGAACCCCCGCACGCGACCGCGCGCGTCGGCCGCCGGGAACATGATCCGGCCCCGGAAGCGATCGATCAGCTCGTCCGGCCGGCTCTTCTTGCGACGACCGAGGTCCGCGGCCACGAGTTCCTCGGCGCGATACCCGACCTTGGCGGAGGCGCTCACGATCCGGTCCCAGGAATTCGGGGCATAGCCCACGCGGAACTCTCGCAGGACCTCCTCGCTGAACCCACGGGCGAGGAGGTATTCCCGGGCGGCAAGTGCCTCCTGTGATTCCCAGAACACCCGCTCGTAGTAGGTCGCGGCGCGATCGAGCAGCGAGTACAGGCGCTCCCGCCGGTCGCGGGCCGCCGCCGCCTCCGGTGACTCGTCCTCCGTCTCGAGCCTCACGCCGAAGCGGTCGGCCAGGGCCTCGAGTGCGCCCTTGAAGTCGAGACCCTCGGTCTGCATCACGAAGTTGAACGGGTCACCGGACTCCGAGCAGCCGAAGCAGTGGTAATGCTTCTCATCCGGTCGCACGTGGAACGACGGTGTGCGCTCGTCATGGAACGGACAGCAGCCGAAGTAGCTGTCGTGCCCCCGGCGAGTGAGCTCTACCTTGGAACCGACGAGCGCCAGCATGTCGACCGCGTCCCGCACGCGGTCGCGTGAGTCGGCGGTGTAGCGGCTCACGGCGTGAACGCCGTCGGAACGGCGAGCAGCTCGAACTCCGCGACCGCATAGCGGTCGGTCATCCCGGCGATGTAATCGGTCACCCGCCGCGACAGCGTGCCGTCGGGGATCGAGTCCGGTATCAGCTCCGGGTGCTCGCAGAAGTGCTCGAACAGTGCCCGCACGGCCTTGAGGACCTTGACGCGCTCCTGCGTCACCTCCGGACCGAGGTAAACACGGTCGAACATGAACTGGCGCAGATCGGTCATCGCCTGGCCGACCACCTCGCTCTGCACGATCGCGCCGGCCTGTGCCGAGTGCTCGACGAGGTCATGCACGAGCGCGTCGATCCGCTGCGAGCCGGTCTCACCCAACACCTCGAGCGGGCCGTCCGGAAGCTCGGCGGCATCGAGGACTCCTCCGCGGACGGCGTCGTCGATGTCGTGGTTGATGTAGGCGATCCGGTCGACCAGCCGCACGATCTGCCCCTCCAGCGTCGCCGGTGCCTGCGCGCGTCCGGAATGGCTGAGGATGCCGTCACGCACCTGCGAGGTCAGATTCAACCCGCGCCCATCACGCTCGAGCACCTCGACCACGCGCAGCGAATGCACGTTGTGCCAGAACTGCTCACCGAACCGCTCCGCGAGGCACTCGTCCAACGCCTGCTCGCCGATGTGACCGAACGGCGGATGCCCGAGGTCGTGGCCCAGACCGATCCCCTCGACCAGGTCCTCGTTGAGTGCCAGCGCCCGCGCAACCGTCCGTGAGATCTGCGTGACCTCAAGCGTGTGGGTCAGCCGGGTGCGGTAATGATCGCCCGCTGGAAGCACAAACACCTGAGTCTTGTGCTTGAGCCGCCTGAACGCCTTGCAGTGAACGATCCGGTCGCGGTCGCGCTGAAACGGGGTGCGCAGCCCGCATTCCGGCTCCAGCGACTCCCTGTCGGCCGGATATGAACGGGTCGCGAGCGGTGACAGATCGAGGTTCTCGCGTGCGCGGATCCGCTCGGCGAATGCCTCGGCGACGGCTCCGGTCGGATGCTCGTAGAGCTTGTTCACATAACCATTCTGCCAGGGATCGCCGCCGCTCAGGCTGCGCGCGGCAGCGGGCGCAACCTCACCTGAGCGTGATGCTCGGCGGTCTCGCGAATCGCCCGCTCGGCGATCTGCAACGCCCGCGGCGAGGTCTCCGGAGCACTCGCCAACGGCTGCCCAAGCGCCCCGACGAGGAATTCGTAGGCCTCCTCCCCCAGCGGGAAGGATGCCGATTCACACGAGCTGCAGACAACCCCGCCGGCTGCCGGGGAGAAGCCGGTCAGATGCTCACGCTCCCCGCAGTTGGCGCAGGAGCCGAGCTGGGGGACGATTCCGGCGGCGAGCAGCAGCTTCAGACGAAATGCGACCGCGTTCTCCGGCCGTTCCGCTGCTGGGTGGGTGGGAAAGGATGCAAGCAGCGTCAGCTCGTTGGCGAGCAGCGCGTACACCTCCGGGTGCGGCTCGTCGGTCTCGAACAGCCGCGCCACCGCATCGCAGGCACGAGCGGCGCCGTCGAGCGCGGCGGCGCTCTCACGCAGACCCGCGCGGGCGTGAACGGTGTCGACGGCGGTCACCGTATGCAGGTCCCCGCGCCCCTCGTGGAGCACCAGCCGTATCTGGAAGAACGGTTCCAGGCGCGCCCCGAAGCGGCTCCGCGAGCGCCTTGCCCCCTTGGCGATTGCGCCGACGCGACCGTGCTCGGGCGTGTACAGGTGCAGAATCCGGTCGGCCTCGCCATACCGGATCGAACGCAGCACGATCGCCTCCGTCTTCAACGTTCCGGGCATCTCACACGTCCTGCTGGCCGCCCATTTCGGCGGCTACACTTTCTGAAGTCATGAAACCGGTCACCGTGTACACGACTGACTACTGCTCATTCTGCCGCAGTGCAAAGGCCCTGCTCGACAAGCGCGGCGTCAGCTACGAGGAGATAAATCTCGCACGCGACGCGGACGCCCGCAGTCAGCTGGAGCAGATCACGGGCATGGTCACCTTTCCACAGATCCTGATCGGCGATCAACCGATCGGCGGCTTCCAGGAATTGTTGGCGGTGGATCGCGCCGGCCGGTTACCTGGGCTGCTCGCGGCCTAGGCCCGTGCGCCGCCTCTCGCTTCTGATCGCGCTGGTCGCATGCGCATGCATGGTGGCAAGCACGAACGCGTTCGCCGCCGCACCGCAAGGGCAGCTGACGGCGCAGGAGTACCAGCTGCTGCACACCGCCCAGGCTCGGCTGAAGGCGCTCGGGGCGGACTCCGAGAGCGCGATCTCGAGGAGCAGGCGCGTCTGCGGCGCGCTCAGGCAGGTGACGCCACTGCTGCGGGCCGCGAAGGCCGACTGCCTGGCGTTCGCGGCCTTCGCGATCGACACGCTCAGGGCAGATACCGCGGCGGCCCACTGCACCGCCACGGGATCGACGATCTCACAGATGGATCACTGCATGCTGCCGAGCTTCACCGCCTACCGGGCCAGCACGCGTGTCTACTACCTCGCCGACCGGCACGTCGACCAAGCCGCGCACTCACGGGGGTTCAGCAACCGCTGCGTGGCCGTGCTGGGGAACTCCGAGAGCATCGTGACCGCTGAGGGCAGGCTCGCGACCGATCTCGGCGCGATGGTGAGCGCGCTGCGGCGTTCCAGCACCTCGGCACTGCAGAGCGCCGCCAGGCGGGTCGACTCGGACGCCAACCGCCTGCGGGGCAGCTCAGGCTCACTGGCCCTCTGCCCGCATCAGTGAGCCGGTGGTCCAGCGGGACCGCCGGCGAAAGACTCAGGCTCACACACGACGAGGCCGCGGCTGGCAGTGTTCGCACACGTAGGTCCCGCGCCCGCCGACGACGAGCTTGCGGATCTCGCGTCCGCACGTGAGGCACGGCTCGCCCGCGCGAGTGTGGATCAGGAACCGGTCCTGGAAGCTGCCTCGAGCGCCGTCGACGTGGCGGAAATCGTCGATCGACGCCCCCTTCGCGTCGATCCCGGCGGCGAGCGCGACCTCGATGCCGTCCTTGACGGCGCCCCACTGCGCGCGGGTGAGCGACCCGGCCGGTCGCAGTGGATGCACGCCGGCGCGGTACAGCGCCTCGTCGGCGTAGATGTTGCCGACCCCGGCGATCCGTCGCTGGTCGAGGATGAAGGACTTCACGGGCGCGGTTCTCCCACGCGCCTGGTCACGCAGGTACTCGGCGGTGAACTCCGGGGTGAGCGGCTCCGCACCGAGCCGGGCGTCCAGGTAGGCGTCGCGAGCGGCCGTCGACAGCATCAGGTGCCCGGTCCCGAACCGCCGCGGATCGACGTAGGTCAGCAGATGCCCGTCATCGAGCCCGAAGCGCACGCGCGTATGCAGAGACTCGGGGTCGGGATCCATCAGCAGGGCGCCGGTCATCCGCAGGTGGACGAGCAGGTGCCGGTCGTCGTCGAGTTCCCAGATCAAGTACTTCCCGCGGCGCCTGAGCGCCTGCACGGTCGCGCCCGTGAGCTCGGCGGCGATCAGCTCTGGAGGCGCCGGCTGCGTCCAGCGGAAATCGCGAATCTCGACCGTCTCGAGCGTTCGACCCTCAAGATGTGGCGCCAGCTGGCGCCTGATCGTCTCCACCTCAGGAAGTTCGGGCATCTACGACACCCGATCATAGGCACGGCTAGGCTGCCGCCTGTCCACCCCGCCCGCTGATGCGGGCGCGCGGGTGCGCGTCGAAGTAGACGTCGCGAAGCTGCTCGGAGGAGAGATGGGTGTAGATCTGCGTGGTTCCGATGTCGGCGTGACCCAGCATCTCCTGAAGCGATCGCAGATCGCAGCCCCCGGCGAGGAGGTGGGTTGCGAACGTGTGTCGCAGGGTGTGCGGGCTCATGCGGGAGTCAAGGCCAGCTGCCCTGGCGTGCCGCTGAACGATCTTGTAGAGGCCCTGCCGAGACAGCGCCTGACCGCGCATGTTGAGGAACACGTGCGGTTCGTCTCTGAGGCCGATCAGCTTCGGTCTCGCGATCTCCAGGTAGATCCGCAGAGTTTCGAGCGCCTTGGAGCCGATCGGGACGAGGCGTTCCTTCGAGCCCTTGCCGCGGGCGATCAGGACACCGGCTTCGAGGTCGAGTTCGGGGATCTGGAGGGTGATCGCCTCGGACGCGCGCAGTCCGCAGGCGTACATCGTCTCGAGCAGCGCTCGGTCCCGAAGCGCCGAGCTGTCGGTCCCCTGTGGCTGCTCGAGCAGGCGATTGACCTGGTCGCGGCTCAGGACGCGCGGTAGGCGCGCGCGTGAGCGCGGCGGATGCAGCTCGGCGGTCGGGTCACTGTCGATCAGATCCTCGCGCCGCAGGTGCCTGTAGAAGGACCGCAGGCACGCGATCTTCCGCTGCAGCGTCGCGGCGGCGGCGGGACGACGGCCATCGCGGCCGTCGGCCAGCTCGCTGACGAATTCGGTGAGCTTGGCGCCGTCGACGGCGAGCGGGTCGAGGCCGGCGCGGTTGAGGAACTCGCCGAACTGCTGCAGATCCGAGCGGTAGGCCTCGAGCGTGTTGCGAGAGAGACCGCGTTCGAGCTCGAGATACGCGAGGAAGTCAAGCGTCAGCTCGTTGAGGCGCTGCGCAGGACCGGCGGCGACCGTGGCCATACGGGTTCAGTTCGCGCTCCCTGGCGGCACTCCTCCGTCGACGGGTCCGCGTCCGCCGCGCGACGCCGGTCTCAGTCCGCCCTCAGGTGGCGTGCGAGCCAGAGCAGCCCGATCAGCGTCTTTGCGTCCGATGTCTGGGCGATCGCCGCGTCCAGATCCGACAGCGGCCATGGCACCACATCGATGTGCTCGTCCGGTTCGGGCGCGGGGCCGCCGTGGGCGTCGGTCAGACCGGTGGCGGCGAACATCGTGATGTACTCGTCGCAGAAGCCGGGTGTGGGGAAGAACCCGAGCAGCTCCTGCCACTCCGCCGCCTCCTTGCCGATCTCCTCGACAAGCTCGCGCCTGGCGAGCTCCAGCGGCGACTCGTCGGCGCGGTCACGCTTGCCCGCGGGAATCTCGAGTGCCGCTGTCAGGCCCGCTGCCTCACGCGGCTGTCTGACCAACCACACCTGCGTGCGGTCGAACGCCACCACGGCGACCGCGCCGGGATGCCACACCTTGTCGAAGGTGTTCTCGGAGCCGTCCGCATAGCGGTAGCTCTCACGACCGGCCCTCAGGATCCGGCCCTGCCATTCGACCGACTCGCCGAGCACCTCGAAGTCCGTCACGCCGCCTCCTCGATCAACGCCAGCATCAGGTCCAGGTTCCCGTCCAGCGCCGCAAAGCTGACGCGCTCGGTGCGCTCGTGGGCCCGCTCCGTGCCGTTGGCGAGGTTCGTGCACGGAAATCCGTTCAGGCGGAAGGCGTTCGCGTCAGCTCCGCCGCCGCTCGATCTGAATCTGGGCTCGTAGCCCAGCCTTCTGAGCGCCTTTCCCGCGAGCACCACAGAGCGCTCGCGCGTGCTCAGCCGGTACCCGGTGAACTGCTGCTGCAGGTTCAGATCCAGATCACAGCCGGCGGTGTCCGCCGCGTCCTCAAGCGCGTCGATCGCCTCGGTCACGTGGCGGTCGACCTGAGCCTGTTCGACGGCTCGGACCTCGGCGCTCACGGTGCAACGGTCGGCCACGACGTTCGTCGCGTTGCCGCCGTGGACCATCCCCACGTTTGCGGTTGTCTCGTCGTCGTAACGGCCCTGCGGCATGTTCACGATCGCGTGCGCGGCTGCGACGATCGCGTTCACCCCCCGCTCCGGCTGCAGACCCGCATGTGCCGCACGCCCGCGGATCTCAGCGTCGATGCGCACGTGGGTCGGCGAGGCCGTGATGATCTCGCCGATCGGCGAGGCGTGGTCGAACACGTACCCGAACTGGCTGCGCAGGCGCCCGACGTCGAAGACCCTTGCTCCGTTGAGGCCGGTCTCCTCTGCGACCGTGAACAGCAGCTCGACTCCGACCTCGGGTTGTTCGCGGGTCAGGATCCGCGCGAGCTCGAGGATCCCCGCGACCGCCGCCTTGTTGTCGGCACCGAGGATGCCGTCGTTGGCGTTCTCCCACCCGCTGTCGCGCTGGACCGGTTCGACCGGTGCCGTCAGGGGCACCGTGTCCATGTGGGCACATAGCAGCACCATGCGATCGCCGCGCCCCTCGATCCGTGAGAGCAGGTTGCCGGCACTGGAACCGACCGCCGCGCCCGCGTCGTCCTCAGCGACCTCGAGTCCCAGCCCGATCAGCTCCTCGCCGATCCTGTCAGCGATCACGCGCTCCTGGCCCGTCGGGCTCGGGATCCGGCACAGTGACTCGAAGGTCTGGTGCAGACGCCGGCGCTCGATGTCACCAACCGAGAGCGTCATGCAGCAGCCTCGCCGGGCCCATCCGGGCAGCTCCCGCGGGGCAACTCGTTGTGGCCTCTAACCGGCCACTCTCGTCGCGGTGACCTCGCTCTCCTCGACGCTCGGCTCGACCATCGAAACCTGGCCCGAGTGCGAGTAGGCGGCACCGACGAACTCCCTGAACAGCGGCGCGGGCCGGTCAGGGCGCGACTTGAACTCGGGGTGGAACTGAGACGCCACGTAGAAGGGATGAATGTCCCGTGGCAGCTCTGTGATCTCGACCAGCCGGTCGTCCGGAGTGGTGCCGGAGAAGACCAGACCCGCGTTCTCCAACTGCTTCTTCAGGTGGTTGTTGACCTCGTAGCGGTGACGGTGGCGCTCGTAGACCACACTCTCGCCGTAAGCGTCAGAGGCCCAGGTGGCTGGGTGAATCTTGACCGGGTCGGCTCCGAGCCGCATCGTCCCGCCCATGTCCGCGATCTCCTTCTGCTCGGGCAGCAGGTCGATCACGGGATACGGCGTCTCCGGGTCCATCTCTGTCGAGTTGGCTCCCGGCATGCCGGCCATATGCCGCGCGAACTCGCTGACGGCCACGTGCATACCCAGGCACACGCCCAGATAGGGGATCCGCGACTCGCGCGCGATCTTGGCGGCTGCGATCTTGCCCTCGAAGCCGCGGCCGCCGAAGCCCCCCGGGATCAGGATCCCGTCGACGCTGCGCAGCAGCTCGTCGACGTCGTCATCGCCAACGGTCTCGGAGTCAACCCAATCAATCTTGACCCGGCAGCCATGATGGATGCCGCTGTGCCGCAGCGCCTGAGTGACCGACAGATAGGCGTCCTCGAGCTGCACGTACTTACCGACCAGCGCGATGTGCACCTCGTCGGTCAACGCCGCGGCCCGGTCGATGATCGCCTTCCAGCTGTCCAGGTCCGGCTGCGGCGCGTCGACGCCGAAGTGGTCACGCAGGATGAAGTCATCCACGCCCTGCTCGTGGAAGGTGAGCGGGCAGCTGTAGACGTCGGGGACGTCGTATGCGGAGATGATGGCGTCCACCGGCAGGCTCGCGAACAGCGCGATCTTCTTGCGGATATCGGTGGAGAGCATCGATTCCGAGCGGCACAGCACCATGTCCGGATTGATGCCGATGCGGCGCAGCTCGTTCACCGAGTGCTGGGTCGGCTTCGTCTTCAGCTCGCCGGCATGCCCGATGTAGGGCACGAGCGTCAGGTGAATGAACATGCAGCGGCGGCGCCCGACCTCGACCGGGAACTGACGGATCGCCTCGAGGAACGGAAGTGACTCGATGTCGCCGACGGTCCCGCCGATCTCCGTGATCACGAAGTCCACATCGGAGGACTCGGCGACCACGCGGATGCGCTGCTTGATCTCGTCGGTGATGTGCGGCACGACCTGCACGGTCGCCCCGAGGTAATCCCCGCGCCGCTCGCGTCGGATCACGGTGTTGTAGATGCCACCCGCGGTCACGTTCGAGGCGCGGCTGGTATTCGCGTCGGTGAAGCGCTCATAGTGCCCGAGATCCAGATCGGTCTCAGCCCCATCCTCGGTGACGAACACCTCGCCGTGTTGATACGGCGACATCGTGCCCGGATCGACGTTGATGTAGGGGTCGAACTTCTGGATCTGGACCGACAGGCCCCGGGAACGCAACAGCCGCCCAATCGAGGCGGCTGCGATGCCCTTGCCGAGCGACGACACCACGCCGCCCGTGATGAAGATGAATCGCGTCTCAGCCTGGCTCATTTACCTGGTTCCTTGGTCCCGTGCTTGCCTGTATTCGAAGGTAGCGTCCGGGGCGGACACACGCGGCCGGCGGCCTCAACTATGCGGCGCCCTGATCCAGATTAGCTGGGCGCGGAGGCATTTCGGGGCCGTCAACTGGGTGCAACGGCAGCTTCTGGTGAAACATTCACACCAAATAGCGACAAGCACGGCTGGAGCCCGTCGACGCGTGGCAGCCTACGCGGCCTTCAACAGCTCGCGCGCGTGCCCTCGAGCGGACCTGTCGTCCTCATCGGCCCCGAGCATCCGCACGAGCTCGGCGACGACGCCGCCGGAGTCGAGCGCACTGACGGTCGTCTGTGCCGGTGTCTGTGAGCCGTCCTTGACGATCGTGAAGTGGCGGTTGGCGGCTGCGGCGACCTGCGGCAGATGGGTGATGCAGAGAATCTGACGCCCCTCGGCCAGATCGTGCAGGTGCTTACCGACCGCCCGCGCCGTGTGACCGCCGATGCCCGCGTCGACCTCATCGAAGACGAGCAGCGGTCCCCCCCAGTGCCGCCGCTATCGCCGTGAGCTGCGCTCAGGAGCGCCAGCATCACCCGCGAGAGCTCGCCGCCGGAGGCGACCTCCCGCAGTGGGCCGAACGGCAGGCCCGGGTTGGGCGCGATCAGAAACTCGATCGCGTCCCGGCCCCGCGCGCCGTAACCGCCCTCGCGCTCGCGCACAGCGACCTCGAAGCGTGCCTCGGCCATCGACAGCTCGCTCAGGCGCTCGAGCACCGCCTCGGCGAGCCGCGGCGCGGCCGCGGCTCGCGCAGCGCTCAGCTCGGTCCCCACGCGCTCCCGCTCCGCCACGGCCGCCTCCAATTCGCTCGACAGGCCCTCGAACGTCACCTCAGCGGCACCCAGCGCCTCTCGACGGGCGCGGCACGCTTCCGCGTGGGCGATCACGTCGGCCACCCCGCCCCCATGTTTGCGACCCAGCCTGGCGAAGGCGGCCAGCCGTTCCTCCACGAACTGCAATCGCCCCGGCTCGGTCTCGAGCCGATCAAGGTAACCGCGCAATTCGGCAGCGACGTCATCGGTCTCGTATCGGAGGGCGAACAGGCGTTCAGCCAAGGACGCAAGCTCCGGATCGAACGCGCCCGCGCCCTCAAGTTCGGTGGCTCCGCGTGTGAGCAGCGCCCCCGCACCGTCACCGTCCTCCGGCGCCAACGATTCGATCGCGATCACAGCCCCCTGGCTCAGAGCCTCCTGGTGGCGCAGCCGGTCGCGCTCCACGAGCAGCTCCGCCTCCTCCTCCACGCTCGGATCGACCTCCTCGATCTCACTGAGCTCGAACGCGATCAGATCGAGCTCTCGCTCGCGCGCGCCCACCAGCCCCTGCACCTCCTCGATCCGTGCCTCCAGAACACGAACGCGCTCGTGAGCGGCAGCCATCGCGGCGCGGCGGGCGCCCTGATCGTTGCCACAGAACGCATCGAGCGCGTCGAGCTGCGCTGCGGCGAGCATCAGCTTGCGATGCTCGTGCTGCCCGTAGAAGGAGAGCATGCGGCTCCCGAGCTCACGCAGGTCGGCGACGGTCGCCGCCCGCCCGCAGACATAGGCACGGGTGCGCCCGTCGGGCCAGACCCGACGGGCGAGCACCAGTTCCTCAGCGTCGGTGGGGATCCGCTCGTCGCCGGTGTCGGCCAACCCCGGCGGCAGCTCGAACACACCCTCGACGTACGCCTCAGCTGCGCCTTCTCTGACGATGCCGGCGCGGGCCTTGCCTCCCAGCAAGAGGTCGAGCGCGTGAGCGAGCAGCGTCTTCCCCGCACCGGTTTCACCGGTGAGAACGTTGAGACCAGGGGCCAAGCGAAGCTCGGCCCGCTCCATCAGCAACAGGTTCTCGACGCGAAGCTCGTACAGCACGGGATCAGTTCTACGCCGCCCGCCGGACGGAACTGTGCGAACAGGCGTTCGCGCGGGGTCGGAGTCACCGTAGAGTCGCCAACCGCCCGAACTTCTGCTGCAGCCGCCTGTAGAAGTTCACGCCCTCGAGCTGCACTAGATGGCCCTGGTCGTCGACGAACCGCGCCTCAAGCCGCCCTCCGGGCTCGAGCGCGATCATCGGGCGGCCGTCGATCGCGACGTCCACTGGCTCATCCATTGAGCTGTTGATGATCGTCAAGGGGTCGCTCGGCGCCACGACCAGCGCGCGCGCCGTCAGCGAATGCGGAGCGATGAAGGAGACGACCATGCCGGCAACGCCCCAGGCAAGGACCGGGCCGCCATTGGCGAGGTTGTAGCCGGTCGAGCCGGCCGGGGTGGCAACCACGAGGCCATCGCAGCGAACCCGTCCGATCTCATCGTTGCCGACGGCGTACGCGAGCGCCGCCACGCGCTGGCCCTGCTGCCGCTGAACCGAGACGTCGTTCATCGCCAGCCAGTTGCCGCCGGGCGCACGCGCGGCGATGCCGGGAAGCGACAGCACCTCGAACTCGCGAGCAAAGGCACGCTCGAAGCCGCTCCGGGCATCCTCGCGGTCGACGGTGGCCAGGAAGCCGACCTCACCGAAATTGACTCCGAAGACGGGCACGCGGGTTCCCGCGTACATGCGCAGCCCGGTCAGGATCGTGCCATCGCCACCGAGCGCAAAGCAGATCTCCACGTCGCGCGGAGGGCTGGGCACGAATTCGACTCCGTCTGAGGGCTGCAGGCCGTGCTTGGCGATCTCTCGCTCCTGCAGCAGCACGCGTGCGCCGAAGGTATGCGCGACCTCGACGAGTGCCTTGATCGCAGGGCCTGTCTCCTCTGGGCGACGGTGCGTGATCACCGTCACGGCGCGATCGCTCAAGACACCACCGCCGAGTCAGTGTCCGGACCCACGTCCGGCTCCCCCGCGAGCGCCGCCGCCTCCAGATCGTCCACCCCGCCCGCGCGCGATGGCTCTGTCAGCCACACGAAGGTCTCACGGTTGCCCTTGGGCCCGGGCAACCCCGAGCTCGCGTATCCGGCAACCGCCGCGCCCAGGCCCTGAGCGAAGCGACCGACGGACACAAGCGCCTCAAGCCGTGCGGCCTGATCCCTGACGACACCCCCCTTGCCGACCCGCTCGCGACCGACCTCGAACTGCGGCTTGATCATCGCCAGGCAGTCGTAACGGACCGCGGCGCAGGCGAGTACAGCCGGAAGCACCTTCGTCAGCGAGATGAAGGACACGTCGATCACGATCAACGCGGGAGCGTACGGGAGCTGAGCCACTTCTAGGGAGCGTGCATTCATCCTTTCAATCACGGTCACGCGCGGATCCTCGCGCAGCTTCCAGCTGAGCTCCCCGTAGGCTACGTCCAGGCAGACGACGTGCTCCGCGCCGCGCTGCAGGAGGCAATCGGTGAAGCCGCCCGTCGACGCCCCCACGTCGAGTGCCAGCGCCCCTCCGACATCGAGTCCGAGGGTGTTCAGCGCGTTCGCGAGCTTGACGCCCCCGCGCGAGACGAACTCCGGCCCGGCCGCAACCTCGAGCTCCACCTCGCGGGAGACCATCTGACCGGACTTCAGCGCGCGCGAGCGTTCTGGCAGCAACAGTACGTCCCCCGCCAGCACGGCCGCCGAGGCCCGTGCCCGCGACTCGAACAGGCCGCGTTCGACCAGCAGCACATCGAGCCGGACTCTCGAGTTCACGATCGCCTGCCAGAGCGAGTCAGGCGACGCTCGAGCGCTGACCGACGGCCGCGAGCACACGCTCCGCGATGCGCTCGGGCGTGAACCCAACCTCGGCGTGCAGCAGCCCTGGAGCACCATGTGTCACGTACCTGTCGGGCAGCCCGACCCGAAGAATCCTGGACGCGAGGCCGGCATCTGACAGCGTCTCCAGCACGGCGGAACCGAAGCCACCGTTGAGGACGCCCTCCTCGATCGTCACCAGCAGCTCGTGCTCGGCCGCCAGCTGGCCCACCAGACCGGCATCGAGCGGCTTGGCGAAGCGCGCATCGGCGACGGTCACGGCCACTCCGCGGGCTGACAGCAACGCTCCGGCCTCGAGCGCCTTCCCGACGCCCGTGCCGTAGCCGAGCAGCGCCACGCGCGGCGCACCCGGCTCGGCCGAGGCGATGTCCTCGCGCAGGATCTCGCCGGTGCCGACGGGAATCACGGAGGGCTGTTCGGGTAACGGAACGCCGACGCCCTCACCGCGGGGGTAGCGCAGGGCCACCGGACCGCCGTCATAGGTCAACGCGGTCCGCAGCATGTGCACGAGCATCGCCTCGTCGCGCGGCGCCATCAGCACGATGTTCGGCAGGCAGCGCAGGTACGCGATGTCGAACACGCCGTGGTGGGTCGGGCCATCGTCGCCGACCAGTCCCGCTCGGTCCATCGCAAAGACCACCGGAAGCTCCTGCAGGCAGACGTCGTGCACGATTTGGTCGTATGCACGCTGCAGGAACGTCGAGTACACCGCCACCACCGGCCGGCAACCCTGGAGTGCCAGCCCCGAGGCCAGCAGAACCGCCTGCTGCTCCGCGATGCCGACATCGAAATAGCGATCCGGAAGCTTCTGCTGGAGCAGGTTCAGGCCCGTGCCGGAGTTCATCGCGGCGGTGATGCCCAGCACCCGGTCGTCGCGCTCGGCCTCGCCCACGAGCGCCTCGCCGAATACCTTGGTGTAGGCCGGCGGAGGGGCCGCCGCGCCAGCGGGCGCGGCGGCGGCAGGAGCAGGAACACCGCCGGCGATCGACTTCGGCTTCGCGGCGTGCCACTTCTCCATGCCCTCGAGCCCACCATCCTCAGCCGGCGCGAACCCCTTGCCCTTGATCGTCGCGCAGTGGACGACCACCGGCCGCTGCGCCGCGAGCGCCTCGCGTACGGCCCGCCGCACCGCACGCACGTTGTGGCCATCGACGACGCCCATGTAGGCCCAATCGAGCTCCTCCCACCAGAGTCCCGGCGCCCAGAAGGCCTTGAGCGACTCCTTCACATGCGGGCCGAACCGCTCGAACGTGTGGCCGAGCGCAGGAAGCTTCGTGAGTCCGCTCTCCACGTCCTCGCGC
This sequence comes from uncultured Conexibacteraceae bacterium, assembly GCA_963785385.1. Taxonomy (GTDB): domain Bacteria; phylum Actinomycetota; class Thermoleophilia; order Solirubrobacterales; family Solirubrobacteraceae; genus Palsa-465. Next base: position 495,201 of record CAWAVA010000021.1, on the reverse strand, counting down.
GCGTGCCACAGCTTCGGGTTGAGTCGCACGCGGTTGAAGTACCTCGAGAGCGCACCGACGTTCGGCGCGATCGACATGCCGTTGTCGTTGAGCACGACGACGATCGGGGTTCCGAGCCCACCAGCCTCCGTCACCGCCTCGAAGGCGACGCCGCCAGTCATCGCACCGTCGCCGATCACGGCCACGACGCTGCCGTCCTGCCCGTGGCCGCGGCGCATCGCCTCCTTGATGCCGACCGCGTAGCCGATCGCGGTCGACGCGTGACCGGCCCCCATGATGTCGTGCTCGGACTCGAAGATCGAGCAGAACGGGGCGAGACCCTCGTAGTGGCGGATCGTCGGCAGCTGATCGCGGCGGCCGGTCAGGATCTTGTGCGGATAGGCCTGATGGCCGACGTCCCAGAGGATCTTGTCGCGCGGGGAATCCAGCAGCGAGTGCAGCGCGACGGCGATCTCGACCGCGCCGAGATTGGCGCCGAAGTGCCCACCGATCTCACCGACAGTCTCGATGATGTACTCGCGCACCTCATCGGCTACCTGCTCCAGCTGCTCATCGCTGAGCCCGTGCAGATCCTGGGGCTTGTTGATCTTGGAAAGAAGGTCTGACATATGTGTCTAGTAGCTGCGGTGGGCGATGAAGTCGGTGATCTGCTGAAGCTGCGCCGGATTTGGCCCCGCCCGCCCGGCGCTGATCAGGGCCGCACTGGCGCTGCGATGGGCCTCCTGCGCCAGCTCGCGGGCGCCGTCGAGGCCGAACTCAGTCACATACGTGCGTTTACCCAGACGCTCATCGCTTCCACTCGGCTTGCCGAGCGCCTCATCCGAACCGGTGACGTCGAGAATGTCGTCCACGATCTGGAAGAGCACGCCCAGTTCGCTTGCAAAGTTCTTGAACTGCCCGATTGTGCCACTTTCACGCCCACCCTCGATCAGCAGCACGCATTCGACGCTGGCGCGGATCAGCCGCCCGGTCTTGAGTTCATGTACGTGCCGCAGGCCTCCTGCGCCCGCTGGCGCGGAGGCCGCCACATCGAGATATTGGCCGCCGACCATCCCGTTGACGCCGGTTGCCTCAGCCAGCTCGGCGGCGGCACGCATGATGTTGGCCGCCTCCCCCTGCTGTTTGCCCAGCAGGTGGCGGAAGGCCTCGGCGTAGAGGCCGTCGCCGGCCAGGATCGCGACGTCCTCGCCGAAGACGACGTGGCAGGTCGGACGCCCGCGGCGAAGGTCGTCATCGTCCATCGCGGGCAGATCGTCATGAATCAGCGAATAGGTGTGAATCAGCTCGAGCGCCGCTGCCAGGGGCAGCACCTCGGCGGGTTCCATCCCGATCGCCGACGCCGTCGCGAGCGCGAGCACCGGCCGGATGCGCTTGCCGCCGGCCAGCAGCGAGTAGCGCATCGCCTCCTCGAGGCCGTCAGTGCCGGTTCCGTCAGCGAAACGCAGCGCCTCCAGGTACTCGTCGACCTGGGTACGCAGATCGTCGGGATAGGTCACGCCTGCGATGCCGCCAGCGGCAGCTGGCCAGGCAGGTCCGGAAGCGGCTCGAGCGCCGCTCGCACCCGACTGTCGACCTGCGACGCCGCCTCGCTCGCGAGGCGCGCGCATTCCTCGATCAGTGCCAGGGTGTCGGCCGGCTCGAGCGATCCGGAGCGCAGCTCCGCAGCTGCCTGCTGAAGACGCGCGCGGAGCTCTTCAAGCACGTCGGTCACAGTCTGCAGCCTACCGGTCCAGCGCCTCGTTGACGAGCGCGTCCGCCTGGGCGTTCTCCGAACGAGGCACCGAGCGGATGCTCCAGCGCTCGAAACCGCCCAGTGCGACCAGTGCCTGACCGTGCAGCTCCTGCATCGCGGGATGCTTGACCCGGTACTCGCCGGTCACCTGCTTGGCGATCAGCTCGGAGTCGTTGATCACCTGCACCTCCGTGGCGCCGTGATGGGCCGCGAGCTCGAGCCCGCGCAGCAGCGCCCTGTACTCGGCGACGTTGTTGGTGGCCTCACCGATCGTCTCGCCGACGCTCGCGACCAGCTCGCCGTCCGGATCACGGGCCACGACTCCGACAGCCGCGGGTCCGGGGTTGCCGCGCGCACCACCGTCGATGTACACCACCAGCTTCGGATGCTCGCCGGGCATGGCGATCAGAGCTGGATCAGGGCGCCGCTGTCGTCGGCGCTCGCGTTGCCGACGCGCTCGTGCTCGGCGAGCTCGTCGAGCTCATAGCCCTGCCCGTCGAGCCGCGTGCTGCCTCGCGTGGAGGTCAGATCGACCTCGTACCGATACCAGCACAGTTCCCACGAGACGACGATTCGCACGAGGCTGGGGTGCGCCGCGTCAGGAGTGAGGTTGACGGTCGGCGCTCCGAGCGAACGTGCGACTCCGGCGACCGTCCGGCGATGCTCGCTCGAGTTGAAGGCATCGATCGCCGCAGCAATCTTGTGGTCGCCGTTCGTCGGGATCGCGTGGACGTGACGCGGCTCCCCGTACCGGACCCCGTCCGCCGCCCGTGCGGAGCCGGCGACCGGCGTCGGAACGGCCGGCGCCACGGGCTCAGGCACAGCCGGCGCCGCCGAGGCCGCAGCGACCTGGCCCCAGCTTCCGTAGGAGAGCTCGTCGTCGAGCGTCCGCGGCGCCTCAGGGAGTCCGAGCTCGATCCCGCGCTCACCCTCGGAGGAGCCGTTGCGGCCGCGGCGTCGACCGAAGAGCGAGCGTCGCCGCTGGGTCCGGTCGGTCCCTCCCTGGTAGTCCGGAATCGCGCCCTCGCGGATCCAGCCCTCATGAAGCGCGTGCGGCTTACAGAGCTCGCAGACGTTGTAGCGACGACCGCCTCCGACGAACACATCGGTGCTCTCGCCGCGCAGCAACGTTCGCGCACAGACGTCGCAGACGTCGTGCTCGTGCATGGTCGTGATGCTTCGCGGCTGAGTCATGCGCTGGTCCGGGACGTCGGTGACGCCCGCCTCCTCGCCGCCCCGAAGGCGACGAGGAAACGAGCGTAGCGGACCCGGACCTGTTGCTCTGTTGTGAACGGATTGGAGGCCGCCTAGGCCCTGACCGGCTCCTCACGAGCCTGGGCGACGACCTTGCCGGCCAGATGGGCTGGAACCTCGTCGTAGCGCAGGAACTCCATCGTGTACTCCCCCTGCCCACCGGTGATCGCGCGCAGGTCGGGGGCGTAGGAGAGCATCTCCGCCATTGGCACCTCGGCCTTCACGTCGGTCATGCCGCCGCCCCCCGGTTCCATCCCGTGCGGATGCCCGCGGCGTGAGTTGAGATCGCCTATGACGTCACCAACGGACTCCTCGGGCACGCTCACGCTGACGAGCATGATCGGCTCGAGCAGCACCGCCCCGGCCTCCCCCATCGCCTCGCGCATCGCCTGACCTGCGGCAAGCTTGAAGGCCATCTCGGAGGAGTCGACGGTGTGGTAGGAGCCGTCGAAGACGGTCACCTTCACATCCTTGACCGGATAGCCCGCGACGACGCCGGCGTGCATCGCCTCGACCACGCCCTTCTCGACCGCGGGGATGAACCCGTTGGGGATCACACCACCCTTGATCGCGTCGACGAACTGGAACCCGGTTCCGGCCGGCAGCGGCTCGATCTCAATGTGGCAGTCCCCGAACTGACCGCGACCGCCGGTCTGCTTCTTGTGACGTCCGTGCGCCTTCGCACCGCGCCGAATCGTCTCCTGGTAGGGGACGCGCGGCGGCTGCAGGTTGACCTCCACTCCGAAACGCTCGCGCAGGCGGTCGACGATCACCTCTACATGGATCTGGGAGAGTCCTGCGACGATCTGCTCGCCGGTCTGCGGGTCGCGATGCAGGTCGATCGTCGGATCCTCCTCCTGCAACCGGCGCAGGCCCGCGAACATCTTCTCCTCATCGCCCTTGGCCCGTGGTTCGACCGCGAACGCCATCACCGCCGCGGGCAACTTGATCGTGGGCATGACGAGCGGCTCGTCGCGGGCGGCCAGCCAATCTCCGGCCCGCGTCTCCTTGAGCTTGGCGACCGCGCCGATGTCACCGGGTCCGAACTCCTCGACGTGTCCGGTCTGGGTGCCGTCGAAGCTCAGCAGCTGCCCGATGCGCTCCTTCGTGTGCGTGCGCGTGTTGAGCAGGTGCGAGTCGTGCCGGATCACGCCCTGGTAGACGCGGAACATGTTGATGCGCCCCGCAAACGGATCCGCGCGGGTCTTGAAAACGTAGGCGAACAGCTCTCTGGAGTCATCGGCCTCGAGCAGCTGGTCGCCTGCCTCAAGCCCACCGTGCTTCACCGGCGACGGTAGATCCTCGACGATCGCGTCGAGCAGTCGGTTGGTGGCGAGATTCGCGGTCGCGATTCCGCAGGTGACCGGGAAGAGCGAGCCGTGATTGGTGCCCTCCTTGAGTGCTGTGACGATCTCCTCGTGAGAGATCTCCTCGCCCTCGAGATAGCGCTCCATCAGCGCATCGGAGTTCTCGGCGACCTCGTCCATCAGCTTCTCCCGGTACTCCTGAGCCTGAGCGAGCTGTGTCTCAGGAATCGGGATCTCAGCGCAGTTGTCGCGGCCGGCGCCGGTGTACTCATAGGCGCGCATGTCGATCAGATCGATCACGCCGGTGACCTCGTGCTCGGACCCGATCGGGATCTCAGTCGCCACCACGTGCGGCCCGAAGGCGTCCTTAAGCGAATCGAGCGCTCGGAAGAAGTCCGCGCGCTCGCGATCCAGCATGTTGACGAAGACAAGACGAGCGAGATCGAGCTCCTCCGCACGCTTCCAGAGGCGCACCGTCTGGACCTCGACGCCCATCACAGCATTGACGACGAATACGGCTGACTCGCACACGCGCAGCGCCGCGAGCGCGTCCGCCACGAAGCTGGGGTCACCCGGGGTGTCGAGCAGGTTCACGCGCCGGTTGAGCCACTCGAACGAGCTGACCGAGGCCTGCAGGGACATCTGGCGCGCCTTCTCATCGGGCTCCGCGTCCGAGAGTGTCGTCCCCTCGGTGACACTGCCGAGGCGGTTCACCGCGCCGGCCTGAAACAGCAGAGCCTCGTGCACCGAGGTCTTACCGCTTCCGCGGTGGCCGACGAGCGCCACGTTGCGAATGCGATCCGCGGCCTTGTGCATGCTGCCTCCCTTCGGTTGTGTCAGATGACACTAGCCCCGGAGGCGCTCCGGATCAAGGGGTTTCAGTCGAGCTCGGCGGCCAGCTTCGACCGCAGTCGCAGCACCGCCTTGGTGTGCAGCTGCGAAACGCGTGACTCGGTCACGCCAAGCACCTCGCCAACCTCGCGAAGCGTCAGGTTCTCGTAGTAATAGAGCGCGATCACGAGCTTCTCGCGCTCCGGCAACGCAGCGATCGCATCCGCGATCCGGTCGCGGAGCTCGCCCTGGTCGACGATCATCTCGGGATCGGGTGCACCACGATCGGCGATCGTGTCCAACAGCGAAACCTGGTCACCGCCGCTGTCGCTGCTCGACCAGAGCTCGTCGAGCGCGACCAGGGTCGAGGTCGAGATCTGGACGAGCGCGTCGTTGAACTCCGACACCGTGATCTCCAGCTCCGCCGCCATCTCCTCGTCGGTGGGCGCGCGTTGCAGGCGCGCCTCGAGCTTCTGGTTGGCGCGCTCGATCTCACGCGCACGGGCGCGCACCGACCGCGGAACCCAGTCGAGCGTTCGCAGCTCGTCGATGATCGCCCCACGGATGCGCGTGATCGCGTAGGTCTCGAACTTGATCTCTCGCGCGATGTCGAAGCGCTCGATCGCGGAGATCAGGCCCGTGAGACCGTAGGAGACGAGATCGGCCTCGTCGACGTGCCCCGGAAGGTTGGACCCCATCCGCCCGGCGACGTACTTGACGAGCGGCGAATACGCGACTACCAGACGTTCGCGCGCGCGTTCGTCACCCGAGGTCTTGTAGCGCTTCCAGAGATCCTTGAGCTCGATGGCTTTGACGTTTGTTTCCATTCAGACGTGTACCGGTCGGCTAAGCACGCGGATGCGCGCGGCTGTAGGCGGCTCTGAGGCGCACGGACTCTACCCGAGTGTAAACCTGTGTGGTCGAGATCGTGGCGTGCCCAAGCAGCTCCTGGATCGAGCGGAGATCGGCGCCGCCCTCCAACAGATGCGTTGCGAAAGAGTGCCGGAGCGTGTGCGGATGGGCCTGAGCGAGCGCCGGCGCCTGCGCCTGAGCCGCTCGTGTCCAGGTCCGCAACCGTCTGCGGACATCAGATGTGCTGAGGCGACGACCACTCTTCGAAAGAAACAGCGGCTCCGATTCAGCATCACGCTGCCGATCGTGGCGCTCGGCTGAAAGCGCGGGTCGGGCGCGCTCCAGATACCGCGCGATCGCGGACCGGGCATGCTCACCGACGGGCACGATTCGGGTCTTGCCGCCCTTGCCCTCGACGCGAACGGTCTCACCGTCGAAGTCGATCGCTCCGAGCTCGAGCGTCACGAGCTCCTCGGCCCTCAGGCCAGAGGAGTAGGCGAGCTCGAACAGCGCCCGGTCGCGCTGCTGCAGCGGTGTGTTCGCGGGAACGCGCTCCAGCAGCAGCTCGACCTCCTCATGCCTGAGCACCCGCGGCAGCGTCTTGGGTCGCTTGGGCGCGGTCACCAGGTCCGCCGGATTCTGCTCGAGGCGCCCCTGCTGCATCTCGACGCGGAACAGCGCCCGCACGGCAGCGAGCTTGCGTGCCACGGTACTGGGCGCCTGTCCCTGTTCAGACAGGGCGGCCATATAGCGGCGCAGGGAGCGCAGGTCGACACGGTGCGGTTCGATGCCGCGCTCCGTGGCCCAGCCGGCCAGCTGCGAGCAGTCGTTCATATACCCGGCGACTGTGTTGGCCGAGACGGCACGCCGGCGCAGGTCGGCGCCCAGGTCAGCAAGCGCCCGATCCCACTCGGCCGAACGGGTGTGAACTGACGTATCGGAATCCGGCACCACGGCAGCTAATTCGCCGTCATCGAGCCGTGCCCTTCCGCGGAGCCGGCCACCGGGCCCCGGCCCGAAGGTCAAATCACGTCGTCAGATTGACGATCGTGCCGATCGGCGTGTACGGATATACATCGCCCGCCTCGGAGTACGGCATCTCGACGCAGCCCAGACTTTGCGGGAATCCGTACGAGGAACGGATGAAGCCGTGCAACGCGTCGCCGCCGTTGAAGTAGCTGATCCACGGGATCCCGGGGTCGTGGTAGGGCGTCCCGTCGGGGTTGGTGCCGCTCATCGTGCCCGACGGGATGTGCTCATAGACCGCATATGTTCCGGTAGCGGTCGGCGCCGCGGAGATCCCCGTGTTGACGAGGCCGTGTACCACGATCCTGCCGTTGTGCCAGACGTGGATGTTCTCAGGCGATCCCTCGGAGACCATCACGAACGTGTAGCCGAAGGTCGACTTCTGGCCCTGGACGGCCGCGTTGATCAGCGCCTTCCATACGTCCGGGCCGGGCACGCCGTCCGTCGCCAGGCCGTGCTCCTCCTCGAACGCCATGACCGCGCCCTTCGTGAGCTCTGTGTAGTCGGTCGGCGACCACAGGCCCTTGAGCTGCGACGGAGTGTCCGGGTAGCGCCAGCTGAACGTCCCCGCGGGCGGGTTCACGATCGCGGCCTCCTCCTGCGCCGGTGTGCTGGCGATATCGCTGCCGCCGCCCGACGGCGTGAAGGTCACAGGCAGATAGCCGAGCTGGGCGAGCAGCTGCTGCAGCGCCACCGTGGAGCCGTTCGGCACGGTCCACTGCCCGACCGGGTCAGAGCCCTTCTCCTGGCCGCCCACGAGGTTCACGTCCGACGGAAGCGAGACCTTGACGTTGGCCCCCAGTCCGTAGCCGTAGCCCTCCGGGATGAACTCGATCGTATGTGAGTTGAGGCTGTGCCAGGTGCCGGCGGTGCGCGGGGAGACCGGCGGAAGGTTGCTGCCGAGCACCTTCGAGACCGGTCTCGAGAAGGTGAGCCTGATCCTGGTGTCGGGGGTGATCTTCGTGCCGGGATCGGGTGTTGCCACCGCGGTTGCGTGGCTGCCTGCTGGGAACCAGGTGATCTGCGTCCTGGTCGGTTGCTCCCACGGCCGAGCCGCCGCGAGCACATCGGCCGTGCCGGCGATGGCAGCCTCATGCAACTGAAGTGCGCGCTGGCGCGTGGCGAGTGCCTTGGGCGTGATGCGGCTGCCCACCGCCCCGTAGCCGACATCGGCGACCGGAGCGTCGAAGGCGACGCTCACCGGCTCGCCGTGCTTGCGCGTGAGGAACGCGGAGACCAATTTCGCCTCCGGCGTGGTCTCTGTGAGCCGCAGCGTCTGCTGCTTGCCCGTCAGCCATGAGGCCCACCCCGGCCGTCGCACCGTCACCTCAACCGTGATCCGCTCTCCGGCGGGCACCTTCTGCGACGGGACCACCGCATGACCCTCGAGCGTGACCGGAACGACGTGCTGTTCACGCCCGCCGGTCGCGACCACACGGGTGATGCTGCCGCCGCCGAGCGGCAGGGTCACGTTCGCCAGCGAGTTGGACCCGGCCGTGAGGCCGGGCTTCGACGTCAGCAGCAGGACGGCGACGGCGGCAACCGCCAGAAACGGCAGCGCAACGAGTACCGGCACCACGTAACGGATCCGGCTCCGCTTCGGACTTCCCTGGTTTTGCGTCGGATCCCCCTGCATACTCACCGTTTCCATGGCTTGGGAGATGCGTCAACTCTTGGACGCTGGCACCAGCACAATGGTATCGCCCCGGCTGTCGACTCCCGCAACAGGCCATCCAGCCGCTCGACCGGGCCGCTGAGACGCGTCGGGATCCGGTCAGATCAGTGAGTGACGGCGCCGCGCGAGGCGCTCGAGACCAGCCTCGCGTACTTGCTGAGTGCCGGACCGGGGTAGGCGCGCTCGGGCGGCCGGTAGGCCGCGACGCGAGCGGCGATCTCCTCGTCTGAGAGCGCGACATCGAGACGACGGGCGCCGACGTCCACGGTGATCCGATCGCCCGTCCTGACCGCGGCGATCGGTCCGGCCTGCGCAGCCTCGGGAGCGACGTGGGCGATCATGAAGCCGTGCGTTGCGCCTGAGAAGCGGCCGTCGGTGATGAGGACCACCTGCTCACCCAGCCCGGCACCGTTGATCGCAGCGGTCACCGCGAGCATCTCACGCATGCCGGGCCCACCGGCGGGGCCCTCATTGCGGATCACGACCACGTCGCCGGGCTCGATCTGCCCGTGCGTAACGGCCGCCATCGCATCCTCCTCCTTCTCGAAGACCTTCGCGGGGCCGACGTGCAACCGCCGGGCATGACCTGCCAGCTTGACGACGCAGCCCTCGGGAGCGATGTTGCCGCGCAGGATCGCGAGGCCGCCCTCATCGGCGAGCGGATCGCTGAGGGGTCGCACCACCTTCTGTCCTTCGGCCTCGACCGCTCCGTCGGCGATCTCCCCGGCCGTCTGGCCCGTGACGTTGATCGCGTCTTCGTGCAGCAGGCCGGCCTCCTTCATCCGCTTGAGGACGAGCGGAACGCCGCCGGCGCGCCATAGGTCGGGCGCGACGTAGGTACCGAACGGGACCATGTCACACAGCAGCGGGGTGCGGGCGCTGATCGCATCGAAGTCGTCGATCGACAGTTCGACACCCATCTCTGTCGCGACCGCCAGCAGGTGCAACACACCGTTCGTTGAGCCACCGCTCATTGCGATCGCGGCGATCGCGTTGGCAAGGCTCTCCCTCGTGATCACATCGCTGGGCCGAACGCCGCGGCGCAGCACATCCATCACCATCTCCCCGGCCTGCTCGGCGGCCTCGCTCTTCTCGCCGACGACCGCCGGGATCATGGAGAAGCCCACGGGCGAGATACCCAGCACCTCGAAAGCCATCGCCATCGTGTTCGCCGTGAACTGGCCGCCGCAGGAGCCCGCACCGGGTGAGGCCACGTTCTCGATCTCGAGCAGCTCCTCATCGGTGATCTTGCCGACGGCATGCGCGCCAATTGCCTCGAAGACCTCCTGGATCGTGATGTCCCGACCCTTGTAGTGGCCGGGCAGGATCGAGCCGCCGTAGAGCACGAGGCCCGGGATGTTCAGGCGCGCAAGTGCCATCGTGGCGCCGGGAGCGGTCTTGTCGCAGCCGGCGATCGCGATCACGGCGTCGAACTGGTGCGCATCGACCACGAGCTCGATCGAGTCGGCGATCACCTCCCGGCTGACCAGCGAGGCCCGCATTCCGGGCAGGCCCATCGTGATGCCGTCGGAGATTGAGATCGTGTTCAGCTCCATCGGAGTGCCCCCGGCGGCGCGGATGCCCTCCTTCACCTTGGCGGCAAGCGCACGCAGGTGGAAGTTGCATGGCATCGTCTCGATCCAGGTGTTCGCCACCGCCACCAAGGGCTTGGAGAGCGCCTCGTCGTCGTAGCCGATGCCCTTCAGGTATGCGCGCGCCGCAGCCCGTGCCGGACCCTCGGTCAGGATCCGGCTGCGGTGCTTGGTGTCGAACGAGTCTGTCTGAGCCATGCCGGTGGCGAACTGTATAGGGTCGCGGTCGCGCCCATGGCGGGCGCGTGGCTGGGTCCAGCGGGACCCAGCCACGGCAGACAGCTCTCGCCTACTTCTGTTTCGCTGCGGTGTGGGCGATCGGCAGCTTCAGGCTCTTCGTCACGACCGTCGCCGATGCAGGCGCGATCGTCGAATCGCCGGAACCGATCGTTCTAGGCGTGAAGGACACCTGCAGCTTCACGCTCGCCGACTTGCCCTTGGTCGCGGCGAGCAACCGCTTGCCGGCCGCTGTCGGCTTGACCGTGACGCTGACCTTCTTGCGTGAGGCGACCGTCACTCTGGTGGTGCCGATCACCTTCTTGCCGTCGATCAGCTCGGCGACCAGCTTCCCGGCCGGCACGGTGCTCTTGAACGAGACCTGATGAGTCGCCTTCGCCGCCCTGACGGACGCCAGCGTGTACGAGCCGACCCTGTACTTGACCGTCTGGCTGACGTCACCGCCACCCGCCGCGCTGTAGCAGTCGACCTGAAGCGTGTGCGAGCCCGGATCGACCGTGTCGATCGGCGCGCCTGCCGCGATCTGGTTGCCCTCATCGTCGGTACCGAAGGCCGTGTCGATCGAGTCCTTCAGGTCGGTCGCGGCACAGGCGAAGTTCGCGTCGAAGACCTGACCGAGCGTGAATGACTGGTTGTTCGAGGGCGCCGTGAGGGTCAGCGTAGGGTTGCTCAGGACCACCAGGGTCGACGCCGGCTTCGTGGTGACGGCTGCCGACGGAGTCGCCGACGCTCCTGAGAGCGTGTCTCCGATCGGAGCATCATTGTCGCTGGGAGTGCTCGCAACGATCCCGAACGAGATCGTGCAGACCGTGCTGGATGTGGTGGTCGACGGCGATGGAACCGTCACCGTGACGGAAACCGAGGAGGCACCCGGGGTTCCGGTGACAGTCAACGCGCTGCACGTACCGGTGCCTGCTGTATTTGTCGTACCGATTGGATTGTCGAGCGTGACCCCCGACGGCAACGCGTCGGTGAACGTGACCGTCTCGGGGGAGCCAGTCGTGTTGGCCAGCGCGTAGCCGATCGCGTCAGTCGTGTTCAGACTGATCGGGTTGGTCCCGAAGCTCGTCGTGATCGTCACCCCCGGCGTGACGGCAAGCGCCGAGGGCGCGTTCACGGCCGCAATCGTCGTCAGCGTTGCCAGAACGGCCACGGCGGAGCCGGCCACCCGCCTCCCGGCCGTCCAACGTGTGAGGCGAAGCCTCTGCGCGATTTCTCTCAAGTCAGATTCCCCTTAACAGGCGACGGCTCGCGTCGCATCGAATACAACGTGCTCCATCAATTCTACAATGTTTACAAGATTGGTCGGTTTTAGTTGGAATCCGACGAACACGGGCGCCTCCGTGCCGCCGCCGGGCTCGCGGGCCGTGACAGCGCGTGGCGCGTCCACCCGCTGAAACACGGGCGGCGGGGAAAGGTCGCGCGGTCAGGCCTGCTGTGTGAGCCGCTGCTCGACATCGCGCAGCTCGGTCTCGAGGCGCTGAAGCTCGGCTGCGCGCTCGACCAGCAGATCGAGCTCGAGATGATCGCGAATCGCCATCTCGTAGAACAGCCCCCCGAGCTCGGACTGCATCAGCACGAAGCGCTCGGTCAGGCGCTCACGCTCGGCGGTCAGCTCAACCTGGGCGGAGATCACGTCGGTCACGGTGACACCGTATTGGGCAGGTTCTGCTCCTGCTGGAGATAGCTGGAGCCGGTGGCGTTCTTCACCTGTGACGATGTGTGCGTCTGGGTTGTGGTCGTGCCCTGGCTGTTACTGGCGGAGCCCGTGCTCCCACCCGTGAGATTGCCGATCAGGATGCCGAGTATCAGCGCCAGCGCGACCAGCGCCGCGACGACACGCGGCCCCAGTTTCGGGATCCCACGGCGGCGGGCCAGCAGCGCGTCGGCTGCGACCACGCGCGCGCGTGCCGCGCTGGCCTCGCTCAGATAACGCGACACCGGGTCGGGCGCGTTGCGCCTGTGGAATCCGCAGTTCACGCAGTACCGCTGATCGTGGGCAGCGGGCGCGCCGCACTGGCCGCAGCGCTCGGCGCCGGTCTCGGTCGCGGTCGTGGTGTCGTTCGCAGTCACGGTCATTGCAGGATCGTCGGTATCGCCCGGACCAGAAGCTTGGCAGACGCGGAACCGGTCAGTTGAAGCTTGACGTGCTGCTGTGAACCGGCACCGAGATCAGGCACGGTCGTGTTGCCGGCGGCAACGTAGCGTCCGGCCTGCTGCGAGTAGGCGTAGACCTGCAGCTGGTACTGCGGCACGCTCGTGGAGTTGTCGAGGTGAACCGTGACCGAGGTGCTCCCAGGCGACTGGCCGTAGCTGACGCCGATCTGCACGCCCGTATCGGTCAGGAGCGCCGGCGCCGATCGCACCCGGCCAACCATCGCGAACGGGCGAGTGCCCCGCGGCAGTCTCGAGGCCGACGTATAGATCCACCTGAGCGAATGCCGGGAGGCGATCGCTGGCAGGTGCGCCTCGAAGTAATTGAGATTGGCGGCGGCGTTCAGGTAGACCAGCGAGCCGTTCGGCCGCCTGTAACCAACGGAGATCGGGAGATCCGTGACCGCCCGTCCGCTGCTGTTTGTGACGGTCACGACGAAGGCGGTCCTATCGCCAGTCGTGACGGTTCCAATGTTGGTGGCGATCACGTTCGGGTTGGGACTCGTCACTCGCGTCGGCTTCAGCGCCGCGCGCTGCCGCGCGGACTCGAGCTGCACGCGTTGCGCAGCGTGCTGGGTCGTGGTGCAGCCGGCAAGCAGCACCGCCAGAGGCAGGAACGCCAGAGCACGCCTAGCCGAACGCGCCACTGATGTACTCCCGCGTACGTTGCTCCTTGGGGTCGCCGAACAGCGACTGCGTAGGTGCGTACTCGACGAGCTCGCCCAGATACATGAACCCGACGTGGTCAGCGATCCGGTGCGCCTGCTGCAGGTTGTGAGTGACGATCACGACGGCAACCTCCTCGCGCAGCTTCACGATCAGATCCTCAATCACCTTGGTCGACTGAGGGTCGAGTGCGGAGCACGGCTCGTCGAGCAGCAGCACCTCAGGGTTCGCGGCGAGCGCACGCGCGATGCAGAGTCGCTGCTGTTGGCCGCCTGAGAGCCGCAGAGCCGGATGGTCGAGGTTGTCCCTGACCTCCTCCAGCAGGCCGGCACGCGCCAGCGCCTCCTCGACCCGCGGCCGCAGCGAGGGCTTGCGCGGCTTGCGCTTCGCCTGCTCACGCAGGACATAGGCGACGTTGTCGAAGACGCTCATCGGGAACGGGTTCGGCTGCTGAAAGACCATCGTCACGCGGCGCCGGAGCGCCGTCGGCTCCAGCTCGGTGATATCGACGCCGTCGAGCGTCACGCGACCGTTCAGCGAGGCGCTCTTGGTGAGCTCCGTCAGGCGGTTGAGTGAGCGCAGCAGGGTCGTCTTGCCACAACCCGAGGGCCCGATCAGCGCCAGCACTTCGCCCTGCCGAATCGGCAGCGAGACCGACCGCACGGCCTGCTTCTGCCCATAGTTGATCGAAAGCTCCTCGACGCGCATGCGCTCGAGCGTCGGCACCACAGCTCGGCGCTCCGTCGGGGTGCTCACGAACGCGGGCTCGAGCATCGCCGCCTCGAGTGCCTGCATGTCGGCAGGCGTGCGGGACTTGCGGATCGTCAACGTCGAGCCGGGCTCGAGCGTGCGCACCGGTAGCGGCTCAGGCATCACGTCCATTTCACTTCCCTCGCTTTGCGGCCGAAGATGTCTACGAAGACGTTGATGGCCAGGACCATCAACAACAGGACCAGGGCTGCAGCAAACGCCTTGTTGGGCTGATTGAGGTCGCCTGTGGGCGCGTTATCGAACACGTAGCTGGTGAGCGTGCTTCCGGTTCCCCGCAGGGTGCCGAGCAGCGGAACATTGCCAACGCCCTGAAGCAGGTAGGTGTCACCGAGCAGGAACACGATGATCACCGTGTCGCCGATCGCATGACCCGCCCCGACCATCGTGCCGGTGATGATGTCCGGCCGGACAGCCGGCAGCAACACGCGTCGGATCGTCGCGATCTTCGTCTTGCCCACCGCGTATGAGGCCTCGCGGACATGATTCGGGATCGCCTGCAGACCCTCACGCACACTGGTGACGACCAGCGGCAGCGCCAGCAACGACAGCATCGCGGCAGCAGCAAAGAACGACTTGCCGTAGACCACGCCACCGCTTGTCGTGCTCAGGAAGCCCAGGAAGGGTGCCTCGAACAGGATCACGCCGAAAAGCGCCAGAACGATCGACGGTGCGCCCGCGAACATCTCGACCGTGGACTCGACGACACGGGCGAGCCAGCGAGGCCGCGCATACTCACTGAGCCAAACGGCCACACCGACGCCGATCGGCGTGGCCAGCAACATTGCCATTGTGGTGACGATCAGGGTGCCCAGCATCGGAGCCAGGATCCCGCCGGTCTCATTCTGGTTGTTGCCGACCTTCGGGTTCGTCCAGAGGAAGCTGGGTGCGAGGTACCGGACTCCCTGAACCAGCAGGTAGAGCACGATCGCGGCACAGATCGCGCAGAACAGAAGTCCCAGCACCCACGCAAACGCGAGCCCGAGGCGGTCCACGAGGCGCCACGAGGAACTCCCCTCAACGGCCGGACGCGGGTTCATCTGCCTCCACCCCCCGCCAGGAAGTATCGGGTCATCGGCACCTTGGTCGCCCAGCCGATCAGCGACAGCATCAACGACGAGAACAGCAGGACGGCAGCGATCGCAAACAGTGTGTGCTTCATCGGCGGGGAGCTCAGCTCGTCCGTGTTGTGGAGAATCGTCGCCGCGAGTCCGCGTGAGGGCTCAAGGGGAAAGATCAGGCCGTCGGCGGGGTTTGGCGCGAAGCCGACCGAGCCCGAGACCATGCTCAACATCACCGACTCGCCGAGGGCGCGCGCGGTCGCGAGCACCGTTCCTGCGACGAGCGCGGGCCGGGCCGTCAGGACCGCGACCTTCCAGAACGTACGCCAGCGGTTCACGCCGAGCGCAAGTGATCCCTCGAGCCAGTTCCGCGGCACCGCTCGCAGACCATCGACGAAGATCGCGATCATGATCGGAGCGATCATCACAGTCAGGATCACGACCGCTGCGAGGAGGCTGAAGCCGCTGAGCTGGATCACCGGCGTGACCGATGCGCGCTCGCCCTGAGTGATCAGGTTGTTGCCGATGAACGGCACCACCACGAGCACGCCGATCAGGCCGTAGATCACAGCGGGAACCGAAGCGAGCACCCGCACGACCGGCTCCAGCACCCGCTGCAGCGGAATCGGAGCGAACTCGACCATGAAGATCGCGATGAAGAGCGAGCAGACCAACGCAAGTACGGCGGAGATGACCGTCGTCAGGATCGTGCTCCAGATCAGCGGCCAGGCGTGAAAGGTGTAGACCGGGTTCTTGAGGTCGTTACCGGAGTTGAAGATGGCCTCGATCTGGTTGTCGACGTTTCCACCCGAGCCGAACCAGTGCAGGCCGTTGTGCGAGAACGACGGCCAGGCCTGGATCAGGATGAAGACGACCATCGCCAGCAGCAGCACGACCACGCCGCAGACCAGCGCGCCGAGCCAAAGCTCGGCGCGCTGATCCTGGCTGAGTCCCTCCTGCTCCGCCAGGAGCAGGAGGGGATCGTCTACTGCCGTCTGCACTTGCAAATCACGAACGCTTCAGCGCTTTATGACGGCTACTTCTTGTTGAACGCTGGAACCGCACCGGCCGCGGTGAGCACCTTGCCCGCTGCCGCGCTGGTGCGCGCCCACGCAAAGAACGCCTCGACAGCCGGATTCGGGCTGGTCTGCGGGAGCACCGCCCAGTCGTAGCGCCAAAGCGGATAGGTCTGCTTCCTCACGTTCGCCGGTGAGCACCGGATGCCGTTGATCGAGAGCGCCTTCTCGCCGACCGCCTTGGTCTCGCCCTTGACGCCGGAATTCGCGAGTCCGACGTAACCGATCGCGTCCTTGTTCTTCTCGATCGCCGTCTTGACCAGGCCGTCGGAGGTCAGCTGCGTCGTCGATGTGTTCTCAGAGCCGCCATTCAGCACGGCCGCCTGAAAGAACGTGAACTGCCCGGCCGCGCTGTTGCGGCCCTCGGTGAGGATCGTCGCACCGCCCAGGTTGCCACCGACCTGTCCCCAGGTCGTGAATGTTGGCGGTGCCTTGAACACGCCGGCAAGCGTCGCAAGCGAGATGTTGCTGAGCTTGTTCTTGGAGTTGACGTCGATGCAGAGCGCGTCCAGGAACAGCTTCGTGAAGGTGACCTTGGTCTGCGACGGCAACGGTGCAGCGGTCTGCACGGCGAACTGGGAGATCCCATTCTGCACGTCCTTGACCCCGGCGTTTCCGCCGTCCGGGTTGTACTTGAAGACCACGTTCTTGTGGAGCATGTGGTACGCGTTGAAGAGGGCGAGCATGTACGGCTGCGCCGCGCTCGACCCCGAGCCGATCAGGATCGTGTTGGCCGATGCGGATGCCGGAATCGCCAGCGCCGGAACCACCATGGCCAGCCCCAGCAGGGCCCGCGTGCGCGTCCGGATCGGCTTCCGAGTCTTAGAGCCGCCGAGGCGACTGCGGTTGGGTCTCAAACCAGCTTCCTTTCAATCGTCGACTGAAACTTCATTCACGTGCACTATCACGATGATCTCAATGATTTCCACCGTTTTAGTCCACTTGAGGGTTCGAGAAGCTTAGCAGCACCACCCGCCACTCAGAGAATTCAGGCTTAATTGGGTCGGAATTCGACCCGATCACTCGCAGGACGCCGCCAGGCACAGGGCTCCAGCCCGTGACGGCTGGACCAGCGCGTTCCAAGCGCGACCGCTAGACGCAGCGCTGCTGAACCTGACAGCTAGGCGTGACGAGGCTGGGCAGGGTCATCCAGCGTCGATGCCGCCAACCGCATGCGCGCCTGCTCCCACCGTGACAGACGCCAGAGATCCCGCGTCACCTGAGCGGCATCGATCTGGCGACCCGGCATGTGCTGATTCGCCTGATCGAGCAGTCGCCGTTCATCGCCGGTGAGCGCCATCCATTTGGCGAGCACGTCATCTGAATCCGGCAGCCGTGACGTTCCGTAGGGTCGCGTGTGATCCGGAAACTCGACGCAGTACTCCCCCAGCAACCGACGGGTCTGCGGCTCGTACGCGACGATCGGACGATGCGCGTAGATCAGGTAGGCATGCTCAGCGCCGCCGTTGCGTCGAACCGACTCGGAGCCCCAGACGCGGATGAAGCCGAGTTCTCGGTACATCGCCCACTCCTCGTCTCCGACGCAGGAGCGCAACAGCTCACGAGCCGTCTGCTCTGCGCGGCGCTCGCGCCCGGGATCAAGGGTCACGGAGCCGATCGACAACTGCTCGGCAGTTGCTCGTCGCGCGCGATACCGGGCCCACGACTGGTAGGCGCGGGGCGCGAGGACGTCTGAGATCAGGGCGACCGCCACCAGTGCAGACACACCCAGGGCGAGCACCATTCGGAGGTCAGCCTCCTGCCGCGCGGGGGAAGAAGATCACGCGATCCGCGTCGCGAGGCACCTCTGAAAACGCGCGGACCATCATCGCCTCCCGCTTCCCGTTGCCCTGCTGGAGCGGAACCGCCGCCCACAGTCCAGCGTCGAGCTGGTGGCGGAACTCCTCCACCAGCCGCCGCTCATCCTGCGGAAGCTCGACGTCCCCTTCCGCGATGAGAACCTCGCCATGCCCAGGTTTCATACGCAGAAACTGCACCGGCAGATTATGCCAGATGGACGTCGAGCCGTCCGCTAACTCGTGGCTACCGCTTCGTCGTAAGGAGAGCGTGCCTGCGAGCCGTCTTGGCCGCCTTCTTGGCCTTCTTCTTTGCCTTCTTGGCCGGCACGACCGCCGGCACCTTGGCGCACCTGCCCGTCCGGTTCAACTCAAACGGACCGTTGGTGACGCCATTGGTGTCCGTCACGAACAGCTCAACCGTGGCGCGCGGAACGGCCGGCGTGCCCGCCTTGGCACCCTTCGGCAGATACGAGCAGTAGCCGTGAGCGAGGGCGAAGCCGCCGGTGACGTCCTCCCCGGCGGGAATCCACTGGAGGTAGCTCGGGTTGGTGCCGTTGGCAAGGTCGGACGCGGTGCTCGCTCCAGGGCCGGGGGCCGTGCAGGTGAAGCCATCGCTGGGTACGAAGCTCGAGCAGTTCACATACTCCCTGTTGTCGACCACGCCGCCGCTCAACACATTCGCCGTCGGAGCACCGTAGGTCACGTTGTTGCCGTCGTCGTTGCGGCGCGTGACGACGATCGCGTAGGACCAGATGTTCCCGGAGAAGTTCCACGTGTACCCCGACTGGCTGGTCGCCGAAGGCGTCGTCGGGGAGCAGCTGAACTGGTAGTCGTAGCCGTTCGGGTTACCCGAGCCGGCGCCGGCATCGGGCGTGATCGAACCGCTGCAGTCAGCGGTCGACGGCGGCGTCGTCGGGGCCGCGAGCGCTGTGGACGGCAACTCCGCCAGTGCAACCACACCGCAGGCCGCAAGCGTGGCGAGCGGAACTCCCACGCGCAGCAGGGACAGACGTTTCCAATAAGACACACGTACCTCCAAGCTCATTCCCCGGGCCGCGTGCGCGGCCCTCGGACTCGAAACTGAATAATCCCGACAGATCATATCGAGAAAGTTGGCTGGCCTCGAATCGGTCACCCCACGGTCGCGTAGCGTCCCCCCGGGGTTCTCCTCACGAAGCCCGCCAGCTCCAGCTCCGCGAGCGTGACCAGGAGCCCCTTCCCCGCGCCGTCCCCATGCGCGTCGTTCCCCTGAGCTGTCGCTCGCGCCAGCGCAGCCATGGTGTCTGCGCCCCCGGCGATGGCATCCAACACTGCCTGCTGGGTCCGGCCCAAACTCTCTCTAGAGTCCGCCTTCGCTTGGCGGACCCCGATCCCGAAGACCGCGTCCAACACATCCTGCGGCCGGCGGACGGCGACTGCTCCCGCCGCGAGCAGGGCATTCGGACCATCCGAGAGTCTCGAGAGCACAGAGCCCGGGACCGCGCCGACCTGGCAGCCGCATTCCTGCGCCGCCGCGATCGTGCTGTTGGTTCCAGACTTTGCCCGGGCCTGAACCACAACGGTGAGCCGCGAAAGCCCAGCGATGATGCGGTTGCGAGCTATGAAAGTCCATTTGCGCGGTTCAGCGCCCGGCCCCAGCTCGCTGATCACCGCCCCCTCGCGCACGATCCGCCGGTGGATGTCGGCGTTCGTCCTCGGTGAAGCCTCGGCCGCCGAGCCTCCCAGAACTGAGATCGTTCGGCCCCCGCCCTCAAGCGCGCCCTCGTGCGCGGCTCGATCCACCCCGATCGCCAAGCCGCTGACGACGGTCAGGCCGCTCGTGCTCACTCCCCTTGCCAGCATCCGCGCGACATCGGTGCCGTAGGACGTCGCTCGTCGTGCTCCGATGATCGCGACAGAATCAGAGCAGGTGAGCTCCAGGAAACGCTCCGGTGCCCCAGCCACGAACAGGACCTTGGGTCCTGCGGGAATTGCGCGCAGCGCGCTCGGATACGCCGGATCGCAAACGCACACGAAGGCGAGTCCGGCGGCCTCGGCCCTGGCTCGCTCGCGCTCGGCATGGCGTCGGCCGAACGCGGCGTAGGCACCTGGAATGCCCCGTTGCAGCTTGTCCTCGGCCAGTTTGACCAGGCGCAGATCTTCGAGTCCCAGGACCGCCCGAACTCGCTTTCGCTGATACTCCAGATAGGGGCTGACCTGCTCGAGCAGCCAGGCACGGCGCATACAGTCGTCACAGGCCCACACCGTTTAGGCCGCCATCGAGTCGACCGAAGTCCGCTGACGCAGGCTGAGGGCGAGCAGAACGTCAGCGCCCCCGACGAGCTGACGCCCGTCCAGGTCCGCAACGGTCTGCGCGACACGCAGGACCCGGTGACGACCCCTGGCCGAGAGCGATCCACGAGCGTAGGCGCCGCCGAGCGTCGCCTGCGCCTCATCTGTCAACCGCACCCGGGAATGGATCAGGCTCGCGTCAAGCTCACCGTTGCAGGCCGCATGTGTTCCGTCCAATCGTCGGCGCTGAAGTTCGCGCGCTCGAGTCACGCGCTCGCGGGCGGTCGCGGAATCGACAGCCGGCTCGCCCTCCAACTCGACAGCGCTGGCTCGCTCTACGTTGACGAGCATGTCCATCCGGTCCAGCAACGGCCCGCTGAGGCGGCGCTGATGCCGCCGTATGTCGAGCTCTGTGCAGTTGCATCGCTCTTCCACTCCGGCATATCCGCACGGGCACGGATTCGTCGCAGCGACCAGCATGAACCGCGTCGGAAACACCAGCGCCCGCTGTCCGCGCACGATCGTCACGCGACCGTCCTCCAGAGGCTGGCGCAGAGCCTCGAGCGCGGTGCGCTGGAACTCCGACAGCTCATCGAGGAAAAGGATCCCGCCGCTGGCCAGGGTGGCCTCTCCGGGACGCGGGGGGCTGCCGCCACCTACCAAGCCGGCGGCAGAGATCGTGTGGTGCGGCGCGCGGAACGGGCGTTCGGCCACCAAACCACCACGATGGTGCCCGGCAATGCTGTGAATCCTCGTGACCTCGAGCGCCTCGGCACGTGTCAGCGGCGGGAGAATCGATGGAAGCCTGCGAGCGAGCATCGTCTTACCGGTACCGGGCGGCCCCTCGAGCAGCAGGTTGTGACCGCCGGCGGCCGCGATCTGCAGGGCAATCAACGGCCCGACCTGGCCCCGAACATCGGAGAGATCGAGTTGAGAAGCCGCCGGAGCCGAGATCCCCGGCGCGGGAGGCGGCGGCAACCTGTGACCGGTCACCGCGTCCACCGCCGAACCCAGTCCCGGGACCGCGATGATCCGCAGGCCGTCGACCAGCGCCGCCTCCCGGGCCTGATCGCTGGGGACGACCAACCCGGACAGCCCGGCGCGACGTGCCCCCTCCGCGACGGCCAATGTTCCGGCTGCCGGCCTCAGTTCGCCACTGAGTGAGAGCTCACCGAAGACCGCGATCTCGGTCAGGGCTGACGCTTCGAGCTGGCCGCTGGCGGCCAGCACCGCCATCGCCAGCGCCAGGTCGAATCCCGGCCCCGCCTTGCGCAGCGATGCAGGCGCCAGGTTCGCGGTGATGCGGCGCTGCGGAAACTCATAGCCCGAAGTTTTGGATCGCGGAACGCACGCGCTCGCGCGATTCGCGCACGGCGATGTCACCAAGGCCGACGACGGTGAACGCGGGGAGGCCCGGCCGGATATCGACCTCGACGGAGACCCGACGGGGCTCGACCCCGTCAATCGCAAATGTGGTGACGCGAGCAAGCATGCCTCGGAACGTAGGGCCACACGTGTGTCGAAACTGTCACGCCATCTCACAGCTTTGTGAAATCGACGGCCCGAGTGGCCCAGTTGTCACAGAGTTGTGACACCACGACACAGATCTAGTGACATGCTGTGGACCTGCTTCGGGGCATGCCCGACCGACGCAGACTTACGCTCGGCCAGATCGGCGAGCAGATCGCGGCCGACCACCTGGCCCACCGCGGCTTCACGATCATCGAGCGCAACTACCGCACACGCTGGGGCGAACTCGACATCATCGCGATCGACGGTCACACCCTCGTGTTCTGCGAAGTGAAGACCCGGATGGCTCCGCGTGCCGGACGCGACCCGCTCGAGTCGGTCGACCGGCGCAAGCAGGTCAGGGTCCGCCGCATGGCCGGCCGCTGGATGGCTGAGCGGCAGGGGCGCCCCCGGGCCGCTGACCTAAGGTTCGACGCAATCGGCATCACGCTCGACCGCGAGGAGAGACTCGTCCGCCTCGATCACCTCGAGGCAGCCTTCTGACCTCGGGGCCTCAGTCGAGGGTGAGCTGCTCGTAGGCAGCTGATTGAAACGACAGCCGGTGCAGCGGTGTCACGCCGAACCGCACTATCGCGCTGCGATGCTCCGGCGATGCGTAACCGACATGCTGTGCGAACCCCCACCCCGGAATCCGTGCGTCCACGCGCCGCATGTAGCGGTCACGGGTCTCCTTGGCCAGCACGGATGCCGCCGCAATCGCCGCGCTTGTCGCATCGCCCCTGATCACGGCCCGATGCTCGTAGCCGATGTCTCCGAGATTGAAGCCGTCACTGAGGCAGATCGACCCTTCGCAGGCGATATTCGCAAGCGCCTCGCGCAGCGCCGCCAGATTGGTCACGTGCAGTCCGCGCGAGTCGATTCCGGGCGCGCACCGTGAGACGATCGAGACCCGGGCCGCGACCCGCAGGATCATCGGATACAGCTCTGCGCGGGACGCCGCGGTCTGACGCTTTGAGTCATTTAGGGCCGCCAGGGCCCGCACGTCAGCTCGGGTCAGACGCTCCTGGTCAAACAACACTGCCGCCGCCACGAGCGGGCCCGCCAGACACCCGCGACCGGCCTCATCCGCACCGGCCACGAAGCGAACGCCCAGCGAGCGATCGTGGGCAAACAGCCTTGGTCCGGGCGGCTTAGAAGATCCCAATCCGGTTGATGGGCCAATACGTCGCGAAGGCGACGCCGATGATCGACCCCTGCGGGACCGGGCCCCAGAAACGGCTGTCGTCGGAATTGCCACGGTTGTCGCCCATCATGTAGTACTCACCGGCGGGAACGGTGATCGTCTTGGGGAAGGTGCACGTCCCCAACTCACTTCCGCACTGCTGGATGTATGAGCCGGTCTCCTTGACGCCGTTGCGCCAGACGTAGCCATTGGTGATCTTCAGATGATCACCGGGGAGTCCGACCACCCGCTTGACAAAAGTCTGATTCGACGCCGACGGGGTTCCCATGTCGCAAGGCGCCTGCTTGCCGGTGCCCTGCGCGGGATCTCCGCACACCGCGGGCTCAGGGTTCGCCCCAGCCGGTGGGTGGAATACCACGACGTCTCCGATCCCAGGATCGGTGTTGAGCCGGTTGACGAGGATCCGCTGGCCGACCTGCAGCGTGGGGATCATCGACCCGCTCGGGATCTTGTAGGGCTTCACCAGGAACGCCTGGATCAGCAACGCCAGTCCGACCGCGACAGCAACTGTCAGGATCAGCTCAATGGCGTTTGCGACGGGGCCCTTGGGCCTCTTCCTGGTGGCGGCCATCGGGGGGCTACCCGAGCGCCGGTGGCGTCGGTGTTAGGCCTCGTCGGCCGGCGCCTCGGCACCGGCGTCAGGAGCTGCCTCGACCTCGGGCTCCGCGGCTTCTGCCGTAGCCTCAACGGCCTCGACCTCGGCCTCCGGCGCTGCCTCGGTCGGCGCTGCCTCGGTCGGCTCCGCCTCGGCGAACGCCTTGCCGTAGAGCAGCTCGCGCTCGATCACTTCCTCCGGACCCATGTTGCGACGCTCGCGAACACGGGCGCGCTTGCCGACGCGGTCGCGCAGGTAGTAGAGCTTGGCGCGGCGCACATCGCCGCGAGCAGCGACCTCGATCCTCTCGATCTTCGGCGAGTGCACCGGGAACGTACGCTCGACGCCAACCCCGAAGGACTGCTTGCGCACCGTGAAGGTCTCACGCGCCCCGTGACCCTGGCGCTTGATGACTACACCTTCAAACACCTGGGTACGACGGCGGGTGCCCTCGATGACCTGGAAGTGGACGCGCAGGCGGTCGCCGGCGTCGAACTGCGGAACTCGACGGAGCTGTGCGCGCTCCAAACTTTCGATGACGGTGCTCATGGCTCGTTCTCGTATTGCCGGCAGCACCGGCTTGGGGTCAAAACGGACAGGAAGAAAGTGCGCAGCTGTAGAGCGCGCGGGCGACTATGGTAGCGAACGGGGCGCGAAGCGCACGCTCACCCACTGGGCCCGGTCCGGGGCCGGTCGTCCCGAAGTCGTGCCTGCTCGAGTCGCCAGTCGCGGATGTTCGCGTGGTGGCCTGACAGCAGAACCTCTGGGACAGCCCAGCCGCGATATTCGGCGGGGCGGGTGTAATGCGGGTATTCGGGTGCGCCATCCAGAGCGTCACTGAATGACTCCTCAAGTGCCGACTCGGCGTGACCGAGCGAGCCCGGCTGTTTGCGCAGGATCGCATCGCAGACGACCATCGCCGCCAGTTCTCCGCCGGCCAACACATATCTCCCGATCGAGAGACGATCGCTCGTGAAGTGCTCGATGATGCGTTCGTCGAACCCCTCATAGCGCCCACACAGCAAGGTCAGCGCCGGCTCAGCGGCCAGTTCGTCGACGAACGCGTCATCGAGCACCCTCCCGCCGGGAGTCAGCGCCAGGACCCGGCGTCGACTGCGCAGCTCGGTGGGATCGGTTCGGTACCGGGCGCGGATCGCCGCCTCGACCACGTCAACCCGAAGCACCATTCCCGCACCGCCCCCGAAGGGCGTGTCGTCGACCTGTCCGCCTGTCAAGGGGGTGTGGTCACGGTAGTTGAGATAGCCGAGCCGATGCCCGGCGGCCAGGGCGTTCTGGACATGTCGCTGAGATTCGAACCACGCGAAGGCCTCCGGGAACAGGGTGAAGACGTCGATCTCCATTCACGCCTCCCCGAGGAACACCAGGTCCACATCGATCTCGTTGCGTTCGAGATCGACCAGACGCACCGCGTCGGAGACCAGCGGCACGAGCAGCGCGGTGCCACCCCCGGTGCGTTCAACCTCCAAGACCTCACAGGACGGCAGCGCCAGCAGACGGGTCACGGTGCCGACGATGCGCTCGCCGTCGCGCACTGTGCACCCCTCAAGGTCCTCGGCCCACCACTCGTCCTCCTCGAGTTCAGGTGCCTGATCTCGGCTGACGAGCAGCTCCGCCCCGCGCAACGCCTCAGCATCCTCGCGATTGCTGGAGCCGGCGAAGCGCAGGATCATGCGACCGTCGTGGCCGGCTCGACGGTCAACCTTGCGCTCGGTTCCGGCGACCTGGACGTGCTCGGCGGCACGCAGCAGTTCAGCGTTCTGCCCGACAACGTGGAAGCTGCCGTCAAGCCCATGTGGACGACCAACACGTCCCGCATGCAGCCACCGCGGCTTGTCCTCGGCGTCCGACACGCCGGCTCGGTCAGTCGATGATGTCGACGAACACGCGGTGGCCGTGTCGGGCCGCCGCGCTCTTGACGACGGTGCGGAGAGCCGTGGCCGTGCGCCCGCCGCGGCCGATCACGCTGCCGTAATCGTCCCGCGCGACGGAGAGCTCGAGGACGACGCTGTCGTCGTCCTCGCGAACCTCAACGACCCTGACCTCGTCCGGGTCGTCCACCAGCCCACGAGCCACATACTCGAGAAGACCGCGTGGCGAGGAGGTGTCGTTGCTCAACCGGCGATGCCCTGCGTACGCAGGAGCTTCTTGACCGTGTCAGTGGGCTGCGCGCCGCGGGCGAGCCAGTCCTTGACCTTAGCCTCGTCGAGCACGATGGTCGACGGCTCGGTCTGTGCGTTGTAGTGCCCGACGGTCTCGATCACTCGGCCGTCGCGCTTGGAGCGCTGATCGGCGACAACAACCCGCCAGATGGGGTTCTTGCGTCCGCCGACGCGCGTTAGTCGAAGTCTCACTGCCATAGTTGAGAGAGGTTAGCGTGCCTGGCGCATAAGTGCCTGGAGGTCCGGGGTCTTGCCGGAGGCCACGACCTTCATCACCTTTCGCATCTGCTCGAACTGCTTGATCAAGGCCCGCACGGCCTGCACGTTCGTGCCTGAGCCCTTGGCGATCCGCAGCCGACGCGAACCCTTGATCAGCTCGGGGTGACGGCGCTCCCGTGGTGTCATCGCGAGGATGATCGCCTGGATGCGGTCGAACTCCCGTTCGTCGACGTTCACGCCGCGCAGCTCCTTGCCCATCCCGGGGATCATCCCGAGCAGGTTCTGGAGGGGCCCCATCTTCCGAATCTGTCGAAGCTGCTGGAGAAAGTCTTCGAGGTCGAACTCCTGCTTGCGAAACTTGCGCTCGAGCTCCCGGGCCTGCTCTTCGTCATAGGTGCCGGTGGCCCGCTCGATCAGCGTCAGCACGTCACCCATGCCGAGGATCCGCTGCGCCATGCGGTCGGGATGGAAGCGCTCGAACTGGTCGAGCTTCTCTCCGGTTGAGGCGTACATGATCGGCTTGCCGGTGACCGCCTTGACCGAGAGCGCAGCGCCGCCTCTAGCGTCGCCATCGAGCTTGCTCATGATCACGCCGTCGAAGTCGACGGTCTCGCCGAACTGCTCCGCAACCTGAACCGCGTCCTGCCCCGTCATCGCATCCACTACCAGCAGCACGGCATCCGGCCGGGTCGCCTTCTTGATGTCGGCCAGCTCCTTCATCAGCTCCGCGTCGATATGCAGACGACCGCTGGTGTCGATGATCAGGACATCCTTGCCCTCGGATTGCGCGCGGTCGCGCGCCCAGGTCGCGATCTGCACCGGGGTTCGGTCGGTCCCCTGCTCGTAGACATCGGCCCCCGCTCTGCCGCCGACCTGGATCAGCTGCTCGACCGCGGCGGGGCGGTATACGTCGCAGGCGGCGACGGCGACCGAGGATCCGTGCTCCTCCTTGAAGTAGCGAGCGAGCTTGGCCGTCGCGGTCGTCTTGCCGGAGCCCTGCAGGCCGGCCATCAGGACCACGGTCGGAGGTCGTGATGAGAAGCGGATCTCCTCCGACTCGCCGCCCATGAGCGCGGTCAGCTCGTCATTGACGATCTTGATCACCTGCTGGCCCGGGTTCAGCTGGCCGATCACGTCCGCCCCCAGTGCACGTTCCTTGACCGCACTCGTGAAGCTCTTCACAACTTGGAAGTTGACATCGGCCTCAAGCAGCGCGAGGCGTATTTCACGCATCGCGCTGTTGATGTCGGCCTCGGTCAGCGTGCCATGGCCGCGAACATCCGCGAGGGTTGCCTGAAGGCGTTCAGCCAGTGAATCGAACATCTGAACTGAGCTTAGGCGCTCGGGCCTGGTCCCGCTTGACCAGGCCCGGTCCTAAGCGGAGCGGTCGCCTGCAGACAGCTCAGTCGATCCTCGCGACGTCGTTGCTCGCAAACTCATCTGCCGGTAGGACACTGCCAAGCGTCGGCCGCTGGTGCAGGTACTCGGCACCCTTCATGTAGTAGTAGACGATGGGGATGATTCCGAGCGCCATTCCCCCGAGCCCGATCGCAAGAACCACGGTCGACAGACCTGGGATCGACTTGATGAATATGAACGTCATGAACGCTGCACCGAAGAACGGGAACACGCCCATCAGCAGGAAGTTGGAGACGGACTTGAGCAGGAGCCTTCTAAAGGCGACCACGGCCGCGAAGCCGGCGAGCGCGTAATAGATCGCAATCTGAAGGCCGATCGAGCTGATCGCGTCATCGAGGACGGTGCCGATCGACCCAAGAAACTGCGACAGGGCGAAGAAGACGAGCGAGACGATCGCAACCACAGCAGTCGCGAACACCGGCGTGTTCCAGGTCGGATGCAGCACGCCGAACGCCTTCGGCAGAGTCTTTTCGCGCGACATCGCGAAGAGTGAGCGGGTGACCTGGATCAGCGTTGTCTCAAGCGTGGCGATCGTCGAGAGCGCGACCGCGATGATCATCATCTTGGCGCCGAAACCCCCGCCGATGACGCGACCGTAGGCCTCGAGCACGTTGGAGCTGCTGCTCTGGATCGCCGGCTGCGACATCACCATGTTGATGCAGATCGTGAACAGCTCGAACAGGACGAACACGATCAACACGCCGATGATTCCGCCGATCCCGGAGTTCTTGTGGCTGTCCTCGGTCTCCTCGCCGAGGTTCGAGGAGACATCCCAGCCCCAGTAGTAGAAGGCGGCGAGCAGGGCGCCTGCCACAAACACGTTGAACGAGCCGAAGTGGCTGAAACCGAGCCAGCTCGGGGAGAAGCTGATCCTGTGGTGGTGGAAGATGCCGAGCACGCCGAACACCGCTAGCAGCAGCACCTCGATCGACGACATGATCCACTGCGCATTGGCGGTGATCCGTACGCCGCGGGCGACGAAGTAGGCCATCACCAGGAACCACAGCGCACCTACGAACGTGACCCAGCCGGCGTGACTGGCGGCGCTTGCGCTGAAGAGCGACAACGTGACCTGACCGGCCGGAATCGAGCCGGCGACCATGAAGATCGTCGCCGAAACGACCAGACCCCAGCCGGTGAAGAAGCCGAGGATCGGATGGAGAACGCGACCGACCCATTCGTAGGCCGCTCCTGCGCTGGCACCCAGTTTGTTCAGGTGGTGATAGGCGACGGCGATCCCCATCATGGGGATCCCGCACCACAGCAGCGAGGCAGGCGCCGCGAAGCCGACCGCAGCGACGATCGCCGCCGTGGTGGCCGCAATCGAATAGGCGGGAGCGCTCCCCGCAACTGCCATGACAATTGCGTCCCAGAAGCCCAGGGCGTTGCGCTCGAGGGAGTGTTCGTGCGCCTCGCGGTCCCGCTTCGCAGGGCCTACATCACTAACAGCCGACATACAGCTCCCTCTGGTTGTGCTTCGGTGCGCGCCGGTCAACGGCGCATGGCCTCGGCGCTCGGTTTGGGCATTTTCTGCCAACACCGTCCGTCACGGATTGGCCGACTGTCCAACGGTAGGCGCGAGAGATTAACCCCTCTGGCGCTTCGGGTTCGCTGATTCGCTACGACTTGTCGTCGTCAGAGCCATCCTTCTGGTCACTCTGTCCAAACAGCCGCCCGAGGTTTCCCGCCGCCTGGGTGAATTCCGACGGGATCAGGAACACCTTGTTGGCGTCCCCCTGCGCCAGCCTCGGCAGCATCTGCAGGTACTGGTAGCTGAGCAGCTTCGGGTCAGGATCGCCCGCGTGAATCGCGCCGAATACGGTTCCGATCGCCTGGGCCTCGCCCTCGGCACGCAGAACCGCGGCCTGCTTCTCACCCTCAGCGGTCAGAACCGCGGCACGCTGAGCGCCCTCAGCAGTCAGGATCGCGGCCTGCTTCACGCCCTCGGCATTGAGGATCACGGCACGGCGGTCACGCTCCGCGCGCATCTGCTTCTCCATCGCCTCCTGGATCGAGGCCGGGGGATCGATCGACTTGATCTCGACCCGGTTCACGCGTATGCCCCACTTGTTGGTCGCCTCGTCGAGCACGCCGCGCAGCTGAGTGTTGATGTGATCGCGACTGGTCAGCGCCTGCTCCAGGGTGAGCGACCCGATCACGTTGC
Organism: uncultured Conexibacteraceae bacterium; assembly: GCA_963785385.1. Taxonomy (GTDB): domain Bacteria; phylum Actinomycetota; class Thermoleophilia; order Solirubrobacterales; family Solirubrobacteraceae; genus Palsa-465. Next base: position 465,610 of record CAWAVA010000021.1, on the reverse strand, counting down.
GCAGCGTTGTGACCGTGATCTGCTCGATCGCCTGAAGTGGGTTGGCGACCTCATACGTCGACGACCGCGGATCGTTGACCGTGAAATAGAGGACTGTGTCGATCTGGACCACGAGGTTGTCCTCCGTGATCACCGGTTGCGGCGGGAAGGAGACGACCTGCTCCCGCAGATCGATCAGTGGTCGCAGCCGGTCGACGAATGGCACCACGAGCGTCATCCCGGGTGTCAGCGTGCGGTGGTACCGCCCCAGGCGCTCCACGATTCCAGCGCTGGCCTGTGGCACGATCCGGACCGTTCGTGCCACAGCGATCAGCAGAAAGATCACAACGATTGCAGCAGCGATCGCCTCAACCATTCAGCGCTCCCTTTCTCACTCCATTACGAGCGCGGTCGCGCCCCTGATGTCGACGACTTCAACGCTCGTGCCCGGCTCGATTACGCGATCATCATCAAAGGACCGAGCCGTCCAGACCTCACTTTCGATCCGTACCCGACCCACCCCTTCGTGGTTGGCGATGCGCTCGAGCACGACGGCGCGCTTGCCGACCAGCGCAGCCCCACCGGTCCGCAGCGTCGGCCCTTTCAGTAGCCGATGCTGAACGAACGGCCTGAGCGTGAACACGGTCAGAACCGAGGTGAGGATGAAGACGATCCAGGCAGCCACCCCTCCGGCCACCGCGTCGGCACCGGCGGCGAGGGCAGCACCGATCGCGAACGGTGCCAGAAAGAAGCTTGAGCCGCTCAGAAGCTCCCCGGCACCAAGGCCGCAGGCCACGACCAGCCAGACGATCCAAGCATCCATCTGCGGCGAGCTTACTCCCCAGAACGGGCAGCTTCACGCTCTGGCAGAGCAGCGCGGCCGCAGAGCCGGCGACTCAGCTCACCAGGGCGCGCGCGAAGTCGGTGGCATCGAACGGCCGCAGATCGTCGAGTTGCTCCCCGATGCCGATCAGCTTCACCGGAATCCCCAGCTCTGTGGCGATCGCCAGCGCGATACCCCCCTTGGCCGTGCCGTCGAGCTTGGTCAGGACGAGCCCGGTCACGTCGATCGCCTGCGAGAACAGCTGCGCCTGTCGCAGGCCGTTCTGGCCCGTGGTGGCGTCGACGGTGAGCAGCGTCTCATGCGGCGCATCAGGGAGCTGCTTGGAGATCACGCGCCTGATCTTCGAGAGCTCTCCCATCAGGTCGTCCTGGGTGTGCAGCCTGCCGGCCGTGTCGACGATCAGCACATCCGCCTCGCCCTCGACCGCGGTCGCGACTCCCTCGAACGCGACCGAACCGGGATCGGTTCCCTCGGGACCGCGGACGAACTCGGCACCAGCCCGCCGCGCCCACTGCTCGAGCTGCTCGACCGCAGCTGCGCGGAAGGTGTCCGCGGCCGCGAGCACAACGGTGTGGCCGAGCTCGCGGCTGAGGTGATGTGCGAGCTTTCCGGTGGTAGTTGTCTTGCCCGTTCCATTCACCCCGGCCATCAAGATCACGGTCGGCTTGGCGCGGAGATCGATGTGGTCGTCGCCAACCCGCGCGGTCTCGGCCAGCAACTCGGTGAGGCGGGCGGTCAGCGCTTCACCCCCGGTGATCTCACCCTGCGTTGCCTCCCGCTCGAGCTGACCCACCACCTGCGCGGTCGTGCGGGCGCCGACGTCGGCGTAGATCAGGGCCTCCTCGAGCCGCTCCCAGGTCTCGTCGTCCAACTCCTCGAACAGCGTCGCCTGCAGTTCGGCGCCGAGTGCCTGGCGCGTCTTGCGCATGTTCTCGCGGAGCCGGGAGAACATTCCCCGACGCCGCTCAGCGGCAACCGGCTCCGTCTCCCGGCCGGCCCCACTGACGGCGACACCGTCGACGACGAACAGGTCGGACCAGTCGCGCGCCACCTATGCGGCCTCGCGCACCGGTAGGCGCCGAGATATCACCTTGGAGATGCCGTCCCCACCCATCGAAACGCCGTAGAGCGAGTCGGCGGCCTCCATCGTGCGCTTCTGGTGGGTCACAACAATGAACTGGGCGCGGTCGTTGTAGGTGTCGAGCAGATCCAGGAACCGCGAGATGTTGACGTCGTCGAGCGCGGCCTCGACCTCGTCCATGATGTAAAACGGGCATGGTTTCGCAAGGAACACCGCAAACAGGAAGGCCAGTGCGGTCATTGACTTCTCGCCTCCGGAGAGCAGCGTCAATCGCTTCATCGCCTTGCCCGCAGGCGTGATCTCGATCTCGACCCCGAGCAGATCCTCGTCATCTGAGGCGTCCGCACCGTCGGCCTGGGCCTCATCGTCGCCCTCGGCGTCAGACTCTGCGTCTGCGGCCTCCTCGAGCTTCTGACCGCCGATCACCGCGGCGCGGCCCTCGGACTCGGAGACCAATCGCAGACGCCCGCTGCCGCCCGGGAATACGCGTGACGCGAGCTCCTCGAAGTTCTGTGCAGCGGCCGCGAAGGTCTCTTCGAACGTCTCACGGATCTGTCTGTCGGTGTCGCGGATCAGGCCTTCCAGCTCTCGCAGCGCTGTCTCCAGATCGGTGCGCTGGGTCTCGAGCTCCTCCACGTGCGCGAGCGCCTCGGCGTACTCGTCCTGCGCGAGCGGGTTCACCGGCCCCAGCTGGTCGCGACGCTTGGCGAGCCGCTCCAATCGGGTTCGCAACTCCTCGCGGCGCTCCTCCGCGAGCGGTTCCTCGGCCGCATCGGGCTGTAGGTCCAGCTCGCCAGCGAGCTCACGCAGCGTCTGCTCCGCGTCGGAAGCCTGGTCGCGTGAGCGCTGGGAGCGCACCTCCGCAGCGGTAAGGGCCTCGCCTGCCGCATGCAGGCGTGACTGGATACCCGCCTCCTCCTGGGCGCATGCACGCAGCTGCGCCGCCACGCTCTCCCCCACCTCGCGGTCGCGAGCAAGCTCTGTATCGAACCGCGACTTGCACTCGGCGATGGCGCTGCCAACGGTTTCGAGTTCTGCGTGCAGCGCGACGATCTGGGGGGCGAGCTGCTCGTCGCGCGCGATTTCGGCGCGCAACTGGCGGATCTGATGCTCTCGCCGGCTCCGCTCGCGCTCGGCCTGTTCGAGCCGCGCACGCTCGGCGGCGAGCTGCGCCTGGACCTGAGCGCGCCGGTCGGCCCCGGAGCCCTCATCGGGAGCGGTGCGTCGCCGCGCGATCGCGGCGGTCAGCCGTCGCTGGTCCTCAACCGCCTCGTCGAAGCTGTCTCGGGCGACCCGCTGGTCGGCGATCGACTGCTCCCGGGCCAGATCAAGCTCCGCCACGCGCGCCGCGGCGCTCTCGACATCGCCCCGCGCCGCGTGCTCGGCCTGGGCGGCCGCCTCGCTGGCCCTGACCAGCTCCTCACGGCGATTGCGCTCGGCCAGGACGCGCTCCTCGCCGACCTTCGCGGCCTGCCGCAGCTCGCCGCTGAGGCCGGAGTACACCCGCCCGGCCGAGGTCACCGCAACCCCTGCAAAGCTGTCCGGGACGGCGGACACATCGTCGACGACCCAGACCCCGCGCAGGAGATCACGAGCTATCGCCGCGGCCCGGCTGTCCCCGGATACGTAGTCACGGAGTTCGGTCGATCCAGGGATGGGTGGTGCGGCAGGGTCGGCACCGCGACCGGCGAGCTCACGCAACACGAGCACACGACCACCGTCACGCCCGGCCCTGTCGAGCAGTTCGCCGGCGGAGGCCCGGTCGTCGAGCAGCGCCGCCCCGAGCCTGCCGTCGAGCGCGGCAGCGACGGCCAGCTCATAGCCGGGTGCGACAGTCAACTCGTCTGCCAGGGAGCGGGCACCTCCCGGGGCGCTCTGGTGCCCCCGCAGGAACTGATTGACGGCAGCCAGTTCACCGCCGACGCGGGCGCTCTCGCGGCGGGCGGCCTCAACGAGCCGTTCGGCCTCTCGAACCGCGGCGCGCGCGGTCTCATGAGCGCTCTCCGCAGCTTCGCGCGCGGCTCTGGCGACCTCGACCGTCCCAGCTCGCGCCTGCTCGAGCTCAGCGGCAACGGCCAGTTGCCGCTCGAGCTCCACGAGCTGGCGTGCGAGCTCAGCCTCGCGGTCACGCTCAAGTCCCTCGAGCTCGCGGCTCAGCACAGTGATCCGCTCCTGCGCCTCAGGATCCGGCGTATCGGCCGCGGCAGCCACGAGGAGCTGCTGCAGGCGAGCGTCAGCCCCACGGAGCCTGTCGGACACGGTCTGGGCGGCATCGCGCACCGTGTCGGCTCGGTAGCCGACCCGATCGGCTGCGGCCTGAGCCGCGAAGCTTCGACGCGAGAGCTCCTCGCGCTGGCTCGAGCGGGCGGCGAGTGCCTCCTCAGCCTGGCGCCGCCGGGCACCGACGACCTCGAGTTCCTGTTCGATCCGACCACGCTCCGCGCGGACCTCTGCGGCCCGCTCGGCAGCGGCCGCAAGCTCCGAACGGCGCGAGCGCAGCTCATCCCGTGCGAGCTCCCAGCGGACCTCGAGCGCCTGGCGATGGATGCGCTCGTGCAGCTCCGCGGCCTCCGCCTGGCGTTTGAGCGGTTTCAGGCGCGATCGGGCTTCGCGTTCGACATCGAGCGCGCGGTCGAGGTTGTCCTGCGTGTGCCCGAGTTTGAGTTGGGCACGGCGGCGGCGCTTGCGGTGCTTGCCGAGGCCGGCGGCCTCCTCGATCAGCAGTCTGCGGTCACGCGGCCTCGAGGTCACGATCGCCTCGACCCGGCCCTGCGAGATGACCGAGTGCATCTCCTTGCCCAGTCCGGTATCGGACAGCACCTCGATCACGTCGATCAGACGACACCTCGCTCCGCCGATCCTGTATTCGCCCTCGCCGTTTCGGTCGAGCCGCCGCAGGATCGAGATCTCGGGCCCGAGGCCCAGCACCCCCTCGCCGTCGTCGAGGACCAGCTCAACCGTGGCGCTGCCGGCACCCTGACGTCCTGGCGCCCCACCGAAGATGACGTCCTGCATCGAGTGGCCACGCACCGCCATCGGCGACTGCTCGCCGAGCGCCCAGAGAACGGCGTCCGTGACGTTGGATTTCCCAGAGCCGTTGGGGCCGACGATGACGCTCGTGCCTGGGCCGAACTCGAGCCGGGTTCGGTCCGGGAACGACTTGAACCCCTTCATCGTGATGCTCTTCAGATACACGCAGCTTCCCCCTACTGACCCTTTCCGGCGACTGTGACGTGAGCCAGCGCCTCCTCGGCGGCGGCCTGCTCGGCATCCTTCTTGCTGCGGCCCGTTCCTCGACCGATCTCCTCGTCCCCGATCCGCGCCGCAATCGTGAACGTGCGGTCGTGGGGTGGGCCGGTCTCCGCAAGGACGCTGTAGCTCACCAGGGCGCCACGGCGGGCCAGTCGTTCCTGCAGCGCCGACTTGAAGTCGACGGGATGCTCGAGCGCGTGTGCCAGCTCCTGCTGGAACGCCTGAACCACCGCCGCTGCGACGGGCTCGTAGCCAAACTGCAGGTAACAGGCGCCGATCACCGCCTCCGTGATAGACGCCAGCACGCGCTCGGTGGCGATCAGACTCGGTACGCCGGCCGCTGCGGCCGGAGGTGCGGCGGCGGCCAGCCGCTCGGGCACACCCAGGCGCTCCGCAACCGCCCGGCAGGAGCGCCCGGAAACGGTCTGCGCCCGAATCTTGGTGAGGTCGCCCGCTCCGTAGCGACCCGGTTCGAGCAGCGGAAAGATATGCGAGGTCACCGCCAGCGAAAGCACGCTGTCACCCAGGAACGCCAGCCGTTCATAGGACTCGGCCCGCTTCGGGGTCCAGGACGCGTGCGTGAACACGGTGCGAGCGAGCTCCGGAGGCAGCGCGTCCAGCAGGTCGCGCAGCTCTGCAACCGGCTCGCCGGATGGGACCGTTTCAGTCGTCACCGGAGACATCGCTCGCGGTCGTGATCCCGCTCGCGAGCACGAACTCGACCGCCTCCCCGACGGTGAGGATCGTCACAGCCTCCTCATCGGAGATCTTCACGCCGTAGCTGTCCTCGAGCTCCTGGACCAGCGTGTACAGATCGAGCGAGTCGGCGTCCAGGTCTTCCCGGAAGCGCGTCGTCTCGTTGATCGAGTCTGGATCGATCTCGAGTTCGTCGGCCAGATGCGTGCGGACCACGCTGAGAACCTGCTCACGAGTCATGGGCGAGCAACCGTAGCTCCCGGCTCGGACGGGGAAAGCGGTTCCCCGTCCTTTGCAGCTGGTTCATCGTCGGAGTCGCCACCGGGCCGGCGAAGGGCCCCCGCCTCCTCGAGCGCCGCTCGTGTCCGGGCGATCACGTTCTCCTCGACCCCGTGCGCCGCGACCTCCATCGCGCGGGCAAACCCGTTGCGGGTGAATCGACCGTGGCAGACGATCCCGATCTGGCGAAGACCAAGCATGTAGGCGCCCCCCGTCACCTCCGGGTCGATCTCCTCGCGCAGGCCCTGAATCGACGGCTTCAGCAGGAAACCACCGACCTTTGCCCGCAGTGACCGGTTGGCGGCATCACGCAGCAGGCGCAGGGTCTGCCCAGAGACGCCCTCGATCAGCTTCAGCGCGATGTTCCCGGTGAAGCCGTCGGCGACCACGACATCGGCGCTGTCCCGCAGGACGTCCGTGCCCTCGACGTTGCCTACGAACCGCAACCCGGCGCCACCGGCTCCGCTCAGGCGGTCATGAACCACCTTGATATCCGGTGTTCCCTTCGCCGGCTCCTCGCCGTTTGAGAGCAACGCCACGCGCGGCGCGTCGAATCCCAGCACCGCCTGGGCGAATGCCGAGCCCATATGGGCGAACTGCACCAGATGCTCCGGCCTGCAGCTGACGTTGGCGCCGACGTCCAACAGCAGCACCGGGCGGTTGCCGGGACGCGGAAGCGGCAGCGCCAGCGCGGGGCGATAGATGCCACGGTCGCGCTTGAGGTGGAACAGTCCGGCCGCCAACGCCGGCCCGGTCGAACCGCCGGATACGAGCGCCTGTGCGCGCCCGTCGGCCACGGCCCTGGTCGCCAGCACGATCGATGCCTGCGGTGTCGATCGCACCGCGTAGGCGGGGTCGCCGGTCTTTGCGATCGAGACGGGCGCGTCGATCACCTCGACGCCCTCTCCGACGCCGGAGATCCGCGATGCATCGGCGAACAGCAGCACGCGCACGCCGCGGGTCGCCGCGAGCGACGCGCCCTGCGCGACCTCGTCGGGACCCAGATCGGCCCCGTTACCGTCGACGGCGACCGTCACCATCGGTGACTTATGCCTCAGTCGAGCGAGGAGTCGGTGTTGACCACGGTGCGCCCCTTGTAACTACCGCAGACCGGGCACACACGGTGCGGCAGACGCGGGCTATGGCACTGGGGGCACGCGTTCGTCGCGGCCGCACTGACCTTGTGGGTCGAGCGGCGCTTGGTCGTGCGCGAGTGAGACTGCTTTTGCTTGGGAACGGCCATGACCGAGGAAAGTAGCAGGCTCAGGAGTCGAATTTGATCTCGGAGAGCTTCGCCCAACGGGAATCCGGCTCCCGTTCATGAGCATGGTCGGCGCCGGCCGTGTTGAGGTTGGCGCCGCACACCGGGCACAAGCCGAGGCAGTCCTCACGACACAGGATCGCCCGCGGCAGGTTCAACGCGAGCGCGTCGCGAGCCCATGCGGCGAGGTCGAGCGTGCCACGCTCGACGTAGGGTGAGTCGAGCTCTTCGCCCGCATTCGGCTGGGATACCTCGCGCACGTCGACCACGTGGTCGGCGTCGGCCGGCTCCAGGCAGCGCATGCATGGGCCCGCGAGCGTCGCCGTGAACCGCAGGCGCAGCGCAAAGCCATCACCGGTGGTGCGCGACACGTCCAGCCGCACTGGCACCACCGCAGGAGTCACTGCGTAACGATCGCTGCCCAGTTCGAACGGCTCGATCTGCACCGCGACATCGAGCCGCCTCCCCTCTCCCGAGGTGAGGCGCATGCCATTTAGATCGAAGCTGTCGACGGGCGTCGTCACAGCATCCAGGTTAGGACTCGCGAGTGGTCCCCGACAGCTGGCGTCGAGCTACTCGGCGGCTCGGAGCCGGCGCCGTGAGGGCGCCGCACTCAGGTCATCGAACAGCGCCCGGGGACGGTCGGCCTCCTCAACGGCGGCAACCGCGCGTTCGTCGTCCGGCGCGATCCGAACCTCGCGGGCAACCTGGGTGATCTGTTCGACTGGCTCCAACTCGGCGCCACTCGCGACCGCCCCGTGCTCAGCGAACCGGCGCGCGCTGGGCAGCACGCGCGCCTCATAGGAGCCAACGGCCTCGTTGTAGGCCTTCACGGTGCTGTTGAGGCGGTTTCCGAGAGTCGCCACCAGGCTGGAAAGCTTCGCGAGCCGGCCGTGCAGTTCGCGGCCGAGCTCGGAGATCGCCTGAGCCGATTCGGCCACGCGCTCCTGTTGCCAGCCATATCCAACCGAGTGCAGCAGCGCGAGCAGCGTCGTCGGCGTCGCGATCAGCACTCGGCGCGCCATCGCATCCTCGATCAGTTCCGGGTCGCCGTCGAGCGCGGCGCCGTACAGATGCTCGCCCGGCAGAAACAGCACGACGAAGTCCGGTGCCGAGTCCATACCGTTCCAATAGGCCTTGTCCGCGAGCTGCTTGACGTGTTTGCGCAGCAGCCGCGAGTGTGCCTGCAGGTGCTGGGCCCGCGTCTCCTCATCCGGGGCCTCGTAGGCGTCGAGGATGCCCTGCAGCGGCGCCTTCGCGTCGACGACCACGTGCTTGCCGCCGGGCAGGTTGACCACCATGTCCGGTCGCATCGTGCGCTCGTCACCGTCGAAGCTCGCCTGCTCGTTGAAGTCGCAGTGGCGCACCATGCCCGCCAGCTCGACCACCTTGCGCAGCTGCATCTGTCCCCACTGGCCGCGCGTGTTCGGCTTGCGCAGCGCGGTCACCAGCGCTCCGGTCTCACTGCGCAGGCGCTCGTTTCCTTCGGCCAGCTGCCGCATCTGCTGCGCGAGCATGCCGCGTGATTCGTGGCGCTCCTTGTTGAGAGCCAGCAGCTGCTGGTCGACACGCTGCAGCTGATCGGACAACGGCTTCACCATCTGCTCAACAGCTAGCCGACGCTTGTCGATCTCACCCGTGGCCTGCGCCTGGCTGACCTGCAGTTGTGTCTTCGCCAACTCGGTCAGCTGCTTGACGCTCGCGTCCAGCGCTTCGGCGCTCATCGCCCTGAACGACGAGGACATCTGCTCCTGGCCCTGGCGCAGGGCTCGGATTCGCTCACGCATGATCAGCGCGGTAACACCCGCGCCGACGATCACTCCGACGACCAACCAGACGGCACTCATGGCTTCAGGATCGCGCTCGGTCCGGACGGAACGGGCGAACGCAGGTTCGAGTCAGCCGCGTGCTGAGGTCTCAAATCCCCATCACATGGGGATTTCTGACCTCAATGCAAGATTCGGCCCGTGCAGGGACCGGACCCTCAGACGACTTCGGCGTGCTCGTCCTTGCCGGCCAGGCGGTCGCGCCCGCGCTGCACAGCGGCGATGAACTTCGACAGGTTGACCTCGAGCGTGTTGAGGATCTCGTCGGCGTAGTCCTCGGCGCCCAGCCGGATCTCGCGCTCACGCGCACGTGCGTCCTCGACGATGTCCTCCGCCGCGCGTTCCGCCTGCTTGGTGATCTCCTCCTCCGACACAAGGCGATCCTGGCGCTCGCGCGCCTCCTTGACGATCCGCTCGGCTTCGCGCTTGGCCTCGGCCAGCATCTCCTGGCGCTCCTTGACGATCCAGCGAGCCTGCTTGATCTCCTCGGGGATCGTCGCGCGCATCTGGTCGAGGATGTCGTAGATCTCTTCCTTGTCCACGCGCACCTGATCCGTAAGCGGCATCGGCTTTGCGTTGTGCACGAGATCGTCGAGCTTGTCGATGAGTACGAGAACGTCCATCGCGATCCTCTGTTTCGTCAGCGGGAGACCCGTTCCTGCAAGGCCACTGCGACCTCTTCAGGCACCAGGTCCTCGATCCTGCCCCCGAACGTCGCCAGCTCCTTGACACCGCTGGATCTGATGAAACTGTACTTCGCCGACGCCATCAAGTAAACGGACTCGATGTCCGGGGCCTGTACGCGGTTGAGCTGGTTGAGCTCGAGCTCGTACTCGAAGTCGGAGATCGCTCGCAGTCCGCGGACAATCGCCTTGGCCCCGCGCGACCGCGCAAAGTCGACTGTCAGGACACTGAACGGCTCGGCCACGACGTTGCCGAGACCGGCCGTGGCGTGCTCGATGAACGCCACCCGCTCCTCTGCCGTGAACAGCGTCGAGCCCTTGCGCATCGGCAGGTTGACGACGGCCACGATCACCTTGTCGAACATTGCCGAGGCCCGTGAGATCACGTCCAGATGGCCATTTGTGACCGGGTCGTATGAGCCGGGGCAGACTGCGATGCGGTTATCGGGCGACATGAATCCTGATCAGCGTGTCTCCATAGCGCCGCTCGCGCAGGAGCGGTAGCTCCAGCTCCAGGGGCGCTCGCCTGTCACTCTCCGCCACGATCCTGGCCTGCTTGGACAGGACGGGCAACAGCGCGAGCGACAGGTCATCACTCAGGGAGCTCGCCAGGCGATATGGGGGGTCGAGAAAGACAAGATCGTATTGGCTATCGGCGACCGGCGTGCAAGCCAGCGCGCGGAGCGCCGGCATCTGAATCACCGCCGCCTGCAGGCCGAGATTCTCCAGGTTCTCCCTGACCGCCGCGGTCGCGGCCGCGGCGGAGTCGACGAAGGTCGCATCCGCGGCCCCGCGCGACAGCGCCTCGATGCCGAGCGCGCCCGATCCGGCGAACAGGTCGAGCACCCGCTCGCCCTCGACCGAGGCCAGCATCGAGAACAGCGCCTCGCGCACCCGGTCGGAGGTCGGCCGCGTACTGGAGCCATGGGGTGCTCGCAGCCGCCGTCCCCGGTGCATGCCGGCAACGACCCTCATGCCAGGATCCGCGGCAGCGCCCCCGCCAGGAGCGCATGCTCGGGCTCACGGAGCTCCGGATCGGAGTCGAGCAGCGAACGACTGTGAAGCACCGCCCGTTCGAGCAGTTCGGCGTCCCTGGGTAGATCAGCAAAGCGGTATTGGATGTCGTGCCCGGACTGGCGCGTCCCGGACAACTCGCCGTGGCCGCGCAACTCGAGATCGATCTCTGCCAGGCGGAAGCCGTCCGATTCACGCGCCAGCGCCTGCAGTCGGCGTGAGTCGCGGCGCCCGAACAACAGGCACACCGATGCGTGCTCGCCCCTGCCGATCCGGCCACGCAGCTGATGCAGCTGCGAGATCCCGTAACGGTCGGCGTCCTCGATCAGCATCACGGTCGCATTCGGGACGTCGATGCCGACCTCTATCACTGTCGTGGCCACCAGGATCTGTGCACCGCCCGCAGCGAACCGGGCCATCGCCTCCTGCTTCTCGGCAGAGCGCATCTGGCCGTGCATCAGCACAACCTCATGGCCTGCCAGTGGCCCGGTTCTGAGGCGCTCGTACTCCGAGGTTGCGGCGCGCGCCTGCAGAGCCTCTGATTCCTCGACCAGCGGACAGACGACGAATGCCTGCCGCCCGTTGTCGGCCTCCTCACGGATCCGCGCGTACGCCCGCTCACGCTCGGTGTCGGTCGAGCAGACGTGAGTCGCGATCGGTCGGCGCCCCTTCGGGAGCTCGCGCAGAACCGTGATGTCAAGGTCCGCATAGCGGCTCAGGGCCAGTGTTCGCGGGATCGGCGTGGCGGTCATGTGGAGCTCGTGAGGGCTGTGCCGGGCCGCGCTTGCAGCGGCGAGCGCGGCCCGCTGACCAACGCCGAAGCGGTGCTGCTCATCGATCACGGCAACGCCGAGACGGTCGAAGTCGATGCTGTCCTCGATCAGCGCGTGAGTCCCGACGACAAGCGACAGCTCACCGCTCGAGAGCTTGCCAACGAGGTCTGTGCGACGGCGGCCTGGGGTCGAGCCGGTGAGCAATCCGCTGCTCACCGACTCGGCTCCGAGCAGCGACTGCACGGTCTGAAAGTGCTGCTCGGCGAGCGTCTCGGTCGGGGCCATCAGCGCCGCCTGGTAGCCGTGCTCGATGGCCCGCAGCATCGCGTAGAGCGCGACCACCGTCTTTCCTGAGCCGACCTCACCCATCAGCAGGCGTTGCATCGGCTCTCCGCGCGCGAGGTCTCCGTCGATCGCCTCCAGCGCGGCCTGCTGATCACCGGTCAAGGGGAACGGCACCGCCTGCTCGAGCCAGCGGCGCGTGAGCTCACGTGGGCCGGCCAGAGGGGATGCGGAGCTGATCGCGGCGCGGTTGCGACGGTGGCGCTGCAGCGCCAACTGGTCCAGAAGCAGCTCCTCGAATGCCAGCCGACGACGAGCCTCCTCGAAATCATCGAGCTGGTCGGGAAAATGCGCGACGCGCAGGGCTCCAGGGCGGTCCAGAAGGCCCTCGCGCAGGCGCAGCGAGGCGGGCAGCGGCTCGACGAAGTCGTCAAATCCAGCGACGTGCTCGTGCACGAGCGACAGGATCTGTGTCGAGGACAGCCCGTCTGTGGCTGGGTAGTGGGCGACGCCGGGGTTGCCGGGGTGGTGGGTGGGGAGCGATTCGGACTCGCCCGGAGTCTGGTCGGTAGGCGCGTGTGCCTGAACCGTGAACCGACCGCGGCCGTCGGCCTTTCCGTGCAGCATCAGCCGGGTACCCGCGGGGTAGCGGTCGACCAGCCACGGCTGGTTGAAGAAGGTCACCCGCAGACTGCCGCCGGCATCGGCGACGGTGGCCTCGACCAGCGGCCGCATCCCACGGCGGCGCACCGGCCGCGAGGCGATCCGCTTGACCTCGACCACGATCGTGGCGGTCTCCCCCGCGATCAGCTCGCTGACCGATCGCGCCTCGCGCCGGTCGCGTGGAAGGTGCTCGAGCAGGTTGCCGACGGTGTGCAGGCCGAGCACATCGGCGCCCTGCGCGGCCTTGGCGCCCTGAACACGGAGCGGCCGCTCCAGCTGTGCGGGTGAGGGGTAGCGCACCGGCGCGGCAGCCATTTCCCGAGGCGTCAGGTCGGTGGCGTTGGCAAAGGCTCTGGGCATCTGGTCGCGATCCATTGCACAGCTTGACCATCGGGGCGGTCGCCCTAGGATTCAGGGCATGACCGACCGGATCGTCTATGTCTCGAGGGTGACACGCCTACCGCTGGTGGCGGCGGACGGCTCCGACGTCGGCCACGTGGTCGACGTCGTGCTCGACATGGGCGGACGCCCACCGCGGGTGAACGGCTTTGTGATCGGCAGCATGCAGCGCCGGCGCGTGTTCATCGGTGCCGGCCGCATCGGCGAGATCGACACCCGGGGCCTGCGCCTGCGCCGCGGCGCCATCAACCTGCGCCAGTTCGAGCTGCGCGACGGCGAGAAGCTGGCCTCCGCCGAGCTGTTGGGTCGGCGCCTGAACGGCAGGCGCGTGGTCGACATCGGGCTGCAGCCGGCCCCCGAGCCGTTCGCCTGGGAGGTCGCCACGGTGGCACTCGGCGCCGGTCGCCGGATACCCGGCCGCAAGCGCACGCCGGAGGTGATCGACTGGAGTGAGGCCGGCGAGCTCTTCTCCGACCAGCGGCCCGTCGACCGGCAGGCGGCGACGCTCGGAAGTCTGCACCCGGCCGAGATGGCCAACGAGATCCGCAACATGCCACTGAGTCGGCGGCGGCTGCTGGCCGCAGCGCTCGAGGACGATCGCCTGGCCGACCTGCTCGAGGAGATGCCTGAGGACGAGCAGGTGCGCCTGATCGAGGGGCTCGACCCGGAGCGCGTCGGCCGCGTGCTCGACGAGATGGAGGCCGACGACGCGGCCGACCTCCTCGGCGAGATGTCTGTGACCGACCAGGAGGAGCTGCTGGCCGCGATGGATCCGGAGGAGGCCGAGAGCGTCCGTCGCCTGCTCGTGTACAGGCCCGATACGGCCGGCGGGCTGATGACGCCCGAGCCGATCATCCTGGCTCCGACCGCGACGGTGTCCGATGCGCTCGCTCATGTGCGCAATCCAGATCTGCCGGTGCCGCTCGCCACACAGGTGTTCGTCTGCCAGCCGCCGCTCGAGACGCCCACGGGCCGCTTCATCGGGGTCGTGGGGATTCAGCGGTTGCTGCGCGAGTCGCCGTCGAAGCCGATCGGCCGCTGCGTCGACGAGGAATGGGATCCGGTGCGGGCCGAGGCGTCAGATCGAGAGGTCGCCGGCCGGCTCGCCGCCTACAACGTCGTCGCGCTTCCGGTGACCGACGGCTCGGGCCGTCTGGTCGGTGCTGTCACAATCGATGATGTGCTCGACCATGTGCTGCCGCGCGGCTGGCGCACGACGCATGCCACTATCTGACCAGAACCAAAGCCGATGACGCCGATGGACGAAAACCAAGACGATGGCCCGCAAAGACAATCTCAGTACGCCCCGCGGCTCCGGTGGCGGCAGTGGCTATGACTCCGACGCGTTCGCGCGGTGGGCGGAGTCGGTTGCGCGTTTCCTCGGCACGGGGCGTTACCTGGCCGGCCAGACGATCTTCGTCATCTTCTGGATCCTGCTCAACGTCGCCGGGATCATCGGTCGCTGGGACGCGTATCCGTTCATTCTCCTCAACCTCGCGTTCTCGACCCAGGCTGCATACGCCGCGCCGCTGATCCTGCTGGCGCAGAATCGCCAGGCCGATCGCGACAAGGAGGAGGTCGAGCGTGACCGCGAGACAAATGCGCGTGCCCTGGCGGAGGCCGAGTTCCTTGCGCGTGAGATCGCCGAGGTCAGGATTCTGATCGAGCAGAAGGCCGACCGCGAGGATCTGACCGCACCGATCGAGCAGCTGACGCATGCGATTGAGCGGTTGCACGGCGTCAGCCTCGTCGAGGACGACGACGTCGAGGACCACTATCGGGCCTGAGGCGGCCCGGGCGACGCTTGGGCGTCGGTCATTCAGCGGAGAGCAGCCACCAGTAACTGGCCTGCCCGCCGTCTGAGAGCTCGAACTCGACATCGCCTTCGACCAGTGCGAGGACCGCCTGGTCGTCGAGTGGTGCTCCAAGCCCACGCAGGCAGGTGACCAGCTCGGCGTCATCGGCCAGCTCGGCGATCACCTCGCGCAGCGTCGGCTCTGGATCTCCCCATACGATCAGCTCGTCGTCGACGAAGCCGATCGCGTCGCCGGTACTGAAGCGCCCCTGGGCATCGTCGCGGGCTGCCCGCGCCACCGCCCCGGTGCGCAGCTCCTCGAGGATCTCGGTCATCGCGGCAGCGTTGTCGGCGGCGCTGCGGGTGGGGTCAAGCGCGACCGCGGCCGCCAGCCCGGCCTGCAGCGAGCGCGACGGAACCACGGATACATGCTTGTCCGAGAGCCCGGCGGCTCGCTCCGCCGACATGAACACGTTCGAGCTGTTCGGCAGCAACACCACGTGCTCGGACGGAACCGAGTGGATCGCGGCAAGCAGATCGTTCGTCGACGGATTCAGCGTCGAGCCGCCGTCGAGGCCGGCGACCCCCAGGCCCCTGAACAGCTCGCGGAAGCCATCGCCCGTCACCACCGCGACCGCGCCGCAGAGCATGTCGGGGCCCGCGTCCGCCACGAACACGGGCGCCGGCCCGGACAGGCGCGCCTCGCGCTGCCACACCTGTTGGGTCATGTCGGCGATGTCGATCCGGGAGATCCGGTGGGGTGAGAACACCGCCATCGCAGCGTCCGGTGTGTCAGTGTGAATGTGCACCTTGAGCGTCGATCGGTCGCCGACGACCAGCACCGAGTCGCCGAACTGCTCGAGTTCCGCGATGTAGCCACGCTGGTCCAACTCATCGCCGGTGACCGCGAAGTTCGTGCAGTAGCGGAAGTCGATCGAATCATGCTGCGGACGTGTGACCCTCGCCGGGGCATGGTGCTCGAGCTGCACGGTCTCAGTGCCACGGAGCGCTCCCACCATGCCGGCAAGCACGACGGTGAGCCCGTACCCGCCGGCGTCGACGACGCCCGCCTCACGCAGCACCGGCAGCAGGTCAGGGCCCCGGTCGACCGACTGGCGGCCGGCGTCCAGGGCGCGCTCCATCACCTCGGCGGCGAGCGCGTCCTGCTGGGCGTCGGTCGCCTCCGTGCCGAGGCGCGCGTCGGGCATGTGGGCCAGCTCAGTCGCGACCCTCGTCGCCATCTCGCGCACGACGGTCAGGATCGTTCCCTCAGCCGGCTCGCGGACCGAGCCGTAGGCCTGATCGGCGGCCCGCGCGAGAGCTGCCCCGATCAGCACCGGATCGATCAGCTCACCCGGCCGGCTGATCAGCTCCTCAGCGGCCCCGCGGATCAGCTGAGAGAGGATCACCCCCGAGTTGCCGCGCGCTCCGAGCAGAGCCGCGCGGGCAACCGACCCGACGATCTCGTCGCGGCCGATCTCGTCGAGCGTGCGCTGCTCTGAGGCGGCCAGCAGCCGGTCGAGCTCGTCCAGCACGGCGCGCATCGTCAGCACCATGTTGTCGCCCGTGTCGCCGTCGGCGACCGGAAACACGTTCAGGTCATTGACCTCCTGCCGACGCGCCTCGAGCGCGACCAGACCCGCCTCCACCAGCGAGCGGAAGCGCAGAATGGCAGGGTCGCTCATGGACGGCCGAGACCGCAGCCCTAGCGGGCTTTGGTCACTTTGCCGGCCTTGAGGCAACGCGTGCAGACGTACACGCGACGCGGCGTACCGCCGTCGTCGATGCGCACGCGCTGGAGGTTCGGATCGAACCGTCGATTGGTGGCAACCATCGAGTGGCTGCGGGAGTGGCCGAAGGAAGGACCCTTGGCGCAGACGTGACAGACCTTTGACATACGGCGGTCGAGTATACGCGGTCGCGGGCGAATCTAATGAGTCTCGATGATCACATTGGTGGCCTTGACCACAGCCGTGGCGCTGACCCCGGGGTTGAGGCCGAGGTCATCGGCTGCCTCCCGAGACATCAGAGACACCACTCGGTACGGCCCGCAGACTAGATCGATCTGGGCCATCACCTCGTCGCGCTTGACCGCGACGATCACACCCGCGAGGTGGTTGCGGGCGCTTGAACGGCCGCTCGCGCCGCGCTCGTGCAGGACCTTGGAGAGCTCGACCGAGGACATGTACCGCCGATTACCCCGACGCTCGAAGCTCACGCGGCCGGCACGCTCCCAGCGCCTGAGCGTGTCGACGCTGACTCCGAGCGCCGCCGCGGCGGCGCCGATCTGGATCAGGTCCTCGACCTTCGCGGCTGTCGGCTCGGAGCTCATCGCTCGCACCTCACGCGGCGAACCCGGCTCTCCGCGTTCGCTGCGAGAGCTCCCGCTTCACGGCCAGCGAGGCCAGTGCCGCGTCGACCGCATGACGGCCGGTGTCGCGCTTCCCGCCGCCCTTGACCCGCGCCCGAGCCTGTTCGGCGTTGTCGACCGTGAGCACGCCGAAGCCGACCGGGACGCCGGTTCGCAGTTGCACGTCCTGCAGGCCGCGGGCCGTCTCGGAGCAGACGTAGTCATAGTGGTCGGTCTCGCCGCGAATCACGGCACCGAGGGCGATCACCGCAACGTAGCGCCCGCTCTCGGCGGCGAAACGGCAGATAAGTGGCAGCTCGAACGAGCCCGGAACATCGAAGGTGTCGATCTCGCTGATGCCGGCGTCTGTTAGCGCGTCACGCGCTCCCTGTTCGAGCGCATCCGCGAACTCACCATAGAACCGGGCCACACACAGCGCAATGCGGTCGTCATCCGCCATCGCGTGCCTGCCTCTGCTCCCTCGCGGCCTCGTCACGCTCCTGCTCGTCCCGCAGCATCTCGTCGTCGAGCGCAAGTCCCTGGTGGTGCAGCATGTGGTCGAGCCTGTCGCGCTTGGTGCGCAGATAAGCCTGATTGTGCGGGTTCGCGCGGTGCAGGATCGGGATCTGATCGGTGACCATCAGCCCGTGACCGGAGAGGCCCGAGATCTTCTTCGGATTGTTGGTGAGGATCCGAATGCTCGTGAGGCCGAGGTCCACCAGGATCTGGGCACCGATCCCGTAGTCACGCAGATCGGCCGGCAACCCGAGGCGCAGGTTCGCCTCGACGGTGTCGAGGCCCTCCTCCTGAAGCTTGTAGGCGCGCAACTTGTTGAGCAGGCCGATGCCGCGCCCCTCCTGGCTGAGGTAAAGCAGGACGCCGGTTCCCTCCTCCTCGATCATCGCGAGCGCCGACTCGAGCTGCTCCCCGCAGTCGCAACGCAGCGAGTGGAACACATCGCCGGTCAGGCACTCGGAATGCACTCGCACGAGCACGTCCTCGGCGCCGTCGACATCGCCCTTGACCAGCGCCACGTGGTGCTTGCCGTCCAGCAGCTGCCGGTAACCGTAGGCGACGAACTCACCGAACGCCGTGGGCAGGCGCGTCGCGACGACGCGCTCCACCAGCTTCTCGGTCCTGCGGCGATAGGCGATCAGATCGGCGATCGTGATCATCTTCATCCCGTGCTTCCAGGCGTAGGCCTCGAGATCGGCCCCGCGCGCCATTGAGCCGTCCTCATTCTGGATCTCGCAGATCACACCTGCCGGATTCAGACCCGCCAAGCGAGTGAGATCCACCGACGCCTCGGTGTGGCCGGTGCGTTCAAGCACGCCACCGTCCTTGGCGCGCAGCGGCCGCACGTGACCTGGCTTGACAATGTCCGCGGGACCCTTGGTCGGATCGATCGCGACCTGCATCGTGTGCGCCTGATCCTGGACCGAGATGCCGGTCGTGACACCCTCGCGTGCCTCAATCGTGACCGTGAACGGCGTCTCATGGGCCGACTCGTTCTTGAGCGTCATCAGCTCGAGACCGAGCGCCTCACAGCGCCCGGCCGTCAGCGTCAGGCAGATCCAACCGCCTGCCTGGCGCTGCATGAAGTTGATCGCATCGGGCGTGACGAACTGTGCCGCCATCACCAGGTCGCCCTCGTTCTCACGGTCCGCGTCGTCGACGACGACGATCATCTTGCCGTCCGCAAGCTCCTCCAGCGCCTCCTCGATCGTTACGAACGGACTGCGGACGACGCTCATGCTGCGGTCCTTCCCGGCATCAATCTCTCGATGTACTTGGCCAGCACGTCAACCTCCAAGTTGACCCTCGTTCCCGGCTCGGCGCGTCCGAGGTTGGTGCGCTCCAGCGTCTCGGGTATCAGTGAAACGGTAAATGATTCGTCGTCGATGCCCGCAACGGTCAGGGACACCCCGTCGACCGCGACCGATCCCTTGTGAACCAGGTAGCGCAGCAGCTGCGGCGCTGCAGTGATCGTGACGCGCTGCGAGAAGCCGTCCGGCGTGACCGCGGCGACCGTCCCGACGCCGTCGACGTGGCCCTGCACCATGTGGCCTCCGAGCCGATCGCCGGCCCGCATCGCGAGCTCGAGGTTGACACGGCTCCCCTCGTGAAGCTCCGCCAGTGAGCTCAGCATCAGCGTCTCATTCATCACGTCGGCACTGAACTCCGCAGGATCAGCGCGGGCCGCGGTGAGGCAGACCCCGTTGACCGCGATCGAGTCGCCCTCGCGCAACTCCGCGGCGAGCTGACTCGACACTCGCAGGCGCACCCCGTCGGTGGAGCGCTCTACCCCAGCCACCTCTCCGAGATCCTCGATCAGGCCGGTGAACACCTCACCACTCCCTGATCCGCGCCGTGACCAGCAGGTCCTCATCGATCCGCTCGCAGTTCAGGGTGAGGAGACGCACCGCATCGGAGATGGCCTCAACGCCCTCGCTCTCGAGCGGGTCGCGAGCGGCGCGCCCTCCGAGCACGAGCGGAGCGATGAACAGCCGGATCTCATCGATCTCGCCGGCGTCGAGGAACGCGCCTGCAAGTCGTGGCCCTCCCTCGAGCAGGATCGAGGTGACGCCCTCGGCACCGAGCTGATCGAGCGCCGCGCGCAGGCGCGCGGGCTCGTTCTCCCCCGTGGCACAGATCACGTTCACGCCACGCGCGACCAGCGCGTCAGTCGCCGCCCGCGGGGCCGCGCGCGAGACGACGACGGTCAGCGGCACCGCGGTCGTGTCGTCGAGCAGCCGCGAGCTCAGCGGCAGCTTCGCGAGCGAGTCGAACACCACCCGCCGCGGCTGGCGGCCTGCGAGCATCGTCGACTCCGATCCGCCCACCCTTGCGGTGAGTGCGGGATCGTCGGCCAGCGCGGTGCCGATCCCGACGGCAACGGCGTCGCTGGCGGCGCGCCATTCGTGCGCCAGCCGGCGGCTGCGCTCGCCTGAGATCCACTTCGAATCGCCGCTGCGCGTCGCCACCTTTCCGTCCAGTGACATCGCCGACTTGAACAGCACCCAGGGTCTGCCGGTGCGGGCGTGTTTGCGGAACGGCTGATTCTGAAGCCGTGCGCGCTCCGCCAGGTCACCTCCCACGACGGCGACCTCGATGCCGTCGTCCCTGAGGATCCCGAGCCCGCGCCCTGATGCATGCTCCGATGGATCGTCTGAGGCGACCACAACGCGGCCGATCCCGGCCTGCCTGATCGCGTCGGTGCAGGGTGGCGTCCTGCCGTGGTGGCAGCACGGCTCGAGTGACACGTAGATGGTCGCCCCACTCAGATCCTGTTCGCCCGCTGACCGGATCGCCTCCACCTCCGCGTGCGCGCCGCCGAGCTCGCGATGGAAGCCCTCGCCGACCACCTTGCCGTCGCGCACGATCACCGCACCGACCTGCGGGTTGGGGCTGACGCGGTTGCCACCGAGTTCGGCCAGCTCGATGGCGCGTTCCAGATGCCGGCTGTCTGATTCGGTGTTCACGGACACCTCTCCGAGGATAGGTCGATCAACTCCCGGGCCAGGCCGCTGCGGCGATCTGTTGGAACGCCACTCCCGGGTCGTCGCTTCCGAAAACCGCGGAGCCTGCCACGAGCAGGTTTGCGCCGGCGTCGGCGACGCTCTGTGCAGTTGCCGGATTCACACCGCCATCGACCTCCAACGCGACACTCCCCGGCAGCATCGCGCGCAGGTCGCGAAGCTTCTGAAACGAGTGTCCGATCAGCGTCTGGTTGCCCCAACCCGGGTTCACGCTCATGCACAGCGCCAGATCGAGCACACCGTCGGCGGCCGCCTCGGCGAGCGCGCCGACCGGAGTCGCCGGACAGATCGCAGCACCGGCTGTGCAGCCGCCCTCCTGGATCGCCTGGAGCGCATAGTGGACGTGAGGAGTCGCCTCGACGTGAATCGTGATGCTGTCGGCGCCCGCGCTCACGAATCCCTGCACCTGTCGCTCTGGGCGCTCGATCATCAGGTGAACGTCGATGATCGCGCCGGCCGCGTGGATCTGGCCCGCAAGCGCCTCGACCGCGTTCGGTCCGAAGGTGATCGGCGGCACGAAGTGGCCGTCCATGACGTCGACATGGATGACCCTCGCCCCGGCCGCGAGAACCTCGTCAACCTGCGCCCCCAGCCGTGCCAGATCGGCCGACAGGATCGAGGGTGCGACCCGACGAGATCGCAGGAGTTCGGAGTCGCTCACTGCCTCGGGGCTCTCATAGGACCTTGAGCATGCTCCCCTTGCAGTGGTTGCACTGAACGATCGCGGTCGTCGACATCCGCACGATCGTCGAGTGCTCACCGCAGTTGGGACAGACCGACTGCAGCTCATAGCGGCTCATGCAGTAGAGGCAGCGGTATCGCCCCGGCGACGCGCTCGGCCGCAGCCACGGTTCGTGGCAGTTGGGGCACTCAGGTCCCATGATCGCCTGCACATCGTCCACTTTTCCAACTCTAAACGACGTCAACGGGAACGCCGAAGCAATGACACGAAGAACCCGTCCGTCCCGTCGCCCGATGGCAGCAGTTGCCAGCTCCGCTCGCAGGAGAACCCGGAATGCCGTGCCATAAAGCGATCGACCACCTCCTGGCCCTCTCTCCGGCTGATCGTGCAGACCGAGTACACCAGCGTACCGCCAGATCGAAGCCGCCCCGCTCCGGCCATCAGCAGCTCCATCTGCTTGGCCGCGAGCGGCCCGATCTCACCGCGTTGCGGCTGCCAGCGTAGGTCGGGTCGAGCCTGCAGTGTGCCGAGCCCACTGCAGGGTGGATCAACTAGCACGCGATCGAACTCGCCGACCTCGCCGAGCTCTCGTGCGTCCGCCTGAACCACCTCGACGTTCTCGGCACCCATCTGAGCGCAGGTCTCCGCAAGCGCCCGCGCACGCCTCGGATGCACCTCCACCGCCACAATCTCGCCCTGGCCGCCCATCAGCGCCGCGAGGTGGGTCGTCTTGCCGCCGGGCGCGGCGCAGAGGTCCAGCACGCGGTCGCCCGCCTGAGGCTCGAGCACACGCGCAACCACGGCCGAGGCCCGTGATTGAGGCATCAGCTCACCTCGCTTGAACAGCTCTGATCCGAAGGCATCGAAGGCACCGTCGAGCACCAGCATCTCAGGCAGACCAGGAAGATCGGGGTGGTTGTCCCAGTCGGGTGCCGGGCGGGCGAGAGAGGAAGGGAGCTCCGCCCGCACCTGCTCGACCGTGGACCGCAGGACGTTCACGCGGATGGCGCTCTCGGCCGGCGTGTTCACACTCTCAAGCAGCGCCCGTGCCTGCTCCGGGCCGAGCTCACGCCACCACATCTCGGCCAGCCAGTCGGGCACCGAGTGCAGCACCGCGGCACGCTGGGGGGTGCGGTCATCGAGTTTCAGGAGCTCGCTCTCCCCCTCACGGCCGGCCCGCCTCAGAACCGCGTTGACCATCTGAGCGCCGCCCCGACTGGACTCCTTGGCGAGCTCCACGCTCTCGTTGACGGCCGCGTAGTCGCTGATGCCGCCGAGGAACAGGATCTGAAACAGCCCCAGTCGCAGCGCCGCCAGAACCGCCGGCTCGAGCCGGTCGAGCGGACGGGAGACGAAGGCCGACAGCACGTGATCGAGCGTGCGCCTGCGTTGCACGGTCCCATACACGAGCGTCATCGCCAGCGCGCGATCGCGTTGGCCCAGTTCGGCAGCGGCCGAATGCAGCGCGCGATCTGCGTAGGCACCCTGCTCGAAGACTCGTCTCAGAACCGTGAACGCGGCCCGTCGCGATGGCGCCACACTCACCGCTTCAGACCCCGCTCGTAGTCCGCGAACGACATCCGCCGCTTGCCAGGTGGCTGGACCGTCTCGAGCTCCAGCCGGTCGCCATCAGCGCGGGCCCGCCAGACGCCAAGCCGGGTTCCGTCAGGCTGCTCGAGGTAGGCGCCGATGTGTGGACTCAGCGCGCGGATTCGCCGGACCTGGGCCTCGGCCGGCTCGGATCGGTCCAGGCGACGATCCTCCGCCGTCAGCTTCTCTGCGTACGTCACCGCCGCCTCGTCCTGCTCGGTGCAGGGAGGGCTCCGGTCGAGCGCGTCCACGAGCAGGTCACCCCCGAGACCGGCGAGCCTGGCCGACAGCGTTCCGAAGTCGTCGTCGGCTTCGATCGCGACGCGCACCTGGAGGCAGACGGGACCGCTGTCAAGGCCCGCGGTCAGACGCATGATCGAGACGCCGGTCTCGCGGTCGCCCGCGAGGATTGCCCGCTCGATCGGAGCCGCCCCGCGCCAGCGGGGCAGCAGCGATGGATGCACGTTCAGGATCCCGTGATCGGAGAGCAGCGGCTCCTTGATCAGAGCACCGAAGGCGCAGACGCAGAGCATCTCCGGACCGACGTCCGCAATCCGTGCCCGCGCCTGCTCGTCATTGACCGCCTCAGGCTGGAAGACCTCGAGTCCCAACTCCCGTGCGACCTCGACCGTCGGAGGCGGGGTGAGCCTGCGTCCGCGTCCCTGCGGGCTGTCCGGCCTGCTGACGACCAGTGCCGGTCGATGGGGCGAGTCGTAGAGCCGGCGCAGGACCGCGCCGGCGAAGGCGGACGTGCCGAGGTAGACAGTCCTCACACGGACCGCTGCTGTTCCTGCCACTCGCGCAGGGCCCGCATGGCCTCCTTGCGCTGGTCCCGAGGCGTGCGGTCCAGGATCAGAACGCCGTCGAGATGATCCATCTCGTGCTGGATCACTCGCGCCTCGAGGCCGGAGGCCTCGACGACGATCGGCTCCCCGTACTCGTCCTGCGCACTGACCCGCACGTGCACGGGCCGCTCGACCTCAACATGAACCGACGGCAGGCTCAGGCAGCCCTCCTCGGCAATCTCATCCTCCCTCGAGGACCACTCGATCACAGGATTCGCAAGCGCCGCGAGCGGCGCCTCCGCCTGAACGCGGTAGACGAGCAGCCGGTGCAGCACGCCAACCTGGGTCGCAGCCAATCCGATCCCGAGCGCATCGTCCATCAATGCGCCCATGCGCTGGACCTCGTCGCGCAGAGCTTCGTCGAAATGTTCGACCGGGCGAGCCTTGGTCTTCAGGATCGGGTCCCCGAACTTGCGCACATGCGCCAGCGCAGCATCGCGCCGCGCGGCAATCTCCGGATCGACCTGGGGATCAGCGTCGTCCTGGACGTCGGTTTCCTGGCCAGCCCCCTCGATCTCCATGGCCGCAGACAGCTGCTCCTGGTCCTCCAATTGGTCGATCGCGTCGCTCACAGGGCCCAGTCTAATCGCGTCACTGCGGGTCGACGTCGACGCTGAACGCCACCTCGCGATGGGATCGGTCTGCGCTGACCGCATCGACTGCGCCACCGACCGCACGGATCGCGGACTCACGGTCGGTGGCCTTGACGACAAGCTGCGAGCGCGACCTGCCGCGCAACATGAACAGCGGGGCGGGACCGAGCACCGAGAGCCCGAGCGGCGCCGCGCCGCGCTCCGTGATCGCCCCGCGCACCGCGGTCGCCGCGGCATGCGCGGCACCCGCATCGGCTGCCGCGCAGATGACGCGGACCAGGGTCGTGAACGGCGGGTAGGCGAGCGCCTTGCGACGTCGCAGCTCACCGCGCAGGAACGTCTCCGAGTCGTGCTCGGCCGCGAGCATGATCGGGCGAGCCGTGGGTTCCATCGTCTGCACGAGCACGCGGCCGGCGCCGCCCCGCCCGGTGCGGCCGGCGAGCTGGGTGACCAGCGCAAACGTCCGCTCCTCGGCGCGGAAGTCCGGGAACCGCAGCGTCTGGTCCGCATCGATCACGATGCCGAGCCCGACATCGGCGAAGTCATGCCCCTTCGCGATCATCTGAGTGCCGACCAGGATCCCGCTGGTGCCCGCGTGAAAGCGCTCGAGGATGCGCGCGCGAGCGTCCAACCCGGCGGCATCAGCGTCCAGTCGCAGAACCGGAAATTGCGGATCGCCCAACGCCTGCGCGAGTTCGTGCTCGATGCGCTCGGTTCCGGCCCCGTGCCGCGCCACCGAGACCGAACCGCAGTCGGGACAACGCGAGGGGACGCGTTCGCGATGGCCGCAGTGGTGGCAGGCCACCACGCCTCCCGAGCGATGCAGAACCAGGGCGACCTCGCAGTTGGGGCACATCCAGACCCGTCCACACGAGCCACAGGAGAGGAAGTTCGACCAGCCGCGACGATTCAGCAGCACGATCGCCTTGCCGCCGTCGCGCCTGCAATCCGCCAACGCCAATCGCGCGTCGGGATGCAGTGGATTGTGGAGACCCCGCATGTCGAGGATCTCGACCTGCGGCAGCGGACGACCGTCCACGCGCTGGGACATCCGCAGACGCTCTGCTCCCAGCACAGCCTCGGGTCGCGGGGTCGCGCTGCCCGACAGCAGCACGGCGCCATGATCAGCAGCCCGCCGGCGCGCGATGGTCCTTGCGTCGTAACGCGGGTCGCTCTCATGCTTGTATGAGCTCTCATGTTCCTCGTCGACCACGATCAGGCCGATGTCGGACAGAGGCGCGTACACCGCGGAGCGAGGACCGACGCAGACCAGCGCCTCGCCACGAGCCAGACGCAGCCACTCGTCGTAGCGCCTTCCCGCACTCATGCCCGAGTGCATCACCGCCACGATGTCCCCGAACCGTGCCTGGAAGCGACCCAGCGCCTGCGGCGTCAGCGCGATCTCCGGGACCAGGATGATCACGCCGCGGCCCTGATTCAGGGTCGCCTCGGCGGCCTGCAGGTAGACCTCCGTCTTACCTGAGCCGGTGACGCCGTGCAGCAGGAACTCGCGTCGCCTGCCATCGTCGCCCAGATCCTGGGTCCGGGCGGCTGAAGTCGCGATGGCCGCGCCAATCGGCAGCAGGGCAGCCTCCTGTTCCGCCGTGAGCGGCGGAGCCCAGGCCGACGTTGACGAGACGGAGTGGCTGGATGGGCGGCGTGGCTGGACGGCGTGTGCCAGGGCCACCAGGCCGCGCGTCTCGAGGCGGCGCAGCAGCGCCGTTCCGATCGTCGCGGCAGCGGTGGGGCCGTCGGACACGAGCAAACCCAGGGCCTCGCGCTGCGCCCCGGTCAGGCGAGCCGCGCCATCGAGGGCGGCACGGCCGGAAATGGTGATTGAGGCGACTAGCACCTGCTTCTCGGCCAGGCCCCTGGTGGCTCCGGCGGGCAGCAGGATCTGAAGCGCACGGGCCGGGGTCGAGCAGTATTCGGCGGCCATCCACACCGCGAGGGTGACGAGATCGGAGGGGAGCTTGGCCGGCAGGAGCTCGAGTGCCGTCGCGAGCCGGTCGGGGTCGATTTCGGAGCGCTCCGCCAGCTCGGCGATCACCGCCAGAAGCCGGCGCCCGGCGAACGGCACCCGGAGCAATGACCCAACCTCCGCGCTGCCGAGCGAATCCGGGAGTGCGTAGTCGAACAGTCCCTTGATCGCGCGCGTCTGCGTCAGCGGTATGACGCGGGCGATCACCTGCCGCGGCGCTCGTTGCGCTCGACGAAGTCGATCATCAGCGGGATCCCCTCCATCCGATAGCGCTCCCGCATGCGGTTCTCGACGTAGTAGGCGTAGTCACGGGTCACCAGGGCATGAGAGTTGACCTGGATCGAGAACCGCGGCGGTCGCTCGCCGGTCTGTGTCATGTAGATCAGCTTCAGACGCTGGTTGCCGTGGCGGCGGTTGTTGCTGGACGGTGGCTGGCGGCGGGCGACGATGTCTGAGATGAAGCGATTCAGCTGCGAGGTCGGGATCCGGCTGCGGCTGCGGTCGGCCAGTCCGACCGCCTCGATCAGGATCCGCTCCACGTGTCGGCCGGTCTTGGCGCTGGCCGTCAGGATCCGGGGTCGCAACCGCAGCTTGCGGTTGACGCGGATGCGCTCGTTGTCGAGCTGGTCGGGTCCGATCGCGTCGTGCGAGGCCGAGACGGAGTCCTGCAGGTCCCACTTGTTGAGCACCAGGGCCGTGGCGCAGCCCGCCTTCATCGCCATCTCGGCAACCCTGAAGTCCTGCGAGGTCACGCCATCACTGGCGTCACAGACGACAAGTGCGACGTCGGCCCGCTCAGCGGCGCGCTCCGAGCGCAATGCCGTGTAGTACTCCAGCGATTCCCCGACCTTGGCCTGGCGGCGGATGCCGGCGGTGTCGACCAGCACGATCTCACGGCCCTCGAAGGTCAGCGGCAGGTCGATCGCGTCGCGGGTGGTGCCCGCCACGTCGGAGACGATCACGCGATCAGATCCCAGGAAGCGGTTCACCAGCGAGGACTTGCCGACGTTCGGACGTCCGATCAGTGCCAGCCGGATCGGATCCTCCGGTGAGGGTTCGGGATCGTGCTCCGGGCCGAGCTCGACGATGCGGTCGAGCAGATCGCCGGTTCCGAGGCCCTGCGCGGCGGAGACCGCGACCGGCTCCCCCAGCCCGAGCTGATGGAACTCGAAGCCGAGCGACAGGTCGCGAACCGAGTCGATCTTGTTGGCGGCCACGATCACCGGGATCGTCACCTTGCGCAGCAGGTCGGCCATGTCGAGGTCGCCCGGGCGCACGCCGGCCTTGGCATCGACCACCAGAACGGCGACGTCGGCCTCCGCCAGCGCCTCACGGGACTGCTGCTGGATCTGCCGGGCAAGGTCGTCCCGCTCATCGAGGTCGACGCCGCCGGTGTCAACCAGGGTCAGCTTGCGGCCGTTCCAGTCGGTCTCGAGCTCCTTGCGATCGCGGGTCACGCCGGATTGCTCGTGCACAACCGCCTCACGCGACTCTGTGAGGCGGTTGACGAGCGATGACTTCCCGACGTTCGGGTATCCGACGATTGCGACCTTCATGGCGCTTCGAGGCTAGTTGATCGGCGAGCGGCGACCGGAAACCAGCTCCGCGACACGCGCCACGACCTGATCGAGCGTCAGCCCCGTCGAATCGATCTCGACCGCGTCGTCTGCGGGCCGCAGCGGCGAATCCGCGCGGTCGCTGTCGCGCTGGTCACGAATCGTCTGCTCGGCGAGCACCGTCGCCGGATCGGCTCCGATCTGCTGCGCCCGCCGGCGCGCACGCTCCTGCGGGGAGGCGATCAGGAAGACCTTGAGCTCGGCGTCGGGCGCGACGACGGTGCCGATGTCTCGGCCCTCCGCCACCCAGTCCCCCTCGGCCAGCAGGCGCCGCTGCTGGGCCACCATCGCGCGGCGCACGGCCGGTTCGGCGGCCACCTGCGAGGCCATCTCCGACACCTCGGGTGTCCGGATCGCGCCCGTGACGTCCTCACCGTCGAGCAGCACGCGGTCGCCGAGGGAGAGCGTCAGGCCGGCGGCGACAGCAGCGGCGTCGCCGCCGGAGCGCATGCTCGCGAGTGCCACGCACCGGTACATCGCGCCGGTGTCGAGGTAGGTGAAGCCGAGTGCGGCCGCAAGCGCCTTCGCGACCGTGGACTTGCCGGACCCGGCGGGCCCATCGATCGCCACGACCATCAGCTCTCCCCCATGATCACCGTCGCGCCGGTCTCGCGCCAGAGCTCGAAGAAGTCCGGGCAGGTCTTGCTCACAACGCTCGGATCCTCGAGCATCACGGCGTCGTGGGTGCCGATCAGTGAGAACGCCATCGCGATGCGGTGATCCTCATATGTGGGGAGGCATGTGCCCTGTGGCGCGCCGGGGTGCACGCGCAGGAAGTCCGGGCCCTCGTCGACCTCGATCCCCAGCCGTCTGAGGTTCTCGGCGCAGGCGGTGATGCGGTCGGACTCCTTGACCCTTGCATGCCCGATGCCGGTGATCGTGGTCGGGCCGTCGGCGAACACGGCGACGCAGGCGAGCGTCATGAACACGTCGGTGCTGTTTCCCATGTTCGCCTCGATCCCGCGCAGCCGATCGGGGCCGGTGAGCTCGAGCCCGCCACCGTCATGCACCTCGCAACCCATCCGCTCAAGGAACTCGAGGAGCTCGATGTCGCCCTGGGCGGTCCTGCGTCGATCGAGGCCCGGCAGCCGGACCGTCGTTCCGGTCAGCGCGGCGCTGGCCAGGAAGTAGGAGGCGGTGGAGACATCGGGCTCGATCTGAAACTCGGCGGCCCGGTAGCCGCCGCGTTCGACGCGGACCGCATCCGCCTGGACGTCGGCTTCGACGCCGAAGCCCCGCATCGCGTCGAGCGTGAGGTCGAGGTACGGCTTGCTGACGAGCGTCTCGAAGGACAGCCGCGTGTCGGCTCTGGCGAACGGTGCGGCCATCATCAGGCCCGACAGGAACTGGCTGGAGACCGACGCGTCGACCTGCACTTCACCTCCGGAGAGCCCGGACGCGCCGATCACCAGCGGGAAGGAGTCCCCGTCGATCGCGGCGCCCTGGGCGCGCAGCGCGGTCAGCACCGGTCCCAGTGGTCGCCGACGCAGCTGCGCGTGCGCGTCGACGGCGAATCGGCCGCGGCCGGCTGCGAGCATCGGTACCAGGAAGCGCCCGACAGTGGCGCCCATCCCGCAATAGATCTCCTCCGGGCCGGTCGGCGGCGCGCCGAGGCCCTCGATCAGCCAGCGGAGCCGGCCGGTGCCGTCGTCCCGCTCCTCAAATCCCACGCCCACGGTGCGCAGAGCCGCGGCCATCGACCGTGTGTCGTCGGCGACCAGCGGGTCCAACAGCACCGACCGGCCAGAAGCGACGCCGGCGAGCAGCAACACGCGGTTGGTGATGCTCTTCGAGCCGGGCACTCTCACGGACCAGCGCGGCGGCGGGTCACCCGGAGCGATGTGAACATAGTCAGCCACGGTTCAGCCTCGCACGGTCCGACCCTGCCCGCTCGCTCCAGGATTCAAGTGCATCGCGGTCGCCGGAGTCGAGGCTGTCTCGAACCGCGCTCAACGCGGCGATCGCATCTCCAATCGCGGCTGACAGCATGTCCCGGTTGGCCATGTAGATGTCGCCCCAGATCGCCGTGTTGGAACCGGCGACCCGAGTGGCATCACGGAAGCTCGGGCCCAGCGCCGGTTCGGCCTCAAGTGCCGCCGCCTGGGAGACGAGCACGTTGGCGAAGACGTGTGGAAGTTGGGAGACACAGGCCATCAGATGGTCGTGAAGGACGGCGTCGATCTCGACCGGGAAGGCCCCGAGCGCGCTGACCAGAGCCCTTGCCTCGCCGACAGCCGACGGTGTGGTCTCGGAGGACGGCGTCAGGTACCAGGTGGCGCCGGCGAAGAGATCAGCCCGCGCATGCTCGACACCGCTGGTCTCCGCGCCGGCCAATGGGTGGCCGCCGACGAAGCGGGGGTCGACACAGGCCCCCACGACGGCGCGCTTGGTCGAGCCGACATCGGTGACGAGACAGTCGGCCGGTGCGTGCGCGAGGACGGCCGCGACCAGATCGGGCAACGCATCGACGGGCGCCGCGACGAACACAACGTCGGCCTCGTCGACCGCGGCCTCGACCGAACGGGCCGCGGAATCGATCACGCCTGTCGCCGTCGCCTGCGAGAGCGCGGCCGGATGGAAGTCCCAGCCGCTCACGTGGGCCCCGAGCCGTGAACGCGCGGCAAGCGCGACCGAGCCGCCGACCAGCCCGACGCCGATCACCGCCACCCGCACGTCGTCTACCAGCTCTCCGGAGCCCTACGCACAGGTCAGGCGGCGCGGCGCGCGCGCACCGCCGCGGCAAGAGTATCGAGCACGTCCACGGTCGTCTCCCAGCCGATGCAGCCATCGGTGATCGACTGGCCGTAGGTCAGCGTCTCCGGCGGGCCTGGCGGCTGGTTGCCGTCGACCAGGAACGACTCGAGCATCACGCCGGTGATCGCGCGATTGCCGCCCGCCACCTGATCGGCGACCGCGGCGGCGACCAGCGGCTGGCGCTCAGGCTGCTTCTCGCTGTTGCCATGCGAGAGGTCGACCACGACCCGCTCGCGCAGGTTCGACTTGACCAGCAGCGCGTTGGCCGCCGCAACCGACTCGGCGTCGTAATTGGTGCCGGCGCTGCCGCCACGAAGAATGATGTGGCAGTCGGTGTTGCCGCGCGTGTGCAGGATCGCCGAGCGGCCGTCGGCATCGATGCCGGCGAATGCATGCCTTGCCGCCGCGGCACGAACGGCGTCGACCGCGACCTGGACGTTTCCATCCGTCGCGTTCTTGAAGCCGACCGGCATCGACAGGCCCGAGCCGAGCTGACGGTGGATCTGACTCTCGGTCGTGCGCGCTCCGATCGCGCCCCAGGAGACCAGGTCGGAGATGTACTGCGGCGTGATCGGGTCGAGGAACTCGCAGCCGACCGGCAGGCCGAGGCCCAGTACCTCGAGCAGGAACCGCCGGGCAAGCCTCAGGCCGGTGTTGACGTCACCGGATCCGTCAAGATGGGGATCGTTGATCAGACCCTTCCAGCCGATCGTCGTCCTCGGCTTCTCGAAGTAGACGCGCATCACGATCAGCAGGTCCTCGGACAGCCTCCGGGACTCCGCGCTCAGGCGACCGGCGTACTCACGCGCGGCCTCGACGTCGTGCACGCTGCAGGGTCCGACCACTGCCAGCAGTCGGTCATCCTCGCCGTCGAGCACAGCATGCGCGGCGCTGCGACCGGTGAGCAGCACACCGACGCGCTCATCGTCGAGCGGCAACTCGTCAAACAGCTCCTGAGGAGTGATCAGCGGCACGAGGCGCTCGATCCGCTGGTCGCGAACGGCATCCCCCTGGTTCGCACGGATCACGGTCATCATCGCTGGCTCTGTCGGTGGCGGTTCATCTCTCGATCTCTCCTTCTCGCAAGACTGTACGGAAACTGCCGTCGCGAGTTACTCGCGCGGCCTGGCTGGCGCCGATGCTCTGCGGGCGCTCGGCTCCGTTGTCTGTCCGCGCGCCTGAGCGGACAGCAGAGGTCTCTGGCCGAGCGCCTAGCTAAATCGCCAGGCGTAATAGCGCGCGTAGAAGGACCAGCCGAGGTTGTTGGGGCAATGGCCGTTCATACGCGTTCGCACGAGTCTAGAGCAGTTGGTCGAACGCGGCCAGGAACCGCTGGTTCTCGGCGTCGGTGCCGAGCGTCACGCGTGCGAAGCCCGGGCCGCCCAGTGCCGTGCCGGCACGCACGAACACGCCCCGCTCGCGCAGGGAATCCACGATCGGGCCGTCGTCGCCGTCGTCGGAGAGCCGGACCCACAGGAAGTTCGCGTCGCTCTCCGCGACCCAGTAACCGCGCTCGCGCAGCGCCTCGGTGATGGTCGTGCGCGCCGCGACGGTCGCTACCACGCGGCGCTCGACCTCATCCTGATATTTGAGCGCCTCGACGGCGGCCGCCTGCGCGGCACTCGTCAGATAGAACGGCTGCCGCACCTGGTCGACCGCGATCCGGAACGTGTCGCTGCCGCAGAGCGCGTAGCCGACCCGCAACCCGGCCAGGCCATAGACCTTCGAGAAGGTTCGCAGGATCACCAGATTCGGATGGCGGGCAAGCAGCGGCAGCGAGGCGAACGGGTCGCCGATCAGCAACGAGAACTCGACGTAGGCCTCGTCGAGAATCACGCAGACATGGTCGGGTGTCCTGGCGAGGAAGGCCTCGATCTGGTCAAGCTCGAGCGCAGTGCTGGTCGGATTGTTGGGGTTGCAGATCAGCACCAGGCGAGTCGCGGCGGTGATCTCGGTCGCGATTGCGTCGAGGTCGTGCACCGCCTCCCCGGTCAGTGGGACCTCTATCGCCCGAGCGCCGGAGGCGGCCGCCAGGTGCGGGTAGACGCTGAATGACGGCCACGCATAGACGACCTCGGCTCCGGGCTCGAGCAGCGCCTCACCGGCCGCGAGGACCAGGTCACAGGAACCGGAGCCGAGCGCGATCCGCTCCCATGGGACCGAATAGCGGTCGGCCAGCGCCTGGCGCAACTGCGTGTAGGACGGATCGGGGTAGCGGTTGGCTCCGATCACCGCGCGGCGCGCGGCCTCAACCACCGGCTCGAGCGGCCCGAAGGCCGCCTCGTTGGAGGCCAGCATCGCGACGTCGGCACCCATGTTGTATCCGGCGGCGACCGGATAGACCGGGATGCGGCGGGTCTTCTCTGCGAATTCCAGCGCCATCGTGCTGAGGCTACTGTGCGGAATCGAGGTCCGAGCGCAGGACGCGGGCCTCACCGAGATAGACGTGCCGGGGGACGTGCGATTCCTCTGCGTAGTAGTGGAGCAGCGTCCGGACCACCCGCGGCAGCGAGCCTGGGACCGGGACCTCGCGGGTGCACAGCAGCGGCACGCGGTTCAGTCCCAGCTGCCGCGCGGCGACCGCTGGGAATTCGGCGTCGAGGTCCTCGGTCAGTGTGAAGATGCAGCTCACCATCGCCTCCGGCACCAGCTCGTTGCGGGCGATCAGCTCGCGCATCAGCTCGTCGGTCGCGACCAGGATCGAGGAGGCGTCGTTGCGCTCCACACTATTTGCGCCTCTGAGCGCGAACAATCGCTGCATCGCGCCGGGATTCTGCCAGAGGCACGATTTACCGCCGCCTGACATCCTGCCGCGCGTGCCCATCGTCCTGCTCACGCTGCTCGGAGCCGTGCTCCGTTTCGTCTGTATCGGGCATCAGGGCTTCTGGTACGACGAGTCCTACACGGTCGAGCTGCTGAGGTACTCGCCGGGGCGCATGCTCGGGCAGCTCCCGCACGTGGAGTCGACGCCGCCGCTCTACTACTGCGTCGCCTGGCTGTGGGCGCGGATCTTCGGGTTCGGGCCGGCGGGGCTCAAGCTCGCTGTCGGCCGCATGCGGCACAGCAATGATCCCGATCGCGTATCTGGCTACCGACAGGCTGCTCGCCGAGCCGGCGCGCCGCACTGATCGTCGCCGCGCTGACGGCCTTCAACCCGTTCCTGGTCTGGTACTCGCAGGAGGCCCGTGCGTACGCGATGCTGATGCTGCTGTCGGCACTGCAGCCTGTGGGCGTTCGCCTACGCGCGCGAGCGCCCGCGTCCGCGGGCGCTCGCGCTCTGGGCGCTGGCATCGGCACTGGCGCTGCTGACGCACTACTACGCCGTGATCCTGGTCGTGCCAGAGGCGGCCTGGCTGCTCTACGAACACCGCCGCAGCCGCCCAGTCGGACTCGCAACCGCAGCCGTCGCGCTGGTCGGCGTCGCGCTGCTGCCGCTGCTGCTGGCCCAGGACAGGACCCACAACAACCTCTGGATAGCGCAGTCCTCGTACCTGCGCCGCCTGGCCCAGGTGCTGCCCATGGCCGTGGTCGGCCCTGAGACGCACCTGCGTGTGCTGCTGAAACTGCTCGGCTTCGCGATGATCGCGGTGGGCGTCGTGCTGCTGGTGTGGCGCTCGTCTCGCGGCGAACGCCGCGCCGCGCTGCTTCCGGGCGGGCATCGCGCTGGCCGGCCTGATCCTCAGCCGCCGGGCCCGGCCACAACACCCTACTGGCCCGCAACCTGCTGCCGATCTGGCTGCCCGCAGTGATCTTCCTCGGCGCTGGATTGGCCGTCGCCCGCGCACGCGGCACCGGCATCGCGGCGACCGTCGTGCTGTGCGCGATCGGCGTCGTGGCGGTCGTCAGCGTCGCCACCACCTACGCCTTCCAACGTCCGAACTGGCAGTCGTTGGCGGACCTGCTGGGGCCGTGGCCCGCGCACGGTACCCACGGCAGTCGCATCGTCGTGATCCAGGACAACCCCGGAGGCATGCCGCTGGGCCTGTACTTCGACGACATGCGCTACATCGGCACGCCCGCGATCGACGGCGTCACGGCGATCGACGTGATCGCCATCGCCGACACCCACACGCACGAGGGCTTCTGCTGGTGGGGCTCCGCCTGCAACCTGGTGCCCTCAAGGCTCGACCGCGACTACAGAATCCCGGGTTTCAGAGTCGTCGCTCGCCGACGTGTGAGGCAGTTCCGCGTGCTCGAACTTCGCGCCGCCAGACCCACGACCGTCCAGCGCAGCGCATTGCCGACGGCGAGCCCGAGCGAGCATCGGCACTTTGTGCGCTCGGGCACCGCCGGTCTACAGGACGCGCAACTCCTCCAGCAGGGCTGACGGGCCTCTGTGGCACCCTCACCGCGTGGACCCGACCTCAAAACTTGAGTTCTCCGGGCAGCGCTGGGCAGCGAGGCTGCTGTGGACGCTGGTCGGGGCGGCGCTCCTGAGCTGGGCGTTCGAGCTGGAGAACGGCGCACCACGCTACTGGTGGGCGGCGCTGCTCGCGCTCGTGGCCGGGCTCTGGGGTCTGGGTACCGCCGTCGCCAGCTGGCTCCCTGATGAGGCCACCGGCGATAGAAGGCTGCGCGAGGTGCTGGCCTGGAGCACCGCGCTGCTGACGGTGGTCTGCATTCGGCGCCTGGGTTGCGCTCGCAGCTCCACGGAACCCCGAGCTACGGCACCGATGAGCTCGCCTTCGACCAGTACGCCGGGCAGTTGGCCCGCCACGGCATGAATCCGTACACCCACAGCATGGGACCGGCACTCCCGCTGTTCAGGGTCTCATCGGGCGGATACACGTACACGCTGGCAGGCCACGGCATCACCACGCTGTCCTACCCCGCCCTCTCGTTCCTGGTCTACGTGCCGTTCCTGGTGCTCGGCTGGTCGCTTGACCTGGCCCCGGGCCTGCAGATATTCGGCTGGGCGCTGACGGTGCTCCTTATGTTCAAGCTGCTGCCGCGGCCGCTGCGTCCCGCTGCACTGGTTCTGGGCAGCGCCGGCGCCTGGGTGAGCCTGTCGGCGATCGGCCTCACCGACATGGTCTTCATGCCGCTGCTGGTGATCGCCGCCTACCGCTGGGACCGCTTTGACGGTCGCGACTGGCGCACCTACCTCGGTCCGGTCGCGTTCGGGCTCGCGATGGCCGGCAAGCAGACACCGTGGCCGATCCTGCCGTTCATCCTCGCCGGGCTGATCTGCGATGACCTTGCCGGCGCCGGCCCGCTGGCCGGCGCCGGGCGAGCGGCCGTCGCACGCGCCTGGCGCTACCTGGCAGCGGCCCTGGTCGCTTTCCTGGTACCGAACCTGCCCTTCATCGTCACGTCGCCGTCGGCTTGGGTCCACGGCACCCTGGCGCCGCTGGTGAACAGCCTCGTGCCGGCGGGGCAGGGCGCGATCGGACTGAGTCTCTTCCTGAGGATCGGCGGGGGCTCATTGCTGGCGTTCTCACCTGCTCTCGATCCTGGTGCTGATCCTGCTGCTCGTGACCTACGTGGGCACCTACCCGCTGATCAAGCCGGCGACCTTCCTGCTGCCGGCGTTCGCCTACTTCTTCGCGGTGCGCTCCTACGCGGTCTACCTGGTCGCGCTGGTGCCTCCGGCGTTGATCGCTGCCACGAGCGTGTCGCTGCCGCCGCCCCGGGCGCGCCGTGCGCACGGGCCGCTGCGGTGGGCGCGCTCGACGCGCTGGGCCTCCGCGATCGCCGGCACCGCCGCCGTGTCGGCTGTGCTGGCGGGCTACGCGCTGGCGGCCGGCGCGCCGCTTTCCATGCGGATCACGGGGGTGCAGATTGCGGGCGGCTCGAACCTTGCGCAGGAGATCAACGTCCGCGTGACCAACGACTCCGGCTCCGACGCGACCCCGGCGTTCACCATGGAGACCTCGTCGGGGGTCACGAGCTTCTGGCACATCTGGTCCGGTCCTCGGCACCTTGCACCCGGCCGGTCCGCGACCTACACGCTGCTGTCGCCCAACACGCAGTCTGAGCCCTCGGTCGGCGACGGCGTCGCGGTTCTGGCATTCCTCTCAAATCCCGGTTCGGTCAGCGTCAGCGCGCTGTATGCGCCTCCGACCTGGCATGTCGGCTTCGAGCCGCATTCGTTCAACCGAATCATGCAACCGGGGCGCACCGTGACCGTCAACCTGCGGCTGCTCGACCAGTGGGATGGCTCGATCCGGCGCCGCGGCGTGCCGATCCAGGTCGCTCAGAGCCCCTCCGGGAAGCGCGGGATCGTGTCGCTCGAGGGCGGGCCTCGCGGGCGCTCTGCAACGGTCACGACGAACGCCGCCGGAGTCGCGACCGTGAGGATCACGGGAGTCCGCAGCAGCACAACGCCGGTGATGATCTCCGCGCACCCGAGCTCTTCGCTCGGCTACCTGACGGTGACCTCAGGGACGCTCGAGCTTCGGTTCGCCTCCCGTCGGTGAACGACGGGAGGCGGAGACCGGACCACGTCCGGCGCTGCGCAGCAGGCTGACCTCGTTCGGACTCAGCCGCCGATGTCCGCCCGGCGGCAGATCTCCGAGCTGCAGCGGCCCGAAGCGAACGCGCTGCAGCGCGACGACACGGTGGCCGACGTGCTGGCACATGCGCTTGATCTGGCGCTTGTGGCCCTCGTGGGTCGTGATCTCGATCGTGTCCGGCCTGACGCGCGTGACGCGCGCCGGAGCCGTCATCCCGTCCTCGAGCTCGACTCCCTGTCGGAGCGCCCGCAGCGCTGCCTCGCGCACCGGTGCATCCCGTACCACAGCACGGTAGG
The DNA here is from genome assembly GCA_963785385.1 of uncultured Conexibacteraceae bacterium. Lineage (GTDB taxonomy): Bacteria > Actinomycetota > Thermoleophilia > Solirubrobacterales > Solirubrobacteraceae > Palsa-465. Next base: position 428,082 of record CAWAVA010000021.1, on the reverse strand, counting down.
TCTTGTCGACTTCGAAGCTGGGGTGCGTGAGCCGGTGCGCCAGCGGCCCGTCGTTGGTGAGCAGGATCAGACCGGTCGTGTCGGCGTCGAGGCGGCCAACCGGGTAGAGCCGCTGGGCACTCTCGACCATCGACACGACGGTCCTGCGGCCATGGGTGTCGCTCGCGGTGGAGACGACACCTGCCGGCTTGTTCAGCGCGTAGACGACCAGCTCCTGATCCTCGGACCCGACCGGCGCACCGTCGACCATCACGGCCGACTCCGCGTCGACATCCCGGGCTGGATCGATCACCGTCTCCCCCGCCACCGTCACCCTTCCGGCGCGGATGATCTCCTCGGCGGCCCGCCGCGATGCCACACCCGAGGTTGCTAGGAACTTGGCCAGTCGCATCGGCGTGCCACCATAGCCAGCCATGGACCTGAATCTGCTCGAGAGCACGCTGGCCGACCTCGGCGAGCCCCGCTACCGCCTCGAGCAGGTCTGGAAGTGGACGGCTGCGGGCGCGGCGTCATATGAGGACATGTCGAACCTTCCGATCGCGCTGCGCGCCGAGCTGACCGAGCGAGTGCCGTTCTCGACGCTGAGCGTCGAGAACGAGGCTCACGCCGGCGACGGAACGATCAAGGCGCTGATGCACACGGCCGATGGGCGCCCGCTCGAGGCGGTACTGATGCGCTACCGCGACGGTCGCCGCTCGCTGTGCGTCTCCTCCCAATCCGGCTGCCCCCTGACCTGTGCCTTCTGCGCGACCGGTCAGATGAAGTTCGGCCGCAACCTCACCGCGTTCGAGATCCTCGATCAGGCGCTGCATTTTCGCCGTATCACGGAGGTCGACCACTGCGTGTTCATGGGCATGGGCGAGCCGCTGATGAACCTCGACAGCGTGCTTGCGGCCTGTCGGCGGCTGCCGGACCTCGGCATCACCAACCGCCGCACGGCGGTTTCGACCATCGGCTGGATACCGGGGATCGACCTGCTCGCCGCCGACCCGATGCCGTTACGTCTCGCGCTCTCGCTGCACGCTGCCGACCCTGCCCTGCGCTCTCAGCTGATGCCCGTGAACGACCGCTACCCGCTGGCCGAGGTGCTGGCCGCATGCGAACGCTTCTACGAGCGCAAACGTCGCATGGTGTTCGTCGAGTATGTGATGCTCGCCGGGGTCAACGACGCGGTCAGCCAGGCCCGCGCACTCGCCGCGATCCTCGATCCCAGGATCTACAAGGTCAATCTGATCCCCTACAACCCGACCGACGTCGGCATGGAGGGCTCGACGCCGAAGGCGATCGAGGCGTTCCGAGCTGAGCTTGAACGGCAGGGGCTCGGTGCGACCGTGCGACTCACCCGCGGGCGCGATATCGCTGCCGCCTGCGGGCAGCTGGCGGCAGGCGCGCTCAGCCGATAACCGCGCACCCCGAACCTCAGCCGGTGGTGCGCGCCTCGCCGGCGCGCAGCAGGCGCTCGCGCAGCTCCTCCTCGAGCTCCGGCGACGGATCGAATGCGCTTATCGGAGGCAGCTCATCGATCGATTGCAGGCCGAACAGCCGCATGAACAGATCAGTGGTCCGGTAGAGCACAGCACCGAACTGCGAACGGCCCGACTCCTCGACGAGCCCACGCTCGAGCAGGGTCGCAGCCGCTGATTCGGCGTTCACGCCGCGAATCCGAGCGATCTCTGGGCGCGAGACGGGCTGGAGGTAGGCGATGATCGCGAGCGTCTCCGCCTGGGCGGGCGTCAGCGGCGGGGTGCGCGGCCGTGCCAGCAGTCGCCGCGCTGCGTCCTCTGCCTCGGGATGGGAGCTGAGCGTCCACCCACCGGCAAGCTCCCTGAGGACCAGGCCACGACCGTCCCGCTCGAGCCGCTCCCCGAGCACGGTCAGCGCCTCGGTGATCCCCTCCGGTTCGACCTCGGCGGCCTCGGCAAGGGCTTCCGTGGGCACGGGATCCGGCGAGAGGAAAAGCAGCGCCTCGACCGTGCCGTCGAGCGTGATGTTCACGCCGTCCGCCCCAATAGGCCCGCGCCGACCGCGGCGTCGACGCGGATCTCACCGAACGGCTGCTCCTGAGACCACGTCAGCTCGCCCTGCTTGTAGAGCTCGAGCAGCGAGAAGAGTGTCACGGCCACGGTCACGCGATCGGCATCCAGCACCGCCTCATCGAAGTTGAACGAGCCGCGGCGCAACAGTCTGCGCAGGTGCACCAGCCGCTCCGCGACCGTCACCTTGGGCGCCGAGATATGGCGCACGTCGACCTCCGGTGGCAGAACCAGCAGCTGGCCGATCGCACGCGCAAGACGGCTTGGGTCATAGACCGCCGTGGCCTCCGGAAGCGAGGCCTTCCGCAGCTCCGCGGGCAGCGGCGCCGAGCGGAAGCGGTAACCGGACTGATCGCGCAGCAGCCCGCCCAGGTGCTCTGCCGCCGAGCGATACCGGTGCGCGTCGAGCAGGCGCTCGAGCAGCTCGGTCGCGGCCTCCCCCGGGTCCAGCTCGATCTCCTCGATCTCCTCGCCGGGAAGCATCAGCCGCGACTTCAGTTCCAAGAGCGCCGTGATCAGCACGAGGAACTCGGTTGCGGCCTCTAGGTCGAGCTCGCCGCGCGACTCGAGGTGGTCGATGTAGGAGATCACGACGTCGGCGAGGTCGACCTCCAGCAGATCGACCTCCTCGCGCAGGATCAGCGTCAGCAGCAGATCGAACGGTCCGGCGAAGACCTCGAGGTCGAGCTCCAGATCAACCAGCCGCAAAGGCCTTCTGGTGATGGAAGCGAGACTCACTCGCGGCGAATTTAGCGGGCCGGTCGGACCGGTCCGACACCCATCGCGGCGCGCACGTCCAGCATCGTCTGCGAGGCGATCGCGCGCGCCTCCTCAGCGCCGGCCACGAGCGTCGCCTCGAGCTGCGCCGGATCCTCACGCAGGGCGGTGTAGTGCTCTCGCACCGGCGCGAGGTAATCGACCACGGCCTCGCCGACGGCGCGCTTGAGATCGCCGTAGCCGGCGCCCTCGAACTCGCGCTCGAGCTGGTCGATGGTGGCCCCACGGATCACCGACAGGATCTCGAGCAGGTTGCTGACACCGGGCTTCTCGGCGCTGTGTCTCACCTCGCGGCCCGAGTCGGTGACGGCCGAGCGGAACTTCTTCATGATCACGTCGGGCTCATCCAGGACGTAGACCGTTCCCTGCTCGCTGCCGCCGGTCGTGGACATCTTCTTGTCGGGGTTCTGGAGGTCCATGATCCGCGCCCCGACCTCGAGGTAGGCCCCCTCGGGCACCACCAGAGTCTCGCCATAACGGGAGTTGAATCGGCTGCCGACGTCGCGCATCAGCTCGACATGCTGGCGCTGATCATCGCCGACCGGGACCGTGTCGGCCCGGTACAGCAGCACATCGGCAGCCATCAGCACCGGGTAGTTGAAGAGCCCGGCCGAGACGAGCTCCTGCTGTGCGCCGGACTTGTCCTTGAACTGCGTCATCCGCTGCAGCTCGCCGTACGCGGTCACGCTCATCAGCAGCCACTCGAGCTCCGAGTGCTCGAGCACGTCGCTCTGGCGGAACAGGATGCAGCGCTCAGGATCGAGATCGGAGGCGAGCAGCAGCGCAGCGAGGTCGTAGACACCGGTCCGGAGCGAGTCCGGCTCGTAGGCGACCGTGGTCGCGTGGAGATCGACGATGCAGTAGAGCGCCTCGCCGCGCTCCTGCCAGGCAACGTACTGGGTGATCGCTCCGATGTAGTTGCCCAGATGCTTGCGGCCCGTGGGCTGAATGCCGGAGAAGATGCGCATCGCGTCCGCAGGCTAGCGGGCGCCCGTGACCTCGGCGCCGAGGGTTCCCGCCGCCGAGGAAGCCTGGTCCTCACGGGCGAGCCGCCAGGCCACGATCACACCGGCGATCGCGCCGAACAGGTGCGCCTGCCAGGAGACGCCTGCGTGCGGCACGAGGCTCGAGAGCAGCACCGCACCCCACACGACTCCGACCACAAGCCCCACGGCAAGCTCCCAGATGCTGCGGTCGAAGAAGCCGCGCGCGAGCAGGTAGGTCGCGTACCCGAACACGATGCCGCTGGCGCCGACCTCCTCGCCGCTGCCGAAGATCCACGTGCCGAGCCCGCCGATCAGGATCACGAACCCGGTCACGATCGCGAGCCGCCTGGCGCCGTGCATCGCGATGATGGCGCCCAGGAACAGCAACGGGATCGTGTTGTCGAACAGGTGCTGAAAGCTGGCGTGGATGAATGGAGCCGTCAGGATTCCCCAGAAGCGGCCGACATTCCGGGAGTAGAGGCCGTCACGGTCCAGGCCGTTGGAATCGAGCGTGTTGATCACCTCGATCCCCCACATCACGAGGACCATCCCGCCCAGCAGCAGCAGTCCCTCTCGCTGCCTGTCCGTTCGACTGAGCAGCCGCGATCCACGGCCGGGAGCCTCGATGCTCATGCAGAGAGGATGGCAGCGTGCGCCAGCGCGAGCGCGACCGAGAGCCTGTCGGGCAGCGAGGCCAGATGCACGAACTCCTCCGGGGTGTGCGCTCCGCCCCCACGCGGGCCGAGGCCGTCGATCGTGAGCGGGATCGATGCGGCGAAATGGCTTGCATCGCTGGCCCCGCCGCGCGCACGCGGCACGATTGGGCGCCCGAGCAGCTGAGCGGCGGCCGCAAGCAGCGGCGCTGCCGCCGCCTCCGAGTCCATCGCCGGCCAGACACGCTCGATCACCGGCTCGAGGATCACGCCTCCGACCTCGGTGGGAACGGCCTCGAGCACGCGCCGGAAGGCCGAGGTGTCGCTGGCGCGGATGTCGAACACGAGCTCGCCGTGAGCCGGAACGACGTTGAAAGCACCGCCGGCGTGCATCACGGTCGGGACCACGGTGAGGCGCGCGTCACCGTGAGCGTCGGCCGTCTGCTCGACCACGATCGATGTGTGCGCCAGCGCGAGCAATGCGTTGCGGCCGTCCTGCGGCGCCGAGCCCGAATGCGAGGCACGTCCGGTTGCTCGCACCCTCAGCGTTCCGGCGCCCTTGCGGCGCACGATCACCCCGTCCTGACCGCCCTCGCTGATCTCGCCCGCCTCGAAGCACAGGCACGCATCGAAGCCGGCAAAGCGGTCGGCATGAGCGAAGGGCGCGATCCGCCACTCCTCGTCGGAGACCAGCAGGACGCAGATCTGAGCGAACGCGGCCGGCCGTTCGCAGATCGCCCGAGCCACCGCGAGCGCGATCGCATCGCCTCCCTTCATGTCCGCGGTGCCGGAGCCGTAGATCCTTCCGTCGTGCTCGCGTGGCGGCCTGTGGTCTGGATGGGCGATGACCGTGTCGAGGTGCCCGAGCAGAAGCAGCCGGCCGCTTCCGCCGCCGTCGAAAGTCGCGAGCAGGTCGGGCGCGCAACCCTCGGTCGAGCACGGCAGCCGCTCGAACCGCCAACCCTCGCGGTCCTCGAGGAAGCGCCGGCAGAATGCGATCGCCTGCTCGGTGCCCTCGAGGTCGCCGGATGGGGTCGAGATCGCGACCAGCTGCCGCATCTCCTCGATCACTCGCGGCGTCAATGTCGCCGCGATTGCGCTCAGGGTCTGCTCCACGCTCACAGCTCCTGACGCAGGACGGGATGCCGCGCAGCGCCGGCCTCGTCGAGCCGGCGTACCGGCGTCGAATATGGCGCGCCGCGAGCTATCTCCGGATCCTCCGCCGCCTCACGCAGGATCTCGGCGACGATCTCGGCGAAGCGGTCGAGCGTCTCGCGCGTCTCCGTCTCGGTCGGCTCGATCAGCAGCGCCTCGTCGACGATCAGCGGGAAGTAGACGGTCGGCGGGTGCACCCCGTGATCGAGCAGCCGCTTGGCCAGGTCGAGCGTCCTGAGACCGAGCTCGCGCTTCATCGGCGCGCCCGAGAGCACGAATTCGTGCATGCACACGCGGTCGTAGGCGACCGGCAGATGCTCGAGCACGCCCTCCTCACGGAGTCGCGCCAGCAGGTAGTTCGCATTCAGCACCGCCACCTCTGAGACCTCGCGCAGCCCCGCGGCGCCAAGCGAGCGGATGTATGCGTAGGAGCGCACGAACACCCCGTAGTTGCCCTGAAACCCGCGTACGCGGCCGATCGACTTCGGGCGCTCATGATCGAGGTCGAAGCTGCCGTCCTGGCGCCGGACCACCTGCGGACGCGGTAGGAACGGCTCGATCCGGTCGGAGACGGCGATCGGGCCGGCACCCGGACCACCGCCGCCATGCGGCTGCGTGAACGACTTGTGGAGGTTGAAGTGGACGATGTCGAAGCCCATGTCCCCGGGACGGCAGATGCCCATGATCGCGTTGAGGTTGGCGCCGTCGTAGTAGAGCGTCGCGCCGACCCCGTGCACGATCCTTGAGATCTCCTCGATCTGCGGTTCGAACAGCCCGAGTGTCGACGGGTTGGTCAACATCAGGCAGGCGACATCCTCGGTCGCCTGCGCGCGCAGGTCGTCGATGTCGACGTTGCCGTCTGCGTCGGTGCCGATCTTGACCAGCTCGTAGCCGGCCATCGTCACGGTCGCGGGATTGGTGCCGTGGGCCGTGTCCGGGGTCAACACCTTGGTGCGCTGCTCACCGCGGTCCTCGTGGAACGCGCGCGTCAGCAGCACTCCGGTCAGCTCGCCATGGGAGCCGGCGCTCGGCTGCAGCGACACATGCGGCAGCCCCGAGATCTCGCCCAGCGCACCCTGCAACCTCCACATCAACTCAAGCGCCCCCTGAGCCGACTCGGGCCGCTGCAGCGGATGCAACCTGGCGTTGCCCGGCAATGCGGCGACCCGTTCGTGCAGCTTCGGGTTGTGCTTCATGGTGCACGAGCCGAGCGGGTAGAAGCCGGTGTCGAGATCGAAGTTTCGCTTGCTCAGCCTGTTGAAGTGCCGAACGATCTCCGGCTCTGCGATCTCCGGCAGCCGAGCCGGCTCGGGCCGGCGCAAGTACGCGGGGATCAGTTCGTCGAGCGGCCGCTCGGGCACATCCAGCGGGGGCGCCACAAACGCACGCCGCCCTGGCCGTGAGCGCTCGAAGATCGTGAGCTCATCATCCGCGGCTTCGATGAAGCCACGGACGCGGCTCTGTTGGCTCGCGTTCACGCGTGGACCCCCTCGCCGACCAATCCCCCGCCGACCAGCCGCTCGCCCGCCAGCGCCGCCCCGATGGCGCCCGCCAGCAGATCGATGTCGGCGCGCGTGCGCTGTTCAGTGATCGCGACCAAGAGCTGGTCCGATGAGAGCCGGTATCCGGGGTTGATGCCCGCGTCGCGACAGCGTTCGATCACCGCACCGAGGTTGCCGTCGACGTGGATCGGAAACTCGCGTACGACCGGCTGGCTGTGAGCGAGTGTCACGCCGGGGATCGCGGCCAGGCGCTCACGTGCGTATGCCGTCCGCTGGACCAGCAGCTCGGCCAGCTCGACCAGGCCGCGCCGGCCGAGCCAGCTGAGGTAGATGACCCCTGCGAGCGCATTCAGCGCCTGGGCGGTGCAGATGTTGGAGGTCGCCTTCTCACGGCGGATGTGCTGCTCGCGCGTCTGCAGCGTCAGCACGTAGCCACGGCGACCGTCGAGATCGCGCGTCTGGCCCGCGATTCTGCCCGGAAGTCGCCTCACGAGCGCGTCTGTGACAGCGAAGAAGCCGAAGGACGGCCCGCCGTAGTCGAGCCTGTTGCCGAGCGTCTGCCCCTCGCCCACGACGATGTCGATCCCCTGGTCACCGGGCGCTCTGAGCAGGCCCAGCGGGATCGGATCGGCCGAACAGATCGCCAGCGCGCCGGCCGCATGAGCAGCCTCGGCGACCGCGTCCAGCCGCTCTACGGCGCCGAGGAAGTTGGGCTGAGCGACGATCACGGCGCTGACGTCCTCATCGAGCGCCGGGAGTTCCGTCGCTCCGCCGATCAGCGGGACCACCTCCACGTCCATCCGCCAGCCGCGCGCGAGCGTCTGCAGCGCCTCGATCGCATGCGGGTGAACCCCGCCCGAGACTACGAACCTCCCGCGACCATTGTGCAGCTTGGCGAGGTAGCCGGCGGCGGCCACGGCGCTCGGGCCCTCGTACACGGATGCGTTGGAAACCGGCAGCCCGGTCAGCTCGCTGATCGCCGTCTGGTATTCGAACATCGCCTGCAGACCCCCCTGTGAGACCTCGGGCTGATAAGGGGTGTAGGGAGTCAGAAACTCCGAGCGCGACACGATCGCGTCCACGAGCGCCGGCACGTAGGTGTCATACATTCCCGCTCCGAGGAACGTCAGCTCGTCCTCGGTGCTGGTGTTGCGCCTTGCCAGCGCGCTCAGCTCCGAATAGACCTCCTGCTCGGAGAGGCCGGCATCGAGCGCGAGCGGCCGCGCCAGCCGGAGCCCGGTGGGCACGTCTTCGAAGAGATCCTGAACCGACCCGGCCCCGATCGTCGCGAGCATCTCGCGCTGATCGTCGTCGGTTACCGAGGTGTAGCGGCTCAAGACAGCGTTGCCGCGTACGTCGCAGCATCCATCAGTCCGTCGGCCTCGCCAGGGTCAGACAGCCTCACGCGTACCAGCCAACCCTCGCCATAGGGGTCCTCGTTGATCGTCTGGGGGTTCTCGCCGAGCACGGCGTTGACCTCGATCACCTCGCCCGACAGTGGCGCAACCACGTCAGATACGGCCTTCACCGACTCGACCTCGGTGTACTGCTCGTCCTTGGTCAGCGTCGCCCCGACCTCCGGTGGCGTGAAGAAGACGAGCTCGCCGAGCGTGTCCTGCGCGTACCACGTGATCCCGAACGTCGCCTCGCCGGGGTTTGTGGGATCGAGTCTCGCCCAATCGTGCTCCTGGTGGTACCGGAGATCCTCGGGGTAGTGCGGGTCGGCCATCTACTGCTCCTTTCGGTAAAGGGGCTTGCTCTCAACCACCGCCTGGCGGACGGTGCCGCGAACGTCGATCTCGAGTCTCGTTCCCGGCTGAGCCCGGTCGGCTGAAACGTACGCCATCCCGATCCCGCGCTCCAGGCTCGGCGAGTAGCTGCCGCTGGTGACGACTCCACCGGAGACCACACGGTTTCCCTGCCGGGCGATACCGGGTCCGTCGATCACGAACGGAACCAGCTTCAGTTCGGGCTTGCTTGCCCGAACTTTCGAGATCGCGTCGGCGCCGATGAAATCAGTGGACTCCACGCACGCCCAACCCAGACCGGCGGCGATCGGGTCGTGGTCCTCATCGAGGTCGTTGCCGTAGAGGTGGAAGCACGCCTCCAAACGCAGCGTGTCGCGAGCGCCGAGTCCGATCGGCTCGGCTCCCTCGGCCAGCAGCGCCGACCACAGTGCCGCTGCCCGATCTGGCTCGACCAGCAGTTCGACTCCGTCCTCGCCGGTGTATCCCGTGCCGCAAACCAGCGCCGGCGACCCGGCCACGATCCGCTCGCAGCAGTGCATCCGGGGTGGCAGCGGCCCGTCGGAGAGTCCCTGAACCAGCCCCCGGGCGTCCGGGCCCTGGACCGCCAACATCGCGAAGTCGCTCAGCCGGTCCTCGATGTCGGCATCGAACTCGGTCCCGTGCGCGCTCAGCCAGGCGTGGTCGCGCTCGTGGTTGGCCGCATTGGTGACGACCAGGAAGCACTGCTCGCTGAGCCGGTAGACGAACAGGTCATCGAGCACTCCGCCGCGCTCGTTGCAGAGCAGCGTGTACTGCGTGCCACCCTCCGACAGCCTGCGGATGTCGTTTGAGAGCAGCCTCTGGGTGCGTTCGCGCGCGCGGGGGCCGCTGATCCGCACCTGACCCATGTGCGAGACGTCGAAGACGCCGACCGCATTGCGCACGGCGAGGTGCTCCTCACGGATCCCGGCGTATTGGATCGGCATCTCCCAGCCCGCGAACGGCACCAGCTTGGCTCCCGCCGCAGCGTGCGCGGCGTGCAGCGGGGTCCGCTTCAGAGCATGCGTATCTGCCATCCACCGGCAGCGTATAGCGGCCGGTGGATACGCGCGAGGAAAGGTTTGGTCAGCGGTCCTTCAGAAACGACGGGATGTCGATCTCGTCGTCGCGAATCTCCAGCGAGGAGCGCTGGCGGTCATCGAAGGTGACGTCGCGGTTTGCCGGGCGCGGACGACCCGGCGACGTCTGCCGCCCCGAGCCGAGGCTCGAGCTGCGACCACCGCGGCCCTCGTCGAACCCGGTCGCGATCACGGTCACCCGGACCTCGTCGGTCATCGAGTCATCGATGACCGCCCCGAAGATGATGTTGGCGTTGGCGTCGGCCGCACTCTGAACGATCTCCGCGGCCTCGTTGACCTCGAACAGGCCGAGATCGGCCCCGCCGGTGATGTTGAGCAGGATGCCGTTGGCGCCCTCGACGGACTCCTCGAGCAGTGGTGATGAGATCGCCTCCTTGGCGGCCTCGCCCGCGCGGTTCTCGCCGCTCGACGCGCCGATCCCCATCAGCGCCGATCCGGCGTCGTGCATGATCGTGCGGACATCCGCGAAGTCCAGGTTGATCAGGCCGGGAATCGTGATCAGATCTGTGATCCCCTGAACGCCCTGCCGCAGAACGTTGTCGGCCTCCTTGAGCGCGTCGGTCAGCGACGCGCGCCGCTCGACCACCGACAGGAGCTTCTCATTCGGGATCACGATCAGTGTGTCGACGAACTCGCGCAGCTTGTCGATGCCGTCCTGCGCCTGGCGCGCGCGCTGCTTGCCCTCGAACCCGAACGGGCGAGTGACCACACCCACGGTCAGCGCACCGATCTCGTTCTTGGCTATGTCGGCGATCACGGGCGCCGCACCCGTCCCGGTGCCGCCACCCTCGCCGGCCGTGACGAAGACCATGTCAGCGCCCTTCAGCGCCTCCTTGATGTCGTCGCGTGACTCGGCGGCCGCGCCCTGCCCGATCTCCGGGTTGGCGCCTGCCCCGAGGCCCTTGGTGAGCTCGGTTCCGATGTTGAGCTTGATGTCGGCGTCGCACATCTGCAGCGCCTGGGCGTCGGTATTGGCCGCGATGAACTCGACCCCGCGTAGCCCTGCGTCGACCATGCGATTTACGGCATTGGTGCCGCCGCCGCCGACGCCTACGACCTTGATGACTGCCAGATAACTGCCGCTTTCCATGATACGTCCGACCCTCGATTCAGCATTGAGCGTTTGGCCCGCTCTCGCGTCCATGCGGGAGTTTCGCACGTTACGCACTTATCTTCGGCCAAGTCAACGGGAACTCGTGCCGCGCAATGATCTTTGCATATCGCGGAACTCTCGAGTGGATTCGTAGAGTCCTCGATTTGCTACCCTAACCCTCGAGTTGAGGTTTATAGCTCCTCTAGCCGCCGGCAGAGCCCCCCGATGTCAGGCCGAGCGCGGCCGCCTGCGTGCTCGATACCTCCGCGCCCGCGGCCGGTCGGGCCGGGTCGGTCAAATCGATGTAGGAGGCCCCGTCGGACTCGCTGTTCTGGAGCACCGCGACGGCCGCATTCCACTTGCGGACGAGTGCGCTGGATGGCCCAAAGTAGAGCTGAGGTCCGTTGCGGAGCTGCACGACCACTCCGTGTGCGCTGTTCGAGGTCGCACTGGCGGCACGCCCCAGTAGCGCGTACGGTGCTGCCGCGAACACCGCGATCTCCGCGCGCGCAGCAGCGCCGGTGATGCGGCTGCCGGCCAGATCCGTCGTCAGCGTGATGCTCGGAAGTGAGCCGTGCACAATCGTCGTTGTGGGCAGCAGATCGCCCTCTGAATCGACGAGCCGTTCGATGCCGCCGAGCTTCGCGTAGGCGACGGGTACACGCTCATCGACATCGATCAGCACGGCGTGTGCCCCCTGTCTCGTGACGCTCAGCGCGCGCACGTACGGGTACTGCTCGACAGCGGCCTCAAGCTTCCCGATCTGCATGTTGAGGGTCGTCATCTGCAATGACGCAGCGGTGAGCGCATCGCGGATCTGAGCCACGTCGGGTCCCGTGAGTCCGATCACGGTCACGTGCCTGACCTTGACCAGCGGCGAGCTCCGGTACCACGTCCATCCGAGCCATCCGACCAGCACGAGCATGAGCACGAGCAGCAGCGTGTGCAGCGAGCGCAGTCGTCTGGGCACGATCCTCGGCATCGTCAGGCGCCCGTCGAGCCGGCGCTCACGGACCCAGCTGCCGTTGATCATCGAGGCTGCCAATCGGCCGGAAACTCGATCGGTCCGAGGCCCTGAACCTCGGCTTCGAGTTCGATTCCGAATACCTGCTTCACGCGCTCGCGGCCGGCTCTCATCAACTCAATCACATCCGCGGTGGTCGCATCCCCGAGGTTCTCGACGAAGTTCGCGTGTTTGGCACTGAACGCGGCCCCGCCGACCCGCAGCCCGCGACAGCCCGCCGCGTCGAGCAACTGCCCGGCGGTGCGCCCCCCGGCGCGCGGATCGTCCGGGTTCTTGAAGGTCGAGCCGAACGTTCTGATGCCGGCCGGCTGGGCCTCCCGCCGGCGCCTGCGCAGATCCGCGAGTGTCGCCTTGACGTCCACCTCCGCGGCCGGATGCAGCCTGAAGCTCGCCCGCGCCACGACCTGATCCCGAGTCAGGTTCGAGCGTCGATACTCGAAGCCCAACTGATCAGGTGTCCGCCGCTGAACGCCGGCAGCCGAGACCACGTCAACCCACTCGAGCACGTCGGCCAGCGCGCCTCCGTACGCGTTGGCGTTCATTCGCACCGCACCTCCGACCGTGCCCGGAATGCTCACCCCGAACTCGATTCCCGACAGTCCCGCCCGCGCCGCCGCCGCCGCCACCGCCGGCAGACGCGCTCCGCCGCCGCAGACCAGCCGGTCCGCGGCGATCCCGTCGAGCTCGATCGTGGTCAGTTCGCTGTCGAGTTTCAAAACCAGTCCCCGGACGCCTGCGTCCGCTACAAGGAGATTCGACCCCGAGCCCACGACCCCTACATCGAGTTCCTCCTCCGACGCCCACAGCAGGAGCCGCTCGAGCTGCACGAGATCGCCGGGACGCGCGAAGAACTCGGCAGCGCCCCCGGTGCGGATCGTCGTCAGCCGCGCGAGCTGGAACTCCCGCGCAACACCGTCAGGAGCCTCGGCCATCGGTGAAGCGTAGAACCGGGGCAGGACATCCCGATCGGGCCGGCCCGGCAGTGCCGGCTCAGCAGCGCCGGGCACCAGCGCCGGCGCGCCCCGCGGCCGGCCGAGACTGGGGGCCCCTCAAACACGTGCTCACATGTCTTGCGGAACTGTCACGCCGTGTGTCGACTTTGCAACATTGGGCCGTTCCGAGGCCTGGGTTTCACAGATTCGTGACACCACGACACACTTCTGCCACATGTGTGAGGTGCCCCTGAAGGGAGCCCCTAACTGAGATCGGACCCGATCGCGACCAGCTCGCGACCGAGCGAGTCGACGTTGCCCGCGCCCATCAGGACGCAGAGATCGCCGTCGCGCAGGGTCCCGTCCAGCCAGCTGCGCGCAGCGGCGAGGGTCGGGAGCCAGGCGACCGGACGGCCGTCGCCCGCATCGGCCGTCTCGGCGGCGACCAGATGCCCGTCGATGCCAGGGAAATCCTCGGCCCGCTCACGCGCCGGATAGACGTCGAGGACCCCACACAGGTCGGCACTCGCGAGCGCGACCCCGAAATCCCGCGCCAGCGCTCTTGTCCGCGAGTACAGGTGGGGCTGGAAGAGGACCACCAGACGCCGGGGCTCGAGTGTGCGGGCGGCCGCGAGCGCTGCCGCGACCTTCATCGGGTGGTGGGCGTAGTCGTCGTAGATCCAAGCTCCCGACGGCGTTCGGCCCAGCCGCTCCATGCGGCGCCGGGCTCCCTGGAAGCCCGCGATCGCAGCCACGGCAGCCACCGGGCCGGCGCCGGCGGCGACTGCGGCGCTGAGCGCGCCTGCGGCGTTGATCGCGTTGTGCTCGCCTGGCACCGCCAGTTGTACCTCCAGCCCGCGCCAGCTGAAGGCGGCGCCAGCCGGGGTGAGCCGCGGCTGCTTCGCGTCATAGGGAATCAGCTCGCCGGCGCCGCGGGCGAGCCTCAACAGCACGGGCCTGTCCCAGACGACCGCGACACGTGCGCGGGCGGTGAACTCGGCAAAGGTCCGTTCGAGGTCGAGCCTCGAGGAGTAGGTCGCGTGATGGTCGAGCTCGCAGTTGGTCAGGACCGCGATCTCAGGCATGTAGTTGAGCAACGAGCGATCGGATTCGTCGGCCTCGATCACGATCCACTCCCCCTCTCCCCAGTCCGCGTTCAGGCCGGTCGAGCGAAGCTCGGCGCCCACGGCATAGGCAGGGTCCATGCCGCCGCCGCGCAGGATCTCGACGATCATCGCGGTCGTCGTCGTCTTCCCAGCTGCCCCTGAGACGGCCAGGCACCGCTTCAGCGCGGCGATTTCCGCCAGCAGCTGGGAGCGATGCAGGACGCGGCCGGCGGCCGTCGCGCGCTCGGGGTTCTCGGGGCCGATCGCGCTCGAGTACACGAGCTCGGCCCCGTCGGGCACGTTCTCCGCCGCGTGACCGATCAGCGGTGAGATGCCGAGGCGGCGCAGCGGCTCCATATACGCGGAGCTGGCCCGATCCGAGCCCGTGACCGTCGCCCCCAGTTTGTGGGCGATCAGCGCGAGCCCGCTCATCCCGGCTCCACCAATCCCGACGAAGTGCAGCCGGCGCGCGGACCAGTCCTGCGATTGCGCCACGATCAGGCCTCGAGTTCGCCGATGTGCCGGCCCCCGGCAACGCTCGCGGCGCCGGCGGCGTGGAGCACCTCGGAGGCGATTACCGCAGCCGCGTGTGGCCGCGCCAGGCCGAGCGCCGCGCGGCCCATCGCATCAAGCCGTACGGGGTCGGCCAGCAGCGCATCGACCTCGGAGCGCAGACGCTCAGGCTGCAGCTCAGAATCCGGGATCAGCACGGCCGCGTCGGCGTCAGCCAGATAGCGAGCGTTCACGGTCTGGTGATCCGCCGTCGCGTGCGGATAGGGAATCAGCACCGACGGCGTACCGGCCGCGGCCAGTTCCCAGATCGAGCCGCCGGAACGAGCCACGGCAAGGTCGCAGGCGACCACAGCATCCATGAACCCATCGATATAGCCACGCAGGTCGTAGCCCGCCCGTGGCGCGGTGAGCGCCGGGAGGTCGCGCTCTCCCGCGGCGTGCAGCACACGGAAATCAGCATGGGCGAAGGCCTGCACGGCCGCCTCGTTGATCGAACGTGCACCCAACGAGCCGCCGAACACCAGCACCAGCGTCTCGCCGGGTCCGACACCGAAGCGTGCGCGCGCGGCGGCGCGGTCGGTCGGCACGGGCGGGATCGGACGACCGGTGATCACGAACTTCGAGCCCTGATGCCCGGGCAGCGGAAGCGCGGTGCAAACCCGCCGGGCCACCGGCGCCAGCAGCCTGTTCGTGAGGCCCAGATGGCCGTCGATCTCCGCTATCACCAGCGGCACCCGCAGCACCGTCGCGGCGACGCCGACCGGGCCCGCGACATAGCCGCCACCGCCGAAGACGGCTCGCGGTCGCAAGCGCGCGAGCAGCGCGGTCGCGGCTGCCATCGCCGTCGCATCGATCGCTGCGGCCCGCGCTGCTCCCAGCGGGGAGCTGCGCGGGAGGGAGACGACATTGAGGCGGTGGAACCGGTAGCCGGCAGCGGGCACGAGCTCGGCCTCTGCCCTGTCGCCGCCGACGAAGTGGACCTCTGCGCCGCTAGCCCTCAGCTGCTCGGCGACGGCCAGCGCCGGTACCACGTGTCCCGCGGTACCGCCGGTCGCGATCAGGATCAGCGGGGCGTTCACGCGCAACCGCCTCGGTGCGCCGCTGCTCGCGCCTGTCGACCAGCCGCAGCTCGCGCGCGGTCGGCCGTGCGATTCCCATCAGCAGGCCCACCGACACCATCATCACGAGCAGGTTGGTCGGGGCGTATGAGAGGAACGGCAACGGGACGCCCGTGAGCGGCGCAATCCCGAGCACGACGAAGATGTTGAGGATCCCTTGGCACAGAATCAGCGAGGTCAGCCCACTCGCCAGCAGCTTGGTGTGGCGAGTTGCGGCACGGCGCGCGGTGCGCATCCCAGCGTAGGCGATCATCCCATAGAGGGACACGACCACGAGGATGCCGAGCACTCCGAGCTCCTCACCGATCACAGCCAGGATGAAGTCCGTCTGGGCCTCCGGAAGCCACAGCGCCTTCTCGACCCCCTGGCCGAGCCCGACGCCAGAGAAGCCGCCCGAGCCAACCGCGATTTGGCCCTGTGCCGACTGGTAGCCGTTGCCCGCCTCCTGGGCGAACGGGTGCAGGAACGCGGTCAGGCGCGCGGCCTCGTAGGGGTGCACCACCAGCAACCCGCCGACGCAGACCGCGCCGATCAGACCAATGCGGATCAGGTGTCCACCCGGCACGCCCGCCACCAACAGCATCGATATCAGCACAAAGAACACGACCAGCGTCGTACCGAGGTCGGGCTCGACAGCGATCAGCAGCAGGGCCGGGCCTGCCACGACGGCGATCGGGGCGACCGCCTGCCTGAAGCTGCGGTTGATGCGGCGCGGATGCTCGGCCAGGTAGCGAGCTACATAGAGGATCAGCGCCAGCTTCATCAGTTCAGACGGCTGGAACTGGATCGGGCCGGCTGAGAACCAGCGGCGAGCGCCCAGCACCTGGATTCCTACACCTGGCATCAGGACCGCGAGCAACAGGCCGAAGGAGCCGAGCAGCAACAGCCGCGCGACGCGCTCGCTCAGCAGGTTCAGCCCGTACTGCTCGGAGAGTCGCATCGCGACAAGTCCGATCCCGGCCGCGAACAGGTACATCAGGAATTCGCCGGTGCCGTAGCCGCCGCCGTTGATAACCCCCAGCGGTGAGGAGGCGCTGTAGACCATCACCGCGCCGAAGGCGATCAGGCACAACGTCGCGGTCATCAGGATGCGGTGCTCGAGCGGAGGCGCGACCCGGCGGGAGGCGCGGGCTGAGGCGGGACGCTGGCGCATCCGCGACTACTTCTACGCCGGTGGCCTGAAGCCTCCGTGCCCGCCGGAAGAATTATGTATCCGTAATTGCGCCGTCGAGTTGCGCGCGACGGAGTGGATCGCTGTCGCCGCCGGAGAGGTCTGCGGCTTCGGTTTGCTCGATGTGTCGGAGACCTGGTAGAGCGTGAATCCGATCGCGCCGCAGGCCGCCGCCACGATCCAGAAGCGAAGCATGATCTTCGTCTCCGACCATGCCTCGAGTTCGAAATGGTGGTGGATCGGCGCCATCTTGAAGACACGTTTTCGCCAGAACCGGAACGAGACGACCTGGATCAGCACCGATAACGCCTCGATCACGAAGATGCCGCCGATCACGACCAGCAGGATCTCCGTGTTGGTCATCACGGCCATCGCGGCGATGGCGCCACCGATCGCCAGCGAGCCCGTGTCCCCCATGAAAACGCTCGCCGGGAAGCTGTTGAACCAGAGGAACCCGATCAGCGCCCCGCACAGACAGCCGGCGGCGAGCTCGAGATCGTGATCGCGCGGGGTCACGAACGTGATGCCCACGTAGGCCAGGAGCGCGATCGCACCACAGCCGGCCGCTAGTCCGTCAAGCCCGTCGGTCAGGTTGACGGCGTTGGTCGTCCCGGCGAACACCAGATAGATGAACACGATGTACGCCGGTCCAATGTAGACGTGCGCGTGGAAGGGCCGCAGCGAGATCGACTCCGACATGTGAGCCTTCTGCGTGGCGACCCACCACAGCCCGACCGAGATCAGCAGCAGCGCGATCATCTTCGTACGGCCGCGCAGCCCGAGCGAGCGACGGTGCACGACTCCGATGTAATCGTCGGCGAAGCCGAGCAGGGCGCACGCGACGGTCGCGCCGAAAACGCCCATCGAGGACCAGTCACGGTTCGACAGGCATATGAACGGGATCGCGAACGCCGTCAGAATGATGATCCCGCCCATGATCGGGGTCCCCGCCTTGGTCCTATGCCCTTCGGGGCCCTCCTCGCGGATGTTCTGTCCCAGACCCCGGTTGCGGAGGAACTCGATGAACTTGGGACTGAGGAACAGGCACATGAGCAGGGCCGCTGAGCTCGACAGCAGCACGCGACCGGCTTCCGAGGTGAGCGTGTGTGAGCCGTTGACTGTGCAGGCGAGCTTGTGAGCACCAGTGACGGCGCAGGTCAGGGTCTTCCCGACAGCCGCGTTCGCCGGCAGAGCCTGTCCAGAGGTGGCGCTGATCATGCGGGCGCCCCCACGATCAGGGCCTCGCACACACGCCTGAGTCCGACGCCGTTGGACGCCTTCACGAGCACGGCGTCACCGTCGGCGATCAGGTCCGGCACGATTGCAGAGGCTGCCTCGGCGTCGGCGGCGTGATGGTGCTCACCGCTGAAGCCCGACGACATCGAGGCGGCCAGCGGACCGACAGTCACGAGCACGTCGGCGATCCCGTCAGCGTGCACGCCGATCTGCTCGTGGAAACTCTGGGCGTCGGGCCCGAGCTCGAGCATGTCTCCCAACACCGCGATACGGCGTCCGCGCGTCTCCGTCGCAGCGAGCGCGTCCAGGGCCGCACGCATCGAAACGGGGTTGGCGTTGTAGGCGTCGTCCAGCAGTGTCACCCCACCTGTGAGCAGGCGCCGCTGGCCGCGCCCGGGCGAAAGCGCCAGCTCGAGCCGTCCCTGCGGCCGCACGCCGACCGCGACGGCGGCGGCCACCGCCGCAAGCAGATCGTCACGCAGATGGGCCTCGCTGAAGTCGACCTCAAGCTCCAACCGGTCGCCGCGTAAGTCGATCTCCACGCTCGTGGCGCTCTGCGACACGAAGCAGACGTCGCCGCCCCGCCCGAACGTCACGGTGTCGAGGTCGTCGCGGAGATGCGGATCGAGCAGCCGCTCGCCGGCCGGCACAACGGCGGTCGCCCCGGAAGGCAGCGCCGCGATCAGCTCCGCCTTGGCGGACGCGATCGCCTCGATCGTACCCATCAGCTCGAGGTGCACCGGACCGATGCTGACGATCACGCCGACGTCCGGTTCAGCGATCGCAGCCAGTTCGGCGATCTGACCCGGACCACGCATCCCCATCTCAAGGACGAGGATCTCAGTACCCGACGGAGCCCCGAGAATCTGCAGCGGCAGACCGATCTCCGTGTTGAAGTTGGCCTGCGAAGCCACCGTCCGCCTCGCATCCGACAGCAGGCCGTAGAGCAGATCCTTGGTCGAGGTCTTGCCGGTCGAGCCTGTCACACCGATCACCCTCGCACCGAGCTCGCGCCGCCAGGCGTTTCGCGAGCACTTGCAGGGCCGCGAGCGGATCCTCGGCAGCGAGCACGATGCCGGCCATCGAGCCCCGCGCGTGTACTGAGGCGCCGTCAGCACGCCCCAGGCACCGGCGTCGAGCGCCTGCTGCGCGAATTCGCCGCCGTGCGCCCGTGCCCCCGGTAGCCCGACGAACAGCACCCCGGCGCCGGCGTCGCGCGAGTCGATCGATGCGCGATCCGGGCCGCCTGTGCCGCTGCGGAGGAGTGCGCGCCCGAGGCGCGCGCGATCTGATCAGCATCCCAGCGCCTCATCTGCTCACGCCAGGGTACCTGCGTCGCTGGACGCCAGAAGGGGTGTCACGAGGACCCGGGCGCCGCCTCGCGCAGCGCCTCGCGCGCGACGGCGACGTCGTCGAACGGGATCTTTCGGCCGGCGCTGAACTCCTGACCCTGCTCGTGCCCCTTGCCCGCGATCACGACCACGTCCCCAGGCCCTGCGCCGGCGATCGCCATTCGGATCGCGGCACGCCGGTCCGCATCGTGCTCGACCGGCCGGTCGACCCCGGCGAGGATCTCCGCGATGATCGCCTCCGGCTCCTCGGAACGAGGGTTGTCGGAGGTGACAATCACTCGATCGGCGAGCCGCGCAGCGATCTCCCCCATCAGCGGTCGCTTGCCGCGATCACGGTCTCCACCGGCAGCCGAAAACAACGTGCAGCCTTGTGGCCGTGAGGTTGCGGGCAGCGGCAAGAACGTTCTCCAGCGAATCGGGCGTGTGCGCGTAGTCGACGAGAACGGCGAACGGTTGGCCCTCGTCGACTGCCTCGAAGCGGCCCGGGACCTGCCCTGCGCGCTCGATCGCAGTCACGGCGGTGTCGAATGGCACGCCCACCGCTCGTGCCGCGGCCAGTGCACCGAGCACGTTGTAGACGTTGAAGCGCCCGCGGCAGCGGAGACGCTCAGCTCGGAGACTCCGTCGGGAGAGTGCAGCGTGAAGCTGCGAGCCGGTCAGATCCGTCCTGAGGTCATCGGCCCGGTAGGTCGCGCTCGGATCGTCGAGCGCGAACGTGATCGGCTCCGGGATCCGAGCGTCGGTCGCCAGCCGGGCGCCGTAGGGATCGTCGAGGTTGATGATCGCGTGGCGCGCGGCCAGGTCTCGTGAACAGGCGCGCTTGGCCTGGAAGTAGTCCTCCATCGTCGGATGGAAGTCGAGGTGGTCCTGGGTCAGGTTCGTGAACACGCCGGCCGCGAAATGAGACGCATCGGCCCGAGCCAGTTCGAGCGCGTGCGATGAGACCTCCATCACGCATGCCACGTCGCCGCCTTCGAGCATCGCCCGGAATGATCGCTGGAGGTCGATCGCCTCCGGGGTCGTGCGCTGCAGCTCGGACTCGATGCCGCCGATCACGCTCTTGACGGTGCCGAGCAGCCCGGTCTGGCGACCGGCGGCCTCCAGCAGGGCGCGCACGAGGTAAGCGGTGGTCGTCTTGCCGTTGGTCCCTGTGACGCCGAGCAGCTCGAGAGTGGCGGTCGGGTCGCCCGTAGAACCTCGCGGCGGCCGGCGCCATCGCGCGACGGACGTCCTCAACCACCACCTGCGGGATGTCCACGTCGAGCTGGTGGTCCACGACCAGCGCCGCCGCCCCTCGGTGACGGCGTCGGCGGCGAACTCGTGGCCGTCGCGGGTGAACCCGCGGACGCAGAAGAACAGGTCTCGCGGGCCCGACGACGCGGTTGTCGTAGGCCAGTCCGGCGATGTCAACGGAAGCGAGCGCCTGGAAACAGCTCGTCCAGACTGCATCGGCGCCACAGCCTAGTGGTTCGCGCGGGCTCGCGCGCGGCCTCGCGGCCCACTACGGCGTGCTCGGCGTGGCCTGCGTGCAGGCCGATGCCGGGCAGGGCGACGGGCACGGGTTGATGCCGAAGTGCGGCACCGCCCAGCCGACGATCTTCTGGAACGCCGGGGCGGCGACGGAGCCACCGTAGATGCTGCCGCCCTGCGGGCTCGTCGACGACCACCGCGACGACGAGCTTGGGGTTGCTGGCCGGCACCATGCCGATGAACGAGGCGATGTAATCGGTGCTTCGAGTACTTGCCGTTGACCACGACCTGCGCCGTGCCGGTCTTGCCGGCCATGTCGTACCCGGGGATCGCCGGCGCCAGAGGCGGTGCCGCCGTCCGCCAGCACGCCGCGGAGCATGCCGCGCAGCTCGGAGGCGACGTTCGCCGAGATGACGCGTTTGCCCTTCGGCTCCGTGACCGGCTTGCCGCCGATCGACTCGACCAGCTGCGGTGTGCGCAGGATGCCACCGTCCGCGATCGCGTCGTAGGCCTGCACCATCTGCATCGGGGTGACCGACTCGCCCTGGCCGAAGGGCATGTTGTACATCGAGATGCCCGAGTAGCCGCTCAGCGGGCGCACGATGCCGGTCTGCTCGCCCTGAGCGCAACGCCCGGTCGGCTTACCGAAGCCGAAGCGATTGACCCAGTATGCCGAACCGCTCGGCGTCCCGAGCGTCTTGCGCGATCTCGTCGGCGCCGATGTTGCTGGAGACCTTGAGGATCTTGCGCGACCGTCAGTCGTCTCGTCGCCGTGGGACTCGGCGTCGGGATCACCTTGCCGTAGGCCTCGAGGTACGGAGGCATGTCGAGATTCGGTGCTCGGCGTGACCATGCCGTCCTGCAAGCGCGCCGGCGACCGTGATCGCCTTGAAGGTCGAGCCCGGCTCGTATGAGATGTCCACCGCCTGATCCTCCGCTGCCGGCACGTGGCCGCCGGTCGCGCTCCAGGCCGACGCCGGCACGTGGTTCGGGTTCACCGATGGCCAGTTGGCCACCGCCAGGATCTGATCTGTCTGCGGATCGGTGACGATCGCGGTTGCGCCCGACGGCCGGTACTGGGCGCCGACGCCGGCCAGCACCTGCTCCACCTACGACTGCAGCGGGGCCGAGATCGTCAGCTTCAGGTTCTGCCCCGGGACCATCGTCTTGGTGGTCTCGCACGGAGATCGCGTTGCCGGCGGCGTCATCGACCGTGCGCGCGATCGCCGCTGAGCCCCGCAAGCTGATTGTTGAACAGGTACTCGAGGCCGTCGCCGTGGCCGCCGGCGCCGACCCAGCCGAGCACCTGGCCAAGCTCCGTCCCACGCGGATAGGAGCGCCGCTCGACCGCCTGCGGCTGGGAGATCCCGTTGTAGTTCAGCGCCATCACCTTGCCCGCGGCGCTCGGCGAAACCGTCGCGAGCTTACGTAACTGGTGCCCGGCTTGGTGATGTCGGCGAGCGTCGCCGGCCTCGGTCATCCCCAGCAGCGGCGCGAGCTTGCCGCGACGGTCTGTGGATCGCGAGTAGCTGCGAACGATCAGGTACGGGTCGGCGACGATCACGTCGGCCGGCTCGCTGAGGGCAAACGGGATCCCGCTGCGGTCGGTGATCTCGCCGCGCGCAGCCGGGATCGCCGCCGACACAACCTGCTGGCTGTCGGCGGCGGCCCTGAGCGCGGACCCGCGGAACAGTCCCAGGTAACCGGCCCGTGCCAGTGCGACGATCAGGAGCAGAGCGAAGATCCCGAACAGCAGGCCGACGCGCCGGTCGATGACGTCGACTGTGCGGCGTGGAGCGCTGGTCGACATGGTCAGCCCGCGAGCCCGCTGCCGCCGGTGGCGGAGCCGGTCGAGGATCCCGCCACACTGCTGGTTCCGACAGCGGTCCCCTGCGTGGTCGCCGGTACATAGGTGGTGGCCGGCGGAGTCGAGCCCGATGTTGAGCTATCGGTCCCAGCGGTGCCGCTGGCGGTCGTTGCAGCCGTCCCGGTCGACGCCACGGCGGTGCCGGCGGTTGCGGTCGCCCCGCTCGAAGCTGTGCCTGTATCAGTCGCTGCGCCTGTCGAAGCTGAGGTCGCTGCCACGGTTGTCCCGGCGGTCGTGGCAGCTGCCGTGCCGGATGCGGTGACACCGCTCGCGCCAGTGCCCGCGGCGTTCGCGGTGCTCGCCGTGGTCGACTGGGTCGCGGCGGGGCTGGCGGCCTCCGCCTGGCGCTCGGTCACCAGGCCACTCAGGAATGGCTGCTAGACGGGGCGTGGATGTTCGCGATCGCCGCCGACACATGCCTGCCCACGGCGGCCCGCACGAAGTGGATCGCGGTGGGGCCGGCCATCACCATCCCCATCTGCGTGCCGAGCCTGACGATCCGCTGGTTGTCGGAGAGCGCAGAGACCTGTGAGCGCAGCACCTGATTGCTGCTCTCGAGCGCCGTGGCCTGCTGCAGCTCGCGTCCGACGCCCGAGCCGAGCTTGAGCACCTCGACGCGGAGACCGACGATCGCGACCAGCATCACGCCCAGGACCGGGATCCAAGAGCGGCCGCGGACGAAGCGATCGATGCGGGGCAGTTCGCGTGGGCGCCGTGATCCGCAGCGCGGAGGTGGAAGCGTGGGAGGCGTCCCGGACGACGGGCCGGGCGAGCCCGCCGGGACGGCGCCGTTTCCGCTCGTGCCGGACGCTGGCGGGCGCGCAGCCGCTCGTGCCGGACGCCGGGCCGCAGCGCCGCTCGGTGCCGGACGCTGGGCCGCAGCCGCTCGTGCCGCTCGCGGGGCGGGCACCGCTCGTGTCGCCGTCGGGAGCGGCGCTCTCGTGCAGGACGGCGTCCGGCTGCTGTTGCGGCTGCTGGCGGCATCAATTCACCTCGTCGGGAGCTTCCGTGCGACGCGCAGGTGCGCCGACCGCGATCGTGGGTTGGATGCGACCTCGCCGGGAGTCGGCGCGATCGCTCGGCGTGTGAGCAGCTCAGCTTCGGGGTCGTGCCCGCAGACGCAGATCGGAAGCTCCGGCGGGCAGATGCAACCGCGCGCCTTCTCCGCGAGGAAGCGCTTCACGCGCCTGTCCTCGAGCGAGTGGAAGGAGATGGCCGCGAGGCGACCGCCGGGCGCCAGTACATCCCACGCGAGCGGCAATGCCTCGTCGATCTGGGTGAGCTCGTCGTTGACCGCGATCCTGAGCGCCTGGAACGTGCGCTTGGCGGGGTGACCGCCGGCGAACTGTGCGGGAACGGGAACCGCCGCCTTGATCACCTCAACCAGGTCCTGGGTCGTCTCGATCGGCGTACGCGCCCGGGTCCGAACGATGGCACGGGCGATCTGGGAGGAGAAGCGTTCCTCGCCGTAGTCGCGGAGCAGGTGGGCGATTCGGCGCTCCTCCCAGCCATTGACCAGTTCGGCGGCGGTGACCTCCTGCGAGGGGTCCATGCGCATGTCCAGCGGCGCGTCGTAGGAGTACGAGAAGCCCCGCTCCCAGGTGTCGATCTGCATCGAGGACATACCCAGGTCCATGTAGATCAGGTCGGCCTCGACCCGCTCGTCACGCAGCAGCCCGAGGCCGGACACGAAGTCCGCACGGATGAAGCGGGTGTCACAGCTGACCTCGTCAGCAAGCTCGGCGAATCGCTCCTCCGCGATCGGGTCGCGGTCGATGCCGATCAGCGTCCCGCTCGAGCCGATCCGCTCGGCGACGAGGCGCGCGTGGCCGGCGCCACCGACAGTGCAGTCGACTGCGACGGCCCCCGGAGCTGGGTCGAGGAATTCGATCAACTCGCCGGCGAGCACCGGAACGTGTGGAGTGGTCATGTCAATCAGTGTGGTCAAAGCTCGCCGCAATCTCGGGGAAGCGGGCGAGAATGCCCGCGTTGTAGTCCGCGTAGGCGGCTCGATCCCAAACCTGCAGGCTGTTGCCCGCGCCGGTGATCACCACGTCCTTGTCCAACCCGACGAAGTCCCGCGCCGGCTGGGGCACCATCAGCCGGTTCGCCGAGTCGAGCTCCATGTCCCATGAGTTCGCGTAGAGGGCGCTGCGAAGCGCCTCCGCGCGGGGCGACAGCGGGTGCAACGTCGACAGAGCTGAGGCGGCGAATTCGTCGAATGCCTCGGCCGGCCAGATCGCGAGCGAGCGGGCGCTGCTGACCTCGGTCGGCGGCGTGATCGCCAGCACCACGCGACCGGAGAGAGCTGCCCGGAACTTGGCCGGGACGGTCAGCCTGTGCTTCGCGTCGAGCGCGTGTTCGAAGGTGCCGCGGAAGATCAAGGGTTCTCATACGCCTGGCCGAAAGATGAAACCCGGGTGGCTGGGTGGGAGGAGCCCTGCCACCCGGGTCTCTGCGCGGGGCCCACGATAACCCACCGTCTCCCACATTGCAACCCAATGCGACACAAATTTCCCACTAACAACCCCAGCGGGGCAAGAAACCGCCCGCTCGCCCCACCAGACACCAGCGAGACGGACGCACGATCGCCTGTTATGGCGGGCCACAGTCCCCCGCACCCGCGGTCTGACGGTTCGGTGTCGAGAAGTGGGAAGCGCGCCCGTTCCGGGCCACGGGCGCCCCGTGTTCAGGCCACCAGCTGCCGATCTTCGGCCGGCAGCGTCGCCGAGACGTCGACAAGCTTGTAGCCCACCCCCCACACGTTGATGACGTAGTGAGCTCCGGCTCGCGAGAGCTTCCGTCTCAGGCGCGACACGTGTGAATCCAGCGTTCGGGTGCCGCGCGCACCGTGCGCAGCATCGCTCCAGCCCCATACGGTCTGCATCAGCTCCTCCCTGCTGAAGACTCGGCTGGGCTCACGCGCGAGTACGTGCAGCAGGCTGAACTCCTTGCCCGATAGCAGCACCGCCCGACCGTCAACCCAGGCCTGGCGCGCCAGCGCATCCACCTCCAGCGGTCCGACCCGCAGCCGTGCGGCCGTGGCAAGCCGCCTGCGACGCCGGAGCAGCGCGGCGACGCGAGCCCGGATCTCGGTGTAGGCGTAGGGCTTCGCCAGGTAGTCGTCGCAGCCGCGCTCGAGGCCGCGCACCCGCTCGAGCACCGAAGCGCGTTCAGAGGTCAGCATCAGCGGCAGGTTCGGATCGATGCGAGAGACGACCGAACTCTGGCGACGGACGAACTGAACGAGTTCGAGACCGTCGTCGTCCGGGAGTTTGCGATCGACCACAACAAGATCGATGTAGGACTGCTCCAGCAGGTGCCTCGCGGCCTGGGCCGAGCCCGCCTCCAGCACCTCGTAGCCGTCGGCCGTCAGGTTGTCGGCAAGGAAGGTGCGCTCGTCACGATCGGCCCCGACCACCAGAATCGTATTCGGATGTGGTTCATGTGTCATCACTTAGGTAGAGGCTTTGGCGAGGCATCGTTGACCCCCCTCCCGAGCCCAACTCACCCCTGAAATCCGCAATTTCCGGGGTTCGGTGCAACATCACGTTCAGAGGCTGCGCGCCGGGAGGAAACAGAGATAAGGTCCCGACGGCATGTACCGCCGCGGAAACTACTCGTCCGGCGAGGACTTCGTCCTCGAATACGGGGACCTCAGGTTCACATTCAATGAGCGAGATTTCCGCGAGCGCTGCGAGCAGGCCGCCAGGCGCCTGGGCTTCATCGGCGACGCGATCGCCGAGAACGAAGCCGAGGATCTGATCAACCTCGTCGTGAACGGCGAGGTTACCGACCCGGCCTCGGCCCTGGGCGAGCACGTGAACGAGTGCTGGCCCGAGCTTGTCGGCCCATCCGACCGCTCGCTCGTGCACTGGCTGCGCCGCCTGATCTTCCGTAGCGCTTGGCTCGATCAGCGCGTCAAGGAGGACGAACTCGATGTCATCTTCGACGACGACACGGGCAGCTTCGTGTACATCCAACCGGATCGCGGTGGCGAGCCGATCGAGCTCGCACCGGAGCCCAGCTGGGATCGGGTCGCCTACGTTCGACGGTAGCCCGCCCGACGGCGCTTAATCCCCTGCTTAGCTAGCCAGTCGCCGGCTGAGCGGCGCATCGGATTTACGATTACGCTGGATGCCGATGAACGCGCACGTCTGGGTCGTCATCCCCACCTACAACGAAGTCGAGAACATCGGCCGGATTGTCCGGGCCGTGACAGACGAACTGTCCAAGGCCGCTCCCGACGGCCACCGCGTGCTGATCGTCGACGACAGCTCGCCCGACGGCACCGGACGGGTCGCCGACCAGCTCGCCGAGGAGCTCTCGACCGTCGAGGTTCTGCATCGCGCCGCCAAGACCGGCCTCGGCCGCGCCTACATCGACGGCTTCGAGCACGCGCTCGCGGGCGGCGCCGAGCTCGTTGTTCAGATGGACGCCGACTTCTCTCACAACCCCGTCTACATCCCAGCGCTGTTGGCGGCAGCTGAAAACGCCGACCTCGTGCTCGGGTCTCGCTATGTGAGTGGCGGCGCGGTGCGCAACTGGGGGCTCGCGCGCAAGGCGATCAGCCGCGGCGGCAGCCTCTACGCGCGCATGGTCCTGGGCCTGAAGGTCCGTGACCTGACCGGTGGCTTCAAGTGCATCCACCGCAAGGTGCTGGAGACGATCGACCTCGACACCCTCCGTGCCGATGGGTACGTGTTCCAGATCGAGGTCACATACCGCGCCACCAGGTGCGGCTTCTCGGTGCACGAGGTGCCGATCACCTTCGTCGATCGTGCGGCCGGCAAGAGCAAGATGTCCAGCACGATCGCGCTTGAGGCCATGTTGCTCGTCCCCCGACTACGACGTACGCGAACACCACAGCTCACGCGCTCCTAGGCGTGGACACAGCTGGCGAGCAGCCGTGGCGGTCGCAGGCGACTGCGGGGCGGTCGTGGCGAGGCCGGACAGCGCTCGCGACGCTGCCGGTGCTCAGCCTGCTGATCTGCCTGGGCGCGACGCGTACGACGTGGCTGCTGCCCGAGACGCGTCCACTCCCGGTTGCGACCAGCGGCCTGCTGCGGCACATCGGCTTCACCCTCAGCCAGTTCGAGGTGGTGCTTCTGCTCGCGGCCCTGGTGGTCGGGTATCTGCTCGCGATCCGCTGGGCGCACGAACTGTCCGCGCGGGGCGTGATCCTCACGATCGCCGCGCTGAACGTGGTCGTGCTGCTGGGCCCGCCACTGTTCTCGACCGATGTCTTCAGCTACCAGGCCTACGCGCGGATGTTCGCGCTCTACCACTCCAACCCGTACCTGCACGGTCCGAGCGCGATCGCAGCCAACCCGATCTACAGCCTGGTCGGTCCCAAATGGACCGACACCGCGAGCGTGTACGGACCGCTCTTCACATTCCTCAGCGGCGCGTTCGCGTCGACGTCGGTGGCCGCCAGCCAGTTCAGCTTCCGCGTGATCGCGGCGCTTGCGAGCGCCGGCACGACCTACATGGTCTGGCGCTCGGCCCCCCTTCGCGGGCTCCCCCAGGTGCGCAGCATCGCTCTGTTTGGTCTGAACCCCCTGGTTGTCCTCTACGGGGTCGGCGGCGGGCACAACGACATGCTGATGCTGCTCTCAAGCTCCGCGGCGATCTACGCGATCCTGAGCGGGCGTGACCGGCTCTCCGGCGTGCTTGTTTCGGCAGCCGCCGCGATCAAGCTGACCGGTGTCGTGATCCTCCCCTTCGCGCTGCTCTCCGGCCTCAGGTACGAGACGTCGAGGCGGCGCGCCTTCCTGATCGGATTCGGCGCCGCCACGATCGTGATCGCCGTGGCGAGCGTCGCCGTGTTCGGGACCGGCGTCCTGCACCTGCCGGGCACGATCCGGTCCGTGCAGGACCGGGGCACGACGTGGAAGAGCGGACCCGGCTCGCTCTTCGCCGCCTCCGGGCTCCACCCGGGAACTGTCAGCCGGACCGTCGTGGATCTGATCCTGACGGGCTGGTTGTTGTGGGTGCTTCGCCAGGTCTGGGCCGAGCGGATGGACTGGATCGAGGGCGCCGCCTGGGCCACCGTCGCGATCCTGGTCACAGCCTGGTCGTTCCTGCCGTGGTACGTGTCCTGGATGCTTCCGCTGGTCGCATTGTCCAGCAGCCGCCGCCTGTGGAACGTCGCCTTGGTGTCGACTGCGATCGCCGGCGTGATGATGATCGCCGAGACGCTCCCGAACGGAGTCACCTTCCTCTGATCGGTGCTGCCGGGGCCCATGACGGCTGCCTCCGGAGCGCACCGTAGGATGACGGCGTGAGCGTCGGTCGAGAACTGGCACTGCTGAGCGTCGTCGCGCCCGTGTATCAGGAGGAGGCGACCATCGATCAGTTCTGCAGCGCCGTCAGCCAGGCACTCGCGGACCTGCCGTACGAGCTGATCCTGGTCGACGATGGCTCGACCGACGCGACAGCACAGAAGCTCGCTGAGATGACCGCAGCCGATCCGCGGATCAAGGCGGTGCTCCTGTCGCGCAACTTTGGTCACCAGGCGGCGCTGACCGCAGGTCTTGACCACGCGAGCGGCAACGTGGTGGTCACACTTGACTCAGATCTCCAGGATCCGCCCAGCCTGATTCCGGCGCTGCTCGAGCGCTGGCGCTCAGGAGCCGACATCGTCTATGCGGTCCGGCGCCGCCGCGACGGCGAGTCGCATTTCAAGCTCAGCACCGCCCGCGGGTTCTACAAGCTGTTCGCGGCACTCACCTCGGTGAGCCTCCAATCCAACACTGGTGACTTCCGGCTGCTGGATCGCGCGGCGCTGGATGCGCTGCTCTCGATGCGGGAACGCGCACGCTTCCTGCGCGGCATGAGTATCTGGGTCGGGTTCACTCAGGATTCTGTTCTCTACGACCGCGACGCCCGCTACGCCGGCGAGACCAAGTTCACGCTCGCGCGAATGCTGCGCTTCTCACTGGACGCGATCGCCTCATTCTCCTACCGCCCGCTCCAGCTCGCGACGCTGCTCGGGTTCGGGATCTCGTCGGTCGCGTTTCTTGCGATCCCGCTTGTGATCGTCCTGAAGCTGACCGGCCACTACCTGTCCGGCTTCGGCACGGTCGAGATCACGATCCTGCTGCTGGGCGGGATCCAGCTGATCACGATCGGCCTGATCGGCGAATACGTCGGTCGCATCTTCGACGAGGTCAAGGGCCGGCCGCTTTACCTCGTGCGCGGCCGCAGCAACTTCACCGACGACGGCGACTAGCCCCCAGCGGGGTTTGGGCCGCGCACGGTCGCCCCGTTGCCATCGGCCGGCCCGCTCGGCCGGCCTCTCGCCGGCGGCCGTCCGCCTTCCGGGGGATCATCCGCGCCGACTCCGGACTCGAGCGCCTCGATGCGATTCGCCAGGCCCTTGATCGCATCGGCGATGGGGTCGGGAAGGTGGACCCAATCGGCGTCGGGGCCCTCCGGACGACGACCCTCCACCCGCACCGGGTGGCCGGGGATGCCGACCACGGTCGAGTTCGGCGGAACATCATGGATCACAACCGTGTTGGCGCCGATCTTGGCGCCGTGACCGACAACGATCGGGCCGAGCAGCTTGGCGCCCGAGCCGATCGTGACGCAATCCTCCACCGTCGGGTGCCGCTTGCCGGTCGCAAACCCCGTGCCGCCCAGCGTGACCCCCTGGTAGATCGTGACGTCGACGCCGAGCTCGGCCGTCTCACCGATCACAACGCCCATCCCATGGTCGATGAACAGCCCCGGACCGATCACGGCGGCGGGGTGGATCTCGATCCCGGTGAATGAGCGTGCGAGCGTCGCGATCAGTCGCGGCAGCAGCGGCACTCCCGTGTGGTACAGACGGTGGGCGACGCGATGGGCCAACAGCGCCTGGACGCCGGGCCACGACATCAGGATCTCCGGTGTCCCAACGCCGGCGGCAGCCGGATCGCGAGCCTGAGCGGCAGCGACGTCGCGCCGGATCTCGCTGAGGGTTCCGGCGATCACGGCTCGGGTACCCATGCAGGCAAGGCTAGCGTCAGCGTTCCGCGGGCCCGAACCAAGGCAGTGACACGTAGCGCTCACCGGAGTCCGGCAGGACGACGGCGATCCGTGCGCGTGCGAACTCCGGACGGGCGGCCACCTGCATGGCACCGGCGACGGCCGCGCCGGCCGAGATCCCGACGAGCACACCCTCACGCGAAGCCAGCCGCTGTGCGACGCTGACGGCCTCCTCGTCGCCGATCGGGATCACCTCGTCGATGATCTCCCGATTCAGCACAGAGGGCACGAACCCGGCGCCGATCCCCTGGATGCGATGAGGCCCCGGTGGGCGCCCGGACAGTACGGCAGAGGCAGCCGGCTCGACCGCGACGAGGTGCACCTGCGGGTTGCGCTGCTTGAGGTACTCCCCGACCCCGGTGATCGTTCCTCCGGTCCCGACCCCTGCGACGAACACGTCGACCTCCCCATCCAGCGCGCTCCACAGCTCGGGGCCGGTGCTGCGCCGGTGTGCCTCCGGGTTGGCCGGGTTGGAGAACTGATCCGGCAGGAACACGTCGCCGCTGGTCGCCATGCGCCGTGCCGCGTCTACGGCCTCCTGCATGCCGCCCAGCGATTCGGTGATCTCGAAGCGCGCGCCGTACAGCGCCAGCAGCCTCTCGCGCTCGCGACTCATCCCCTGCGGGAGCGTCAGCACGAGGTCATAGCCCTTGGCGGCACATACGAACGCGAGCGCGATCCCGGTGTTGCCGCTGGTCGCCTCGACGATCGTGGTGCGACCCGGCGCGATCCGCCCCTCCCGCTCGGCCGTCTCGATCATCGCCAACCCGATCCGGTCCTTGACGCTGCCACCAGGGTTGAACGACTCGACCTTGGCGAACAGCCTGGCCGTGCAGTCCTCGGGCAGCAGCCGGCTCAGCTCGACCATCGGCGTGTCTCCAACAAAGGCTGAGATGTTGGTCGGAATGGGCCCCATTCCCGACCAACTCTATAGCTCTGATCCCTGAGGCCGCGGGCCCTCTCGGCCACGGTCCTCAGATGAAGTACATGCTGGCGCCGGCGGCCTGCGCCTCAGCGTCGGCGATGTCTGCGATCGAGTGCTCGCCCAGAACCGTGCGGGCTGCCTGAGCAGCCTCCGCAAACACGCCAGTCGCCTCCGCACCAAGCGGCCCGTCGAGC
The DNA here is from genome assembly GCA_963785385.1 of uncultured Conexibacteraceae bacterium. Lineage (GTDB taxonomy): Bacteria > Actinomycetota > Thermoleophilia > Solirubrobacterales > Solirubrobacteraceae > Palsa-465. Next base: position 396,075 of record CAWAVA010000021.1, on the reverse strand, counting down.
TGCTCAACCACCTCGAGCACCGTGATCTCCGACGATGGCCGCGCGAAGCTGTATCCGCCCTTGACGCCGCGCTGCGACCTCAGCAATCCGGCCCGCCGCAGCGTCGCAAACAGCTGTTCCAGAAACTGGGCTGGGATTCCGCCCCTCCTGGCCAGCTCGCCGATCGGGACCGGATCGCTCTCGCCAAGCTTGTGAAGCTCCACGAGCGCGCGCACCGCATAGGGGGATTTGCTGGTGATCGAGAGCATCCGTCGGCCGCAGTAAGTGTCGCAAATACCCGTCTGGTGGGTATTTGCGACCCCGGCCCCGTTAGATCCAGCCCTGCTCGGTGGCGATCAGGACGGCCTGCGCCCGGTCCATCGCGCCGAGCTTGCCGTAAACGTTGTGAAGATGGGTGCGGACCGTGCTGGTCGAGAGACCCAGCTCAGACGCGATCTGCTTGTAGACCATGCCCCTGGCAAGTCGTCTCAGCACGTCAACCTCGCGCGTTGACATCGGGCACGGTTCGACCTGGCGCGGTCGGTCGCTGACCGATGCCAGCGGCAGGTCGTAGAGGATCTGGCGCAGCTGCTCGGGCCTGAGGTTGACTCCGCGAGCGACGTTCAACATCTCCGATGGCGCCACCGACTCTCCGTGCAGGTAGTGGGCGAGCATGTCAGCGAGCCGGATGATGGCTGACTCGCCCTCCGCGTCGGTCGCATGATGAGACTCGATCACCTGGGCGATCGTCCCCGGAAGCCCCCAGCGCCGCGCGATCACGCCGCCGACGAGCGCATGGTCGACGCCCAACTCACGCCGCTCACGCTGAAGCCGTTCCTCCGGCGTGCGCGCCTCGCCGTGAACCTCCTGCGGATAGCCCGGATAGGCGTGCACGAGCACGAGCTTGCCGAGGTCGTGCAGAAGCGCCGTGATCATCAGGCGGTCGCGGGCCTCGAATTCGATCTCCGCGGCGATCCGCTCCGCCGCGCGCTGCGTCGCGACCCCGTGCAACCGGAAGCGCTCAGGGTTGTTCTGCCAGACCGCCGTGCGCTCGAAGAAGTCGTATGTGCGGGCCCGGCTCGCGAGCACCAGCACGGTTCCGGGCGTGAGCACCTCGACTGCCTGGATCGCGGTCTCGACGCGCCCACGGTTGGCACCGTCGACCTTGTTGGCCAGGCGCATGACCGCGATCGCCAGCGAGATATCGCCCTCGATCGCCCGGATCAGATCGGAGGTGGCGGGCTCCCCGTTCTCGAACAGCCGCTGCACGTGGTTACGTGTCTCGGCCAGTACCGGGAAGGCCTCGAGCGCCTCGAAGGCAGCCGTCAGTCGGCGCCCCTGGCCCTCGTTGTGGCGGCGCTCGCGAGTGGCGTACGGATCCGTCGTACGACTTGCGTTTGTGGCGATCACTGCCATTTGCTGGTCTTTTCCCCGTGCATCAGGTTTCAAATGCGGCATCCGGCCGCTGCCGGGACTATCGGCAGATGTTCGGGGGTGGTTTAGCGGTGGTCTGTCGCGTGGGGTTCTGCGGTCACCTGGCGAGGGCCTGGTCGATCAGTTCGAGCGTGCGCTCCCTGCCCAGCAGCGCGACGGTCTCGAAGATTCCCGGTGAGACGGTTGTGCCGGCGATTGCGACGCGAACGGGCTGGAACACCTGGCCCGGCTTCAGGCCCGTGCGGTCGACGACTCCACGCAGTGCCGTCTCCACGCTCTCGACCGTGAACGGGTCGGCCTCCGCCAGCGCCGCCCGGGCCTGTGCCAGCGTCTCACGCCCACTGCCCGAATCGATCACCTTCGCAAACGCCTTGGGGTCGTCGGCCGGACCGTCGAACAGGAAGCCTGCCAGAGGCCAGAAGTCGGCGAGCGTCTGGATCTTCTCGCGTGAGATCTCGACCGCCTCCCTCAGCCCGGTGCGGCCGGTGAACGGCTCGAGACGATCGGTGAGCTCGTCGGTGCTGAGCGACCTCAGGTGCTGGCCGTTCATGTGCCGAAGCTTCTGCTCGTCGAACACCGCCGGGCTCTTTGAGACACGGTCAAGTCGGAACAGCTCGGCCATCTCGTTCATCGTGAAGAACTCCTCGTCCGCGGCAAAGCCGGTCCCGAGCAGCGCTATGTAGTTGTTGACCGCCTCCGGCAGGTAACCGCCCTCGCGCAGCTCCTGGACGGAGGCCGCACCATGTCGCTTTGAGAGCTTCTTGCCATCAGGGCCGTGCAGCAGCGGCAGGTGGGCGTAACGCGGCGCCTGCGCACCCAGCGCCTGGAACACGAGCAGCTGCTTTGGCGTGTTGGAGATGTGGTCCTCGCCTCGAACCACGTGCGTGATCTGCGAGTCGAGGTCATCGACCGCGACCGCGAAGTTGTAGAGCACGGAGCCGTCCGCTCGCGCGATCACGGGGTCGTCCATGTTCGCGTTTGGGAAGCTGACCTCACCTCTGACGACATCATCAAACGCCGTATGGCCGGCATCCGGAACGTGCAGGCGCACCGCGCCCGAGGTCTCGGCGTCGCCTCGGAAGCCGCGGTCGGCTCCGTGCTGCGCCTTGTAGGCCCTGACGTCGTCGGCGGTCGCATTCGAGTGATACGCGTGCCCGTCGGCGAGCAGCTGCGCGAGCGCCTGCTGATGGCGGGGCGTGTTGGCGACCTGAGAGATCGGGCCCTCGTCCCAGTTCAGCCCGAGCCAGGTGAGCGCGTCGATGATCTGTGCGACGTTCTCATCGGTCGAGCGCTCACGGTCGGTATCTTCGATCCGCAGCACGAACGTGCCCGGCGTGCCATCGCCCGGCCCATGCGCCAGCAGCCAGTTGTAGAGCGCGGCGCGGGCGCCGCCGATGTGCAGCGCGCCGGTCGGCGATGGTGCGAAACGAACTCTCATCACGAACGGAGGCCCATGCTAGAGACCGGAGTCAGAGGAGCGCTCGGCCGGTGCTGATCGGCGCGCACGTCTCCCCCGCCGGCGGCCTCTGGAAGGCGATCGGGCGCGGCACCGAGCTGGGCGTCGAGTCGATCCAGATCTTCAACCAATCGCCGCGGATGTGGCGTCCGACCAACTATGGAGAGGACGACTTCGCGAAGTTCCGCGAGGCGCGCGACGCGAGCCCGATCAGGGCCATCCTGATTCACGCCGTGTATCTGCTCAACTGCGCCTCCGAGGACCCTGACATCCGGGAGCGGTCCTTGGCCTCGCTGACCCATTCGCTTCGGGTCGGTGATGAGATCGGCGCGACCGGAGTCGTGCTGCATCCGGGGTCGGCGAAGGGCGGCGATGTCGGCGAGGCGATCAAGCGGGCCGGTGAGGTGATCGAGCAGGCACTCGCGGGTTCGGAGCGGTGCGCCCTGCATCTGGAGGACACCGCCGGAGCGGGCGGCACGCTCGGCCGCTCGTTTGAGGAGCTGGCCGCGCTGATCGAGGCATCCGGCGGCGACGAGCGCCTGGGGATGTGCCTCGACTCCTGCCACCTGCTCGCGTCCGGCTACGACGTGCGTACGGTCGCCGGACTCGACGAGACCCTCGCCGAGTGCGACCGGATCGTCGGCCTCAGCCGCCTCCACTCCATCCACCTCAACGATTCGATGACCCCACTGGGGTCCAACCGAGACCGCCACGCAGCACCCGGCGAGGGTGAGTTCGGCGAAGCAGGTCTCGCCGTGTTCCTGTCCGAGCCGCGCTTCCAGGACATGCCAGTCGTCCTCGAGACGGGTAGCGCCGACGGCGGGGTTGCCGCTGCAGACATCGAACTGGTACACGAGCTCCGGCGGCGGGGCACCGTCATGCGATCCACCGGGAATGGGTAGGGTTCAGGACCGTGTCCGAGCGTGAAGCCGACGCCCTGGTGATCTTCGGGATCACCGGGGACCTCGCAAGGAAGATGACATTCCGTTCGCTCTACCGGCTCGAGCGGCGCAAGCTGCTGAAGGCCCCGGTCGTCGGGGTAGCGGGCGATGACTGGAAGCTCGAGCAGCTGATCGAGCGCGCCCGGGAATCGATCGCCGAGACCGGCGAGGAGCTGGATGAGGACGTCTTTGCGCGGTTGGCCAAGCGTCTTCGCTACGTCGGCGGCGACTTCGCGGACGACACGACGTACGAGCGCGTCAAGGTCGCGCTCGGCGACGCGCGTGACCCGGTCTTCTACCTCGAGATCCCCCCGTTCCTGTTCGGGCGGGTGGTGGCGGGCCTTCATGACGCGGGCCTGGTCTCCTCCGGCCAGCGAGTGGTGGTCGAGAAGCCGTTCGGCCACGACCTCGGGTCCGCTCGCGCGCTGGCTGCCGAGTTGCACCGCTATCTCCACGAGGACCAGCTCTACAGGATTGACCACTTCCTGGGGAAGATGGGATTGCAGGAGGTTCTCTACCTGCGTTTTGCGAACTCCACGATCGAACCGATCTGGAACCGCAATTACGTCGGCTCGGTCCAGGTGACGATGGCCGAATCGGTCGGCGTCGAGGATCGCGGTCACTTCTACAACCCGGTGGGGGCGTTGCGGGACGTGGTCGTGAACCACCTGCTGCAGGTAGTCGCGGCGGTCGCGATGGAGCCGCCTGCGGGCGGAGATGCCGACACTCTCAAGACGGCCAAATACTCGGTCCTCCGCTCGATGGCCAACGCCGACCCAGCCCGCTATGTCCGCGGCCAGTACGACGGCTACCGCGAGATTCCGGGGGTCGCCTCCGGCTCCGAGACCGAGACCTATGCGGCGCTGAAGCTCGAGATCGACAACTGGCGCTGGGCGGGCGTGCCGTTCTTCATCCGCACCGGCAAGCAGATGCCGGCGAAGCTGACCGAGGTCCGGCTGGTCTTCAAGCACCCGCCGAAGCTCGCGTTCATCCCGTCAAGCAGCCGTCCACCGGAGCCCAGCCAGATCGTGATCCGGATCGATCCCGGTACCGGTGTGCGGATGGTGCTCGACGCGGTGCGGGCTGACCGCAGGGGCGCAGCAGACATCCATCTCGATATGGAGTTCGCTGACGAGGGCGGAGAGGCGCCGACGCCGTATGAGGTGCTGCTGCACGCGGCGCTGATCGGCGACGCGACCGCGTTCACAAGGCAGGACAGCGTCGAGGAGAGCTGGCGCGTGTTACAGCCGCTGCTCGACGCACCGCCACCGGTGATCAGCTACGCGAAGGGCAGCTGGGGCCCGGTTGAGGCCGAGCGGAAGCTGGTGAGCGGCTACGGCGGCTGGCGCGGCCCCTGGCTCCAGTCTGAGCCGGATAAGGCCTAGGCAGCCGCGGCGGCAGCGTCGTCGCGTTCGGGCGGCAGCAGCGCCGAGCCGAGCAGCTGGGCCAGCTCGGAGTGCAATCCCGCGGTGCGCTGCACGCGAAAATCCGCGCTCAGGCGCAGTCGCCGCGCGCCGCGTGTCGACGCGAGCTCGATCACGACCTCTGAATCGCCGGGGAAGCTGGTCAGGACCTCCCGCAGGTCGGCGATCACGTCCGCCTGCACCGCCCCCGCGTCGAGGCGAATCCGGAACGCCTGGGGCACGACGACGCGGGCTGCCTCCTGCTCGGCCCGCGCGAGTTCCTCGTCGCTGGGCTCGAAGCGCTCGACCGAGGACACGACCACGCACGTGCGCGACGCGTCCTTGTGATCGATCTTGCCCTTGACCAGGACGACCCCGTCCTGCTCGACAGAGCCGCCGGCATCTTCGAGCACGTCGGCGAAGATCACGAGCTCGACGGAACCGTGGAGATCCTCGAGCGTCGCGAACACCATCGGATCGCCCTTCTTCGTGCGCAAACGCTTGACCTGGCTGATCATTCCGCCGACCGTCACGCGCTCTCCGTCCTTGCACTCGGACACACCGCCGAGGTGGACGTCGGTCTTGGCTGCCATCGCCGCACTCAGGGTCTTGAGCGGATGGGTGGAGATGTAGAGGCCGATCGATTCCTTCTCCATCGTCAGCAGTTCGCTCTGCTCGAACTCCCCTGGCGGGATCGGCGCGTGGCTCGGACGCGCGGACGTCCCTGCACCGTCACCGGCGCCGCCAAGGTCGAAACCGAGGTCGAAGATCGACCCCTGTCCGATCTGCGCATCCTGCTGAGCCTTCTGGCCGGCCGCCTGAGCCTGCTCGAGCACCGCCAGCATCCCCATCCGGCTGGCACCGGTCGAGCCAAACGCGCCGCACTTGATCAGCGCCTCGATCGCCTTCTTGTTCACCGCCCGGCTGTCGATCCGCTCGCAGAAGTCGAAGATGTCGGTGAATGGATCGGAGGGCATCCGGCTCACGCCGTCGGACTGGCCCCGCGCGATCTTGATCGCCTCGACCGCCGCGTAACCGACGCCCTTGACGGCATCCAGGCCGAACCGGATGTTCCCGTCGACGACGACGAACCGATGGTCTGAGAGGTTCACGTCCGGCGGCAGGATCTCGATCCCCATCTGCTCCGCCTGCGCGACGAAGAACGGCACCTTGTCCTTGGTGTCCATCACCGAGGAGATCAGGGCCGCCATGTACTCGGCCGGATAGTTTGCCCGCAGCCAGGCGGTCCGATAGGAGATCAGCGCGTAGCAGGCGGCGTGCGACTTGTTGAAGCTGTAGTCGGCCGACCTCTCGTTGGTGTTCCAGAGGAAATCGATCGTGCTCTCACTCGTGCCCGACGCGCGGCAGCCCTCGACGAAGTCGGGCTTCAGCTTCGCCATCGCCTCACGGTTCTTCTTGCCGATCGCCTTGCGCAGGTCGTCGGCCTTCGCACCGCTGAAGCCGGCCATCTCGCGCGAGATGATCATCGCCTGCTCCTGGTAGAGGATCACCCCCTTGGTCGACTCGAGCACATGTCGCAGTCGCTCGTCCGGGTACTGGATCGAGTCCGGATCGTGCTTGCCCCTGGCGTAGGTCGGAATCTGATCCATCGCCCCCGGCCGGTACAGGGCAACCAGCGCCACGAGGTCATCGAGTTCGGTCGGACGCACGCGCTTGAGCGCCTCGCGCATGCCCTCGGACTCAAACTGGAAGACGCCGATCGATTCGCCGCGGGCGAGCATCTCGTAGGTCTTCTGGTCGTCGAGCGGCAGCGCCGTCATGTCCGGGCGCGTACCGGTCGAACGTTCGATGATGTCGAGCGCGTCCTCGATCACGTCGAGGTTGCGAAGGCCCAGAAAGTCCATCTTCAGGAGCCCCATCTCCTCGACCGGCTTCATCGAGAACTGCGTCACCGTGCGGTAGACCTTGTTGCCGTCCTCGTCTGTCCTGCGCGCGTCGGCCAGCTGCACCGGAACCAGCTCCGTCAGTGGCTGCGGCGCGATAACGACCGCGGCGGCGTGGATCGACGAGTTGCGGACCGTGCCCTCCAGCCCGCGTGCGACCTCGATGATCTGGTGCGCGTCGGCGTTGGCCTGGACCTCTGCTGCGAGCGGCTGACCGGAGGCCAGACAGTCCTCGAACTTCGGTGCCCGCCCCTGTTCCGGGTCCGGAATCAGCTTGGCGAGCCGGTCACCGAGTGCGTAGGGGAAGCCGAGCACACGTGCGGCGTCACGTGTGGCCGCGCGCGGGAACATCTTGCCGAAGGTGATGATCTGCGCGACCGAGTCCTTTCCGTACTTGTCGGTCACGTACTGGATCACCTGCTCGCGGCCGCGGACTGAGAAGTCGACGTCGATGTCCGGCATCGACACACGCTCGGGGTTCAGGAAGCGCTCGAACAGCAGGTCGTAGCGAAGTGGGTCCAGATCGGTGATCCGGGTCGCGTAGGCAACCAGTGAGCCGGCCGCGGAGCCGCGGCCCGGGCCGACCGGAATCCCGTGATCGCGAGCCCACTTGATGAAGTCCCAGACGATCAGGAAGTATCCGGAGTAGCCCATGCGCTCGATCACGCCGAGCTCGTACTCGGCGCGCTCGAGCGCCGGCGCCGGGATCGGATCGCCGAAGCGCCAGGCGAGCCCCTCCATGACCAGCTTGCGCAGATACTCGGATTCGACCATGCCGTCAGGGCAGTCGAAGCGCGGGATCAGCTGCTTTCCGAGCTCGATCTCGACATCGCAACGATGGGCCACCTCGAGCGTCGAGGCGAGCGCCTCGGGCCACTCGGCGAATTTCTGCGCCATCTCCTCGCTCGATCGCAGGTAGAACTCGTTGGTCGAGAAACTCATGCGCTTGGGATCGGAGAGCTGGGAGCCGGTCTGAACGCAGAGCAGCGCCTCATGGCTGTCGTAATCCTCGGCCCGCAGGTAGTGGACGTCGCCGGTACCGATCAGCGGCCGGCCGAACTCACGCGCAAGCCGGGCGATCCCAGGGTTGGCCAGATCCTGCTCGGGAACCCCGTTCTTCTGGATCTCGAAGTAGACGTTGTCGCGCCCGTAGATCTGAATCAGCTCGTCAGCCGCCGCGCGCGCATCGGCCTCGCGCCCGTCCGCAAGCAGCGACGTGAAGCGCGAGGCGAGGCACCCGGTGAAGGCGATGATGCCCTCTGAGTAGCGCGACATCAGCCCGGCGTCGACTGTCGGGTATCCGCGCTGCAGCCCCTCCAGGAAGCCGGACGAGCAGAGCTTCACGAGGTTGCGGTAGCCGACGGCGTTCTCCGCCAGCAGCGTCAGATGGTGACGCTTGGCCCGCTTGGTGTGATCGTCGGAGACGTAGACCTCGCACCCCTGTATCGGCTTGATCCCATGCTTCTGACATGCCTTGAAGAGCTCGACGGCTCCGTTCATCACGCCATGATCGGTGAGCGCCAGCGCCGGCTGCCCGAACGCCGCTGCCCGCTCCGCGAGCTGGTCGATCTTCGACTGTCCGTCGAGCAGCGAGTACTCGGAGTGGACGTGCAGGTGAGCGCATGATTCGGGCATCTCGGACGTCCGAGGATATGGCCGACCTCGGACGCTCGGGCGGTCGCGGAGCCCCAAGCCCGCGACCGTTGCCGCAAGTTGCGAACTATGCCTTCCGGCGAGACCCTACGCGGGCTGCGGAGTCACGACCGCAGACCTTGCGAGCGCCTTCCCGTGCGCGTCGAGCGCCTGAACGGCCACACACACGGGGTTCTGGGTGAGCGTGATCGCGGTCTCGAACCCGACGACCGGAGCGGTCCCGAGCGCTGTCAGCTGGGTCGGTGAGGCACCGCCCAACACGCGCCAATGCGCCAGTGCGGTCGATCCGTTCCAGGAGGCGTAGACGATCGAGCCGCCGCCGCTGGTTGTGGCAGCCACGTCGGGCGGGGTCGCCGGCGCGGCGACCCACGGCTGCAGGAACGCGCGATAGGAGTTGGCCCCGGGGCTCAGGTGGCCGTCGAACAACACCGCTCCACCGCGCGAGTACTTCGTGAAGTAGGACGAGCGTCCCCAGCCGACGAACCAGTCTCCGTGAGCCAGCGGCTGAACGCTGCCGAGCGCGTCGGAGTACACCTCGGGCTTGTGACCGAAGGCGTGCTGGAGCGTCACGCGCCGCCGCCGCTGATCCACGTTCAGGACCAGCGCGCGAGAGTGCGCCGCCTCCTGCGGCGGCCCGCCCTCGTTGTCGAACACGGTCAGCATTCCACCGGCGTGCATGTTGACGTCGTGCTGGAAGTGGAATCCGTGTCCCGGCGCCCATGTGAAAGTCGCTGTGTTTGCCTCCCAGCCGCCACATCACCTTGCCCGTACGGCGGTTCACCTTGTAACAGGCACAGGTGTTGCGCCCGGAGATCACGAGGTTGTCGTCGCTCGGGTCGATCGAGATCGAGTTGATGTGGAAGTAGTCCCACGTCCAACCAGGCTTGAGGACGGGGCTCATGTAGGAGTCGCTCAGCGGCACGTGATGGTCGGTGCGCCACTGAAACAGCAGCTTGCCGGTGGCCACGTCGACCTCCTGCACGACGCCGAACAGGTACGGCACCTGGTAGGTCGCACCGCCGATCTGCATGCTCGCGACCGCGTTCCCGTAACAGGTGAAGAGTGCGGTGCCCTGCGGGGTAAGTAGGAACTCATGAAGATCGCCCTGAAAGCCGTTGTGGGCCGAGACCTGCGCGATCTGGGTATAGTTCGTGTCGACGATCTGGTAGTGGCCGAGCCCGTAGCCGATCCCGTGCGTGCCGGTCACGACCCCCTGCCACCAGCTCAGCACCGGCTTGCCACGGTAGGTTCCGACGCTCACGTTGAATGCGCTTCTCGGGCGAGTTGGGGTCGGCCGCGACCGGGTTGAACCAGATGATGCGTCCGCGGTGGTCGAGGATCAGCGGCCCGGACTGCGAGGTGCCCTTGTGCGTCTCGGTCACTACCAGCCCACCGAGTGCTCCCTGAGACTGCTTGTCTGATCGTGATCTTCGGCGCCTGCAGGTCGGGCCGCGAGTGGAAGCGCTGAACGCCGTTGCTGACCTGAGCGCCGGGCGCGGAAGGCAACGCCGGGAGCACGGAAGCACCACTCGAGGCAGCCCTGGTACCGAGCACGGCCACGGCAGCGCCACCCGCCGCAAGACCTATGAACTCGCGTCTGTTCGTCCTGATCTCTGGCACTTCAACCCTGGATAACACACGTGCCGGGCAACAGGCTCATTCTCGTCGGCGAAAGCTTTCGCACCCGGGTTCCGGAGCGGTTCCTCGGTACCCGGACCGATCCCGGAGCCGCACGCTGGGCTGTGATTGCACGTATTCCGGTTCTAAATCGCGCGTAACGTTTCTATAAAGGCCAGGTAATGTCACCGCAACTATTGGTTTACCGAGGACTTATTGTGGAGCAGATGCGAATCTCCAACAGAAGCTCGGCGGACCGCCGGGCATTGAAACCAATTTCAGCCGTATTCGCAGTTGTCGCCGTTGCACTGGCGCTCGCTGCGTGTGGCTCATCGGGCTCGGGATCAGGTTCGGGCTCCTCCGGCTCCGGACGTCAGGCCCGGCCAACAGCTCGCAGACCACACAGACGACGCAGACCGCGACGCGACGCTGACGACCACCAAGGTCGCCGGTTACGGCACGGTGCTCGCCACCGGCAAGGGCGCGTCCCGTCTACCTCTTCACCGCCGTCCCAAGGGCGGCAGCAGCTGCACGGGCAGCTGCGCCAAGCGCGTGGACGCCGCTCACCGTGACCGGCAAGCCCACCGCCGGGAACGGGTGTCAAGGCGTCCCTGCTGTCCACCGTTCAAGCGCCCGAACGGCAGCGAGCAGGTGCTCTACGACGGCCACGCGCTCTACACGCACCCGGGCCTCAGCGCCACAGCAGCCGCAGGCAGCGCCGCCGACGGCGGCATCTGGTACCTGGTCTCGCCCAGCGGCAAGGCGATCACGAAGACGAACGGCAGCGGGTACTGAAACCGTGACGCGCTCGCCGACCGACTCGCGAGCCTGACCCGCCCGAGCCGCCACCCCGGCACAGCCGCCTCCGCCTCCCAGCCGCAAACAGGCGATCCTTGCGCTGTGCTGCGTGGCGCAGTTCATGGTCATCCTCGACCTGTCGATCGTCAACGTCGCGCTGCCGTCGATCCAGGTTGGCCTGCACTTCTCCCCGGCCGATCTGCAGTGGGTCATCGACGCCTACGCGATCGTGTTCGCGGGCTTCCTGATGCTCTGCGGCCGCGCCGCCGACGTCATCGGTCAGCGGCGGACGTTCCTGGCGGCGCTGCTGGTCTTCTCGGGCGCGTCGCTGGTCGGCGGTCTCGCGCCCGATAGCACGACGCTGATCGCCGCCCGCGCGGTCCAGGGCCTCGGCGGCGCGATGATGGCGGCGTGCTCGCTGGCGATCGTCACCTCGACGTTCGCTCCCGGCCCCGAGCGCCATCGCGCGATCGCGCTCGTGGAGTTCGATGAACGGCGCCGGCGGCGCGATCGGCGTGCTGCTCAGCGGAATGATCACGCAGTGGACCTCGTGGCGCTGGATCCTGCTGATCAACATCCCGATCGGTGTCGCCACGGCGATCGCCGCGATTCGCATCGTCAACGAGCGCCGCTCCGGTAAGCGCGACTCCTTCGATGTGCTCGGCGCGATCGTGCTCACGCTCGGCCAGGTGCTGATCGCCTACGGCTGCGTCAACGCCGGCACCGACGGCTGGGGCACGACCGCGGCCTGGATCCCGATCATCCATCGGCGCGGTCCTGCTGGCGCTGTTCCCGCGTCGTCGAGAGCCGCGCGAAGTCCCCGCTGATACCGCCCAAGGCCCTCACCCGCCATCTCAAGCTGATCAACCTGATCGTGCTGCTGTTCAGCGCCGCCCTGTTCCCGATGTGGTACATGGGCTCGCTCTACATGCAGCAGGTGCTGTCGCTGCAGCCGATCACGACCGGCATCGCGTTCCTGCCGATGGCGCTGATGATCATGCTCTGCGCCTCGCGCGCGGGCAGGCTGGTCAGCCGCTTCGGCGTCAAGCCCGTGCTCGCCGGCGGACTCACGTTCATGACCTGCGGGATGGCGCTGTTCGCGCATGATCCAACCGGACGGCAGCGCGGTCCAGTACATCATCCTGCCGGGCCTGCTGATGACGATGGGCATCGGCTTCTCGATCGTGCCCTCGACGATCGCCGCGGTCCAGAGCGCGAGCCCCGATCGGGCCGGCCTTGCCTCTGGGACTGGTCAATACCTCGCGCCAGATCGGCGGCAGCCTCGGCCTGGCGGTGCTGATCTCGATCGCGACGCTGCACACGACCCACCTGATCAGCTCACAACGTCGCGGCCGAGCCGGCACTGACCTGCGGCTTCCGCCTCGGCTACCTGGTCGGCGCCGGATGCTGCGCCGCCGCACTGCTGCTGACGCTCTTCGCTCGCCCGCGGCTGGCGCCCCGCTGGGCGTCAGGCACCGCGCCGACAGCGTCCCGGCCGGCAGGCAACCCGCGCATCGTCGCCGGCGCCGTCGCCGGCAGTCGCTGGCCGTCTTCGCGGTGCTCGGCCTTCGGCTGCCGCGCTCCCATGGCGCGCCGATCGGCGAGTTCACCACCAAGGACGCCTACACGCTACGTCTCCGCCCCGACCTTGCACCCGCCGAAGATCACGGGCGGGCCCGGCGAGCGTCGGCGAGAAGCTGCCCGGCGACATCATGATCGCCAACTTCTACGACCTCACCCAGCAGCCGATGGTCGGCCAGAGCGGCCCGCTGTGCTCGGCGGCAACCTACAGCCGATCTGGTTCAAGCCGGTCCCGACCAACGTCGTCGCCTCGAACCTCGAGGCCCAGACCTATCAGGGCAAGCCGGTGCTGAGCTGGTGGCAGGGCGACGTCACCGCGACCGGCCAGATCAACAGCGGCGAGGACATCGTCGTCAACCAGCACTACCAGAAGATCGCGACGATCAGAGGCAGGGACGGCTGGATCCCGACGCTGCATGAGTTCGTGATCCGCGGCCACGACGCGTGGGTCACGGCGAACAAGAACGTGCCCGGCGCATCTCGCGAAGTACGGCGGCGTCAACGGCGGCGCGGAGATCGACTCGGCGGTCCAGGAGTACGACCTGCGCACCGGCAAGCTCGTATACAGCTGGGTCGCCTCCAAGCACATCCTGCCGAGCGACTCCTACGCAGTTCCTCCCGAGAACGGCTTCCCCTGGGACGTGTACCACGTCAACTCGGTCGACCCGCTCAGCAACGGCACGTTCCTGGTCTCGATGCGCAACACCTGGGCCATCTACCTGGTCGACGAGAAGACCGGCAAGATCGAGTGGACCCTCGGCGGTAAGCACTCGAGCTTCAAGGTGCCCGACCGCCGATCACTTCGAGTGGCAGCACGACGCTCAGCTCGTCAACCCGACGACGCTCACGGTCTTCGACGACCACTGCTGCGACATCACCGGCGCCGGCGTCTACCTGAACGCGACGGGCCCGTCCCGTGGCCTGGTGCTGAAGCTCGATCACGGCGAGCCGTACGGTCTAGCTGAAGAAGCAGTACTCGCACGGCGTCACTGTCGAGTCGCGCTACATGGGCAACGTCCAGACGCTGGCCGAACGGGAACGCGTTCGTCGGCTGGGGCGACGTCCCGTTCTTCTCCGAGTTCACCAAGTCGGGGCAGCTGATCTGTTCGACGCCGTCATCCCGACACCCGGACATCACCTACCGCGCCTACGTGCAGCACTGGGTCGGTCTGCCGCTGTATCCGCCGAGCGGCGCCGCGCGCACGCGTCAACGGCGGTACACCACCACGGTCTACGCGAGCTGGAATGGCGCGACACAAGCTGAAGGCTGGAAGGTCGCTCGCGCTCGACGGCAGGACTCGAGCAAGACGGTGGTCGCGACAGAAGCGCAGATACCGGTTCGAGACCGCGATCCCGGTCAAGAGCGGCGCCGCCGCTTCGAGGTCGAGGCGCTCGATGCCGCCGGCAGGGTGATCGGCACCTCCAAAGCCCTTCGCGGCGCAAGGCTGATGATCGATGACCGACATCCAAGACCCCGACACAGTAGCAGAGCCGGCGGAGCGCAGCCGGCCGAGAAGCCCAAGCCGCGGCCTCAGCCGCCGCCAGTTCATCCCGCGCGCTGCCGGCAGTCTCGCGGTGGCGCTGGGTGTCGGCGGCGTCACCGGCTACGCGGTCGCGCGAGCACCGGAGCGAGCGCGCCACAGCGCCGAGCCCAGTCGGCCCGACGGCAACGCTCGATCCCGACTGCGGGTAACCCCGGCAGCGGCGTCGACGAGTTTCGTCTCGCGACCCGGACCTGCGCCCGGCGCTGGTCCGGATCACCGAATCAAATCGCGCCCGGCGGATCGACGACTCACCGCGCTTCGTCGTGATGGCGCCGATGGCCGACGTGACCTACAAGGACGTCCAGCGCGGCCCGATGCTGGTCGACCGCCGAGGCCGCATGGTCTGGTACGACGCCCGGACCGGACTCGACCTTCGACGCGCAGATCCAGAGCTTACAAGGGCCAGCGCGGTGCTGACGCGCTGGTACGGCGAGCTGATCGGCGGCTACGGCGCGGGCGTCGGGCAGATCATCGACGAGACCTACAAGACCGTCGCCACCGTCGGCAACGAGACGCAGCTGCCGCTCGATCTGCACGAGTTCAACCTCACCTCGCGCGGCACCGCGCTGGCGACCCACTACGAGACTTCGCAACGCCGACCTCTCCTCGGTCGGCGGTGCCCAAGAACGGCATCGCTGCTGGTCGGTCACGCGCTGGAGATCGACATCGCGACCAACAAGGTTCTGCTCGACTGGGTCTCGATCGATCACGTCGGGCCTCGACGAGAGCTACCAACCGCTCCCGGCCACCGCCAGCGACCGCCTACGACTACTTCCACATCAACTCGATCGCCGAGGCGGCCGACGGCAACCTGCTGATCTCGGGCCGCAACACCTGGACGGTCTACAAGGTCCACCGCAAGACCGGCGAGGTCATGTGGCGCCTCAACGGCAAGAAGTCGGACTTCGACGTCGCCGACACCGCCGACTTCTCCTGGCAGCACCACGTGCGCGCGCACGGCGGATCGCAGATCACGTCTTCGACAACGCCGACATCAGCGGTCACGGGTCGATCGGCGCTGATGCTCAACCTCGACGAACGCAAGCAGCGCAGCCAGCGCTCAAGCACGCGTTCCAGCATCCCGCCAAGTTCCTCTCCTGGACGCTCGGCAGCGTCCAGGTGCGGCCTGACGGCAACGTCTTCGTCGGCTGGGGCGCACAGCCCTATTTCTCCGAGTTCTCGACGGACGGAGAGCTGCTGGTCGACGGCCAGTTCGACAGCCACGACCCGCTCCTACCGCACCTTCCTGGCCGACTGGCATGGGCCGCCCGACCGACCAAGCCGGTGATGGTCGCGCGCGCTCAACGTCGGCAGGCGGCTTCGCTGATCTACGCAAGCTGGAACGGCGCCACCGAGATCGACCACTGGACTGGTGCTGGCCGGCAGCGACCCGGCATCGCTCACAGCCGGTCGGCTCCCAGCCCTGGACCGGCTTTGAGACGACGATCGTCGTCAACAGCGACGGCCCGCTGTTCGCGGTCGCCGCGATGGACAAGAACGGCAACGAACTCGGAAGGTCCGACACGGCCTGAACGGGCCCCCCACCAACCGCCACCACATGAAACAGATGACGAGGAGTACATCGTGAAATTGATCGGCGCCGGTCTTCCCCGCACCGCGACCCTGTCGCAACGAGCGGCGCTGGAGATCCTCGGGCCTCACGCCGTGCCACCACATGCAGGAAGTCTTCGCCGACATGACCCAGGCGCCGCGCTGGCGCGACGCACTCGACGGGGGGCTCTCGCCGGCGGAGCTTCTTGACGGCTATGAGGCGATGGTCGATTGGCCGGGCTCGTACTACTACCGCGAGCTGATGGAGGCGTTCCCCGACGCCAAGGTGCTGCTCAGCGTGCGCGACGGCGACGCCTGGGCCAAGAGCATGCAGGAGACGATCTGGTCGCTGTTCTACGGCGACACGCTCGTCCGGCATCTCTCGGACGCGCAGACATTCGTCGACCCGCTGTGGAAGCGCGTACATCGAGATGATGAAGGAGATGTGGCGCCGGACCGCGCTGATGGACGAGCGAGGCCACGACGCTCGAGTACATGAGCGCGGCGATGGAGCGTTACAACGAGGAGGTCAAGCGCACCGTGCCCTGCGGAGCGGCTGCTCGTCTGGACGCCGAAGGACGGCTGGGAGCCGCTGTGCGAGTTTCTCGAGCTGCCGGTCCCGGATGTGCCGCTACCGCATGTCAACGAGACCGATGCGTTCAACGAATCACGCGCTTCTCGTGCGAAGTGCCATGGGGTCGCTGACGTCTCATCTGGTGGTGCGTTCGTGAGCACGGACGCACGCGATATGGACGCGGAGGCGCCGGTGCAGCTGCGCAGCGTTCCGCCCCAGTACGAGCTCTGCGAGCCGGTGCACCCGGCCGCCGGGTCGCCGGTCAGCAGCCGGCGGTCGTCTGGCTGACCGGTCCCTCCGGCGCCGGCAAGTCGACGATCGCGCGCGCACTCGCGGCGGAACTGCGTGACCGCGACCGCTTGGTCGGGATGCGTCGACGGCGACGACCTCCGAGGTGGGCTCTGCAGCGATCTCGGCTTCTCCGCGACCGATCGCAACGAGAACGTGCGCCGCGCCGCCGAGGTCGCCCACCTGATGTCGCGCACCGGCATGATCGTGATCGTCTCGCTGATCTCTCCGTTCCGCAGCGGCCGCGCGGAAGCGCGGTCGCTGTTCGAACCAGGCGAGTTCTTCGAGTCCCACGTGGACGCACCGCTCGAGGTCGCCGAGTTGCGTGACCCGAAAGGTCTCTACAGGCGCGCGCGGATCGGCAAGATCGCGCAGTTCACCGGCATCGACTCTCCCTACGAGGTGCCGCAATCGCCCGACATCCGGCTCGACACGGTCAGCCACACGCCGAACGAGTGCGCACAGAGGTGCTCGAGATGCTCGCGCGCTCGGGCAAGGTCAGCCTTTATGGACTCAGGCCTCTAAGACTCGCCGTCTGGTTCTGCCGCCGCAGGCGCTCCGGGGCCGCGGCGCGCAAGCGTTCCAGCGCGGCGTCCAGGCGCTCGGGTGAGATCTCAGGCTCGGGTTCCGCGGCCTTGAGCGGCCGCCTGGGCGGGCGGCGCATGCTTTCCCCTCCACCCACTCCCGCCGCCGCGCCGCCCGCGACCGAACAGCCGCGCGAACCTCATTTGCGGTTACGGACCTGCCAGGCCATCCGCGACTGCAGCGACCACAGCTCGATGAAGCCGGGCGAGGCCTCCTGGCTGAAGAGGCCACCGGACTCCGAGAAGGTCGCCAGCTGCGCGTCGTAGACGGCGTACGGCGATTCGCGGGTGACCACCCGCGCCGAGCCCTTGAACAGCTTCACGCCGATCTTGCCGGTGACGTGGCGAGTTGGCCTCGTCCATGTAGGCGTCGAGATCGGTCCGCAGCGGCTCCCACCAGAGCCCCGCGTAGACCAGGTACGCCCATTTCTGGTCGAGCATCGGTCTTGAACTGGTTCTGGTGGATCGTGCCGACCAGGCGCTCGAGCTCGGCGTGCGCGGGCAGCAGGATCGCCGCTGCCGGGACCTCGTAGATGTCGCGGACCTTGAGGCCGACGATGCGATCCTCGATGTGGTCGACGATCCCGACGCCGTGGCGGATGCCGGCCTCGGCAACCTTCTCGAGCAGCGCCACCAAGGCCAGCCGCTCACCGTTCAGCGCGACCGGGATGCCCTTGTCGAACTCGATCTCGATCGTCTCGGCCTCGTCGGGCGCGAGCTCAGGGCGGGTGACGAGCTGGAAGACGTCATCCTGCGGAGCGGTCTCAAGATCCTCGATCCAGCGGCCCTCGCTGCGAGCGGCCCCAGAGGTTGTCATCGATCGAGTACGGCGCTGACCTCGCTGCCGCCCTTCAACGGGATGCCGTTCTCACGCGCGTAAGCGACCTCCTCGTCGCGGCCCATCTTCCAGCTGCGGACCGGGGCGATCACCTTGAGCTCGGGCGCGAGTGTCGCGACCGTCGACTCGATGCGGACCTGGTCGTTGCCCTTGCCGGTGCAGCCGTGGGCGATCGTGTCGCAGCCGGCCTTGCGCGCGTACTCGACCGCGAGCTTCGCGATCAGCGGGCGGCCGAGCGCCGTGAACAGCGGGTAGCCGAGGCCGTAGATCGCGTTGGCCTTGATCGCCGGCGCGACGTACTCGTTGGCGAACTCCTCGCGGGCGTCGACGACGTAGGCGTCGATCGCGCCGAGCTGGAGCGCCTTGCCCTTGACGACGTCGTAGTCCTCGCCGGGCTGGCCGAGGTTGACGGTCAGCGCGACCACCTCGGCGTTGTACTGGTCCTGGATCCACTTGAGCATCACGCTCGTGTCGAGGCCGCCGCTGTACAGCAGCAGGACGCGGTGGACGTCTTCGGGGTCGGCTAGGTAAGTCGCTGTCTGATTCGGTCACGCGCGGAAGGCTACGGCACGAGCGACGTGCGGCGAAGTCATCGCCGCGCTCCTCGAAGTTCTTGTATGCGTTGAAGCTGGGTGCGGCCGGCGAGAGCAGCACGACGCTGCCATGCCGCGTCAGCGTTCCAGCCAGCTGTGTCGCCTCGCGCATGTCGGCCGCGTGAGCGATCCAGTTCTCGGATAGGCCATGCGCGACAGCCGCCTGCGCCAGCCGCGGACCGGTGTCCGGGAGCGTGACCAGCGTGATCCGCGGCCGCTGCGCCAGCACCTCTCCCAAGCTCCTCGTAATCCTGGTCGCGCTCGCTGCCGCCGGCGAGCAGGACGATATGCCGGCTGCCGAACGCTTCAACTGCCGCGATCGTCGACTCGGGCGTCGTCGAGATGCTGTCGTCAACCCACTCGACCGGTCCTACGCCCACATGAACCGTCTCGAGCCGGTGCGGCAGCGCGCGATGCCGCTCAGGCTCTCTGGAAGCGGCGGCAGTTCGAATCCGGCCGCCTCGATCGCCGCGAGTGCTGTCGCCACGTTCGCCGCGTTGTGCCTGCCCCGGAGTGGGATCTGCTCGGGCGTCAGGATCAGCGTGTCGCCTTGGCAGACGGTCCCGGCGTCGTCGACGTGCCAGCCGCCGCGGTCGCCAAGCGGGCGAACCGCGGCGCGAGTCCCAGGCAGCTCGAAGATCCGCAGCTTGTCGGCGCGGTACTGCTCCTCGCTACCGTGCCAATCGGTGTGCTCGCGGTAGAGGTTGGTCATGACCGCCACCTCGGGACCAGTCGTGAGGTCGGCCAGTTGATAGCTGGAGAGCTCGAGCACGACCCACGTGTCGGGATCGAGGTCGAGCAGGTCGATCACCGGCCTGCCGATGTTGCCGGCGAGCTCGGTCGGCGTGACCTGCTCTGAGGAGGTGCGCGATCACGGTCGCGGTCGTGCTCTTGCCCTTGGTCCCGGTCACGCCGATCACGTGGCGGCCCTGGCGCTCCGCCATCCACAGGCCGTCGGCGGTCGTGACCGGCTTGCGGCTCACCAGCGCCTCCTGGATCAGCGGCTTGTAGATCGAGACGCCGGGCGAACGCACGAGTACGTCGGCGTCCTCGATCGCGTCCACGCGCGTCCACCAGCGGCGTGCTGTCGTCGATCACGGCGCTGATGCTGGCGTCCGGCAGCCGCTGCTCGAGCTGGGCTCGGAACGCGTTCGTCTCGCGGCCCAGACCCCAGAGCGCGACGCGCTTGCCGTCAAGCTCCGAGAACTTCACGTGACCGAGCCGATCAGCGCTTCCGGGACCTCGTGGTCCTCGCTCAGGGCGAAGTGGGACTGCAGCGTCCGCGTCGTGAGACGGGGTTATCGGCGAGCACCTCGGTCGCGAGGCGCGTGACGACCGGCGTGCTCGCGCCACTGCGGATGCTCGCTCAGCAGCCGGATCGCGGCCAGGCACTCGTCGACCTCCCCGACGCATTCGAACGGCTTATCGCCGCCGGTCGCGGTCAGCAGCGCGAAGCCGTCGTACTGGCCGGGTCGGCGAGCAGGTCCGTGCCGAAGATCTGCGTCAGCTGCTCGGGCGTGGTGAACGGAGCGAGGATCAGATAGACGAACCGGCACTTGTCGCAGTCGCAGCACCAGGACGCTGGAGCGCCGGGCCGGGTCGATGTGGAACAGGCGGTTGCAGCTGGTGAAGACCGGGTGGTACTGGGTCATCGTCGCGAACGCGCGGGCGATGCTGAGCTCCGAGGCCGGCCGCAGGATCGAGAAGATCTCGGGTGCGCCGTCGATCTCGGCGACAGCGCCGGCGAGCAGGCGCTCGGCCCGGCAGGCTCTTGCTGAACTGGTGGTTGACCTCGATCCCGTGCCAGAGGAGGTTGCCGGCGGAGGCGGAGCGCTCGTTGGCCAGCGCGACCGCGTCGAAGCCCTGTGTCGCGGCCGTCAGCAGCGCGACGCAGCTGACGATCGCGGTGATCGGGATGTGGCCGTTCAGTGCGCCCTGCGTGTTCAGTTCAAGCAGACGCGGGTCGATGTTGGCGCGTGACCAGATGGCTCGGCAGGCCGGCCGCCGCGGCCGTCTCGCGGATCGGGGTCGGCGTCACCGACTGAGAAGAGCGTCGAGCTCGAGGCCGCTTTGGCGCGCTATCTCGATCGCTACCGCACTGTCCTTGCCGCCGCCGACCGGAACCAGCAGCCGGCTTCGGAGCGAGTCTCGCGCTGGCCCGTTCGAGTGCCTTGCTCGGCACTTCGATCCGACGCGGCGAACTGGGGCGCGGGCAGGTCGCTCGAGGTCGTTCACGACGGCGAACTCGCCAAGGCCCTCGGAGTAGAGCGCCGAAGCAGCAGCGCCGGCGGCGCAGGCGGCGCTGCCGGACTCGAGACGAGCATGCTCGCGGGATCGCGGCCTTGTAGTAGCTGACGCCCGCGACCCAGTGGAGCAGGTCGAGCAGGCCCTCGACCGCCCGGGAGTCATGGGTTGGGGCGGGGAGCTGGAGGTCTCCTCGAACTCGATGCTCGTCGAGCGCGTATCCGAGCCGCACCGTGCCGTCAGGCTCGATGCTGCGGTAGGTGAAGCTGGAATGTCTCGGATCGCCCTCGGATCGAACTTGGCTCTGATGCGGCGGACACCGTCTCTAGCGTAGTCTCGGCCGGCGATGGCAGAGGACGTCGTGATCGTCGGGGCCGGGATCCTCGGCTGCGCAACCGCCTACTTCCTGGCGCGCGAGGGCGCTCCGGTCACGGTGCTCGATCCAGTCGGCATCGCCGCCGGAGCCTCGGGCCGTAACAACGGCCTGATCGAGCATCCCTACGACGACGCGACCGTGGGCCTGTTCGATGAGACGGTCGCGCTGCTGGGAGAGGTCCTGGGCGAAGCGATGCAGGCCCGACCCGTCGGCACGCTGCTCGTAGTCCGAGAACGAGCGCGACGCCCACGGCCTGTTCGCGCACTACTCGCGCTTTCCGGAGCTCGCAGCCGCAGCTGCTGACGCCGGCCGAGGCACGTGATGCGGAACCGCTCTTGGCGCCCGATCTCTGGGGCTGCCTGTTGAGCACCGGTTATCCGATCCGCCCGCCGACGCGACGCGAGCCGTCGCCGAACTGGCTCGGCAGAGGCGCCTTGTTTGTCGTCACCGGCTCCGGGCAGGGGGTCGAGTACGCGCGTTGGGATACCCAGAACCGAGGGAGTCGAAAATAACATCGCAGTTATTTTCGACTCCCTCGGTCTGGAGGCCCCCGGTCCCGACAGGCCATTGTGATTGCCGCCGGCGCTGGGACCGCGAGCGTGCTGGATGGCCTGGTTGCGCCTGAGATCGTCACCCCCCTCTGGGGTGTGATCGTCTCGGTCGTGCTCCGCCCGCCCCCCGCGCCACCCGCTGATCGAGGGCGCACTGGCGGCGGCCCAGGGCGGCGCCCGGCACGTCACGGAGGCCCCGTTCACGCTGCTGCCGAGCCCGAGCTACCTCGCTGTCGGCTCGACGATGCTTCCGGGCGCCGGAGCCGAGCGGAGCCGAGTGGGCACCACGCCTGCTTGACAGGGGCGCCCGCTTCGTCCCATCGATTCGGGAGGCGAGCGCTCGCTCGATCCTCGTCTGCGCTCGGCCCCGTTCGTTCGACAACCGCCCGATCCTCGGCCGCGTTCCCGGACACGACCAGCTCTGGATCGGGACCGGGCACGGCGGCCGTGGGATGTCGCTCGGCGCGGCCTCGGGACGGCTGCTGGCCGAGGCCCTGATCGCGGGGAACGACGACGCGATCCCGGCCGAACTCAGCGCCCGCCGCCTCAGCGGCTGACCGTCACCCTGTCATCGGACAGATCGAGCGTTCCGGTTCCGCCGTTGGCCGTCACGAAGTGGAGGGTCGTCTGCAGGGCCGCCGACTCGCTTGCCGGGGTCGGCGGGCGCAGCAGCGTGAGGGTGCCGCTCCCACGCACGAGGATCGTCCTGGTCCGCCACGGCGCCGACTCGCCGCCGCTGCGACGCTGGACCAGGAATACGCCGTTCTGGGGGCTGGCCGGCGCACTGGCGGCGTAGACGGCGATCGCCTCGTGACCGGCCTTGGCGATCCAGCCATTGCTGAATCGCAGAGCACTGCTGGATCCCGCGGGTGCCGCGACGCGCGTCCCGAAGTGCACCTGCGATCCGGCCACGCCGGAACCGCCGCTGGTTGAGGAACGGCTGCCGAGCGCCGCACCGGCGATCACTGCGATGATCAGGACCGCGGCAAGGATCCAGTTGCGGTGGCGCACCATGCGCGACCGGTCAGCTGGTGGCTTCGGCCGGCTCCGGCGCTTCCGTCGACGGCTGCTCCTCACCGTCGGCCCGTGGCCATTGGGCCGCTTCGGGCTGTGGCCACTGTGATTGCGGCTGCGGCTCGTCTTCGGCCTGTGATTCGCCCTCGGCCTCCGATTCGCCGTCGGCCCTGGACTGATCGTCAGCCGTTGACTCGGGTCCGGCCGGTGACACTTCGGGTGTGGCCGGTGACACTTCGGGTGTGGCCGGCGCGTCCTTCAGCTCCGGACGCAGGCGCCGTTCGATCTCCGTCCACAGCGCCGCGTAGGCGACCGCGGCCGGAGATTCCGGAGCGAACACCGCCACCGGATTGCGCTCCTCCCCCATCAGCTCGACTTGGTCGGACGTCGGGATCGCGGCGCCCAGGACGGTCAGCTCCTTGATCTTGCGTAGCCGTTCCATCACCTGCAGGTGCAGCTGCTTGCCAACGTCGGCCATCGAGAAGAAGGCGAAGATCTCAGTGTCGCCCTTGCGGCCGACCTTGCCGCGGTGTGAGAGGTCCTGCAGTTGCTCGTAGGCGCGTGAGGAGAGTGTCGCCGGGATCACCGGCACCAGCAGCGCGTCCGATGCCTCGAAGACCGCCTCCGAGACCAGCGAGATGCTCGGTGGACAGTCGAGGAAGATGTAGTCGTAATCGTTGCGCAGCGGCGCCAGGACCTTGCGCAGGCGGCCCGCCGGCTTCTTGAACTGGTCGAGCGCCAGATCGAGGTGGCGGTAGGAGAAGTCGGCCGGAAGCAGCTCGAGGTTCTCATGATCGGTGGCCTTGATGTGATCGCTCGCGCGGCTGCGCTTCTTCAACAGCCCGCGTCCGCCGCCCTTGACCTTCGGCCGGACGCGGAAGAGATAGGTGCTGGCAGCCTGCGGGTCGAGATCCCACAGCAGCGTCGGCCGGCCCGACTTGGCAGCCAGATACGCGAGGTTCACTGCCGCCGACGTCTTGCCGACGCCGCCCTTGATGTTGTAGGTGGCGACCACACGGGTGTCGCGCTTCTGCTTCTTGCTCATCGCCTCAGAATCATCGCGTGAATGTGTCCTCCACGAGCTTGCACTGTGCCTCGGACGAGAAGTCCGCGAAGCTTGCCGCGAACCGCTCACGAGCAGCATGCGCGTCGGCCTCGAGCCGATCGATCAGCACCCCGATCGCCATCAGCGCCTCAACGCCCCCGGGCCGACCGACGAGCTCGGGCGCGAGTCCCCTAAGCATGTCGATCTGCACCTCGCGATCCTGGTGACGGCCCAGGACGTCCTGGAGCGCCTTGAGCGCGCGGACCAACTGCTTGACCGCGTCCGCGTCGAACAGTGGCGCCGCGAAGAGCTCGAGCAGATAGCGGAGCTCCTTGCCCTTCTTGCGAAGGTCGTGGTACTGGGCCGGCGGTGAGGCGAGGTCGATCGCTGCACCCATGCTCACCATCCTACGATGCACCTTCTTCACCCTTTTCGCGGTCAGCTCGCCGATCGGCCGCGCCGCATCGGGCCGGTCGCTCTCGTCCTGCAGCACGAGTGTCTGCAGCAGATCGCCCCAGTCCTGATCGAGCGCGCGCGCCCGCTCGCTCGTCAACGCGGCCTCGAACTCGGCGCGTGCTCGCGCGTGGCGAATACGCAGCAGCGCCTCGAGCGGGTCGAGATCCACCCGCAGCGTCTTGGGCAGCCGCGCGCGAAGCTCGTCGAATTCCTCCAGGTACACGTCAAGGTCTCGGGTCGGGCCGGTCTGGGCCTGCAGCCAGCCGAACGAACGTCGCGCACCCTTCAGCTCGGCGGGCGCAAACACGCCCCGCATCTCCTTGAGCACAGAGCGGGTGCGCCGGACCGCCACCCGGTAATCGTGGAGGCTCTCGATATCGACGCCGAGCAGGGCCCCAGGCAGGCTACGCTCCTGGATCTCGCGCAGGCGCAGCAGCACCCGCGCCACCGCAACATCGCCGCGTTCGTCCGGCCCCATCGAGACGTCGACGCTGCCCCAGCGCTCAGCCGTGATGAAACCGTGCTGTACGAGCAGCCATGCGATGCGCTCGCGTTCCCGCTCGTATCCGCGCAGGGGATACAGCCACAGCCACCAGCCGGTTCCTGGAGCGGCGTTGACGACGATCCGGCAGACGACCTTGTCAAGTTCGTCGCGGACGACCAGCGCTTCGCAGTCGCCGTCGGAGGAGACCTTGAACATCGGCCCGAGCGCCGCTCGCGCCGCTTCGAGCGGGTGCTCCACGCTGAGCAGCTCGCCGTGGGCGCTCATCTGATCAGCCGGCCGAGGCGGGCAACCGCCTCATCGACCTGCGCCTCGCTGACGATCAGTGGCGGTTCCATTCGCAGACTCGACGGGCCGGTCGCGTTGATCACCAGCCGTTGCTCGAGCAGCGCGCGACGCGCCAGTTCGATCGCCGACACGGCCGGCTCGAGCTCGACACCCACCAGCAACCCGCGCCCCCGCACGGAGATGACGAACGGAAGCTCCTCAAGCGCTGCCGCCAGGCGCTCACCCATCGCGACCACGTTTGCCAGCAACTCCGGATCCGAGCAGATCTCAAGCGCCACCAGGGCGGCGGCGCAGGCGACCGGGCCGCCCGCGAAGGTCGAGCCGTGATCACCCGGCTGCAGCGTGTCGGCAAGGCTCTCTGCGGTGATCAGTGCGCCGATCGGCAGGCCGCCGCCGAGCGCCTTGGCGCTCGTGAGCGCATCCGGGACGACACCGGTCTGCTCGTAAGCCCAGAGCGACCCTGTACGCCCCATCCCGGTCTGCACCTCGTCGAAGATCAGCACCGCGCCCTCACGGTCGCATGCGGCACGCGCGGCGGCGAGGAACTCCTCCGACAGCGGCAGCACGCCGCTCTCCCCCTGAATCGGCTCGAGCAGGACCGCCGCCGTGTGCGGCCCAACCGCGGCATCGATGGCCGAGGCATCCTTCTCGCAGACCACGAATCCGGGAACCAGCGGCGCGAACGGCGCCTGCTTTGCCTCCTGCGGTGTGGCCGACAGCGCCCCGTAGGTGCGGCCGTGGAAGGCGTCGCGCAGAACGACTATCTCACCGCCCGGCCTGTGCCTGCGAACCAGCTTGATCGCTGCCTCGTTGGCCTCGGCGCCCGAGTTGCAGAGGAAGACCTTGCCGCCCAGCGAGCTCTGCGCGAGCGCGGCGGAGAGCCGCAGCGCCTGCTCGGTGTAGTACAGGTTGGAGACCTGGGTGAGGGTCGCGGCCTGCTTCTGGATCGCCGCCACCACCCGTGGGTGGCAGTGCCCGACATTGACCACTGAGATTCCGGCGAGGAAGTCGAGGTACTCGTTCCCGTCAACGTCCCAGAGACTCACGCCCTGGCCGCGCACGAACTCCACCGGGTTGCGCACATAGGTGGGGATCGCCCACTCGCGCTCGAGCGTCCGAAGTTCGGCGAGGCTCATCCGCCGCTGCCATACGACCGGATCATCGTGCCCGATCCGGCATCGGTGAACAACTCGGTCAGCAACGAGTGCGGTACGCGGCCGTCGACGATGTAGGCGGCAGATACGCCGCCGCGGACCGCCTCCAGGCAGGCCTGCAGCTTCGGTCGCATACCGCCGCTGACCCCGGGGATCGCCTGCTCGAGCTCGTCGGCGCCGACCTCGGAGATCAGGCTCGATGCATCCCCAGGGTCCCGCAGCCAGCCGGCGACGTCGGTCATGAACATGACCTTGTAGGCGCGCAGAGCGCTGGCGACCGCGCCGGCCGCCTCATCGGCGTTGATGTTGTAGGAGTTGCCGTCGTAATCCACGCCGACGCTCGCGATCACCGGAATGTAGTCGGCGGCGATGTGCGTCAGCACACCCGTGTTGACGTGGTCGATCCGGCCGACGAAACCGATGTCGGCACCGCTCGGTGCGGTGGTACGGCTGGCGCGAAACAGCAGACCGTCGTCACCACTCAGCCCCACGGCCGGCTGGCCGTGGCGGTTGATCAGAAGCACGATGTCCTTGTTGACCTTGCCGACGAGCACCATCTTCGCCAGCTCGACCGTCTGCTGGTCGGAGACCCGAAGGCCGTCGACGAAGCGGACAGGCAGGTTCAGGCGCTCCATGTAGGCGGTGATGTCCGGGCCGCCACCGTGGACGATCACCGGCTGCATGCCGACGTACTTCAGCAGCACGACGTCGCGCGCGAACTCAGCCTTCAGCAGCGGGTCGACCATCGCCGCGCCGCCGTACTTGATCACGACGGTCTTGCCGTGGAACTCACGGATGTAGGGCAGCGCCTCGAGCAGGGTCTGGACGTCGCGCTGGGGCCGTTCGGTGCTCATGTCGTGTACTCCGCGTTGATCGTCACATATTCGTGCCCGAGGTCGGAGAAGTAGCGTTCGGACTCCGCGCCGTGACCCGGCAGCACGACCTCGTACTCGACCTCGTCACGCTGGACCGCGGCCGCCAGTGCGGCGGCATCGTGCTCGACGTAGCCGCCATTCACGCAGACGACGATGCCCTCGATCGAGATGTCGACCTGCAGCGGTGCGGCCCCGGGCAGCGCCGCACCCACGGCCTGGATGATCCGTCCCCAGTTCGGATCGCCGCCGTACAGCGCCGTCTTCACCAGCGGCGAGTCGGCGATCGAGTGCGCGACCCGCTCGGCGCCCTGCTGATCGCCGCCCTTGACCACCACCCGGCCCAGCCGCCGCGCCCCCTCCCCGTCCTTGGCTACCAGCAGGGCGATCTGCCGCAGCGCCGCATCCAGCGCCTCGCCGAAGGCGCGTTCGTCGTCGGTCCTCGGCTCAATCCGCACGCCTGAGGCACCGGAGGCCTGCAGCACCAGGGTGTCCGACGTGGAGAGCTGGCCATCGACGCTGATCCGGTCGAAGGAGCGCTTGGCACAGACGGAGAGCAGCAGATCGGCCTCATCGGCGCCAATCACGGCGTCGGTCTGCACGAACACCAGCAGCGTCGCGAAGTTCGGTGAGATCATGCCCGCGCCCTTCGCCTGGACGCTGAGGCGCACGTTGCCGGCCGCGAGTGCGATCTCAAGCGTGACCTGCTTGGGGAACGCGTCGGTTGTGCGGATCGCCTCCGCGAAAGCCTCGCCGCCACCGTTGTGCAGCTCGTCGGCCAGTGATGCGATCCCGGCCGTGATCTTCTCGATCGGCATCGGCACCCCGATCACCCCGGTGGACGCGACCACCACCTCGTGCTGGTCAACACCGGCGATGTGCGCCGCGACCGCACGCATCGCCGCGGCGTCGTCCATGCCGCGGGCGCCCGTGGCGGCGTTCGCGTTGCCTGAGTTGACGACCACGGCGCGCAGCGACCAGAGCTTGGCGTCCTCGCGGTTGAGCAAGACCGGCGCCGAAGGCGCGCCGGTGCGGCTGAAGCGCGCCGCACTGGTCGTGGCCGGCACGTCGGAGACCATCACGCCGACATCTCTGGCTCCGTCGGGCTTGACACCGCAGGCGCCGCCCGCGGCGCGGAAGCCTCGCGGCAGCCTCCCGTCGAGGACCTCTGTGACGTTGTCCGGCTGCTGCACCCAGCGCGACTGAAAGAAGCTCATGCGATTCCGGTCTCCTCGGGCAATCCGAACATCAGGTTGAGGTTCTGCACCGCCTCGGAGGCGGTTCCCTTCCACAGGTTGTCGATCGCGCCGAACACGATCGCACGCCCGGTCCGCTCGTCTCGGTGCAGGGAGATCCGGCAGAAGTTGGTCTCACGCACGGCGCGGACACCTGCCGGCTCGGAGACGAGCTCGATGAAACGCTCGGCGTCGTAGGCATCGCGGTAGAGCCCCTCGAGCTCGCCGGTGCTCACGCTCTGGTCGCTGAGCGTCACGTAGCAGGAGACGAGCTCGCCCTGGTCGAGCGGAAGCAGGTGCGGCGTGAACGTGACCTTCACATCGTTGCCGAGGACAGCCAGCTCCTGCTCGATCTCCGGCGTGTGGCGGTGGCGCGGCACGCCGTAGGCGTTGACGTTCTCGTCGACGCTGACGAAGTGGGTCTTGTCCGTGGCGCTGCGACCGGCGCCCGAGACACCCGACTTGGCGTCGATCACGGCGTCGGCGATCAGGCCGGCGCGCGCCAGCGGGGCCAGCGCCAGGATCGTCGCCGTCGGATAGCAGCCGGGGTTGGCGACGAGCGCGGCACCGGCGATCTGATCGCGGTACAGCTCGGGCAGGCCGTAGACGGCGTCGGAGATCAGTTGCGGCTCGGGGTGGCGCCGATACCACTCCTCGTAGGTCGCGACGTCACGCAGGCGGAAATCAGCGCTGAGATCGACGACCTTCACGCCACGCTCGCGCAGCTGCGCGACGAACGGAGCCGATGCCCCATGCGGATAGGCGACAACGGCTGCATCGACGTCGCCGTGGCGGTCGATGTCAACCTCCTCGAGCACCAATGGGACACGATGCTGGGGGTACACCTCATCCAGGCGGCGGCCGACGTCGCTGCGGGCCGTCACCCAACGCAACTCGAAGTTGGGGTGGCCGTGCAGGAGTCGGGCGGCCAGCGAACCGGCGTACCCGGCGGCGCCGAAGACGGCAATCGAGTGCGTGTCACTCGCCGTCACGGATCGTCCCGTCGAGCTCGTGGGCCAGGGCGTTGACGATGAACTGACGCTGCCGGGCGACCTCCGCGTCGGTCAGCGTGCGGTCGTCGGCGCGGTAGGCGAGCCGTACCGCAACCGAGACCATGCCGGTTCCCAGCCGCCGTTCATCGCGGTAAACGTCGAAGATCTCAGCACCCGCGAGCAACGGGCGGCCCGCGGTCTGAATCGCCGCCAGGATCTCCGCCGCGGTCACCTTCTGATCGACGACCACCGCCAGGTCCTCGCGGACCTCCGGGAAGCTCACGAGGTCCTGGAACAACGTCGCCGGCGGCGGCTCGAGCGCCGACAGCTCGATCTCAAACCCGGCGACCGTGTCCTCGAAGTCCCATCTTGCGGCCACCGACGGATGCACCTCGCCCAGCCAGCCGACGTGCTGGCCGCCGACGAGCACCGCGGCTGCGCGACCGGGATGCAGGAACGGCGAGGTGGTCGCCGCGCGAACGTCCCAGGCGATTCCAAGCCGAGCGAACAGCCCGGCGAGCACGCCCTTGGCGGCGAAGAAGTCGGCCCGCGGCGGACTCTGCTCACGCCATGTCGGGGATCGGATCGGACCCGTCAGGATCGCTCCCAGGTGATGGGGCTCCTCCGGAGGTGCGCCACCGTCGGCACCGTTGCGGGTGGCGCGGTAGATGGCCCCGGATTCGAACAGCGCGACCGCGTCGGCACCACGTCCGCGGTTGCGCTGCGCGATGTCGAGCAGCGAACCGAGCAGCATCGTGCGCAGCTGCGATTGCTCCGATGACATCGGATTGGCCAGCGTCACGGGCGAGCCCGTCTCGATCAGGCCCAGCTTCTGCGCCAACTCTGAGCCTTCGAAGCTCCATCCCACTACCTCATGCAGGCCCTGCGCGGCCAGCGCGTCCTCAGCCTGGCGGCGCAGGCGCTGTACGGGCGTCAGCCGCCCGACCGCCTGGTGGCGTGCAGGCAGGGTCGCGGGCAGCGTGTCGACGCCGTCGAGCCGTGCGACCTCCTCGATAAGGTCGGCCTCACGCGTGATATCGAAGCGTCTGAAGTCCGGCACCGTCACGTCGAGACCGTCGGTCGCCTCGACCGCACTGAACCCGATCGCCTCCAGCAGTTGACGCGAGCGCTCGCGTGGCACAGCCACGCCAAGCAGGCCCTCGACGCGCGCGTCGCGCAGCCGAATCGTCGCGGGTTCCGGCCCAGGCCCGCCGAGGTCGATCGTTCCCGGCCGGACCGTGGCACCGCACACGTCGATGAACAGCCGCGTCGCAACAGCCTGAGCCCAGAGCGTCTGCTCGGGCTGCAGACCCTTCTCGTTGCGGCTCGAGGCCTCGCTGCGCAGCCCCAGCTTGATGCTGGTGTCGTGGATGTTGGGGCCGTTCCAGGTGGCCACCTCGCTCACGATCGTCGTTGTCGTCTCGGTCACCTCCGAGCGGGCGCCGCCCATCACGCCGGCGATCGACGTGGGGCCGTCGGCATCCTCGATCAGCACGATGTCCTGATCAAGCTCTCGGACCTGATCGTCGAGCGTGGTGATCTCCTCACCCGAGCGGGCGCGGCGGACGTTCAGCCGCCTGCCCGCGACTCGATCGTGGTCGAAGGCGTGCATCGGCTGTCCGGTGAGCAGCATCACGTAGTTGGTCACGTCGACGACGTTGGAGATCGGACGCTGGCCGCAGGCCATCAGGCGCGCCTTCATCCACAGCGGGCTGCGGCCGAGCTCGATCCCGTCGAAGATCCTCGCGGTGAAGCGTGGGCACAGCTCAGGGCCGGCCTCGTTGGTGATCTCAAAGCCGTCGAGCGGTCCGAGGCTGCCGGAGTCGAGCTCCCATGGCGGCGGCTTCAGCTGCGCTCCGGTGGTCGCCGCGACCTCACGCGCGACTCCGTAGATCCCGAGGCAGTCTGGCCGGTTCGGCGTGATCTCCAGAACCAGCACCTCGGTCGCGATCGTGATCACATCCGCCAGCGGTGTCCCGGGCTGGAGCCCGTCCGCGAGCACCATGATCCCGTCGTGCTCGTCGCTCAGCTGCAACTCGCGCTCGGACAGGATCATGCCCTGCGACTCCTGACCGCGGAGCTTGGCCCGCTTGAGCTTGGTGCCGTCGGGCATCACGGCGCCCGGCCGGGCCACTCCGACGGTCTGGCCGGCTGCCACGTTCGGCGCGCCACACACGATCTGTGCCGGCGTCGAGCCGCCGATGTCGACCATGCAGACGTTGAGCCGGTCGGCATCGGGATGCTTCAGGCGCTCGAGCACGTGTCCGACGACGAAGTTCTCGGTCGCGAGCACGCCGTGGTGCTCGACCCGCTCGACCTCGGTGCCCGTCAACGCCAGTCGCTGGGCCAGGGTCTGCGCATCCATGTGCGGCTCGCAGTATTCGTGCAGCCACTCGAGCGGGACTCTCATGCGAACTGCTCCAGGAAGCGCACGTCGTTGTCGTAGAACAGCCGCAGGTCTGTGACTCCGTGCTTGAGCATCGCGATCCGCTCGATCCCCATCCCGAACGCGAATCCCTGGACCTGCTCGGGGTCATACCCGTTCTCGGCCACGTGGCCGAGCACGTTCGGGTCGACCATCCCGGAGCCGAGGATCTCAAGCCAGCCGGTGCCCTTGCAGATGCCACAGCGTTCTCCAGCTGCGGTGACGCCGCCCGTGCAGTTGAAGCACGACACGTCGACCTCGACACTCGGCTCGGTGAACGGAAAGAAGTGCGGGCGCAGGCGGATCTCTCGCTCCGGCCCGAAGATCGCGCGCGCGAACTCGAGCAGCGTCCCCTTGAGGTCGGCCAGGGTGATCCCCTGATCGACCGCGAGCCCCTCGATCTGGTGGAACTGCGGCGTATGGGTGACGTCCGAGTCGCGCCGGTAGACGCGGCCCGGGACGATCAGGTAGATCGGCGGCCGCTGCCGCTCCATCGAGCGAATCTGCATCGGGCTCGTGTGCGTGCGCAGCAGCAGGTCGTCGGCCAGGTAGAAGGTGTCGGTCCAGGCTCGGGCCGGGTGTGTCGGGTCGTGGTTGAGAGCGTCGAAGTTGTAGTAGACGGTCTCGATCTCCGGGCCCTCCGCGACGTTGAAGCCGAGTCCGATGAAGACGTCCTCGATCTCCCTGCGGGTCCGTGTGATCAGGTGCAGGCGCCCGACCGCGGGCAGCGGGTCCGCCGGCAGCGTGACGTCTACCCGATCGTGCTCCAGACGCGTGTTCAGCTCGCCCACGGCGAGCTCACCCGCCCGCACGTCGACCAGCGCCTCGAGCGCCTTTCGAGCCTCGTTCGCCGCCTTGCCGACTGCTCCGCGCTGCTCCGGCGGCAGCTCGGCCACACCGCGCAGCAGATTCGGCAGCTCGGCCTTGCGCCCCAGGTACCGGACCCGCACATCCTCAAGCGCTGACGTGTTGCCGGCGGCGGCAACCGCCTGCTCGCCCTCCCGCTGAAGTTCGGTGATCCGCGTCTCGATGCTCATGCGGGGCTGATCCTACGAGTTAGCGGATTTGGAGAGCTCATACAGGGCGATGCTCGCCGCGATCGCGGCGTTCAGCGATTCGGTCGCGATCGGGATCCGCGCGACACGGTCCGCAGCCGCCAGCACCGCCTCCGGCAGCCCCTCACGTTCGGCGCCGATCAGCAAGCTGATCTCGGCCTGGGGCACGAGATCAGCTGCCACAGCGGCCAGCGTCTCGTCGGCATCAGCCGACAGCGCGATCGTGGTGCCCGGCAGCGCATCAGGTGTGGTCTGCGCGACCGGCACAGCGAAGATCGCGCCCATGCTCGCCCGCACCGACCTGGGGCTGAACGGGTCGGCGCTGTCGGCTCCCAGGGCCACGCAGCTCGCCCCGAAGGCGTTGGCCGAGCGCAGCACGGTGCCGACGTTTCCCGGGTCACGGACCCCGTGCAGGTACACGCAGAGGCGGCCCAGCGGGGCCGCCTCCCACCTCTCGTCGTAGATGGCGAGCGTCCGTGTTCCGGACGCGAGTTCGCTCACAGACCGCAGCGCCGCTGCGTCGACCTCGGTCCCCGGCAGACCACTGCCGCTCAATGCAAACCGCTCAACCGGCGCCCACCCGGCGGCGTCCGCGGCGGCGAGGAGGTCCTCCCCCTCGGCCACGAACTGCCCCAGCCGGTCACGGTCACGGCGCCGCTGGCGCAGCTTGCGGAGCGTCTTCAGCTTGTCGTTGTGTGGGCTGGTGATCGGCATGCGGGTGCTCAAGGGAACGAAAAAAGGCGCCGTCCTGTCGGAGCGGCGCCCTTGGCGGTGCTGGTGTCCGGCGTTTGCTTCAGCCGGCAGCCAGCGCCTCGCGGGCGCGCTCGGCAAAGCGTCGGAAGGTATCGGCGTCGCGCACGGCGATGTCGGCCAGAATCTTGCGGTCCAGCTCGACGTTGGCCAGCTCGAGTCCGTGCATGAACTGCGAGTAGGAGAGGCCGTTGAGCCGTGCGGCCGCGTTGATGCGCGTGATCCACAGGCGGCGGAAGTCACGCTTGCGGTTACGGCGATCACGGTAGCGGTACTGGTCGGCCTTCAGCAGGGCCTCTTTGGCCGAGCGATAGCGACGGGATGCGTTACCACGCATCCCCTTCGTCATCGCCAGGGTTTCGCGGCGCTTCTTGCGCGCGTGAACAGAACGCTTGACGCGGCTCATGACTTCTTGGCTCCCAGCAGGGTCTTGACCCGGGGCGCGTCATGGTCGGACAGGATCAGATCACGCGACAGGTTGCGCTTGTACTTCGGTGACTTCTTCTCGAGGATGTGGCTCGAGAAGGCGTGGCGCGCCTTGACCTTGCCGTTGGCGGTCAGCTTGAAGCGCTTCTTGGCGCCTGAGTGGGTCTTCATCTTCGGCATAACTCGCGGCTAGTAAAGCAGATCGACTGAGATCTTCCCGTTGTCAGCCGAACCATGTGCGTTTATGGCGCAATGCGGCGCACGGACGCACAAAGTTCGCGACAGGCCGGTGCTACTCGGCCGGTGCGCCAGAGGCGGCAGCCTCAGCGGCGGCCTCCTCGCGCTGCTGACGACGGGGGCGCTTCTCAGCTGCGTCGTGATCGACGTGATCCTCCGGCTGCTCTTCATGAGCCTCGCCCTCACCCGCCAGGATCGCCTTCGAGGGAGCGAGCATCATCGTCATGTTGCGGCCGTCCTGCAGCGGCCGTTGCTCGACGACGGCGTACTCGGACAATTCCTCGGCGAGCTTCTCGAGCAGGGCGGTGCCGCGCTCAGGGTGAGCCTGCTCGCGGCCGCGGAACATGATCGTGACCTTGACCTTGTCCTTGCCCTTCAGGAAGCGCTCGACGTGACCCTTCTTGGTGTCGTAGTCGTTCTGCGCGATCTTCGGGCGGAACTTGATCTCACGGATCGTGATCTGCTGTTGGTGCTTGCGGGCGGCCTTCTGCTTCTGCGCCTGCTCGTACTTGTACTTGGAGTAGTCGAGCACGCGGCAGACGGGCGGGCGCGCATCCGGAGCGACCTCGACGAGGTCGAGATCGCGCTCCTCCGCGTACTTGAGCGCGTCAGGGGTCTTCATGACGCCGATCTGATCGCCGTTCTCGCCGATCAGGCGAACCTCGGGCACACGGATACGGTCGTTGATCCGGGTCTGGTCACGTTCCGGCAGTCGCCGGTCGAACCTACGTGGAACCGGCACTAGCTGTTGTTGCGGCGCTGCTTCAAGCGGCGTCGGGCCGGTTTGGATAAATCTGCTGGATCAACGGCACGGAGTATAGCCAGCCATCGCTCGAATCAGTGAGTGAGCTCAGCCGAGCTCAGCGCCCGGGTCGCGATCAGGTCCCCGATTCGGCTCTGGAAGTCCTCGAACGCCACCGCGCCGGTGTCCCCCGCGCGATGCTCGCGCACTCCAACCTCACCGGTCTCCTGCTCGCGATCGCCGACCACCAGCATGAACGGGACCCTGCGCAGCTCGGCGTCGCGGATCTTACGGCCGACCGACTCCGTGCGGTCGTCGAGCTCCACGCGAATCTCCCCCTGCGCCAGGCTGTCCCGTAGGCGCTGTGCGTAGGCGTTGTGACGATCCGCGATCGGCAGGATGATGACCTGCAGCGGCGCCAGCCACACCGGGAGCTCACCGCCGAAGTGCTCGAGCAGGATCCCGATGAAGCGCTCGTAGGAGCCCATCAGTGCGCGGTGGATCATCACCGGCTGGTGCTCGGAGTTGTCGGCGCCGGTGTAGGCGAGGTTGAAACGCTCGGGGAAGTTGTAATCGAGCTGGCAGGTGCCGAGCTGCCATGAGCGGCCGAGCGAGTCGGTCATGTGCATATCGATTTTCGGCCCATAGAAGGCGCCGTCGCCCTCATTGATTGTGTACCCGAGTGCGTGGCCGTCGAGTGCGTTCCTCAGCGCCGCCTCACTCTTGTCCCACAGCTCGTCAGAGCCGATCCGCTGCTCCGGACGAGTCGAGAGCTCGAGCTTCACGTCAAGGCCGAAGAGCCTGTAGGTGTCGAAGGCGAACTGCAGCACGCCCGCGACCTCATCCTGGATCTGGTCCTCCGTGCAGAAGATGTGCGCGTCATCCTGGGCGAAGTGGCGCACGCGCAGCAGCCCGTGCAGGGTGCCGCTGGGCTCGTTTCGATGCAGCAGACCCGGCTCGAAGTAACGCACCGGCAGGTCGCGATATGAGTGTGGCTGAAGCAGGTACAGCTGGCAGTGCCCCGGACAGTTCATCGGCTTCAGCGCCATCTCGCGGTCCTCGGACTCGGTGATGAACATGTCGTCGTGGTACTTGTCCCAGTGGCCCGAGGTCCGCCACAGCGAACTGTCGAACAGCTGCGGGGTCTTCACCTCCGCGTAACCGCGTGGAGCACCCATCTCTCGGCTCAGCTTGACCAGCTCGTTCCAAACGGCCGCTCCTGGCGGGAACCAGAAGGCCGAGCCGGGCGCGGTCTCCGAGAACCCGAACATGCCGAGCTGCGGCCCAAGCCGGCGGTGATCGTTGGCGCGGGCGCGCTCGAGCCGCTCCAGATACTCCTCAAGATCCTTCTTGGAGAAGAACGCCGTCCCGTACACGCGCGTGAGCATCTGCCGGTTCGAGTCGCCACGCCAGTAGGCACCGGCGACCGACTGCAGCTTGAACGCCTTGATCCGCTTCGTGCTCGGCGCATGCGGCCCGCGACAGAGATCGGTGAACTCACCGTTCGTGTAGAGGCTGACGGTCTCAAGCGGCTCCTCTGCCGAGGCGCCCGAGACGAGATCCTCGATCAGCTCCACCTTGTAGGACTGGCCTTCACCCCGGTAGCGGTCAAGCGCGACCGCTACCGGGACGTCCTCACGCACGAACGGCTCGTCGGCATCGATGTGCTCGCGCATGCGCGCCTCGATCGCGGGGAAGTCGCTCTCGTTGAGCGTGACTCCGTCAGGGAGCTCGACGTCGTAGTAGAAGCCGCTCTCGATCGGCGGCCCGATCGAGATCTGCACGCCTGGGTAGAGCTCGAGCATCGCCTCCGCGAACACATGCGCGGCGTCGTGGCGGATCAGCTCGAGCGCCTCCTCCCCACTGCGCTCGGTGATGATCTCGATCTTGCGGTCGCCATCGGTGGGCAGCGGCCGTGACAGGTCGTACGTGATTCCATCGACCTTGATCGCGAGCGCCGCCTTGGCAAGCCCGGGACCGATGGCCGCGGCCGCGTCGGCTCCGGTCGCACCGTCGGTCAGGCTCAGCGTCTCGCCGTTGGGCAGCAGGTAATCCATTGGTTCGGATCCTACGTTCCCATCGGCCTGCGTGCCGTCTCATCGCGGCGAGAGGCGCCTGCCGGCGACCCGAGCCGCTTTTTCCACAGATAGCGCGGGTTGTGTAAAGCTGCGGTCACCAAGTGGGGCACGCTCAGCAAGGGAGGCTGGGGACTTGGGAAGGACCACAGGACGGAATCTCGCGGCACGGGCCGCGCTCAGGGCGACGGCGGTCGGCGCCGCCGTCCTTGCAGTCATGGGAGCCGCTCCGGTTGCCGGCGCCACGACCATCAATGTGAACACGACGCAGTCGACTCCGACCAGTGGTGACGGGCTGTGCACATTGTCTGAGGCGGTCGACTACTCCGACGGCAACCCGGCAAGCGACTGCTCGGCGGCGCCGAGGTCCGGGACGACCGTCATCAACCTGCCCGCGGGCAGGTACGAGATCCCGGACACGCTTGAGCTCGACCTCCCGACGAACATCGTGGGAGCCGGGGCGGCAAGCACCGACATCGACGGGGGCGGCGCGCGGGAGGTCTTCACGCTGGATATCTCGGCGGTCGTGACGATGAGTGCGATCACGATTTCCGGCGGGATGACGGCGCACGGATCGTGCGCTCCGTCGGTCGGCCACCCGTGCGCACCGTCGAACGGAGGCAATGGCGGCGGCATCGAGAATTTCGGGAAGCTGACGCTGAGCGGTGTCGACGTGACTGATAACCGGACCAGCGAAGGCGTCACCGGCAGCTACGCGCTGCCGACGCTCTGCATCGGCGGCTGCGGCGCGATCGCCGGTCCGGACGGAGGTAACGGCGGTGAGGGCGCCGGGATCCACAACGGGACCGGCGCGACACTGACGATCACCGACTCCATCATCTCCGGCAATCAGACGGGCGCCGGTTCGCCCGGAGGAGTCGGAGTCAGCGGATCGGGCACGGCGTCCTCGCCCGGACAGGATGGTGGAGTCGGAGGCGACGGCGGCGAGGGAGCCGGCATCTACAACGACACCGGCGCGATGTTGACGATCACAAATTCGACGATCTCGGGCAATTCGACCGGCGCCGGGGGCGCGGGCGGCGACGGCACCGATGCCACCGAGAACAACACAGACGGTGGCCACGGAGGCAGCGGTGGCAGCGGTGGCAATGCAGCCGGAATCGCCAACTACGGCACGCTGACGATGACCGCGTCGACCCTCGCAGTCAACGTAGCGGGCGCGGGTGGCACCAGCGGAATGCCAGGCAGCGGCTTGGGGAGTGGCGGCAGCGGCGGGTCGGATCAAGGTGGGCAGGGCGGATCGGGAGCCGGACTCGTGACGGGAACGAACGCCGCCACCACGCTGCTCAACACGACCATCGCGAGCAATGCCGCGGGTACAGGCGGCCAGGCTTCCGACCCGGGGCTCGCCGGGGGCGGCGGGGCGATCGATAACCTCAGCTTCACAGGGACGACGCTCACCCACGTCACGATCGCGGACAACACCGCCGGCGAGGACGCGGCTCTAGGCGGGCCCGGCGGCCGGCCGATCTCCGAGACCGACTCGATCATCGCCTCGAACACCTCGACAGGAACCGGGACTGAGAGCTGTAACCCCGATCCGCTGGTCGACGGAGGCCATAACGTCGCGTTCAGCGCCCCCGGGTGCCCGGGTACCACGGGCGACCCGAGGCTCGGACCGCTCGCGAGCAACGGCGGCCACACACAGACGTTGGGGCTGAAGCAAGGCAGCTCCGCTATCGATCTGATCCCGGCCAGCGCCTGCGGTGCGGCGACCGATCAGCGCGGAATCGCCCGCCCCCAGGGAGCAGGCTGCGACGCCGGCGCATACGAGGCCGCGCCGCCAGTGCTCGCGGGCGCGACCGTCTCGGTCAAGGGACCTGAGTCGGCGACCGTCAGTGGGTCGGTGACGGCCAATCTGACCGACACCACGCTGGTCGTGCGCTACGGGAGGACCAGCGCGTTCGGAGCGAACACCGTCGCGACGGATCTGGGGTCGGGAGCGAGCGCGGTCGCGTTCACGCTCCCGGTACACGGACTCAAGCCCAGGACCACATACCGGGCCGAGGTTGTCGCGACCAACAGCGACGGCGCTGTCACAAGCAGCTCGCTCACCTTCACAACCCCCGTGGCGCTCACGGCAACTGTTGGGTTCGGTGCCGTCAAGGGGAGCGTGCTCTCGGTTCGGTTGGCCTGCACCGCGGGTGGTTCGAGATGCACCGGGGCACTCAGGCTGAGCTCACGCGTCACCACGCGCGGAACGAAGATCGTGGCGGTCGCCGCGACCGCAACCCGCAAGACCAAGGGACCCAGACGCAGGACCACGGTGCGCACAGTGGGCTCTGGCCGGTACTCGATCGCCTCCGGACAGACCAAGGTCGCCAAGCTGTCGCTGAACGCAAGCGGCAGGCGGCTGCTGAAGGCACATCGCCGTTTGCCCGCACTGCTCGCGGTCAGCGGTAGCGCAAAGCTGAGCAGAAAGGTCACCTTCATCTACAGGCCTCCGCGCGCCAGGAAGCGCCGGCACAACTAGAGGGCCTGCACGACATGGCATCGATACGAGACTGGATCACCGGGTGGCGCGGCGCGTTGGCGCTGGTCCTTGCCTGTCTCGGAGGCGCCCTGTCCGCCGCCCCGCCAGCGGCGGCGGACACGACGATCACGGTGAACACCACGCAGACCACGTTCACTCAGGGCGACGGTCTCTGTTCGCTGACAGAGGCCGTCGACTACGCGAACGGTGGTGCCGACGGCGATTGTTCGACGGTACCGCGGTCCGGAACAACGACGATCAAGCTGCCCGCCGGGAAGTACACGCCGCCGCCCTCGAGTTGGGCGAACCGGCGGACATCGTCGGGGCAGGCGCCGGGACCACCGACATCGACGGGAGCGGCACCCACCAGGTGATCGTGGTCGACAGCGCGACCACGGTATCGCTCAGTGGGATCGAGATCTCAGACGGAAACAGCGGCCATTACACCACCGGTTGCACGATGATCTCGATGTTCCTGACGTGCCCGGCCGAAACCGGCATCTTTGGCGGCGGGATCAAGAACCTCGGCACGCTCACCCTCACCGACGTCCGTGTGACCGGAAACCACGCCGGTGACGGAACCCAGGCAAGCCTGCTCCAGGTGTGTCTGCCCACCTGCAACGGGACTGAGGGCGGCTCTGGGGGCAGCGGTGGCGCGATCTATAACGTCGGGACCCTGAATGTCAATGACTCGACGATCGACGACAACACCGCCGGCGGGGGCGCCGCAGGCGGGAACGGATTCGGACCCGGCACCAGCGCGGGCAACGGTGGAAACGGCGGCAACGGAGGCGGCGGCGGCTCAGGTGGAGCGATCTACAACGACGGCGGGACGGTGATCATCACCGACTCGACAATCGCTGACAACAGCGCCGGTTCGGGTGCCGCGGGGGGCAACGGTTCCGCAGGCGGATCGGGCGATAACGGCGGCAGCTCCGGGAACGGCGGTGACGGTGGTGACGGCGGCGGCGTGCTGAGTGAGTCCGGTGGCTTCGTGACCGTCACCGGATCCACCCTCAGCGGGAACCACGCCGGATTCGGAAATGCAACCGGCACGCCCGGTGCCGGCGGCGGTGCCGGGACCGCGGGTCCCACCGGTCACCCCGGGAACGGCGGCGCAGGGGGCGGCCTCGAATTCGACGGCGGCACGGCCGACCCGCTGACGCTGACCGACGACACGATCGAGGGGAACGCGGCCGGCGACACGGCTCAGGACACGATCGTCTCCCACCAGGGAGTCGGCGGGGGTCTGGCGCTGGACGGGACCGGAGCGCTGACGAACCTGACCGTCGCCGACAACAGCGGCTACATAGGCGGCGGCATCTACGACATACCGGGGTCCTCATTCGCCGAACAGAACACCATCTTCGCGTCCAACCCGGGATCTGATGACCCGGGCTTCGGCAACTGCGGCGGGTACGCCCTGGTTGACAGAGGTCACAACCTCACCTACGGCGATGACAGCTGCCCCGGGACGCTCGGAAATCCTGAGCTCGGACCGCTGGCCAGCAACGGAGGGCCCACGCAGACGATGGCGCTGGAGAGCGGCAGCGCCGCCGTGAACCTCGTGCCAACGGCCGCCTGTGCGGAAACGATCGATCAGCGAGGCGTGAGCCGGCCGCAGGGTGGAGCCTGCGATGCCGGCGCCTACGAGCTGGCACCGCCGACACTCAGCAGCGCCAACGCCAGCGCCACCGGCGTGATCAGCGCAGAGATCGCGCCGAACCTGACAGACACGAAGGTTGCGGTCGCCTACGGTCCCACCAGCCACTACGTCTCGGCCACGGGAACGAAGGACATCGGCGCCGGCAACGCTGCGGATGCGTTCTCGGTCGCGCTGACCGACCTGCGACCGAACACGACCTACCACGCCGCGATCAACGCGACGAACCACGACGGCACTAGCACCACCAGCGATCTCACATTCAAGACCGGTGAGGCCGTAACCCTGTCGGTCGCACACAGTTCATTCAGCGGAACCCATGTGCAGGCCAAGGTCGTCTGTGCCGCTTGGAGCCAGCCGTGCAGCGGCCGGCTTGAGCTCACAGTGCGTGTGACCACACGTGGCGGCAAGATCATCGCTGTGACCGCGTCGGGCGGGGAGAAGGCCGGGCCCAAGCACAGGACAAGGCTCGAGACGGTCGGGACGGCCCGATTCTCGATCGGTGCGGGCGCGGCCAAGATCCTAACGCTGGCGCTCAACGTGAGGGGACGGCGCCTGCTCGATGCCCGCCACCGTTTACCCGCGAAGCTAACCGTCGCGGGCGAGGCCTCCGTCACCAAGGCGCTCACCTTCTCGCACCCTCCCCGCAAGCGCCGGCACGCTAGAGTTACGACTTCTTCCCAGGGCGATTAGCTCAGCTGGGAGAGCGCCACCTTGACATGGTGGAGGTCACTGGTTCGAGCCCAGTATCGCCCACTCAAATGCCCGTCTTTGCGGGCATTTTCTGTATCCGGGACGACTCGCGTGACCACCTCCGCCCTGGCATTGATCGCATCCTGCGTAGGTCGGGCTCAAGCCGTCGAGCCGCGCTCACGGGACCTCTGCACGGGACCTTCGGGCGGTGGCCGCGCCGATAGGCTTCCGGCACGCATTGATTCCGAGAAGGAGGCTTCCGCAGATGAGCGAACTCGAAGATCCGGGCACTTCGAATGTACAGCGCGAGCGGGCCGATCGACCGGAGCGAATTCCGATAACGGCGCGATTGCTGTTGCGGGAATCGCTGAGCGCCAGGGCGGCCGCCGGAATCATCGCGTCGGTCACGGTGATCATCACCGTCACCGGCGGGATCCTCGCACGGGTCCTGGACCACCAGGACTTTCCCACGGTCGGCAAGGGGCTGTGGTTCGCCCTGCAGACGGTCACCACCGTCGGGTACGGGGACGCCGTGCCGAGTCACTCCAGCGGACGGTGGATCGCCGCCGTCGTGATGCTCGCCGGAATTGGCTTCCTGGCAGTGGTCACGGCCTCGGTCACCGCTTCGATGGTGGAAAGCAGCCGGCGGCGGTACGCAGACGAAGCCGAGCAGGACCTGACCATCGGACTCGCGGACATCAGTGAACGTCTCGCCCGGATCGAATTGGCCCTCGGTCAGCAGGCTCGTGGCGGCAATGCGTCTGACTAGTTCGTCCCAGGCCAGGTTGCGGTGGACCGGACGCCATCACCCTCCTCGGGCTTGGGACCCCCGATGGCGATGACCTCGAGGCCTTCGGGACCGGCCTCGAATGCTCGCACCACCTCCGGGGCCACGCGGATGACGTCCCAGGCCCGCAGCTCCTCGGTCTC
Organism: uncultured Conexibacteraceae bacterium; assembly: GCA_963785385.1. Lineage (GTDB taxonomy): Bacteria > Actinomycetota > Thermoleophilia > Solirubrobacterales > Solirubrobacteraceae > Palsa-465. The sequence continues at coordinate 353,118 of CAWAVA010000021.1, read as the reverse complement.
GTCGTCAAGGAGGATCCGGCCGGAGCCAGCGACGACGACGTAGGCTTCCTCCTGCTCCCTGTGGCTGTGAGCCGTCGCACTGCGCAGGTTCGGGGCGTACCGAAACAGGCTGACCCCGAGGTCCCGGGAATCCAGGTGCTTTCGACTGAAGCGGCCCTCGAGCCCCTCCACACGTCCTGCGACCGAGTCCTCGACCTCGAGTAGGTTGACCTTTGCATAGCGGGACATACGATCTCCTTGGCTGGACAGCGAATCAGTCTGGTGGGAACGCTAGCTGTTGAGCCGGCCTTGGCGCGGAGACCTGCGGAAAAAGGGGTCGCCGGCCGGTCGCCGAGCGACGGTCGCCTCCCCCGGGGATTCCCCGAACCCCCGGGGGAGCCATGGTCACACCTCAGCGAACTGTGGGGAGAGCTGAGCCAGCCGCAGCTGATTGCCGGATGGGTCCCGAAGCCCGCAGTCACGGCCGTACGGCATATCGGTCGGCTCAGACGTGAACTCGACGCCGGCCTCACTTAGCCGGATGTAGTCACCGTCGACGTCATCGGTCGTCAGGAATATAGTCCCGGCGAAGCCCTTCGCCATCAGCGAGCGGACCTGATCAGCGGTCTCTGGATCCATGATCGGCGGGCCGGGCACCGCCATCAGCACGACCGAGAAGTCGGCCTGGCCGAGCGGTCCCACGGTGAGCCAGCGAAAGCCCCCGAGCTCCGGCATCGTGACATCGCTGCGGACCTCCCAACCGAGCTTGCCGACGTAGAAGTCGAGCGCCTCGCGCTGGTCGTGGACCCACAGCTGTGCGTTCTGTACGTGCATCGATGATCCTTTCGGCGGGTGGTGATGGCCGGAAAGCTAAAGCGCGGCCACTGCTCGGTCTTCTCGGTTTGTGCGGTGTTGCGGACGACCGTATAGGCGCAGGTAGCAGGCCGGAACGACGGCCTGCGCCGAGGCCGGCGGGAAGCTCGCTCGATACTCCGTCGGCGTCTTACCGAAATGACGCTTGAAGCTGGTGGTGAACGAACCGAGGCCGATCAGCCCAACGTCAAGACAGATCTCGCTCACGGACCGGTCGGTGTTGCGGAGGAGCGCCGCGGCCCGTTCGAGCCGACGCGTCATCAGGTAAGCCTTTGGAGACTCACCAAACGTCCGACTGAACTCACGGCTGAAATGGGCGCGCGACAGGCCCGCGGCGGCCGCCAGATCATCGATCCCGATCGGCTCGGCATAGCGCGAATCCGCGAAATCCCGTGCGCGCAACAGATGCCTCGCGTGCGGCACCGGCGTCATACGGTGAGGCTACATCGCGCGCCGCTGAACGCGGCGACCGAGCCGCCTGCGAGCCGCGCCGAGGTCACGACGGGAGCTCCTCGCCCGATTGCTCGCGGACCATGTACTCGGCGTACCAGTCTGGCCAGTCCGGATCTGCGTGACCGATCCTCGCTTCGTGCTCCCCGTGGGCCGCAGCAGCCCGCCGTAGCGCAGCGGAGAGATCGCCCGCCGACGAGAATGAAGGGTTCGTCAGGTTGACGCGCCCGGGCAGGCGTGTGGTGATCTCCTGCAGGAGCCAGCCGTTCCCGTCCGGATCGTCGAAGGACGCAAAGGATCCATAGCTCTGACGCTGCGGAGCAGTGCCACTGAGCCGGTCGCTTGCGCCCGGTGGGTGAAAGCGCGCCCCGAGCTCCTGCTCGTGAAATGGCGCGCTGACCGTTGCGCCGCGAGCGCTGAGCTCAGCGCGTGCAGCCTCAAGGTCGGACACGACCAGGTACAGACCCTTGGCGGAACCTGGGGCCGCAGAGGTGAGGTCCGTACCGAACTGAATTGAACACCCGGAGCCGGGAGGCGTGATCTGGACGAGACGGAAGTCACTACGAGCGACGTCCGCGTCAACTCTCCAACCGAGATGCTCATAGAAGTCTCTTGCCCGATCGATGTCGGAGACCGGGATCACGACGGCCTCGAGCTTCTGATCGACCGGCCGATCGGCGGCGCCCGAGTCGGCCTCCGGTCCGCTGCTCTCCTTGGTGCTGCTCAACCAGTACGACCAGTCTCCCTCCGGGTCGGTGGTCTGTCCGACCTCGATCAGGTGACCGTCGGGGTCGCGGATGTAACAGCGGATCTCATACTGGTGCTGCTTCGGCGGTGTGAGGAAGTGGGCCCCCCGGGCGCTCCATTCGGTGTACACGGCCTGGATGTCCTTGACCCGGATATTGAGGAAGCCGCTGACTCGGTCGGGGGCGCGGGGTGTCTCCAACGTGACCTCGGGCTTGTCGTCGGTTGGGCCTCCCCCAACGTTGATGATGATCCAGCTGTTGGCGAGCGCGACGTAGGTCACGTCGCCGTCAAACACCACCTTGCCGCCCAGTACGTCGCTGTAGAAGCGCCGTGAACGCTCGACATCGTCTGAGACGATGAAGTGAGCCAGGACGAGCTCCTGGTCGATGTTGCTCATCATGACCTCCGTTGTTGGAATGGATTTCCGTGGTCGCGCCTTGCAGCGGCACCTGCTTGGAGCGCGATGACGCGAGGTTGATCGGTCACAGATCGAGCACCAGATCGTCACCGGGCTGTGAGCAGCAGATGAGTGCGCTCCCGTCAGCGGGGGGCTCAACGGGCTCAGGGTTGTATTTGACAGTGCCGGCGATCAGTGCTGTCTCACAGGTGTGGCAAACGCCGGTGCGGCACGACCAACGAACCGGTACGTCGCACGCTTCGGCCAGTTCGAGCACGCTTGCGTAATCCGGGTTCCACGGGATCGTCAGGTTGCTGCGGGCGAACCCGATGACCGGCCCGCTCCCAGGCTGGCCGTCGGGCGGGTGCGGTGCCCGCGCAGGTGTTGGGGCGATGCCCGGAGTTATGCCCTGTGCAGGCCCGAACGGCTCAGTGTGAATGCGTGCAGCGTCGATTCCGATCGCTGCCAGACCGGCGCTGATCTCTTCCATGAACGGTGCAGGTCCGCACAGGTACGCTTCGCCGTCGTGCGGCGGATCCAGAGCGGCCAGCGCCGCCGCGGTGAGACGGCCGGCGTTGTCGAAGTCGCGCCCTTCGAGGTCGTCCGGACCGGGATCGCTATAGAACACGCGTGACTTCACACGCGCGAGCGAAGCCAGCAGCGTCCTCGCCTCTGCAGCAAACGAGTGCTGACGTGCGTTGCGGGCGGAGTGCAGCCACCACACCTCACGATCGGAATGCTGCTCGGCGAGCGTGTGAAGCATCGCGAGAACAGGAGTCGCCCCGATCCCAGCACTGATCAGCAACGCGGGTGCCTGAGTCTGGTCGAGGATGAACGTACCTCGCGGTGCAGCGATGTCCAGCTGGTCTCCCACGGCAAGCCGAGTGTGCAGATAGCCGCTGGCGGCCCCGTCCTTCTCACGCTTCACGGTGATCCGGTAGTAGCCGGCGTCGGGCGCGCCAGACATCGAGTAGTTGCGAAGCACCGACCGCTCCTGGTTGTCGGGCCGGAGTCTGAGCGTGAGATACTGACCGGGACGGGCCGCCGGTAGCGGCGCGTGATCCGGGGCATCGAGCCGAATGGAGATCACCGATTCGCTCTCTCGGGTGATCGCCGTCGCAACCAGCCGACGAAAGCCCAGCCAGGCCGGCGGCGGGCTCGTCGCGGCGAGCCCGGCGTTGCCGCCCCCGGGCGCTTCCTCGAGCAGGGCTCGGAACGAGGCCTGCCAGCCAGGGCTGAGGGCAGGGATCCGGAGTGCCCGCAGCAGTTTCTGCCGCGGGTGCCCTGGGAGGTAGAGCAGGGCGTCGGCCTCCGCGACAGGCATCCGTTCTGGGCCTGAAGCGAGTTTGACTATGTCGTCTCCGGCCTGCACCTCGCCCTCTTCGAGCACACGGAAATAGAAGCCCGGCCGATGGTGTGAGACGAGCAGCGCGGGAATGCGTGGCTCGTTCATGCGGATCCCGACTCGGTAGCAGGTAACGCGTGGCTGTGTCACCTCGAAGACCGCTGTGCCGATCTGGTAGCGGTCGCCAATGCATACCTCGTCGTCACCGAGCCCCTCAACCGTGAAATTCTCGCCGAACTGTCCATAGGCGAAGTCGTTCCGGGCGAGCTCACGTTCCCAGTACCTGTAGGAGTCGATCTGGTAGACGAATACAGCGCGCTGCTCGCCACCATGCCCCGCCCGATCGCCCTGGCCGTCACCCTCGATGTTCAGCTTGCCGACTCGGTGGCGACCACCAATCGGGTCTTTGAACACGCCTGTGAATACGCTCTTGCCCTGCCACGGCACGTCCTTGGGCATGCCGATGTTGACCGACAGCAACCTGCCGGCTGGTCGGGCGACGGGCCGCGCGGGCGTCTCCAAGGCCTCCGGGGATCCTCGATCGCGCGCCAAGTCGTCCGAGGGCCTAATGAGATTCCGGGTTTGGGTGAGTAGGTCGGGTGAGATCCCAGTCGAACGTTGAGTTCCCGTAGGTGGGGATCCCGCCGGCGGTCTTGAGCATCCTGGCGATGTGGAGCATGTTCCAGGTCATGAACACGGTGTTGCGCGTTGCCCAGGCGTTGTGCTGCCCGCCGGCATCGTGATCCAGGTAGGAGGGACCGGGACCGGCTTCCCCCGTCCAATAGGTATCCGCCTGCGGCGGGATGGTCAGCCCGATGTGCTGCAGCGCGTAGAGCATCTGCGCCGTGACGTGCTTGCCGCCGTCGTCGTTCCCGGTCGCCAGCGCCGCACCCACCTTCCCGTAGTAGGCCCATTGGCCCGCCTCGTTGAGGTCGCTCGAATAGGCATAGAGGCGTTCGATGACCTTGCGGGTTTGTGAGCTCTGATCGCCGAGCCAGATCGGGCCGCACAGGACGATGATGTCGGCCGGTATCACCAGTTCTCGAAAGATCGCCGGAAACTCGTCTCGCTCATAGCCATGCTCCCTCAGGTCAGTCTCCATACCGGCGGGGATGTCGTGATCGATGGTCCGGATCTCATCGAACCTGACGCCCGTGCGCTGCAGGATGCCGAGCACGATCGCCAGCATGCCGTCGGTGTTGCTGGGCTCCGGTGAGCGTTTGAGCGTGCCGTTGAAGATCACGACGCGAAGATCGTCGTAACGCTCCGGTGCCGCGTCTGCCTGCTGATCGATGAAGTTCTGGATTGAGTCAGGGACTGGCACGGGATCGATGTCCTTTCGGCTTTTGTCTCAGATCGGATCGCCGACGACCGCATTCTGCCGAGTGGCCATTGCCCTCAGAGGAATTTGTTCAGCGGTGGACTCGGAAGCTGCTCAAATCCAAACAGGCGGACGTCGCTTGGACGACCGTCACAGGCGGGGTATCGGACCTGCCAGCGGAGGTACCACATGGCCGAACCGGGTAATTGCAGAGGCTCTGACTGTCAGTCAGGAGAGAAGCTCACGAGCACGCTCAAGCGCGAGCATCATCGATCGCGCCCCGACGAGTATCGGTTCGCCGTCGCGCGGCAGCAGGTGCAAGACGACTTCCTCGCCGTCCATGACGGTGAAACCAAACGTCCGCCCGTCCGCGCTGAACTCCGCCACACCGCTCTGGGCCGTTTCTGGACCTGTTACCAGGACATCGACATGATGCACAGCCGGATTGTGTTCGGCGACGGGCGTTCAGTCAAATGATGCTCGAACGCAGCGGGTCGGCAGGTGTCGGATTCGGCTGAGGCGAAACATCGCCCGGGCGGGTTGTTGCGGAGCCCGGCGGAGGATCTGCCGATGACCGCGGTATGCCTGATTACAACCAAGCCGCTCCGCTGCCGTTGATGCTGGTCCGTCGTACCCAGCATCAATGGTGGAACAACCCCTGGGCGAACCGGATGTTCGCCGCAGCCATGATTGGCGTGGTCGTTGCCCTCTGGACGCACTAGCGTCCGGGAGTGGGCCCACGCGAGTGCCTCGCTCCCCGCCCCGGCAGAAGGTGCTCGGACGCTAGTCCGCCCCGGTGAACTGTGGCGGGCTTCCGTGCCGGTGAACCGTCGCGACCTTGGCCGGCGATTGGCGCAGGATCGCCCCGGGCGCATTGCCTGAGTAGCCATACGGAGCTATCAGCTCTACCAGACTCCTGGTGGGCCTGTAGCCCACGGCTGCCTCATCCCCCGGCACAGGATGCAGGATGATGCCGTCGCTCTTGCTCGACCGTCGCATGGGAGTCAAGCCTAGCTGGCGCGCGTCCCCGGGCCGGTGATCTGCACCGTCGTCGCCATTGGTGAGCCTCCTCCAGTGTGGAATCGCATGCGCACTGTACACACAGCACCCAAACGGAACGGGGATTTGCCATTCATGCAGCCGCGTACGGCGCCGAGCGCCTAGGAGCTTCGAGCGGTGCGATCCCGGAGTGCCTGAAACTGAACTTCGAGCCAGTTGATCAGAACGGCTCGCATTCGCGCGCCCGCTGCGCTGTCGGCCGTCCACATGTCCAGACCATGTGGAACGCCCGCCACCACGTGCAGCTCGGTGGGGACACCGGCCGCGGTCAGCGCACGGGCGAACACCATGTCCTCGTCAAGGAAACCGTCGACATCCCCAACCGAGATCAATGTCGGTGGAAGACCTGACAGGTCGGTCGCACGCGCGGGCGCCGCATACGGGGGAACATCGTCGGCTCCGGATAGCGATCCGAGGTAGCTGGCCCAGCCGAACCGGTTGGAGCCGGGGTTCCACACCGGCGCGCCGGTCGCCCGGCTTGAAACCGTGATCTGGCGATCATCGAGCATCGGGGCGCGAAGGAACAGGAACGCGATCTCAACCTCGTTCCCGTCCCGCACCTCGAGCGCGAGGCCCGCGGCGAGACCGCCGCCCGCACTGCTGCCCTGCACGCCAATCCAGTCCTGGTTCACGCCAAGCGCCGCGGCGTTCTCGAACACCCAGCGCAGGCCCCGATGGCAGTCATTCAGAGGACCGGGAAATGGCACCTCGGGCGAAAGGCGGTAATCGACGGAGATTCCCACGCACCCGAGTTCCGGGCAGACGCGGTCGAACATGACATCGTCAGCCTTGGGCGAGCCCATCACATAGCCGCCCCCGTGAATCGAATAGATGCAGGGGAGCGGGCCGGCCAGATCACGAGGCCGGTGGACATTCAGCATGAGCTCCGGTGCATCGGCGGTGGCGGGCACTGCATGGGTGGTGCGCACGACCCGGTCGGTCAAAGGCGGTGTGGGCCGTGGCGTCGCCCGAGCCAGCTCCAGGTTCTCAGCGCTCAGCGTGAATCCCTCTCGGTCACGCGCACACGCCAGGGCTGCTTCGTCGAGATGCTCAAGGAGCCGCTCGATGTAGGGCACCGTCGATTCCGCGTTGCTCATCCGCTCTCCTCAGTTCACACGGTTACGACCGAGTTATAGAAACTCTGGCCGAGAACCGTCAGCGCACGGTGATCTTGGAGAGCATGCCCAGCATCTCGTGCGACTGTGGGGTGCCCATGAACATCGAGCAATACAGCTTGTAGGTTCCGGGCCGCAATCTCGCGACGATCGTGGCGGTGGCCCCGGACTTCAACCAGACCTGGCCGTGGATCCTGCCATCACCTCTGGAGGTGACCGGACCTTGAATGGTGAGGTTGTGGGCGTCCTCACCTCGGTCATACACCTGAAGCGTTACGACACCGGCGGCGACGACACTCTCGGAGGGAGTGATTGCCCACTCGCGTTCATCGACGCTGAGGCTGTGCGGCAGCGGCGGCGTCGGCATGATCAGGCGGTGTCTGCGCAGACCGCCCGCCCCGGACGCACCGGCCACGGCGGTCACTGCCAGCACCGATACTCCGACCTTCATCGCGATCACTTCAGCAACCTCGTCCCGCCGTCGTAGCGCTGGATTCCGGGGAACGGACCCTTGGGCAGGATCGCACTGGGATCGCCGCCGAGCCACTCACCGATCAGCGCCTGATACACGGTCCGGAAGTCGGTGATCGGGATGAGGTTGTCGTTCTGATCACCCTGCACGCCCGGGTGCTCGCCGGCCAGGCCGCCGCGGACGCTTGAACCGCTGACCATCACGAGCCCGCCGGCACCGTGATCAGTCCCCAGCGAGTCGTTGGACCCGATTCGTCGTCCGAACTCGGAGTAGACGAGTGTGAGCACGCGCTGCTCGATCCCGCGCGAGATCAGATCGGCCTTGAACGCCGCCAGCGCCTGTGACAGCTGAGACAGCTGTGGATCCTGCGAGGTGATCTGTTCACCGTGGGTGTCAAAGGACCCCCAGTCGATCGTCACGATACGCGTCCCAAGTCCCGCCGACAACAGTGTTGCGGCGAGCTGCAGCTTGTTGGCTAGATCCGAGTTCGCCGGATAGCCGGGAGCGGTCGAGACCCCGTTCAGGTGACTCACGTGCTGCGAGACCTGCACGGTCTCGCCATAGATGGCACGCGCTCGTTTCAGCGACACGTTACGCCGGCTCGCACGCACGGCGGCGAGGTCCGCGATGTCACGATTGGCATTCTCGCCGGAGAGCTGGAAGCTCGTATCGGTGAGGTTGCTGATCGCGCAGACCGGGGCTCTCTCGCTGAGGATCGACTTGGAGAGAGCGGTGTCGATCGAGACCGCCTGCAGAGGATTGTTCTCGGACCCGTAGCGGTCAAGCCAACGACCCAGCCAGCCGGTCTGCATCTCCTCCAGGGCCCCGGCGAACCAGTAGTCGCGACTCTCGAAGTGCGAGAGGTTTGCGGGCTGGTAATCGGCCGCCGGGAAGATCGCGAGATCTGAGCCGGTACCGCCCGATCCGTCACCGTAGAGGGTGTCCAACCCTGCCGAGGCGCCGTTGTTACCGGCGCCGGACACGAGCGGGTTGGCGAATGCCAATGCCTGACCGGTGCCACCCATGACAGTCGTACCGACCTTCCCACCGCCGGAGGGCCCCAGAACGCGCGCGATGTTCGAGCGCTGAGAGACGTACCCCGGATATTGGGAGGGGGACACCGGCACGATCGCGTTGAGCCCGTCGTTTCCACCGTTGAGATAGATACAGACGAGGATCGTCTCGTTCGAGGGAGTCGCGGCGCGAGCGGAGGCCGCATCCCACACCGCCTCCCAGCTCAAATGGGCTGCCGAGTAGACCGACGCCATTCCGATCGCGCTTCCGAGCAGGAACGTACGGCGGCTGTGGCGCCCGGCCGGAGGCCGGGGAACCCCATCGGGGAATCCGGCGAGGGCCTCAGCCGGGATCGGCACACGTGAGGTCGGTTCGACTCCCTCGACGAGGCTGTCAGACCGGGCGCAGTCGGCGCAGCGAAGCGCATGGATCTCGCCCACCGTCCTGTCCGGCTGCTCGCCGCCCGATTCGTGTCGTGTCTCGTCGATCATCACATCACCTGTGCGTCCGGTCCGGCCAGGATCAGCGCGCGCAGCGCGATCTGGCGATTGATTCGCCGTTGGGGTGTGGAGAACTGAGCCCGTTCCGCGTAGCGCCTGATCACCGCGTGCGTTCGAGCGGCCAGCCATGGTGAGCCGACCGCCTCGTACGCCCGCGCGTATGCGTGCTGCGCGCTCTCATCGGGCACGTCCCTGATCTTTGCCTGTTGAAGCAGGGTCGTGATGAACTGAAAGCGCGCCAGTGCCGTGTCGGTGTTGAGCCATGAGATCCCGCCCTCCCATCCGGCGACCGTGGGCGGGAAGTACGGCAGCTGTCCCATGGCGTCGAGGTAGTCCGAGGCGGTCGTGTCCTCGACCTGTAGATTCATCGCCCGCATCGCGCCGACGACGTAGACGATCGGAGGCTTCACCATGTTGGGCTCCTCCAACGACTCGAACAGGTCGGGGTGCATAAGGATCGCCTGCATCAGCGGTTTCAGCCGTGTGCCGCTCTTCAGATACAGGTGGGTCAGCGACTTCAACGTCGCCGCGCTCGGCGGCGGGACTATGAATGCGCTCCACAGCGCGTTGATGATGAAGCCGGGATGCGCGGGACGGCTGAGCACGAGCTTGACCGCATCCTTCGCGGTGAGGTTCGCGAACTTCCCGAAAACGAGCTTCGGCCCGTCGTACCAGCGCGACTGTGTGAAGTACGAGAACACCCGGTTCGGATTGGTGTCATTGATCTGCCAGCCGGACAATGCCTTGGCGAGCTGTTCGACGTCGGTCTGGCTGTAGTTGGGCTTGCCGGCCGCGTTGGTCACGCCGAGCGTGAACAACTCCATCAGCTCGCGCGCGTAGTTCTCGTTCGGCGCGCCGCGAACGTTGAGCTCGCCGGTCAGGTAGCGGAGCATCGACGGATCGATCGTGACCGCATAGGCCAGGTCGTGGAACGTCGCCTTGGGGTTGTCGGCAAAGTCCGCGTATTTGCGGAACAGCTTGGTCTGCGTCATCAACAGCTGCGGTGGCGACACCGATTCACGCGAGTTGGCCCAGTGGCCATGCCAGAAGAACGTCATGCGCTCGACGAACGGGTTGATCGCGCGGTTCATCTGGTCAACCCAACTCAGCACCAGATCGTCGTCGTTACCTGTGGGGTCGAGTGCCTTGCCGCGGTCGGTTCCGGGGCTTCCCCCGTAGGCGGCCGGCGTGTTCAGCAGCCACTCGACAGCGGCCCCAAGCGTCTTGCCGGTCCACCGCCTGCGGTCGGCCTCGGTCGGGCCGAACCCGGCACGCCAGAACAGGCGGTCGACCATCGCGGCGGTCATCGGCGTCTGGGGGGTTATCCGTCCCCCCTTGCGGTCGACCGGCTTCGGCGCATGCCTGCTCATCGGCAACCCTCCTCCACGAGGTCACGGAACGCACTCAGGACCGTCCGCCCGCTCAGGCGGAAGTCACCGAGCGGGTCGTCCACGTCGTACCAAACGACACCTGCGAGCCTCGGCATCGAGCTCGCCTGCAGGGTTCCGAGGCTGAGGATCCAGCCGGCCTTGTCACCACCGACGGCCGTCGATCCCGTCTCGCCGATCCAGAACGGCTTGGCTGCGAGCGACTCGATCTGCCTGTAGGCGGCGCCGAAGAGCGCGCCCGGGTCGGTCCAGGTCAGCTGCCCGCGGTTGCCGAAGTTGTAGCCGTCGGCTCCGACGAGGTCCACCTCCGACCTGCCGGGAAAGTATTTGGAGATCGCGTTGGCGGCGTTGTCGGGCGTGCTCCAGACATACGGGTTCCAGAGCATCGGGATGCGCCCGCCGCCCGATGTCGAGCTCAACCACCCGCCGGACGTGTTTCCAGGCCCGCAGGAACTCGCCTGGAGCTGTTGTGGTTAACCGTGCCGGACCAAGCGAACCAAGGGGTGTTCATCTCCGGCATCGGTCGCAATATCGCCCCTGAGTGCACCTGCCCCAGCTGCGACACCAGCGCCCGCAGTGACGCGTCGTATTTGCCGCCGGTGACCATGCTGAGTCGATGCGCCGGCTGGTCGGCACCGTCGGAACCGTCGTCAGGCTCCCAGGTCAGGAGGAGCTCGGCATCGTCGCTGTTGGCGGCCGTTATGAGCGAGGCCGGGATCGTCCCCCCAGCCGTGAGGTACGCCGAGATGACGCTGACTGCGTTGCCGGCGCTGCGCTTCAGCGCCGGCAGCGTCCGAGCCGGGTCGATCCGCGTAGACGCCCACCCGCACGCACGAGCAACTGCGGCGTGCGTGCGGTCGACGGCCGTGACCACAGACGCCGTGAGCACGATCGCGTCCGAGCTCATGCGAGACCTCGACTTCACGTTGACTCCACGGTGCTGCCGTCCGGCGAGATCTCGGTCAGCTTCAACGACCCGGAGCCAGCCTCACGGTCCGCTCGGCAGCGTAGGCGAGCACCTGTCCCCCGGCTTCTGATCGTGAGCTTGCGGTGACCGTGGCGTGGCCGGTGGGGCCCTGTAGCTGAGCGTCGCCCGCACCGCCCCGATCCCGCGGAGCGGAAGCGGAGCGTTTCCACCCAGTGCGCGCGCCGCGCGCTGGCGACCGTGGTGCCGAGCTTGCCCGGTAGGTTCAGCTTCGGCGGCGCCGCGCAGGTCTGGGTCTTAGACGGCTGACGGGTGTAGTTGATCGCGCTCGATGCATCGGAGGTCCACGCAACGCCCGGGCTGACGGCCACGACCTGCAATTTCACCTGCTTGCAGACGCGGTGTGTCGGGTCGAGGCCCTTCTTGGGTCTTCTCGACGCACCTTTGTCGCACCGTGCTTCCCAACCGTCTCGAGTTCGTAACGGGTCGCACCGGGGCTGTGCGCGGTGAAGCTGACGAGCCCCTGGTGTTCGCGTGCGAGGCGAGTGGGAGACGAGTCCTGCACCTGGTTGCCGGCCGCGCCGGTGGGGTTGCCGTCGCCACCGTCCGTGCTGACCAGACGCTGGCTGTTGAATATCTGCGCAGTTCGTGAAGGCGGTGATCGAGCCGCCGGCGCCGCCAGGCCCCTGGTAGCTCCCGTTGCCTCCGCCCGACCCACCCGCGGCTGAGAGCGAGGCCATCAGGCCGATCGCGTGCGCGATCAGGGTGACCTTGCCACCGGCCCCGCCGACGCCCCCGAGCTGGCTGGCGGAGGAGTTCCCGGCGCCGGTGCCACCCCTGGCGCTGGCGTCACCGCCGATGCTCATCGTGCCGGCCTCGGCCGCGAGGAACATGCTGCCTGCGTTGACCGCCGCTCCACGGGGGCGTCCTGTTGCCACCGGCATTGGATCCGTCTGTGCGCACATCGCCTGCCACCGAGAGATTGTCGGCCGCGTTCAGGGCGATCGGCCCGCCGCTACCGCCCGGGCCCGACCCCCTGACTCCCGCCCTCGGACTCGACGCGTCCCGGACTGATCGAACCAGCGGAACTGACCGCGGTGATCGAACTGCCGGCACCGGGGTACGCCGGAGCCGCCTGGCTACCGGCGCTGTTTCCGCCGACCGCAAGCAGCGCACCCGAGCGTCGGCACCCTGGGGGGCGGTGATCGAGATCGGCGCGGCGCTCGCGCCACTTCGCGAGGAGCTCGAACCTCCACCACCGCTCGTGTTCAGGTCGCCGGCCGCGACCGTCGTGCCTGTGATCGTGATCGGCGCACCCACCGAAGCGGGCCCACCGCTCGCATCGACCCCGCCGAGTGCGACTGCACCGCTTCGCCTTCACGCCCACCGCCGCGCCCGGCGCTCCGGTCCCGCTCGGCCCGCTGGCGCCGGATGTGTCGATCGTGCCGCTGACCGTCAACGCACCGGTCGCCGTGATGCTGATCGGGCCGGACGGCCCGGGCGCCGGATCCCGCCGCCTGGCTGTTGCCGCCATAGGTCGTGATCGACTCGGTGTGCACGTTGCCGCCGCTGATCGAGACCGGGCCACCTGCCCCGCCGCTGCCGCCGCCGCTCGGGCGCTCCCTGACCCTGGGTCGAGATCGCGCCGTCAACGTCGAGCTCGCCGCCGTTGGCGTCGATCGTCACAGGCCCGCCCGCCTGCATCCGCGTGAACGGATCACCGGGTGTGCCCGAGTGGGCGCCCTGAGTCTGGATCGTGCCGCCCACCAGGACAGCCTGATGCCCGCTGAGCGAGACCGCGGCACCCGGGGCGTAAATCCCCTGAACGGCGATCGGCCCGTTCGAGGCGATGCGTCACCGAGCCGGAGGCGAAGCCTGTGTCGCCACTGGTGTCGATCTGCCCGGCGACGGCGATGCTGGTGCCACTGAGGCTCAGGCTTCCGCCGGCACCGCTCGTCGACGCCACTCTCCAGATCGATTCCGGTGGCAACGGTCAGCGGCCCAGAGGAATGGAATGCCAGCGAACGCCCGCCGACACACTGCCCGTCGCCGGTGCCGGGTACGTAACAGGTGTCGATACGTGCGTCGGGGCCAAAGTAGATCGAGGCCGCGTTGATGGTCGTGTCGCCGGTCAGCCGCAGCTGACCATCCACATACACGATCCCGTATGACTGGCTGCCCGATAGGGTCACAGCCGGGTCGCCGCTGAGCACGAGCAGATCCGCCGCGCTCGCCCCGGGAACGCCGATGACGAGCGCGGCCGTGACGGTGGCGAGGCTCCCGGTGAGAAGTCGACGCACAGTCAGGACCAATCGTTCGGTGTGGTCCGGGGCTTTAGCTCATGTCGCGCAGCTAGGACACATGTCCAGCTCCAGCCGGTCTATCGAGGCGGCTCTGCCCCGGGTCAGGCCAGCAAAGCGTGCACGGCGGAGGCCAGCGCCGCCAGGATCAGGATCACCCAGAAGGCGACCCGCCAGGCTTGGTCGACGCGAATCCCACGAAAGTGCATTTCTTCATCCTCCTCAAGGGGTTGACTCGGTGCCGCTGCACCGCATGGAACCCCTGGCGGCGAAGTTAGAGGGGCAACTGCGAAAACTGGGTTACAGGGGTGTTTCGGCGAGGTTGTGAGAGCCCGCGCGAGCCCTGAACGGTTAGGCTGTGGCGCGATGAGTGACTCGCCCCTTCGGACCGCGGTGCAGGCAATCGATCGGCTCGACCTCGATGCGCTGGTTGCGTGTTTTGCTCCGGCCGTCCAGTTGACGATCCTCTTCGGTCAGGAGGCCGCTGGCCGCGACGAGGCACGCGCCGTGCTCGGCGATTTCTTCGCCGGTCTGCGCGCCACCAGGCATGAGCTGACCGACGAGTGGCATCCGGAGCCCGGGGTCTGGATCGCTGAGTTGTCGGCGACCTACGAACTCACCGATTTCAGCGAGCGCGGACCCTACCGGCGGGCGATCATCCTGAGGGCCGGAGCCGACGGAATCGAGCTGCTCCACATCTACGGAGCACACGAGCTGCCGCTGTCAGAGGACGGTCACATCTACCAGGAGGTTCGCGGACCGCACGGCTGGTTGCCCACCCTCTGACGACGGTTCGGCCCCGTCCGAGGTGCTGTCCACCGTCCGGGTGGCCGAGGTTCAGGAGCTGAAGCGGGGGTCGCGCCCAGCAGGCTGGCGCGGCGCCTCGATCCGCGGAAGTTCAGGGATCGGCAGCGAGACCGGGGCGGCCTCGGTCATCTGCACAGTGCTGTCGTAGTGACCGACCTCGAGCGGCGGGCCTGCGAGCAGCCGGTAGGTGGCCTGTGAATGGTCGATCTCGACCAGGAATCTCGCTTTCCGGTAGCCGAGCCGGAAGCTGAGGCGAGTGAGCTCGTCGGGCAGCCTGGGCCGGAAGCGCATGCGGCCGTCGTGGTCACGCATACCGCCGAACCCGGCGACCGCCGCGGTCCATGCACCCGCGAGCGAGGCGATGTGCAGACCGTCGCGCACGTTGTGTTCGAGGTCGTCCAGGTCCATCAGTGCCGCCTCGCGGTAATAGGCGTAGGCCAGGTCCAGATGGCCGACCTCCGCCGCGATGACCGCCTGGGTGCAGGCGGAGAGTGAGGAGTCGCGGACCGTTAGCGGCTCGTAGTAACCGAAGTTCGAGAGCTTCTCCTCGATCGTGAACGAGTCTCCACACACGTGGAGTGCCAGAACCAGATCCGCCTGCTTGACGACCTGCTTGCGGTAGAGGTCGAAGTACGGGAAGTGAAGCAGCAGCGGGTACTGATCTGACACGGTGGCGTCGAAATCCCAGACCTCGTGGCTCGTGAAACCCTCGGACTGCGGATGAACCCCCTGATGCTCGTCGTAGGGGATCACGATCGCCGCCGCTGCGTCTCGCCACGCCGCGGCTTCGTCCTGGTCGACTCCCAGTGACGCTGCGATGTCGCGATACTGCTGGGCGGCGTCGGCGGCCGCGCGAAGGTTGCGCTGGGCCATGAGGTTCGTGTAGACGTTGTTGTCGGCGATCGCGCTGTATTCGTCGGGGCCGGTTACGCCGTCGATCCTGAACCCGCCGCGCGAGTCTCGATGACCAAGCGAGTGCCAGAGGCGGGCGGTCTCGATCAGCAGTTCGGTGCCGACCTCCCGTTCGAAGGGCTCGTCATCGACCGCGTGCTGATAGCGGGCCACGGCCGCGGCGATGTCGGCATTGATGTGGAAGGCGGCCGTCCCCGCAGGCCAGTAGCCCGAGCATTCCTCGCCATGAATCGTGCGCCACGGGAACGCAGCCCCCGAGAGATTGAACTGACGCGCCCGGTCCTGCGCGCGATCGATCGTCGCGTGCCGCCAGCGGAGGGCGTCTCCCGCAGCCTGGGGCCATGTATAGGTCAGGACCGGGAGCACGAATGCCTCGCTGTCCCAGAAGGTGTGACCGTCGTAGCCGGGGCCTGTCAGGCCCTTCGCAGCGATCGCGCGCTGTTCGTTTCGTGCTGCGGCCTGGAGTACGTGGAACAGCCCGAACCGGCTCGCCTGCTGGAGCTCCGGATCGCCCTCGAGCTCGATGTCAGCACCCTCCCAGTAGGCATCCAGGAACTCGCGTTGCGCCGCGAGCAGCCCATCCCAGCCGGTCGCGTGTGCCTCAGAGAGCGCAGCTGACACCTGGTCGAGCAACGCCGGGGTCGAGCGTGGCCGCGACCATCCATAGGAGACGAACTTGACGATCCTGAGCTTCTGCCCCGGCTCCAGCGACGCCGCCACAACCAGGCGTGCGATGTCGTCGAACACCTCGTTGGTGGTCGTCGTTCCGTCAGGGCCGGTGACGTCATGCTGCATCGCCGCAGCCAGATGCAGGCCGCTGCCCTGAGTGTGATGAATCAGCACGCCACGCGTGTCAATGCCCTCCTGAACCTCCGCCTGCAGCGGCGTCATCGGATCTGACCCCGCCCGCGGATCGGCTTCCGCCGTGGGAAGTTTCTCGTTGGCGATCAGCTCGGACTGGACCACGACTCTGACGGCTTCGTCGATCGGCTCGACCTCGTAGCAGATGGCCGCGATCGCGCGCTGGACGAAAGACACCATCCGTGTTGATCGCACACACACGGATTGATGTGAGGGCGAGGTCCACTCGACGGTGCGGCGCATCACGCCGTCACGCATATCGAGCACGCGCTCGTGTTGGTGCAGTTGCCCGTAGCGGACGTCGAAGGGAGCGTCGCCCACCAGGAGCCGCATGATCTTGCCGTTGGTGACGTTGACGACCGACTGTCCCTGCTCTGGGTCGCCGTAGCCGGGCTCGGCATAGGGAAGCGGTCGCGCCTCCCAGAAGCCACCGAGATAGGTGCCTGGGAGGCCATTCGGCTCTCCCTCGTCGAGGTTTCCTCTCAGGCCGATGTGGCCGTTTGACAAGGCGAACACCGACTCGGTCTGCGCGAGGCGGTCGAGGTCGAGCTCGGTCTCACGGATCGTCCAGGGCTCGACCGGAAACGCGCTGTGCTGGATCACCTGTCGAGCAACTCCGCCAGGTCGGTGACCACCACGTCGGCGCCATGCTCGCGCAGCGCGTCACGCTGGCCGACCCGGTCCACGCCGACGACGTAACCGAACCGGCCGGCGCGGCCCGCCGCGACGCCCGCCAGAGCATCTTCGAAGACGGCGGCATTGGCGGGCTCCACATCGAGCTCTCTCGCACCCGCCAGGAACGTGTCCGGAGCCGGCTTGCCATGCAGATGCTCGCGCTCCGCCACGACACCATCGACGACGTGATCGAACAGGTCCTCGATCCCCGCGGCTCTCAGCACGTCCCCGGCGTTTGCGCTCGAGGAGACGACGGCGCGCGGAACGCCGGCGTCGCGGGCCGCGCGCACGTAGCGGACGGAGCCGTCGTATGCCTCGACGCCGTGGTCGTGGATCAGCTTCAGCACACGCTGGTTCTTGTTGTTGCCCACACCGTGGACGGTGTGAGCATCGGGCGGATCGTCGGGAGCGCCCTCCGGGAGCTCGATACCGCGCGACTGCAGGAACGCGCGGACGCCGTCCTCGCGCGGCTTCCCGTCCACGTACTCGTCGTAGTCGGCGATCCTGTCGAACGGGACAAACTCGTCCCCCGACTCCCGCGCCTGGGAGTGCAGGAAGTCGTCGAACGTCTCCTTCCAGGCCGCCGCGTGGATCTCGGCGGTCTGCGTGAGCACGCCGTCGAGGTCAAACAACAGCGCGTGGATGTCGGCGGGCAGGCCGAGCACAGAGACAATTCTCACCCAAGCGCGCCCTGCGATGCGCCGGCTACAGCTTCTCTCCGGCATTGATCTGAGCGGTCAGCACATTCTCCGGCGGCGCGAGCGGGCACTGCCAAGCCGGTTCGTAACGGCACGAGGGGTGGTAGCTGAAATTGAAGTCGAGAACGAGGAGCCCGTCCTCCACTCCCAGGTCCGCACCCTTGGCGGTATCCAGCAGATAACGGCCGGCTCCGTAGGTGAGGGTGCCGGCGGTGGCGTCGCGAAATGGCACGAAGATCCCGCCTCCGTACTGCTCCAGCCACCAGACCGTCAGGCGACCGGCGACCGGCAGCGGAAGCTCGACATAGCCGATTGCGCGGATCCGGGTGACCTCCTCCGCGCCAGTCGGGATCGCGTACACCTGCGTCGAGAAGGCGGGCACGAGCGGCGCGGTGAACCGGAACCCCGGGTCGTAGGGCCAGTACGGAATCCCGCTCGCGCGTAACGGGTCCGAGGGTCCGAGCGGGCTCTGCGAGTCCTCCCGAAAGAGCCGGTCACGGCGTTCACGCCACCCCGCCCAGGCTCGCCGGGGATCGTCGCCGGACCTGACCTCGGCGTAGCTCTCGGCCACCTGCCGACGCCAGTTGGCCAGCGCAAGCTCGTCGCTTGGTCGATGCGCCGCTCCTGCCGGGGGTTCGACGGCCGCCGCCACGCCGGTGATCTTACGACCGGTCCGACCTTGAACAGAAGAACGCCGCCGGCAACTGCCGGCGGCGTTCTCACCATCACTGGGAATCGGGCTGATCTCACTTGATCTTCGCGACGCTGAAGCTCAGTCCGCTGTTGCGCTGCGTGAAGGTCGCACGACCGGCGCCCGCGGGCGTCGCGCTCCATCCGGGGATCGCCTTGCCGGCACCCGCGAGGAAGCTCGTGAAGTCCGCCGATGCGCTTCCGCAGTCCATGTTGCGGCTCGACACCGTGTAACGGCCGGCCGGCATGTATGCGCTTCCGGCGCGGTCGTTGGAGAGAACACGGAAGCTGATCCCGTCACAGGCTGTGCTCCGCGATGCCCGGCCGGTCCGCGACCCGGCGCCAACCACCTGCAGGTTGTTGATCGAGGCGACCTGGCGGTTGCCGAAACGCAGGATCACCGAGTAGGTGCCCGGCTCGGTCGCGGGCGAGACACGCACCGTCGTGTGGTAGATGCCCTCGACCAGCGCCGGCGTCTGGACGGCGGGCGTGCCGGCAACCGAGCGCGACGAGCTGATCGCCCGTGACACGATCGTCAGGTTCTCCCCGGCCCGGGCGTACGCCAGTCCGGAGATCGTGAGCTTCTGGCCCGGCTTGACGGCCGTGCTGCTGACGCCGATCGTGAATGGTGCGGACTTGGCGCTGGCGACGGTCGCGGTCGGCGCGATGCCGCCCGAGGTGGCGGCGAGCGCCGAGGGAGCGATCGCCAGAGCGGCGGCGGCCGTGACCGCGATCGTGCCGGCGGTCGCGAGCTTCAGCGGGGCGATACGTGAACGGGACTTGGTGAACATTTGAATCTCCTTTGGCTCTGCGCCTATCTGGTCGGCGCGTCGTTTGTTGTTCACCAAGGTCTCAGCGCAACGCCGCCGTGCCGTCCGTACCGCGATACGACACTTGCTGCGCTCGGCTACTACGTGTGTCCGGACGGTCCGCCGTAGTCCGACAGCGGAGGAGCCCACACGCGACGCTCGCGTCGCGGCGATAAGGTCCGCAGATCATGAGCCACCATCGCCACCACCACTCAGATCAGGAGCCCGACGAGCCGGGAGCCGAGAACATCGACCAGCTCGACGACGACGCGTTCGACGCACTCGAGGACGAGGTCGATCGCCTCGGAGCCCAGAGAGCCGAGAGAGCCGAGAACGCGAGCCCAGCCCCTGAGACACCGCATCCCCCAACGGGCGCGATCCGTACGGAGGAAGAGTTCGAGGAGGTGGTCCGCGAGGCAATCGCCGACCTCCCCCAGGAGTTTCAGGCAGCCGTCGAGAGCGTCGTCGTGATCGTCTCCGACGAAGGCTCGAAGGCAAACGCCTACGGCGAGTACATCGGACGCACAGCGGGCAACGACTACGAGTTCGCGATTCCGACGAGTTCCGTGACGCCCAACGAGATCGTCATCTACCGCGACACATTGACACGCGACTTCGGGCACGACCCGGCTCAGCTGCGCGCTCAGATCGCGCGTACCGTGCGCCACGAGGTGGCACACCACCTCGGCATCGGCGAGGACGGAGTCCGCGAACTCGGACTCTGATCTCGCATGTCGGGCGAGTTCCCGAAGCTCAGGCGTCCGGTCGTGCAGGCGCCGATGGCAGGAGGACCCTCGACGCCGGAGCTCGCCGCCGCGGTCTCCAACGCCGGCGGACTCGGATTCCTGGCCGCCGGATACCGCACGGCCGAGCAGCTCCACGACGACATCGAGCAGGCCAGACGCGCCACCGCAGAACCGTTCGGCGTCAACATCTTCTGCGTCAGCGACGAGGGAGACGTCGACGAGCATGCCATTGCCGCCTATGCACGGGCGATTGAGCCGGAGGCGCGACGCTACGGCGTGAAGCTCGGAGCGGCCCACTTCGACGACGACCAGTTCCACCGCAAGCTCGCGGTCGTACAGGATCTCCGCGTCCCGATCGTCTCGTTCACCTTCGGCTGTCCCGCCCGTGAGCTGATCGCCGCGTTGCAGGCCGATGAGATCGCCGCCTGGGTGACCGTGACCGAACCCGATGAGGTCGAAGCCGCATCAGAGGCCGGCGCCGACGCGCTCATCTGTCAGGGCGTCGAGGCCGGCGGCCACCGGGGCACGTTCGTGGACAGAGATGGCGCAGGCGAAATCGGCCTGCTCAGCCTCCTGCAGCTGGCCCGGGCGACCACGAGCACACCGCTGATCGCCTCTGGCGGAATCATGAACGGCGATGGGATAGCCGCGGCCCTGGCAGCCGGAGCCAGCGCGGCCCAACTCGGGACGGCGTTCATGCTGTGCCCGGAGGCAGGCACCAGTACCCCACATCGCCTGGCGCTCACGCAGCCAGGGACGACCGCTCTGACGCGCGCGTTCAGCGGCAGGCGCGCCCGTGGGATCGTGAATCGCTTCATGCGCGACCACGATGCGCAGGCGCCCTCCGCGTACCCGCATATCAACCATCTGACCTCTCCCCTGCGTGCCGCGGCCCGCAAGGCGGGTGGTACCGATGTGATCAACCTCTGGGCCGGACAGGCCTACGCACTGGCCGAGTCGAGGCCCGCGGCAGAGCTGCTCGAGCTCTGGGCCGAGCAGCTCGTGGGCAGCTGAGCGCCGGCCGATCAGGCGAACTCGGCGAGGCGCTCGATCTCCTCGTCGCTGGTCCAGGCCCCGACCGAGGCTCGCACCAGCCCGGCCGAGGGGATGCTGCGCACGACGATCCCCAGCGAGGCCAGTCGCGCCACCTCGGCATCGGCGTCCTCGGCGGTCCAGGAGACAAGCGTTGAACGTCCGCGGGGCGCCACCTCGTGCCCGCGCGAGCGCAGCAGCTCGGCGAGCCGCTCGGCGCCGGCGGCGGCGTGCTCGTGCACCCAGCCCCAGCCCGCGCCGGAAAGGACCTCCATCGCGACGACGGCCCACGTGCTTCGCACGGCGCTCGGGAAGCCGTCATCCAGCCGCCCCGTGCCCTCGGCCAGGCCGGAGTTGAGCGGATCGTGGCCGTCGGCAAGGGTGGCGTACCCCGGGAACGGGGCTCGAGCTCGTCAAGCCGATCGGTCCGTACGTAAAGGGCGCCGCTGCCCTCGGGCCCGCACATCCATTTCTGGCCCGAGCCCGCGTAGAAGTCGACGCCTAGCTCGTGTACGTCAACCGGGATCGCACCCATCGCCTGCGCCGCGTCGAGCAGGACCGGCACGCCGGTTGCGCGCAGCGCAGCGACGTCCATCACCTCCCCGCCGACCCAGGAGACGTGCGAGCAGGCGACCAGACGCGTGCTGGTGCCGACCTCGCCCGGCAACTCGGCGAACGGCACGACGCGGAGATTGACGCCGTCGCGCTCGCGCAGGCGCCGCAGCGGCGCGAGCAGCCCGGGGTGCTCCTGGTCGCTGGTCAGGATCTCATCGCCGCGCGAGAACCGTAGGCCGCTCAGCACCGTGTTGATGCCGTAGGTCGTCGAGCTCGTGAGCGCAACCTCCTGCGGGTCGGCACCGAGCGCGGTCGCGTAGCCGGCCCGCGCGCGCGCGGCGAGCGCGAGCACGCGCTCAAAGTACGCGGACCCGACTCTGCCACCGGTGAGGTCGGCGTGCAGGCGCGCACGCATCGCGTCGTTAACGGCCAGCGGCACGGGACCCTCGGTTCCCGCGTTCAGGTAGGAGCAGCGCTCCAGCACGGGGAACTGCTCACGAAAGGGCGGCGCGGCGACTTGCTGTGCCATCCCGCATAGTCCATCACAGAAGACACGTCCGCGCCTAGGAGATGCTCCGTCAGGGCCTTGACCGACGGCCTCGGTTGATTCGTCAACTAGACTCGTTCATATGTCAGTCACATCTGAGTCCTCGCGTCTGAACGGTGCAGCCCTCGAGGCGTGGCGCAGCTACCTGCAGAGCCACGCCGCGATCGTGCGGGTGCTCGACGCAGACCTGGTCGCCCAGCACGGCATGACGACCCGCGATTACGAGGTGCTCCTCTACCTCGCGCAGGCGGAGGACCACCGGCTTCCGATGTCGGCCCTGTCAGAGCGCACGATGCTGACACGCTCTGGGATCACGCGCCTGATCGACGGACTCGTGGACCAGGGAATGATCGAGCGTGTCACCTGTCAGAGCGATGGTCGCGTCTCATATGCACGTCTCACCGAGTGCGGCTACGACAAGCTCAAGCACGCCGGTTGCACGCACGTGGCCGGCATCGAGCGCCTGTTCCTGGCGCACTTCACGCCGGAGGAGCTCGAGCAGCTCGCCGGCCTCCTGAGCCGTCTCCCGGGCGCCAGCCTCGGCGGCGGCGCCTGCACCGCCTCCTGAGCGACAGCGGCTGCGGGCAGGGGCCCGGCTCAGCGCTTCGAAGGGGCGCCGAAGCTGCGGCGAGGCGCCCCCAAAGCGGAAGATGCTTGACAGATCAACCAAAGCGGCTATGCTGTTAGTTGCAAGCTCAATCACCTCTCCAAAGGAATCCAGGCATGTCAACCATCTCTCCAGACGCAGTCCAGGCAGGCACCTATGCGGTCGACGGCTCGCACTCCCACGTGGGCTTTGAGGTCAAGCACATGGGCATTGCGACCGTACGCGGCAGCTTCAAGAAGTTCGAGGGCAGCGTCGAGGCCACCGACGGCGCGCTGAAGCTCACCGGCGAGGTCGAGGTCGCAAGCGTCGACACCGGCGACGCGCAGCGCGACGGCCACCTTACGGCCCCCGACTTCTTCGACGCGGCCCAGTTCCCGAAGATCACCTTCAGCTCAACCGGTACACAGACCGCCGCCGACGGCGCGATCACGCTGACCGGTGAGATCACGCTCAAGGGTGTCACCAAGCCGATCGAGCTCGTCGGCCAGATCGCCGAGAACGGCGCAGACCCGTGGGGCAACGAGCGCGTCGGCTTCGAGGTCGAGGCTAGGATCGACCGCCGCGAGTTCGGTCTCGACTGGAACCAGGTGCTGCCGAACGGCAACCTGCTCGTCTCCAACGACGTCAAGCTCGTTGTGAGCGTGTCGGCGGTCAAGGCCTCCTGAGCGATGACCAAGGTCCTTGCCATCTCCGGCAGCCTGCGCAGGAACTCGTATAACGCGGCCCTGCTGCGGGCTGCCAAGGACCACGCGCCCGAGGGCGTCGAGATCGAGATCTACGGCGATCTGGAGTCACTCGCGCCCTACAACGAGGACCGCGAGAACGACAGGCCGGCGGGGGTCTCGGACTTCCTGGACGCGATCAGGGAGGCCGACGCGCTGCTGATCGCCACACCGGAGTTCAACACCGCCCTGCCCGGTCAGCTCAAGCACATGATCGACTGGGGTTCCAGGCCCTATGGACCGGGAGCGGCACTGTACGGCAAGCCGGTCGCCGTGATCGGTGCAAGCACCACCGATTACGGTGCCATGTGGGCGCAGGATCAGCTGCGCAAGGGCCTCGGAATCGCGGGCGCACGCGTGGCCGATGTGGAGCTGTCGGTGGCGCGAGCCCAGGAGAATAAGTTCGACGAGAAGATCGAGCTGGTCGACCCGGAAATACTCGAGCAGCTCGAGCATGTCGTGCGCGAACTGGCCGAGCACCGTCGCGTGGTCGCTGCACTCTAGGGTTCCGCGATGGTGACTCAGACCTCAATCGCCCCCGCCACAAGGATCGGCAGTGTCCAGCTGGCGGTCCCCGACCTCGGTCGCTCGTGCGCCTTCTATGAGCGGGTGCTGGGATTGAGCGTCTCGGAGCAGCCTGACGGCTCAGTTCTGTTGGGAGGGGCGGGCCGCTTGCCGCCCCTCCTCTCACTCGTCGGCGACAGCAATGCGACACCCCGCAATCCGCACGAGACGGGCCTCTTCCACTTCGCGATCCTGGTCCCGACCAGGCGCGATCTGGCAGTGGCACTCGTCCGGCTCGTCGAGCGAGGCTGGCGGCTGAGCGGCGCGTCTGACCACCTCGTCAGCGAGGCGCTCTACCTCGACGATCCCGACGGCAACGGGATCGAGATATACCGCGATCGCGACCGCTCGGAGTGGCGTAGGGATTCCGAAGGGCGCCTGGAGATGGCGACGCTGCCGCTCGACCTCGACGACCTTCTCGCCGAGCTGCAGCACACACCGATCGACGCCGAGGCCGATGCGCTGCTGCCGGCCGGGACGCGGATCGGCCACATGCATCTGCAGGTCTCCGAACTCGAGCAGACCGAGCATTTCTACGCCGACGTGCTCGGCTTCGAGGTGACGGTCCGCGGATACCCGGGGGCGCTGTTCGTTGCTGCCGGCGGATACCACCACCACGTCGGCCTGAACACCTGGAACAGCCGCGGCGGCACCGCTCCGGCCCCCGGTTCAGCCGGCCTGCGCGCCTACGAGATCATCCTGCCGGATCAGGCCGCGTATGCCGACGCGCTGACGCGCCTCGATGCCGCCGGGGTCGCCGTCGAGCTCGGTCCCGAGGGCTCGACGTGGGTCCGCGACCCCAGCGGCAACGGCATCCTGCTCACGGTGTGAGCAGCGCGAATCGGCTCGTCTAGAACGCCGGGGTCGCCACCGACGCAGTCCGCGCCGCCGTGGCGCTCTCGGTGCGGAGGGAGAGCATGATCGACACCACGAGCGTCCACAGCGCGATCCCGCCCAAGCCCGCGAATGAAGCCGGCGTCGCGGACGCGATCCCGAAGATCAGCCCGAGGAACCCGAGCCACCTGGGCAGAACGGAGGAGCGCAGCACGGCGATTCCGCTGCAGACGCCGAACACCAGGCCGCCGATCAGTGCCATGAAGAACGCGTCGTTTGAGACCGTGTTGAGGGTCTGGGCGGTCGCTACGGTGAGCTGGGACGGGTGCGCCGCGAGCGCGTAATCGAGGCTCGACAGAATCGCCAGGCCTGCGCCCAGCACTCCCGCCCCGACGAGCGCTGTCGTCGCAGCCCCCTCCGCCTCGTCACGTAGACGATCACGGAACACACCCGCGAACATGATCAGGAACGCACCCGTTAACGCGAACATGATGTCGCTGAAGCGCTGGCCGGAGCGGTGCTGGGTGTAGAACGCGATCACCTTCGCGCCTGAGGCTCCGGCACTCGGGGATGTGCCGCTGGAGAAGAGCGCGACCAGCAGCAGGATGAAGAAGACGACGCCGGTCAACGGCGCGAGACGGGTCAGGTTCTTGGACATATCCCAGCCTCCCAGACGGAGAAAGTCGCAATCAATACGCAATTCTGCGTAGGCTCGTCAGTTGCAGGTGACGCTAGAAGGCCTCCGCAACCGGGATCTGCGCGCGGTCATAAGCTGCGCGCAAGCGCTGGAGGACATCGCCGACAGCGCTGAATTCCATGCGGCAATCCTGCCGCTGCTGCGCGGGCTGGTCCAGGCCGACGTCGCATCCTTCAATGTGATCAACCTCGCCTCACACCGGGCAGAGCGGCCGATCGTCGACCCGCCCGACGCCTACTACGAGGCCGACGTCGACATCCTTGGAACCTATGGGCACCAGAATCCGCTGATCCGCGCCCACCGCCCCGACGCGGCCAAACTCTCCGACTATCTGACCCGCCGTGAGCTCCACAGGCTCGACTTCTATGACCTCATCCTCGCCTACGCGGGCGTCGAGTACCAGATCGCGTTCAGCCTCTCCGGTGCGTCGGAGAGGATCGTCGGCTGTGCGCTGAGCCGCCGCAGCCGGGATTTCACTGAGAACGACCGCACCCTGCTCAACGCGATCCGACCATTCGTCGCGAGCGCCTACGCTCGCGTCACCTCCGGCCCGGCGCTGCTCCCGCCCGAGGCACTCAACCTCACGCCCCGGGAGGGCCAGGTCCTCGAGCACCTCGCCGCGGGCCTTTCGAGCCTGCAGATCGCCCTCGAGCTGCACATCAGCGAACGCACCGTCCACAAACATCTCGAGCACATCTACGCCGAGCTGGACGTGCCGAGCCGCTCAGCGGCGATCGCGCGGGCGTTCGGACGCGTCTGAGCCTTGGAAGCTCGGCCGGCGCTTGCCGCCCGCTAACCTAGCGGTCCCTGGCGACGTGGGAGAGCGGCTATCCAGCGGCCTGCAAAGCCGTTTACACCGGTTCGAGTCCGGTCGTCGCCTCTCACAGAAGGCCTGCGAACGCGGGGTCTTCGCGCTACGGCGTCTGTGGCGAGGGGAGGCGCGTCGAGCCGCCCGAGCGCCTGGCGTCGATCATTTGAGCCGTGGTGACGAGCGCGTCCGCGAGTTGTCTGGCGAACGGGTGACGCTCGCCGGGTGGCAGCAGCAGATATATCTCACGTCGGCGCATCTTGTCTTTGATCGGGCGGACCACGATGCCGTCGAAGTCGCCGACGAGGAGGCTTGCGACCCATCCGACGCCGAGCCCGCGCATGATGAGCCCTCGGGTCGTGAGGGGGTCGCCCGTGGTGGAGACGACGCGTGGTTCGAACCCGGCATCGCGACAGGCCTCGACGAGGAAGCCTTCCGTCGAGGGCACGATCCAGTCGTCGTCGGCAAGACAGGCGAGTGAGACTGGGTCATCTGTGTCGGCGAGGTGGTGGTTTGGCGGAAGGCCGATTAGAAAGGTCTCCTGGAGCAGGTCGATCCGCTGCCCGCCGGGAATCTCGCGGCGAGCTGCCGCGGCGTCCTGGTATCCGAGGGCGCAGTCGAGTTCGCCGCTGAGCAGCCGTGATTCCAGTGCGTCCGCTGTGGCTTCGCTCAACCGTATTCGCAGGTCGCCGTTGGATTGGCGGAGCCTTGCGATCGCGGAGGGCACGAAGCTGGTCGCGGCTGTCGGGAACACTCCGAGGTGTATTTGGCCGCGTCGTTCCGTAGCCAGGGCGCTCAGCTGGCTGTCGGCGAGCTGCAGACGCGCAGCGATGTCATGGGCGTGTTCAAGCAGGACGACGCCGGCGTGCGTAAGACGCAGCCCGCCGCGTCCTCGTTCGAATAGGCGCACGCCGACTTCGGTCTCGAGCTGGGAGATCTGCTGCGAGACCGAGGGCTGTGTGAGCGAGAGCGACCGGGCCGCTTGCGTGAAGGACCGCTCCTGGGCGACGGTTCGAAAGGTGAGCAGGCGGCGGGGATCCATAGGTTGTACCTATGAGACTACCGAAAGCATGATTTGCTCCTATTCCTCTGGGATCGCATGATGTCTCCGGGCAGCACGCCTCCCCCGCACAGAACAGGCGCCCGCATCAAGAGCCGCCGCTGCCGCCTAGACGACCACGCCTATGAAACCGGAGATCCCAGATGCCGACCACCAGTGACTCCATTCCAAGCCTCACCCTGAACACGAGCGCCACCATCCCCCAACTCGGCTACGGAACGCTTGCGGTTCAGCCCGATCGCGAATCGTCGGAAGAGAACGCGACGATCACCGCCGAAATCGTCACCGAAGCCCTTCAAGCCGGTTACCGCCACATCGACACCGCCCAGGCCTACGGAACCGAACTCGGCGTCGGCCGCGCAATCGCCAGGTCAGGAATCCCGCGTGACGAGATCTACATCACCAGCAAACTCGCCAACGCGAACCACGCACCTGAAGCCGTGGAGAGGTCGTTCGAGACGACGCTCCGGAACCTCGGCGTAGACCAACTCGACCTGTTCCTGATCCATTGGCCGCTGCCAACGCTCTACGAAGGTGACTTCGTCTCGACATGGCGGACACTCACAGAATTCGTCGCAGACGGTCGACTTCGCAGTGCCGGGGTCTCGAATTTCCAGCCGCAGCACATCGAGCGGATCATCAACGAGACCGGGGTCACGCCCGCCGTGAACCAGTTCGAGATCCACCCGTACTTCAACAACGACGCTCCGCGCGAAGCCTGCGCGAAGCACGGCATCGCGATCGAAGCACATAGCCCCCTGGGACACAACAGCGCCCCGCTCAGTGACCCGACGATCGCCGAGATCGCGGCAACGCACGAAAAGACCGTCGCCCAGGTCGTTCTGCGCTGGCACCTGCAGCAGGGGATCATCGCAATCCCCAAGTCCGCACGCCCCGAGCGGATGGTCGAGAACCTCGGCGTATTCGACTTCGAGCTCACTGCCGAGGACATCGCCAGGATCAACGCTCTCGACCGTGGTCCCGACGGTCGTGTCGGCCCAGACCCAGAAGGGAGTGTCCGGATAACTGTGTAGGCATCTGATCTCGAAAGGAGATCGATGTCCAGCACAATCACAACCAGGTTGGATGAGGACCAGGAACCGGATGGGAGCGCCGGCGTGGCGCGGAGCGAGCCCGGAGGGCGAGCGCAGCGATGCGCTGGCGCTGCGCGTCGCCAGGACCCTGACCCGCTCGCCGATCGGGTGAAGGAGCTTCTGCCTGACGAGCTGATCGATCAGCTGATGGCCGGTGCCAAGTCGGGTGAGGAGATCACGGGCCAGGGCGGCCTGTTGTCGCAGTTGACGAAGCGGATGGTGGAGCGCGCGATGGAGGTCGAACTGACCGACCACCTTGGCTATGAGCCCCATCAGGAGCCGCCGGGCGGTGCGGGCAACACGCGCAACGGGTCAACACCGAAGACGCTGGTGACCGAGCATGGTCCGGTCAGGATCGACACCCCGCGGGACCGTGATGGGTCGTTTGAGCCGCAGATCGTCCGCAAACGTCAGCGGCGCTTTGACGGGTTCGATGACAAGATCCTCGCGCTTTACGCCCGCGGGATGTCAACCCGGGACATCTCGGCGCATCTGGAGGAGATCTACGGTGTTGAGGTCGGTCGTGACCTGATCTCGAAGGTCACCGACGCGGTGATGGACGACGCCCGGGCGTGGCAGACCAGGCCGCTGGATGACGTCTACCCGGTCGTGTTCCTCGACGCGCTGGTCCTCAAGATCCGCGACGGCGGGTCGGTGATCCGCAAGGCGTGTTACCTCGCGCTGGCGATCAATTTGGATGGTGACCGCGAAGTCCTCGGCATGTGGTTCCAAGACACCGAGGGCGCGAAGTTCTGGATGCAGGTCCTCACAGAGCTGAAAGCTCGCGGTGTCGCCGACATCCTCATCTGCTGTGTCGACGGCCTCAAAGGCTTCCCGGAGGCGATCGAGGCGATCTTCCCTCAGACCACGGTGCAGACCTGCATCGTTCACCTCATCCGGGCGTCGCTGCGCTACGTCCCGCGCCGACAGTTCGACGCCGTGACCAAAGACCTCAAGCCGATTTACACAGCGATCAACCCCGACCAGGCGATGCTCGCGCTCGAGGCCTTCGAGGAGAAGTGGGGTGATCAGCTGCCGATCGTCCCACGCATGTGGCGGGAGGCCTGGCAGCACGTGATCCCGTTCATGGCCTTCGAACCCGAAGTCCGCCGGGTGATCTACACCACCAACGCGATCGAGGCGCTCAACCGGCAGCTACGCAAGGCGATCAAGACGAAGGGCAGCTTCCCGAGCGAGGAGGCCGCGATCAAGCTGCTCTACCTCGCGATCCACAACGCCGTGCCGCAATGGACACTAACCCGGGGGTGGACGAAAGCGATGCTCGCGTTCAAGATCCAGTTCGGAGACCGCATCCCCGATTAACCATCAACAACGCTTACACAGATTTCCTGACGCTCTCGACCAAGACACCTATGCGGGCGTCTGAAGCTTGCCTTGGGCCTATGCGCACGGGCATTTGGATCGCTGTCCGGCGGGCATCACGCCGGTAGTTCCGCCGCTGGTCGGACTCAGTCGGCCCTGGCTCGCGCGATGACCGCGCGGGTACCTCTGGGTCGAGATGCGCGTGAAGGGATCACACCCGAAACGGAGCAGTTGCAGTGCGGCGGCTCGACGCGGGTCAAGCGTCGATCCGCCGGTGGCGGCAGTCCTCAGCTCGACTCGCGTGCAGCCGCGAGGGCGTCTTCGGGGTCGGCGTAGTGGACCATCTCGGTGACCTTCCCGGCTGTGAACGTGACCAGGTTCGCAACCAAGGGGCCCGGCCCGCGTGTTTCCGGCGCTGGCGGCCTCATGATCACGACGACCTTGGGGCCGGCGGCCACGACGTCGATGAGCTCGCCCAGCCGCCCGTTTCGCCTGGCTCGACGCATGAAGTCAAGCGCCTGTGAACGGCCGTGACACGCGCTGGACGCGGACGGGTCACCGCCGTGCCACTTCACGTCGGCATCGAGCAGCGCGCCGATGGTCTCGAAATCGCCGCCGACTGCAGCTTCGAATCCCCGCCGGGCTGACGAGACATTGGCCTCCTCGTTCACAGGCCAATTGTCGCACCAGCCCGAGCACGCACCCGCTGTACCGCCGATGCTTTGCCGGTGACTCCGGATTCCTGCGGCCAAACCTCTAACTTGCATGAGATGAAGCTCTTCGCGCCGCTTTCCGCCGCCGCCGCCGACCAGGCCGAGTGCGGGATGCTCCGCGGTGACTTCGTCTGGGTTGACAATCCGCGGGTCGACGACGCGACCGAAGACTCGGTGTGGATGGCGATCGAGGTGCCTGACAACCGAATGGCTAGATTCGAGAAACGCTTGGACCCGCGAGCCGGTCGTCGAGAGTTCCTTCTCCCGTCTCGCATAACCAACCTGCATCGGCCCCAGCGGGTGCAGCTGCCGCCTCGCATCGAGGAGTGACAGTCCCGGTCAGGCCTGCTTCATTGGTGCAACGGTCTCGCTGTTCCACTTGATTTCGTGTCTATCCGATAGCGCCATCGCCACCGCAACGGACGGATGCGTCCCGTCAAGGCGCGGCCTCTTGAAGCCGATAACTGATCCACATGGATCACCGGACCACCGCACGTGTGCCCAGACACTGGCGGGCCATCGCCGCGCTCCTGGCGCTCGTGGCAAGCGTGGGAACGGCGCTTGCATTCCTGGGTGTCGCGCTGATTGTCGCGACCTTCAACTGTGAGGATGGGTGCCCTGTGGGGAGCCGCTGGACACCCGGTGCCTGGGGTTCACTTGTTCAGCTATTCGCGCTGGCAATTCCAGCCCTCATCGCCGCCTGCGTTCTCGTATGGGCAATCGCTTCCGGAAGACGGTCGGTGGCCACGTGGGCATGGGTTCTGATGACGACGCTACTGATCACTTGGTGCGTGTTCACCGGGGTGACCACCGCCACCATCGACTTCTCCAGCACCAATTCACACTGGATGTGGCTCGCAGGCCTACTGTGCGCCTGCGTGGGCGGTCTTCCAGGCGTCCTCACCACCCTCCCTCGGCAGCCACCCGGTGTGACAACGTCTCGCCACGCGTGAGCCGCTGCCGATCGTCACATACACGGTTGGCCGCTACCGCGACCGGGTCTGCGTATGGCCCGGCGCAAAAAGGGATCGAGGCACACTGCTCACATCCGCGTGATCCAGCACCCCGGCGACCTTAGCTGACAGCCCGAACGGGCAAAAAGACGCTTTGTCAACCTTGGTCGCTGTGTCAACCCTGGTGAGGACCCTGCCCCGTCGATCCGCAGGAGTTCGTCCAGCCAACCCGCCAGGTCTGGATCGCCACTGACGCAGAGGCAGCTCTCATGGGGTGAGGACTCGGATGCTGCCGAGTCCTACCGGCGTGCCACGGCGCACCGAGTTGGGGATCTCGGCGACTGCGTCCACGTGGAATACCAACTGTTCCAACTGCTCGGCTGATGCATCGCCTGAGATGTCAACGTCGTACGAAACGTCCACCGCGACCGCCGGGTCACCGCTGAACTCACCGCGAACCACCACCCGCACACTCGTCAGCTTGATTCCCGCGATCAGCGCCTCGCGGAACAGATCGTTGGAGATGCATCCGCCGATCGCCAGGTACAGGAGCTGCCCGCCGTTGAACCCCAGCCCACGCCCGCCGGCATCGGCCGGCCGGTCGACCACCAACGTGTACGGTCCGGCACTGCCGATTGATGCAGCCTCACCGCCAACATTCCGGAACTCGACCTCAAAGCTCATAGCGGCATCATCCAGAAATGTCGACCTGCCCGTCAAGCTGCCGCTGCGTTTACCAGGCTGAGTCCGCTCCACCTGGGGGTGACGTGCCTGCGGTCCTCCCAGATGCGGTCCTGCTCAACACCGGAGTGACATGGCGAAACCGGCGAGACGAGGGATGCGGGCGCGCTGCTCACTCGGACAACCGATGAGCTCAGCGACTCTCGGTTCGCCTGCTGAATCTGCCGGATCGACCCATCCCCTGGTGGTTGGTCTGAGCACTGGCTATGACGCGCCGCCTGATACCAGGCCGGTGAGTTCGGCGCTGCGCTCCCAGAGGGCGGCGGCGAGGGTCTCATTCTGGGCCGCGGCGCTGGGTTCTCTGACCTTCTCATCGACGACATAGGCCCCGGTGAGCGACGCAGCCTGCGCGGAGGTCGCGAGCCACACAAGTGAACGGGCACCGCGGCCGGGGGTCCGCAGGAACGGTGAGGCGACGGTGGTCACCAGTTTCCAGATGCCGGCGTCGTTCTTGCCAAACCCGGTGCGAACAACGCCGGGGTGAAAGCAGTTGGCGCGAAGTTGTGGAGCGCGTCTGGCGAGCTCCCTGGTGAACATGATGTTGCACAGCTTGGAGGTCCCGTAGACCCTCATCGCGGCGTACTTCCCTGACGCGCTCTGGAGATCATTGAGATCGAGCACCCCCCGTGTGTGCGCGTCCGAGGCGGTGGTGACGACGCGCCCGCCGTCCAGACGGTCGAGCAGCAAGTTGGTCAGCAGGAATGGCGCCAGGTGGTTGAGGGCAACGGTCTGTTCCAGACCCTCCGAGGTGACCTTGCGCGACGCGAACAGTGCACCGGCGTTGTTGACCAGAACGTCGACGT
The DNA here is from genome assembly GCA_963785385.1 of uncultured Conexibacteraceae bacterium. Taxonomy (GTDB): domain Bacteria; phylum Actinomycetota; class Thermoleophilia; order Solirubrobacterales; family Solirubrobacteraceae; genus Palsa-465. The sequence goes on along the minus strand of CAWAVA010000021.1, from coordinate 319,982 downwards.
GTGAATAGGAGTCGCGCAACTCCGCGGCGAGTCGCCGTACCTCAGACATCAGCGCCAGATCGGCAACGCATCCGTGGACAGGCGTTCCGCGGCCTGCGGCCCGAGCCTCACCAACAACGTCATCAACGCGGCCGCGGTCCCGTCCGACGATCACCAGCTCGACCTTCTGCCCGGCAAGAGCGCTGGCCGCGGCCCGCCCGATCCCGCGCGTCGCTCCAGTCAAGACGACGAGGGCCATTCCAAGCGACTTTACCGCGCGCGCGAGCCGCCCTGCGTCGGGATCCACCAGCCGGAGCAGCCATGCGCCGCCCCGTTCAGTACCCGCGGGCGCCTACCGAAGCGTGAATGTCCTTGACATCTTGATCGGAGTCAGGTTGGCGGAGGTGAAGGTGAGCTTCCCTGGGCTTCATCCGATTACAAAAGCGATTTAGTAGGCTGCCGGGGGGCTGCGGTCCCAGATGCGTGAGGAGAGTTGATGCACCGATTCGAACTGGTGTGGTTCCCGGGAACCTGCGGGCGTGTCACGCTGATTGCGTTGGAGGAGGCGGGCGCAATGGTGACCGAGCGGCTCGTCCGCAGAGGCTGGCACAGCGACCCCGGGTATCTGGATGTCAACCCGAAAGGCAGGCTCCCGACCCTCATCGTCGATGGACGCGCGTTCACTGAGACGCCGGCGATCCTGACGCTGATTGACACCATGTTTCCGGATGCACGCCTGCTGCCAGCCGGGGATGCGCTGAGCGAATGCGACGCGCTTGCAACGATGTGCTGGTTCGCGTCGGGCATCCATCCGCTGATCGGCCGCGCCCGGTTTCCAGCCGGAGCCAATGATGATCCGACAAGCTTCGACCGGACCAAGGAGATGGCAGTCGGCGGGCTGCGCTCGAGTTTTGAGATCCTCGAGCGGCGCCTGTCCGACCAGGAGTGGCTTTACGGCGATTGGTCGATCATCGACGGCTATCTGCTGTGGCTTTGGTTTCGCGTTGCCGGCATCGCGTTGGAGCCCGACCGGTTCCCACGGTGTGCTGAGCATGCTCGACGGTGCCAGGAGCGCCCGAGCGTCGTCCGGGCCCTCGATCGAGAAGAGGCGGGCTATGCGAGCCTCAAGTCGGGCGGAGAGCTCCCGCCTTGGGAGCCCCCGGGACAAGTCGGACGCATCTAGGCGATCCACAGTTTCAGCAGACGCGGGTAGCTGGAATCAGCCAGCCTTGTCGTTGTTGACCAGAAGTACATCTTGAGCGGGATGGTGGACCCCACCCTCGGATTCATTCAGGCCAGAGGTAAGCGTCTCGTCAACGGAGATGTTGGGCGCGGCCTTGGGGGAACCGGTCCTTCGTCGGAGCCGCGCCAGGCCGCCTTTATCTCCGTTCGGGTGAGCATGCCGGGCGCGAAAACTGCTTCCGAAGAGCATCACGAGCCCGATGACGGTGATGCGGGCGATGTGTATGAGAATCAGTGCCGTGCCGCTGACGTGAAGCAGGAAGACGGTCACAAGCAGTGGGATCACCAGCACCAGCCGGATCAACATAAATCTGCTGATCCGCCCAGGGCGTCCGCTAGGTGCCGGGGTCATGATCGTGGTCAGCCCTCCTCCGTCGGTCGGATCAAAGCTGGTCGCGTCCGCTTTAGCGCTCTCGGGATCACCTGCGCTGCCACGGCCTCAAGTGCGTCGAGCACGTCCTTCAGAGTCTCTGGATCGGGACTGGCCAGTTTCGCGGCGAGTGCTGCCTCCACCGGCACCGGGGTGCGTGCCGCGAGTCGCTCTTCAAAGCTGGCGGCGAGGCGCACCAACGTCCGTCGGCCGTCCTCAGCGTCAACAGAGGTCTCGAGCACTCCGTGCTCTCTCAATCGCGCCACAGATGCCGATACGTGGCTCTGCGGGAAGCCGGTACGGCCCGTGATCTCACCGATCGAGCTCTCCGGGTGTGCCGCGATGTCCACGAGGACCATGCGCACGCTCGTCGGGAGCTCTCCCCTGCGAGGGTCGTTGGCGAACGCCGACTCGGCGATCTTCATCAGCTTTCGACCCAGCAGATAAACCTCAACCGCATCCATATCAACAATGATACATCAGTCTTGATAGATCCGGCCCTCAGGTACGGTTCTCCGGGTACGGGCTGCTTATGGTTGGGGTCCTCCGGGCCACCGGTCCGGGGTGCGGATATTTGTTCCAAAGGAGACCGGCGTGCCCTCAGACGTGGGTCAGGATCTCAAGGCGCTCGCGGCGCAGGCGTTCATTTACGGGTTTCCGCTCGTGTTCGACCTTCAGGAGGTCGCGAACTTCGAACGCAAAGGGCTGGGTGAGGTTCCGCCGACGCCATTCAATGAGTTCGGTCATGGCACCTCGGTTGGCGGGGCCAGAGTCGAAATTCGTCTCGATCAATAACGACACGGTTTATTCGATCGCGAACGTGGACGTGAGCGGCGGCCCCGTCCGGTTGGATGTCCCCGATTCTCAGGGCCGCTATTACGTGATGCAATTCGTCGACGCCTGGACGAACAACTTCGCCTACGTCGGCCGACGTGCCACAGGAACCGAAGCAGCCTCCTACCTCCTGGCACCCCCCGGCTGGTCCGGCCATGTCGAGAGCGGAGTGGAGGTCATTCGGTTTCCAACGGTCGTGGCGACGATCGTCGGCCGCTGGGCCGTCAACGGGACAGACGACATGCCGAACGTCGCCGTCTTACAGAACGGTTTGCGTCTGACGGCGACCGGCCCGACCATGGGCCTGCCCGAGCCGAATTCGGCTGTCCCTGAGGATCTACGGTTCTTTGAGCAGCTGCGCGTCTTCATGGCCGCCTTTCCGCCTGCCGATCGGGACTTGGCTGTGCAGGCTCAGTTTGAACCGCTCGGGCTGCTTGCCGAGGAGTCGCCGTATGTGAACGCCGATCGGGAACTCGCACAGGCGCTGCGTGAGGGACTGGCCGCCGGGCGGAACGGCCTGGAGGCAGCGCTGTCCGACAGCTCGAGCCCGGAGCAGAACGGATGGAATCTGACGTACCACATCTTTGACTACAACCTCGATTTCTTCGAAGTCGGGGCGCTCGACGACGATCGTTGGAAACTCCAGGACGGACCCGAGCGCTACCTGATGCGCGCAGGCGCAGCACGTGGAGGGCTCTGGGGCAACCACGGCTACGAAGCCGCCTATGCGATGGTTGGCCACGACGGCAACGGCGACACCTTGGAAGGAAGCGACAGGTACGAGGTCCGGTTCCCAACACCACCGCCCTGCAAGGCGTTCTGGTCTCTGACCATGTACGACACCCCCGACTACTACCTGGTCGAGAACCCCATCGGTCGCTATTCGATCGGGGACCGAACACCGGGCCTGGTGACCGGACCGGACGGATCGCTGACGATCGTCATGCAACCTGAGCAGCCAGGCGACCCTGACCAACGCGCCAACTGGCTGCCGACGCCCAAGGGTGCATTCAGGCCGCTACTGCGAATCTACGAACCAGACGACTCGGTGTTCGACGGCACCTATGAACTGCCGCCCATCACACGGATCGACTGAGCCCACAACCGCCGATCCGGCCCTCAGGAGACTCCAGACATGACGCCAGAAGCAGCCGTCGCGCTGGTTGAGGCATTCTGGAGGGATGTCTGGGCCGCATGCGATCCGGGGGCGGTGGACCGCTTCGTGACCCAGGACTTTGTGATCACCTCCGCCGGCGTGGACATCGCCGGTAGGGAGAACTTCAAGGCCTGGGTTGCCGACTTCCAGTCGAAGATCGCCGATCTCAGCTGGGAGACCATCGAGACGTTCGCCAGCGCCGATGGCTCGCGTGTGGCGTCGCGCTTCCGCATCGGTGGTTGCAACAACGGGTTGTTCGGCCTGCCCGCGGACCGCGGGCCCGTGGCTTTGACCGGCAACGCCATCTGGGCTGTCACACCCGCCGGCGAACTCGCTCATAATTGGGTTGAGCGCAGCGCCTGGGAACTGTACGTCCGGCTGAAGGGCTGAGGCCAGCCCACGGCCACCGCGGCCGTTGTTGGGATCGCCGCCGCCGTTGCGATCGATGAACACCAGCAGCCGACAGCGTCCGGCCGAAGCGATGCGGCTCCAGCGAGACCCCCGATGGGCCCTACGATGGGCGCTGTGGCGCCAGAGGATTTCCAACACCTCGTCTACGGCGAGGACTCCGAGGTTCACAGGGGCTGGCTGCACGACCTGCTGACCGCGCTCGAGGATTTCAGGGAGGAGCGTCACGGACGCACCGATCACCATCCCGTTGACCGGGATCTGCTGATGCTGGTCGACCCCTCCTCACTGGTGTTGTTCTGGGCGCAGGCAGACGGGCCGGATGCGATCATCCTCGGCAGGCTGCAACCGCAGGCTGCGCACCTTCACGCCCTCTACGTCCGCGAGGGCGCTCGCGGAAGTGGCATCGGTCGGTCGCTCGTCAACGCGTTCGTTGAATGGGCGGCGGATCAGCAGCGCAGGGTCGCCCGCGTGTACACCGACCCCGAGAATGAGGACGCTATTGGGTTCTACGAGGAGCTGGGGTTCCAGCGAGTCGCCGACGGCCGAGCCGATCGCGTGATGCTGGTTCTCGATCTGTACAGACCCGGGCGTGGCGGCAATCGTCCGGAGCGCGGCTAACCCTCGACTTGAGGATTAGCCTCGCTCCCATCTGAGCCATGCCATCTCTCACTCACGACGGCCCATCGGGCGTTTGAGTCCTGCGTTGGCTGGGAGGCCCCGCCGTCAGGCGGGGCCCCCCGATGACGCGTCTCTAACCCATGGGCGCGTCAAGTTCAGGTGTGGTTGATGCCGTCGCGGTGGCGCTGCACCAACAGGAGGCCGACACCCACCAGCAGCGCGACAATCCCGATCGCTGCCGCGGCGCCGATCCCGGCATCGCCCCAGTGAAAGCCGATGCTCGCAGCGGTGATGTGTACGACCACCGGTGTGGCGGTGGCAGGTGCTGCGGTTGTGTCTCGCATCTGCTCCAGAACAATCGGCTGGGTTGGAGGCGATTCCACGAACGTCCCATTCCTGGTGACGTCGAACGGCCCCGCCAACGCGGTACCGGTACTGGCGGCAAGCACGGCCGCGGTTATCCCGACTCCGACGATGTGACGAATCCCGACCATGGTGTGCTCCTCGGACTGGCGCCGGTCGCCCGGCGCGACCGATGCCCGGGAATCTCCGGCACCACGGTGCAGCCGCGGTCAATGGCGGTAGACGATCGGTAAACGCCCGTCATTTCGCATGGCGACGCAGGCAGAGCGCACCAAGCTCCGTCCCGTAGACCGGCGAGTAGACCTGACAGCCGACGCGGGCGGAGAAGAAGTCGTGGCCTGACATGACGCCGAACGCGACGAGCGGCGCAGCCTTCGCCGCGATCTGCTGGTCGAGTCTCGCGTAGGTCAGGTAGCGCCGCGTCCCGGTAAGCCGGGCAGCGGCGGTGAGCTCGGCCCGCACGCTCGCATCGCGGAAGCTCGGTAGACCGGAGCTCCCGTTGAGCAGCCCATTGAGGAAATCGGCGGGGTCTGGAAAATCCTCAATCCAGTTTGAGTAGCCCATGTCGAACGGCCCCCCCGGATGCTGCTCTCGGCTGAACATCGCGAAGAGTGTGAACTTGTCAACCACGACCCGGAGGCCGATTGCCGCAAGGTCGGTCTTCACGATCTGAGCCTGCTGCACGCAGAAGGTGGCCTCACACGTGTAGAGCACGACCGTCGCGCCGGCGAAACCTCTTGCCAGCCGCCGCGCCTTGGCAAGGTCGGGCTGCGCCGGGAATACGTTGACATTCCGGTAGCCCGGGACGCCCGGCGGCAGATAGTGATCGAACGGCGCCTCCGGCGACGCGGCCAGCGGGTCGCCGAAGCGCGCAAGCGCGCTGCGGTCGATCGCGTAGTTGACGGCCTCGCGCAGGCGCTCATGCGAGAACAGCGCTCTGTGCGTATTCAGAACGAAGAAATCGAGGCCAGGCTCCGTCCTGACGAAGAACTGCTGGTGTCCGGACCGGGCGGCGGGGCTGTGCGCGCCGTACCGAGCGCCGAGCGCCTTGGTGGCACCCGCGGAGATGTCAACCGAGTCGGCGAAATCTGCCCTACCGGCTTCAACGGCGGCGATCGCATGCTGTGAGGCGACATCCAGGGAAACATCGATCCGGTCGAAACGGTGCGGACGATCACCGCGATAGTTCGGGTTTCGCAGCATCACGATCCCGCGTCCCGGCGTGTAGGAGACGACGCTGTAGGGACCGGCAGATGGGATCGCGGAGACCCCGTTGGGGTTGACCGGCGTGTCCGGCGGGACCGCGCAGAAGAACGACTGCGCCAACTGATACGGGAGGTTGGGGTCCGGAGCGAGCAGATGGATCGTCAGCCTGTCGCCGCTGGCGAGAACCCCGCTGATGTGACCGGCCTTCCCACGGATGTATGCGCTGGCTCCGACGATGTCCTTGGAGCTTGGCAACGCGGGGCTATCCATCACCGGATCCAGCGTGCGCTCGATCGTGTCCTTGAAGGTCTGGGCCGTGACCGGCAGATTGGATGGTGGAGCGAAGCGGAATCCCCTGCGGATGACGAATGTGTAGGTTCGGCCGTCAGCCGATACGGTCGGGAGCGCGCGTGCGACCTCGGGCACCAGTCTCGAACCAGCGAGCCCAGATCTGACCGGATAGTTGAGGAGCTCTGCACAACCGGCGGCGAACAGCTGCGCGGCGAACGGGATGTCCGCGATTGCCGGGTCCATCGTGGTCGGGTCATAGCGAAAGTCCACGCGCAACGTGCCCCCACGCCCCGCCGCCTTAGAACGCGGGAAGGCGGCAGCATCGATGGTCACCCAGACGCGACCGCGAGCGAATGCCAGCGCCTGGGGGCTGCCGCCGACCGGGATCGTGGCGACCACACGGTTGGTTCGCGGGTCGATGCGACTGACGGTTCCATCGCGACTGTTCGCGACCCAGATCGAGCCCCCTCCGACGATCACGCCGAGCGGATCGCTGCCAACGTGAATCGTGGTAGTCACCGCCTCGGTCGTAGGGTCGATCCGCTTGATGGCGTCGTCGCCGCTATCAGCCACCCAGACCGCCCCGTTTCCGGCCGCGATCCCGCTGGGATCATCACCCACCGGGACTGTGAGCCTCAGGCCGGTCCGGTCAATGCGGATCACGTCGTCGGCCTCGCTGTCGGTCAGCCAGATCGCCCCGTACCCAAAGACGACTGCGGCCGGCGAGGCGTCCGGGTCGATTCTTTGGCGGCGCGCCCCGTTCTCGGCGTTCAGTCGTGTCAGCTCACCTGACGGAGGCGCAATCCAGACGGCCTTTCCCTGGGACGTGATCGAGGGCGATACGGCGGGGTCAACGTTGCCGACACGGATGCTGTCGTCGAGGCTGTCGAACTGCGGGTCGACCCGGCCCGCGGTGACGTAGTCCTCTGTGGGGTTCGACATCACAACCCAGACGGCACCGTTCCTCGAGGCCGCAACCCCAGTCGGCTGCTGACTGAGTCTCACCATCGCCTGCGTCTGAAGCGTGCGCGGCGACAGCCGTGAGATCGTCTCGTCATCGACGTTGGCCACCCACAGCGAGCGGTCGCCAAACGCCACCGCTCCCGGGGAGGCCCCTACCTGCGCAGTCGCCACCACCTGGTTGGATCCCGGGTCGATCTCGGCAAGAGAGTTCGGCCCCGCTCGCAATGAGGCGGCGCTCCCGCCCGCAAGCTGCGTGACTCCAGCGCCAACGGCTGCAGCCAACAACAGCGCCCCGGCTCCGACCAGGAGCCAGCGGCCAAGATCCATCCGTCGCGGCTGAGCGATCGTTGACGGGCGTCCGCGCGGAGCTGGGCTCGCCGCGCCGTCCTCACGGTCGAGCACCGGGTCCTGCTCGAGGATCTGACGCTCGAGCAAGCGCAAGCGCGGCCCCGGCTCCAGCCCGAGCTCGTCGCTCAACGCCTTCCGACCGCGGCGATAGGCGTCGAGCGCGTCCGCCTGGCGACCATCGAGATAGAGCGCAAGCATCAGCTGCCCCAGCAGACGCTCGCGGTGAGGGTGACGCCTCCACAGATCTTCGAGCTCCGCCGTCAGTTCGCGGTGGCGCCCCAACGCAAGTTGGGCGTCAATGCGGTCCTCGAGCGCCCCGAGGCGCGTTTCCTCGAGCCGAGCCGCCTCGGACTGCGCAAACTGCTCGTAGGCGAAGTCCGCCAGCGCCCTGCCCCGCCAGAGCTCCAGCGACGAGGCAAGCAATCCGGCCGCCGCGGTCGGATCGCCGGCCTCAAGCGCCTCGCGACCCGCGCCCGCCAGCCGGCAGAAGCGCTCCGAATCCAGCTGGTCTCGGGTGATCGCCAGCTGGTATCCCCCGGGGCGTGTGACCACCGCTTCCTCGCCCAGAACCTTGCGCAGAGCCGAGACATACCCCTGGACGATTTTGTTGGCCGTGGAGGGAGGATGCTCGCCCCACAGCAGGTCAATCAATCGGTCGCCTGGCAGCGCCTCCCCGCGGTGCAGGACGAGGATCGCCAGAAGCGCACGCTGACGCGGACTGCCCAGTGGCAGCGCCCGCTCATCCTCGAGAACCTCCAACGGCCCAAGAATCCGAAAATCAAGCACATCCCACACCCAGGGTGGAACAACCCTACGCCAAGCCCGGTCGCTGTAGGGTTTAGCACGTCGCCCGTCGGATGCTCGTTTGCGCGAGACACGTCCAGGCGTTCACTTCTGGCAGGTACCGCATCACGATTGGAAGCCCGGCTCTGACCGGGATCAGCTCGTGACCTCTTATGTGAGCACGGCGACCAGCTGATGGTGGTCGACCCGCCATGCTGCTGTGGGACGAACGCCACGCCGCGCTGATCGTTGGAGACACGATCGTCCGTGCCGCGCTCGAGCGCGTGCTGAAGTAAGGGCATTCTGTCAGCCGTAGATCTCGGCCGAATCCGTTCCAGACACGAATACCTGCGGATCACGTGCGACGGTGATCCCCGTCGGGTCGAGCGTGACCAGACAGCGCTCACCGGGCTGGAACTCGGCGCGATCGGCGATCCGCGTGGTCAGCTCGGCACCGTCGTCGAGCCGGACCGTGACCTGGGTCGCAGTGTCGGCTGCGGAGCAATCGATGATGGTGGCGCGATGGGCGTTGCGTGCCAGCAACCGCGCAACGTCCGCAGATGCAGGCGCGTCGAACACATCGGCGGTCGGACCTGCCTGCAGAATTCGCCCGACCCCGATCACGATCACATCACCTGCCAGCGCCGCGGCCTCGTCCGCGTCATGGGTCACAAGCACCGTGGTCACACCCGCGTGTTGCTGCAGGCTCATCAGCTCACGACGGAGTTCGTCTCGCACGGGTCTGTCCAATGCCGAGAGCGGTTCGTCCAACAGCAGGAGCTCGGGTTCGTAGGCAAGCGCACGGGCGAGCGCGACCCGCTGTCGCTGCCCTCCGGAGAGCTGATCGGGCCTGCGGTCAACGAGATCCGCGAGTCCGAGCCGGACAATCCAGCGACCCGCCACCTGTGGATCGGTTCCCACTCCGAAGTTGACCTGACGCCAGACGCTCATGCCCGGTATTAGCGACTGTCCCTGCGGGACCAGCCCGATGCGACGGGCCTCAGGCGGCAACATGCCGAGCTCTCGCTCACCGAGCCTCACCGTCCCACAGCCCGTACCGCGAAGACCGGCCAAACAGCGCAATGTCAACGACTTGCCTGCACCGGATGCCCCGAGCAATGCGAGATGCGGCGTCTCCGACGCGTAGGCGAGCTGAAGCTCGAAGTCGCCGAGATGGTCGCATAGAGCGAAGTCGAGGCGCTCTTCGGGCGGCAGGCGGTCAGACGGCGGGCTCACCGTGGAGACGGTCGCCGAGCCGGTGGCTGCGTAGCGGCGCAGCCACCGGACCATCCCGGGCATGTGGAGGTTTGCCAGCATCAGCACGATCGCGGCTGCCAGCACGGCGACCCCGGTAGGCGGTAGCGCGCTCGGAAGCCCGGCGGAGCTGAACTGAACCCATGCGAACACGGGCAGCGAGTACGGGTGGTACGCCAGGATGATCGTCGCGCCAAACTCGCCGAACGCTCGAAGCCACGATAGGAGCATGCCGGCGCGAATGCCGTCAGAGGCGACGGGCACCGCAACCCGCGCGAAACGCGACCAAGGGCCGTGACCGAGCGTGGCGGCGACGTCGAGCAGATCCTGTGGGACGGTGGCAAAAGCCGAGCGGCTCGCGATCACAAGAAATGGTGCGGCGACGAACGTCTGCGCGATCACGATCCCGGCTGGCGTGTCGGTGAGCGCTCCGCCGAAGAGCCTGCCGAGCTCGGTATAGGGACCAACGACCTCGATCAGGAGGATTCCGCTCATCAGGGGTGGCAGCGCGAGTGGCAACTGCACGAGTAGGCCGACGCCCGACCAGAACCGGCTGTGCTCCTGAGCCAAAACCCATGCGAGCGGCAGACCAAAAAGGGTGATGATCAGCGTGGACACCGTCGCCGTCATCAGCGACATCAGAAGCGCCGACATGAGACCGGCGGCCGGCAGCCCGGAGCTCGCTCCAGAGACGAGATGTATCAGCAGCACCACCAGCGGCACCGCGAGGTACAACGCAAGCACGCCGCCGAGCAGCGGCAGGGCCGCCCCCCACGAGGGCCCTGCTCGCACGCTCGGCGATGCCTGCGCGAATCTGCTCACCCTGAGTGCTTTATCACTCCGGTGAGCGTCTTCGGCACTCCCCTACCCACCTCAACCGGCCGCGCCATCGTCAACCCGACCGCTTTAAGCAGCCGCTTGCCCTTGCTGGACAGAAGGAATTTGACGAACGCCTGTCCACCGGCGGCATCAGGCGCGTGCTTGAGGACAGTGATCGTGTAAGTCGCGGTCTCGTTGATCGATCCGAGTGACACAGTGGGGATCTTGGCCGCGCTCGCCTCCACCGTGTAGAAGAATCCGGCGTCGAGTTGGCCGGCCTGAAGTCGGCCGATAAGGTCCTCCTCTGGGAACAGATCACTCTGATCGGTGGCGATCTGGCTCAGTTCAGGTTCGTTGTACTGAGTCGCAGCGGTGTTGAGCGCCGCCACTGCGAGCACGCCCTTCGGGTCGAGCGTCGGGTCGGTGAAGCCGAGACGGAAGCCCGGCTGGGTGACCACCTGGTACCACGGTCGGCTCGTCAAAGCAGATGCGAACTGGCTATTTGGGTTGTAGCCGAGCACGAGCTTGGTCGATGCGAACGGCGCATACCACGACACCCAACCGCCGTTGTCCTTTCCCTCGAGACTCGCATCGGCCTTCGACGAGGCGCTCAGGAAGACGTCACCCTGCCGCACCTTGCCCTTGATCTCGCTGGCGAGGTCTGTGGAGCCGGCCGGATAGCCGGCGAACGTGTAACCGGTCGCTTTGTGGAAGGCCGGACCAACAGTCCTCTCCATCAGCGTCTCCAGCGATCCTGCGTAGAGCACCTGCACCTTGCCGTGGGCCTTGTTCGCAGCAGCAGCAGAGCTGCTGCTCGCTCCGCCGATGGCCGCCAGCGCCACTGCCGTGGACATCGTGATGCTCCGCAGGCTCTTCAAACTTGTCATCCGTCGCAACGTGGGTCTCACCTCTCTGTGCCGGGATCTCACACGAAAGAGTAAAGCCTTTCCTAGGTATTGCCTTGGCACGCTTCTGTGCCCTGCGAGCGTGGCGCGATCAAGCGACGACGCTCAGAGAGCAGGGCTATACTGGTCCGCCTTGCGGCTGTAGCTCAGTTGGCTAGAGCGTCTGCTTGCCATGCAGAAGGTCGAGAGTTCGAGTCTCTTCAGCCGCTTGTGAGAAAAACCCTGCTAATCGCGGGGTTTTTCTTTTGGTGGAGGTCCTATAAACCGGTTTTCAGGGTCCGCCGCTACCACTCGCCGCTACCAAACTCGCTCATCTAATTGCAGGTGCGACGCACGGTGCGCTGGCTTGGACGGCCGGAGCCGCTGCGCGATTTGCTGCGATACGGCTGTCTTTCGAGCGAGCTAGATGTAAAGACGTGCGTATGGACGGCGGTCTTTACGCACGTACATACAGACGTCTTGCCTAGGCGCGGCCGCCCTGCGCGTGAATTTCGTTGGCGAGTATGCGGCGCCCCTTCCGCGCAACTCAGGTCTCTCGAGAACGACGACGAGATGCTCGTCGTCAGTTGGAAGCGGGTGTTAGTGCGGCGGGCGCCTCATGGAAGTTAGCGCCGAGCGGGTACGGGTCTCCAGCCTTTGCAAGCGGCCCCGGCGGGGAACTCGCCGGCGTAAGTGCGTGGCCCTGCTGTGACGCTGAAATGGACGCATTGCGGACGAGTCACGACGAAGCCACCGTCGAACTGGCTGACGCCGTGGTTGAAGCTGGCCGACTCGCAAGCCTCAAGGCGCGCGCGTTGCGCCATGTCCTTGATCAGGTACGTGCCGTCGGCACGGAACTTGTCAGGGTCATAGAGGAGCCCGACGGTCGCCCACTCCGAGCGTGGCAGCGTGATCGTGACCTTCGCTCCGTGCCTGACCACGGCGATGATCTCGTATGCGCCATAGCGGTTGCCGACATGTCCCGGCAGCGGCTGGCGAGCGTCATAGGTCCGTAGGTTGCTCAGGGCGAGCGGGCCGAGCACGAGCGCGCGCTCACGGTAGTCGGTAGCAAGCCCACCTGAGCCGACCTGCGAACACGTACGCACTGTTGCAGAAGCCACCGGCGCGCCGCCAGCAACGCCGCAGCCGCTCACCCCCACAGCAAGCGTTGTAAGCAAGAGGCCGGCTAGACCGCGGTCACGGCACCTGCGCATCGACACGAGAGGGTTGGATGGAACCCGCTTGCTCGGTCAGCTGAGCGCTAGGTTCTCGAAGCAGTTATTTGTGGTTGGTGGACTAGTTTCTCACTGAGCGGCGGCGTGCTGTTCTTCGTAGGCGGCAGGGGAGATCAGCCCGAGTGTCGTGTGCCGGCGCCGGAGGTTGTAGAAGCCTTCGATGTATTCGAAGATCTCTGCCTCGAGTTCCCGGCGGGTTGGCCATGAGCGTCGGTAGACGAGCTCCTTCTTCAAGGTGGCGAAGAACGTCTCGGCGACGGCGTTGTCCCAGCATTGGCCGGTCGATCCCATCGATCGGGAGATCCCAGCCTGAGCACAGGCGTGCCCGAAGCCGAGCGCAACGAATTGGGAGCCCTGATCGGAATGATGAATGAGACCATGGTCCGGTCGGCGGCGGTGAACGGCCATCTGCAGGGCCGCGACGACGAGTTCGTGGCGCATGTGATCGGCCATCTGCCAGCCCACGATTCGTCGGCTGAAGGCGTCCTGGACGGCGGCGAGGTAGAGCCACCCTTCCCAGGTTCTGAGGTAGGTGATGTCGGTGAACCACATCACGTTCGGCGCCTCGGGGTGGAACTGGCGCTTGACGAGGTCATCGGCGACCCGGACGCCCGGAACGCGGATCGTTGTGCGCCCATGTTTTTTGGGCACAAGCCCTGAGAGCCGGGCTTGGCGCATCAACCGTGCGACACGCTTCTTGCCGACACGGATGCCGTGCTCCATGCGCAGCTCAGCGTGGATTCTGCGGGCGCCGTAGACCTCACGGTTGTTCGTGTGGATCTCTCGGATCTTCTCTGTCAACCATGCATCCTCAAGGGCCCTGTCTGACGGTGCGCGCGTTGCCCAGTCACTGAACCCGGACCTGCTGACCTCAAGCAACTCGCATGCGCGGGAGACCGGAAACCCCAGGGCCTTCTCCGCCTCGATCAGCCGGTAAGCAGTCACCGGCCGTCGGTCTCCCTGGCGAAGAAGGCCGCGGCTCGTTTGAGGAAATCACGCTCCTGTTTCAGCCGGGCGTTCTCTCGACGCAATTGCCGGAGCTCCTCTCGCTCCTCACTCGTCAGCCCGTCCTGGCGACGACCCTGATCCAGGTCAGCCTGCTTGACCCAGTTACGCAACGACTGCTCGTTCATCCCGAGCGCCGCCGCAACCTCCTTAAACGGTCGCCCTGACCGGACCATCGCGACAGCCTCAGCCTTGAACTCAGGCGGATACGGGGGTCTTGATTTCGGCATCCAAAACATCCTCTCGAATGCCTCGGAAACCCGAGCGCCTCACTGGCCGGAAAAGCGGGTTCCATCCACGACCGGGATCGCGATGACATAGAGCGTCCCCCACACCCAGGCTCGCGAGGAGACGCGTCGCCAGATGCTCCTAACCTTCCTCCAGATCTGACCGGCTCGCGGCATCGTCGGGCGTGCAGAGTACGTCATCCGCCGGAAGCAGGCGGGCTTCGAGTTCACAGATTGAGTCGGTCGCAGCCCGGACGCGTTTGGGCGATAGCCTGTGAGCGTGCCTGCGGATTCGGGAGAACAAGCTGGCGCCGTGCTTCGGGCCCTGCATGGTTGGGCGCTCTCGCATAGAGATTCCTGGCATACGGGAGGCCCGTTCGACGTTGCGTTACGTCTGACTTTTGCGTCGGCCACTAAGACTGTCAAGGCCGCTTGAAAACCAGGCCAGTTCTGCCGGTTGAAAACTAGGCCACTTGAGGGTTGGCGCGCCGGCGGTTTCTGGAGCGAGCCGTAGGCGAGCGGAGGAAACTGCCGGCGGGCGCGTTGGTCAGGCGAGGTCCGGGGGCGGTGCTGGGCGTGGGCCGAGGTCTTTGCCGCGGAGGCGGTAGCTGTCGCCTTTGAGCGAGAGGATCTCGGCGTGGTGGATGAGCCGGTCGATCATCGCGGTGGCGACCATGTCGTCGCCGAAGATCTCACCCCATTTGCTGAACGGCTTGTTGGAGGTAACGATCATCGAGGCGTGCTCGTAGCGGGAGCTGACGAGCTCGAACATCAGGTTCGCGGCTTGGGGGTCGAACGGGATGTAGCCGACCTCGTCAACGATCAGCAGCGGGATCAGCGCGAGTCGTTTGAGCTCGGCTTCGAGCTGGTCTTGGCGTTTGGCCTCGGCGAGCCGGGCGACCCATTGGGTCGCGGTCGCGAACTGGACTCGCTGGCCGGCGAGGCATGCGCGGACACCAAGAGCGATCGACAGGTGTGTTTTGCCGGTGCCGGGCGGGCCGAGCATGATCACGTTCTCGCGGCCGTGGAGGAAGTCGAGTTGGCCGAGGTGCTCGATCACCTGCTTCTTCACGCTGCGTTGAAAGGTGAAGTCGAACTCCTCCAAGGTTTTGCGTGCCGGGAACCTGGCGGTCTTGATCCGGTTCTCCCCACCGTGGCCGTCGCGGGCTGAGACCTCCGTGCCGAGTAGCGCCTCAACGAACTTTTCATAGGACCATGACTCCTCCCGTGCCCGTTCTGCCAGCACCGGGAACGCCCGGGCCGCGGCCGGCGCCTTCAAGGCCCGGAACAGATGGGTGAGCTCCGCCTGGCTGCTCATGCGATCAACTGGTCGTAGACCGACAGGGGGCGCTGCTCAACTTCGACCTGGTGGCGTTGGCGGCGGCGTGCGCGCTGGACCTCTAGGCGGCTCTGGTGGGCTGGGTCAACGATCGTCTGATGCCCGGCGAAGATCCGCTGGTGACGGCAGGCGAGCTCGCCGGTATCCAACACGACCGCTGTGATCTCGGTGTGAGAGACCCGCACTTCGATCCGCCGGCCGGCGAACACGGGGTCGATCGAGTAGTCGTTGCGATCCACCCGGATCAGTGGCTGCTGCGGGACCCTGATCACCGTCCGGCGGTCAGTGTCGACGCTCACCCGCCCAAGCGGCCGCAGCTGCCGCTCATGCTCGAGCCGCTCGGCCGGGACCGCCCTGATCGTCCGGTGCTGACGGCCGTTGGCCTTCACAGCCCAGCGGTCGAGCTGGTCCTGGAAGTCGAGGTGATTAGCGAAGCGGCGCCGTGGCTCGAAGTTCTTCTCCAGATAGTCGTGCTGGCGCTCGAGCTGCCCCTTCGCCTCTGGGTCACCGGCATCCAAGATGATCCAGCCGACCTGCAGCTGCCCACAGAACGACAGAAACGCATCGGTCGGCTTCCCGCGACCAGCGATCGCGGACTCCCGGTCCCACACCAGCTTCTCCGCCCGCACCCCCAGCGCCTGCAGATTGCGGGCCAGGCCAGCCAGGATGTCCGGTGCCTCCTTCGAGAACACCAGCGTGCCGGCGAACGCCCTCGACCAGCACGACTGTGAGGTGACGACATAACCACGCCGGGTCTGACCCCAGCCGACCGGAACATGCCGGGAGGGTTCCCACAGATCGCACTGGATCAGCTCCGCTGGCCGATAAAACGTGCGCTGATAGGTGCGCCTGACCAGAAACCTCGGCCGGACCTCGCGGACGTAATCATCGAAGATCGTCTTGGAGCCCTGATAGCCGATCTCCTCCGCGAGCTCCCGCAACCGCAGCGACGTCGTGCTCGCATCATCAGCCAGCTGCTCACAGATCCAATCCTTGAAAGGGTCCAGGATCGACCCGAGCGGTCCCCGCGAATACGCCGGCGGCTTCTCCGCCGCCAACAGCCTCGACACCGTGTCGCGCGCCAAACCCGTCCGGCGGCTGATCTCCCGAGCCGACAATCCCTCGACCCGCTTCATCCGCCGCACCTCTGCCCACTGCTCCACGCCGACCAAGCCTTCCTCCCGATCCGCCACAGGACGAATCGAGCGTCACGACCCAGCCGGACACACCAGCCGGCCGCGCCAGTGGCCTAGTTTTCAAGCGGCGCGACTGGCCTAGTTTTCACCCGGCGCCCACAAAGACTTTAGGGGCGATCTGTGAGCTCACCGAGGGCGGCTATGGCGCGGACGCACTGAAGCTCTGCCGTTCAATGTTCGAATCGATGCTTGTGGCGTACTGGTCGACGTTCGTTGCGAACTCGAAATGGGTGACCACTCGGATGAATGAGCACCAAGAGTTCTCGTCTTTGATCCTAATCGAAGTGCTCGACAAACATCCCGGATGGTTGCCCGAGGGTGAGCTAGTAAAACCGACCGACTTCGCGGTGGCGGAACGCGAACGACTCAGCGCACAGTTCGGAACCTACTGCGAGGAGTCCTGGTGGGCAATCGATGTCGAGCAGCGACCGGACGGTCGGTGGAAGCGACATCAGAAGCGATCGCTACGAACTCTGGTCGATGAGCTGCTCGACGTTCCCATGCTTGAAGGACGACTCTGGGAGGAGGCCAACGGCGAAGACGTACCGTCGCCGTTCGTGGAACAGATGCTCGACATTCCCAACCGGTTCAACAATCAGGTTGTGCACCACAACCCATCCGGGCTTGTCAGCTACGCGGAGCTGGTGGCCGGCGGGTACGAGTTCGACGACAGACCGTCAGATAAGTGGGTCGCGCAGGCACAAGTTTTCGCAGCCGTCACCTTCTCGCTGCTTGCCCAGTTGATGATCGACCGATACGCACCGGACCTCCGCGAAGGCCTGGATGCGTTCGACTCGCTCTTCATCGAAGCATTCCAAGGGCTGACCCCCGAATAGCTCGGAGCCGCACCGGGGTGTTGGAAGGAGCACGGCCTCGTTGGTTCGCTTGGTCGGCATCGCGCCAGAGCTTTCGCCCTTCGTTTCCTTGGGCTAACGGTTGCGCTTTGGCTGCTCCTATGTCAAGGGGTGTTCGCTATTTGCGGGTTTCACCTGGCGCATGGAGGAAAAAGACTCCGCGCGCTCCGTGTCTCACGCCTAAGTGGACGATGTTGTGTTGAGCTCGGCGAAAGCCAGGGCCACGGGAACGGCGATGATCAATCCCCCAGCGACAATCCACCATGCTCGCGTGACGGACATTTTCGCGACGCTATCGCCCTGGCCGCAGGGCAGTCAAGACGAGCGCGTGCGTGGCAATCAACTCGCGCGGCGCGGTGACCGCCTCGCGAGTGCTTTCGATCGAAGCGCTAGCCGACGACCACGGGCAAGAGTCCGGTTAGCCGCCGCGACCGAGAGGCAAGGTGGTCACGAGATCTCGCGGGTCGTGACACGGGACGGCATGCGGATGTAGTCACCCAGCGCGCGACCGAGGCGTTCCCGTGCCGCTGGGCTATAGCGGGGGTCCGGACGCAGCTCAGCCTCCGGAGCGAGATCAAGAAATCCGACGAGCAGTCCCAGAAACGTTGCGATCCGCACGGCAGTCCAAGCTTTCTCCGGCCACCAGAAGAACTGGATCGCTGACGGGTAGAGAAACATGCCCAGGACCGGAAGGCGAACGCCGTTGACCTCTAGCTCGTCCGTGCTCACGCACGCAACGCTGACTTCCCGAGCTAAGACCAGCTCAGCAACGTCAGGGCGATCGGCGACGGTCACATCGATCCCTTCCGCATCCAAATGGAAGGTGCGATCGGACCATCCGGAAGCGAGCGACTGCAGAATCTTGAAGCACGTCGCCAGGTCATTTCCCTGCAGCCCTGCCATGTGCAGTTCCGGCGCATCTCCGGGATCAACCTCAACCGAGAACCACTCCAGAAGCTCCGGGGGAAGCTCACTCGCTATCTGGGGCAGCTCCATCACGACAGTCTCCCAGCAACCGTGTTGAGCGCGTCCGGCCGAACGATCGCATCAGGCCAAAACGACTGGCCCCGCACCCATGAGCCGGACGAGCGCAAAGCCACGGATGCACTCACTGACGAGAGTGTCGGTTCTCGATCAAGGCGGCAGTCAGCTAAACGGCAATCACGCCTGTGAGCCAACCGTCGACATACCCGCGCAGATCGCTCGCAACCCATCTCCGGCTGTCGTCCTCGTGACCCCACGCGTAGACCTCGGCGCCGACTTCTCCATTTTCTCGGATCGCGAACGCGAACTGATCGCCGTCGCCCGCATCGCCGAAGAGCGACAGCAAGCCGAAGCCCATGTAATCGTCAGCAAGCTCCGTACGAAAGCGGAGATTGTCGGCTCGGATTCGGTCGGCGGACCAAATCACACCGAGCCCGTACTGCCCCGAAATTCCATATGTCTCGCCTAACAACTGCGCGAGGGCTGGCGGTAGGTCGACGCTTAGTGCCCTTTCCAGACCGACGATCGCCTGCGGGCTTGCTGGCCCCGGCCTCAGACCACCGGTTACGGGGCCGCTCTCCAACAACGCTTGGCAGGGCGGGAGAGCGGCCCCAATGGTTCCCAGCGAACCCGGCACTCCGCAACCTATCCGATTTTGCGGCGTCCCCGATCTCGTCCGAGGGCGGGCGTAACTTTTCGCACAATCCCCCAAATCTCGGTACTCCTGGCAGGGCGGCGAGAGGGACGGGGAACCCCAGCGAAACCTAGGAGGTTTCGACACCCATGAGCACCTACCAGATCACGTCGGTCAAAGTCGAGAAGACCACCACCGACCCCCACGAGCACATCACGGCCGTGAAGATCGGGACGAGTGGTTCCAGGCTCAGCCTGTCGACCGTTGTGGCCGACATTCGCGACCCGAACGGTGACCGTTACATCACCTACGGCGGCGGTGAACGGGCCAACGTTTACGTCCGGACGTGCCCGCAGTGCACGTTCCGCGACTACATCACCACGACGCCGGATGGCACGAAGGCGAACAACCTTCTCCACCTGCCGCGGTTCTACTTGTAGACCGGCGGAAGGTCGACGTCCACGACCCGCTCGATCCGCGGGTACGGGACACGAGTAAGGGGCCGGGGTGTGTCCTGATTGGGATGCGCCCCATAACCCAGCGCAACGGCGATCGCGTCAGCAACGAACGGCACAACGCGCTCGGCCTCCTCCACTGAGAACTCGGCAGCAAGTCGCCGGTCGAGCACAAGCATCACTCGATCCTCTGCCGCCATGTGCGCCTGGAGCATCGGCACGCGCCAGCCGTCGACGGTTACGTCGTGGTGCGCGAAGGGACCGGGGAACCCTACGCGCGGCTCATGCAGTTCGGAACAGTCGTGATCAGCATGCGCGCTCATAGGGTGTCCTTTCCCAATGCCTGCCGGATTCCTGCGTCGCTCGAAGGGATCAGTCCAGCCATGTTGGTCTCCTAAATGCTGAACGTCTCGCCTTCTAGGAAATAGACGGTTGCCGAAGAAATGCTGGATGTGGACTGAACCAGACCTCCGGAGGGGAGAGCGAAGCTCGCGAGAGGGTAGATAGCTAGCTTGAGCGGCTAGATGAAGGAGCCGGCCTGAGGGCTGTTAGCTAGCGCGGGTTGATCCTTCCGCGGGGCGACATCCGTCCTCATCGCCTGAATCAGCGCATCTCGCGCCTCTGTCAGCGCAGTGACGTTCTCGTCAAACGCCGCACTGTCGGTGAACATCAAACCGTCGCTGCCCGTTGGCTTGATAACGACGTGGACGATTTCGGCGCAATTCGATGCTGCCGCCGGCACCTCGTACGCACCAAGAATCTTGACGCGGTTGACGTGCCCGTCGAACTCGAGCCTCCAGCGGGCCGTCTGGCGTCCATCGTCGCCTACTCGCCCTCTCCCGTTCAGGAGCCAGTCGATTGAGTTGGTGAGCATGAGGTACGCCTTCTCGCGTTCTCGCCGGTCTGCGATGGCCTCCTGCATTCCAATCTGCGCAACGGGCGCATCAGCCTGTTTGGCAGCCGTCTCGGCTTGCTTCTTCGCGCCGTAATAGCCGACGAAGCCGGCGACGGCGGCTGGAAGTGTTGGCGTCAGGACCGTCGTTAGATTGAGCGTGATCGACACGGCGTCATCCTATGCGCGCACGCCAGTTGTGCGCCAGTCAGTCCAGATCGTTACCGGATTCAGACTGACTCCAGCGGATTGATGTGATCACGTAAACCCTTGCAAACACTGAGGATTGCCCGTAAACACTGAGGATCGACGCGCCCGCGGAGCCGGGTTCGAATCCCGTTAGCGGTACTTCGCGAAAGGCCCGTAACTACGGGCGGCGCTGTGGCAGCGGCTCCTTGCTGAGTCATCCGCCCCGTAGCCCGAGCGGCTGCTGTCCCCCTTTGAGCGCGGCGGGCTCGCACCCGCGGACGATCCCTTTCATCGATGAGCCGGCGCACGCGCCGCTATTGAGTTGGCGACTTTGCGACACGCCCGCTCAGGGTGAGATGAGCTCAGCACCGGGGATGTAGGTCGCGATGCGAGTTGGGTCGCGCGTGAGTAGTGGTCGCCGGGTCACAGCCGCGTGAGCGCCGATCAGGAAGTCGGGAAGGATCGCCTGGCGGTTACCGCCGGCGCGGCGGTACTCGGCGTGCGCGTGGCCGGCGAGGAAGCTTGCGGCCAGCGGGATTTCTTCGATCAGGCTCATCGACGGCAACGCGTCACGGAGCGCTTCGACTCTGGAGAAGCGTGGGGCGATCTCGGCGAGCACAACGGCGTTCAGGATGAGAGCCCCTCGCCCCGCCGCTTCGACCAACCGTGCCTGCGACCACGACAGCCACCTAGCGTCCTCGGTGAACACGTCGAGGAGCACGCTGCTGTCGACAACTGTGCCGGCGTTCGGGCTCACCCGCGGGTCAGCGCAAGGATCTCGTCGGTGCTGAGGGCAACGTCACCCGCGCCACGAACCCTCGCGATCTCAGCTGCCGCTTGGTCGTGATCTGGAACGAGACGCGCGGTTCCCTGGTCGAGTTCGAATCGAACCTCTGTCCCGGGCGCGATGCCGAGTGCGCGACGTACCTCCAGCGGGATGGTGACTTGGCCCTTCTGGGTGACTCTCATGCTGGTAATACTAGCGAGTAATACCGTGAGTGATCGACGCTGGCTCGTCGCTACTCGAGGCGATGTCGGGTTTCGACCGCTTCGCCTGGAATTCTTCAATCGTTTGTTGCTTGATGGTGTCGAGCAGCTCGATCCGCACTTTCACGTCGCTGAGGAAGAGGTTGCGTTTCATCCCGAGCCGGATTCTCCGTGCGGCGGCGTCGTCATCGACGATGTAGAACAGCTGCGCAACCTTGCCGTGCAACATCCAGTTGTTGTGAAGGCTGAGGATCGCGTTCAGACGAGCACGCGACTTTCGGGCTAGCTCAACCTCGATCGCGTTCACCGAGTCATTCGGTGACCAGGCGATGAAGTCTGGGCGATGGCCAGACTTCCGCCAGCTGTAGCCCTCATACCACTGCAGCCGCTCGGACCATTCGCCGCTGAGACGGATCTCGGGCTCGCCGAGGAAACGGCGCTCGCGTAGGGTCAGCCACGCTGCGGTCCAAGCGCATGCGCTGTGGTGCGCCCACCAGTTCGGTTGCGGTGCCGGCTGCGCCCCGAGCCCAGTACCGAGCACCCGGACACCGAGCTTGGTCACGTAGAACATCGACCCCTGCCCCCACAACAGTGGCACCCTGCCAAGCCACCCCTCCGTCTCCAGTCTCTTGGCATGACTCCTGGCCGCCACCTCACTCCACCCCATCGCGTACCGCCACGGATCCAAAGGAGAAGGACCAACCCGAGCCAGCCACTTCAGACCAGCCATCGACCCAGGACCAGGACCCAGAACCCGACCCATCTCCCCTACCTCACCCCTCCCCAGCAATCCCCTCCAGCCAAGCCACAGCACCAAAGAGGAGCCCGCCTGCGCCCCCGAAAACCACCAACCAGCCGGATGTGCCTGACTACCCGAACTCCCCCACCTTGTGCAATATGTGGAGGGCGGGTAGTCAGGCACATCCGGCTGCCCGAACCCCCGGAAACATTGGGCGCAGGCGGGCTCAAGTGCGCACTGAAGAAAGACACACCGCGAAACACTTCGCTACACACCGTCGGTAGCTGCCGCGAGGTCTCAGCGGACCGGTTAGCGGACATCGCCTGCACCCTCCAACGCTCTGATGATTGCCTCGAGGACATTGGCGAGCTCGAGATATTCGATCTGAACCAGGTCGACGCTCGTTCCTTCCATCGCAGCACCGAGTCGCTCAACGGTGCGGTCAAAACTCGTCCACAGATCCGCCGGGCCCGGACGATTCGCGCCGGGACGCAGCTCGTGCGACAGGATCATCCCCTCCATTCCGAAAGCCGGTCTCCACTGAAAGCTCGGTAGCTCACGAGCGACCCTCAGCGTCTCGGCCTGACCTTCAGCAGCGACAGCAATCGCGCGCAGCCGATCGACAAAGCCGGGATCGGGTGGAGCGTTGTCACTGCCATCGATCGCGGCGTTCCACATGTCACGAGCCTCCTGAAGCTGCTTGCTCGTCTCCTGCACAGGTCCAGGCGACAGAGGCATCCCAGGCAGCAGACCAACAGACTTCCCGCCCTCACCAACCCACAAGTGGGCGGTTCTCCTCGGAGCCTCGCCCGAGCGGCGACCTCGGCCCCGTGGACCGCTCGAGCTCGGCCGACTGCCCGAGCATCCGGTCCAACTCCGATCTCGCGATGAACAGCTTGCGCTGCGCCGACCCGCTGGGCCGACAACGTGCCCTTCGAGATCCAGAGGCGTACGGTCGCGGGGTTTACTCGGAGTTCGCGGGCTACCTCGGCAACGGTTAGCTGGGCATCTTCGGGCTGCGGTTCTGGAGGTTGATCGCTCATCGTCGAGACCCTAGCGCAATTAGCACAAGCCGTATAGGATTGCGCTAATGAGGATCACTCGTGCGGATGTCTTGACGGTTGACGATGTGGCAGCTCTGCTTGAGCTGAAGCCCTACACCGTCAAGGAATACGCGCGACGCGGCATCCTCCCGGGTCGCAAGCTCGGCCGGACGTGGAGGTTCCTCGCTCCAGAGCTGGAGGAAGCCATCCTGCATCTGCCGAAAGTCCAGGCGTCGGCACCGGACGGTGGTCGAGTGCGCCGGGGCGATCACTGAACCGACGACGCCGCACGCGTTAGCGGTTGCTCAGGGCAGATCGAACCGCTCGCAGGCCTCGCGCGGAGTCATCGCCGGAGGGACGAGCCCAGGATGTTCGAGCAGGTCCTTATCACCGGTGACGATGGCGTGGGCGCCCGCGTCTCGCGCTAGTGCGACCAGATAGTCATCCGCCGGATCGCGAAGCACCGACTGTCCCGTCACCGGATCAGACCGAACGTCGGTGGCCGCGCGGAGCACCTCGATGAACGCACGGCGCCCGGCATCGGTCACCCGCGCGGCGAAGTACGGACGCTGAAGGGCACGCTCGAGCTCGGCGAGCGTGCGCTCACACACGACCACCTCAACGGCGCCTTCAGTGAAAGCCAGAAGCAGCCGACCCGACGGGCTGTTTGGATGTCCAGCGGCTGCCGATGCGAGGACGTTCGCGTCGATGACGACGCGGGTCATCCCCGCTCGGCACGCATCTCTGCGCGGACTTCACGAACGGCTCGCACTGCCTCCTCGAGGACGACCTCCTCGGGATCCGAGTTGCGAGCCTGCGAAGCTCGAAGGGCAGCCATGCCCAGCTCAATCACGGCTAGGCGCTCGAGCAGCTCGCGGTCTGTCTTGCCAGGGTGCCGGGCCCGAAGCCGTGAGAGCAGCTCGCCGTCGATCTCGACTTGAACGGTCGTAGCCATAGGAGAAAGTGTAAGCCCGCTCACTGCACGATCCCCGAAGACATGGCCGTCTCTGGAGAGACACCGAAGATCGCGTCCATCCGTTCAGCCAGCTCGTTGAGCGGCCGCGCGTGCAGATAGCGCTCCGTCGTCGTGATCTTCGAGTGGCCGAGCAGCGCTTGCACCGTCGCTGGATCGAGGCCGCGGATCGCGAGCGTCGCGAAGGTGTGCCGGAGGTGATGGAACGGCAGTGGCGGCAACCCGGCCGCGTCACGCGCCGCCTTGAAGCGGCGCCGCAGCGCCGACTCATTGAGTGGATCGCCGGCCGGCCCGCAGAACACGTAGTCATCGGGACTGACGAACCACTCGCGCCGTGACAGCTCATCGAGCGCGACGAAGGCATCGGTGACGAGTGGGACTGCGCGCCACTTGCCGGACTTCGTGCTCGACTCGATGCCGGCGGACATGGCGGCCACTACGACGAGCGTGCGGTCGGCAGAAGCGAACGTGCTTCCAGCGCAGCGCCAACAGCTCCCCCTGGCGCAGACCGGTGAAGCCCGCGACCGTGTAGATCACCGCGTCCTGCACGTTTGCCTGTTGCTGTTCCAGATCTTCGGCGGCCGACGCCCAGCGGCGCCCTCCGTTGACATGGGCCCCGGCACGCGCCGCGCGTGCAACCGCATGGACCTGCTCGACGGTGAATGTCTCCGGAGGCTTCGTGTAGTCCTCGCGTCGCTTCTCCGCACCGCGAACAGGATTTGTGGGAAGCGCAAACACGTCTGCACGCGTCGCGTGCTGAAAGACGTTGGCGAGCGCTTGGCGGTGCGCGTTGACGCTGCGGCCCGGGAGTCCCTCGCGGTCGAGGCGCTGGAGGAAGCGCTCGATGTCCACGGCCGTGACCTCAGCGATCTTGCGGTCGCCGAACGCGCGCATGATCCGCGCCAGGTTCTCCCCTCCCCCACGCTTGCGCTGGCCGGGCTCGCTCAGAAGCGCGTCGTAGTTGCGCAGCGTCGCGGGCTTCAGGCGCTTGGTGTGCTCTGCCCATGAGCGCCAGATCACGACGGCGTCGGCAAAGGTTGCCTCGCGATCGGGCCGCGCCGAGACAAGCTCGTGCTCGACCTCGTCGATCAGGATGTCCATCTCGCGTTCCGCGGTCCGCCGGTCCACGTAGCCCCTCGGGACGTTGCCCCTTCGACGCCGCCACCCACCATGCCCGTCGGCCTCGACCCAGGCGCGCCCGACACGACGAAGACGCTGCCGGCCCGTCGAGTCGCGCCACTTCGCCTCGGCGTACACAACCTCGCCCGCCGCACCCTCGCCGGGGCGGAAGATGATGGTCCCGACGGGCTTCTCACGGGCGTGCACGGACGGATCATAACCCGCCGCTACCACGCCGCTACCAGATCCGCTACCAAACTATGGCCAAAATGACCCCCTGAAACCCCTTTAGATATAGGCTTTCCCCTTATTCCATCGGAACTCAACGTCGATTTTCGCGATTGCCATGCAGAAGGTCGAGAGTTCGAGTCTCTTCAGCCGCTTGACCTGAAAGCCCCGCTCCGGCGGGGCTCTCGTCGTTTTCGGCGTCGATCGTGGTCGGAAATCGGGTGGGCGCTACCACCCTGATCCGTCTCGATCCCCGGCGGTTTTTGAAGGCGTCGTGATGTGCGGCCTTGGCACATGGGTGCCGTTGCACCGTTTCCTGATCGTCATGTCGAAATGCCATATCGGTGCTGGCAAATGGGCATTTCCGCGCTTGGCCGTCCCGGCGAACAATGGCGTCCGACCCGTTCACCGACTCCATCGAGAGGCCGCCATGAGTTACGAGTTTCCCGACGATCCGAAGGCGACGTTCGCCGAGCGCACCCCCCAGTTCGTGGGGCTGGGCATCCCAAAGGACGACGTCGACCGCCTCGCTGACGCCATCACCGACATGTGGGCCGATGCCCCCGGCGGCTGGTGTTACGAGTGGAGCCAGCTCGCCCAGCGCTACATCGACGCCGGCGAGACCTGGATGGCCACGCTCGCCTACGGAAACGCGCGCTTTCCGGTGCTGGCCGACGACGCCAAGAAGACCGCGATGGGCCATCAGCTGGAGCAGTACACACTGGCCTCCAAGGACTTCCCGGTTGACTTCGAACGGCGTTTGGTGACCACCCGGCTTCAGGGCAAGGTGGTCGAGTCGCCGGTTCACGTGCTCAGCGAGAAGGACGCCACCGACGACACGCCGGTCCTGCTCCTCAGCGGCGGCGTGGACACCTGGAAGATGGATCTGCACAAGATGTGGGTCCACTACGTGCAAAGCGCGCACGTCCGCGTCGTCGCCTTTGACCATCCCGGCACGGGCGAGCTGACCGACATCCCGATGACTGCCCAGTCGACCGAGATCGTCGACCACCTGATCGCGTTCGCCAGGACGCTGACCACCGGCAAGGTCGGACACCTCGGGGTCAGCTTCGGCGGATACTTCTCCGCCCATTCGTCGCTGACCTCCGCTGTCGATGCCGCCGTGGTCATCGGCGGGCCGGTCTCCACGGCCACCTTCAACCGTGAGCACCTGCAACAGCTGCTTTACGGCATGGAGGGCATCGTCGGCAACGCTCTCGGCTTCGACAGCGTTCCGACCCACGACCAGATCCTGACCGGCGTCCAGGCGCTGGCGATGGACGACCTGCTGGCCAAGGGCACCAACTGCCCGACCCTGGCGATCAACGGCGACACCGACGTTCACGTCCCCGCCGCCGACCTGACGATCTGGGAGGACCGACCTGACACCAAGGTCGTCTCGATCCCCGGCGGCTCCCACTGCGCGATGAACAAGCTCGATCAGCTGATGCCACCGGTCATCGAGTGGCTCACCACCGCGATGCACTGATCCGCCGGACGAGAAACAGTCGGCGCCCAGACAGCATGGGCGCCGACTGCCAGCCCTCCCACGCGTCTGCAGAAGGCCCTCGGCATGCCGCGACCGCCTGGAGAGCCCCTGGTGAGTTGGTCAGGTGTGGTTGGCGAGTGCGCTCTGGAAGCGCTCGGCGAACGCGGTGACCGTGGCCGGGTCGCTGTTGACATGCCAGATGATCTCGAACTTCACGCTGTGCAGCGCGGGGACGGCGAGTGGCCTGGCGACCGTGCCCGGAGGTGTCGTTCTGCTCAGGGTTCTGGCGCTGAACAGCCACCCGCTGCCGGATGAGACGTTGCCGATGACGCTGGCGAAGGTCTCCACCGGAGGGGCCCGACGCGGAGCCGGGACTCCGGCCTCGGCGAGCTGTTCGAGGATCAGGTTGTAGATGTCGGGGCTGTCGTTTTTGTCCGGGAGGTGCAGCGGGAGGTCGGCCAGGTCACGCGGATCGACGACCTCAGCGTGTGCGAGAGGGTGGTGGGCGGAGATCAGCGCGAACGCCTCGTGTTCCTCCCAGAGCGGCAGGCTGCGCATTGTCTGGGCGTCGAGCAGACGCCCGTCAACGGTCAGGGTGCAACCGACGTCGATCGTGCGGTCCAGCAGAGCACGAGGGTGTGCCAGCCACGGCAATCCGATCACCTCGGTCGTGACCGGCTGATCGGCGACCGTGAGGTCACGACACGCTTCGGCGATCGCGGCGCTGAGCGGGTAGACGTCGACCGCTCCGACCCTCAGGCTCCCGCTGGTCTGACGGGCCTCAGCGCGTACCTGGGTCTCAATCGTGTCGGCGTGCGTGACGAGTTCGCGGACCGGTTCGAGCATGCGCCGACCGAGCTCGGTGAGGGTCAGCCCCCGGCTGCTGCGCACGAACAGCGGCGCGCCGATCAGCACTTCGAGGCGGCGAAGTGATCGGCTGAGCGCCGGCTGATCGGTGTGCAGGACCTCGGCGGCCTTGATCAGGCTGCCGCAGTCGGCGGCGGCGAGAAACACCCGCCACTGCGCGAGGTCAAGAGCCATGTCCGGAGAACATACCTGAGCTGGGTTTTGCCCCGAGAGATGCTTGGCGGTGCCGGACCCGGGCCGTGGGCAGCCTGCGGGTCACGGTTGCGGTGTATCGCGATGGCGGTCGAGGCTGTCGAGGATGAGGTCGAGTCCCCAGGCGAACTCGACTGGCGTTGTCGTAACCGGTCTCGGGAAGCTTGGAGGCGATCTCGGCAAGGTAGGGGTAGTCGCTCGAGCGCGCCGATGGTCTGTGCCCGTCGCTGGGCGGCCGCTCCGGCATCGCGCGGTGTCTGGAACCCGAGCGTCTTCTCCTGCAGCGCGAAGCCGTATATGTAGGCGTCCTGGACGGAGTAGGCGTGGATCGCCGTCTCGAACGAGAAGCCCGCTTCGCGCAGGCAGCCCATGACGGCGTTGTGGTTTTGCAGGTTGGCCGGACCAGGCTTCCGCGTTTCCATCAGTCCGATCGCCCAGCTGATGACGATTCAGTGCTGCGCGGACTGAGATCGCCCGGCGTCGCATTGCCGTCCTCCAGTCGTCATCGATCGACGGTGACTCGATCTCGCTGAAGACGATGTCGACCATGCCGTCGAGGAGCTCATCCTTGTTCGCCACGTGCTTGTAGAGCGCCATCGGCACGACCCCGAGCTCTTGCGCGAGCTGGCGCATGCTGAACCCTTCGAGCCCGTTCGTGTCCGCGAGTGCCACGGCAGCCTGGAGCACGGAGCGGTCTGTTCAGGCGTCTGCGGCCGCTGTTCTTCGTGTCTGTCGCCATAACGCTTGACAAGTGTACGGCGTACACCTACAGTTCACTGCCAGAGTGTACGCCGTACACCTGACAGCAGGAGAGGGACCAGCAAATGGAAAGCTCAGAACAGACGCCGGCATCGCCGCCCAGCAGCGGGGTGCCACCCGGTGGCGGCCACGACTATCCGCTCACCTTCTCGGTCGACTATCCCGACCGCAGACCTGAACCGGCTAACGCACGGCCTTTCGGATCTTCACGATCATCCCGATCGCGATCCTTGCCGGCGACGATCGAAGGCGGCAGCTTCGGCCTCACGCCGGCGGCAGCGGCGCCCGTTACGCCGGCGGGCGGCATCGCGATCCTCGTCATCCCCGTCCTGCTGATGCTGCTGTTCCGCAAGAAGTATCCGCGCTGGTGGTATGACTGGAACCTCCAGCTGACCCGCTTCACGAACCGGATCGGCGTCTACTTCGCGCTGATGGACGACCGCTACCCCTCCACCGACGAGGAGCAGGCCGTCCACCTGAACTTTCGCCTACCCCGACGCCGAGAACGACCTCAGCCGCGGCCTGCCGCTTGTCAAGTGGCTGCTCGCGATCCCGCACTACATCGTGCTCTTCTTTCTCACGATCGCGGCATTGTTCGCCGCCATCATCGCCTGGTTCGCGATCCTCTTCACGGGACGCTACCCGCGGCCGCTGTTCAACTTCATTGAGGGCGTCTTCCGCTGGCACAACCGCGTTGCCGCCTACGCGTTCCTGCTGGTCACCGACCGCTACCCACCCTTCAGCCTCCGGCCCTAACCGGTGAAACCCGCAAGATGGGCCTGGCGCATGCTTGGAGTGTTTGCCTAAGCGCTCCGACCGCACTCTTTCCGACAGCAGTGCCGGGCGTCGGGCCACCGGTTCAGCAAACCTGTGCGCCTCCGCGCGCGGCGGCTACGGCGTCCGGTGCCCTGGCAGGCACCGGAAGGCTTGAACGACCGGTTGACCAGCTTTGAGGACCGGGCGATGTTGCCGGTCGGAGCCGGTCGGTCGTCAATGTCGTCGCAAGCGGAGCGCGAGCGGCTGTCTCCTGAGGCTGAGAATCCACGCCAGGGTCAGAGGCACGAGACCAAGCGCGAACACGAGCCATGGCATCGGATCGCCTGGATGCGCGACAGCTCGGGCACGCACGTCTGGCGTCGTGACCGGCGTGCCGGCGCTCGCGGTGAACCGCTCGACGGCGACAACGGCAGCGGTTCCCAGATGCTCTCTCGGAAGGGGTAGCTGAGTCGTCCCGGTCGCTGTGCGGGTTCCAGGCGCTGTGACGTCGGAGCCGTATCCATTTGGCATAACCACCAGGACGGTGCCGTGGTAGACGAGCGCAAGTTCGCGTCCAAGAAATCCGGCGTAGCCCTCCGGCCGACGCCACAGCGCGGTGACGGATCCAAGGTCGCCCTGGCTCCCCACGATCGCCACGCGGAGCGGATATCCCTTCTTCGCGCTCTCCGTGAGCATGACATTCAGTTGCAGCTGTTGGCGAACCGAAACGTTGGCATCCGCCGGCAGGAACAGCTTTTGGACCGCCAGCACGTCGCTGGCCGGGTCGCCGTCAGCGCGCGCAGGGGGCGCCACCCCGGCGATCGCCGCCGTGGCCAGGAGAGCAACTGCTGAGTACCGGGTGATCCGGTGGTGACGACCAGTGGACATGCGCGTAGATTCCAACCTGTGTGCGTTCCTGAAGTGGTTGGCGATGCTATCTGCGGTTGAGCGGATGCTGGGCCGCGCCGGGTGTATCGCTGTTCGCTCTGTCGGGATGCTGGCGGGGTTGTTGATGCTGGTCTCGATCGCTCCTGCGTCCGCCCAAGCACACGGAGCGGTCGATCCGGTGGCGTCCGACTACCTGGCGCACATAGAGAATGTCCCGATCGGGATGACAGCCAGCGTGGTGGATGGCGATCTGCGTCTTTGGGTGCGGGTGCCGACCCACAAGACGGTCGTGATCCTCGATTACCAGGGCGCTCCGTATCTGCGCTTCGCGAATGGTCGCATCTGGGCGAACGAGAACTCCGAGATGTACTACTTCAACCAGACTCCACCTGAGAGTCCGCCACTTGGCCTCAAGCGGGATGCCCCTGAGCGCTGGCTGCAGGTTGCAAGCGGCGATAACTACCAGTGGCATGACGGGCGGCTCCACGCCTTCGCGTTGGAGGCCGCTGCACCGGGAACCTCCTACATCGGTCCCTGGCGGATACCGGTCCTGATAAACGGGCGCCGCTCCGCGGTTTCAGGAACTCTGTGGTATCGAGGAGGCCCGTCGATCATGTGGCTCTGGCCGATCGCGATCCTTGTCCTCTGCGTTCTCGCAGGGTGGCGCCTACATGACTCGCGCATCGATTTGCTGCTGGCGCGGACCGTAGCCGGTCTCACACTTTTCGGAATCACATTGGCGGCGATCGGACGTGACCTTCACGGCCGACCAGGCATGTCGGTCGTGGGTCTGGTTGAGCTCACGGTCATCACCGCGATGACCACCTGGACCGCCTGGCGGGTGCTGCGTAACCGCGCTGGTTCGGTGACGTTCTTCCTCGTCTCGGTCGCCGGGATATGGCAGGCGCTTTCCCTGATCCCAACCCTCTTCAACGGCTATGTACTGCTTGCCGTGCCGCCGTTCGCAGGTCGCGTCGCCACGATCATCTGTCTGGGTGGGGGGATCGCGCTTATCTGGCCAGCGGTCAGCGTCTTCCGTCGCGAGCGGGACGAGGAGCCGAGCCAGTCGCCTGGCGACGAGCCGGCTGCTTCGGCTGTCGCCTGACTGCGTTACCACGTCGATCCCTGACGCCGGGTGGAGTATGTTTCGCTGGATGATCCGTGGGTCACTGAGGCTGCCGCGGCTGGCGGCTCGTGCCGGGTTGGTTCCGGTGGCGGCGTTTGCGGTGCATCAGCTTCGGTACCTGCTGGCCTATGGCAGTGGTGCCAGCGCAGAGCTGACCGACACAGGCCACTCATACCTGCACTCTGTAGTCCCCTGGATCATGCTGCTCGTAGGGACGTCTGTCGGCGCGTTTCTGTGGTCGCTTGGCCGAGCGGCTGCCGGCAAACGCTCCGTCGGTGGTAGAGGCCTCTCCTTCCTCGCGCTGTGGCTCGTATGTGCCATCTGCCTGGTCGCGATCTATTGCACGCAGGAGTTCCTTGAGGGCCTATTTGCGACCGGCCATCCCACAGGCATCGAGGGGATCTTTGGATTCGGAGGGTTGTGGGCCCTCCCAAGCGCGGTTGGTGTCAGCCTTGTGCTTTCGACGATCCTGCACGGAGCGCGCTGGACGCTGGAGCAGGTCGGAGGGAGGCGCCGATCGCACCTCGCTGCGCCGAGTCAGCGGGTTCCGCTGGTGGCGCGTCCACGCGATATCGCGCGGACGCCAATCGGTCCATTGATTCGCGGCTGGTGCGATCGCGGGCCGCCGTTACCGGTGATGGCATGCGCCTCACCGGCGATAGCCGGGTAGGCGCATGCATCGGCCCTCAGGGGCCAGCTGATCCTCGGGTGTCGCTGTGGTCTGTGGCGCAGGTCTAGTTGTATGCACCTGGTCGGCAGCAGTTCCTGGGGTGCGCACGTGTCCACCTAATTAGGAGTCATCAATGAGTACAGGCGCCAGCGCGCACGGCGTGCGCGCGCCCGCTTCGAACTCGCCTTCGGCAGGCCCTGCCCTGGCGAACGCGCGAGCGTATTTTGGATCCGATGTCGGCCGGTCGCTTCAGACAGCGCTCGGCCTGCTCTGGCTGCTGGACGGGGGCCTGCAGTTTCAGTCCTTCATGTATTCCAGGGGCTTCATCCAGATGCTGACCGGCATGACTGCTGGCCAGCCGAGCTGGCTGGCCAGCAGCGTGAGCTGGGGGGCTCACACAGCCGGGCACAACCTCACGGTCTTCAACACCCTGTTCGCGTTGGTTCAGATCGCTATAGGCCTCGGTCTCCTGTACCGGCCGACCGCACGCCTGGCGTTGCTCGGATCGATCGCGTGGGCGTTCTTCGTCTGGTGGTTCGGTGAGGCGTTCGGGATGATGTTCATGAGCATGGCCAGCCCACTGACCGGTGCACCGGGTGCAGTGAGTCTCTATGCCCTGCTGTCGTTCATCGCTTGGCCGAACGGGCGTCCGGGAGGCCTGCTTGGCATCAAAGGCACGAAGATCGCCTGGGCGATCCTCTGGATTCTCATGGCCTGGCTATGGCTCGAGGCTCCGAGCAGCGACCCCAACGCAATCACCGGCGCGATCAATGCGGCCCCGTCGGGAATGAGTTGGCTGAGCAGCCTGCAGAATTCGGCGGCCAGCGCCGCCTCCGGCGGTGGGGTGCCCATCGCGCTGGCGGCGTCGGCCCTATCGCTGACGATTGGCCTCGGGGTGGCGATTGACTGGCATGCTCGAGCATTGTTGAAGGTGTCAATCGTCCTGAGCCTGCTCTACTGGGTACTGGGCCAGGGCTTTGGCGGGATCGTCCAGGGTGGAGCGACCGACCCCAACTCGGCACCCCTGTTCGTGCTGTTTGCCTGCGTGCTCTATGCGCTGCTCAGGCAGGTGCCAGCCGCGACACGACCTGAGACGCCCCCGGTCGGACTGGGCGTGGAGGCTGAGGTGGGGCGATGAGCACGCGCTCGCTCTCTGAAAGGGGGCGGGCGACACTGCGCGCCCTTCTCCTTCCCGGCCTCTGCGCCGCACTGCTGGCCGGCTGTGCGGCCGCCGACAAGACCGCTGCCACTTCCGCCAAGACCAGTAGCCGCGGCGGCACGGCCATGGTCAACATGAACATGGGGTCTGGCTCCGCGACCAGAACCGTGGCGTCCGTGATCAAGGGCATCAAGCCGGTACCCACCCAGGTACTCGCCTCGACGAAGTGGCAGGGCATGGCCATCTCCGCCGACGCGATGACGGCGGTACCGTTCGTCGTCTTCAACGGCACTCACGAGCAGGTCGTCAAGCCGCGCCCCAGCACGACCTTTCACCTGATGGTCATGCTGAGTGACGCTCAGACGCACGTGCCGATCCCTTATGCGTCGGTCTGGGCCACCATCAGGAAGGGCTCGAAGCTCATCTACGACGAGCGGCTGTGGCCGATGATCTCCCGCTACATGGGTCCTCATTACGGCAACGACGTCTCGCTCCCTGGTGCCGGTGATTACAAGCTGAGCCTGCTCGTCTCTCCTCCGGTGTCGGCACGTCACATGGAGTACCAGCACGTGTGGCTCAAGCCACACCGTGCGAGCTTCACGTTTCACTGGAGTGCCAGCTCGTGAGCGAGTCAGGGAAGGATGAGAAGCAAGAGCGCGGCCTCACGAGGCGAAGGTTCGTGATGGGCGCGTCACTGTTGACCGCCGGTGGCATCGCCGCGGGCGCCACGCTGAGCGACTCTGATGCGAATGAGGTCCCGCAGCAAATCCCTCGGGTTACCCCGCCTGCAGCCCTACCACACCTTCCCAAACGTCAGTTCGCCTGGGGCGCGAGCCTGCGAACCGACAGCAACGGAAACACCATCGCGCCCACCCATGACCGCCTGCTCATGTTCGAGA
Organism: uncultured Conexibacteraceae bacterium; assembly: GCA_963785385.1. Lineage (GTDB taxonomy): Bacteria > Actinomycetota > Thermoleophilia > Solirubrobacterales > Solirubrobacteraceae > Palsa-465. The sequence continues at coordinate 285,557 of CAWAVA010000021.1, read as the reverse complement.
TCATCGGTCGACCAACACCGGCGTACGCCGACCTGCTGGAGTCGTCTCTGCGGGAGCTCGAACACGCCTTCGCGTGGGGTCCCAACGGCCTGCTCTTCACCGCCGGGTGGGGCCCTGCGTACTTCCAGCTGATCGGGAAGCGATCCCCGATCCCGGTGGCCAGGGCGTTGTCGGACTTCGAACTACCTGCGATCGACCGCTATCACCTGTGTCTCCACCTCGCATGCGATGACGAGAGCCGCCTGCGCGACGTCGAAGCGGCGCTGGTGCATGGCGCGCCGCTGGATGGGGTTGGTCGTGACCTGTCGCTGGCCAGCATCCTGCGCTGGCGGGAGACTCGCACTGGCTTCACCGGCCCAGGGCTCCCCTCAGCTCACCAAGATGTCGGCGGAATTCCACCCGGGCATCCGGTCTCGACATCAACACCGCTGTTCATGGGTTTCAAGTCGAACCTCAAGCGCAATCAAGCCACCGAGGACGACGTTGCGATCGAGACCGGCCCGTTCAGGGACGGCACGACCGTGCACGTCAGCTATATGCGTCTGCGGCTGGACAGCTGGTACCGCCAGCTCGGCCAGCGTGGGAGGGTCGCGCGTATGTACGCGCCACAGGTCACGCCCGAGCAGGCCGCTCGGTTCACCACCGATGCCGAAAGTGACCCGCAACTCCTGGACCAGGCAATCCACAGATACGGCGTCATCGGCCACGCCCAGACATCAGCCCGGGCCCGCCGAAACGGTCGTCCGATCATTCTGCGGCGTGACTTCAACACCGTCGACGGAGGACAAGCGGGCCTGCACTTCGTCTCCCTCCAGCGCACCATCGCCGACTTTGTCACCACCCGCACCGCCATGAACGCCGCCTCGGCCCAGCTTCAGAACCCGGTCATCGGCGACACGGTCAACAACGGGATAAACGAGTTCATCTTCGTACTGAAGCGCGCGAACTACGTCCTCCCTGCCCGCATCGACCGCTCGTTTCCAATGCTTCACCACGGTGCCAAGGCGCACATGTGACCCCGATGCGTTGGTTCAGACAACATCTTCGCTCTGACGACGTGCTGCGGTCCGCAGCGTGCCTGGCGGTCGCCTGCGCGACTGCTCTGGGAACCGCCAGCACGTTCACCGCGACGGCCCGGGCAGACGGCGACCCCGGAAGCGATGTCCTCGTCTACCAGCCGCTCTTCCTTGCTGCCGACGCCGGCGTCTCCATAGCCCAGCAGGTGCAGATAGGAGACCTGATCCAGCGGACCCACCGAGCCGGCTTTCCGTTGCGCGTCGCGATCATCGCGAAGTCCGATGATCTCGGCGCAGTCACTGCCCTCTGGCAAAAGCCGAGGGCCTACGCGCGCTTCCTCGGAATCGAGCTCTCACTCGCCTATCGAGGGCCGTTGCTTGTGGTAATGCCCAACGGTTTTGGCTTCCACTGGCCCGGCCACGCCCTGAGTTCAGCCTACGAAGCACTCGGTCACATCAACCAGACCCCCGGGGCGACGGGCCTCGTCTCCTCAACCGATGCGGCAATAACCGCACTGGCCGCTGCGAACGGAATCCACGTTACGCCGCGATTGCAGTCGAACAAGAGCATTCCGGGAAACCCTGCGACCGCAGGTGGTCAAACCCGCGGAACCGTCCGCTCGGCGCCAGCCAGCACGCGGGCCCTCGCATTCGTTGTGCTGGCACTGCTGGCGGCGGTCATCGTCGTCGGGCGCCTCCTTTACCGGCGCCACAGGCAGCGGATCATCTCGGCAACGCAACGCCTTAGCAAGCGTCTCCTCGTCCATCGCCGGGCGTCACTGAGCCTGACCGTCGTCGCTGTTGCCGCGCTCGTCCTGACGGTGTTTCTCGCGCTCGCGCCATCCCAGCAGGTTTCCCCCGCGGATGCTCTGGGGAACAACCCCGTCTTGGATCCCGGCACCTCACTCAACCTGCCCGCCCACAACTTCACGCTGACGAATCAGTTCGGCCGGCAGGTCTCGTTGCGGAGCTTCCGTGGGAAGGCCGTGATCCTCGGCTTCAACGATTCCGAGTGCACAACCATGTGCCCGCTGACGACGACGGCGATGCTCGACGCCAAGGCGATGCTGGGATCGGCCGGCGCGCATGTGCAGCTCATTGGCATCGACGCCAACCCCAAGGCAACCTCTGTCGAGGACGTGCTCTCATACTCGGAGGTCCACGGAATGGTTCACGCCTGGGACTTCCTGACGGGTTCGCTCTCACAGCTCAGATCGGTCTGGCGCGACTACAGCATCGGGGTGGAAATCAGCCACAACCTGGTCGACCACGACCCGGCCATCTTCGTCATCAGCCCGCGAGGACGAATCACAAAGCTGTTCCTCACCCAACAGTCCTACGCAGCTGTCGGCCAACTCGCACAGCTCCTGGCCGTCGAAGCCTCACACGTTCTGCCCGGCCATCCGCAGGTGCACTCCCATCTCTCCTACGCCCGCATCACTGGAATCAACCCCATGGAGCGGACGGCGCTGCCCAACGTCGGCGGCGGCAAACTCCTGCTCGGCCCCGGACGCGCACGCATCCTGCTCTTCTTTGCCACCTGGGACCGCCAGATCACCGGGCTTGCCGGCGGACTGCAGTCGCTCAAGCGCTACCAGGCGCAGGCGCGACGCCACGGACTGCCACAGCTGACCGCCGTCGACGAGGGAAGCGTCGAGCCACCAGGAGCGCTCCGTTCGTTCATGCACACGCTCCCGTCCGGGCTGAATTACCCGATGGGCATTGACACCACAGGCCGCGTCGCCGACGGCTACGAGGTAGAGGGACAACCGTGGCTGATGGAAGTCAACGCGACGGGACAGATCGCGTTCTACTACTCGGTCGCTGCACTCGGCTGGCCAACGGCGGCCAAGCTCGCCAAGCTCGCACGCGAGGGCCTCCAACGCGTCCCAGCTACCAACAGCGCGTCGGCACTGGCCGGGTCACCGACGAAGCTCGCAAGCCTGCACCAACAGGCCTCTCGGCTGGTCGGTGGCTACTCCTCCCTTGCCAGGCGCATCCGCTCCCTACGCGGCTATCCGATCGTTCTCAACGTATGGGCGTCCTGGTGTGCCCCGTGTCGCGCAGAGTTCAAGCTGTTCGCATCCGCATCAGATCGCTACGGACGGCGAGTAGCCTTCCTCGGCGCCAACGCAGAGGATTCGGCGGCGGACGCACGTGCGTTCCTGCACCAGCATCCCGTCAGCTACCCGAGCTACAGCGTCGCAACCACCGGTGAACTGTCCCCACTCGCGTCCATCGAAGGCCTCCCCACCACGATCTTCATCAACAGGCAAGGGAAAGTCACTGACGTCCACCCCGGGCAATACGACTCCCAGGGAGTCCTGGACTCCGACGTCGCGACATACGCAGCGTGAGAAAGCTGGTTCTCCTGGTGGCAGCGTGCTCGCTCCTGGCCGCATGCGGCTCGTCGACACCGGCGGCCCGTTCTCACCCGTCCAACCCCAACAACCGAGCCACAGGAGCGATACCCACATCACTGCTCGCCCGCGAACGACCGATCGGACGGGGACCCAGATTTCAGCCAGAGCTGCATGGATCTGTGACCGGCATCTGTACCGCGCCGCTCGGCCGCCGAGACCAGGTGCACGTCGAGATCTTCGGCGCCAACCGCGTCGTGTTGCTGCCGGCCGGGATCGGCACGCGGCCGCCGCGCAGACTCACGGATGGGCGAGTGGTTGGGGCTACCTGCTTCGGCGCGCTTGTGACGCTCGACCCAACCGGCATCGTTTACCTGCGACCCGGCCACAGAGTCACACTTGGAGACCTCTTCGACGCATGGGGGCAGCCTCTGACCGCCGCTCGGATCGCGTCCTTCACCGGCGGACCCGTGCGCGTCTACGTGAACGGGCGTCAGCAGGGAGGGGCTCCGCGCACCGTGCCACTCACCACCGGATCCGAGGTGGTTCTTGAGGTTGGGCCGCACGTGCCGCCGCACCGCGGCTTCACGTTTCCGCCCACCCCGGCGCCGGGATTACGCTGAGGCCGGTGGTCGTGGCACGGGCAAACGGAGCATCGATACGCGCCAGCATGAAACGCGGCTTCTACGTCGTCTGGTGGCCCTGGGGCCGAGGGCCGACCGAATCACTGTTAGGACGAAGTCCGGTCAGACGACCCAATTCGACATGCAGGGCGGATTGAGAAACGCCTGCTGACAGTCAACGGGCTGTCCGCTTCCGATTCCGCAGAGCAGGCACCGGTGGCCACCTACGGAGTCGTCAGCGACGACGCCCGGTGACGGCCAGCCCGGCACCGAGGGCGATCATCGTCACACCGCCACCCACGCTCAACCACCGGAGCCGTGTTGGCGAACGCCCGAGCCAGGCACGGGCAGTGCCGGCGGCGACAGCCCAGGAGCTGTCAGACAGCGCCGCGACGAGGCCGCAGATGAGACCGAGGGTGGCGAGCTGAATGGTCGGGTGCCCCTCGGCGCGATCAATGAACGTCGGCAGGATTGCGGTGAAGATGACGAGCCCTTTGGGGTTTGTGGCACCGACCAGGAAACCTTCGCGGACACTGGTCCGCAGCGACCGCGAAGGGATCGCGCTGGGTGTCAGCAGCTCTGCCAGCTCCCGGCGGCTGCGGATGCTTCGCACCCCGAGAAGGATGAGATAGGCGCCACCGAGCAGCTTCAACGTCAGAAAGACCGTCTCGGAACTGGCGAGCACGGTACCCAGGCCGACGACGACCACGAGCAGCTGCAGCATCAGCCCAGACGTGTTGCCGAGGACGGTCGCGAGCGCAGCACGCCTGCCGAGCGCCACGCCACGACTGACCGTGAAAACGACGCTCGGGCCCGGAATCACGATCAGCACGTAGACGGTGATGAGGAACGCCAGCAGGTGAGCACGCGGCAGCACATGCTCATTCTCGCCCAAAGACCTCTACGATGACCCGACTCTGACTGACGAGGGCCTGACTTTCTCGCCGATCGACCGTCGGACGCTGCTGAGAGCGCTGGCAACAGCGACCCTGGCGGCACCCGGCCTCTCGCTGCTGCCCGATCTGACCGGCGGCGAGTCTGTCGCGATGGCCGCTGCGGGACGCAGCGCTTCGGCCGACTCAACTGGTGCGGCCCCCACCGTGACGCTCGGCGGCGCCGCTGTGCGGCCGCCGTCTATACCGCTCGCGGTGCGCTCGCCCTACCTCTCCAGCTGGCTGCCCGCGACGACACTCACGGCAACCCGACCGCAGTTCTGGAACGGCAATGCTCGCGGCTTTGTCGGTCTGGTCATGATCGACGGCCAGGTGTACGCATGGGCCGGTCAGCCGGTCTTGAGCAATAACAGCGCGGTGCCAGCCCTCACGGCCGTCTCCACGGAGGTCACCTCGACGCGCTCGATCTTCACGGGCGCCGCCGCTGGGGTGGAGCTCGTTGTCGAATGGCTCTCGCCGGTCGAACCCGGCAACCTCCAACTGCAGTCAGCGCCACTCACGCTGCTGACGGTGTCAGTCAGCTTCACCGACGGGAACTCGCACGATGTGGCCATCTATGCCGACATCACCGGCGAGTGGGCCTCATCAGATGAGAGCGCGCTGATCGAGTGGCAGACAACCGCCGATTCCAGCGGCCGCTACTGGACCGTCGGCCTGCAGAGCCCTGCCTCACTCACCGAGACCTCTCAGATGGCCAATTGGGGGCAGGTCGTCTGGGCGACCCCGTCGGGGCAATCGCCCATGTACCAGTCGGGCGACGCGGTCACGGTGCGCAGCCAGTTCGCGTCCTCCGGAACCCTTGAGAACACCTCGGACCCTGATTCCCGAGCCATCGACGACAACCAGCCGGCCTTTGCGTTAGCGGTCGACCTCGGCTCGAGCGCAGGCTCGGCCAGCTTCGTGCTCGGACACGTTCGTACCCCGCTGATCGGCTACGGGCCGTCCGCGACGCCGCTCCTGCCGCTGTGGACGAACTACTGGTCGGGCTGGCAGCAGATGACGGCGGCGTTCATCTCGGGCGCTGCATCTGCGCGCCAGCGCTCGGTCACGCTCGACGACAGGGTGCAGACCGAGGCGACCGCAGCGGGCGGCCCAGGCTATGCCGCCGCGTGCGCCCTCGCGCTGCGCCAGTGCTACGGCGGCACCGAACTCGCGATCGGCCCTGATGGCAACCCATGGCTGCTGGGCAAGGAGATCTCCTCCGACGGCGACATCAACACCGTCGACATCTTCGATCAGGCCTTCCTCGCCTGGCTCTGGCTCGACCCCGAGCTGATCCCGCTGGTCATGACACCAATCCTCAACTGGTGTGCATCCGATGCCTGGCAGAGTCCCGCCGCATGGCAGGTGGTCGGGTCCGATCCCTCGCGGTACTACTACTGCGTGCACGACCTCGGCGTCTATCCGAACGCGACCGGACACGTGCCGGGCGATGGCGAACAGATGCCGATCGAGGAATCCGCCGGGATGCTGATCATGGCGGCGGCCTACGCGCGCGCCGTCGGATCCTCAGCGGCGCGGCCGTTCCTCAGCCAGTGGCAGCAGCTGTGGAGCCAGTGGGCCACCTACCTGATGACCCAGGCTCCGACACCCGACACACAGAAGAGCACCGACGACTGGGCGCCCGGCTACGTGCCGGTGATCGCGTCGGTGAACCTCGGACTCAAGGCGATGATCGGTCTTATCGCCGCCAGCCAGATCGCGACGATCCTGGGCGACGAGACCGATGCCGCCACCTGGTCGGCGGCCGCCACTGACAACGTCGCGTCGTGGATCAGCCTGTCAACCGACTCGACCACCGGGAATCACCTGAACCTCCAGCAGGGGAAGACCGGGACCTGGTCATCGCTCTACAACGCCTACTACGAGCTGGTGCTGGGCATCTCGTTGGTACCGGATCAGATCGCCGCCAACCAGGCGACGTTCTATATGGGCGAGCTGACCACCTACGGCATGCCGCTCGAGACCAACACCAATCTCACCAAGACGGCCTGGCTCTTCTATCTCCCCGCCTGGCTCAGCGACTACCCGATCGCCGATGAGCTGATGAGCCGAAACGTCGCCTACATCAACGACACACCCTCGCTCGTTCCGTACGGCGACCGCTACGACACAACCAACGCCACGGAGGTCACCGGCATTCAGGCGCATCCGACACTCGGCGCCGTGTTCGCACTCCTCGCCCCCGCCAATGCATGGGCGGACAGCGGGGCCTCGCCCGGCAGCGGAGGCGGGCAGGCGGCGACACCTATGGCGGTGCAGGTGACGGCCTCCGCGGGCCCCAAACCGATGCTGACCATCTATCTCAGCAGCGGTGGGCTCAAGCTCTCAGGTGAGACCGTCGGCGTCCGCGTGCATGGCCCCAAGGGTGTCTCCTGCCGCGGGTCGCTGAAGCTCGTCTACACGCGCGAGGTTGTGGTCAAGCACCGCAAGGCCAAGCGCGAGAGCACGGTCATCGGTCACGCGAGCTACTCGCTTCCGGCGGGTGGCTCGCACACCGTCAAGATCAAGCTGACCGCCGTCGGCCTGAAGCTGCTGCGGAACGCAAAGCACCGGCGGCTGTCAGTCGTCATCAGCGCCACGGTCAAGGGTGGCAAGTCGACATCAAAGCGGACGACTCTCCACGCGGCGGGCGGTGGCTGAGGGCCCCCGCACCGAGCCGCTAGCCCGGCGCCGCGGGCGCGAAGGGAAAGACGTCGTCGCGCCCCCTCTCGATGATGCTGTAGGTCGAGTCCGGCACCTCATTCCAGGCCCCGGGCAGATCGCCGACCGGCTCGGATACGACCAGTCTGGCGTCGTCTGAGAGTTCCTGCAGCAGCGCCCTCTCGGGGTACAGCGCGCGCAGGGTGGGCACATCCTTGGAATAGAAGAGCGAACGCGACTGGCCCTGACTCGAGTAGCGGAACACCCAGATTGCTTCGCCGTTGGTCGTCGCGATCGTTCCCTGGAACGGGTACTGCACCCCGCGGGCGTGGCCTACCGCCTCCACCAGTCCGATCGTCCGTGCGATCGCCGCGGGAGGGTCGTCCTCAAGCCCGAAGGTGAGGGCAAGAAAGAACAGAACCTCGGTGTCAGCCGAACCGGTGATGTCAGGGTAGAGCGACTCGTCAACTGCCATGACGAGATCGCGCTTGACGATCCGGAACTGGTCGACGAAGCCGTTGTGCATCAGCAACCAACGGCCGAACCGGAACGGATGGCAGTTCGACTGCTGCACGGGAGAACCGATCGCGGCGCGGACATGCCCGAAGAAGTGCCCCGATTTCACGTGCGCAGAGGCTCCCGCAGGTTCTGATCGTTCCAGGCTGGCTCGATTCCCTTGAACACGCCGGGCTCGGGGGCATCGTCGTACCAACCGACGCCATACCCGTCGCCGTTGGTCGGCTCCGCGCCCAGGTTCGAGTGCAGGCTCTGATCAATCAGAGAGTGAGCCGGCGAGACAAGAGCCTCTCCAAGGATCACGGGCGCACCCGTGTAGGCAAGCCAACGACACATCACCCACCCCTTTCGCGTTAGACCCGGCGGCACATCGTTGCTGGATCAGCACCGAGCTCCGCCGAGGTGGCCGGAACCCTACCGCCAACGGGCGCAGGTCGCGGGGCGCCTCGTTCGTGTGGGGCCGCTGCTGGGGCTGGCCCGTCGACGATGACCGATCAGCTCATTGACCAGTCAGCTGCTGGCGGCCGTCGGCCGAGGATGCGAGCAGGTCTTCTCTTGTGAAGGTCGGCAGTTCCGCGAAGCTCGCGCGCAGGCGGTTCTCCCAAGTCGCCTGGAGCTTGCTGAGCACGGGCGAATCGGCCTCGATCCTGAATTCCTCAGTGCGGAAACTGTCGCGGACGTACAGGGCGAGGTCATAGGGCGGTCCGACCGACAGGTTCGCCCGCGCGGTGCTCATCATCGACCCGAGCGCGATCTTGGTGGCGGTCTCGGCGTCCACGTGCAGGGCGGCAGCCATCTCGAGCAGGAATTTGCCGTACTTGGTCTCACCGATCTGCAGGAAGGGCAGCTCGTCGGACGCACGGATGTAGTTGCCCTCCGGGTACACCAGCAGGATCTCAGGCTGTTCATCTTCGATCTGCCCGCCGAGGATGAAGGTCGCCGTGGCCTCCGCGCCAGGCATCGCATCTCGATGCCGCTCGACCACCTCCCGGCTGAGCCTGCCCAGATACAGTGCCGCCTCGAACAGATAGTTGACCGACGTCAGGCTCTCGGTGGCGTTCGGGTCCGCGAGGTCGCGCCGAATCCGGTCGAGAACCTCCTGGGTTGTCGCCAGGTTCCCAGCCGACTCGATCACGAACAGGCGTCGCGAGTCGGGGGCGATCACGTGCTGCTTTCTGTATGTCCCGACGTTATCGACGCCAGCATTGGTGCGGGTGTCCGACAGGAACACCAGCCCCTCTTCAAGGCGCAGCGCTAGGCAATAGGTCATTTCGGGCCTCGTGGGTAGCCAGCAAACCCGGAGGACGATAGCTGGAACTCAAGGTAGGCTGGAGAGAAGGGCAATGGGCATACGCACAAGTGGCATCCACCAGCGGAGCATCTGGGCCGGCATCGTCAGCGAGGACGCGCTTGCGCTGCGCGACTGGCTGCTGGCGCTCGGTTTCACCGAGGACCTGATGATTCCGGGAGAGCGCCAGGATCGGATCCATCACTGCCAGCTCGACTGGCCAGAAGGAGGACGCGTCCTGCTCTCGAGCACCGGTGAGCGGCCGACCCCTTGTCGACCGGGGACCAGCTCACTTCACGTCGTGACCTCCGACCCCGACACGGTCATGGGGCGAGCGCTCGCGCTGGGCGCGTCCGTCGTGCACCAGCTGGTCGATCAGAGCGACTATCCGTCGCGTGATTTCACCGTGGCCGATCCGGACGGCAACCACTGGACCTTCGCGACATTCGCGGGGTAGCCATTGGGGGCGCTGCCCGTGGCAGCGCCCCCGAGCAATCAGCTCTTGATCGGCTGGTACTGGAACAGGCCCGCGATGATCCAGAGCGACAGCACGAACACCGCCAGCGACCAGAATGGGTAGGCGGGGATCGAGAACAATGCGTCAAGTGCAGCGAATGATCCAACGACGATCGCAAACACCCGTCCGAACTGGTTTCCGGAGAACAGGGACGCTGCGGCGCAAAGCTCGAGAACCCCGATGATCAGGGTGATCCAACCCCAGCCGTGCAGGCTGGCGAACACGTAGTGAGCGTCACCGACGAAGAAATGTGAGTTACCGATCGCGGCAATACCCCACACGACGTTCAAAACACCGGCGATGCTGAGAAGCACAGCGGCTAACTGAGCTCGTCCATATCCCGCTTCCTGATCCATCCCGACCTCCCTCTGAGTGTTGTTCTGACTGCTTTTCGAGTATGACCGTTCGTGACGCCGTCAGCTCGCCGGAGACTCAGTCTGCTTCCGGCGCCCGATCGCCAGTGTTGTCACATAGGCGGTGACAACACCGACAATGACCAGTGGCTCGACGTTCGGGCTCGCGTGCGCAGCGAGCAGCGTGGCGAGGACGACCGCCGACAACGGGAGCCTCAGAACCGCAACGGTGGCCGCACCTATCCCCACAGCGACCCCGGCCTGAATCGGGTAACCGGGCAGGTGTGATGCCATGATCCCGGCCGCGGCTCCGAGAAAAAGGGCCGGGAACGTCGGCCCGCCGCGGTAGGCCCCAAGCGACAAGCCGTAGGCGATGCCCTTGAACAGGAGCAGCCATACGAGTGCCGCAACTGACCAGCCTGCGGCGTTTCCGACCAGGCCATCGATCTGATCCTGCCCCGAGAACAGCACCTCGTCGGTGCCGTGCCCGGTGATCTGTGAGAAGAGAATCGCGAGCCCGCCGATGATCAGTGCAATCACGAGGAGCAGCACAACCATCCTGCGCTGTGACACAAAGCGATGTGTGACACCGCCCGAACGCATAACAAGGCTGGTCACACCGGCGATGGCCAGTCCGATGCCGATCGTCCACCCGAATTCGGAAATCGTCGGACGCGCCATCTTGTCAAGCGGCAGCACGCCGAGTGCGTAGGCGCTCGTGCTGAGACCGGTGAAATGTCCCAGGCCGAGTGACACAAGCGTCCCGATCGCGGAAGCCAGCAGACCCGGAACCAGCACGACACGGAGCCTTGGGCCACCCAGCCCGGTCGCCTCGATGAGGATCACCGCGGCGATCATCGGCGAGTCGAAGATGAACGAAAGGGCCGCAAAACTGCCCGCGGCCGAGACGATCATCAACAACTGCGGGGGGGTCTCCCGCCGCGAGAGCTTGATCGTGAGCGCACCCAGACCCGCGCCGATCGCGATCAGCGGTGCCTCAGGCCCGAGCACCAGGCCGGAGCCGATCGTCGCCGCGCCGGCGAGGATCACGCCCGGCAACACCTCGGGACCTGCCGGACCCTTGGTCGAGAGTCCGTCAGCGGGTATGTGGCCGCCATCTCCCGGCAGGTGCCTGATCGCCAGACCGGTAACCAGGGCTCCGAGAACCAGCACCGGCAGCGGCCACCACTTCGGCGGGCCCGAGTTGTACCCGAGGGCATGCGGCAGGTGCACATAGAACTCCTGCTGGAGCTGGTACGTACCTTCGAGGAAGCACCATGCGGCCAGCGAGACGACGACACCGACCACCGAGACGATGATCAGCAGAATCACATAGCGACGGCTCGCGATCGTCGCGTCGGCCTGTTCGGCCGTCAGTTCAGATGGCGGGGGATCTGGCGGAGATACCGCCGCCGGCTGTTCGGCGTCGGTCACGAACCCCGGCTTTCGGCGCCATCAGGGCGTTCGCGGTCGGGAACGGGCGGTCGCCGCGGGCATCGAGCCGTGTCGCCATGGTTCCGGGCCCGAAGCGGCCCTGGCTCTGTCACCCGGTTCGCCAGGCACGCTCTCTCGACGGTCCCCAAACTCATTGTGTAACCCCCACCACATCGGCCCAGTGACGGTCAATCACCAGCGCGCACTCTAACGGGAAAGGCCGACACGCGGCGGGAGTGCCGGCCCGTGGATCCACGGGCGTGCCGACACGAGGACCCACCGGCGTGTAGTCAGGCGTGCGCCGGATGGTCCGGGGGGGTAGGCTGCACGCCCCAGTACGTGCGACAACCGCGCGCAGCCCGAGGGACCGAGATGACCCGCAGCAACAACATCGCCGACGCGCGAGACGAACGGAAGCTCATCGTCACGATCCGGCCGGCCCGAGCGGGCCTCCAGATCGATCCGGCCGGGAGCGATCACCGCCGATGACGGACGTCATCCTGCTGGCGCTGTTGGCGTCGCTGAATCCCACGCTGGTCGCCGCCTCCACGGTGATGATGCTCCTGGACCGGCCGGTTCGGCTGATGGCCGGCTACCTGCTCGGCGCATACGTCACGAGCATCACGCTGGGCCTGGTGATCGTCTTCGCACTGCCCGAGTCGAGCACCACCAACACCACCAAGACCACTCTCAACCCGGCGGTCGACATCGCGATCGGGCTTATCCTCCTGACCATCGCGTTCGCTCTCCACACTGGTCGTGCGGCGCGGCTCAGGGATCGTCGCCGGGCGCGAAAGGCCGACGCGCCCGACAAGGGGCCACCGCGCTGGCAACGTGAGCTCAGCAAGGGTTCTCCACGGATCACGTTCGTGGTCGGAGCCATGCTGACCCTCCCCGGAGGCTCCTACCTGGCCGGTCTCAGCCGAATCCACAAGCTCGAGTACTCCACGACGGTCACAGTGCTGCTGGTGATCGGGTTCAACGTCGTGATGATGTGGCTCCTGGAACTGCCGCTCGCGTCCTTTCTCGTTGCCCCGGATTGGACGCCTCGCGCCGTCGCGCGGGCCCGAGCCTGGGTCGGCCGTCACGCGCTCGTGTTCGCCGTGAGAGGGGCGACGCTGATTGGCGTACTTCTCCTGATCAAGGGAATCGCCGGGTTGGTCGTGTCGTGAACGCGCGCCATACGTCATCGATCCACAGGAGTGCCGGCTGGTGACCCCAGCCACCGAGCCTTCATCACAGGAACCCGAGCCACCGAGGGCCAGCCCGCCTGACGATCCCAACGCACCGATGAGCCACGCCGAACGCTGGCTGGATGCGCGCATCAGCCGCAAGGGCGTGCGACCGCGCGATGCCGCGATCATGATCGCCGGCTTCTGGGCAATCGCCGTGGTCGGCTTCGGCGTCCTCGAGCGAATCGTCGATCCCAAGACGTTTCACACCGTCTGGCTGGGCATCTGGTGGGCGATTCAGACCGTGACGACCGTCGGTTACGGCGATGTCGTTCCGGACCAGCCCGTGGGCAAGGCGATCGCGGGAGTACTGATGCTCGGCGGGCTGTCGCTGCTGTCGGTTGTCACCGCGGCGATCACCAGCGGGTTTGTGGCCAGGGCCGAGAGCCGGCGCTCACCGACCGATCCGCTCCTGCAAAACCTCGAGCGGCTCCACGACGAGATTCAGGCCCTCAGGACTGAACTCGAGCAGGGGCGGGCGGCGTTGTCCAAGGCAGCAGGTGACGCTGGCCACGAACCGACAAACGACCGATCCTGAAGGCCTGACCGACGGTGGTCGAGCTCCAGACCTGTGACGCAGACTGACGCTCAGACCCGCATCGCGCTATCGGTCGCCGACCGCGTCGCCATCGGCAAGGCCGCCCGTGCCCGCGTGCCTCGGTCCTCGCACGCGGCGTACGAGCCGGCAGCATCACGTCGGGACCCGGTTGCCGAGCTGGAGATCCAGGCGCAGACACGCATCCCCGAGCTGGCATCCGTCCGCTACGGGCGGATGCTCGTGTCTCCCTTCACGTTCTACCGCGGGGCGGCGGCGATCATGGCGGGTGACCTCGCGTGGCTGCCGCGCACCGGCCTCACGGTTCAATGCTGCGGCGACGCGCACCTGTCGAACTTCGGCATGTTCGCGTCGCCGGAGCGACGCCTGGTGTTCGACATCAACGACTTCGACGAGACGCATCGCGGGCCCTGGGAGTGGGACGTGAAGCGGCTCGCCGCCAGCATGTTGATCGCGGCTCGTGACAACGGCTACAGCACGGGACGGCAGGACAAGATCGTGCGCGCGACCGTCAGTGCCTACAGGTCCGCGATGCGCCAGTTCGCGAGGATGTCGATGCTGGACCTCTGGTATGCGCTCATGGACGGTGAGGCCGTGCGCAACCTCGTTGCCCGGCGGAGGAAGATGAGACCTTCGGCCGATCAGCTGCGGCGCGCGAACCAGACAGTCGCGAAGGCTCGCACTCGCGACAGCATCTCAGCGTTCCACAAGCTCACGGAGGTCGTCGATGGACGAGCTCGCATCGTCGACCAGTCGCCGTTGATCGTCCCCGTCGGCACCCTCGCGTCCGGCTTTGACCCCGCGATCGTCTTCGCCGAGCTCCACAGCGTCTGTACGGGCTCTACCTTGACACCCTGCCCGCCGATCGTCGGGTACTTCTGGACGAGTACGAGCTCTGCGATTTCGCACGAAAGGTCGTGGGCGTCGGCAGCGTGGGGACCCGCGCCTTCATCGCGCTGCTCATGGCTCGTGACAACCGGGACCCCCTGCTGATGCAGATCAAGCAGGCGGAGGCATCGGTGCTCGAGCCGTACCTGGGGGCCAGCGGATTTCAGAACCACGGACCAGCGAGTGGTGGCCGGCCAGCGACTGATGCAGGCGCAGAGCGACATCTTCCTCGGTTGGGTCGGCATCGAAGCGGGCCTGGACGGCCTCCCCCACGATTTTTACGTGCGCCAACTCAAGGACTGGAAGGGTTCGGCGGCGATCGAGGAGATGCAGCCCGACGGGCATGGCCGTCTACGGGCAGCTGTGCGGCTGGACACTCGCGCGCGCTCACGCCCGCAGCGGTGACCGGATCGCGATCGCCTCCTACCTTGGCGGCGGAGATACCTTCGACCGGGCGATCGTCGAATTCTCAAACCACTACGCCGAACAGAACGATCGCGACTATGCGGCTCTCGGCCGGGCCGCAGACGACGGACGCATCCCCGTCCAGTACGGCCTCTGAGACCAGGCCTTGCGGCTCGTCGCGGGTGCCCCCGCTAGGGAATCGCGGCCGTCAGCCGAGCCACGGTGCGGCCCGCGAGCGTCCACGTGAATGACTCGTGCTTGCTCATCCCGGTGGTCGAGAGACGCACGACGTCGTCAACCGGCTTACTCCAGTCAACCCCGGACAGGTGGCGGTTCAGGCATCGTTTGAGCTGTCGCTTACGAACGGTGATCCTGTAGCAGAGCTTCACCGCCTCCGGCACGCCGAGCGGCGTTGCGGTGAGTCGAAGCGAGATCGCTCCACTGCCGGCCCGCTTGGACACGACCGAGCCGAGATAGCGGGTCACCGGCGGTGCGACCGTGACGCTGTCAACGTTCGAGTCCCCGCTCGAGCATGTCGGGCTGATCGTCCCGTCATCGAGCTGACAGGTCGTGTAATCCGGGTTCGCGCCGACCATGACCCAGTAGCGACCGGGGGCCAGCGGACTCTGCTCGGTCCAGACGCCGGCGGCAATCTGGTCGGCCGTCAGCACCCCCACGTCGGCTAGGTTCGCCGTCAGGAAGGAACCGTCGTTCTGCTGTGGCCCCTTGGCCACGAAGATCGTGACGCCCCCCGCGCCCGGGGCGCTGAACGTCACCGATAGGCGCAGGTCCTTCTGGCTCACGTTCTTGAGCACCGGAGCCGCGCTGACGCGACGGCAGGCGTCAGCAGGAACGCCGTGAGCAGGACTCCCACGGCTTTGACGGTCGGTCGCACCTGCCACCTCCTAAGCCAGGGTCACCCCAACCTACACCTCACGGCACGACCGTGGGTGATGATCTTGAGAACCCGTCGATCAGGCGGCTTCGACGGCGGTCTTGATCCGCTGCGCGAAGGCCTGGGCATCCTTCGAAGCGGCGCTGGCTGCGAACCCGACCAGGAGCTTGCCGAGCCCGTGGCCCTCGAATGTGTTGTGAATCGTGACCCGCGTCTGTGCCACGCCCACGGCCTCGAGGTCATAGCCGCCGTCGGGAACGGTGATGGCGTTCTTCGAGCGCTCGGTCCAGCGGATCCTGGCCGGTACCTCGAAGACGGTCAGCTCGAACCTGCGGCTCGACTTCATCCCGGCATCCTTGACGCTGCTCTCGAAACACGGTGCCCACTCCGATCGGACCGTCGGTGGTCTTCCGGATCTGCTGCACCCTCGGACTGAACTTCGGGTCGTTGGTTCCGTCGGCCAGAAATGCGAAGACCTGGTCGATCGGACGGTCGATCACTGTGGTGCCACTGAACCCGTGCGCCATGCCGGTCTCGCTCCTGTCAGATCGCGTTCGGGATAACCCTAACCGGCCGAGACCGTCAGCCGCGAACGATGCAGCGGAACCCGATGTGCGATGTAGAGGTGTCGACGGTGTCTGACTGTCGGGCTGCCGGACGGTAACGAAGGCAGTAGTTCGGGGCGCAGAGATGCGACCCGCCCTTGATCACCTTGCGCGGAATGGTCTCTCCCGGTCCGTAGCTGTCCTCGGCGAGCTCCACTCGCGGGTTGCTCGGAGGGCAGCACGGACTCGCGCTCGCGGCGCCACGCCCGGTCGAGGAGTACCAGTCCGAGGTCCACTCCCAGACGTTGCCGGTGACGTCGTAGAGACCGAAACCGTTGGCCGGGAAGCTCCGGACCGGGGATGTTCCGACGAATCCATCCTGCGCGAGGTTCTGCCAGGGGAACTCGCCCTGCCACGAGTTGGCCATCATTCGACCCTTCGGAGCGAACTCATCGCCCCAGGCGAACACCTTCTGCTCGAGCCCACCTCGCGCGGCCCGCTCCCATTCGGCTTCACTCGGGAGCTCCTTGCCGGCCCAGGCCGCATAGGCCTCGGCGTCCTCGTAGGAGACGTGCACCACCGGGTGCAGCTCACGACCGCCGACGTTCGAGCCGGGGCCCTCCGGACTGCGCCAAGAGGCGCCCGGAGCCCACCGCCACCACTGCGTGAAGTCGCGAAGATCGACCGGCCCATCGCTGGGCATGAACACCAGCGAGCCAGGCACCAGAAGCTCCGGGTCGGCGTCCGGGTACTGCTCCGCAGTCGGCGCGCGCTCAGCGCCGGTCACGTGCCCTGTTGCCTTCACAAAGCGCCGGAACTCAGCGACCGTGACAGGGTGTTCGTCCATCCAGAAGCCATCCACAGCGACCTGCCGGACCGGCCCCTCCTCCGGGTAGAAGTCGGTGCTTCCCATCGCGAAGGTCCCCTCCGGGATCCAGACCATGTTGCGCAGATCCTCGCGCAGCGGTGCCTCGGCGCTCACACCACCAATGTTTAGCGAACGGTCGGGCGAGCAGCCGCCGACGATCGTGGGACACTCACGCCATGTCTACAGATACGTTCGGGTTCGAGTCGCCCTCCGGTGGTTCCGACTCGCCGCTGCGCTCATGGTGGGCAGCAGCGTTGTTGGGGCTGTTGAGCCTGGTCGCAGGACTCGTAGTGCTGTTCGAGCCGCATACCAGCCTGAAGGCAATCGCGGTGGTGATCGGCATCTATCTGGTGCTGCTCGGAATCGGCATCATCGCCGTCGGCTGGGGGCTGCCCTCGAGCCGCGGCCTCGTCGTCGCCGCGGGAGTGCTCGCGATCGTCGCCGGGGCGTTCGTGATCGCGCGGCCCGGGTCGGCCCTGCACGGCGTTCGGATCGTGCTCGGGGTCTACCTGCTGGCAGCCGGCTGCGTCCACATCGCCACGGGCTTCCTCGATCGCCTCAACAGGCGGACTGACATCATCCGTGGGCTCGTCGATTTGGCCGGAGCGATAGTCCTGCTGGTGATTCCCGGGCTCGGCCTGGCGGCGTTCGCGGTGATCGTCGGGCTGTACCTCCTGATCACCGCGGCCCTGGAGTTCATGGCCGCCTACATCCTCTACCAAGCGCGCCAGCAGACCTGACCGCGTGCCAGCCTGGCTGTTCTCCTCGCTGCGCGGCTACGACCGCCGCTGGCTGCGAGGCGACCTCGTCGCCGGGCTGACCGTCTGGGCCGTGCTCGTCCCGGAGGCGCTGGCGTACGCATCGATCGCCGGCGTCTCACCGGTGATCGGACTCTATGCGGCGCCCGGTGCGCTGCTGTTCTACGCGGCCTTCGGCAGCTCCCGGCACCTCGTGACGGGTCCGATGTCAGCGACAGCCGCCCTCTCTGCGGCAACCGTGGCCGACTATGCGACAGGCGGAAGCACGCAATTCGTCGCGATCACGGCCGCGCTCGCGATCGCAACAGGCATCATCGCGCTGGTCGCCGGCCTGCTGCGCCTCGGGTTCCTGGCCAGCTTCATCTCAGAGCCCGTCCTGAAGGGCTTCATCGTCGGACTCGCCCTGACGATCATCATCGGCCAGGCGCCGACGCTGTTCGGCGTCGAGAAGGGCTCCGGCGACTTCTTCCAGAAGTGCTGGGATCTGATCACCGAACTCGGGAACACCCACGTACTGACGCTCGTCGTCGGCGGTTTGTCGCTCGCACTGCTCGTGTTCCTGCGCCGTGTGGCGCCTGCGATCCCGGGCTCGCTCGTCGTCGTCCTGGCCAGCATCCTGGCGGTCAGCGCCTTCAACCTCGAGAACCACGGGGTCGAGATCGTCGGTCATATCGACAGCGGGCTGCCCGCACTCGGCTTTCCGGACATCGGGGCGCACCGATTCATCGATCTGCTCGGCGCCGCGGTGGGAGTCATGCTGGTCGGCTTCGCCGAGGGGCTCGGTGCAGCCAAGACCTACGCCGCCCGCGAGCATTACGAGATAGATGTGAACCGCGAGCTGCTCGGACTCGGCACCGCGAACCTCGCATCGGGCCTGTCGAGCGGGATGGTCGTCAACGGCAGCCTGTCGAAGACGGCCGTCAACGGCTCCGCAGGCGCCAAGAGCCAGGTCTCAGGTCTGGTTGTCGCCGTGATGACGATCGTCACTCTGCTGCTGCTCACCAGCCTGTTCGAGAAGCTCCCGGAGGCAACGCTCGCCGCCGTGGTGATCGTCGCCGTCGTCGAGCTGGTCGACATCAGGGGAATCAGGCGGCTCTACCGCGTCTACGGCGGTCAACGCGCCAGCAGCATCGGTGTGACGGCCCGTCCCGACTTCATCGCCGCGGTTCTCGCTCTGCTGGGCGTGACGGTCTTCGACACGCTGCCCGGCCTGTTCATCGGCATCTCGGTCTCACTGATTCTGCTGCTCTACCGCGCCTCGCGTCCGCGGATCGCCGAGATGGTCAAGCCCGCCGGCTCGGTGCATTACCTCGACGCCGCCCGCGTGGACGATGCAAGCGCGATCCCGGGAGTGGTCGTGCTGCGGGTCGAGTCCGGTCTGTTCTTCGCGAACAGCGACTGGGTCGGGCGCCACATCAGGGAGGCCGCGGCACGACCCGGAACGCACGCGGTGATCCTCGACGCGAGCAACATCGCAGCGATCGACGTGACCGCGGTTGAGATGCTCAACGAGTTGGAGGGCACGCTCGCATCCCGCAACATCCAGCTCCTGATCGCCCGCGATATCGGTGGCGTCCGCGACGTGATCCGACGAGCTGATTCCGACGCCGCCCTGCAGCGCGTGTTCGGAAGCGTGCAGGAGGCTGTCGACGCGGCCACCTCCGGGCCCGCGCCCGCTGGCGCAGGCCCAGCCTCAGGGGCTTAGCCGGCGATGGGCCAGGGCCTCCGGTCACCCATAGTGGGTGACGCACGGTCACCCACGGTCCTGAGATCGTGTTCGCGTTGACCAAGACCTACCAGATCCGGATCAGAGGAGCGATGGGCGACAGCGTCGTCTCTTCGTTTGACGAGATGACGGCCGTGACCGGCACGACCGAGACCGTCCTCACCGGAGACATCCGCGACCAGGCGCAGCTGCACGGGCTGCTGCAGCGCGTCGAGCTGCTCGGTCTGGAGCTTGTCGAGGTTCGTCAGGTCGGCGCCGGCGTCGATCCGCACGATTGAGTCTTTGGATAGATTGGGGAAGCGTTAGGTCGGACCAGCCGAGGATCGGCACGGGGCTCAGAAGGGAGTGACCCGTCCTGGGGCACGCGACACAGATCGAGCGGGCGAGCGGAACCATCGACGAGCCGGCCGGCCTCGCGTCGCGCCACGCGGTATCCCAGCCGCGAGCCGCCGTGCTCAGGGAGCGGCTGTTCGACCGTCTGGACGCCGGATCTGACCGTTCGCTGACGCTGCTGAGCGGGCCTCCGGGCGCCGGCAAGACCGTGTTGCTGAGCACCTGGCTGAGCGAGCGACCCCGGACCCATCCGGTGGTGTGGCTCTCCATGCAACCCTCCGACGGCCGTCCTCCCCGTTTCTGGGGCGAGATCCTCCGGTTGCTGCGCGACGCCCACGACGATCCACTGTCGATGCTCCCGGAGGACGGCGTCGGCGCCGACTTCGTCTCACGGCTTGTCCTCGGCGCCGGCCAGCTACCCGGCCCGACGCTCGTCGTGCTCGACGATTTCGAACAGGCGCAGTCGCGCGCGCTGGCGGAGGACCTTGACCTATTCCTGCGCGGGCGCCAGGAGCGGTTGCGCCTGGTGATCGCGAGCCGTCACGATCCGAGTCTGTCGCTGCAGCGCATGCGCCTCGAGGGCAGGCTGACCGAGCTCCGCGCAACCGATCTGGTGATGACGCCCGAGGAGAGCCGGGAGTTATTCACGAGCCACGGTGTGACGCTCACCGAGGAGGACGCCGAGGTCCTGCACGAGCGCACCGAGGGCTGGGTCGCCGGACTCAGTCTGGCCGCGCTCTCATTACGCGATCACCCGGACGCAGGAGCCTTCATCCGCACCTTCGCCGGCGACGAGCGCCCGGTCGGTGACTATCTGATCGAGGAGGTGCTGCAGCGCCAGCCGTCACAGATCAGGGACTTCATGCTGCGCAGCAGCGTCGTCGATGTGCTCGAACCGGGGCTTACGGAGGAGCTCACGGGGCGTACCGACGGGATGCATACGCTCGAGCTGCTCGAGCGCAGCAACATGTTCCTCGGACAGGCCGACGAGCATCGCCGCCGCTACCGCTACCACCCGCTGTTCAAGGAGCTCCTGCGCAGCCAGCTCCGTTACCAGACACCTGAGGCCTACGCCCTCGAGCACCGGCGAGCGGCACGGTGGTACGCGGCGCAGGCACGACCGGCCGAGGCTGTCTGGCACGCAATGGCCGCAGGCGCTCAGGAGATGGCCGAGGAGCTTGTCGCGCAGCAGTGGCTGACGCTGATCCTGCGGGGCCACGGCGACGAGCTGCGGCAGTGGGTGCGCAACCTGAGCCGAGAGGCTGTCGCCGCCAAACCCGAGCTCGCGCTCGCAGGCGCCGCTGCGGAGCTCGATGCCGCCGATTCGGCGGTCGCTCAGCACTACCTGCAGATCGCCGACGATCAGGCCGGCGCGGTCCCCGCCAAGCACCGCGCGCGCTTTGTCGCTTCGCGTGCGGTCGTGACGATGCTCGCAGGTCGCCGGCGGGGCGATTTCGAGGCAACGCGCGACGCGGCCCACAAGGTCCTCAACAGCAGCCACGGCACCGATTCAGACCACCTTGCACGATCGCTGGCGCAGCTCCACCTCGGCATCGCCGAGTACTGGCTCGGCGACCCGGTCGGCGCGAACCGTCGCATCGAGGTCGCACTGGAGTCCAACCGCGACTCGCACGGAGATGGGTACACGCTCGACTGTCTTGGTCAGCTCGCGCTGTTCGCGGTCCTCGACGGCCGCCTGCGCGACGGGGCCGGCCTGGGCCGTGCGGCTCTGCAGATCGCGGCCAGACACGGGTGGGACGAGCGACCCGTGGCGCTCGCTCCCTACCTCGCTCTGTCAGCCGTTCACCTGCTGTGGGGCGACGTCGCGGAGAGCGGGCGCCTGCTTGACCAGGCGATGGCCGCCAACCGGCACTCAACCGATGCCACCGCAACGCTCGTGCGGCTGCTGAACGCGCTTCGCGTCGGTGCGCAGGACCCGGCTCAGGGAGCCCGGATCGCACGCTCCACCCGGATCGCGATCGACGGCTCACCGCTTCCCCGCACGCTGTCTGCCGCTGCGGGCCTGGTCGAATCGCTGCTGCTGCTTGAAACCGGCGACTCGCAGCGCGCTCGCGAAGCTCTCACCGATCGCTTGACCGCCACGCTTCCGATGGAGGCGACCGTCGCCCTCGCGCGCGCCGCCCTGTCTGAGGCCGAGCCGGCGGAGGCGCTGCGTCTGCTGCGCCGACCGCTCGAGGACACCACCTCCGTTCAGCACACGAGCACGCGCATCCAGGCGCTTGGTCTGTCCTCCCTTGCACACAGCCTGCTGCGCAGAGACACGGTCGCCCTCGACCTGCTCGAGCGGGCGCTTGCGATGTCGCAGCCAGAGGGCTACAGGCTGCCGCTGGTGTCCGTCGGCGCGCCGCTGCGGCCACTGCTCAGGCGCCGCATCCGCGCGGGCACCGCGCACCGTTCGCTTGCGGGCGAACTGCTCCTGCGCCTGGACGGGAGCGATTCGGCGGAAGTCGGGCGGGGTTCGCTGGTGCTGCTCGATCCCCTCAGCGACAGGGAGGAGGCGGTGCTCCGCTACCTGCCGACGGTGATGTCGAAGGCGGAGATCGCCTCGGAGCTGTTCGTCTCCGTCAACACCGTGAAGACGCACACCAAGAACATCTATCGCAAGCTCGGCGTCGCCACGCGCAACGACGCGGTGCGCCGGGCAAAGCAGCTGAACCTGGTCTGACCGGGCTCCGCGAGTCAGACCGGCCGGCAGCCCAGCGGGGCTGCCGGCCCTGTGCAAGCCAATGTCCGGATCAGTAGTCCGACTGTCCCCAGATGAACAGGCCGTGAAGGATCCAGAGGCTCAGCCCGAATACCGCCAGCGACCAGAACGGATACGCCGGCATGTCGAACAGTGCGCCCATCGCGGCAAAACAGCCGACGACGATCGCGAACCAGCGTCCGTATTCACCGCCGCCGAACAGCGAGAACGCCGCGAGCAGCTCCATTACGCCGAGGATCAACGTGATCCAGCCCCACGTGTGGAGGTCGGCGAAAACATAGTGGGCGTTCGCGGTGAAGAAGTGCGAGTTTCCGATCGCCGCGATCCCGTAGACGATGTTGAGGGCCCCGCCGACCAGCAGCAGCACACCCGCG
The DNA here is from genome assembly GCA_963785385.1 of uncultured Conexibacteraceae bacterium. Classification (GTDB taxonomy): domain Bacteria; phylum Actinomycetota; class Thermoleophilia; order Solirubrobacterales; family Solirubrobacteraceae; genus Palsa-465. The sequence continues at coordinate 262,549 of CAWAVA010000021.1, read as the reverse complement.
AGTACTACGCGGCCTGCCCCTTTGCCAGGGTCCGCCGTCGGCTGCCCCGAATAACTCATCGCCAGTCACTCTCCTTTAAGTAGTGCGTCGGCGCCGAGCTCTAGGCGCAGCGCTCTTGACCGTTCAGACTTCTCCGGGGGGCGATGAGTTCCTCCCGCTGGTGCCGGCCCGTCCTCCCCGCGGTCTACAGTGTCTGAGCCGATGCTGCTGTTGGCCGCCAGCACCGCCGCGAGCCCCTGGACGTTCCTGGCGCTGTTCACCGCGCAGGCACTCTCGTGGATGGGCGTGCCTGCCCTGGGTGCGGCGGCGGGCGCCGCGGGCGCGCTGGCGCATCAGGGCACAGTCGAGCTCTGGGCCGTCCTCGTGGTCGGCACCGCCGGGGCCGAGGTCGGCTCGCTCGGAGGCTGGTGGATCGGCTACCGCGTTGCCAGGGCCGGTCTCGGACCGGATGACGCAGCCCCAGATTCGAACGCTTCCGGCAAGCCCCTCAACGACCGGCGTCGCAAGGCGCTTGCCGCCGGCGAGAAGGTCGCGCGGCGCTGGGGCAGGCTGATGGTGTTCTTTGTTCCGTCCTGGGTGCCGGGCGCGCTCGGTATGCCGATTCGGCAGTTCGCGTTCTGGAACTTCTTCGCGGCGCTGGGCTGGAACATCGGCGCCGCACTGACCGCCTATGGCATCGCCTCCGCGGCCTACGGCGACGCGGCCTTGCATTTCCTGGTCCCGCTGGCGATCGGCCTGGTAACCCTCGCGGCGATCTTTGTGGTGCTTCGAAGCGCCTGGAGACACGAACGCAAACATCACGAAGACGCCATTCCGGGGGCGCACGCGTGATACTCCACGTATTCGTCGCTTCACCCGGTGTGGGTGACGCACTGTCACCCATCCACAAATAGGATCGTGTTCGCCGATGAGTACCGAGACGCCGCCCGACGCCCCCGGTTCAGCTGAGCCGGCCCCGCAAACCCAGGAGTTCAGCCAGCCCGCGGCGAGGCCATCTCGCGCCCGCATCATCTGGGCCAACGTGCTGGTCGGGATCGCGACCGTACTCACGATCCTCGCAATCGTCGCAATCTGGGCCAACCGCCAGGTGCTCGACGCCAACAACTGGGCGACGACCAGCACCAGCCTGCTGCAGAACCCGAACGTCAGAGCGACGGCGGCCAATTACATCGTCGACGAGATCTACGCCACCGTCAATGTCTCGAACAAGATCGGTTCGGCGCTGCCTCCTCGCCTGAAGCCGCTGGCAACGCCGCTCGCGGGGGCGCTTCGCAACGCCGCTGTCTCAGGCACCGAGCTGGCGCTCTCGCGCCCGGTCGTGCAGAACGCCTGGCGGCAGATCAATCTTGCAGCCGATCAGCAACTGATCGCGATCATCAACGGCAATCAGGGCGCGGTCCACTACAACGGGGGTCAGGTCACCCTCGACATGCGCGCGATCGTCAATCAGATCGCGTCGCGGCTCGGCATCTCGGCAAACCTCGGCGCCAAGCTGCCCCCGGCGGTCGCCAACCTGGTCGTGCTGCGATCCAAGCAGCTTTCGCTGATCCAGCGGTTCGGCCGCCTGTTCCAGGGCGCGACGCTGATCCTCAACATCCTGGCGCCGCTCATGTTCGCGCTCGCGCTGTTCGTCTCGCCTCCGGGCCACAGGCGCCGGACAGTCATGAACATCGGTGTCTGCGGGATCGTTGCCGGCCTGATCGTCGTGTTGATCCGCGCGATCATCGTCGATCAGGTACCACCCGCGCTGACCCCAGACGCATCGATGCAGGTGACGGTCAGCGCTGTCACGAACCTGGCAACGAGCCTGCTCGTACAGATCGCCGAGGGCGTGATCGTGATCGGCGCCCTGCTGCTGGCCGCGGGCTGGTTCGACGGCCCGAGCCGCTGGGCGACAGCCGGCCGGCGCCGGCTGGCGCCCCATGCGGCAGCCCATCCCGGCGGCATGTACGCGGTGGTCGCAGGGATCCTTCTGATCCTGTTCATCTGGCAGCCGTTCCCGGCCTTCGGCAAGCCGGTGGGGATGCTCGTGTTCGTGCTGCTTGCGGCCGCGGGCACTGAGATCCTGCGCCGGCAGCTGCTGCGCGAGTTCCCGGATGCTCAGCTGCAGACGTCGCACCCCGACGACGCCACCCTCGCGCTTCCCTGAGCTACGGGCTCGAGTCGGCTTCGCTCGGCTCCGGCTCAAGCGAGCCGCCGGCCATCAGCTTCATGCTCATCTTGACGGCGCGAACCGCGCTTGAGGCGCCGGCTTCGAGCGTGAAGCCGACGACGGTCACGAAGATCCCCGGGATGAACAGCGAATGCGTTCCGAGCATCAGGATCCCGACTCGGCTGATCACGTAGGCCGGTGCCGCGGCGACGCCGCTGATCGCACCGGTCACGGCCGCAGAGACAACTTTGTCCTTGCGCGACAGCGCCTTCATGTCCGTCCCCAGCAGACGGGCCGGCACCGAGACATAGCAGAGCATCAGCAGGCCCACCGAGATTCCCAGCGACAGCGCAAACCAGGGCTTCCCGTGCCGTGCTGCAAAGACCGTCGCCCAACCGAGCATCAGGCCGACAATCAACCCTGACATCACGATCGGTCGCCAGTTGCGGCGGGCGCTCTCCCGCCCCTCCGGAATCGACGGACCCCCCGGAGCCATGATCGCGAAGGCGCTGATCGCGTTCACGTAGAACGCGATCACGGTGATTCCGGCGACCAGCAGCGCCGCCACCCAGGCCTTCCAGCCCATGACCAGGTGGGTGCTGCGGCCGTGAAACACGTGCACCTTGAAGTCGAACATCGCGATCCAGACCCACATCGCCGGAAGCACCTGCATCACCGTCAGACGCCAGTTGGAGAAGATCAGCCGGAAGCCGTCGAGCAGCAGCGCCAGGGTGCTGACAGTCAGCGCCAGTGGCGCCAGCCACCTGCTGCGGCGACTGACCCGAAGGACGGCCTCCTCGATCTCCGCCTGATCGCCCTCACGGATCGCGCGCATGAGCGCCCTGCTTCGACCTGCGAGCTCTCTGCGCACGGGCCGCATTCTTCCAGACCAGGCGGCCTCACCACCGTCAGGTGCGGACCGCGCCGCCGGCGGCTTCAGCCGTCCTGAAGCGCGAGGTCCGTGATCACCTCGATCGCCTTGAGTGCACCGGCCAGCTCGGGATCTATTCCATAACGCAGCGCGATCTCTGCGGGCCTGGCGTAACAGACGCTGGTCCTGCCACGATCGTCGAGCACCAACACCTTCAGGGGTAGATCGAGGGCGGCGAACGGCGCGGCCTGCATCACCGGCGTGCCGGCCAGTGGGCTGCCGAAGATCACGACCTTGGTGTCGCGCAGCTCAAGCCCGTTGGCCCTGGCCTCACCGCTGTGATCGACCACCGCGAACAGCTTGGCCCCCTTCTCGAGGATCACCTGTGAGAGCCGCTTGACCGTCTCATCGACCGGCCATGGGCTCGGCTTCACGACCAGCCACTGCGGTGTTGGGGGTTGTGACGCCATCGCGCGAGATCTCAGCGGGCTAGTGACTCGCCGGCCGGCACTGTATCGCCGTGTCGATCGTGCCGAGGTGCCGTTCGTGGGAGCCAGCGCAGCGCGATCACCAGTGTCGCGCACAACACCCCGGCCATGATGTAGAAGACGGTCTGCGTCGACTGCGCGAATGCGAGCTGCACCGCATGCACCACTCTGTGTGGCTGCGCCGCTCCTGAGGCCTGACTGCTGACAGAGAGTCCGAACTCGTGCGCCGCCCTGTACGCGGCGTTGTGGGGCACGCCGGCTTTGGTCAGAGCCGCCGTGATGTTGGTGTGATTGCGCGTGATCAGAATCGTGCCGAGGATCGCCAGGCCGATGCTCGCGCCGAAGTTGCGCGACGTCTGCGTGATGCCGCTGACCTCGCTGTAGTTGGCGCTCGGCGAGCGGTTGATCGCGTCGGTGCTGGACGGCCCCAGCATCAGCCCGATGCCGCCACCGGCCAGCGCGATGTCGAGAGACTGCGCTCCGAGCGAGAGGTCCGTCAGCTTGCCCGCCAGCAGAATGAAGCCGACCGCGCCCAGAATGCTCCCGATCACGATCGGAGGTCTTACGCCCCGTTTGTCCAGCATGCGCCCACCGATCTGAGCCATGATCACGAATCCGAGGAAGAACCACATGATGTAGAGGCCCGCGTTGGATGCGCTCTTGCCGAGCGAAACCTGCGCATACACGCTCGCGAAGAAGAAGAACGGCACGAACACGACAGAGAGCAGGCCGAGGATCAGCGTGTCGGCTGAGAAGACCGGGTCGGTGAAGATCCCGAGCCGCAGCAGCGGGTGAGCGGCTACCGACTCCCACCGTACGAACGCGACGATCAGTACCACGCCGGCAAGCAGGCAGAGGATCGTCTTGGGGCTCCCCCATCCCCACATGCTTGATTGCTGGAGCCCGAGCACGAGCAGTCCCATGCCGCCGCTGACGAGCGCCGTTCCCCGGTAATCGATCGGCTCCGGTCGCGGTGGTGTCTCCTCCTTGGTCATCGAGATCAGCACCAGCGCGATGATCGCCACGGGGATGTTGATCCAGAAGATCGCCCGCCAGGTCCACTCGGTCAGATAGCCGCCGGCGATCGGCCCGATCGCGGTCAGGCCGCCGGAGATGCCGAAGAACAGCGCCATCGCCCGACCCCGATCATGCTGAGGGAAGGCCGCCGCGACGATCGCTATCGCAGCCGGGAACAGGATCGCCGCGGATGCGCCCTGCAATACGCGGAAGGTCACGATCCAGACCTCCGCCGCGGATCCCTTGGGTGTCAGCCCGCAACAGGCCGAGGTGACCGCGAAGCCGACCACGCCCATGATCACCATGCGGCGCCGGCCGAGCACGTCGCCGAGCTTGCCGCCGAACGCGAACAGCGCCGACAGCGCCAAGAGATAGCCGTTGATCACCCATTGCGCTCCTGTGGCCGAAAGCGACAGCTGGCGCTGGATGTTCGGGATCGCGATGGCGATGATCGTCTGGTCGATGAAACCCATCGCCACGGCGAACACCATCGCCGTGAGGACAAGGTTGCGGTTCGCGCTCACGCTGGTCACCTCTGGTCGCGTTTGACGGCCGACCTGGCGGATCGTATAGGCGCGGCCAAGCTAGCGGCAAGCCGCCCTTGGGAGGACAGCGAGTCCTCCGAGGGTCGGCGGCTACGCGAAGATCTCGAGTGAGCCCGGAGCCGTGGCGCTCGAACTGATGACAGGCGCCGCCCCACCGCCCGTGCTCTGACTGAGGGCGGCCTCAACTGCTGCTGTGCCCGCCTGCGTCTTCTGCAGAACCTGCAGTGCGACGACCGCTGCCAGATCTGACGGGGCGCCGCCGATTGCCTGTGCGCTCATGTTTGGAGTATCGGCCGGGACGGGACGGCGCTCAAGCGATCTGGACGGAAGGACGGCTCAGCCTGCGAGCGATGCGCCGGTGGGCTCAGCCGCGCCCGAGCCGGATTCGGTCTCGCCACCGGGCTCCCCGGCACCAGGCTCCTCGGCTACCGGAGCCGAGCCGGTCGCGGCCGTCCGGGATCTGCTCAGATCAAACGCCACAAAGCCGGTGCCGAACAGCAGTACGCATACCAGTGTCCAGCCCAGGGCCGCCGGCCCGAGGCCCACGTACTTGAGGCCCGAAGCGAGGATTACGAACGCGATCACCGGCCGGATATAGCGGTCATGGACGCTCGAGGACAGCAGCGAGCCGATGAACACCGCGGGGACAGAGCCGATGATCAGCGAGGCGGTCAGGCCGAACTGTACGTTGCCGAAGATCAGTGCACCGACTGCGGCGGCGAGTGTGAGCGGCACCGCCTGGGTGAGGTCGGTTCCGACGAGTTGCTTGGCGCTGATCGTCGGATACAGGAACAGCATCATCACGATCATCAGCGAGCCCGACCCGACCGAGGTCAGGCCGACGATCACGCCGCCGATCACGCCGATCAGGATCGTCGGGACCGGACGCGGTGTGATCGTGGTGACGAGCTCGGTGCGCTCAACGCCCGAGCGGCGGTCAAGCACGTAGCGCAGCACCATCGCCGCCGCACCGATCAGGAGGGCGGTGCCGAGGATCAACTCAATGTGCTTGACGTCGGCATCGGAGTTGCCCATCAGGCTGAGCAAATAGGAACCGAGGATCGCGGCGGGCACAGAGCCAGCCGCCATCAACAGCACGAGCCGTCTGTTGACGGTGCCGGCCCGAAGGTGCACACCTGCACCGATCGGTCGCATCACCACGGACGCGACCAGATCGCTGGAGATCGCGGCGGTCGGGGTCACTCCGAACAGCAGGATCAGCATCGGCGTCATCAACGCGCCGCCGCCCGCGCCGGTCATTCCAACGAGCAGCCCGACGACAGCGCTGCCGAGAACTATGTAGGGATCGATGTGCATCGCTTGACGGAGCCACTCTCGACCCCAACCTGACCAACTGCACCGATGCTAATCGGCTTCTCTGAGGTTAGCCAGCGTCAGGCGTTCGCCAGCCTCAGCTCGGCCAGCATCGCCTCCGCGGCCAGCTCGGCGACGACCGCCGTTTCGGCGACCACGGCCCGACCTGGGCGGGGGGTGCGGTGCAGGACACTCAGCTCACCGAAGATCTCGCCCGGGAGCAACACCGACGCCACCTGCCCCTCGCGCTGGAGCTCCACCCGGCCGCTGAGGATCACGTATGCGGCGTCGCTCTCATCCCCCACGTCGAAGACTGTCGTCCCGGCCGCAAGCGTCGTCCGCCATGCCGCGCCGGCGAGCCTGCGCAGTGTGGTTTGGTCGAGCCCCTCAAAGGCCGTAAGGCCCTGCAGAACTTCGGCGAGCGGGACGTCGAGCCGGTCCGGTGCCTCGAAGTGGACGCCTGCCTCGCCCATCAGAGCCTCGAGGAACGCCTCGCGCTCGATCGTCAGCAACCGCATCTCCGTAAGCGCACGAATCGTCGCGGTGCGGGGCGTGTCGCGCAGCAGCGCGCGCTCGCCGAAGTCATCGGCCGCGCCGATCCGACGGACACGGAGGCCGTCGATCAGGACGTCCGCCTCCCCCGCGGCGATCACGTAAAAGCGGTCGCCCGGAGCGCCCTGGACGATCGGTTCGTCGCCCGGATGCGCCTCGACCGGGTGTGCGCTTGCAGCCAGCTGCTCTAGTGACGCCATATCAAGCTCGCGGAACAACGGCGCTCGGTGGAGCCTCGCCACGATCGCGCCTCGGCCTGCCGCGAGCTGGTCGGATCTGCGGACCCGCACCCAGGTCGTGACCATCAGCACCGGCAACGGCAGGCCCGCGATCACAAGCGCTGCGCGCAGCCCGAACAGCGCCACCAATGCCGGGGCGAGCAGTGCGCCGATCCCCTCGGTGAGGAGCTTCAGCGACTCCATGACCGCGACCGTCCGGGAGAAGGCATGGGTCGGCAGCAGCCGATGAAGCAGTGAAAGTGATGTCGCATCCGCGATCGCCATCGCGGCACCCCAGATGAAGACCAACGCCGCCACGAGCGGCAGGCCCGACGACGCCCCGACCAGGACCAGTGCCAGTCCGGCAGCGACAAACGAGGCGATGCACGGAATCCCGAGTCGAGGGCGCCCGATCTGGGATGCGGTCACCGGAAGTGCGAACAGCACGCCCAGACCCGCAGCGGCCTGGAGCAGGCCAACGCTCGAGTCGCTGGCGTGGAGCAGCCGCAGCGCGACCACCACAAGCAGCGCCCCCCACAGGCCGCGGACCAGCGTGCGCAGCACGCTTGCCACCACCAATGGCCAGGCTGCGGCGTCACTGAGGACGCCCGGAAACGCCGCGAGCCCTTCGCGCAGGCGGCTGGATGCGCTCCCGGAGTCGGCGGCCGGCCTACCACCGAGCCGGAAGGTGCACGCCAGCGACAGCAGCATCACCCCGGCTTCGCAGGCCATCACCGACGGAGGCGAGATCAGCCCGACCGCGATGCCGCCCAACAGAGCGCCCACCGCCTGGCCGACCGTCTTGGCCATGCTCGTTCCGGCCACGGCCTGCGTCAGTTCCTGCGGTGAGTGAGCCAGCGACGGCATCAGGCGCGACTGTGCAGGGCGGTATGTCGCGGCCACGATCGCGTCGGCGACGACGAAGATCAGCACCACGCCGAACTCGCTCCCGCCGATCGCAGCCACAGCGGCGGCCCCGAGCAGGACCGCGCGCAGAAACGCGACCACGCCAAGCAGCCCCCGGCGGCTCGCAACCAGCGGAGCGATGATCGCGCTGCTGACCGCGCCGGCCAGGAACCGCAGACCGATCAGACCGACGTCGAGCGCGCCGCCCTGCTGGTAGGCGTGCACGCTCAGCGCTGCGATGAAGCCCCACTCAGAGACGTTCATCAGGCCGAAGCCACACAGCAGGCGCAACAGCGAACGGTTGCGCAGCAGTGGTCGGCCGGACGACATTCGACGGGCTACTTTACGCAGCGCGCGGCGGGCTCCCACCACCCAGTCTGAACAAGTAACACGAGGGTTACAAGTCGGCTCTGGCCGCGAGCAGGTAGCGTTCAGCGCATGCCCGACTCACCCGCGCCCGAAACGCGCTTTCGCTTCGTCTGTGCCCCCTCGACCCTGGCCGGAGCACCGGCCGGCTGGGCCCGCGACATGCTGCGGGAGGGTGAGGTCGCGCTGCTTGGCGCTGAGGGGCTCGAGGCCATCAACGCCGTCGCCCACGACCTCGGACGGAGCGTGATCTCGATCGTGCGGACCGAGACCACGCGCGAGCGTGAGGACGAGACCGTGATCTCCTATGCGGGATCGCTTCCGCTGCTGTGGGTCGGCGACGACTTCTCCGAGCGAGCACGGTCCTGGGCCCATGAACGGGGCCCGATGACGCTGCTGACTGAGTCGACGGGCCCGCTCGATGCCGAGCAGCGCCGGCGGATCGACCGCTTCGTGGCCATCCTCGGGCGTCAGTCCGAGTAGCCGGCCGGCTCGAGTCGCGGGACCTCGTCGGCCTCAGGCGAGGTCGAAGATGTAGCCCTCGAACAGCCCCGTTTCGATCACGCCGGGTAACGCCTTCAGGCGGGCGTGAAGGCCCTTCTCGATCTCATCGAACCAGGCGTCGATCACGAGGTTCCCGGACTCGGTCACGAGCGGGCCGTCCTTGCCACCCGCGAGCCGCAGCTCCCAGGAACTGGAACCGTGCGCGTCGAGCCAGCGACCGACGAGATCAACCGCTGCACGATCGACCTCAATCGGGATCGGGAACCCCTGCCCCAGTCGCTCGACATGTTTGCTCGAGTCCACAGCCAACAGCATCCGGGCGCAGGTGAACCACAGGATCTTCTCGCGAAACATGGCTCCTCCGCGCCCCTTGAGCAGACGACCGTGCGGATCGACCTCGTCGGCGCCATCCACCCCCCACTGCGGTTGCACCGTTCCGAGCGGCAGTGTCTGGAGCCCGAGGGTGAGCGCTGCCGATTCGGTCTCGTAGGAGGCGGTCACGACCCGGATCGCCAGCGACTCGCGCTGCGCGCGCTGCCCGATCGCCCACAGCGCCAGGTAGGTCGCCGAGCCGGAGCCGATCCCGATCAGCGCCCCGTCCTCCACCTTCGCCGCTATACGCTGGGCGACCTCCAGCTTGGCATCGATGTTGGACACGCTGGCCGGCCAGTGCAGGGCCGGCGACGCCTGCAGGGCGGAGAGGTCGTCGCTTCCGGTCGCCACAGTCAGCGCAGCCTATCGTCCGGGTCCAGTCGCAGCGCGTCGCGGCGGCTCAGGCGGCATGACGCCGCGATCCGGAGTGCAGGCGCCGTTTTGCCTCGAGCAACCGCTCGTCGGCGACCTCCAGCAACTGCTCGATCGTGGTCCCGTCCTCTGGGAATACGGACAGCCCGACACTGGTGCTGAGCTGCTCGAACTCGTCGGCCGCCACCGAGACCGCGCCCACGATCCGCTCGGCGAGCGGACGCGGGTGCTCTGTCTCGGGCGCGATCACGCAGAACTCATCCCCGCCGAGGCGCGCCACCGTGTCCTGCGAACGCAGCGCACGCGTGAGCGCATCGCCGACGTCCTGCAACATCCGATCGCCCTCGGCATGGCCGAAGCGGTCGTTGAGCTGCTTGAAGCCGTCGAGGTCGAGCATCACCACGATGAAGCGCGCGTCAGCGCGACGGTGGCGGGCGATCTCATATTGGGCGGTCGACATCAGCAGACGACGGTTGGCCAGCCCCGTCAGCGGGTCGCTCAGGGCGGCGTCCTGCATCGCGTCGCGCTCGCGCCGAAGCCGCTGGCCGAAGCCCACGAGCACAGCCAGGCTTAGCGCCGGGACGAGCACGGCCAGCCAGATCGGCGGCATCGCACCCTGCTGAACAGCGGTCGTCGCGGCCCATGCGCCGATCAGCGCCACCGGCAACGCACTTGACAACGCCCCCCGGGCGGTCCGTGCCACCGTTGCCGCCAACAGCACCGCCGGGAGGCTCAGCCAGAAGCCGTCGCTGCTGCCGACCAGGGCGGCCAGCCCTCCGGCAAGGAGCGCGATCAGGCCAACCCGAAGCGGTGCAGGCGCGACCGAGCGGCCCTCTCGGAGTCGCTCCGACCGCAAGCCAGCATCGACGCTCGGGCGCAGCATCTGACCAGTCTGCTCCGACACCCGGACGAGTGTCCGAGTTATCGGCCGGTTGGGGCCCCATACGCTCCAGTGCAGCGGGCCGGGTGCCGATATGCCTCAGATGACCGCGGTGCAGCCGAGCCTCCTCGATGGCACGCCTTCGCTCCAGGAGGTCCTTGACGAGGGTCTCCTCGTCGACGGCTCTGGAGACCTCGGCGCGCTCGGTGCCCCGACGCCCGGGACGGCTGCGCTCACCGCCGGGTCTCAGGAGAGCCCGGCCGAACTGGCCGATGACACCTATGTGGACTTCACGGCCGCCGCGCAGAACTGGTTCGACACCGAGCGCATGAACGGCGTTCCGGACAGCATCATCTCGGTTCAGTCGATGCTCTCGCTGCTGGTCGGCTCGATGAGCGCAAATGCCACCGAGGCGTTCGCCACCGCGGCGCAGCAGCTGGACCGCGCCGGCGCGCTCGCGCTGACGCAGGCCTGAAGCAGTTCGCACCTGGACGCCCTGAGACGCGACGCGCCTCAGGCGAGCGCGACCCGCGTGACGAAGCGGCCTCGGAAACGGACCGCAGCGGCGGCCGCGCACGCGGCAGCCAGGAACGAGATCACGAACGGGGCGTGCACGCCGAGCGGCCCCACGACCACTCCTCCGAGTGCCGACCCGGCGGCAAGACCCGCGATCAGGCCTGAAAGGATCCAGCTGAACGCCTCGTGCTCGGTTCCGGGCACGACCACCTGACCGACGAGCAGGTACTGACACGAGAACACCGGCGCGACCGCGAGCCCTGCGATGAAGCTGCATATCGCGGCGCTGAGAATCGAATCCGCCGCCACGAAGGGCAGCACGAAGAGACAGTCAGCAGCCAGCAGCATGAAGTAGCGGGAGCCGAGCGGCGACTGCCAGTGCGTTGCGCTGTAGCGGATCCCGCCGACCATGCTGCCGAAGCTCCAGAGCGCTAGCAGGAACCCGGCGGCCCCGCGTGAGCCGTTATGCAGGGCCAGCGCCGGGATACCGATCTCAACCGCACCCAGGCTGAAGCCCAGCAGCGTCACCGGCAACAGCAGCCAGCGCAGATCGTGGCTCGCAAGCGCCGAGCCCACCTCGGTGTGCCCGTGGTGATGCTCGGGAGTCGTGTCCAGCAACGGCGAGCGCAGGAACAGCAGTGTGCCCGACAGCCCGATCACACTCAGCATCAGCACCGCCGCCGTCGGTGAGGCCACTGTGATGATCACGGTCACCAACAGCGGCCCGGCAACCCAGATCGTCTCCTGCGCGATCGCCTCGAGTGCGTAGGCCGTCTCCCTGACGGACTGGTCTCGGAAGATATCGCGCAGCATTGTTCGCACGACCGGCGCGATCGGCGGGACCAGCGCCCCAGCCATGGCTGAGCACGCGATCAGCACCGCGGTCGGGGCGTGGTGTGTGGCGGCCACCGCGAGCAGCACGTAGACGATCGCCTGCAGCATCGCCGTCGGTCCGACGACCATGCGCCGGCCGAACCGATCGATCAACCGGCCCAGCACCGGTGCGCCGGCCGCAGCCGCGAGCGCGTTGGCACCAACAGCCACGCCTGCCGCCGCGTAGGAATGGGTGGCCCCACGCACCAGCAGCAGCACCGACAGCGACGACATGCCCTGCGGCAGGCGTCCGAGCAGTGCGGTGCTGAGCAGGCGGAAGCAGCCCGGTGCCCTCAGCACCGACCGGAAGTTGGTGGCCATAGGTTCATAAAAGCAGGCGCGGCCCGGATCCCTGGGGGCGCCGGTCGCGAGCGCGCAGCCGGCCCCCGAGCGGGCCCGATCTGCCCGTGGACCCGATCCCCTTTTGGGACGGTTCACATATGTCACAGAAGTGTGTCTGGCCCGTCACACTTCTGCCACATGTGTGAGGGGTCGTTCAGAGGACCCCGACCTCATGTCGACCGACTCGTTCGGATGGTCCGCCACGGGTTAGAGTCCGTCGCAATGACCCAAGCCTCCCGCTCGCCAGGACAACAGCAGGCGATCCTCGAGCCGTCCACCGAGGCCGCGATCTTTCTGGTGGCAGTCGTCCCCTCAGGCGGCGAGGCGCAGCTCGCGGAGGCGCTGGCCGACGTTCCCGGACTCAAGCGCTCGGTCGGATTCCGAATCCCTGAGGCGGGCCTGAGCTGCGTGGTCGGCATCGGCGCCGAGCTGTGGGATCGCATGTGCCAGCAGCGCCCCAGGCCGAGGCACCTGCACCGCTTCATCCCCCTGTCGGGCGCCACACACACGGCCGTGTCCACCCCCGGTGACCTGTTGTTCCACATCCGTGCGCACCGTCTCGACCTCTGCTTCGAGCTCGCGCAGCGAATCGCGGACCGGCTGGGCGCGCTCGTGCAGATCATCGACGAGGTCCACGGATTCCGTTCGTTCGATGAGCGCGACCTGCTCGGATTCGTAGACGGCACCGAGAACCCGGAGGGTGACGCCGCACGAGCCGCAGTCACGGTGGGCGACGAGGATCCGGAATTCACCGGCGGCAGCTATGTGATCGTGCAGAAGTACCTCCACAACCTTGCTCGCTGGGAGGCGCTCACGGTCGAGGAGCAGGAGCGCGTGATCGGCCGGACGAAGCTCAGTGACGTCGAGCTGTCCGACGAACTGAAGCCTTCGAACTCGCACGTGGCGCTCAACACGATCGTCGACGAGAACGGCGAGGAGCGCCAGATCATGCGCTTCAACATGCCGTTCGGCCGCGTCGGCCAGGCTGAGTTCGGCACGTACTTCATCGGCTACGCGGCGGACCCGGGCGTGACCGAGCAGATGCTGACCAACATGTTCATCGGCAATCCGCCCGGCAACCACGACCGTGTCCTCGACTACTCGACCGCCGTGACCGGAACGCTGTTCTTCGTACCCACCACCGAGCGGCTCGAAGGCCTGACGGATCCGCCCTCCGAGAGCGATCCAGGGATCATCGAGTCTGAGACCACAAACCACGACGGATCGCTCGGGATCGGCGGTCTGAGAGGAGCATCAGCGTGAATCATCTGCTTCGTTCGCACGCGCCGATCAGCGATGCCGGCTGGGAACTGCTCGATCAGGAGGCGCGGGAACGCCTCACGCCAGCTCTCGGGGCGCGCAAGCTGGTGGATTTCGAGGGCCCACAGGGCTGGTCGCATTCCGCTACGAACCTCGGCCGCGTGGCTCCACTCAAGGGCGGCGTGAGCTCCCCGGTCGCGGCGCTCCAGCGTCAGGTCCTGCCGCTGATCGAGCTGCGCGCCGGCTTCAGCCTCTCCCGTGAGGAGCTGCGCGCCGCCGACCGCGGGGCTGACGACGCCGACCTGGCTCCGCTCGATGCGGCCGCCAAGCAGATCGCGCTCGCCGAGTCAGGGGCAATCTTCAACGGCTGGGCCGGCATCTTCACCGGGGTCATCGAGGCAACACCGCACGAGACGCTCAGCGGGCTCAGCGCCGAGAACTACGCCGAGCGCGTGACCGCGGCGATCGAACTGCTGCTGGCAGCTGGCATCGCCGGGCCCTACGCGCTCGCCGCCGGCCAGAAGCACTATCGGCTGCTGGGGACGGCGCCCGTGCCCGGCGGCTATCCGCTCCGGGAGCACGTCGCCCTGCTGCTCGACGGGCCGATCGTCTGGGTGCCGGGAGTCGACGGCGCCGTGCTGTTGAGCCAGCGCGGCGGTGACTTCGTCTTCGACGCCGGCCAGGACATCTCACTCGGCTACGACTCGCATGACGCCGACCAGGTAACCCTCTACCTCGAGGAGAGCTTCAGCTTTCACGTGGCAACGCCGGAGGCTGCAGTCCATCTGACCAGCTGAGCCCGGCCGACGATTCGGAATCTCTGCCCCACGTGCCCGATCGGGGCCGTACCCTTCAACTTATGGATCCCAGACACAATCAGCTCCCATACGTAGTTCTGGGCGTGGCCGTCGAAGTCGCGGACCGGTCGCGCGCACCCGTCTCCGCAGGTGTCCGCGTCGCGGGAGCCGTCACGGTGCCCGCAACCGCGATCTGGCGCTCCCGAGTGCTGGGTCCGCTGCGCAGCCGCACCGAGGCCACCACGGCCAACTGGGGCGAGGCCGGCTACGGACTCTCGCGGGAAGCGGTCGCGGAGGCGCGATTGCTGGCGACTCGGGTGGCCCGGACAGTCGTCGATGAGCTGTCCCGCTCCGGGCTCGGCGACGAGGTGCTCGACAGGCTGTTGAGTTCGGGGGCTTTCGACCGAATCGTGACGGTCGTCATCAACCACCCTGCGACGGAGGCGCTCGTCTCCAACGTGCTCGACGATCCCGCTCTCGACCGGCTGATAGCGCGCGTGATGGAAAGCCGTATGGTCGACGACATCACCACGCGCCTGCTCGCAAGCGAGGAGATGCAACAGGTGCTCGAGTACGTCACGAGCTCACCCGAACTGCGAGCCGTGCTCCGCCGCCAGACGGTCGGGCTGGCCGACGATGTCGCCGTCGGCGTGCGGTCGCGCACCGTCGTCGCTGACGACGTGGCCGAGCGCTTCGCGCTCGGGCTGCTCAAGCGGCGCCGGCCGCAGGCCAGCGAGTGACACAGCCCGCCCCGGTCGGTTATGTCGGTCTGGTGACGCGGGCGGTCGCGCTGCTGATCGACGCGATCGTGATCGACGTGATCGCGGTCCTGATCGGCGGCGCGATCAATCTGATCGCCTCGCTGCTCGGCGCCCAAGGGAGCATCGACCCGGTCGGTGCGATTCTCGGCGCAGCCGCCTGGGTTGCCTGGAGCCTCTTCTATTTCGTGACCTTCTGGACGCTGACCGGCCAGACATTCGGGAACCGCATTCTGGGGATTCGCGTGATCAGTGCGACCGGAGGCCGCGTCGGGTTCAGGCGAGCGGTGAAGCGCTTCGTCGGCCTGATCCTGGCGATCATCCCGCTGGGCGCCGGTCTCATCTCCGTATTCACCGACGAGCGGCGCCGTGGCTTCCATGACCGGCTTGCCGACACCCTCGTGCGCTGGGACGTCGACGAGGAGACGGAGTCGGCGGTTCGCGCACACCGCCACGAGACGCCGGTCGAGCCTGAGCCCGGCCACTCCCCCGGGGGCGGCCAGCGGGCCACCCCCGGGAGCACAGGCGTTCAATTCGACGAGCCCGCGGATGAGGTGACCGCCGTGTTGACGAGCGAACTCCCGGACGAGGCGTAGCCGAAGCTGGAGTGCGGTCGCCCGCCCGGGCAAGCGCCTACTCAGGGAGTCGGGCGGGCAGTCTGAGCGTGAACGGGATCGCGATCAGAGCGATGATCGCAAGGACCGAGAGCGATGACCGCAGCGCGTTGATCCGGGCCTTCGCGTTCTCGTCGACGATCGCGGTCGCCGCTTCCGGCGGGACGCCGGCCTGGTCGAGCGCCGTCTTCAGGTCCGCATCGGAGATGAACGGGACGCCACCGCTGAGCTGCTGGCTGGCCTGCGTCTTAACGGACACAGGGATCGCCGGATTGTTCTGGACGCCGGTCATGAATGCCCCCGTCAGCGCGGCGATCAGCACGGCGCCGCTGAGCGCCGTGCCGATCGACGCCCCGAGATTGGTGACGGTGTTCTGCAGGCCGCCGACGGCGCTGCTCTGCTCGTCGGGGGCCGATGAGACCGTCACCGCGCCCAGCTGTGATGCAAGCGCGCCCACCCCCAGGCCCGCCAACAGCATTGGCCAGGTGACGATCTCCGGACCGGCGCCGGCCTCGAGCGCGCCGATCAGTACGACGATTCCGGCAAAAAGAGCGGAGAACCCGAGCGCGGCGACACGCCGAGGCGACGCCGATGGGAAGAGCCGTGGAATCCCCACGGCCGCGGCGAGGAGAGCAAATGACAGCGGCAGGATCCGCACACCGGTCTCGATCGCCGAGAGTCCGAGCGCGACCGAGAGAAACAGCGGTACGGCGAAGAACAGACCCGCCTGCAGCAGATACTGGAAGAAGAACGAGATCAGCCCTCCACGCAGAGTCACGTTACGCAGGATCGCCGGGTCGAGCAGCGGCTCCCTGTGATTGGCGATCTGCCGTCGCTCCCAGGAGAGGAACACATACAGAGCCACACCGCCGCCCAGCAGGAGCCAGATCGAGGGCGACAGACCGAGCCACTTCGGTCCACCGGCCTTCGGGATCACGAAGCCCCATGCACCGGCGCGAAGGATCGCGAACACGATCAACGCCAGCCCGAGCGATGACAGTCCGGTGCCGACAACGTCAAGACGGGGCCGCGAATCGGGCACCTGGTCCTCGATACGACGTGTCAGCGCCAGGATCACCAGCACGACCACCACCTCGCCGGCGAACACCCACCGCCACGAGAGGTATGTGGTGAACAGCCCGCCGATCAAGGGGCCGGCACCGACCGCGATCGCCCCGGCGGACGCGACCAGCCCATAAGCCCGCGGCCGCTCGGGCGCTGGGAAGTTCGATGCGACCAGTGCGACGATCGCGGGCAGGATCAGCGCAGCGCCGATCCCTTCCAGGCCGGACCAGCCGAACATCAGCACCGGCAGGCTGTGTGAGATCGCCGTGACCAGCGATCCGCACCCGTAGATGACACACCCGATCGCGAATGTTCGCTTGCGTCCGAGTATCTGGCCGATCTTGCCCCCGGTGATCATCAGTGACGCCATCACCAGCGTGTACAGGGTGATCGCGGTCTGGATCCCCGTCACGTCGGTACCGACATCCTTGGCCACGGTCGCGATCGACACGTTCATGACCGAACTGTCGAGCGTCATCAGGAACTGACCTGATGCCAGCGTCAGCAGGATTACGGTCCGCCCCCGCGTCGCATCCGCTGCCATCAGAACTACCTTCGGTCGATACGAGCGCTGGCCACCGGATGCCTCGGCTGGCATCGTTGATCTGGCGCCGGCGCGTGGACTCGCATCGTGGCCGCGAGCTTACTGGTGGCCACCATCCCGCGATCTGCGGGTTGACACCAATGACAACCGACCACTAAAGCGGATAGTGTCCTTCACTCAGGTCGGGGCCCTGGCCGCCGTATTGCTGGGCTCGCGGCCTCGACACATCAATCCACACACACCTTTTCGGGGGTAGATGCAACCAATGCTGGTCACTGCAAGTTCGTACCCATTCCTGGGCGTGTTGTGGTCGATGCTGATCTTCTTCGCGTTCATCGTTTGGATCTGGATCGCGATCACGGTCTTCATCGACCTCATCCGCCGCAAGGACATGTCAGGCTGGGGCAAGGCGCTCTGGATCATTTTCGTGATCGTCCTCCCATTCCTGGGAGTGTTCGTGTATCTGATCGCCTACCACGACGGCATGGCGGATCGCCAGAACAAGGATGCTCAGAAGGCCCAGTCTCAGTTTGACGACTACGTACGTCAGACCGCAAACGCCGGCGGCTCAGCGGCCGAGATCGAGAAGGCCAAGGCACTCCTCGACAGCGGCACGATCACACAGGCTGAGTTCGACGCCATCAAGGCCAAGGCCCTCGCCTCCTAACTCCGAACGCATGACAGTGGCAGCCCTGCTCGATTGCAGGGCTGCCGCACCGGAGCCCACAGTGGCCCGCGGTCGCCCGCTACATGATCCCGGCGACCCCCTGACCGACCAGCAGCACGCCCACCAGGCCAATGAAGATCGCAATGGCCACGAGCATGTTCTCCTTCAGCCAGAGCGACAGCCGCGATACCACGCTCGCCGTGCCCTCAGGGTCGAGGCGATAAGCGACGCTCGGCACCTCGATCAGTGCGAACTTCAGTGCTGCGAATACGAGGCACGCCAGCAGCGCCTCGAGCCAGCCGCTCCCCTCCCGGGCCAGCCGCCCGGCAGCAAGGAAGTCGAATGGTCCCGGCATCGCCAGCAGCGCTCCGGTGATGCCCGCGATGATGATGGAGCCGTCGTGGAGCGCGGCATCCAGCCGGTCACGCCACCCATCGCCCGGTGTGGACCCCACGGTCGGTAAGCGCCGGATCTGCGAAGGCACGAGCTCCCGCCCGCGACCGAGCAACTGCCGCCCCGCAACGGTTCCGATCAGCAGTGCGATCAGGATGCTGGCGACTCCGATCCCGATGTAGGCGCCAGAGCCAAGTCGAGACTCACTGCTGCCGGCAACGGCGCCGCGTGACCTGAAGACGGCGAAGATCGCCGTATTGACGAGCACTGCCGTCGTGAGCCCGGCTAGGCAGCAGGCCCAAAGCAGCGCGCGTGCGTTCGGCAGCGCGAGTATCAGCAGCACGACGGCCAGTAATTGGGGATAGATCGCGGCGGCGAGACCGAGCAGAACCACGTGCAGCATCGATCGCGCACAGTATCCGGTGGCTTCCGGGCGCTGGACTTCCGCCGACGAGCTCGTTACTATGCAACCGGTTGCAATGGCAAGCGTGAACTCGATAGCGGACATCGCTCGCTTGGCGGGCGTATCGAAATCAACCGTCTCGCGGGCGCTCAACGACAGCCCCGTGATCAGCGTTGAGACGAAGGATCGCGTGCGCGCGGTCGCCAAGGAGCACGGCTTTGAGATCGACGTCCGCGCCCGCCGCCTGAGCCTTCAGCAGAGCGGGGCGATCGCACTCGTGGCCTATGGCTACAAGGCCGACAGCGTCGTGCCCGACGCGTTCATGCTCGGGATGATGACCGGGATCTCAGCCGGCCTCGGCAAGAGCGATTACGACCTGCTGATGATCCACGTGAGCCCAAGCGACGTCTCCTGGCCGCGCCGCTACCTGGAGGCCGGTCGCGCGGATGGCTTCATCCTGCTCGACGCGCAGTGCAGCCGCCAGCAGTTGCGGGCCCTACGTGAGGCGCAGGCGCCCTTCATTGTCTGGGGTCCGCCATCTCCGGACCGCTCGTACTGCTCGATCAGCGGAGACAGCCGTCGCGGCGGGCAGCTCGCAACGGAGCACCTGCTGAAGATCGGGCGTCGGAGGATCGCCTTCCTCGGAGGCCCCGAGCGTGCCGCAGAGGTCGTGGACAGACGGCACGGATATGAGATCGCGCTGCGAGCGGCCGGCCATGAGGTCGATCCCAAGCTGATCGTCCACGCCGACTGGTGGTCTGAGCACGCAGCCGGTGAACTGATGGCACAGTTGCTCGACCGCGCCCCGGACCTCGACGCCGTCTTCGTCAACAGCGACGTGATGGCGATCGCCGCGATCGAGGTGTTGAACGAGCGGGGCCTCGACGTACCGGGGAACGTTGCTGTCGTCGGTTACGACGACGTGCCGCTCGCCGCGCATGTGAAGCCGCCGCTGACGACCATTCGTCAGGACCCCCTGCTCGCCGGCCGATTGCTGGCCGAGGGTGCGGTCCAGCATGTCCTGACGGGCGTGATCACCAGCACCTCGATTCCGGCGGAGCTGGTCGTCCGAGGCTCCGCATGACCGCTTTTTCTTGGCCCATTTCTGCAACCGGTTGCACTGAGAGGAGATAAATCATGTTCATTCCCTCATCCACCCAGCTCCAGGTGGCGATGCGGGCGCCCGATATCAGACCCCGCTATGACGAAGCCGACTTCAACGCGGCCCGGACCGGCGGCAGCACGCCGCGCTCCGGGAGCGCATCGGGCCCCGCGAGCCGCTTGCGCCGCCCACGCGTGCGAGCCGGCGCCTGCCGCTGCGCCTACGGCCGTCGGACTACACCAGGGGCTCCGGATGGGCGTAGCCGAGGTTGAGGTCACCGCCCGGCGCCACGGCGCGCTGATCGCGCTGGGTGCCGGCGCCGGATGCTTCGTGACCGTTGAGAGTCTGCCGGTCGGCCTGCTCCCACAGATCTCGGCAAGCCTCGGTTCGTCACTCTCTGCGACCGGTCTGCTCGTGACCCTATACGCGGGTCTGGTCTTCGCGGCATCGGTTCCGCTGACGCACCTCACGCGGAACATGCCGCGCCGGTTGCTTCTCACGGCCGTGCTCGGCGTCTTGGCATGCGGGACACTGGGCTCGGCCGCCGCCCACAGCTATGGGGAGCTGGTGGTAGCCCGAATGTTCACGGCCGCGGCTCAGGCCGTGTTCTGGTCGGTGGCACCGGTGACGGCGGCCGGGCTGGTCTCACCCGCGGCGCGCGGGCGGGCGGTCGCCAGCGTGTTTGCCGGAAGCTCGGTCGGAATCGTGCTCGGCGTGCCAGGTGGAACGCTGTTGGGTCAGCAGGCCGGATGGCGAGTCCCCTTCGTCGTGCTGGCCGGCATCGGGCTGGTGGCGGCCGTCGCGACACTCACCCTGCTCCCCAACACGAGGCCGTCGGACAGCCATGCCGCCACCGGCGTATCCCCGAACCGAGCGCGCTATCGCAGGATCCTGATCACGACAGCGCTGACCGTCGGCGCGTTCTACACCTCCTACACCTACATCAGCGCGTTCCTGACACGGGTCACGGGACTCCCCCACCACGCGGTGCCGATCATCCTGCTAGCCGGCGGTGTCGGCTCGACGATCGGACTCGCGAGCAGTGGCCTGTTCTACGCGCGCCGCCCGGTGGTCGCGACCACAGCCCCGGTCGCGGCATTGGCGATCGCACTGTCCGGGCTATTCGTGCTCGGGACATACGCCGCGCCGGCAATCGCCTTCCAGACGCTCGACAGCATCGCCCTCGGGACGTTCATCGTTGCGGCGCAGACGACGGTGCTCATCTGCGCGCCCGGCAACACTGATATCGCCACCGCCTGGTTCTCCGGCCTGTTCAACCTCGGAATCGCGTCTGGGCCGATCATCGGCGCGATCGCGCTCGGCGTCGCAGGACTCCGCAGCACCGCACTCGCCGGTGCGCTGTTGGCCTGCGCAGCACTCATCGCCGCCGCGGGTCTGCGCAGGGCGTAGAGCAACAGCCCGCAATGTTGGATCAGCCGATGGCGGCGGTCAGGGCGCTTCCGACCCGACACCACCCGCGCGGTCGGTCGCAGTCAGCCGATGAAAAGCACTGGCGTGAAACACAAGCGGGTCCTGGGTGTCGTCGACCCGGTGACGCCTGACACGGAGGATTGCGAGGTCATGGTCGCCAACGGTCCTGATGTCATCAAACCCGCATTCGAGCCACGCGGCGGCACCGCTGATCAGCACCGCGCCGTTGCCGGTCACCGACCACGCGACGTTCCTGAAGCGCTCCGGAATGCTCCACCTCGCCAACTGCCGGCTGAGCCCTTCCTGATGTTCCGCGAGCACGGATAGGCCGACAGCGGGGCTGGCAGCGAGCAGTGGCAGGCTGCGCGAGTTGCATCGGATGCAAACGCCGACGAGCGGCGGCTCCACCGACACCGTGTTGAATGAGCTCACCGCCAGGCCCACCGGATCCCCGCCGTGGAGCGCGCAGATGGCGACCACCCCGGTTGGGAAGCGACCGTAGACCTGACGTAGGCTCATCGTGTCCGTAGGCCCGCCGGGCGGACCAGCGTGGTCCAGGTCAAGCATCGCCGCCGCCTCCACGCTCATGTCGGCGAAGCCACGAGCCGAGCACGCTCAATGTGCTCAGCCTCATCGGGCAGCGCCCACAACGGTGTAGTCGCGGTCTCGACGAGCACCGCGCTCGCGGGTGCGCCCCCACCGATCAGCTCGAGATCGGACGCCGACAAAGTCCTGTGCAGAGCCAGCGCCTCAGCGACCTCCAGGTCACTCTCGGGCAGGCTCGCGAGGTTGGGGTCGAGCGCCTCGAATGCGTCCCGGTACTCGGACAGCTCTCGCCAGCCCGGAACGATCCGCTCCCCAACAGTGCTACGCAGGACAAGCGTGGGAAACCCGTACCGCAGACGGCCGCGACCGTCATCTCGCGCTGCGCCGGCGTGCGGGCCGGGTGCCTGCAGGTCGATCACGAATGGGTCGGGAGCCCTGGTCTCCTCGAAGTCGGCTTCGATCGCCTCCAGGTTCCCTACCGAATCGACCGCGTCGAGCAACGCCGGAAGATCCAGATCGGGCAATCCCTCGAGCACGAGAGTGATCACCTCGGGGGAGTCGGGCGGATTGCCGACGACGAAAAAGGCCTCACGCAGGCGCCTCAGTACCGCGTCAGCCACCCCCGCCCCCTGGCGCTCTGCAGCCTTGGCGGCCCGCGCGGCCGGTCGCGTCGAGGCGTGGGTCCTCAGCAACCGCGCGGCCACCGGCGCTTCCGCGTGATCAGCCACGCCCAGCCACCGTTGCCGGAGCGCCTCGGCAGCATCGTCCGAGTCCGCGCCCTCGGGGCCATCAAGCTGAACCCCGAACACCCGACGCCACGCCACATGTCCTCCATACCGGCGACGAACCCATCGGATCCGGGGCTCGGAGGCCCAGGACCAAGGACATCCAGGATCGGTGAACTCCGTCACCTCGACAACCGTCGCTCCGTCACTTTTGGCGGTCATGGGTTGTGTTGTTCCTTTCACTACTACTGGACGCGGACACCGCCGCCGCGACCAAGCGCGGTGCGACCCAGACCACCGAGAACCATGTCGCTCTGGGGTGTATGGACGCGCCCGGTCAGGGCGTCTCGGTGGTGACGTTCAAGGGGGTTGACACGGCTGAGGCCGGGATTGCCGGTCAGGCGCAGGCCGATCTCGGTCACCTGAATGGCGTTCCCGGTTCCCACATGCTTGGTCAGTGGACCGCGCAGTGAAGCACCGGGGTCGCCGTGATCGATCGCGCGTGAGACATCGCGGATCAGCGTGTGGCTGACCTCAAGAAGAACCTCGATCTCGCCCACAGCCTGTTGGAAGTGAGGCAGAGACGCGAGTGGAGCACCCAGGTTGGTCGGAGTGCGGTCGTTGAGGTACGACACAAGCCAGTCCTTGGCCGCGACCGCGATGCCCGTGTAGGTCGCAGCCATCAGCACTCCGACCCAGCCGAGCATGGCCGTGCGATCCTCGCTCTTCCACTGACCAGGGGTGCGTACATCGACCGCATGGGCCAGTGGAATCTCGACGCCGTCCAGGACCACGTCATGCGTGCCGGAGGCCCGCAGGCCCAGATGATCCCAGGTCTCCTCGATGCGCCATCCCGGCGTGGAGCGGTCGACGAGATAGGTGCCGACGAGCGGATCCTCGTCGTCGGACGCCGCCCAGACGGCCAGCCAACGGAGGGCTGGAATCCCGGTCGCGTAGATCTTCTGCCCAGTCAGCCGCCAGCCCTCATCCCGTGGTAGCCGGTGGGCAGTGGTGGCAGGGATGCCACCGCGAGCGGGGGTCCCGAGTTCGGGCTCGACTCGCAGCGCGTTGATCAGCGCAGCCTCGTCAGCTGCCGAGCGCTGCACCTGCTGGCGGATCTCGACAGGCCAGCCGTTGTCGGGTCGCGCAAGGCCGGCCTGGAAGATGAGCTGCCACATCAGCACGAGCGCCACCGACGGGTCGGCCGCCGCGACCTGTTCCAGCACCCGCGCGGAGGTCTGGAGATTGGAGCCGGCACCGCCCAGTTCCGCTGGGACTGTGAGCCCCACCAGCCCGAGCGGCTGTAGTTCTTCAAAGGCGTCATGCGGGAAGGACGCAGCTCGGTCGTGATCTGACGCACGCTCCGCGATGGCGTCGAGTACCGAGCTGAGTCGCGCCTCCCAAGCCTCGTTGCCCGGATCCGCTCGCCTCTGTAACGCTGTGGTCATTGGATCGCCCTCTGTACTTGGATCGCGGCATCGAGCTGTTCGTCGAACGGCACGCCCCGCTGGGTCTGGTTGAGACAGATGTCGTCCACGCCGAGAGCCTCAAGCCGCGCTAGGTCCCCGACGATCTGCTCAACCGAGCCGCTGAGCGGAATCCGATCGGGCGTGTCGTCGAGCGGCCTCTCGGTCACGAGCGTGTGAGCCCGTAGATGGATCGGCAGGCGCGGCCGACCAGTCTCATCCGCCGCCTGCCCGAAGAACCGAAGCCCACGATCGAGGCTCTCCCAGGTTGTCCCGACGCCTGATCCCGGAAGCCAGCCGTCCGCAAATCGGATCGCACGTCGCACCCCCGGCTCGGTGATCGTCCCGACCAGAATCGGCACGCCGCCGGGGCGCACCGGTTTTGGCCCGTGGTAGGACTCGGGAATCTCGTAGAACCGGCCGCTGAAGCTGACGGGGTCCGGCGCCCACATGGCGCGCATGGCGCCGATGTGCTCTTCGAACCCGGCGCCCTTTCGCTTCGGCGGAACGCCGGAGATCAGGAACTCCTGCTCGAGCCATCCCTGGCCGACCCCGAATCGGAACCGACCTGCCGACAGCTGGTCGAGTGTGGCGGCGCGGCGTGCCAGATTCACCGGGGACTGAAACAGCACGCAGACCACGGCCGTGACCAGTTCGATCGTGTCGGTCACCGCCGACACCGCGGCAAGCGTCTCGAAGGCGTCGAAGATCGTCTTCTGGTGCTCGGGTGGAAAGCCGTCCGAGCCGTCCGGCATCCGCACGGGAGCCACGGGCCACAGCACACGCTCCGTCACCGATACCGAGCGCAAGCCCGCCGACTCTGCGGCCCGCGCCGCGTCGAGCAGACCCTTGGCGGTAGCCGCTGTGGTCTGCGGCAGCTGAACCCCGATCCCGATGCTCACTTGCTCACCTTCAGTGCCTTGCCGCGGTGCCGAGCGACGACCTGTGTGGCAATGACCGCAACCAGCAGCGACGCGCCATAGAACGCGTTCTCAACCCAGCCGGTGTAACCGAGCAACTGCAGGCCGGTTGCGCCTGTCACCAGGAAGTACACCGCCACGAACGAGCCCCAAATATTGAACTGACCAGGCTTGATGGTCGTTGACCCGAGAAAGGCTCCAGCGAAGGCCGGCAACAGATATGCGTCGCCCGTCGAAGGGGAGTTGGCGCCCGTCAGGCCAACCAACAGGATTCCGGCCATCCCGGCCAGCAACGCGGCCACGATCAGCGCACCTCCGCGGTAGCGTTGCTCGCGGATGCCTGCGAGCCGCGCGACCTCGCGGCCGCGACCAACGAAAAGCAGGTGCCGCCCCCACGGGGTGTGTTCGATCACGTAGTAGAGAACGACCCCGATGACCAGCGCCACATAGAAAGCGATCGGCAACCCCAGCCACTGGTGGCTGACGGTGTCGACAAACCCTTGCGACACGCCGCCCTCGGCCGCCTCTCCGGCAACTCCCTGGGAGACACCTGTTATCAGCGTCGCCATGCCAAGCGTGACGATGATGGATGGCACGTTGAAGAGAAGCATCAGAGCTGCGTTCAACGCCCCGATTCCGATCACGATCACGAGGACCGCAGCCAGCGACAGCAGGATTCCCCAGTGGTGCTGCGCGTTGAAGTAGACGAGCATGATCGACGCGACTGACATGACGGCCCCGACCGACATATCGAATTCTCCGGCCAGCAGAACGACGACGACGGCCAGCGTCACGATCAGCTGCGTCGACTGCGACCCGAAGATGATGGTGAACGTCGAGGTCGAACGGAAGTTCGACTCTGTGATGAAGAAGACGAGCGCCAGTATCAGCCAGGCGATCACCAGGCCGTAACGCTCTGCGAAGTCCCCGCCCAGCGGCCGTCCGCGACCCCTGCTCGCCGCGGCCGGACCGAGGGCATCGCGATGGCCAACGGCGGCCGTCTCGGACTCGATTTCCTCGATGATCGCGGTGGCGCTTCCGCCCGAGCCTGACTCCGTCATACGAACGCTCCGGTCTTGGTTGGGATGGGTGCTGAAGCCGTCGGCGCCTCACCAAACGAGAGTTGAGCGATGCGGTCTCCGCGGACATCGGCACCCGCGAGATGTCCAACGACGTCTCCGTTGTTGAGGACGAGTATCCGGTGACACAGATGACTCAGATCCTCAGCCTCCGCGCTCGCGATCAGGACCGCGGCACCCTCCGCGGCGGCCTGCTCGATCTGAAGGAACAGCTCGCGCTTCGCGAGCACGTCGACCCCCTGAGTGGGCTCGTGAAGCAGCAGGACTTTTGGATTCAGCTGGAGCCACTTCCCCAGGAGTGCCTTCTGCTGGTTGCCACCTGAGAGCTGGCCCAGCAGGAGATTTGGGTTCGGCGGTGTCACCAGCATCCGATCCAAAATCGACCTGACGGCGCGCCGCTCCTCGGCATGCCGGAGCCGGCCACCGTGGAAGAATCGGCTTAGCGCGGGGAGCGAGACGTTGTCCTTGACCTTCAGGCCGGGCACGCCGCTGGTCCGTTGTCGATCGCCTGGAAGCAGCACCACGCCAGCCGCGATCGTGTCCGCCGGCTGCACCGCCCGCATCGGACGCTCTGAGCCGGGCAGGTGGATCGTTCCGCCACTCGCCTGGGCTGCACCAAACAGTAGATATGGAAGCTCGTCGAAGCCGGAGCCATTGAGCCCTGTGACTCCGACGATCTCCCCGGCTGACAGCGACAGTGAGAAGTTCCGGACGGTCTCGCCGCCGATTCCATGCGCGGCGAACACCTGCTCGGAACCCGCCCGCGGGATCTCGGGGTAGAAGTTCTCGATCGCCTGGCCGAGGATCAGCTCGACGAGCTTGTCCTTCGTGAGGCCCGCAATCCGCTCATCGGCGACAACCCGTCCGTCGCGCAGGACGGTCACCGAGTGGGTGAGCGAGAGAACCTCATCCAGGCGGTGGCTGACATAGATCACCGCCGTCCCCGACGCAGCCACCTTGCGGACGGCGCCAAACAGATGCTCAACATCCTCATCGGGCAGGAACGCGGTCGGCTCATCGAGCACCAGAACCCCTCCCCCGTCGGGAAGCTCAAGCAGGCTGCGTGTGATCGCCAACAGCGCACGGTCGACGTGCCCGAGGTTCTTCACCGGCTCCCGGGGATCGGCATCAACCCCAAACTTCGCAAGTGCCTCGGCGACCCGCCGGCGCTCCCGCCGCCATGGAATTCGACCGACGCGCCCGGTCGCGTATCGGCCGACCAGCACGTTGTCCGCGATGCTGCCTGCGTCCACAAGTGCGAGATCCTGATGAACGAAGCTCAGCCCATATCTCTGTGCCGCCCCCAGCGGCACCGGGAGCTTCCAACTCCTCGCCGCCGACGGCAAGGTGCCCGCCGGGATCCGGAGAGTGGAACCCGGCCAGCACCTTGATGAACGTCGACTTGCCCGAGCCATTGCGCCCGACGAGCGCCCGAATCTCGCTGCGCTGCAATTGCAGCGCAGCATCGCGCAGGACCGTGACCGACCCGAACGTCTTTGAGATTCCAGATGCGTCGAGCGCGAGGGTCAATGCTTCCAGACCTTGGTCTCGAACAGCTTCGGGTAATCGACCCCGTACCACGCCTTGTCGTTCTCGGCCGTGACATTCAGGCTCTGGACGTTCGCGTGCGTGAACACCCGAACGCCGACATGCGGGTCCTTGACAAGCGGCTGCCCGACGATTGAGCGCAGAACATCGTCTGCCAATGCGTACGCAAGCCAGACGTTCACGCCGCCGATGTCCATCTGGAAGGGCGTGTTTCCCTTCTTCAGGTTCTCCATCTGCGGAACAATCGAGTTGAACCCGGCGGTCTTGACCCGCCCAGCGGCGTCGGCCTGCTGGATCCCCGTCTGGACGTCGAGCGCCTGGCTGTCGAACGCGGTGACGATGTAGCTGAGGTTGGGATCCTTCTCGACCTGCGTCTGCGCCAGGTTCTCGAACTCAGACTGACCCTGATCCGAGGTCGATTCCTGGTTGAACTTCGAGAGGGTGATCTTGATACTGGGTGCGAGCTTCTTGACCTCGGCTTGGAAGCCATTGAGCTCGTAGGTCGAGCTTGGAATGTCAGGCGTCTCGATCAGGTAGACATCGCCCTTGCCTTTGGTGTCGGAGATGACCCAATCGGCAAGCAGCTTCCCAATGCCGTAGTAGTCATAGCTGACGTCCAGCGTCAGGCCCGGTGCCTTGGGCGGGAACTCAGGTGTGCTGCCGGCGACGAGGCTGAAGAACGGGATCTTGGCCGCCTTGGCCTGCTTGACCTGCGCCTCGAACACCACGGGTGAATAGCCGTCACCGAGGATGATCGCGGCGGCGTGGTTAGCGATCGCCAACTGGAAACCCTTGATGTGATCAGCGACCGACGCCCCCGGGTCGTAGACCCTCAACTTGACGCCCTGGGAGTTCAGGGCCGCCTTGGTCTCACTGGTCCATTCCTCGATGATGTTGGAACTCTGGTTGCCGATGTACCAGACCGTCTTTCCCTTCGCCTTGGCGGTGCTGAACGCCGGGCCGTGATAGAAGGTCGGCGTCTTCTCCTCGGCCTTGATGTTGGCTGCTGCCTTCGCAACTCCGGAGGAGGTCGAAGACGCGGACGCCGACGCGGCCAACGCGACGCTCGCAAGCACCACTGCACCGGAGAGCGCTGCCCGCCATCGTTTGGCGCGTAGATTGCTGATTGCCATCGGATCCGATTCCTTTCTAGTTACGAGCACGCCGCAACGCGGCGGTCGCCTTGTGGTCAACTGTCCAGTTGGCGACATCGATCGCCGTCAGATAGACGAGCTCAGCCGCCTCCGGCGAGACGACGCCGGCGCGAACGTCACTCAGCACAGCCTCGACGTTCCGCTCCGAGGGGTCGCCGTAGCCGCCGCCGCCCGACTGACGATGGACGATCACGTCGCCCTTGTTGACGGTGCTGATCGTGTTGACCTGCACCTCCTCGACCGTGCCGTCGGCACGGTGAAGCTCATGAACCGTGCGCTGACCGCCACGACCGCCGTGCAACCCGAACGGCACCTCCGCATCGGTCGTGCCACCTCCCCAACTGAGGCTGGGGAGGTTGTCCTGATCGACTCGGTACCGGACCCAGATGCCGAGCCCGCCGCGCCATTTGCCGGCACCGCCGCTGTCGGTTGTCAGACCGAAACCAAGCACGGTCGACGGGCCTGTCAGCTCATGCTGCTCGGGGTCGCGGGTCTGTGACCCGCCCATCGTCACCACTGTGCCGATGCCGTCCCAGCCGTCGGCGCCCAGCGTGGCGCCCGAACCGCCGCCACCGAACGAGGCCATCGTCACGAACGGCCGTCCCGTCGCCTCCTCGATTCCGGCCTCAGCGGAGTTGCGCGCCCTCACCCAGCCGGCGTTAGAGCCGTTCGGCACCGCATCGGCAAGCGCAAGCCAGATCGCCTCGACTATCGCCTCTGTGTTGGCGAGCGTGCAGAGTGTCGTCGCGGCGGGCTCCACGCAGTGCGTCACTGTCCCCGGCTGGGTGATCACCTTGATGGGCTTGGTCGAGCCGCTGTTCATCCCGAGGTCGGGGTCGATCACGCCGAACAGGCCGATGCAGCAGGACGCCACCGTATTCGGATACGTGGAATTGGCGTACCCCGGTGTCTGAGGATCTGAACCGGTGAAGTCGAAGGTGATCTGATCCCCGTTGACGCGCACCTCTACCCGGGTCGCAACCGGCTCCGTGTGCAGCGCACTCCCATATTCGATCGTCCGCTCGGCCCGGTAGACGCCGTCGCGTATCGCCGAGATCTCGGAGCGCATGTGCCGCTCAGACGCGGCCAGGTGCTCGTCAATGGCGCCGTTCACCGCCTCGACGCCGAACTTGTCAAGCATTGCGATCAGGTCGTCTGCGCCGACGGAGATGGCGCCAACCTGGCAGTGCAGGTCGCCTTCTACGAATTCCCGCATTCGGACGTTGAGCAGGATCATGTCCCAGATGTCGCGCTGATACACGCCGCGGTCATACAGACGAACAGCGGGAATCCGAACGGCGTCCTCCCACGCGTCGGCCGCGTAGGGGTTGTAACCGAGCACCCCTCCCCCGCCGACGTCGGCGTGATGACCCTTGCTCATCGTGAAGAACGCCAGATGGCCTTCGTAGAACACCGGCTTGAGCAGCGTGATGTCGGGGGGATGGTTGTTCCCGAGGTAAGGGTCGTTGATGACGTACACGTCGCCGTCGCGAACCTCTTCGCCGAACCGCTTCATGAACGCCTCGAACGCCGCGGGCATCGAGCCCGCAAGTACCGGGATCCAATCCTTGGTCGCAACCCACCGGCCATCGGCAGTGAAGATTCCCGTCACGAAGTCCCGAATCTGGAAGATTGGAGATCGGGATGTGCGCAGCATCGATTCCGCCATGTGCTCAGCGATCGCCTGCAACCGGTTGGCCACGATCGCAGCGAGAACTGGATCGGCGACGCGCTCCGGCTCGTCCAAGACGCCAGCTGGCTCGGTCAAACTAGACACTGATGCCTCCAGACCGCAGTCGCTCGACGACCGCTTGCAGTGGTTTGGCTGTGGGATGCAGCAGCAAGCTGCCGGATGGGTGCGCGACGACGCGATACCGGGGATGCACCACGATCGTCGAGGTGGGCAGTTCCAGGAGCGCGGGCCCTTCGATTGCGACCCCCGCAGCCAGCGAAAGCGCGTCATAAACGGGCGTCTCGTAGAACTCACCGTCGAACCAGGCCGGCCTCTGCGATGCGGGGTCCGCGTCCGGTCCGGGATCGATCCCGCCGAGCGCGGGGGTGTCCCAGGCCCTGCCGCTCGCTTCGAGCCGGATGTTGAGGATCTCGATTTCGGTGCCTCGGAGCGCATGCCCGTAACGCTCCTCATGGGCCGGGTGGAAGTCCTCCTCGAGGCGCCGGAGCGTCCCGGTGGAGACGGTCGAATCAGCAGGCAGACCAACATCAATGGCATGAAGCTGACCCTGGTATCGAACCTCGGCGACGCGTCGGAAGCGCACCGCGTCCGCGGCAACACCCTCAAGGTATAGTTGATCCTTAGCTTCGTCCTCGAGTCCGCGGAAAAGCGCCTCGACGTCGTCGGGCCGCTGGCTGCGCCCAAACACCGTCCGCACAAGGCTGTGCTTGAAGTCC
Organism: uncultured Conexibacteraceae bacterium; assembly: GCA_963785385.1. Lineage (GTDB taxonomy): Bacteria > Actinomycetota > Thermoleophilia > Solirubrobacterales > Solirubrobacteraceae > Palsa-465. The sequence goes on along the minus strand of CAWAVA010000021.1, from coordinate 231,380 downwards.
GTAACGAGAATGCCGGAGGCACACAGGACCGACGCATCGCGCGGAACAACAACCAGACCGATGCCCAGGTCCGCTGCCAGCGAAGCGGCGTGCACCGGTCCGGCCCCGCCAGCCGCCACCAACGCGAACTGCCGCGGGTCGAGGCCGCGATTCACAGTCAACAGCCGGAGACTGTCGGTCATCGAGGCATCGATGGTGGCCTTGATTCCTGCCGCCGCTTCGATGATCCCGATTCCGAGCTCGGCGGCCACTTGGCCGATCGCCCACTCGGCGGCCGACCGATCCAGCTTCAGCTCGCCGCCCCCGAAGCTGTCGCCCAGGTAGCCGAGGAGCACATTGGCATCGGTCACGGTCGCCGCGGTTCCGCCCCGGCCGTAGCAGGCTGGGCCTGGCTGGGCCCCGGCGCTCTGCGGTCCGACCCGCAGCAGTCCACCCTGGTTGATCCAGGCGATGCTCCCGCCCCCCGCGCCGATCGTCGAGATGTCCAACATCGGCGTAGCGATCATGTAGCCGGCCAGGTCGCCAAACGGGCGGACTTCGGTATCACCGCCGCGGGCGAGACTCGCCTCGAAGCTGGTTCCACCCATATCGACCGTCATCGTCTTAGGGAGTCCGATCGGAGCCGTGGTCCGCGCGCTCGCGATCGGACCGCCCGCCGGCCCTGAAAGAAGCGTGGTCACGGCTTGCTCGGCGACGATCGTCGCCGACGCCAGACCGCCATTGGACTGCATGATCTGAAGCGAGCCGTCGAACCCGAGCTCGGCCAGTCGTGACCGAAGCCGATCGAGGTAGCTGCCGAGAATCGGCCCGACATGCGCGTTGACCACCGTGGTTGACGTCCGCTCATAGAGGCGAATCTGCGGCGCGATGTCGTATGACAGGCTGACAAAGGCCCCCGGAAGCTCCTCAGCCAGGATCTGCGCAACCCGAAGCTCGTGCTCGTTGTTCAGGAATGAGAAGACCAGAGAGACGGCCACCGACTCGACGCCCTCCTGACGGAAGCCTGCGGCAGCGTCACGAACCTGGAGCTCGTTCAAAGGGGTCACGATCAGGCCATCGCGGTTGACACGGCCCTCCACGGCAATGATTCGCTCGCGGGGCACGAGATGTGGGGCCGGCGGGGTCTTCGAGTCCCACTGGCGTTCGCGGCGCCCCTGACGCAGCAGCAGCGTGTCGCGGAACCCCTCTGTGGTAATCAGGCCGGTGACCGCACCCGTGCGCGTCAGCAGGGCGTTGGTGGTGATCGTCGTCCCGTGCACGATCACGCCGAGCTGCCGGGCGAAAGCCGGGATGTCGAGGCCCAGGTCGCCGGCAATCAGAGCGAATCCGTCAAGCACACCTTCTGAGGGATCACTCGGTGTCGAACTGACCTTATAAGTCCGCTCCCCCACCCCATCGCCCGACAGGACGAAGTCCGTGAAGGTGCCGCCGACGTCGACCGACAGCCTGAGGTTCGGAATGGTCACGATTCGCACGCCTGATCGTCAGCCACCTGCGATTCGTCAGAGAACAGGCTTGGAAGGTTCACGACGATCCCCTCCTGAGTACTGCGGGCGAGCACGACAACAGCCGGTTCCGAATGCGGGTTCTCCTCCCTATGCGGGACATACGGAGGCACAAAGATGTAGTCGCCCGGCCCCGTCTTCACCCTGGCTTCCTCGCCGTCGCGGGGAAACACGAACTCAGGGTGGCCGGATACGACATAGATCCCGGTCTCGGCCTCGCCGTGGTGGTGGTCTCCCGAGTTCATGTTCGGGCCGACGTGGTTCTCACCGAGCCAGATCTTCGTCGTACCGCCATGCCGGCGCGACAGCGCCTCGAAGCGGCGCATACCCCTCGTCTGTCCGGTGTCGGAATCCAGCTCCCCCGCCTTGACGTGATACAGCTCACGAGTGCGGTCGGGGGTGTGCGCCCGGCCATTGGAGCCGGCTGCGTCGCCCTCGGCGAGGTCGCGGTGCCATGCCGCGGTACCCGCGTCGTCTGAGCGAAGTCCGCTCATGCGGCAACCGCCGTCTCGCTCGGCAGATCGAAGCTCTCGGCGTCGATCCCGAAGCGCGCCGACAGCTCCCTACGCCCGGTCTCGTTCAGCACCACCACGCGACTGGCCTCGCGAGAGTCAAACCAGGCCAGTCGCAGCAGCTCCGCTGTGATCGCCGCACCGAGGCTGCCCGCGAGGTGGGGGCGACGCTCGCTCCAATCGGCGCAGGCTCTGGTCAGCGGTCGCGGTCGGAGCATCAGTGTCGGGACATCAATCCCGAACCGGCCGAAGCCCTCCATGCCGAGGTCGGTCACGAGATAGCTGCCTTCGCGCTCCTCCAGCCATCCGGTGTTGACCAGACCGCGTGTCACCGCCACCCCAGCCCGGCCGGCAAGGTGGTCATAGCACAGCCGTCCGCGCCGGAGATTGTCCCGATCATGCGCGCCCCGCAGTGACCTGACCGTCACGGGCGGCGCGAGCGGAATCAGCGCTTCAAGCGCTTCCGCGATGCCCTGGCTCGCGAGCCGGTACATACGCTGACGGCCGCGTGGCTCGACGACCACGAGACCCCCCTCGGTCAGTTTCCGGAGGTGGTTGCTCGCCAGCGACGCCGAGACGTTGGCGCGTGCGGCGAGCGCCGACGCTGAGGTCATTCCGCCATTCAGCAGCGTCATCAAGATCGTGGCCCGGGTCCCGTCGGCAAGCAGGGAACCGATTGCGGCCAGGTCAGCTTCTCCGTTCATTGACATCACCATAAAGTCGATCTAGTTCATGCAGTATTGAATTGTGCGTTGTGTCAAACTAAGTCAATCGATTTTATTGACTTATATCACGCGCATGGTTCACCGCATCCTGAACCGTCCACATCGAACGACCCACGGAACCGGTCTTCCCCCGGAACACCCCGGTGCTAGCGGGCGGTCACCGCGTCCGCCTGGGCGGTTGCACGCTCGCGGGCAAGCTCTGCGAAGACCCAGGCGAAAGCCCGCTCCATCAACCAGAATTCGTTCGGGTTCTGCTCAGGACGATCGCCCCAGCCCGCATGAAGCCGATACTGACCGAGCGACGGAGCATTCAGAGCCTCCTCGACCGTGACCGAACGTGGTGTCTCGCACGCGGGGTCAACGTAGATTGCGTCGGCTGGGCAGTGGAGCTCACATACGAAGCATGTCTGACAGTCCATCACCCGGGCGATCCGGGGACGCTCATCAGCACCGAGCTTCCAGGACGTCGGTCGGGCAGACCTCGACACAGCGCCCGCAGCCGATGCACCGATCTTCCAACACGACGGCGATCACCGAGCCGCCCTCTGCTCTCCCCCACCACCAGCAGACACCGGGATCGAGCGAATGACCGGCTCATCGACGCCGCTGATCCCGAGACGGTGCGTATATGAACTCAGTTCGTACGGTGCGTCCATGCGTCGATGGAGTCCCCGACTCTCGGCGCGGTGACGCGCGGATGCGAGGCACCAACGCGCCGTGGCGACCATCGCCGCCGTCTCGCGACCTCTCAGTCGTTCGCGCCGATCCTCAGACGGTCTGCCATCGCGCAGCAGCGGCCAGATCTGCTCCAGCCGGTCAAGCGAGCTCCCAAGTTTCGCGTCGGTTCGCCGGAGGGCGCGGTCGAGATCGAACACCTCGTCCTGAACATTGACCTCGATCGTTCGAAGCTCGGGCTCCTGGAGTGTTGTCGACTGCCCCGTCAGTGCAGCTCGACCAGCCCCGACGACTGGTTCGCCGATGCGCTGCCGGTCTGCGATCGCCGCCTCGGCAGCTTCCCGACCGGCGACCAGCCCAGTCGTGAGCGCCCATGCAGAGTTCTGGGCGCCGCTACCAGAGATGGCGCCCGAGACCGGCTCCCTGGTCGTTGTGTCGCCCGCTGCAAAGAGGCCGGGGATCCCGGCGCTCGCACCTCGCTCTGGCAGCCGAATCCCGCCGACGCCGCGGATCGTCCCCTCACCCCGCAACGCGACCTCGAACCGGGTGCCAAAGGGGTCGATCCCGAAGCGACTGAACGGAATCAGGAAGGCCGGCTGGATGAACCGCAGATGGTCGCGAAACTGAGGAGGCATCCGGTCAAACTGCGCGTAGACGGGTCCCCTTGCCATGGCGGGCTCGAGATCGACCGCGAGCGTCTCGGGCGTGGTCCTGATGACCTCTCCCGCCTCATCGGTGTAGCGGGCGAATGCGAAGGACATGCTGCGCGTCATGTTCGACCGCGCAGGCGCTGGCCCGAAATACGCCGAGAACTCCATGCCCGATAGCTCAGCGCCAACCTCCGCGGCCATCAAAAGCCCGTCCCCGGTGTTACACCAGGCCCCAAGCGTGTGGGTACGGAAGCCACAGCCGCCGGTTGCAAGTACCACCGCTCCCACCCGAGCGATCCAATCGCGCCCTTCCTGACGACGGATGCCGCGAGCTCCTGCGATCGCTCCATCGCGATGCTGTAGCAGCTCAAGTGCAGGGCTGTGGTCGAGCACCGTAACGCCGAGGTCCTCGATGAGTCGTCGCAAGGCACGCAAATACTCCGGTCCCCGGAGCGCTCTGTACACAACCTGCCCATGGTCATCGCGCGGGAACTCGTAGTAGCCGGACAGCCTGGGCAGTGTCTCCCAGGTCGTCTCCAGGACCCGCTCCATCCATTCCGCGTCGCCGAGGCCCCGGGACTTGTCGAGCTGGCGTTCAATCGCTGCGTCGCGCGCCTCTCGGTCTGGTGGCACCCACCAGTGCCCGGGGCCCGCATGTGCCGCAACCCCGCTGGTTCCGCAGAAGCCCTTGTCGACGAGAATCACCGCCGCGCCGGCCTTGGCAGCGCCCGCCGCAGCCCAGGTTCCAGCCAGGCTCCCGCCGACGACGAGCACGTCCGCATGGAGTCGGAGTTCGTCCTGCATCCGCAGCAGCATAAATTCGATCAACTACATGAGGAAATGAACTATGCTCGGCCGCCGCAAACGTGCAACCGAGGGTGTGTGCGAGTAGCTTGCTGAGTGTGATCCCCGCTGCGCGGAGCTTCCTGGCGTCGCTCGATCGGAGTCAGAGACGGTCGCTGTACATGATGATCGCGGTGGTCGCGGGCCTTCATCTGGTCGGTTTTCTGACGCTGATCACGCTGGTGGCGCCGCATGGGTACGGCCTCGGCGCGTCCGGAGTGTTCACGATCGGGATTGGCGTCACCGCTTACACGCTAGGACTCCGACATGCCTTCGACGCCGATCACATCGCTGCGATCGACAACACCACCCGGAAACTGATGCATGAGGGGAAGACACCGCTCAGCACCGGGTTCTGGTTCAGCCTCGGCCACTCCACGATCGTGTTCGCGCTGGCGGTCCTGATCTCGCTGGGCATGCGCTCCCTCGACGGGCCGGTGAAGGACGACACGTCTGAATTGCACACCGTGACCGGCTGGATCGGAGCCTGCGTGTCCGGCTGCTTCCTCTACATCATCGCCGGGATCAATGTGCTGATCCTGCTTGGGATCATCAGGGTGTTCCGTGACCTCCGGAGCGGGTCGTTCAATGAGCAACAACTCCAGGAGCAGCTCGACAAGCGCGGGATGATGAACCGCTTTCTCGGCGGACTGACGAAACGAGTCGACAGTCCTCTGCAGATGTACCCGATCGGGGTGCTGTTTGGTCTGGGCTTCGACACCGCCACCGAGGTCGCACTGCTCGTGGTCGCCGGTTCGGCCGGTGCCACGGACCTGCCGTGGTACGCGATCCTGTGCCTGCCGATCCTGTTTGCCGCCGGCATGTCCCTGCTCGACTCGATCGACGGCTCGTTCATGAACTTCACCTACGGTTGGGCGTTCTCCAAACCCGTGCGCAAGGTCTTCTACAACATCACCGTGACCGGACTGTCGGTCGCGGTTGCCTTCGTCATCGGCACGATCGAGCTCGCAGGGTTGCTCGCATCACAACTGAGCCTGACCGGCGGTTTCTGGGAGTGGTTTGGAAACGTCAACACCAACCTCCTCGGCTTCATCATCGTGGGTATGTTTGTCGCAACTTGGGCGCTCGCCCTATCGGTCTGGCGCTTCGGTCGGATCGAAGAGCGATGGACCCGCCACCTCGGCGACATCGAGAGCTCGCCGCAGCAATGATGTGATCCGGGGTCGCGCCTGGTGCGTACACGCTTTGTGTGCGAGCTTTCGGATCCATCCTCCTGGCACCTTGAGCCGCTGCGGCGGGGAGACTGTGTGACGTGCTTCTGAATCGTGGATCGAGACGCTCCTCCCGCTATGGCTCGCTGGCCGACGAGGATCTGATGGAGCTGGTCGGCGCGGGCGATGCCGGCGCGTTCGAGGTGATCTTCGATCGCCATAGCGGTCCGGCGTTCTCTTTGGCGTTCCGGATGTGTGGTCGCAGGGCGGTTGCCGAGGATGTGGTCCAGGAGGCCTTCATATCGCTGTGGCGGGCGGGAGCACGCTATGACCGGAGTCGGGGCAGCGTCCGTTCCTGGGTGCTCGGGGTGGTGCACAACCGCGCGGTCGATGCGTTCCGCCGCAGCGCCATCCGTGACGGCCAGAACGTCGACGACGACAAGTCCGTCGAGCGACTGGAGTCTGGTGACCGAACCGATGCCGAGGTTGAGCGCCGCGAGGAGTCCCGAGCCGTGCATCATGCGCTTGAGAGCCTGCCCGTGGAACAGCGGAAGGTCATCGAGTTGGCTTATTTCGGAGGCTTCACGCACACCGAGATCGCGGAGCTGCTGCAACTGCCGCCGGGGACGGTAAAGGGCAGAATGCGACTTGGCATGACGAAGTTGCGCGCAACGCTCGATGAGCCCCAGGGAGTCTTCGGATGAGCGGTACACCGGGAATTCCCGACCACGACAGGTACGGTGGCGATGCCGCCGCCTACGCCATGGGAGCACTCGAGCCGGCGGAGGCAGAGGCGTTCCGCGAACACCTGAAGGCGTGCGCGATCTGCCAGGAGGACGTTGCGAGCTTCACGGGCGTCGTCCGGGCTCTCCCGCTGGCCACGAACCAGTATCAGGTACCCAGCGGCGTCCGCCGGAGGGTGATGCATGAGATCAGGTCCGAACATCAGACGGCGAAGCCGAGCGGTCGCGTGTGGCTGATGCCTCGTCGAGCGATTGCCGGAGTCTGTGTTGCACTGCTGCTCGGCGTTGCGGTGCTCGGCGGCGAGCAGCTTGGTGGTCGGCACGCCCCGACGCATGTTTATGCGGCCTCCGTTGGCGACGCCTCGGTCAAGGTATCCGGCGATCGCGCCGAACTGATCATCAAGCACCTGCCGCAACCGGGCACCGGCAAGATCTATGAGGTTTGGCTGAAGCGCGGCTCACGCGCTCCCACGCCGGCAGGGGCCCTGTTCGGCGTCAATTCCTCCGGCAGAGGCGATGTGGTCGTGCCGGGCTCGGTGCGCGGCGCGGATCTCGTGATGGTCACCGCCGAGCCCGATGGCGGCTCGCCCGCCCCCACCAGCAACCCGGTGGTCGTCGCCTCGCTCAGCTAGCGCGGCGGCCTCCTGAGGATCGCCGTCCACTCGAAGGCCGACCGGCGCTCGCCGATGTCAACTCCCATCTCGGGCGATCCGGTGATCCGATCCCGCTTCCGGCGCGTATGCCTCATTGAAGATCCCCGCGAACGAACGGAGCAATGATGGGACTTGACAACCCAATTCACCTGATGCTTTTGCTGGTCATCCTGCTGCTGGTCTTCGGCGCAAAGCGTCTTCCGGAGATGGGACGCTCACTGGGCGACGGTCTGCGTGGGTTCAAGGACGCAATCGGCAGCCAGCCCGCCGTCCATCACTTGGACGCCACAGCGCCGGCGGCAACTGACACGACGACAGACACGACCTCGTCCACCGAGCGATCCTCCACGCTGTAAATCGGCCGCGCACGGAAACGCAGAGAGCGAAGCGTGCCAGAGATGCAGTTGTTGGGCACGGCGATCCGCAGCATCGACCACGACCAACACCTGACGCTTGTTGATCACCTCGACGAGTTGAGGACGCGGCTGATCGTCGCTCTGCTTGTCCTCGGTGCTGCGTTCGCCTTCTGCTTCTGGCAGAACGGTCGACTGCTGCGCATCGTCAACGCGCCCCTATCCCACCAGACCACCGAGCAGATACGGCACGGCAACGGCCCGCTCGGGCACAGCTATACGACGCAGCGCTCGGCACGCGACATCGCCATCCGGGTGAAGGCGCTGACGATGGTCGTCAGGTCAGAGAGCCGATCAAACAGCGCAAGGATGTCGCTGAGCCAGATCAACGCCGCCGTCAGCCACGACATCCGCCGGCTCTCCGCACCCCCGCAGGGCGACAAACCGGTCACGCTCGGACTGGGCGAGCCGTTCACCACGACCGTGACCGTTTCGCTGATCTTCGCGCTGATCATCTCCCTACCGATACTTCTCCTGCAGGCCTACAACTTTCTGATGCCTGCACTCGATCCGGCCGCAAAACGCCGCACGCGGCCGCTCCTGATCGCCATCCCCGGGCTGTTCCTGGCCGGGGTCGGGTTCGGCTACTTCGTTGTGCTTCCGGCGGCCATCCACTTCCTACAGAACTTCAACGCCGATGAGTTCAACGTGCTCGTCCAGGCGAGCCCCTATTACAGCTTCGCGGCGAAACTGCTGCTGGCCATGGGGGTGCTGTTCGAGCTTCCCGTGCTCGTGGTCGTCGCAACTCAGAGTGGCGCGATCAGCACCCGCCAACTGCGGCACGGACGCCGGTACGCGATCGCGGCCTGCGCAGCGGTCGGCGCCTTCCTTCCCGGGGACGCGGTGACGATGCTGCTGGAGACCGTTCCGCTGTACATACTGTTTGAAATCGGCATCGCCGTCGCCGCGCTGTTTGAACGCCGGCAGCGGAAAGCAGGAACAGCACTCGGCACCGCCCATCAGGCCGCCTCCTGATGAATTCGATGGCGCTGACTCCGTACCCGGGCCTGAGCTCGCAATCCGGCCACGCAGTGATCCGACACCGGCTCCTGCGCGTAGAGAGGGCAGCAAAGGCCCACGGGCCGATGCGGTCTCCGTATCCAACGCAAGGAGCAACCATGAGTGACGTCGTAGAAGCAGGCCAAAGCCGCGGTCAGTTCATCCGCAATGCTGCGAAGGGAAGCCTCGTGCTGGTTGGGTCAGGTGGTGTGCTCGCTTCCATGAACAGCGTCGCCTTTGCCAAGAGCTCGGGCATGACCAAGAGCGATATCACGGTCCTGCAGACCGGGTACATCGCCGAGACTCTGGCGGTGACGATCTATGGTGCGATCCTCAAGACGTACTTCACCAAGCTGAAGTTCGACCCGGATGATCGCGTCTACTTCGAGGCTGCCTACAAGGACGAACAGGCCCACCTGGCAGCATGGAAGAAGGCTCTCGGCCCCAAGAACACCCCGACGGGCTTCACGCTCAACGTGCCCGCCAAGTACGTCGCCAGCAAGATCGCTCTCGCCAAGACGGGCGTGGCGCTCGAGGAGGCGTTCGTCTCGACCTACCTCGGCGCGATCGACGAGTTCAGCTCCAGCGAGCTGAAGACCACCGCCGGTGGCGTGGCCGCCAACGAGGCGACCCACTACTCGTTCTTCGACGCGATCCTGCCGAACGGCAACGCCGTCCTGCCGACTTTCGGTCCGAAGCCGATCACGGCCGCCGCGGCCGCCGGCACGCTCAAGAAGCTCGGCTTCCTGTCGTAGTCCAGACAGGTCACCACGGTGACGGTGAGGCGGGGCGGCCTCACCGTCACCGTCGCGAAACGTCCTCTTAGGAGTGGGACTCTCCAGCGCTTCGCACTGGTCATCGCTCGCTGCCGCCAATCCGGGATCGCAGTTGTCAACGACGGTTGGAAAGCTGCGTTCCGGGTAGCTGCACGCATCAGATGGGAAGCAACCGCTGCCCGTCAAACGACCCGGCAGGGAGGGGGATGGCAATGGGAGTCGGAACAAGCCTCTTATTGATTGCGATTGGCGCGATTCTGCGCTTCGCGGTTTCGGTCACGACCAGTGGCTTCAACATCCACACGATCGGTCTGATCCTGATGATCGTCGGAGTGGTTGGTCTGGTGATCTCCTTGTTCTTCTGGAGCACCTGGGGCGGCATCGGTCAGCGTGGATCCACCCGTGAGCGGAGAGTCACGTCTGACGGTCAGGGCGGATACGTCGAACAGGAGCGCCGGTCCTGATCCCAAGCCCGACCTACCTCTGATGCCTCAGGGAAGCGCGCTGTCCGGGCTCATGCCGAACGGGGCGCTTCCCTACCCGGAGTCGCCGGGGGCGCTGCCAGGGCCGGGTGCCTTGGGGTCAACGACGGCTCTGCGCTCCACGGAAAGACAATCCATCTATCGGTCCGCCGCCACACGTACTCGCACTTGACCACGGAGTGCGGCTTCTCGTATAACGTCGCGATGCGGATCTGACCAACGCGAGGCCCGCAGAACTCCCTCACGAGTGAGAGCGTCGCGCCGGTGTCGGCAACGTCGTCCGCGATCAGGATCTTCGCCTCTTCAAGATCGACGAGATCTGGGACGGGTGGAAGGATGATCGGAAGTTCGAGGCGCTCGTCGACGCCGGTATAGAACTCGACGTTCATCGTCCATGTGTTCTTGACTCCGAGCGCGTACCCCAGGCTCGCGGCGATGATCAGGCCCCCGCGCGCGATCGCGAGAATCACATCCGGCTGGAAGCCGTCAGCGTTGATCGTCTCGGCCAGCTGGCGGGTCGCCGGCCCGACGTCACCCCAGCCCAGAACTTCGCGCTCCGCACTCATCGGTGCAACGGTATCGAGCCATCCTCCGGGATTCGCCCGAGGCCGGTGGTTGTTGCGCGTCTGTCGGTAACGTCGACGCGTGGTGGAGGCACTTCGAATCAGGCATGTGATGGCGAATGAGCATGAACGTCTGCGCGAGGTCCGCCTGAGCGCGCTTGCCGCGGACCCGGAGGCCTTTGGCTCGACGCACGAGCATGAGCTCGGGTATCCCCCAGAGCGCTGGGAGCAATGGGCTCGATCGTCAGAGCAAGGGCTGTCGCAACGGACGTTCGTTGCGCTCAGTGGCCGCGATGATTGGGTTGGCTTGTCGTTGGTCTCGCTGAGTGTGGATGAACCCGCGCTTGCGGAGCTATTTGCAATGTGGGTCGCGCCTACGACGCGAGGTCGTGGAGCCGCAGGAATGCTTTGTGACGCGTGCGCCGCATGGGCTGCCGAACATGGCGCGCATCAGTTGCGGCTGGTTGTTGTTGTCGGTAACACACCCGCTCTGCACGCCTATCAGGCTGCAGGCTTTGCGGTCGCCGGCGAGACGACCTGGGTCCGCGTCGACGGCGTGAGGCAGGAGCACCTTGTCATGATCCGTCAGGTCTGAGGGCAACACCTGCTTGGGGCTCCAGCGCTCGCAAGCGAGGCTGTCCTCGCTGGCCGGAGGCCTTCCGCGGAAGCTCCCGGTGAAACAACGTTGGAGACGTGGTAACAGCCCGAGTAGGGTGGGTGTGCACAAGCAACGGGGAGAATCAGATGCCAGCGGACGAGGGTGCCGAATTGCGTGACGCGCTCAAGACGCTCCAAGATGTGCGGAGAGCAGGCGGCGATCGCCGCGGCGAGGCTGCGCTTGAACGCGCGCTACTGACGGCGGACGCCTCTGTCATCGATTCCGACCCGGGAGTCGTGGCCGCTGCCGTCAGGCTCCTTCGAGCGCCCGACGACAACGGCACCACCCGCCTCGAGGTTCGGGATCAGAGCATGACTCATCGCCGATGGTTTGAGATCAGCGGTGACGGAAACACGCAGTGGGGTGACCGGTGACAGACGAGAGCGGTCAGTACTTCCCGTTCTTGGCGAGCCAGAGCGCATTCTGCAGGACGAACGGACCGGCATCGATGTCCCACGGCCGCCCGGACCAGACGTAGCCGTCGCAGTACTGCTTGGCCACCTTCGAGGCCGTGGAGCCAAGATTCCATCGTGCCGACGCGACGTTTGTGGTCGGCGGGATCCCAGTCCGCTGGCAGACCGTTTGGATTCGTCCGTGACACATCGGCGTGTCGTTGATCGGTCCCCATGTGACCTGGTGCGGCTTGTATGGCTGCCCGTTTTCGTCGGTGTCGACGATGAAATGCTTGCCCTTCACGCCCCGTTTAGCCAGCGCCGCGACTACCTCCCCCCCGAACCGATCCTCGACCGCTGTCGGGTCATAGTCGGTGTCGTCCAGCGCGAACCCGCGTGCGTAGCGAATGCCGTTGCGTATAAGCAGTGAGGCGTCGTTGGCGGCGGTCAGCCAACCGGCCGTGCCGGCGTCGATGTAGACCGTCGTGTGTGGTTCGGCGCTCAACACGCGGGCGGCGTAGGTGTCAATTCGCTCGGGCGCCGACGAGGAGGTCTTCAGCGCGAACGGCAGGTCGACCTGCTCTATCACCAGCGCCGGTGCGCTGGCGATCCCCGCCGCCATATTGCGATACCAGGCCTCGTTGGCGCTCACATTCCAGGACCCGCCAACCGGCCCCCTCCAGGGCCCGCCGGCCGTCCGTGTCTCCCACGGGTGCAGTTCGAAGGTCGCGAACTCGGTGAGCGCGTCCGGGTTCCCGTTCTGCGTTGCAGCGACGGTCGCCGCCGTCTCGGCGCGCACCTGACCGATCGGGTCCCAGTACCCGAGCCACACCGCCCGTGGCTGCAACGCGAGTTTGCCGAGCAGCACCTGGTTGGACCCTGAGGCGGACTCGTAAGCGTTCCACAGGTCGTCGTTATGCGGCGCCCCCCACGTCATGCCGCTGATCGGGTCGGTCCCGGCCCCCGGCAGACCGCCGTTGGCCGTGCCCGCCTGAGCTACAGATGCCGTCAGGGCGAGGGCGATCGCACTCGCGGCGAGCATCGCCGCCACCCGCCGGCTGCTGCAGCACAGCGCCAAAAGCCTGGTCGTGACAGTTGGGAGAAGCTTCATCGGTCCGTAGTAAACCCGCAGGACCCCCAAACGATGCGCAGAGCGCCTGCCGATCGGTACACCGTGCCTTTTCCGGTCTACTCGAATGCGCAAGCGGGGTCGCCTATCGCCGGTCCTGAGCGCTTGCGCGGATCACGAACGGTCGAAGAAATCTCGCAAGCGCAGTCGCTCCGGACGGGTTGAGATGCAGCCCGTCGGTGCCGAACCATGACTTCCCCGCGCTGTGGGCGTTCCAGTCTGCAACGATCAGCTCCGGCCAGCGCCGCGCGGCCGCCTTGATCTCGGCGTTGATCGATCTGTAGTCCGACGCGTAATCCCCGGCCTCCCGCAGCGTCACCCAGACAACGCCCTTCGCGCCCTGTGAGAGAGCAGCGCGCATGATCGTGTCGATCCCCCGCGCATAGCCCGAGGATGAGTCGTTGTACCCGACATCTACCACGAGCACCTGCCCGAGCCGGGTGCCATACGACCTAACCGCGCTTAGCGCAGTTGGCGGTGCGCTCCCCTGATACGCGCAGCTGGGCTCGATCAAGCGCCGGCAAACCTTGAGATCAAGCCGCACCACCAGACCATGTTCGAGATCGGCCTGGGCAGCCGGCACGTATGAGATCGACGCCGCGACAGAGTCGCTGACGACGGTGACAACCGTTCTCCTCGCGGCTGCAGACGCCGGTGCGATAAGGCTGGTTGCAGCCCAAAAAACTGACAGCAGGACGAATACGCGAGCCAGCGCCGTCCCTCGGACCACAGGCCACTCATACCTCTTCACGGGTGCAAAGGCTACTGCCCACCAGTTGGGCGACGGGTGACGCGCGGTCCACGGGCGACCTTACGATCCCTCTCCAGCGCTGTGACGTGCCATCGACAGCGGCTGTATCGGTGGACAGCAGGCGCTGAGTCGGGGGTTGCAACAAACTGGTGTCGGCCTTCATCGCGGACCCAGTTCGGACCGCCGGTTGTCAGCACGCTCCACCCGGCGGGGTGATGAGCCAGCGATTCGGCGGGCCAGTGCACATAGACTCGGAAACTCACGATGAGCCTGCCCGACTCCGAAGAGCCGCCGAGCGCCGTAAGCGGCGCGCCCGACACCTCGACACCGTTCGCGACAGAGGAACCGATCAAATTCCCCGGCACCTTCGCGACGATCGCGGCTCTGCCGGTCGAGATCGAGTCGATCGAATACACACCGCTGGTGCGCGATACGTCGAGCGGCTTCACCAAGATCACGACGGTCGTGCGTCTGCGCGGGGGTGGCGAGGAGGGGCTTGGCGAGGATGTCACCTGGGACCAGATCGACCAGATCGAGTTCCTGCGTAACCCTGCACCCATGCTCTCGGAGGCCTGGACGCTGGCTGGACTGTCGGCGGCACTCAACGAGATCGACCTGTTCCCGGTGACTCCCTGCAGGCCAGCCTCACGCTTCTACCGGCGCTGGGCTTTCGAGAGCGCGGCCCTGGACCTCGGCCTGCGCCAGGCAGGGCTATCACTCGCAGAAGCCGTCGACCGGATCCCGAGCCCGGTCCGCTTCGTTTCATCGGTTCGGCTAGGCGAACCGCCATCGGTCGAACCGATCCGGGCTCGTCTGCGGAACGACCCGGACCTCGAGTTCAAGCTCGACCCCACGCTTTCATGGACAGCGGAGACCCTCGAGGAGATCGCCGCGATCTGCACCGTCCGCGTGATTGATCTCAAGGGGTTGTACACGAACGCCTCGGTCGAACTGCCTCCGGACCCGGAGCTTTATGAACGTGTGGTCAAAGCGTTCCCGGATGCGTGGATTGAGGACCCGGCGTTGACTCGGGAGACCACCGCGGTGCTCTCGGACGATCTCGGACGTGTGTCCTGGGATGAGCCGATCCATTCGATCGACGACCTGAACGCCATGCCCGGCCGACCCCGCGCGCTCAACATCAAGCCGTCGCGCTTCGGAAGCCTCAGCGAGCTGTTCGCCGCCTACGATCACTGCGCGGCGGAGGGCATCGAAGCCTACGGCGGAGGGATGTTCGAGATTGGTCCGGGCCGCGGTCAGCTTCAGTACCTCGCGTCGCTCTTCCATCCCAACGGCCCCAACGACCTCGCACCGCCCGAGTACAACATGGCCCATCCTGATCGGGCGCTACCTCCGAGCCCGCTCGCACCTGAGCCGCATCCGACTGGCTTCCGGTGGGGGGAGATCTCGCTGCGAAGCAGTATTCGCGACGGTGGGACGTGATGAACGGCAACCCGGGGCGAAGGGCGTCGTCACTTTGGCCGACGCTCGGCAAAATAGCCTGCGTATGCGCGCTGCTCCTGAGATAAGGTCAGCCAGATGCTGCTCATGATTCTGCAGGTCAGGTTGACCGAAGAAGAATTGCCCCGGGTACACGGTCCGGCTGCGGCCGCCACCTACGAGCACTATCGTGCCTGGCTTGCAGACGCGGCCGATTGGACCCTGATCGACGCAACCAGAGCACAGGGTCACGAACCGACGGGCCTTCAGATCATCGCGTCGACGCCCGGGGCAAGCCTTGAGGGCGCCACGCTCGGCCTGCAGAGCGTCTTTGATGCGGTCCCGGTCGGCCAGGTCGTGGCGGTGTCACTTCAAGTTCTCGAGCAGCCGACTGCCACGCGTCAGGGTGCCTTCGCCATCCGCGCACCGAAGTGCTCCATCTGTCGTTACCCGGACGGGCTGCACGCTGCTGACTGCCCCCGCCGACGCACCGCTGAAGCGCTTCCTACTGCCTAGGTCATCGCGGTCGCGATCTTGAATCGCTGCTCCGAGGTCAGGCGGCCCAGTCCGACACGAGGTCGGACGGAGCGCTTTCCTGTTCTGTCAGACCAGCGGGTGCCAGTTGCCGGCCAGCAGCCGCGTGAGCATGAGCCGGCCCTGGCCGTTACGGGCCCGTCAAAGTGGCGGCGCTGCCGCCAGATCGGCTGGAAGGAGGCTGAAAGTAACGGCGTCCACGTGCCTGCCGTCATTAGCCACGAAGTAGTCGCGCAGAGTCCCTTCGTGTTGCATTCCCGCCGCGATAACGCTGCGAATGCTCGCCGCGTTATCGGCCTCGCAATCTGCTTGGATGCGAACCATTCCTGTTTCGAACGCGTGAGCGGCAGCAAGCCTCAGCGAGCGCGCTGCGAACCGGCGACCACGGAACTTGGCGGCGACAAACACCGAGCAGACCGCACGGCAGTCCTTCCAATTCAGCTCCTTGATGGCCCTGCGACCAGCCATCTCGCCCGTCGCGGCGTCGGTGATAGCCCACTCCCAGGCGAGGCCATCGTGCCCCAGCGCCAGCTTGTCGGTGATCCACGCCTGGGCTGCGTCGACCGTCAGCGCCGCAGGCAGGGTGTTTCGCCGCTGGATCTCCGGATCTCGCCATATGCACGCAAGCGCATCTGCGTCCTCCGGCACGAATGGCCGGAGGAGGACGACACCATCGGATAGGACCGGGACGACAAGTGGGGCGCGAGACACGCCAGCACTCTAGTTTGCTCGTGACGGGTGCCATGCCACGAGCAGGATGGCGGAGGGTTCCCAGCGTCGGCCGGCAGTCGGCCCATGGATCACGCATAGAAGCGCACCGATCGGGAGCTCCCGGTCGGTCTCGATCCAGGGTTCGAGTTTGTCCCAGGCCCAGCGATCCATTCCTACCTCGCGGCGTTTGCCGCCCTTGCCGCGACGAACAAGCACCGCGCCGTGGTCGAACTCTGAGTTCGTGGCAACCTCGGTGATAAAGCGTGGAGCAAGCGGACCGCGTGCTAGGCGCGGTCATTACAAGCCTTGGCGGCCGCCTCGACCTTTGGGTCGGTCCGGCTGTAAGTCCCACCGCCCTGCTGAATCCCACCGCCAGGCGGAAAAGTCGGGTCGGCCCACTGGGTGAGACCGTGGCGGCGCATGCACTCGGCGAACGCAATCAGCTGGTTCTTTGTTGCCTGGCTGACGGGCGGCCGGCCTGTACCGAGGCCGAGCGGATCGCAGAGCTTCTCGGCGTCCTGAAACGCCGGTCCGCTGAATGCGATGCCCGCGATCGTAATCGTTGAGCTGCCCGGCGTCTCGGAGACGGTGTTGCCACCTGACTGAGTCGGGTCGGGGAAGTTCGGCACACCGTGGTCACGCATGCAGCGGGCGGCCGCGACCTGCCTGGTGTATGCGCTGGTGTTCGTGCCGCTTGACGCTTTCGATGACCCACAAGCCGCGACCGCTGTGGCGCAGACGATGGCGAGAGGAAGCGCGACATATCTCATGATGCTTCAGTCTCGCGCCCCTTGGGTTACATCGCGGGAACGGCTCCTAGCTGGTCGGCACTCGCGAGGACTCGCGGACAGAATGCCAGGGCACACCTGGCGCGACAGGCGCAACGCACGAAGTCATCGCTCTCACCCACGAATGCCTGTCTCGCACAGCAGCAGTCTGGCTGGCGTCGTCTGAGAGTTATGGATTGATCGACCTGGGGAAGTCCGTGTCAGCCGTATCGACAGTGTCGATCCAGGAGTACAGGGTCGCCTAGGTTGCACCGAAGTGATGGCCGAGATACCTCGTCAGTTCGCGGTTTCGATGGGTGGCAAGGACCAGTTGCCGTGCTGTACGTCCTCGCTGGGACCGTACATCCGGTAGATGATCGTGAACGGACCTTCGCTGGGGGTGGGTAGCCAGTTCGCTCGCGCGACCGCGTCTTCTGGTTCGGTTGCCTGGAGGGTGATGTCGAGCGAGCCGTCGTCGTTGTATGTGATCCCGGGGGTTCGGTCGCCGATCGAGTAGCGATTGATCGGGTTGTCGGCGAGGAGGCGGCTCGGGAGCCTGTAGAGCGTGATCGACCAGAAGAACTTCGCTTGCGGCAAAGTGGCCGTGTCGAAGTGCAGCTTGTAACAGTGGTCGGCGGTCATCTGCTGGCCGCTGGCGTCGAGGCGACTTCCCCCGTACACGGCCTCTTCGGAGACCTGGCCGTAGATGCCCATCTGCGCCGCGACGGCGCGCGTCAGGTAATCGTCGCCGAGTTGCTCACGCGATCCGAAGATCCCGATCGATGAAACGGTGTGCGACGCCTTCTCACCGATGTCCGCAAGACCGCTCTTGACGCCCGCCCCTATCGACTCAAGCACATCGGCTGGTACTTCTTCGGGGCGCCATGGACGACCGGCGCCGATACCTATCCCGGCGAAGCGTTCATAGAGCGCTGTCTCTGAGGGGTGCGGGTCGATGAACGCGAGTAAGAAGTTGAGGTAACCGACGAAGTCGGGGGACAGGGCGCGTTCCTCGTCCCATGCCGGGAACGCGGGCACGGGGACCGGCGCAGGTGGGCGAAGACCCGCGTACTCAGACAGCGGTTGGATCGTGTAGCCGTGTTGGATCGCGCGGACGGTCGGCATGTCATCGCTGCCGAATAGCGCCGTCCGGGTCAGCGTGCCCGCGATCTCGCTCTCTGTCCGAAGAATGTCCCTGATCCCGTCAGGCGCATCTCCGTCCCATCCGGTCGGAGCGATCAGATAGTCGCCACCGTCAAACCCGGTCTTGCGCACCCCGACATACGCAAAGTTGAACGTGAACAGGTCGAACATTTGGACCACGTAGTAACGATCCTCCGCGACCTTCGGAACCCGCAAAACCATTGGCTCTCGCCGAAGATCGAACCACGCCCACGAGTAAGGACTGTCGTTGTTGGGTGTGACGATGTCGGCGTCGGCCGACGTGTACGAGCGCGTGTAATGGCGATAGTGATTGAACCCGCCAACATACGAACTCGACAACGAGTCCTGGGTCTGCTCCCAGATCGTCTTGTAGTTGAACAACATTGGATACGCGAACACGATCGCCTCTCGCGCGATCGCCTCCGCCTCCGAAGCGCTCACAAAGTCCGTTCTCATCCCGACGTCCTCTCGCTAAATGGCCGCTACCAGCATGCCGAATCCCAACGCGAGACGCTGCCGCTCAGCTCGGCTTTCAAGTGGTCGATACTGACATTGGCGGGTGGAGCGAATGGTCTCACGCTGAAGACGGTACGGGTGGCGGAGGACCGTATGTCGCAGCTCCTCGAGCGTGACGAGGCGGCCACTCGTCTTGCGCCACCTCGCTGACGTCGAACCGCTTCTGTTGGCGGATCGAGCGAGGATTACCCTCTCTCTCACGCGTTCCGACAGCGGGAGTGTTGTCTCCTAACGGAGTTCCCAGGCTGCGTTGATAATCCTCCAGCCTTCAGGCATTCGGAGCAGGTGCAGGAGGTCAACGTATCGATGGCAGGTGCACGTCGCGCCCGCGATATCTCCATGCAGATATGTGATCTGAACGTCTATCTGTCGATCATCGGCGTCTTCACTACTGCCGATACCTTCTGCCGTCGCGTCGATCATCTCACGCGCGGTTAGCGTCTCCATCACGTCTGGATCGTCGCCCTCCAAGCCGCGGCAGCGCTTCACGAGGTCCGCGTGGAGCGCCCGCTCCATACGCTCCACATTGCCGTCGAACCAGCCCTCTACATAGTCGAGCACGGCGGCACGGACAGCGGTCTCCTCCTCGGTCATCCACACCTCCGATCTCGAAAGCTTGCGGCGATGCCCGCCGCTGAGCGGCTGCACAGGCGCAAGCATATAAATCCAAGCTACGCCGGTCCACATTGTTAGGTCATCGTCAGTGGCGAACTTCGCCGGGAGTCCCGCTCGCTTCCGGATCGATCGAAGACCGGCGGCCGGTACTAAACCTTGCGCACTCGGAGAGGTGCCCAACGAGAACACGCGCATTGCTGCTTCCGCTTCGCCATTCTGGGCCGCGCCGTGCAGCCCGCAATCCTCTTGAACGCCTTCTGCGCATGCCAGGACCTAGTCCTAGGGCTTGGCGAAAAGAACTGCATATGACGAAGGCAAGCTGATCAGCACACTGCGTTCTGCGCCGAACGGCTCGGATGCCACCAGCCCGGAGACGAAACCTTGATGAAACGCACCGTGACGGCGCTCGGTTCAATCGTGCCGTGACCTGCATCGAGGCCGGTCGCACCCACAGCCCCGACGGGCCACACGGCACCGGCCGCGCAGTTGTGGATCGCGGGTGAGGAGATCTCGATGCGAACGCTCATCACGGGATGCCTAAACGAGACAGCGATGGTGTTCTGGTAGTGCTTGGCCGTGTGAGCAACAGGTTTGCCTGCACTCGTTACCTGTAGCCCCTGACCGACCGGCCCATACTGCAATCCAGACGGTGGTCCGAGGTTCAATGACTCGATCGGCTGCGCACCCTTGGACACCGTCAGGGTGAAGGCTTCCTGAGCGTATCCGTCCCGCTGCGATTCGTCGACGCGTGCCGAGGCATCGGTGATCCTGGCGCTCGCGATAGCCAACGGGGACGTCGCCAACGCCACGAGCAGCACAGCCAAACAAGTCGCCCAGACTCGAGCGGAACTCATGGGCCGATGCTAAAGACACCTAAGGTGCCTGCGGAACAATCTTTACAAGGGCCACTAACTCGCGAGAGGTGTTGCTTCGATCGAGCTGCGGAAGCCTGCGCTTGTCTCGTGAGCCTCGGGGCCAGCTCACGGCCGAGCGGTCGGAATGGTCGCGATCACTCTGATCTCTACGGCGGCGTCGGGTTCGTAGAGTTCGGTTACTCCGATCGCGCTCCACGCGGGGAAGGGCTTGGACATGAACTCTCGAGCGACCTCAAGCACAAGATCACCTTGGGCTTGCAATCCGACGTGATAAGCCGTGATCTCCTCAACGTCAGCCCAAGTACACCCGGCAGCAGCAAGGGTGTCAGCGATGTTTTCGAACGTTTGGCGCGACTGCTCTGACAGATCGGCGGAGAACGATCCGTCCGCGCGGGTTCCGGTGTGCCCGGTCAGTCGGACGGATTGTCCGACCCGGACCGCAGCTGGGATGCCTGTCGCTTCGTAGAACTCCCGCCACTGTGGTGTGATGATCGCGTCTCGCATCCCCTCAATTATGCGCGCACCTCGCTTCGCGTTCCGGATTCCCCTTGTCAAGCGCGAGAACCGCGGAACATTTCGCATCGTCGAGGTGCGATACAGACGCGCGATTGCGAGCGGCAAAACCGGCTGGATCGTGACGTTTGATAACGACAGCACGGCCAACACTGTCTCGGCGACAGTGACCGCGATCTGCGCTCCCGCCGCGGCCACCGCACCTTAGTTCCATGTGGCAAACGACCGCGACGTGACTTAGCGGCCGGCGGCCCCGCACCGGCGGGGCCGCCCTACGCGCTCACCCCGTTGCAGGGCAGCGGCAATGCCCTCTGGATGTCGATCATCGCCGGACGGGTTGGTCAGCAGCTGGCGGGGTCTCAGGCCGCGTCACCGCTGCCTGCTCCCGCTGTCTGACGCGTGCTTTGGCACGGCGTTTCGCGGCCGCTGGTACGCATTTGGACAGCTGCGTTCGGTGAGCAGCCGTCCAGCGATAGCCACGGTCCGCAACTACGGGTGCACGCGCGACACCAAGGCTGAGCATCCGCCCAGCAGGCAACAGATCCAGTAGCGGCGCTAATGCCGCACCACCTGAATGTCTCTCACCGCTGGGAGAGACAAGATGCCAGGACGCGTTCCGTTCAGCAGGAGTGAGATCAGCGAGCAGCCCATCCACCTCGAGCAGCTCCAGCGCCGCTGGCCGCAACCGTTCCCGCCGATCCCATCGCAGAAGCAACGCAACAATCCAGTTACAAAAGCCGCAGTCCGCGTCATAAATGACCGTCCACGCGGAAACATGCTTCTCAGGCGTCAGGTCGCCTCTTGCTGGCCCCACGAACCGACTATAGATCCAAGGATCAAACTCCGATCGCGATAGCCGGTTGGGTGGCCGGGGTGAGTCCGTGGCGGAGCATGACGGCTGCGAGTGCGGCGGGGTCTGGCGGTCCGTCGCCTGCCGCTGCAATGGTGTCGGCGATGTCATGGAAGTAGTCTGGGCCGAATACCCCGGGGGTGGCTATTGCCAGGAACGAGGTGGGGCCATGGGCGGCGACGAAGCTGTGGATCACGCCGCGGCGGATGCAGACCGTCTCACCGGGCCCGATGTCGGTGGGTGTGCCGTCGAGTGTGAAGGTGACGATGCCATCAACGCCGTAGATGGTTTCCTCGAAGCCATTGTGGCTGTGTGCCAGAGCAACACCCGCCCCGTCCTGCACGTCGCAACGGGAGATGGTGACGCTGCCGTTGGATGCTTCGGCGTCGACCGAGAAGGTGACGGTGATGGGGCCGAGGTGGATCGGGTCAAATGCGGTTCGTGGCATGACTTCCTCTCCGACGATTGGTAAAGTGATTGGACGACCATAGTCCACACGTGCGACACTTGTCAAGTCCCTTTACGACACCACCGGCGGATTCGCCGCTACCGCTCGGCCCACCGCTGATCGGCGCGCTGCTGCGCATGCCACTCGAGGTAGTCCTCACACGCATGCTCGACGCGCTACACGAACACGGTTACACCGACCTGGTCGCGGCGCACCTCGTCATCCTGCGCTACCCCGGTCCCGACGGTCAGCGCCCAGGGGAGCTCGCAACAAGCTCAAGCATGTCCAAACAAGCGGTCAACTACCTGCTCGGGCAGTTGGAGCAGCTCGGCTACATCACACGACGCGACGATCCCGACGACCGACGCTCCAAACGCGTCTACCTCACGGTCCGCGGCCTGGACGCGGGCCGGGTGATGCGCGAAGCCGTCACCACCGTCGAGCAGGAATGGGCCAACGAGCTCGGCGCACAGAGCCTCGAAGACCTCCGCGCGTTGCTTACCCGACTGGCAACCCTCATCAGCGCAGATGGCGCAGCTACATGACGCCCTCCCGACAGGCAGTCGACGGCTGAAACTCGATGTGGCTGTCGGCAATCACACGAGAATCTGTTGAGCCGTCAACGGTGGGGCGGATGCGCCTGTGTAGGCCGAAACTGCGGGTCAGTTTCAGAATCCAGCGATTTCGTGGGTCGTTCTGTGGCGCAGACTGTGGCGCACGACCCAGATAACAAGAAGACCCTGCGATTTGCAGGGTCTTCCGAGTACCGCTACCGGGATTCGAAGCCACCGGGTGACGACTGAGTTTTTGGCGTTCTGCCTGCAAATCTGGAACTTCTGAGTTCGGTGTAAACCGCTCTCAGGGGGCAGAAAGCCGCTCATTTCATGTGGTCACTGTGGCGCAACTGTGGCGCACTGCGTGCCTCGGCACGACCGGGTCAGCCAGTTAGCGGTCACCCTGCCCAAGCACAGCTAATCCGCCTGGCGGCGATGCTGTTCGCTCTGATCCGCGCAGACCGCGACCGCCACCTGCGTGCGTGCTCGTGTATTTCCGACGAAAAGCGGGTGCCGAGGCTGCGCTTCCAGGCCATCAGTCCGTCCGCGTTGCGACCTAGGCTCGACCCCGTGGAGGCAGACATCACAGCCCAACCGAACAACGATCCGCAGGCGCCGCCGCTCCCGTCACTTGAGCTGGTCGCCGCACAGGTCGCGCGGGAGCGCGAGACGATGAACGCGCATGCCGAGAGTCTTGACACGAAAGCTGGCGTGGTGCTCGGCTTCGCGGGCGTGCTGGTCGGCCTTGGCGCCACCGCCCAGGCGTTCGTCTCGGCCGATTTGGCATTCCAGATCGGGCTCGCTGCAGCTGTGCTCGCAGCCCTATCGGCCGCCTTCGCGTTCCTCCCACGCAAATATCCGGTGATAGAGGTTCTGCAGTTGCGTGAGTTCCTGACCGCACCGGAAGCCGAGACGCGGCTTACGCTGCTCGATGTCCAGATCGACATGGTTGTTGAAGCGGCGGCCCTCGTGAAGCGGAAGGGAGGACGCATCAAGATCGCGGTGGCGCTCTTAGCCGTTGCGGCGGCGCTGATCGTCGCCGGTACACTGATTGCTACGGGAGGCACCTCTCATAATGTCTGACAACAAGCCCAAGCCCAGCACTCAGCCCGTACAGCCAGCGACCAGCCGGCCGGCCCCGCCGCCGTACAGCCCCAACAAGGCGCTCATCGGTTACATCGAGAAGGGCCAGAACCCGCCTGTCGAAGTCCGCAAGCGCGGCTAATGACGCTTCGCGCCCGGCCCCGTCCGAGCGTGGCACGAAAACGACCGGCGGCCCTGTTGGCCGCTGATTGCGCGATCTTTGTACGGATCCCACTGGTTGCGTCTGAGTCGCTACGGATAGACCGACTGAGGGCCAGAAAAAAGGCCGTCAACCTTGATCAGTTGTGCGGGCAGACTGACAACGGATATGCGATGGCCGCCCCGAGCCAGAACTCTCGAGCCTGATCCAGAGCCGCTTTGTCGTTCTCGACACGCGCCACAATCGTGCTTCCGGGGGCCGCTGTTTTCGCGACCTTGACCAGCGCCGCTACGGCCGCCGCGACTCGCCTGGCGGCGCGGACGTAGACCTTCTCCGTCGCCAGCTGCTGTTTGGTTGCCACGAGTGAAATGAGGCAATTGCCCTTGAGCCCGCGCGCGAGACCAACCGTACGGAGATGCAAATCCGCGGCGTACAGGCGTGGAACCACACGAGCTAGCGTCTGGAAATCCGGACTCATACAGATGAGTTGCGCGAGCACCGTCCCGCTGCACCTATTACTCTGCAGGGCCAAAGTCGTATGCTCATCCGATAGCTGTCCTAAGCACTGCGTCCGGGTACTGCGCAGCAGGTCCGTGGACTCGCCAAGACTCACGCACGCTTTGAGTGCGGCGTTCCAGTCGGGGAGCGCACCCATGTACGCCTTTTTCGTCCCTGCCAGGAACGTCTGGAGGTGCTGATATTCGCTCGCGCTCAACTCCCCCTTGGGAGCAGTCGCCCTGGCCGCAGCTACGCACGGTGAGATCAACGCTAAGCAGATGCAGCTGAGAGCCAGCATCGGAGCAAGATGTCGGCGCGCCGTTCTCACCGGAGGGGAACCTATCGAACACAGCGTTGCCGCGGCATCGCGCCAGTCTTGGATCGCG
This sequence comes from uncultured Conexibacteraceae bacterium, assembly GCA_963785385.1. Classification (GTDB taxonomy): domain Bacteria; phylum Actinomycetota; class Thermoleophilia; order Solirubrobacterales; family Solirubrobacteraceae; genus Palsa-465. The sequence goes on along the minus strand of CAWAVA010000021.1, from coordinate 206,625 downwards.
TGATAGTCCTGTCGCTGGCGCTTGCCCTGATGTCGCTCCGACAGGAGACGCCCTTGGAACCCAGCGCCATCAGGCCCCCGCCTTCGCCGGGGCCTGCCCGAAGCCCAGTTACCAGCGATTTGCTCGGACTCAGTTCACCGCGGCAGAGTGCCTTGATGAACTACTCCGAAGGGCACGCGGCCTCGGCAGCGCCACTGTCCATGGCGCAGCGATATACACCGGCTATGTGGACCGTGCTTCACGCAATGCTTGCGCGAGAGGTGCCTGAAGGCACGTCTTCCCGTGAGACGATGCCGGCAGGCAACCAGTTAGTTCACGAAGGAGAGGGCAACAGCAATGTTCATAGGCGGTCCACCAGCGCACGTCTCAAAGAAACAGCAGCTCACGCTCCACGTGGGTGTCAACGGAGCACGGCCCTACGAGGTCACGGGCAAGCGCCTATGCGGCGTGCTCGACCTGCCTGTTCCTGCCAATGCCTGACGTGACGTCAGCCCCGCCCGAGCTAGTTGAGGACCACCCAACGAGCGAGCGCACCGATGGTGGCGAGGCGCTTCTCGAGGCCTTCCGCGCCCTGGAGATCGAGCACGTCTTTTGCGCATCGGGCTCCGAATGGGCCCCGGCCTGGGAGGCGTTTGCGCGGCAGCGCCGCGACGGCACGCCCGGTCCGCGCTACCACGACCTCACCCATGAGACGCTTGCGGTCGCGATGGCAACCGGCTACTGGCTCGGCAGCAAGCGGTTGGCGGCCGTCCTGCTGCACACCGTGCCCGGCCTGCTGCAGGGCGGCAACGCCATTCATGGTGCGTTGCTTGCGGGCGCGCCGATGCTGGTCGCCTCTTCGGAGTCGATCACCTACGGAGAGGGCACCGGACCCGATCCGGGCGGGCAGTGGTACCGCAACCTCTCGTTTGTCGGCGGACCCCACGTCGTTGCGACACCGTTCACGAAGTGGGCCGGACAGGTCGCCGACGTCACCGACGCTCTACGAGTCGGTCGTGCGGGCGACCGAACTGGCGCAACGGAGTCCAGCGGGACCGGTCTATCTGAACGTTGCCCTGGAGGCGCTGCTGGCGCCATGGGCGGCGCCCAGGGTGCGCAAGAAAGTCGCGCCCAGCGGGGCGCGACTGAGCCCATCCTCCGGAGATCGATGCAGTCGCCGCCAAGCTCGCGGCAGCGCAGAATCCGGTCATCATCACCGAGACGGCGGGCCGCGATCCCGAGGCGTTCAGGGCCCTCGTCGATCTCGCCGACCTGCTGGGGATCCCGGTGATCGAGCCGCAGTCGGCGGTCTGCGCGAACTTCCCGAAGGACCACCCGCTGCACCTCGGCGCCGACGTGTCACACGCGGCCGGGGCCGATCTCGTACTGCTGATCGCGTGCCGCTCGCCCTGGTACCCGCCGAGCAACGACCTCGCCCCCGAGGCCGAGGTGATCGTGATCGATGAGGTTCCGCAGCGGCCCCACATCGTCTACCAGGTGCTGCACGCCGACGTCTATCTCGAGGGTGGGATCGCGTCGACGCTCCGCGGGCTGGTTGATGCCAGCAGTCGCAAGCTCGACACGAGCCTCGTGGCAGAGCGCCAGCTGCGCTGGAGCGAGGTCCACGACAAGCACCACGCCGACCTGCGAGCCGCGGAGGAGAAAGCGGAGGCGAATGGCGAGAAGATCACGCCGGTGCTGCTCGCGAAGATCCTGCGCGAGGAACTTGACGACGACACGATCTTCGTCGACGAGACGATCACCCACAGCCGCTTCATCCAACAGCATCTGCGCTGGAACGAGCCCGACCGCTGGTTCTATGTGCAGGGCGGACTCGGCCAGGGCACCGGTGTGGCGCTGGGTGTGAAGCTCGCACGCCCCCAGCAGCCGGTCGCATTTCTCGTCGGCGACGGATCGTTCCTCTACAACCCGATCGTGCAGGCGCTGATGGCCTCCAGGGACGAGGCGCTGCCGCTGCTGATCGTGATCTTCAACAACCGCCAGTACCTGTCGATGAAGTTCAACCACCTTCGCTTCTACCCGGATGGCGCGGCGGTGGCCGGTAATGACTTCGACGGCGTCGATCTCTCGACCCAGCCACCGCTGTCCGAGTTCGGCGCGCCGTTCGGATTCCCGGGCTGGGAGGTCTCAGACCCCGGCCAGCTGCGAAGCGTGATCGCCGAGGCCAAGGCAACGGTCGCCGGCGGCACGACCGCCATCGTCAACGTTCTGTTCTGAGAACCACGGCCATTTCTTGGGCCACCAAGAGTCACCCGCGGTCAGGGGCTCCGCCCCACGGCTCTAGTGATCCGGCCGGGATCGGGTGCGTGGGAGTCGACTTAAGCGCCTTTGTGCGGTACAGCGAGAGAGACCTTCATGTCTGGCGGTGAGCAATAGACTGCCGGCAGTCTTAAGGGGAGAAGTTGGCAAGGCCTGGAGGCCATTGTGGCTGTTGCGTGCAGCGCGTGTCGGAGCTGCCATCCCCGTTGTCCAAGGTGGGCGTCGAGGTCACAGCGCTCAATCACCATATGTCCGGCTCCCCAGGCCGCGAGTTTTCCGGTCCCGATGCCGACGGCAACTGCGTTCGCGAGGAGCTCCTGACCGCTGGCCAGGAGCTCGGCTGTTACAGGCGAGCGCGAAAGCCAATTCGACGACAACCGCCGAGTCAGGCTGGGTCCCCAACCATTTGACGAGTAGCCGAGTCCCAACATCCGACTGCAGGAGTAGTCGGAGGCAAAGCAGCTGAAATCAGTCTGGCTGATTCAGTGGCTGATGATCCCACAAGGGATGGAACATGAACTCAATCAAGTTCCGATCCGGATCGTGAATATAGGCCTGCTTTGCGCCGTTCTGGGGCCGCTCGTTGTAGTTGAAGGACTCAATGCCAAGCTCAGCGAGGTGCGCCACAAAGCCGTCCCAATCCTCGACTTCAACCGCGAAATGGTGAGGCTTTAGATCCGGCGGGTTGTCGTGGATGGTGAAGTGAACACCGAAGTTGCCACGCGTCATCAGAAATATGTGGCCTTCCTCAACGCCAGGGGGTCCGCCCTGCCAGAAGGGTCGCACGAACTCTCTAAGCCCAAGTACCTTCTCGTACCACTCTTTCGTGCGCTCAGGATCCCGGATTGGCACGTTGACATGATGGATGGAATAGATCCGAGAGTTCATCGCTCTCCTCGCTCTGACATGAGCGCAAGACTCTAAGCCTCGAACGTGCAGTGCCGGGCAACCAAAGCTTTCAGGCAGTGCATCCGTCGACTGCTGGTGCTGCCTCGATACCCGCCATCGCGCGATCAGACGAGCGAGTCAGGCTGACTTGGCCCCGATGAGCCGGCCAGCTTGGTGGCTATCCCGCTCGTGTCCAGACCAAGCGACTTTCTGGCCGCGATTCGTCCATGACATTCGGGATCTGATACGGTCACAAAAGCGCTTTTGTTGTTGCCAGCAGCGCATTGGAGGGGTCAGAAGTCCGTGGTTGGCGGTTGAGCAGCGTGACCCATATCAGCAGGTCCTCCTTGGTCGCCCGCACGTTCGCGCCGTTGTGTCCGACATGACTTCTGGAGTCAACTAGCGAGAAATCCGCACATGGACCGATTCACCTTAATGAACAGCTACGTGGCGGTCTGTAAGGCCAGAAGCTTCACGGCGGCGGCTCGCCAGCTCGGTGTGTCCGGATCGCTGATGTCACGGCATGTCGCGGCCCTCGAGGAGCACCTTGGTGTCAGACTGATGAACCGGACCGCCCGGTCGATCAGCCTGACCGAGGACGGCAAGAACTACCTCGAGTTCTGCGACCGCGTGCTCAAGGAGGTAGAACAGAAAGATGCCGCCGTGCGGGGTTCTCGAGGCCAGCCAAGAGGGACACTCTCAATCCTTTCGCCGAAATGGATCGGCAGTCTCGATGTCGCCGACGCGATCGCGGAGTTCGCACTGGCGCACCCCCGCATAACAGTCAATTTCGACATCGGCATGGACGCAGACCGGCCATATGGGTTCGTTGACGAGGGCTACGACGCGGCTTTCCAGACTCGTGATCTTCGAGACTCACTGGTGCGGGTCAGACGTGTTGCGACCCTGCCCTTCGTTCTATGTGCATCACCGAAGTATCTGGCGCGCCGGAGCAAACCTTCGGGGCTACCAGACCTGTCACGCCATCAGTGTCTGATCCACAGGGCAGATCCGAGCTGGCCGCTTGAAGTAAACGGCTCGCCGATGCATTACAGGGTGAGTCGACCCGCCTACAGTTCAAACAGCTACTTGGTGCTCCAAAAGGCAGCGTTACGTGGCATGGGGATCGCGATGCTCCCGCTGCGCCCCACTTACCACGATCTGGAGGCGGGACGGCTGGTACCGGTCCTTGAGGATCAAGCGCCCGTCACTCGGCCTCTGTATGTTGCCTTTCCGCCAGGGCTGCAGAACCTCGAGCGTCTGCGCATGTTCGTGGAATTCATCAGCGACTGGTTCAGGCGGTTTCCGATAACCGACGAGGAGGGTCATGCTGAGCGCGGACCCGAAGATGCGAAGGCGACGAGCTTCCAAGCCCCGTCCTCCTTGGTCCAGACCTGAAGCGCGTGTAGCTCGACGCGCCGCAGCGCGCCGCCGAGCTCTGAGGGCGGGAATGCCGGGAAGGTGTTGATCAAGGTTCCGGTCATCACCGCGGTGTCCCCATAGATTCGAACCTCGAGATCATCGGTGCGGCGCGTCTGTCGGGGCTTGCCCCGCAGGCCGGCGAGGTAGGTCGCCCGGTCTTGTGTTCGCCCTGTCGCGTGCGTGTGGCTCAGATCCGCGCTCAGCAGTCTCGCGAGCGTATCCACGTCGCCGTCTGAGATCGCCGAGCAACGTGCACGTTCAAGACTGATCAGGCCCTCTGTTTCTTCGGACATGACCGTGACTCTAGATTCCCGGCGATGCATGCAAGTTCAGTATTGGATGCCATGACTGCTCGGGTGGGTGCGGCGCCTGGGCCAGCGACACGGCTGTTGGCGACCAGCGGTCCGTCATCGCTGCTGCCGCGAACCCGATTCAATCTGCAAGGGCGCCACGTGCCCGCTGCCATCGGGCACGCCGTGGGCGAGGTCCGCTTGGCCAGCTTGAGGAGCGCGCGGTCGCCGACGAGAGTCAGGTCAAGCATCCTTGACAGCGACTCCGAAGCCCGTGCGCGAAGGGGCCGAACGCACCGAGCTGGTACACACAGCTTGCGCTTGGCCCGTTTTGAGCCTTCTGGATACCGCTTCTGCAACATATGGTTGCCTCGTGGTGAAGCGAGCCGTCCGAAGATCCGGAGCAGCCCGTGCCCCCGCCTCACCATAAGGAGCCCACCCATGCCGTATGTCGATTCAGAAGGCGCATCGATCTACTACGAGGTACATGGGGAGGGCCCGGCCGTGATGTTGGTCCACGGGTCCGGTGGACACCACACGGCATGGTGGCAGCAGGTTCCTGTGCTGGCCCGGAATTACCGGGTGATAACGCTCGACCTGTTCGGGTTCGGCAACTCGAGCGTCTTGTCTGACGAGTTTGATGCTGCTGTTTTTCCGGCAAATGTGCTGGCCGTGCTCGATGCTGCGAATGCTGAGTCGGCGGTGCTTGTCGGACAGTCTTTGGGCGCGGCGGTGGCGCTGAAGTTTGCCGTCGCGTGCTCAGAGCGTGTAGTGGGTGTGATCCTTGCCCAGTCGATCGGCGGGATCGACGATGCCGAACTTGCCGACGGGGTTCGCTCTGCGCGTGCCGCAGCGCAGGGCGTGCCGCTACTCGATCGTCTGCTGAGCCGAAGCTTTCAGGAACGCGAGCCGGAGAAGACGTTCCTGTTTCAGCAGATGGGAACGTTCAACCAAGCGAAGATGGCGAATCTTCGGAACCATCAAGGCGACGGCCCGACCGTCAAGCAGGTTCTGGGATCGGGGGTCCGGATCTGCTTGCTCGCGGGCGAGCGAGACGCGATGTTGCGCCGCGAGACCGTAAGACTCGCGCACAGCCTTCTCCCGGGCTCGCTCGATTGAGGTCTGTGCTGATGCGCCGCACTCCATGTACTGGGAGACTCCTGAGCTCTTCAATCGCGCGCTCGAGAAGTTCCTTGAGCAGATCTACGAGTCCTCGCCGGTGTCGTGATCCGGGTGGTCGGACTCGCCGCGCTTCCAATAGGCACGTGTGCTCAGCCGCGTGGCAGGATAACCGCTGTCGAGCAGAGCCCGTCGAATCGCGCGGATCGTTCCTGCCTCACAAGCGACCCACACATCAGGTCGGTTGGATGTCCGTCGCCGCTGACAACGCGACGTGGTCGAAGCTCGGTCCGCATGGTCTCCTTGTGAAGCCAGCGAATATCGAGCTGCGCGTTTGACTCGAGCACCTGCTGTTCTGCTGCGTCGGCGACCTCGAGAATCACCGTCGCGCTTGCCGCTGCGGGCAGCGCGGCCACACAAGTTGCGATCGCAGGCAACGCCGTCTCATCGCCAGCGAACAGATAGCGTGCGGCCTCGCCGTGTGGCGTGAAGGTCGACCGGCTGCGACCCGCCAGCTCAAGCCGCATCCCCGCGACGACCCGTGACGCCCACTGCGTGGCTGGGCCGGCTCCCTCGTTGAGCGAGAAGTCGATCGTTACGGCCCCGCGCTCGCGGTCCCAATCGCGGACCGTGTAGGTCCGCACAACGGGCCCTGTCGGCGTGTCGGGCAGGAACACCTTCATATGGGCGGCAGGCCCTGGTTCCGGCCAGTCCGCGAGTTCTCCTTGAGCAATCACTCGCACGAAACCTGGGGTTGGCATACTGACGTGCGGCCACGATGCACGATCGTCGTCGGCGGGCGGTTCGGTTCCGCCATCTCTACGAGGTGAGCTTGGCGCCCTGCGTGACGTCATCCATCTTGGGCGCGTCGCGTTCTTCGGAGGCTTCAGCAGCCAGATGTGATGCGGCGGCGCCTCTTCCCAGATCCGCGGCGTCTCATAGGTCTCATCGACTCGGGTCATGTCGCACACGTACTCGCAACGTCCGCCGGACGGCGTGTAGAAGAATCGGTAGATGTTGGACCCGACGGCGTGCCTGCCGAGGTATCGGGCCTCCTCCCAGCCCTTGGCGATCATGTAGTTGCCACCTTCGATGACCTCGTCGAAGTCGCGACATTCGTAGGCCACATGGTTGACGCCATAGGCGTCGCTGCGGTGCATCAGCAGAAAGTTGTGCTGGTCCCAGTCGCCCTCGGCCTGCAGGAACACTCCGAGCGGCTTGACGACGTCCACCGCGCGAAAGTTGAGTCGTTCGATGTAGAACGCTTCCGCTCGTTCCTTGTCGGCCTTGCGGATGTCCAGCGCGAGATGGCAGGCGCGGATCGGGTGCGCGCGTCCGTAACCCTCGAGCTCGCGGTTCCATCGCAGCACGTCTCCGGTGACATTGATCGCCTTCGCCTCAAACGCCGACGTCGACCTTGTCGGAGAGCCTGAATCCGATCGTGTACCCGCTCTCGTCGAGAGTATGGAAGGTCGCCCTCGTCGTCCTGTCGCACCTCGCGATCGGTGGACAGGTTCGCGACGATCGCGTCGAGAGCCTCCTGGGTGTCGACTCCCCAGACCACCTCGCGAAACATTGAGCCGTTGTCGGCTGCGGGCTGTGGCGCGACGGGCAGCGTCGGATCATCTGCTCGGTATAGCTTGATCCGCTGGTTGACGAGCGTACGGAGGATCGCGTGATCGGGCCCGGAGTCGATCGGCTCAAGTCCGTAATCCTCGTAGAAGCGGGCGCTCGACTCTAGGTCATCGACGCCGTAGATCAGCTCTTCAATGCGTTCAATTCCCATAAGACTCTCCTCGTTAGGAGTCACCCTCCCAGGTGACATAGAAGGCGCGTTCACGACGCTCGAGCCGCGGGATCCCGTCCTGCACTCCGAACTGCTGGAAGTGCGGTGATTGACCGTGCGCCGTGTAGGCGTCTTCGTCCACATACTTCTCGTACAAGAAGAAGACGCACTTGTTCGCTGGGTCGCGGTGGATCTGGTATTCGAGGTTGCCCGGTTCGGCGCGGCTTGGTTCGATCAGGTTGGCCAGTGCGGCCGCGACCGCTTGCTCCTCCCCCTCTCTTGCCGTCCAGTGGGCGGTGACCACGTAGGCCATAATCCTGTTCCTCAGGCCTTCTGGGGCTCGGGTGGAGCGAATGCGGAACCGAAGTCGGGTCCCTGTGGCTTTGACGTGGCGGCAATACATGTGTTGCGTTGCAAGCCGAGATCGGCGATCTCGGCTTCGATCACGTCGCCGGGGCGCAGCCACCGGCCGCCGTGATGCTGCGCGTTACCTGACGGCGAGCCGGTTGCGATCATGTCCCCGGGTCGCAGATCGGTGATCCCGGACGCGTACTCGATCAGCCTCGGGATCTTGAAGATCATGTCCCCGGTAGTGTCGTCCTGCATCGATCTCGCCATTCAGTTTGAGCGTGATCCGCAGGTTGTGCGGATCATCGATGAACTGCTTGGGTGTGATCCATGGACCGATCGGTTTGAAGCTCGGACGCATCTTCGTCGCCATGAAGTCTGTGAACCGCAGGTCGGTGCGGTGCATCCGGTCTCGCGTTGAGATGTCGTTGAGGATCGTGTAGCCGGCGACGTAGTCCATCGATTCAGTCCTGTGACACGCAGCGCGCGTGCCGGCCGATCACGACTGCCAGCTCAAGCTCCCAATCATGCTTCTGACCGCTGTCGGCCGGGATGATCACGGCGTCGTTGGCACCGATCACCGCGCCCGGCCAGCCGGCGAACACGAACGGGATCCCATTGGCGGCACGCTCGTCCATCGCCTGCGTCGCGTCCGCCTTCGCGACCTCGCCGTCCAATCCCTGCGCTACCGCGTTGGCGGTACGCATCTCGATGATGTGCATCCGGTAGTTCGCGCCGGCGCAGAGGAACGCACCGGGTGGGTTGATCGGGGGCAGCACGATCATGACTCTCGAGTTCGAGCCCGCCTCACGCTCGCAGATTGCGTTCATTGCCGGCAGCGCCTGATCCCAATCGTTGAGGATCGATAGCACTGTCGCTGTTCCCAAATTCCGGCGCGAAGGTCGCTAACCCGCGCACCGCGGACAAGCCCGGGGAAAGGCTGTCCCTCAGCTGTGTGCAAAGGTTCCGATTCCTAATATCATGGTATTTGCACGTTAAAGCGGTTCGCGTGCACTCGGTTCAGCATGCTTCACGAACCGTGCAAGGAACGGTCTTCATGGATCCAGTCGATCGCGGAGATTGCTGCTAGCGCCCGGATCAGCGCCTGGGTGCCGTCCCGGCCACCCCCTTGCGCACGTAGCGCGAGGTAGAGCTCGTGTGCTAGTGCAAGGCCCGGCAACGCCAGGTTCATCCGCCGCGCCTCGCCGACGTGATCTCCATGTCCTTTATGAAGTGGTCGACCATGAATCCGGGTGCGTAGTCTCCTTTCAGCATTCTTGGGGCGTAGTTGCTGAGCGACCACGAACCGGCCGCGCCTCCGCCTACCGCCTGAAGCACGGTTTCGAGATCAAGCCCAGCCTTGTGCGCGTAGAGCAGCGCCTCACAGACACCGATCATGCCCGTGGCGATCAGCGTCTGGTTGACCATCTTGGTGTGCTGACCTGCCCCCGCGGGGCCCTGGTGGATGATCGTCTTGCCAATCACTTCGAACAAAGGACGCAGCGACTCGATCGTGTCCGCCTCACCGCCAACCATGATCGACAGGGTGGCGTTGCGTGCACCGATGTCTCCGCCAGACACCGGAGCGTCGACGCTGCCGACCCCCTCTCGCTGGCCAGCGCAAAGATCTCCTGGGCAAGCGACGGCTCGCTCGTCGTCATGTCAACGATCACTGTGCCCGGCGCGCGCTGTGCTCAGCACGCCGTGCTGGCCGAGGATGACTTCGCGCACGTCGACCGGGTAGCCGACCATCGTGAAGATCACGTCGGCGTCGCGCGGCTACTGCCGCAGGTGTGTCGGCCCACTTCGCTCCTTTGTCCAGTAGCGACGAAGCCCGCTGACGCGTGCGTGAGTAAACAGTTGTCCCGTAGCCGGCGTCGATTAGATGACCGGCCATTGATGTGCCCATTACGCCCGTGCCAACCCAGCCGAGCCGTGTTATTGCTGCCTCGTGTCTGCGCATGCGCTCTCTCTGTCTCAGGCGGCGCCAGCCGCGGGACGAGCGCGGCGGCGTTCTGGTGATCGATTTTTGCCCGGTCTGTCGCCGAGAGACGCTCGAGGTCTTCGGTCGGGTCCGATCCCTCGGGTTGTGCGAGGTAAGGCCAGTCGGAGCCGAAGACGATGTGCTCCGATTGGGGCGATCGTAAGGGCACTGGCGAGCGCGGTCATATTGTTCGACAGTCCGGTGTCGAAGTATTGGTTTTCGAGGTAGACCATTACCGGCTTGGTCGCCTGCGCTGCCTTGTCGGGCTCACGCACGATCAGCGAGTTCAGACGATGAGCGAGGAACATCGCTGTTCCGCCGAGATGCGCGAACTGCCATCGGATCCGCGGATGGCGCTCGAACGCGCCTGTGAAGATCAGATGGGTGATCGCTCGTGTGGTGTCGAACGGATATTCGAACAGCCAAGCCGGGATACTCGCCAAGCGCGACTCCAGTTGGTGGGGTCGCAGGGTGTACGAACGCGTAAGCACCGCGCCTGTCGAGTTCGGTGAAGAGCTCTTCCCAGAGCGGATCACCGAGATAGGTGCCGTGATGATTTGAGAACAGCGCGACCCCGTCTAGACCGAGGGTGTCGAGTGCGTAAACGGCCTCAGATGCAGCGATCTCGGGATCTTGGCTGTCGAACGGGACGATGGCGTGCGCGCCAAACCGTGCCGGGTTGTCGCGCACTAGCTCGGCGAGCTCCTCGTTGCCGATGCGGGCGCTGGTCGGGTCTTGGGATTCGAGCGCTCCGCCCATCGAGACGACGGCTGCATCGATGTTGTAGCGGTCCATGAATTCCTCGAGCCCAGTGACGGTCTGTGTCGGCCGTCTACCGGGCGAGAGTGTCTTCTCGTAGCGTGGGGTGAGCACGTGGGCGTGGAGGTCGATGCGGTGCACCTGGGTCAGCTCCTGAGCTGCTGTTTGATGACCTTGCCGAGCGCGTTGCGTGGGAGCTCGTCAAGGAAGCGGACCTCCCGCGGGCGCTTGTGCGGCGCGAGCTCGAAGGCGACGTGGTCGATCAGGTCGCGCTCGAGCCCCGGTCGTTTGCCGTCCGGCACGACCCAGGCGACGATCCGCTCACCCAGGTCCAGATCCGCTTCCCCGGTCACAGCGACCTCCACTACGTTGGGGTGATCCAGCAGCGTGGTCTCGATCTCTCCGGCGCCGACCTTGTAGCCGCCGGTTTTGATCAGATCCGTCGCGCGGCGTCCGACCATCCGCCAGTACCCATCCGGGTCCCGGGTTGCAAGGTCACCGGTTTGGAACCAGCCCTCGCGTACGGCCTCGGAGGTCGCGGCCGGGCGGTTCAGGTACTCGCTGAACAGGTTGGGTCCGCGTACGAGGATTTCGCCGATCGTCTCACCGTCGCATGCACTGATCTCGCGCCCAGCGTCGTCCACCATTCGCACATCCACGCCCGGCACCGGGATGCCGACTCGGCCGGGACGCCGCTGACCGTCGGCGCGGACCGCGATGTTCATCAGCGTCTCGGTCATGCCATAGCGTTCAACAATCTCCTGGCCGGTCAGGCGTTGGATCCGTTCGAACTCGGGCGCCGGCAACGCGGCGGACCCTGAGACGAGCAGACGCGCGCTGCGCAGGCCTTCCGTGATGCCGCCGCCGTTCTCGGCCTCCGCCTCACGGCCGATGCGGTGATACATCGTCGGGACCCCAAACAGCATCGTGCCGCCGTTCCGCAGGGCAGCAGCGGCCGCAGTCGGTTCAAAGCCACCGAGATGGCAGACCGTGCCACCGAGACGCAGCGGACCAAACAGCCCGAGCACCAGCCCGTGCACGTGAAACAGCGGCAGCCCGTGCACGAGGACGTCGTCTCGGGTCCAGCTCCACGCCTCCGCGAGCCCGTCGAGGTTGGAGGCGATCGCGCGCCGCGGCAACACAGCACCCTTCGGCCGCCCGGTTGTTCCCGAGGTGTAGATGATCAAAGCGGGATCTTCGTCGGCGGCTGACGTTTGCGGAAGCTCTGTCTGCCGCGCCGAAAGATCGACCTCAAGGCGACGCGGTTCCCACGGGAGCGCCGGCAGAGACGACTTGGACGCTCCAACCAGGACATCGGGCCGGCTGTCACCAAGGATGTGTTCGAGATCGGTGCGCCCAAGCTTCGGATTGACCGGCAAGAGCGTAAGCCCGGCTTCGATTGTCGCTATGGCCGCGACACAGAACTCGAGCGAGAGCTCTGCCCAGACCGCGACTCGCGAAGCATTCCCGAGCTTGGTTGCCGTCGCCGCGGCCGCTTCTCGCAGCTCACCATAGGAAAGGCTCTCACCACCAATCGAGATCGCTAGCTTGGCGTCCTGTTCTCTGAGCCCCGTGAGCATCAGCAGGGAACGATTCCGATCGCGAGGCCGAACTCCACCGTGTCACGCGGGGTGATACGCAGCCGGTTGGCGACCGTTTCGGCTTGGTCGCTGTCACGATGAAGGATCGCTGCGGCTCCTTCTGGAGAGATGACCGAGAAGTACGCGTCAGGCGTGATCCAAGTGTTGCCCGGAGCACACAGCGCCAACGCTCCACCGGAACCGCCCTCACCGATCACAAGCGTCGTCGCCGGAGAGGTTGTGGCGTTCATCGCGGCAAGTGTCTGTTGGATCGCCGTGCCGATCCCCTCGCGCTCGGCTTGCGCATCATTTGCGGCGCCCGGCGTGTCAACTAGCGTGAGCACAGGAAACCGGAGACTGCTCGCGAGCCCAAGCAGTCGCGTCACCGTCCTGAAGCCCGCCGCGCTGTTGGCGGCTCCGGTCTGGGCGGCAAAGGCCACGGATGTGCCGTCTCGGAGGCCGATTCCGCAGAGCATGCGCGGGTCATGGCCGCCGACTCTGTCTCCTGAGATCAACACGCGCGTTTCGAAGTAGGCATCGAGGTATTGGTCGGCTCTGGGTCGCGACGCTGAGCGTGCGCTGAGCACTGACTCCCAGCCGGTCTGGGCCGTCGCACTCCCTAGCGCCGCAGGTGGAGCGCAGGCAACAGGGGGATCGGCTCGGCGGCTGGTCGCCAGGACGCGCACATATCGCTCGACCGTCGCCGCCACCTCATCTGGCGCGACTGTCGCGTCTACGAACCCGTGCCGCAGCTTTCCTTCTGCAAGGAAGGCGTCGCCTTGTGCGTGGCGAGCCCGAACCCGCGGGCCGGCGAAAGCGATCGTGGCACCCTTGACGGCGATGATGACGTCGGCGCTGGCTCCAAGCGAAGCCCAAACGCCACCGGTCGTCGGCTCAGCTGCGATGGCAATGTGCGCCACGCCGGCCTTCCTCAGTCGCTCGAGTGCATGTGTGATGCGGTGCATCTGCATGAGCGCCCGCACACCCTCCTGGACACGTGCCCCGCCCGAGCGGATATGAGTCACGAGTGGGATGCGCTCTACCGCGGCCCGATCAATTGCCTGTACAAGGCGACGCCCGCTTTCTTCCCCGATGGTGCCGCCCATGAACCCAAACACAAAGCACACCGTCACACAGGCCACCCCGGCGAGCTCGGTGATTTCCCACCTCACGCTCTCGTCGAAGCCGCTCTGTCGCGCGGCGCGAGACAGTTGATCGGCATAACCGGGATAGTCGATCGGGTTGGTTACGCGCGGGGCCTGCATCTGTTTGATGCTGCCAGTCGTTGATCTCTCCCGGCTCATCCAAAGCTTGCGTGGGGCTGCGAGCCATTTGCGAAAGTGTCCGCGAGTCGACGAGCAGAGGCTTTGATCTCGTCGAGGGTTGATGCCTCGAGCACAGTCGTGAGACCCATGGCGTGCACCCTGTCGAGGTCGAGGGCACGTGAGCCGACAATCGCGAATGACGGGATGCCGAGCCCACCAGCCCGCGAAGTGATCTCGGACACGAGCTTTCCGGTCAAGCTCTGGGAATCAAGCTTCCCCTCTCCTGTGATTACCATTTGGGCCCGGCATGCACGCCTGTCGAATCCGATCGCGTCGAGCACAAACCGTGCGCCGGGAACGAGCTCCGCACCCATCGCTGCCCACAGACCTCCTGCCAAGCCTCCAGCCGCACCACTCATTGAGACACCGCGGGGGTCCCGCGGATACCTTTGCGCGAGAAGGTTCAGTCGAGCCGTGAGCTGACGCACCTCGGTCTGGCTAGCACCCTTCTGGCGCGCGAAGATCTTTGCCGCATCCTCAAATGGGGTACGGACATCGCAGAGCATCACAAGCCTGGCGCCACGCAGACCACCTGCCTGTTCGATCGCCTGAACCGCCCCAGCACCACCATCGGTGGTCGCGCTGCCTCCGGCGCCTAGGTAGATCGTGCGCGCTCCCGCCCGCAGCGCCGCCACGATCAGCTCACCGGTACCTGCTGAGCTTGCGGCGACCGCATTCCGCTCGCCGGCGGCCAGCCTTTCCAGACCACTGGCAGCCGCCGTCTCAATGATCGCGAGTCCATCATGAAGCGCAAAGGAAGCGCTTATCGGGCGCCCGAGTGGATCGCTGACGGTCGCCGACACAGAGCTCGCACCGAACGCGATAGCGAGTGCATCAACTGTTCCCTCGCCGCCGTCGGCGGCAGGACACAGGTCGACGGGCACACCCGCGTCACGCAGTCCCTGACCGATCGCGTCGGCGACCTGGATGGCGCTGAGAGTGCCTTTGAAGGAGTCGGGAGCGACGAGAACCGGCGACCCGCTGGTGCAGGCATTAGTGTTGGCGTGCGAGCTACTCATCGGCCCTGTGGTGATATCGCACGCACGGTGAGACAGGCTCATCCAAAGCTTGCACCCGAATCTCAGCGGAGCTGGCACGATCACGCGCTATGACATTTCCCCCTCGCCGAGTAGTGACCGGCTATGACTCAAGCGGCCGAGCGACCATCACCAGCGACCGAGCTGCTGGAAACGGCATCTCACGCCGCCCCGGACACCGTAGCTTCGTGCTTTGGACGACCGATCGGGTCCCGGCAGACATCCATGAGGATGACAACGTGGCGCTGACGACCCTTGATCGCAGCTTCGCGCAGGGCACAATTTTTCGGATCGTCGAATACGGCCCGGGCGTCACGCCGTCACGCCACCAGACCGATTCGATCGACTACGCAGTCGTCCTGTCGGGCGAAATCGACTTACTGGTAGGCGAGGAGACAGTTCGACTCCGCGCAGGCGACACGTTAATTCAACGCGCGACCGAGCACGACTGGTTGAACAACGGACACCAGCCGTGTCTCATTGCCTTCTGCTTGATCGGCGCGCATCCGCGCCCTCAACCTGACGCCGTCGGCAACGGGAATGGTGATCTAAGCACCGGCCTCAGATTGTCGTTGTCAAGGCCGCTTGAAAACCAGGCCAGTTCTGCCGGTTGAAAACTAGGCCACTTGAGGGTTGGCGCGCCGGCGGTTTCTGGAGCGAGCCGTAGGCGAGCGGAGGAAACTGCCGGCGGGCGCGTTGGTCAGGCGAGGTCCGGGGGCGGTGCTGGGCGTGGGCCGAGGTCTTTGCCGCGGAGGCGGTAGCTGTCGCCTTTGAGCGAGAGGATCTCGGCGTGGTGGATGAGCCGGTCGATCATCGCGGTGGCGACCATGTCGTCGCCGAAGATCTCACCCCATTTGCTGAACGGCTTGTTGGAGGTAACGATCATCGAGGCGTGCTCGTAGCGGGAGCTGACGAGCTCGAACATCAGGTTCGCGGCTTGGGGGTCGAACGGGATGTAGCCGACCTCGTCAACGATCAGCAGCGGGATCAGCGCGAGTCGTTTGAGCTCGGCTTCGAGCTGGTCTTGGCGTTTGGCCTCGGCGAGCCGGGCGACCCATTGGGTCGCGGTCGCGAACTGGACTCGCTGGCCGGCGAGGCATGCGCGGACACCAAGAGCGATCGACAGGTGTGTTTTGCCGGTGCCGGGCGGGCCGAGCATGATCACGTTCTCGCGGCCGTGGAGGAAGTCGAGTTGGCCGAGGTGCTCGATCACCTGCTTCTTCACGCTGCGTTGAAAGGTGAAGTCGAACTCCTCCAAGGTTTTGCGTGCCGGGAACCTGGCGGTCTTGATCCGGTTCTCCCCACCGTGGCCGTCGCGGGCTGAGACCTCCGTGCCGAGTAGCGCCTCAACGAACTTTTCATAGGACCATGACTCCTCCCGTGCCCGTTCTGCCAGCACCGGGAACGCCCGGGCCGCGGCCGGCGCCTTCAAGGCCCGGAACAGATGGGTGAGCTCCGCCTGGCTGCTCATGCGATCAACTGGTCGTAGACCGACAGGGGGCGCTGCTCAACTTCGACCTGGTGGCGTTGGCGGCGGCGTGCGCGCTGGACCTCTAGGCGGCTCTGGTGGGCTGGGTCAACGATCGTCTGATGCCCGGCGAAGATCCGCTGGTGACGGCAGGCGAGCTCGCCGGTATCCAACACGACCGCTGTGATCTCGGTGTGAGAGACCCGCACTTCGATCCGCCGGCCGGCGAACACGGGGTCGATCGAGTAGTCGTTGCGATCCACCCGGATCAGTGGCTGCTGCGGGACCCTGATCACCGTCCGGCGGTCAGTGTCGACGCTCACCCGCCCAAGCGGCCGCAGCTGCCGCTCATGCTCGAGCCGCTCGGCCGGGACCGCCCTGATCGTCCGGTGCTGACGGCCGTTGGCCTTCACAGCCCAGCGGTCGAGCTGGTCCTGGAAGTCGAGGTGATTAGCGAAGCGGCGCCGTGGCTCGAAGTTCTTCTCCAGATAGTCGTGCTGGCGCTCGAGCTGCCCCTTCGCCTCTGGGTCACCGGCATCCAAGATGATCCAGCCGACCTGCAGCTGCCCACAGAACGACAGAAACGCATCGGTCGGCTTCCCGCGACCAGCGATCGCGGACTCCCGGTCCCACACCAGCTTCTCCGCCCGCACCCCCAGCGCCTGCAGATTGCGGGCCAGGCCAGCCAGGATGTCCGGTGCCTCCTTCGAGAACACCAGCGTGCCGGCGAACGCCCTCGACCAGCACGACTGTGAGGTGACGACATAACCACGCCGGGTCTGACCCCAGCCGACCGGAACATGCCGGGAGGGTTCCCACAGATCGCACTGGATCAGCTCCGCTGGCCGATAAAACGTGCGCTGATAGGTGCGCCTGACCAGAAACCTCGGCCGGACCTCGCGGACGTAATCATCGAAGATCGTCTTGGAGCCCTGATAGCCGATCTCCTCCGCGAGCTCCCGCAACCGCAGCGACGTCGTGCTCGCATCATCAGCCAGCTGCTCACAGATCCAATCCTTGAAAGGGTCCAGGATCGACCCGAGCGGTCCCCGCGAATACGCCGGCGGCTTCTCCGCCGCCAACAGCCTCGACACCGTGTCGCGCGCCAAACCCGTCCGGCGGCTGATCTCCCGAGCCGACAATCCCTCGACCCGCTTCATCCGCCGCACCTCTGCCCACTGCTCCACGCCGACCAAGCCTTCCTCCCGATCCGCCACAGGACGAATCGAGCGTCACGACCCAGCCGGACACACCAGCCGGCCGCGCCAGTGGCCTAGTTTTCAAGCGGCGCGACTGGCCTAGTTTTCACCCGGCGCCCACAGTCGTGATTAGCGGAATGGTCAAGAAGAACGCCTCGCTCTTCACTGACCAGCTAAGAGAAGTACGCCCGTGACCTCGGCGACGAGTACGTGAGTCTCACCCCATGCGGGTTGGCAAATAGTACCCCGACGTTCGACCCTCACTCAGCGATCGCCCTGCGGCTCTCGCCGAACATCTTGAGCGCCTGCCCTTTGATCGCGCTGGCAAGCTCGACGCGAACGGTGCCTTCCTGTTCGGACAGCCCGACGCTTGAGGCCTCCTTGCGGATCCGATCGCGACTCTCCGGGTCAGCGCAGACGTAGAGAAGTTGGATGGACTGGCCGCAGGCGATCCAATCGGCGTGTTGCATCAGTTCGGCGCGCCGACGCACCGACGAGATCCTCGTGAGCTCGAACTGAACCGCGATCCGCTCACCGTCGCCGAGGATCGCGATGAGGTTGGGACGGAGAACGACCTCATGAGCGCCGCGATCGTCACGCCACCTAAGCTCCCCAGCCCACTCTGGGCGCTCGAGAATCTCGCGCTGGCCGAGGAACTCGCTCCCGCAGAGCCGGACCCAGGCGGCAACCCAGGCCTCGGCGCAGTGCTGGCCCCAGAAGACAGGCGCCACCCTCCGGATCGGCCGAGCCGAGACACCGGCCTCTCGGATCCCGGCGCGTGTGGCCCAGAACAGGCATCCATCACCACGAATCATCGGCTCTCTCGCCAGCCACCCCGCCGCCTCAAGTCGCCTGGCATGACTCCTGGCCGCGACCTCGCTCCAATCCATCGCCGCTCGCCAGGCATCCAGCGGACATGGCCCCACCCTGGCCAGCCATCGCAAGCCAGCCATCGAACCCGGTCCGCACCCAAGTACCCGGCCCGTCACCTTCTCCTTCCCCAGCAGCAGTTCCACCATGTCCACCCCGCCTGCACGCCGCCTCCACCCCCAGAAGACCACGAACAAGCTGAATTTGCCCGACTACCCGCACTCCTCCCCTTTCGTTCACACGTGGGGGGCGGGTAGTCGGGCACAGCACAGCGCCGGAAGCCCAATGAATGCGGGGGCGGAGGCGGCGTGCAGTGTTTCACCCGCCTGTGTACTTCAGTGCGCAGTTCACGAAACACCGCGACACTCACCCGGCACCTGAGTCAGCGACCGCAACCCGGGAATCCTCGAGCCGATCGGCGACCGCCATCAGCTCTACTCCAGCCTTACGGAAGGCCCGGGCCAGCGCGACGATGTCACGGCCCCCCATCGCCTCACCGAGCTGCGCGAAGGCCGAGTCGAACGCGTCCCAAAGGCCCGGCCGGGTCGGGCGGTTGCCGCCAGG
The DNA here is from genome assembly GCA_963785385.1 of uncultured Conexibacteraceae bacterium. Classification (GTDB taxonomy): domain Bacteria; phylum Actinomycetota; class Thermoleophilia; order Solirubrobacterales; family Solirubrobacteraceae; genus Palsa-465. The sequence goes on along the minus strand of CAWAVA010000021.1, from coordinate 187,727 downwards.
CCGGACCTCGTAAGGCAGATGCTCGAAGTCCCAATCATCACGACCGTTCCACGTTGCACCGGCCGTGTTGCCCGCGTGAATCGCGCTCGCCGCGAAGTGCTCAAACCCGTCAGCGATCGCGCGCAACCGATCGGGATAGCCGGCGCTCGGCGGCGCGAGCGCACTCGCCTTGAAAGCGGTACTCACGCTGTCGCTCGCGTACTCCATGAGCCTCCTCACGCTCTCGCGCGTCCCGACCGGGGCCAGGAAGGGCGGCTCGGACCTCGGCGGCTCCGACCGCCCACCGAACCCGTAACCGCTCTCCCAGGCCGGCGGGGTAGCGCCGTCCTTGCGATGCAGCATTCGGTCCAGCTCAGAGCGACGGATCAGCCACTTCCGCTTGCCAGCCCTCGTGGCCGGGAGCTCGCCCTTCGAAATCCACGAACGCACGGTCACAGGCCGGACGCGCAGAGCGTCTGCGAACTCTGCGACGGTGAGCCAGGGATCGGCCTCTGAGCCGGGATCGGTGTCGGTGAAGGGCGGAGCCATAATCTAGCGCTAGTCATACCCTAGCGCTAGATGCGCTATTAAGCTACGCTGGCAAGACGATGGCTGAGTCGCCTCACATCCCCCGCGTTGCTCTGAGTCGCCAGGAAGCGGCGATGTCGCTGGGGATGTCATTGGACTCGTTCGAGCGTCACGTCCAGCCGGAGCTGCGGCTGATCCGTCGCGGCAAACTGCGACTTGTGCCGGTGGCGGAGCTCGAACGATGGGCCAATGACAGCGCAGAGTCGGTTTTCAGCCGGTCACACGGGTCTAGGATGAGACGCCCCAATGACCAGCACCGGCATTCGCGTCCGCCACGCTCGTAACTGCGCTTCGCGCGACGGTGGGCGCTGCTCGTGCAAGCCGAGCTACCAAGCCCAGGCTTACGACGTCCGGACCGGACGCCAGGTCTGGCGGAGCTTCCCGACGCTGACCGCGGCCAAGCTCTGGCGCCAGGACGCACAGGTGGCGCTGCGTCGAGGAACGATGCGAGCCCCCTCGCACAAGACGATCAACGAGGCAGCGGACTTCCTGATCCAAGGAGCGCACGACGGTTCGATCCTCGACCGTGCCGGGAAGCCGTACAAGCCATCGACGGCGCGAGGCTATGAGCAGCTGCTTCAGACCTACATCCTCCCCGTCTTCGGCACGGCCAAGCTGACCGACATCCATCGCCGTGACGTTCAGGACTTCGTCGACGAGCTCCGTAAGCAGGGCCTCTCCCCTTCGACGATCAACAACATCCTCGATCCGCTCCGGATCATCTACCGACGAGCAATTCGCCGCGATGAGGTCGTGATCAACCCGACCAACAACCTCGAGCTGCCGGCGATCCGCGGCCGCCGCGACCGGATCGAGCCGCCCGATAAAGCCCACGAGATGCTTGCCGCGCTGCCCGACTCCGAGCGTGTGTTCTGGGCGGTCGCGTTCTTCTGTGGGCTCCGGCGCGGTGAGCTGCGCGGCCTCCAATGGATCAACATCGACTACGAGGAGGGCTTGATCCGCGTCGAGCGCTCCTGGGACCCGGTCAAGGGACCGATCGACGTCAAGAGCGGCGCTGGGCGGCGGGCGGTGCCGATGGCGTTTGTGGTTCGCCGTGAGCTCCGCGCTCACCAGCAGCGCACCGGCCGCAGCGGCCAGGACCTGGTCTTCGGTCGCTCCTCCACCGAGGCGTTCTTCGCCTCGACCGTCCAGACTCGCGCCAACCGCGCCTGGAAGGCGGCGGGCCTGGAGCCGATCACTCCGCACGAGGCACGCCACTGCGCGATCTCCTACTTCATCGCCGCCGGCCTCGACTGGAAGCAGATCTCAACCTGGGCCGGACACGGCGATGTGCGCCAAACCTGGAACCGCTACGGACACCTCGTACCCGGCGGTGAAGAGGCAGCCAGGGAGCGCCTCGACGCCTACCTGACGCCACCCTCTCTCGTACCGACTGTGGCGCAGACTGTGGCGCGCGCCCCCAACAACCAGAAAACCCCGCGATTTGCAGGGTCTTCTGAATACCGCTACCGGGATTCGAACCCGGGTTACCGCCGTGAGAGGGCGGCGTCCTAGTCCCCTAGACGATAGCGGCGCGGACTGAGGAAGGTAGGGTAGCGAACCCATAGCCGGAGCGCTGAACGCGGGCCGCCAGCAGGCCCTGGCTCAGGTCGGAAGTGCTAACGTCATCGCCTCACTGCGGCTGTGGTGAAATTGGTAGACACGCAGCGTTCAGGTCGCTGTGCTCTTACGGGCGTGGGGGTTCGAGTCCCTTCAGCCGCATCAAGATAGGCCTCCGAGTCTCGCCCACCGCGGGGCTTCGTCTTTTCGGAGCAAGTTCCCGCCACAGACTGCCACTCCGGATATATGGTTGATGGTGCGGAGCTATGGACGCGCGCCCCCGTATACGAGCAACTCCGGTGTTGGTGACGCTGCTGGTCATCGTGGCGCTGGGTGCTCTGACGGTCATCGAGGCATCGCGCGGAACACCGCGTGCGCAGGCCGCGTTCGCACCCTCGCTCGATCCGGGTACTCCACTGTCTGGCCGTGCGCCGGCGTTCACCCTGACCGACCAGTTCGGCAAGCACGTCTCACTGACCGCGTTCCACGGCAAGGTCGTGCTGCTCGCCTTCAACGACGCAGAATGCACGACCATCTGCCCGTTGACCACGAGTGTGATGACGAACGCGCAGCGGATGCTGGGCGCATCGAGCTCGACGGTTCAACTCCTGGGTGTCGACGCGAATCCGAAGGCGACCTCTATAGAGGCGGTCCGCTCGTACTCAGAGCTGCACGGAATGACACACCGGTGGGATTTCACAACCGGTCGGCTCTCACAACTGAAGCGTGTCTGGCGTGCCTATCACGTGGCCGTGGCGATCGAGAGTGGGCAGGTGGATCACACGCCAGCTCTGTTCCTGATCGATACGCGCGGACGACTCGTTCGCCTCTACCTCACCCAGATGTCATACGCGAGCATCACCCAACAGGCGCAGGTTGTCGCACACGAGATTTCAAGGCTGCTGCCAGAGCACCCGCGCGTGCACTCACAACTGTCATACGCGGCCGTGCCCAGCATCACGCCGACCGAACACGTTTCAGTACCTCGATCGGGCGAAGGCACGCTCGAGCTGGGCCCGGGCAAGCCGCGTCTATTGCTGTTCTTCGCCACCTGGGACGAGCAGGTGACCGACCTGACCCGCCAGCTGACGACACTGAGCGGATACGCGAACACTGCAGCAGCTGAGCACCTGCCACAGTTGGTTGCCGTCGACGAGGCCACGGTCGAGCCGTCCCCCTCCGCTCTGCCGAGGATGCTCGCCCAGCTTCGGTCACCGTTGTCCTACCCGGTGGTGATCGACCGCAGCGGCCGCCTCGCGGATGGTTATGAGGTTCAGGATGAACCGTGGCTCGTGCTGGTCTCCGCCAAGGGTGCGCCCCTGTGGTATCAGGACGTCTCGACGCAGGGCTGGCCGTCTCAGCGCGAGCTCATACGGCAACTCCGTGCCGCACTTTCGCACGCCGCCTCAACCGGCCAGTCAGCCACCCGGGCGGAGCTGTCGGGCTCCCCGCCACCGCTTGCGGCGCTGCACGCGCAGGCCGCGAAGCTGATCGGAAGCGAGCCTGGACTCGTCGCTCGGATCCATGCGCTGCGCGGCTTTCCAATCGTCCTGAATGTGTGGGCGTCGTGGTGTGCCCCCTGCCGCGCTGAGTTCGGACTGCTCGCGTCAGCCTCGGCGAGGTATGGGCGTGAGGTTGCGTTCCTCGGCGCCGACGTCAACGACAGCTCTGGTGACGCCCGCGCGTTCCTGTCCCGACACCACGTTTCATACCCCAGCTACACGGGTTCGATCGATCAGATGAACGCGGTCCTGCCCCAGGGACTGACGGGCACCCCGACGACGATCTTCCTCAACGCCGCCGGCCGGATCGTGCACGTGCACCCCGGGCAGTACGAGGCGCAGGGCAGCCTCGACTCCGACATCGGGACCTACGCCCTACAGGGCTGAGCAGCCCGAGACCTGCAGCCTGCCGCGCATCATCAGAGCGCTGCGGACACCGCGACCGCGACGAACAGCAGCGCCAGGTACAGGAGCGAGAAGTGAAACGCTACCGCCGCGCGCTCGCGGGTCGGCTCGCGCCAGAGCCGCAGCGCGAGGCCCAGGAAGCCCAGGCCCAGCAGCGCCGCGGAGACGACGTACACGGCACCGAACGTGCCGGTGAGGCCGGGCAGCAGCGTGACTGCGACCGTCAGGATCGTGTACAGGAAGACGCGTCGTGCCGTTCTCTTTGCCCCCTTCAAGACCGGCAGCATTGGTACGTTCGCGGCCCGGTAATGGTCCTCCAGGAGCACTGCGAGGGACCAGAAGTGCGGCGGCGTCCAGACCAGCACAACCGTGAACAGGTACCAGGCACCGAGTGACAGGTGGCCGCTCGCTGCAGCCCAACCGGAGAGCACCGGGATCGCGCCGGCGGCACCGCCGATGACGATGTTCTCCGAGGTGCGGCGCTTCAGACCAAGCGTGTAGACCACGACGTAGAACGTGCCTCCAGCCAGCGCGAGCACGGCGGCCAGCAGGTTGTCGAAAGAGACCATGATCGCGAACGACAGGACCGCCAGGACCGCCGCAAACGACACAGCTGCCGCTGGCGAGATCCGCCCCGCCGCGACCGGCCGCGACGACGTCCGCTCCCCCATGAGCCGGTCGATGTCGCGGTCCAGAACGTGGTTGAGCGCGCTCGCGCTCCCACACGCCAGTCCACCACCGAGGATCAGCGCGACGGTCACGGTGACACCGGGATCACCACCGGCGGCCGCGATCAACGCGCAGACCGCAGTGAGCACCAGCAGGGACATGATTCGGGGCTTTGTCAGGGTCACGTAGTCACGCCAGCTGGCGCGCGTGACCGTGGCTGCGGGAATCGTGTACTCGCCGACTGTGCTCATCACGCCGCCTCGCTTGAGCCGGTCCGGTCAGCGGCCAGCGCCCGCATGTCATAGGTCACGAACCGCGACGCGAAGGGCCACAGATACCCGGCCCGCTCGAATCCACGACGGTCGATCAGGTAAAGCGCCTCGGTGTGGTTGATGTCGCCGTTGACGGGCGGCGAGACCTGAATGTGATATTCCGCCCAGATTCGGGCCAGTTCCCGATGTGAGCCCATCAGCCAGTGCCACGGCGCGGTCCCAGCGAGACCCCAGTCGCGGATCGCGGTGGTGACACTCGCCTTTGTGTCCTTGGGGTTCACACTCACCACGACCAACTCAGGCCGCTGTGCTGCGCGCAGCCGGCTTTCAGCCATCGCGAGCTGCCGCCCCTCCAGTGGGCACTCCTGGCGGCAGTGGGAGTCGAAGAAGACCAGCGCAACCGGATGACCCTGCAGTGAGCTCCAGCCGAAGCGGGAGCCGCTCTGGTCCCGCAGTGTCGTGATCGGAGGCGCCTTGACGGCTCCGGCTGCCCAGGTCGCCTCGCCGTAAAGCCCATGGCGCATGAGGATCGTCTTCGCCTGTAAATCCGAAGCCGGCGCTGCGCGAAACAGTCGATGCAGACCCACACCCGCTCCGACGCCGACAACCACGGCCACGAGCGCGACGGCCGCCACCCAACCACGGCCAATGCGGCCAGACGGGCTGCGCGGCAGTGCCGGTTCAGCGATCGGCCTCATGCTCGGCGTCAGACGGTGGACCTGGCGGTTCCACAGGTGGTGGTGGCGGTGGTGGTGGTGGTGGTGGCGTTGGTGGTGGTGGCGTTGGTGGTGGTGGCGGCGGCGGTGGTGGTGGCGTTGGTGCAGTCGATGGCGGTTGGCTTTCAGGCGTCGCCTCAGCCGTCACGGCGCCATTTGAGCGCACTGAATTGGGCGGCATCCGGCTCGTGACCCGGAACAGGTAGGTGAACAGTGCGATCACCAGGAGAATCGGGATCCCCCAGGTCAGGAGGGAGCCGGCCAGGTAGCCACTCCCGAACATCATCATCATGTGCGCTCCTCCCTCATGCTCGTGCGGCCTGGTCCTTGCTCAGACCGCCGGCGCCTGCCGTCCGCGGGGTCTGCTCGCCGTCGGGGCTTGCCCAGCGCCAGAAGATCGCGATCAGCGCGATCGTGTAGGAGATTGAGCCGGGCACCCACATCATTCCGCCTGCCACCTGCTGATCCTCCAGCGCGGTCAGCCCCCCGGGACGGGTGGCGAGGTTCGCATAGTGCGGATAGAGCGGATGCTTCACGAGCACGAGCGTGACGGCAAGGACCCAACCGGCGACCATCGCACTCGTCACGTAGCCGGCTTTCATGAACCAGTTGAGGCCGTGATGGCGCATCGGGCCGGGATCGATGACGTGGGCCCAGAACAGCAGCCCCGTGAAGAAGAACAACGCGTGCTCGCCATCGTGAATCCACTGGTGACTCAGTGTCAGGTTGTAGGCCACGGGGACGTGCCAGGCGAGCATGTTGACGTTGAACAGGATCCAGGCCGGCACCGGCTTAGCGATCGCTCTCAGCGGCGCGGTCCAGCGAGCCCTGGCGAGCGAGCGCCCGACCGGTGTACGGACGCTCAGCGGCAGCGCCTGCCACATCCGCGGCCACGGCCGTCCCAGGAGGATCAGCGGCGGCGCGACCGTCAATAGGATGATGTGCTGCCCCATGTGCACCCAGAACAGCTGATCGCTGTAATAGTCGATCGGCGAGTCGAGCGCTATAACGATGCTCGCCAGCCCGGCCGCGAACGAAAGCTCACGGAGAAACTCCTCGGCATCGCCTGAGCCGCGGCTGCGCGAGTGGCGCAGACCACCCAGCACATACATCACGGCCGCAACCGCTACATAGATCAGGGCTGGGTCCCATGACCAGTGTCGAGTGACCGAGCCCATGACGTCCTTCAGACCAAGTAGAGGACTATGAACATCAGGACACCGATCCCGACGTAGAACGTCCAGACGGTGGCGCATGCAGCGAGCCCCGTCCGCAGGAGGACCGGATCAGCGTCTCGCCAGTCGGTGCGTCGCGCGCGCCACAGTGACGCAATCTGGGTTTCCATCCAATAGACACCGAACAGCCCACCGAGCGCATAGGTCGCGGTCCAACCGAAGAAGACACTCGCATATCCGCCGCTGGCTGGTCCGAACCGAAGGACGGAGTACTCGAGGAACTGGAGCGCGATCGCACCCAACGCCAGCACGATCGCAACAACGCCCGTGGTGAGCTCGTCGACGGGACGGCGGGAACCAAGCCAGAGCAGCAGGCCGCTGAGCGCAAACAGGGCCATCACGGTCACGCCGAGGCCGAGCGAAGGGTGCACGTGAGTGCCGATGGTCCAAGACTTGTTGGTGTTCAGGGATTTCAGATAGAAGTAAGCGAACAGGAACGCGCCGAAGTAGAACGCTGTGGCTGCGCACCACACCTTGGACGCGAATGTGAGCGACCGCGTCGCCCACTCGGGGGGCTCCGGCTCGATGTGATGTGCTGCGGAAGTTTCCACGGTCACGCCCCCGCCGGTGCCGGCGTGGCGCCGGGTTGTGTTGGCGAAGACGTATCCCCGTACGGATACGGATCGCCGCTGAATACGGGAATCGCCTCAAAGTCGTATGACGGCACGGGCGTTGGCAGCTGCCACTCGAACGACTTGGAGTGCCATGGGTTGTCCTCGGCTCGCTCACGCTTGAAGATCAGCGACTGCACCGCGTTCCAGAGGAACACAAGCATCGAGAGCCCGAGGACGAAGGCCGAGACACTGACCCAGATGTTGAGTCCCTGGAGGCTCGACGGGTAGGTGACCACGCGTCGCGGCATGCCCAGCATGCCGACGGCGAACAGCGGCGCGAACGTCGAATTGAAGGCCAGGAACATCGACCAGAAGTGAACCCTCGCGAGCCGCTCATTGAACTTGAAGCCTGTCATCTTCGGCACCCAGTAATAGATCGCGGCGAAGAAGCTGAAGATCAGGCCGCCCATGATCGTGTAGTGGAAGTGAGCCATCACAAAGAACGTCCCGTGAGTGGTCACGTCGCTGGGGACGTCTGACAGAAACACTCCCGAGATACCGCCGAACAGGAAGTTGAACGCCCAGGCCATACAGAACAACATCGGCACCGTCATGCGGATGCGGCCACGCCAGAGCGTTCCCATCACGCATAGGAACGTGAACCCCGTCGGCAGCGAGATCAGCTCGGTCGAGAGCATGTAGAAGGGGCGCAGATCGGCGTTGATCCCGCTCACGAACAGGTGGTGCTGCCATACGAAGAAGCTGAGCAGGGCGACCCCCATCAGACCGGCCACGGCCAGGCGGTAGCCCCAGAGCGGCTTACGCGCGAACACGGGCACGAGTTCCATCACGATCCCGAACCCGGGCAGCGCCAGCACGTACACCTCCGGGTGGCCGAACACCCAGAAGAGGTTCTGCCACAGGAATGCGCTGCCGCCCATCCCCGGGACGAAGAAGTTCGAGTAGAGCGTGCGGTCCGACACACCCATGAGGAGCGTCGCGGTGAGCATCGGGGCCGCCAGCACCATAAGGATGCAGGTCGCCACTACCGACCAACAGAAGATCGGCAGACGTGACCACGTCATCCCCGGCGCCCGCATCGTCACGATCGTGACCAGCAGATTCAACCCCAGCAGGCACATCGAGATCGACACGAGAATGAAGAAGCCGAGGTAGGCGTCATAGCCGGCGGTTCCCTCCGAGGAGAGCGGCGCATACCCCGTCCAGCCCGTCTGGAAGCCCCCGAAGAAGATCGTGGTGACCAGCACGACACCTGCCGCCATAAGCAGCCAGAAGGTAAGCGCTTCAATCCGCGGGAACGCCATTCTGCGAGACCCGATCATCAGAGGCACGACCCAGTTCGCGAAGGGTCCGAGCACGCCTGATGTCATCATGCCCATCATCATCGTCCCGTGGATTCCGACCACGGTCAGGTACTGGTTGGGGCCGAACACGTGATGGGTCGGCGACAAGAGCTCAGTCCTGATCAGCATCGCGTTGAGCCCGCCCACGAAGAAGAAGACCCCGATCCCGACCAGGTACTGCATCGAGATCACCTTGTGATCGGTGTTCAGACGCAGATAGCGGCCAAAGCCGACCTCCTCGTGGTGCTCGCCGGTGTCAGGCGGGTGTCCGAGCATGCGCCTGATCGGGTAGTTGGCGAACCCGAGCCCCACCAGGAACCCGACCACCCCACCGAAGTAGCCGAGCAGAATCTGAACATCGTTCTGACCAGTGTCGTCGTAGGCGTCAATCGTCGCACCGTGTATCCGTCCGCCCAGCAGATACGCGATCCAGTAGCCGGCCACCCCGAGCAGAATCCCGGTCAGCAGGTTGAACCCGCGGAGGTGCCGCAGCGCCGGAGAGCCCGACGGCGCCGGCGGAAACCCGCCCGGAGGCTGCGGCGGCTCGCCCGGCGCTTGCGGAGGATCGTTCGGGGCGGGCGTGACTGTCGCGCTCATCCACCTCTCCCTGTCGGTTCGGGGAAGTACGTTCTTGAGTAAGCAGGTAGGGACTTGGTCGCCGGACCGTAGGTCTTCACGGCGCGCTGGATCCAGCTCGTGAACTTCGCTCCAGGCACAACCCTCCCGGTCCCGTACATGTAGCCGTGCCAGACGCCGCAGAGTTCGGCGCAGTGGACCTGGAACACCAGTGGTGCCTTGGTCTGCACGTAGGCGATGTTGTCCTGGCCGGGATTGGCATCCGCCTTCACTCCGAGCTGGTAGGCCCAGAACGAGTGGATCACATCCAATGAGGTGACGTGGAACTCAATCGTCCTGTTCGCGGGAAGCACGAGGTCAGGTGTCTCCACGCCGCCGTACGTTGGGTAGCGATAGGTGAAAGCCCATTGCTGGGCGATCACCTGAACCTGCAGGGCCGTCGCAGCGCCGGGTGGCTTGGACAGGGGGTTGGGGCCCTGCCCGCCTCCGGCACCGTCCTCCAGAAGCCGCACCGTGCCAAACCCGGCCAGGAAGAGGACCAGTGTCGTGGTCACAACCAGCCACCACATCTGGACACTCGAGTTCCCCGTTATCGCCGGTCCGTCCAGCACCGGCCCGCTCGGTTCGCGCTCGCGGAACGCCCACAGCGCGTAGCCGAGGTAAACAAGGACCGCCAGGGCCACAGGAGTCGAGAGTCCAAGCAGCACGGCGTTGTCGGATACCTGGCCCGCAGCCTGCACGCTCCCATCGCCCGGCGGCATCCCCGGCGCGAGCACGAACACGACGATCGGCGTGAGAACCGCGGTCGCGACCAGCCAAAGGATGGCTACGCGGCGGAAGTGATTTGTGTGGTCGTCCTGCAACTCAGACGACCTTCACGAATCCGTCCATGTAACCGACCGTCTGCATCGGCCCGCCGAAGCCGTCGATGTACCCGGCGGCACACGGTACGAAGCACTGCCACCGGTAGAGCCCCTTTTCTCCGGTCCTGAAAGTGAAAGTGATCGTCTGGTGTGCCTGGCTGAGTGTGCAGGGTGCGTTATCGCACGTATTCTTGGCGTTGTCCGGCACACCCTGGAGCGGCACGGATACGCCCAGTTCTGGGATCGCGAAGACATGCGAGGCGGTGTCCGGATCGATCGCCTTTGTCGTCTGTCCGTTGAGGGTGAAGGTTCCGCCGACAGTCCCCATCGCCTGCGAGAGGAACGGGTTACGGAGCCCGGAGTCCCCGTCGTACTGATAGATCGTGACCCGCACGAGCGAGTGCGCGGGAACGTCAAAGGTGGTCTTGTGCTGCCAATCGCCGCCGTGGCTGTTGGTGACGTAGTAGGACACCCAACTGGGGTGCGGGTCGGTCGTCTCGGCCGCCGGCACGGTCGCCAGGTAGAGCTGCGAACCCGCCCCGCTGCCCGGTGACGTCGGCGCAGCATTGGCCGATCCGGGGGCGTTCGTCAGGTATAGGACCAGATAGGCAGCTATCGCCGCGGACACGACGAGCGCTGCCGAGAGAACCAGAAGTGAGCGTTTAACCATTTCTGTGGGCGGGTTTATATAGGCTTGACGGCTGAGGCTGAGAGCAGTTATGACGAACGTGTCATCCAGATGTCATCTGCGCGTAACGCGGGCCGTTGCGGTGGGCTCTCGACGTCCCGAACCGAGGTGTTGCTGATGCGCGTGTTGATCGTTGAGGACGAACCGAGGATCCGTGAGTTCTTGACGCGCGCGTTCGAGGCGGAGGGCTACAGCGTCACGTCCGTCGCCGACGGCGAAAGCGGGCTCCGGAACGCGATCAGCGGCGAGCACGATCTCGTTGTTCTGGACCTGCTGCTGCCCGGCCGCAGCGGGTTTGACCTGCTGCCCGAGATCCGCCAGTACGAGCCTGACCTCCCGGTTCTGATCCTCTCGGCCCGATCGGACCTCGCAACCAGGTTGCGCGGCTTTGAGCTCGGCGCGGTCGACTACATGGCGAAGCCGTTCTCACTCGACGAGCTGCTCGCGCGCACGCGTGTGCACGTTCGCCGTTCCCATGCCTCTGAGGCCGCGACCGTCATCTCGATCGGAGGGCTCGTCTGGACCAGTCGGCTCGGCAGGCACGACTCGGTGACCGTGTCGCGGAACTGTCCGACCGTGAGTTCAGAGTTCTGCGATACCTGCTGACGCACGTCGGCGAGGTCGTCAGTCGCGAACGGCTTCTGTCCGAGGTCTGGGGCTACGACTTCGATCCCCACTCCAACGTGGTCGACGTATGCGTACGCAGGTTGCGCCGCCGCCTCGGCCCGGACGCCCCGATCGAGACGGTCCGAAATGTCGGTTATCGAGCTGCCGCGTAGCGCTGCGACGCGACGGTTCGCGGCGGGGCTTCGGGCCCGCGGCTGGGAGATCGCCTGGGCTCTGATGGCGCTGGGCTGCGCGGTCACGATCGTCGCATGGCCGGAGTGGCAGACGATCCCGTTCTTTCTGATCTGGATCTCCCTGGGGCTTCTCTACGGACTTCGGGTTTGGTCTATGCGGACGACCATCCTCGTCCTGCTGGTGGTCACAGTCACCACCGCGGCCGCACTGGCCATCGATGTGGTCGCGCGTCATCAGGACTGGAAGATGATGTTCAAGGTCCCGCTGATGGCCATGCTGTTTCTCGTCATGGTCTGGTATGCCCGGGCCCGTGTGGATGCTCTGAGAGCGAGCGAACGTCAAGCCCGGGAGCTTCACGCCGCCCTTGAGCGACAGGAACGCTTCATCAGCGACGCCTCACACGAGCTGAAGACGCCGCTGACGATCGCACGCGGGCACCTGGAGTTGGCGGGTCGCTCGGGTGACGACGCGACGGAGATCGCGCTCGATGAGCTGCGGCGCGTCGACCGAATCCTCGGCCAACTGCTGTTACTGGCCGCCGCCGGCCAGCCCAGCTTCCTGCGAATCGAGTCGATCGAGCTCGAGTCGTTTCTCGAAGAGGTGTTCATCCGCTGGTCAGGGGTCGCCCCGCGCAGCTGGCGCCTCGGCGCGGTCGTTCCGGATTCGGTCAGCGCAGATCCGGAGCGGCTGCGGACGGCGCTGGACGCCCTGCTGGACAACGCCGTCAAATACTCGGAGGACAGTTCCGCGATCGAGTTGAGTGCGCGCTGGGGCGATCGCGGACAGGTCGTGATCGAGGTTGAGGATGAAGGGCCCGGCATTCCGCCGGAGGCGACGTCCGAGATCTTCGCCCGGTTCGGCCGGGCCGACGCCGCACGCACCCGCTCGGCGGGGGGCGTCGGTCTCGGCCTCGCAATCGTCGACGCGATAGCCAGCAATCACGGCGGTCGCTGCGTGGTTCGCAGCGGACCGCATGGCTCGGTGTTTTCCCTGCATCTGCCGGCCGAGGCGGGTCGGCAACAGTTGTCTTAGGCCAACCTAAACCAAACATTAGAGAATTCTGCCGCAATTCCAGAGGGTTTCTTACGGAAAGTGGGCAGCCTAATAACAGGGCAGCTCAGCCCGAGCAACACCAACGAACCGTTAGGAGCCCGTGCGAATGATTGCCGTCAACATCATCCTGATGTCGCTTATAGCCGTCGGAATTGTGTCACTGCTGTCGTGGGCGATAGTCAGTGATCGCCGTAGCCACCGGACGGCGGGTGGAGACGCCCCGCCCTCCCCGCGCCGCTTCATCGTAACCTGGTCATGCCCGACGAACTCCGGTCGCGACCCCACTGGACGCGTCGCAGCCGCGGGCGCGACAGCAGCCCCGCGCACCACAGCGGCAGCCATGCCCACCAGGGCGGCCACTCGCTCGGGTCCTCGGCGGCCGGCTGAGCGCGAAGCCCGCGGCCGGCTCGACCCCCCGCCGGCTTCGGCCGGGCGGGCCGGGAGCACGGCAGTCGCCGCGTGAGAGCAGGGTAGGGTGCCTGCATGGCTGATGAGCAGACCGTATGGCTATGCGCGACCTGCGCGGTGGAAACCGCGGCACCGGATGGGGTCTGCCCGATCTGTGCAGACGACCGCCAGTGGGTTCCGGGCGGCGGTCAGATCTGGACGACGCTCGCGGAGCTCTCGCGGTCGGGACATCGGATCGCGGTCAAGCCGCTGGAGCCGAGCCTGTTCGGGCTGAGCGCTGAGCCACAGGTCGGGATCGGCCAGCAGGCCCACCTGGTCATCACGGGCGCCGGAAGTCTGCTCTGGGACGTCCCCGGGTACCTCGACGAGGACTCCGCGAAACAGGTCCTCGAACACGGCGAGGTGCTCGCCATCGCAGCCAGCCATCCACACATGTTCGGCCTGCAGGTCGAATGGAGCCGAGCACTGGGCGGCGTTCCGATCCTGGTATGCGAGCCGCTGCTCGAGTGGGTGCAGCGACCGGACGCCGCAATCATCCCCTGGAGAGGGCATCACGAGGTGGCGCCAGGGCTGGCGCTGCATGAGGTGGGTGGACATTTCATCGGCAGCTCGATCGTCCATTGGCAGGCTGGCGCCGATGGCGCCGGCGTGGTCTTCAGCTCGGACTCGATTCACGTCAATCCCGACCGCTCGACGGTCACGTTCCTGCGCAGCTACCCCAACCGGATCCCACTCTCGGCTGCCGTGGTGGAGCGCATCACCGGCCAGGTGGAAGCCCTGCGCTTCGATCGCATCTACGACAACTTCGGGCACACGCTCGAGCGGGATGCGCCAGCGGCGATCCGCCGGTCAGCCGACCGCTACAACGGCTGGATAAGCGGCGACTTCGACCACCTGACCTGACGGTCCACAGCGTCAGGTCAGGATCGAGCCTAGTGGTGGCCGACCGCGAAGTTGAAGCGCTGCTCCGGCGTGATGAGATGGTCGTGGTTGTCCTCGCCCAACTCGAGCTGCACCCAGGAGATCTCGCCCGTGAACTGGTTGCCGCGAGCGCCGTAGTCCGGTGAGGCCGGCGAGCCGGTGTCCCTGCCGACATCACATGCCTCGTCGGCAGAGAACCCCATCGGGATGCTGTGTTCTACCCGTCCGTTTCCGACCAGCTGCCCGTCGGCATAGAGCGTGATATCGGCGCCCTTTGCCAGGCCACCGCCGTCGTATGCGAACTCCATCCGCACCTGATGCTCGCCGGCCGGCAACGGCGCGTCTGAACGGGCGTAGAAGTACTGGATGCCGAAGAAGTTGTAGCAGTACTTGAGGTGCCCCTCATGCACGTAGAACGTCCACCCGCCGACCTGTCCACCCTGGGTGATCAGCACGCCCTGAACCCCGTCCGCCGGCACGGTCACCTCCGCTGTGACGGAGTGTGACTGGTTCTTGAGGGTCATCACACTGCCCTCGGATATCCGCATCCCGGGGAACAGCACCTGTTTCTTGCCCTGGATCAGCTCAGGGCGCCCTGCCAGGTCCGGGTTGATGCGCTCGAAGCGACGGTCGTCGACCGGCAGCACGTTGTATTTCACGGCCTCGATCAGCCACAGGCGCTGCAGCTCGGCGAGCGTGTCCGGATGCTCTGCCGCGAGGTCATGCGCCTGGGTCCAATCGTCGGGTCCGTAGAGCTCCCATACGTCATCATCGAGAGCCGGCACGCATCGGTGGTCCACGGGGTCGAGTGCTTGGTCACGGCGGTCCATCCCTTGTGGTAGATCCCGCGGTTGCCGAACATCTCGAAGTACTGGAGATCCTGCCTCTCGGCGACCGATCCATCCCTCAGGTCGGCGAGCATGCTCACACCCCTCCATCGGCGCCTGCGAGATGCCGTTCACAACGGTGGGATGCGGAAGTCCTGCCGCCTCCAGCACGGTCGGCGCCACGTCGATGACGTGGTGGAACTGGTCCCGCATCTCGCCGCGGGCCTCGAGCCCGGCGGGCCAGTGGACGATCATGCCGTTGCGGGTCCCTCCCCAGTGCGAGGCCACCTGCTTGGTCCACTGATACGGCGTGCACATCGCGTGTGCCCAGCCCACGGCGTAGTGGTTGTACGCCTCGGGGGTTCCGAACTTGTCGAACTTGGCGAGCAGGAATTCCTCGGTCTCGATGCGCGGCCATGCCGTTGAACGTCATCATCTCGTTGAAGCGCCGCTGTGTGCCCTCGGCCGACGCGCCGTTGTCACCGATGATGTAATAGACGAGCGTGTCCTCGAGCACGCCCGATGTCCTCGACGTGTCGATCACACGTCCGACGTGGTGGTCCGTCTGCTCGAGGAAGCCGGCGTAGATCTCCATCTGACGAGCGAGCACCGGGCGCAGCCTCTCCTCGGTCTGCTCCCAAGCCGGAATCTCGTCGTGGCGCTTGGTCAGCTCGGCATCGGCCGGAATCACGCCCGAGCTGCTTCTGGCGGGCGAAACTCTGCTCGCGCAGGGCGTCCCAGCCATCGTCGAACCTGCCACGGTACTTGTCCGACCATTCAGCCGGCACATGGTGCGGCGCATGTGTGGCGCCGGGAGCGTAATACATGAAGAACGGCTTGGCCGGTGCGAGCGCCTTCTGCTGCTTCATCCACTGAATCGCGTGGTCGGCCAGGTCCTCGTTGAGCGTGTAGCCCTCCTCGGGTGTCTTCGGCGGCTCGATCGCGGTAGTGCCCTCGTACAGGCCCGGGTAGTACTGGTTGGCCTCGCCACCGACAAACCCGTAGAAGTATTCGAATCCGTTGCCCGGGCTCGGCCAGCGGTCGAAGGGCCCGATCGGGCTGTTCTCCCACGTCGGCACCTCATGGCACTTGCCCAGACTGAGCGGTGGAATACCCGTTGAGCTTGAGAATCTCGGGAAGCGGCGCCTTGCTCTTCGGTCGGATCCCGCTGTTGCCAGGTGCCGAGGTGGCCATCTCGGTGATCGCCCCCATTCCGACCGAGTGGTGATTGCGCCCGCTCAGCAGCGCTGCCCGGGTTGGGGCGCACAGGGCAGTCGTGTGGAAGCGGGTGTAGCGGACGCCGCCTGCCGCCAGGCGCTCGGCCGTGGGCGTGTGCACCGGCCCACCGAACGCGCTGGACGCCCCAAAGCCGACGTCATCGAGGAGGATCACAATCACATTCGGAGCGCCCTCCGGCGGAAGCAGCGGCACGATCGCGGGAAACACCGTGTCGGGATCCTTCGCGTCGTACGTCGTGAGCCCGACCACGGCGTGATCGGGAATTGGCAGCACCTCGCGCTGGATCTTGCTCATCTGGCTCGCTCTTCCTCTTCGGTTCGTTCGATGATCAGGGCCGATCGTCGCCCATGGCTGGGTGACCCGGCATCACCCGGACTGGGTGAGGTGTCCCGAGCAGGCTGCGGGCCGGAGCCTCAGAAGGCGCCGAGGTTCCAGCACTCGATCACGCGTGTCTCGTGCTCGTGACCGAGGACCGACAACGTCGCCGGCGACAGGTAGAGGCGCTCGCCACCGGACACCCCAAGGCCGATCCAGCGTGCTGCGACCGAACGCAGGATGTGGCCGTGCGCGAACATCAGCACGTCCCCGGCCGTCGCCACCGCGTCGGCGATCACCCGGTCGACGCGCATGGTGACCTCGGCGGGTGACTCTCCGCCAGGGCAGCCACCGTGCCAGAGGTCCCAATCCGGGTCGGTCTCGTGGATCTGGGCGCTGGTCAGGCCCTCGTAGTCCCCGTAATCCCATTCCGTCAGCTCCGGCATGACCTCGACTCGGTCTCCGAAGCCGGTGAGCTTGGCCGTCTCGAGCGCGCGCTGCAGGGGGCTTGACAGGACGCGAGCGAACTCGTGGCGAGCCAGCGAGGGTGCCAACGCGCGCGCGTGTTGGACCCCGCTCGGCAACAGCGGCAGGTCGGTGTGGCTCGTGTGCTGGCCGCTCTCGGTCCATTCGGTATCCCCGTGGCGAACGAGGATCAGCCGCGGCTCAGCCATCAGCTGTCCTCCTGCTCCAACTCGTGCACGGCCAGCAGCGCCGCACCCAGAACGCCGGCGGTCGCATTGAAGCGTGCGAGTCGTACGGTTGCCCGCCCCCGCAGCCCCGGGTGAACGTAACCGGCTGCGAAGGAGGCCGCGGTGTCAAGCAGCAGCGAGCCGGCCATGGCGGCACCACCGCCGATCACCACCTCATCCGGGTCGAACGTGTTGATCGCGTTCGCGATCCCGACGCCGAGCGCCTCCCCCCAACGGCGGACCGCGGCAACCGCTGGCCCATCACCCTCGCGCGCGGCCTCCACGGCGTCGGCCCCCAGCACCGTCCTTCCCTTCGCCGCGAGCCTGCCGAGGGCAGAGTCCGGATGCTCAGCGGCAGCCTGCTGCGCGAGCCGGTTGAGCGCGTTGCCGGAGGCGAGCGCCTCAAGCGAGCCCGGCTGCGGAAAGCGATCGCTCGCCGGCTGAATCCCCGGAGTGCACGCGAGACCGATCAGCGTCATGCCGATCTCACCGGCGCCACCACTGCCTCCGCGGAAGATTCGCCCGTCGACCACCACACCACCGCCGATCCCGGTCCCGACCGTGATCATGACGAGGTTCGGTGAGACGAGCGTGAGATTGGCATCGTGGGCCTCCGCCAGCGCGGCGACCGTTGCGTCGTTGTCGACGAACACCGGCACGCCTAGACGCTCACCGAGCACCTGGCGCAGAGCAACGCCCTGCAACGGGATGTTCGTCGATGCCGCGATCTCGCCGGTCTCGAAGCGCACGATCGACGGCACCCCGATCCCGACCGCATCGTAGGTCTCGCCCGCGGCCGCCTCACCGACGATCTCAACCAGCTGATCGATCAGCGCATCACCACTGTCCAGCCGGGTCGGCTGCTTGACATGCTGCTCAAGCCCGCCTGCGCCAAGCGCCGTCGCGGCGACCTTGGTGCCGCCGACGTCAATCCCCACCACCCGCGTCATAGGCGCGAAGCGGCCGCCTCATCGAGCAGCACGACGATGTCCTCGACGTGCTCGGCCAGGAGCGATGCCGGCACATCGTCGGTGTGCGTCGCGTCCTCGGCGAACGCCGCAGCGATCGGATCGGCCTTGCTCTCACCGGTCGCCAGCACGAGCACGCGCTTGGCTCGGCTCAGTGCCGGGAAGGTCAGCGTCACGCGCGGAACGAACGGCTCAAGCCCGGCCCGAGGTACCCCGATGGCGAGTCGCGAACGCTCGTGCAGCGACTCCTGACCGGGGAACATCGAGCAGAGGTGGCCGTCCGACCCCACGCCGACAAGCACCAGCTCGAAGCGGATCGCCCCCGGGCCGCCACCCACGTGCTCCAGCTCGCGCTCGTACTCAAGTGCGGCGTCCTCATGCCCGCGCTCCCCCAGGATCCGGCGGCAGAACTCAACCTCGACTCCGGCCTGCTCGAGCGGAGACAACAGCGAATCACGAACGAGCTTGAAGTTCGACAGCTCATCCTCAGGCCCGACACATCGATCGTCGCTGAACCACAGCCGCGCGCCGCTCCAGTCCTGCGAGCGCCGTTCAGCGGCCAGCTCATACGCGCGCCTCGGAGTCGAACCACCCGTCAGCACCACGTTCTCACCGGTCAATACCGCGTCACTCAACGCGTCGGCACACGCCTGTGCCGGATCGTCGACGACCTGGATCTCGATGCTCATGGGGTGAAGCTCCTTGCGGCTTGTAGTGCGGGTCGGTACGTCGGGTCGCGGATCAGCGCCTGACGCACTCCCTCGCCAAGTATCCCGCCCTCGCCGCGAGAGGCGCCGAACAGCTGCCAGCGGCGCGGGTTGTGACCGGCGCCCTGCTCGCTCGCGATCAGGCCTCCGGGAGCACGATCGAGCGAGAGTGAGAACCCCGAGCTGCCGCTCACGGTTACGCCGGCCAGACCGCGGATCGCCTGGTCCACCGGGTCGAATTGGATGCTGACCGATGGTCCCCCCTCACTGCGGATCGCGGCGGCGCGGCTTGCGCCGCTGCGATCCGGCTCGAGCTCGCTCGGAATCCAGCGCAGACGAGAGGCGAGCCAGCCGCTCAGCAGCAGGGCCGAGACGATCGAACCGTGGTGGTGACGCACGTAGATGCGTCTGATCGAGTCAAGCTGGTCCCGGCGAGTCGGGTCCGAGAAGCTGCCGGCAAGGCGCTCACGCCAGGCGATCGTCCGCAACCACGCGAGGTCGACGACATCCACCTTGGAGTCGAGCAGGTCCGCGGCCCGGGCGAGGGCAGCGCGCGGACCGTCGAAATAAACCGGGTCGTCGGTGTCGATCAGGATCACGTCTGCGATCGGCAGCAGGGCGGTGACGGCGTCGTCGCGGTTGTGCGGTGACCAGATCACGGTCGGCAGCTCGGAGATCAGGATCGGGTCGATGATCGTGTCCAGGCGGCTCATGTGGACGGCACCGAGCGCGATCTCGACCGACTCGCGCAGTACCCCGATGCCGCCCTCGTGGAACTCGTCGCCGCTGACCGCCGCGTAGCCGTCGATCGTGTGGCGTTCGTCCTCGACCGTGCAGAGGATCGTGCGCGACGGGTGGTAGCGACCGACCCGCTCGAGTCGATTGGCCACCTCCCCGCGCCATTCGCGGTCCGCGATCACGACCAGGTTGAGCACCCGCGCCGGCACGAGCGAGTCGTTCTCCGCGTGAGTCTCGCGCAGCAGCTCACGCAGCGCGGCCTCGATCCGCTCCGGGGTCGTGTCGCGCTCGGACCAGCGCGCCCCGCTCACAGCGCGGCCGCCGCTGTCAGTCGGCCGCTCATCACAGCCGTCGCCAGGAACGTCCGTCGAGCAGCGCTTCGGCCTCGATCGGGCCGGCCGTTCCCGCCGGGTACTGCGCGATCGGCGAACTCGTGTCCGCCGCCCAAGCGGCGAGGACGGGATCGATGATCCGCCAGAGCGCCTCGACCTCGTCATTGCGGGTGAACAGCGTCGCGTCGCCGCGCATCGCGTCGAGGATCAGCCGCTCATACGCCTCGGGTGACTCGGACACGAAGGAGGTGCCGTAGTGGAACTCCATGTTGACCGGGCGGATCTGCATCTTCGTACCGGGCACCTTCGCGCCGAGCGAGACCGACACTGCCTCGTCGGGCTGCAGCGTGAGGATGATCTGGTTGGGCCTCACACCCTCCGAGTCGGCCCCCTGGAAGGCCAGGTGTGGGACGGGCCGCAGCGTCACCGCGATCTCGGTCAGCTTCCGCGTCATGCGCTTGCCCGTACGCAGGTAGAACGGCACGCCGGCCCAGCGCCAGTTGTTGATGTGCAGCCGCAGCGCGGCGTAGGTCTCAGTTCTAGAGTCGGGTGCCACACCGGGCTCCTCGCGGTATCCGACCGACTCCGAACCCGAGACCACACCGGGTCCGTACTGGGCGCGAACGGCCATCTCGGCAACCTCGTCCCGCGCCGGCGGCGCGATCGCCTCCAGCACCTTGACCTTCTCATCCCGCAGGCGGTTCGCCTCAAGCGCCGTCGGCGGCTCCATCGTGAGCAGGGCCAGCAACTGCAGCATGTGGTTCTGGACGAGGTCGCGCAGCGCGCCAGCTCCCTCGTAGTAACCGGCGCGCGTTCCGATGCCGATGTCCTCGGCAGCGGTGATCTGGACGTGATCGATGAAGTTGCGGTTCCAGACGGGCTCGAACAGGGCGTTGGCGAATCGCAGCGCCATCAGGTTCTGAACGGTCTCCTTACCGAGGTAGTGATCGATGCGGAAGACCTGGGATTCGTCGAAGTAGGTCAGCACCGCCTCGTTCTGAGCCTGGGCTGATGCGAGGTCGTAGCCGATCGGCTTCTCGATCACAGCACGGACATCCGCGTCCTCTGCCGTGTTGAGACCGGCCTCACCGAGACACCCCGCGATCACGGGGAAGAACTCCGGCGCGGTCGACAGATAGAAGACGCGATTCATCGGCGTCCCGACCTCGGTATCGAGCGACTCGAGCGCGGCACGCAGACGCGCGTACAGGTCCTCGTCGTCGAAGGACCCGGTGACGTATTGCATGTTCTCGACGAGGCCGTCGAGCACGGCCGGGTCCGGCCGGCGCCGGGAGAAGCGGTCGATCGATTCGCGCGCCCGTGCGCGGTACTCCTCGTCAGTCAGCTGCCCGCGAGACACACCGATCAGGGCGATGCGTTCAGGCAGGGCACCCTCGTGTGCGAGGTTGTAGACGGCGGGCAGCAGCTTGCGGCTTGCGAGATCGCCGACCGCCCCGAAGATCACGATCGCGGTCGAGCGCACCGGCGTGCGCTCGAGGCCCTCGACGAGAGGGTTGCCGGTGGTCTCGGGGCCGACGTCAACAGCGCTCAAGCTCTACCCCTCTCTCAGGAGCCCGGTGACCCGCGCCGTGAGCGAACGGATCGCATCCGCCAGGTCACCCTCGAGCAGCACTCGTTCCGCAGCCAGGCCGTGAGAGCGCAGGGTCTGCAGGTTCCCGGCCGACGCCGCATCGATCAGCGTCGTGAAGTCATACGGCTCTCCCGGGATCTCGGCCTGCCCCGTTGGGACATTGACGAGCTGCAGGAAGCGACCGTTGGGCGCTCCCCCGTTGTGCTCCTGGCCGGTCGAGTGCTGGAAGCGCGGCCCGTAGCCGAACGTCGTCGCCATTCCGGTTGCGGCGCGGATCGCAGTTCGCAACTCGGCGACCGCCTCATCGATGCCGGCGTTCTCAGCACCGGCGGTCGGCAGGTAGCCGAGGATCGCGACGTAATGCGGCGGCTTCACGCCGAGCAGCGCCTTCAGGGCCGCGTCATCGGCGACCTCGATCGCGGGCAGCGAACCGGACTCGAGCACCTTGTTGGTGTTGTCCTTGGCCTCCTGCACGTTCGGCTGGTCGAACGGGTTGATGTCAAGCACCCAGCCCGCCACCGCGACCGCGAACTCGGCGATGAAGAACAGGCGGCCCAGATCGGTCCCGTCACCGGTGGTGACCGTCAGCGTAGGGTGACCGGCGCCCGTGAGCGCGTCCACCGCGGCGTCGAGCTCCTTGCTGGGGTGATCGCCGTTTCGCAGGTAGACGAACACGCGATCATCGCCGTACACCTCGGGATCGCCGAGCGGCTCATCCGCGACCGGCAGGATGCCCTTGCCCTGCTTGCCGGTCGACTCGGCGACCAGCTGCTCGACCCACAGCCCGAAGCTGTCGATCGGCTCGGACACGACGAACGTGAGCTTGTCGCGTCCGCGAAGCGCGAGCTCTCCTATGGTTGCCCCCAGCCAAAGGCCCGAGTTGTCCTCGGCGGCGTTCAGGTGTGAGCAGGTCTGCTCGCCGGTCTGGGCACCGTTCAGCAGCTCGTCAACCGGGACCCCCGCCAGAGCCGCAGGCACGAGACCGAAGTAGGAAAGTACCGAGTACCGGCCGCCGATGTCGCTGGGATTCAGGAACGTCCTGCGCAAACCGTCGGTGCCGGCCAGGGCAGCCAGCGGGCTGCCCGGGTCGGTGACCACGATGAACTGCTCGGGCTTGGCCTTCGCCTTGAAGTAGTGGTAGTGAGACAGCGTCTCGATCGTGCCGCCCGACTTGGAGGAGACGATGAACACGGTCCTTGCCAGGTCGACCGAGTGCTCGATCGCGAGAATCGCGTCGGGGTGCGTGGAGTCGAGCACCTGCAACCGCAGGCCATCGGCAAGGTCACCGAACGACCGCCGGATCACCTCTGGTCCGAGCGAGGATCCGCCCATCCCGAGCAGGATCGCGTCGGTGTAGCCCTCGCCCTTCAACTCATCGCGCAGCGCGGTCAGCTCGGGCAGCTGCTCGAGCATCGTCTCACTGACGTTCAGCCAGCCGAGCCGATTCTCGATCTCCGGCACGCCCGGCCCGCCCCACAACGACTGGTCGCGCTTCCAGACACGCTGGGCGATCCTGTCGGCGACGGCCTGCTTGACGCGGGTTGTCTCGGCGGCCTCGAACGCTGGTGGGAGGCTCGCGTCGATTGTCGGCGGGCGGCCCGTCACGATCGCGGAACGCGCCTTCTCGATCCCGGCAAGCAACGAGTTCATCGCGTTCTCGAACAGCTCGATCCCCTCGTCGAGCAGCTGCTCGGTCACAGCTCCCATGTCGATGCCCACGGCCTGCAGTGCGTTCAGCTCGGCGGTCGGGTCGATCCGCGCCGTCGCCCCGGTCACGGTTCCGTGGTCGGCAACGGCGTTGAGCGTCGCCAGCGGCATCGTGTTGACCGTGTAGGGCGCGATCAGCTGGTCGACGTACATCGTGTCGGGGTAGGCCGGATTCTTGACGCCGGTTGAGGCCCACAACGGCCGCTGTACCGCCGCGCCTGCCGCGACCAGCTCTTCCCACGCCTCGCCGCTGAAGATCTCCATGAAGCGCAGGTAGGCAGCACGCGCATTGGCGATCGCGGCCGTGCCCTTGAGCTTCTCCGCCTCCGGACCGCCGATCGCCTCCAGCTGCTTGTCGACGAGCGTGTCGACGCGTGAGACAAAGAACGATGCGACGGAGTTGACCTCGAGCGACTTGCCCTCCTCGTGGCGGCGCTCCAGCCCGCGGATGTAGGCGCGGGCCACCGCCTCGTAGGCCTCCACGGCGAACAGCAGCGTCACGTTCACGTTGATGCCCTCATAGATCGCCTGCTCGATCGCATCGACACCCTCGGGGGTGCCGGGGATCTTGATCATCACGTTCGGGCGATCGACGGCCTTCCAGTAGCTGCGTGCGCCGTCGAGGGTGCCGTCGGTGTCACGAGCCAGGTCAGGCGCGACCTCGAGTGAGACGAACCCATCACGTCCGCCGGTCTGCTCGTGAACCGGCGCAAGCACGTCACACCCGCCCTGCACCGCACCGATCGCGAGCTCGTCGTAGATCTCCTTGGCGTTCTTGTCCGCGCCCGCCATCTCGGCGATGTCATCGTCGAAGTCCGAGGTACCGAGGATCGACTTCTCGAAGATCGACGGGTTCGAGGTCACGCCGCGCAGGCTCTCCTGTTCGACCATGCGCTTGAGCTCACCGCCGACCACGAGCGAGCGGCCCAACTGGTCAAGCCACACGCTGACGCCCGCGTCGGTCAGCGCCTTGAGCTTCGGATTCACGTCGGTGAGAGTGCTCATCGCCCGTTCCTTTCAGATCGACTGTGCGCGGGTCAGGCTGGAACGCGCCGCCTCGACGACGTGTTCGGCCGTGATCCCGAAGTGCTCGTAGAGCGGTTGCTCGGAGCCGGAGGCGCCGAAGCTGTGCATTCCGATGGCCTCCCCCAGATCGCCGATCCAGCGGTGCCAACCGAAGGTCGCCGCCGCCTCGACCGAGACGCGCGCTCTGACCGTCGGCGGCAGCACGCTGTCGCGATATTCGGCCGGCTGCGCGGCGAAGTGCTCCTCACACGGCATGCTGACGACGCGTGTCGCGACGCCGGCGGCCTCGAGCTGATCGGCCGCGTTGATCGCGATCTGAACCTCGCTGCCAGTCGCGATCAGGATCACCTCCGGCTCGGCGGGCCCACCGGCCAGCTGGCCGGTGGCTCCGGCGTCCCGGAGAACGTAGGCGCCCCGGGCCACGGCGGTGTCAGGCACCGACGCCGGGTCCAGGGTCGGAAGGTTCTGACGCGAGAGGATCAGTGCCGTCGGATGGTCGCCGGCGTTGACGGCGTGCTTCCACGCGAGCACGGTCTCGTTGGCGTCGGCCGGGCGGATCACCGACAGGTTGGGCATCGCCCGCAGCGCCGGGATCTGCTCGATCGGCTGATGGGTCGGACCGTCGGAGCCGAGCCCGATCGAGTCGTGCGTCCAGATCCAGATCGCCGGCAGCTTCATCAGTGCCGACAGCCGTACGGCGCCCCGCATGTAGTCCGAGAACGTCAGGAAGGTTCCGCCGAAGGATCGAAACCCGTGCAGTGCGAGCCCGTTGACGATTGCGCCCATGGCGTGCTCGCGGACCCCGAAGTGCAGCTGGCGGCCGCTGAAGTCGCCGGGCACGACGTCGCCGCCGCCGGAGATGTCGGTGTTGTTCGAGCTGGCCAGGTCCGCCGAGCCACCGACCAGCTCGGGCACGTGCCCGGCGACCCACTGGATGACCTTGCCCGATGCGGCACGGCTCGCCATCGCTCCATCGGTCTCGGGGTCGAAGCTCGGAACCTCGGTGCTCTCCCAACCCTTCGGCGGCCCCGCGAGCGTGACGATCCGCTCGAGCTCGCTTGCGAGCTCCGGCTTTGCGGCCCGGTAGGCCTCAAAGCGGTTGTTCCAGTTCGTCTCCGCCCCGGCCCGTTCGATCGTCGCGCTGCGCCAGTGCGCCAGTGCCTCGTCCGGAACGTAGAAGTGCTTGTCGGGATCCCAGCCGTAGAACTCCTTGGTGAGGCGAACCTCATCCTCACCGAGGGCCGAACCGTGCGCCTTGGTCGAATCCTGCTTGTTCGGGCTGCCGTAGCCGATGTGCGTGCGGCAGATGATCAGCGACGGTCTGTCGGCAACGCCCAGGGCGCGGTTGGCGGCCTCCTCGAGCTGGTCCGGTGAGATCTCCTCACCGAGATTCTGCACGTGCCAGCCGTAGGCCTCATAGCGAGCCGCGACATCCTCGCTGAACACGAGCTCGGTCTCGCTTGCCAGCTGAATCTTGTTGTCGTCGTAGAAGACGACCAGCTTGCCGAGCCCCAGGTGCCCCGCCAGCGAGGACGCCTCTGAGGTGATGCCCTCCTGGATATCACCGTCGGACGCGATCACCCATGTGCGGTGGTCGACGACGTTGTGGCCCTCGACATTGAACCGTGCGGCGAGCATCGCCTCGGCCAGCGCCAGCCCCACGGCCATCGAGATGCCCTGGCCGAGCGGACCGGTTGTGGCCTCGATACCCGGAACATCCCAGCGCTCTGGATGGCCAGCCGTCGGTGAGCCGAGTTGGCGAAAGTTCTCGATGTCCTCGAGCGTGATCGGATAGCCGGCCAGGAACAGGGTCGAGTAGAGCAGCATCGACGCGTGGCCCGCGGAGAGGATGAAGCGGTCGCGATCGATCCACAGCGGGTTGGCCGGGTTGTGACGCATGAGCCGCGTGTACAGCGTGTAGGCGACCGGAGCCAGGCCCATCGGTGCTCCCGGATGACCCTGATTGGCCTTCTGAACAGCGTCCATCGACAGCGTTCTGATCGTGTCGATGCACAGCTCGTCGAGTGAAAGTCGGTCGCCTATAGCGGTCACTGCATTACCTCGCTCGTCGCCGTTCTTTTATCGTCGATACCACCAAAGACTGAGCATAAACCGTCTCCAGCAAACGGAAGTCACGGGCATGTGTCCACACCCGCCGGGCGGCCTGACATGGCCACCAACGGCCCGGGCTTCAGTGCCGGTCGCGCAGGTCAGCGACGACGACGGCGCCGCTTGCTGTGGTGTCGCGACCATGCAACGGCTCGACGTAGACCGCGACAGCGTCCCAGTCATGATAGTCGCCGGGAACGTCGACCCCGGCCTGACCGCGGCGGTTCAGGCGCAGCCATGTGCCCGTGGGCGTGAGCCTGTGGGTGAGACCGTCCAGCACCCAGACCTGGTACCCGCTGCCGTCCCGGGGGCGGGGCATCTCGTCGACGAGCAGCCCGAGCTGGTTCCCCTGCAGCTTGAGCGCGGCTCCGCCGGGTGTCCAGCCGGCCTTGACACGGACATAGCTGACGTGGCCGGTGCGGCGGCTGAGCGAGACCGTGAGCGCCGCGAACACTGCCAGCGCCGCGAACGCGAACATCGCCGGTTTGGGGATCGGCTGCTTCAGCACGCGCCAGCTCGGCTCCGAGCGCGTTGCCGCCGCCGAGGCGGTGGCCTCACGGATCGCAGCCGCCTCCCGGGCAGCGGCGGCGTTCGCCTCGGCCTTCGCTGCATCACCGGCGTCACCGCCCGGAGCGCCCCCGTCGATCGCGCGGAGCGGGATACGTCGCTGCGCGTCGGGCACGTTCGCTGAGTCGAGCTCGGTGTGCCGCGTCCCGAGGAGTGGTGTCGTCCCGGCCGCGGCCTCCAGCAGCTCGACCTCCTCCGCGCACAGCTCGCAGCCCCTGAGATGCCGCACGAACGCGTCGAGCTCACGGCCACGCAGCTCGCCCAGGACGTAGCGCGCTGGATTGCTCGCGTGCGTGCAGACGGTTCCGGAGGAGGTCATACGCTCGTTATCGGCCACACGCAGACCGGCTTCAGCGGCGGCCAGGGCCCTGCATCCCTCCCGCGCCTGCCGACCGCTCACCGACACCGCCGACCCAGCCGCCGGCGCAAGCCTCCCACCAGGCTGTCGGCGCCGACCGGGGCGGGCTATCATCGGCCGACCACGGGGAGTGGCGCAGTCTGGTAGCGCACCCGGCTGGGGGCCGGGCGGCCGCAGGTTCAAATCCTGTCTCCCCGATGCAAGGAAGGCCTGCTAACGCGGGCCTTTTCTTTTCCTGATGTGACGCCACCGCGCCGGTATCGCGAGCTCGCAAGCTTTTGCTCTCGCCCACTCCTGGAGATGGTGGGCCGAGGCTCGGTTCATCTCATCCGGGTGATGGAACCCGGCCCGGGAACCGGCAGAATTTCTGGAGTATGTTGCGGAACAGACGAATTCAGCGAACTCCAGGGAGCGGCTGATGCCTCCGGACGATGGTCGCGTGACGGGACCGCGGGTTCTGTTCGTCTATTTCACGTATACCCAGCAGACCTTCAAGATCGTGGAGGCGATGCAGGACGTACTGCGCGAGCGCGGGTGCGATGCACAGTCGGCCGCGATCGCCTTCACCGATGCGCGGTACGCCGAGCGGTTCACGCGATTTCCGTTCCGGCATCTTTACCGCGATCTGTTCGGGTTGATCCCGGCACAGATGCGCGCGGCGACCGGCGAGATCCAGATCCCGGACGAGGCGAGTGAGGGCCAATACGACCTTGTCGTGATCGGCTCGCCGACCTGGTGGCTGCGAACGAGCGTGCCGATCCGCTCGTACATGAAATCCGATGAGGCAGGCAGGAT
Organism: uncultured Conexibacteraceae bacterium; assembly: GCA_963785385.1. GTDB lineage: Bacteria > Actinomycetota > Thermoleophilia > Solirubrobacterales > Solirubrobacteraceae > Palsa-465. Next base: position 159,602 of record CAWAVA010000021.1, on the reverse strand, counting down.
TCTCGACGGCAGGCAATTTGCTGCGTTCGTTTGCTGCCGCCGTTACTGGGGGTTCAACCTTCGGACGGTCAAGAAGCTCGGTATCGAACGGGGTGGTCAGTACGTCGATGGTGCTCATTGGTCTTACGCCGGCGGTCAGGTCAAGTCCCTACTGTCGCTGCTGAGTTACCTGGGTAAGGGGGAGCAGCGCGAGCGTTACCTTGGCATGAAGATCCCGGCCACGAACCTCCAGCCTGCCGACCTGGAAGACGCACGCGTGTTCGCTGGCGGGCTGGCGGACAGGCTCGTCGGCGATCGACAGAGCGCTTGAGCGCGTGGCCTCAGAGAAGTAGGCGCAGACATCCCGCTCGCCCGGCAGACGGGCTTCAGCTAGATCGCAGAGGCGACCTGACGTCTCTGCCAGTCCGGAAAGTGCAACCCAATCAAAGCGAAGGTGAGGAAGGCAGTTGAGCGTGACCGAAGACACCGTGGACCGCAGCAGACTTCCGATCCAGCGTGCGCCGTTCTCAGGCGCGGCGAGCGAGACGCTTGCCGGATCACAGCCCGACTGGGGGCAGCTTGATCATGTGAGGCCGCCTGAGGGGGCCCCGAACGTGCTAGTGGTGCTGATCGATGATGCGGGGTTTGGCAACCCGGCCGCGTTCGGAGGGCCGATCGCCACTCCTAATTACGACCGGATGGCCGAGCAGGGCCTGCGGTACAACCGCTTTCACGTCACAGCGATGTGCTCGCCCACCAGAGCGGCGCTGCTGACCGGACGCAACCACCATGCGGTCGGCATGGGCGGCATTCCCGAAGCCTCGGGTGGCTTTCCGGGCTATTCCTCGATGTTGCCCAGGGACGCAGCCCCCTTTCCGAAAGTGCTCAAAGAGAACGGCTACTCGACAGCCGCGATCGGCAAGTGGCACCTGACCCCGGAGAAAGAGCAGGGTCCCGCGGGCCCTTTCCATCATTGGCCCAACGCGTGGGGCTTTGACTATTACTGGGGCTTTCTGGCCCCGGAAGCCAGTCAGTTCGACACGATGATCGCCGAGAACCAGAAGTTCATCGGTGTCCAGGCGGGCAAGGACGGCAGGCCCTTTTACTTCCCGGAAGCTATGACCGATCAGGCGATCGACTGGCTCCACGGCGTCCGTGGCCACAACGCGGAGAAGCCGTGGTGCCTCTACTACGCCACAGGATGCAGCCACGCCCCACATCACGTCTCGAAGGAATGGTCGGACAGATACCGCGGGAAGTTCGACCAGGGATGGGACGCCCTGCGCGAGGCGACATTCGAGCGCCAGAAGAAGCTCGGCGTCGTCCCGGCAGACGCGATCCTCACGCCACGCGATGACTCGATGCCGGCGTGGGACTCACTGGATGAGAACAGCAAGCGTGTGTTCGCACGACAGATGGAGGTGTACGCGGGCTATTCGGAGAATGCCGATTACCACGTCGGCCGGCTTCTCTCCTCAATTGAGGAGATGGGCGAGCTGGATGACACGATCGTGATCTGGATCTGGGGAGACAACGGCGCCAGCCTCGAAGGCACGCCAACGGGCTCGTTCAACGAGGGCACGATGCTCAACGGGCTGCCCCTGACCGACAGCGAGCAGATGCAGCTCACGCTGAAGTGGGGCGGGCTGGAGGCATGGGGAACCGAGATGATGTACCCGCACTATTCGTCCGCCTGGGCCTGGGCCAGCAACACGCCGTTTCGCTGGGGAAAGCAGATCGCCTCACATCTGGGCGGCACCCGAAACCCGCTGGTCGTGCGCTATCCCCGTCGAATCAATGACAACGGTGGGCTGCGGTCCCAGTTCACACATGTGACAGACATCGGCCCGACGATTCTCGACATGGTTGGAATTCCGCAGCCGACCCACGTGGATGGAATCGAACAGCAGCCGATGACCGGGACGACCTTCGCCGACTCGTTGACTGACGCCAACGCCCCCGAACACCACACCCAGCAGTACTTCGAGAACTACGGCAACCGGGCGATGTACAAGGACGGCTGGTGGCTGGCGATGAGGATGCCGCGCATCCCGTGGAAACTCAGCCCTGAAGTGCTCAAACAGTTCGCGCCCGGTGTATGGAAGCCCGATGAGGACCCGGTCGAGCTCTACTACCTCCCGGACGACTTCTCGCAAGCGACGGACCTGTCCGCAAGCCACCCTGAGAAGGTCAATGAGCTGCGCAAACTGTTCTGGGAAGAGGCTGAGCGATACCACGTCAAACCCCTGTTGGCCGGATTCTCGGCGTTCTTCGGTGTGGTCCCACCGACCGGCTCGAACACCACCACCACCTACCACGGGAGCGTCGAGAACATCGCCCCCGGAGCGGTACCGCGCATCTACAACCACTCCTACACGATCAGCGCCGACCTCCACATCCCTGAAGGTGGTGCCGAGGGTGTCATCGTCGCCGAAGCAAGTCACCTCGGAGGCTTCTCCCTGTTCGTCCAGGAGGGGAAGCTCAAGCACACCTACGCCTTCCTCGGCGTGTTCGAGTACAAGCAGGAGTCCGAAGGACCGCTGCCTGCCGGCGATGTGAACGTCAGGATGGAGTTCCAGGCAGACGAGGCCAAGCCCGCAACGCCAGGAAGCGTCACGCTGTTTGTTGACGGAGCGCCCGTGGGCAACGGTCGGATCGAGCATTCCGTCCCGTTCATCTTCAGCGGATACGCGGGCATGGACGTTGGTCGCGACAACGGCCTGGTGGTGGACCGCAGCTACGCAGGGCAAGCGCCATTCGCGTTCACCGGCACGGTCAAGAAGGTCGTCTTCGACATTGCCCCGCATCCCGACCACGAACAAGAACACGCCCTCCACACGCATGCCGCGCAGGTGGACACCGCACGCGGCATCAGCGGCTAGCTAAGGTCGAAAGAGACACCATGAGCGACACCGAATTCGACGTCGTAATCGCGGCGTATCTGATCCCCGATCTGGCCCAGAACGACTTTGACGCGCTCGTACAGCTCGTCGAGGCCAAGCAACTGACCGTCGAGGGGGTGGTGATCGTCAACGTCGACGCGGACGGAGCAGTGAGCGTCCAAGAGACGGGCGACCACCTCGGCCGCAAGGGGGTGACGGTCGGGGCAGGCGTTGGCCTCGTGATCGGACTGTTCTCGCCGCCACTGCTCGCAGCCACGCTTGTGGGCGGCGCACTCGGCGGCGTCACGGGCAAGTTCGCCAAACACAAGATCGAGAGCGGACTTGAGGAAAAGATGGGTGCCGCCCTGCCGCCGGGTTCAGCAGGGATCGTGGCGATCTACGACCGAGCGAAGGCACAAGAGGTCGACGCAACGCTCGCCAGCGCAGTCAGAAAGTCTGTCGCGCAGGTCGACGGCAGCGGTGCGAAGGATCTGAAGGCCGCACTCGCAGAGGCACAGGCGGGAATGGGCGGCTAGCAGCCACTCGCGGCCACAGTGCCACGGCCGCCCACGATCAACCAACGAGAGGACCGAACACATGACCGACACATCGCTTGACGAGCTGGGGCCAGTTGACTACGTCGTTGTCGAGTTTCCCGCCGGGGCGACCAACTTCACCGGCGAGATGGCAGAGGAACTGATCGCACTGGTCGACTCAGGAACGATCCGCGTGATCGACATCCTGATCCTCACGAAGGACGCGGACGGGAACATCGACGCCGCCGAGCTCTCAGACATAGACGAACTGGGAGACCTGCAGAAGATCGAGGCTGAACTGGCCGACCTGTTGGCGGCAGACGACGTCGTGCATCTCGCTGCCGCGATGGGGCCCGGAAGCACCGCCGGAGTACTGATCTGGGAGAACCTCTGGGCAGCGCCGTTCGCCTCGGCCGCGCGCCGCTCCGGCGGCCAGCTGATCGCCAATGGGCGGATTCCGATCCAGGCCATCATCGCCTCCATCGAGGCGGACGAAACCCTCACCGCAACAGGAGACTGAAATGCCACTCAGACCAGCCCGCGTAGGACGTGTAGGAGTCATCGGCCACCCCGTCGCCAAGACCGCTGTCGTGGCCAAAGCAGTCACACCAGGCCCCGCTCCGGTCGCCGAGACCGCCGTGGTTGCTGCCGCCATCACACCCGGACGTCGGCGTCGTATCTAGCGCCGGAACCCGCACATTTCGAGTTCTTTCGCTCCCGCCGGCGCGTAGTCAGCCGGAGGCGAGCGAGAGGGTTTCGTCTAGCCAGTCGAAGGCCTGTTGATGGAAAATGGTCCGGGCGCCGCTTTCGCAGTGCTCACCCGCGCCGTCCGCCGCTTTGAACTGGACGTACTTCCTACCGGGACAGGTCAGGGCGTCAAAGAACGCCGGTGCGCTGACGCCGAGGTCATCAGCGTCGGTGTTGCAGACGAACGTCGGGCAACGGATCTCGTGTTCGATGGCCTTCAGGCTGTACTGCGGAGCGATCCGGAAGAACTCCAACGGATCGGTGAGGCCGTGGACCATCAGGTTGCGTCGCAGCGCCCATCCCGCGGTGGGCTTGCTCATCACGAACCGGGCCAGACGATCCAGGAGACGCAGGAGTCCTGGTCGGCCGTGTGGGAGTTGGGCGGCGAGAAAATCGGGCAGCCGACTGGCGGCGGCGTCGAACAGGTCATACGGACCGCAGTCAGAGATGCAGGCAGCGAGGCGATGCTCCTTGGTCGCCGCGCGCGGCGCGAGATAGCCACCGAAGCTCAGACCCATCAGCGCTATCCGCGCTCGGTCGATTCCGGGCTGTTGGAGGAGGAAGTCGACGACCGGCGAGATCACGTTCTCCCAGTCCGGGCGAAACGGAACGCCCTCGTCGATGATCATTGAGCCCTGCCCAGGCCCGTCGAACGTCAGCACGTTGTAGCCACGCGCGACGGCCGCAACCCCATTGGTGAAATACAGCTCCTCCGCCGTCCCGTCATACCCATTGGTCAGGATCAACGTCGGGCGCCGCTCAGTTCGGTCCCCGGCAGGGAACAGATAGCCGGGCAGGGTATGACCGCCGTAGGGGATCGCAACGATCTCCGGCGGCCTCTCCAGCAGGCCGGCGCCGCGCCGAAAACTCTCGACCTCGAGGCTGTGCGCCCTCACCAGACGCGGTTCAAGGGGGGATCCCATCGCAAACAATCCGGCCGTTCGAAAGTAATTCGACGCGCGAAAGAATCCGCTGCGCGCGCTCTCCGTGTGTCCTGCCGCTGCGCTCGCCTCAGCCGACTCCCCAACGCGCTGCGCGGTCGCGAACCACTCGTCATACCACTGGTCAAGATCGGTTCCCGAGATTCGTCGGGCGGTCGCCAAGCACTCGCCGATATCGGCGGCGCCATACGGGGCGTACCCCATCGCTCGCACCAACTGCGCCTCAAACAGCTCATCCTTCATCACGCCGACCACAACAGAGCCCCTCGACGCCGCACGCTGAACATGCCCGCATTTATAGCCAGCGGTCAGGTCAGCCCTTGGTCGCCGCGACCAGCCTGTCCGCCGCGTCCCAGTCGCCATGCTCGAGCTCGGCCAGCGCGTCGGCAACGTCGGAGAGCATCCCGGGCGTCAGATCCTTGGTCTCGGCCGCGTAACGGCTCATCCAGCGCGCCGCAGCCTTTGCGTACCGACGGTCCTGATTCCTCGCCATCAGAAACAGGAGCTTGACGGCGTTCCCGAGGCTCACGCGCGGCAGCTCTCGGCTTGCGGTGATCGCACGCTCCAGATCTCCGTCGCGAAGCGCGCGCTCGAAGGCGCGGGTCGGTGCTCCGTACTTGCTTCCCGGCGAGGTCATGGGCGGGGTATGGTGCCTGGGGCCGCGGACGGAACATATGTTCGCCCTCATCCCCGACCTTCGCGCAGCTGAAGACGGCCCACATCTGCGCCAGCCGGTTCACGGCTACCGCGCTGGGGTAGTGTCAACCATGTGACCGGAGACCCTCAGGAGCCCAACGAGCCGGAGACGGAGCACCCCGCCGACCCGACTCGCCCAGCGCCGGGGCTCGGCCCCGACGAGCAGGATCCGATCGTGGCGATCGCCACCGAGCCCGATGTTGCGACCGCACGGCCGCACCGTACGAACGCGGGCCGTCTCTGGGTTGCCATCGCCGTCGCAACGGTCCTCCTGGTTCTGCTGATCATCTTCATCGCCGAGAACTCTCAGCAGGTCACGATCTCGTTCCTCGGGGCGCACGGTCATATCGCACTCGGGTTGGCGCTGCTGATCGCGGCGGTGGTCGGAGCCGTGATCGCGCTGCTGGCGGGCACCACCAGGATCGTGCAGCTGCGGCGCGAGGTGCGTCGCCATCGGCGCACCTGACAGCTGCACTCGCACCTGACAGCTGCGCATTCTCGCGTCTGTCGCGTCTGATTAGCTCGATCCGATGGCCGAACAGCAACGCCTGTACGGACGCACCCCTGCGTCGCGCAACTTCGCCGAGCGTGTCCAGGTCGTGCTGAATCTCACCTCACGCCTCAACGTGCTGCCGTTCAGCGACACCGATGCCCGCAGGGTTCTGCTCGGCGAGATCCTTGGCAGGCCGCTCCCCGACACCGTGACGATCTACCCGCCGTTCTATTGCGATCACGGACTCGGGATCGAGTTCGGTGATCGGGTCTTCATCAACCAGGGATGCATGCTCTCGGACCTCGGCGGGATCACGATCGGTGACCGTGTGCTGATCGGCCCAATGGTCACACTCACGACCACTGGGCACCCCGTCCCGCTCGCGGAACGCTACGACGGGATCACGATGAAACCGATCGTGATTGAGTCCGACGTCTGGATTGGGGCCGCTGCCACGATCGCGCCGGGCGTGCGGATCGGCCACGGATCGGTCATCGGAGCGGGCGCAACCGTGGCGAAGGATGTGCCACCGCTGACCCTCGTGACGGCGACCGCCGCCGTGGAGCGCAGACGCATAGAGCCGGTGGAGGCTCGGGCCTGAGCGCTCAGTTCGGCGGCGGCACCCCGCTCCCGGGCGTCAGCTCATGCAGGATCAGCTGCGCCGGATAGCTCGGCTCGTGCAGCGCCTGATTGCTGAGGATCACGACCCCGAGATGGGTCGAGGGGACGAGGACCATGTAACTGGACATCCCGGCCGAGACTCCGTCTGCGACCAGGAAGCTTGCCGGGTACCAGCTGCCGGTGCCGATCTGCCAACCGAGCCCGGTCCGGTAGCCGGAATGAGCGCCCGAGGCGAGCGGCTCCTCGGTGGCCGCGAGCCATGCAGCCTGCGGGGCCGGACCGCGACCCAGCGCCGCCTTGGCGAAGCGCTCCATGTTGCCGATGCTCGAGACGAGGCCCTCGGCGCCCGCCAGCGCGCCGATGTCGTCGGTCAGGGGTGCCAGGGCCGCGTCCTCGGTGCCGTATGCGGTCGCCAGGTACGGATCGGCCCCCAGCGGCTCGAGCCTGGTGCGAGTCATCCCGAGCGGGCGGGTGATCGCCGTGCGCAGCAGCGCCCCGTAAGTGCCCCCCTGCGACAGCGCAGTGGCACCCATCGGTGCGTGAGAGGCGTGCGCGATCAGGTCCCCCAGCAGCCCATAGCCCAGAACGGAGCTGCGGAATGCCGTCCCGGGGCAGTGCCGCAACCGCATCTGCCCGAGGTCCGCGTACAGCCGCTTCAGCGAGTAATCGGGCCGAGCCGATGCGTAATCGGCCGGCTCATCGAGCAGCCCCGAGTGTTCGGTGGCGAGGTCCGCGACCGTGATTGGGGTTGTGGGACAGGCCGGGGCAACCGGGGCCCTCACGCCTGACGGCAGGTAATCCTGAATCGGGGAGGACAGTGACATCTGGCCCTGCGCCACCGCGCGCGCCAGCAGCGTTGCCGTGAACAGCTTCGTCAGGGAGCTGATCTCGAACTGAGTGGTCGCGGTGACGCGGCGGCCGCTGGCCTGATCGGCGGTGCCGAACGTGTACGTGCAGGTGGCACCCGGTGTCACTACACCGATCGCGACACCGGGGAACGCCGCCGATCGCGACGAGAACAGCTTCGTGTAGGCCCGTTCGGCGTGTGTGACGCCGGTCGCGATCGTGGCGCACTTGCGCGCGGGCGCGGCCGCGGCCGTCCCGCTCGTGACCAGGGCCCCGGCCAGCACGCTGACCGCGACCACAGCACTGCGACTCCTCAAACTCACGCTCCTGCTCCTCTCCCCTGTACCGAAGACGACGCCGGCCGCAAGGCCGCCGTCGCACGTCATCCCCCCGGCACCAGCGGTATCTTACGACTGCACGAGCGCGCGCAGAGACTGCTTCAGTGACTGCGTCGAGGCGACGACTGCGGTCGGCTCGTACCCACAGTGAGCCATGCAGTTCTCACACCGGGGATCGTTGCCACGACCGTACTGGTCCCAGTCGGTGGTCTCCAGCAGCTCCCTGTAGGTGGTCGTGTACCCGTCACCCATCAGGTAACAGGGTCGCTGCCACCCGAATAGTGAATATGACGGGATACCCCACGGGGTGCATTGGAAGTCGGCCTTACCCTCGAGGAAGTCCAGGAACAGAGGTGAGTGATTCAGTCGCCATTTCTTGCGGCGCCCGTCGGCAAAGGCTGCGCTGAACAGCTCGCGCGTCTGACGGACACCCAGGAAGTGCTCCTGGTCGGGCGCCTTCTCGTAGGCGTACGCCGGCGAGATCATCATCTGATCGACCTCGAGCTCGTCGTTGAGGAAGTCCAGCACCGACCGCACGGTCTCAGGTGAATCCTGGGTGAAGAAGGTGGTGTTGGTGGTCACGCGGAAGCCCTTGGCCTTGGCCGCCCTGATCGCGGAGACAGCCTTGTCGAACACGCCCTCGCGCGCGACCGACTGGTCGTGCCGTTCGCGAAGTCCGTCGATGTGCACAGCCCAGGAGAAGTAGGGCGACGGCTTGAACCTGTCGAGCTTCTGCTCCATCAGCAGCGCATTCGTGCACAGGTACACGAACTTCTTGCGAGCGATCAGCTGACGCACGATCTCATCGATCTCCGGATGGATCAGCGGCTCGCCGCCGGCGATCGAGACCATCGGCGCACCACACTCGTCGATCGCCCCCACCGCCTGCTCGACCGGCATGCGCCGGCGCAGCTCGTGCTCGGGGTGCTGGATCTTGCCGCAACCCTCACAGGCGAGGTTGCATTGAAACAGCGGCTCGAGCTCGACGATCAGTGGGTACTTCTCGATCCCGCGCAGGCGCTGCTTCATCAGGTAGGCGCCCATACGCGCCGCCTGTCTCATCGGTACGGCCATTACTGACCTCCTCTGGCCACTTCGCGCGGCAGTTTGAAATGCATGTCCTCTGTTGCGACCGTTCGCTCGCTGACATTGACCTCGCCCAGCCCACCGAGCGCGCTGATCACAGCCGCTACCAGAGCCTCCGGTGCGGATGCGCCGGCCGTCACTCCGACCCTGCGCGCCCCATGCAGAATGACAGGTGGGATCTCCGAGGCGTTGCCGACGAGTCGCGCCCGGCAACCCGACCGTTCGGCCACCTCCACCAGGCGCTGCGAGTTCGACGAGTTCGGCGAGCCCACGACGAGGATCAGGTCACAGTCTCCGGCGAGCGCGCGGACGGCATCCTGGCGGTTCTGCGTGGCGTAGCAGATGTCGCTGGACGCCGGTCCGACCACGGACGGAAACCGGCCTCGCAGCGCGTCGACGACCCCATCGGTCTCGTCGACCGCGAGCGTCGTCTGTGTCAGATAGGCAACTCGGTTTGGGTCGCGGACTTGGAGGTCCGCGACCTCATCCGCATCCGCCACAACCTGTGTCCACTCCGGCGCCTCGCCGAACGTGCCATCGACCTCCTCGTGGCCCCGATGACCGACCAGGACGATGTCGAACCCGTCGGAGGCGAAGCGCCGCGCCTCCGCGTGCACCTTGGCCACCAGCGGACAGGTCGCGTCGATCACCGCGAGCCCTTGCCGCAGCGCCTGCGCCCGGACCGCCGGTGAGACGCCGTGCGCTGAGAAGATCACCGTCTGGCCCTGGGGGACCTCGTCAAGTTCGTCGACGAACACAGCGCCTCGCTGCTCGAGCGCGGCGACTACGTGCGCGTTGTGGACGATCTGCTTGCGCACGTAGACGGGCGCACCGCGAACCTCGAGTGCGCGCTCGACCACCTCGACCGCGCGCTCCACGCCGGCACACGACGCCCGTGGCGAGGCCAGCACGACCTCACGCGACCCGAGCGCCGCCGCCCACTCCTGCAACAGTGAGCAGGCGCGGCGCAACTCGCGATAGGCGGTGGCGACGCCGCTCACGGTCTGAAGCGCGTGGCGCAGCTCATGGCGGCCGGTGTCGCTGACCACGCGCAGCGTCACCAATGACCTCCCGCGCGCCGCCGGAGCGACCCAGACCGACTCCATATCGACAGCAACGGCTCCGGTGCGGAAGAGCTCCTCCCGCCGCTCGCCGGTCACGAGCCGCTCGCTCGACAGGATTGGGGCGACGTGCACGCGCATGCCGCCGCGTCGCAGCACGCCCGCAAGGATCGATGTGTCGTCACAGACGATCTTGCCGTCCGGTCCGTGCAGCTCGCTCGCCAGCACGATGTCACCCGGTTCGAGCTCGGGATCAAGCGCTCCGCAGAACCCGGCGATCAGGATCGGACGGCTGGGACCCGCCGCCGACAACCTTGCCGAACGCGCGGCCCGCCGGGGCCCCATGCCGATCCGGCGCACCTCCGCCCAGGGTGCCCCGCGACGCACCGCGCGGGCCTCGAGCGCAAGCGGCGTCAGGACGACGATCTCATCGGAGCTCGCGTGGGCGTCCGCGGGAACCGATGCCGCAGCGACACTCATGTGCTCACCTCGAGGACCGCGCGGGCGGCCGCATGGCCGCTGCGCACGGCGCCCTCCATCGTCGCCGGCCAGCCGGTGTCGGTCCAGGCGCCGGCGAGCGCAAGGCCGGGCAGAGCGGTCTCAGCCTCTGGCCGCCATGCGCGCGCCCCCGGGGCGACACGGAACGTCGCCGAATGCTCGCGGGTCACGAAGAACCTCAGGACGGTAGCCGTCCGCGCGGCCGGGAACAGCTCAGCCAGCGCCGGCAGATAGCGGGCGCGCAGGTCATCCGGGGCGACCCCGAACTCGTCGTCGGCGGCTGACAGCGAGACGGCCAGGTACTGACCGGACTCGAGTCCCGAGCTCTGCGTCCGATCGAAAACCCACTGCACCGGGCTCCCGACGGCGGCGGCGAACGGCTGTTCGAGCACGGGGCGGTCATAGACGACGTGGAGGTTGACGATCGAGGACCGCCCCAGGTGCTCGGCGAAACCGGGATCGACACCCGCCTCCGGCGGCAGCAGCTGCGCGGCGGCGCCCGGAGGCACCGCCAACACGACCGCGTCGGCGTGCAGCGCCGGTCCGTCACTGGTCTGCACCTCGAACCCGTCTGCGTCAGCCGCAATCGATTTGACCGTGACGCGGGTGCGAACGTCGACGCGCTCGGCGTCCAGCGCCGCCTGCGCCGCGCGATCGTGGATCTCCGACAATGGCGCCAGCGCCCAGCCGATGTCGCCTGCATCGGCCTGCTGCAACAGCCCCAGCTGAAACACCTGCGCAGCCTGCGCCAGCGACGCGTCGGCGACCTGCAGGTTGAGCGTCGGCCGCGCGATCAGGTCCCAGAGCGACTCCACCGCCCCAGCGTGCTGGCGGTGGGCCCCCAGCCACTCGCCGAACGCACGGGCGTCGTTGCGCGGGTCGTCGACGTCGATTGCACCGAGCCGCCGCATCGTCCACGCCGCCGAGAGTCGCTCGCGCCAGTCAAGGAACGGGTAGCGCAGCAGTGACACGGCCATGTGCAACGGCGCCGGGAGCCCCGAGCGCCGCAGCCATCCGAGCCGTCCTCCGGGCGCGAAGACCGCCACCTCGAGCCGCTGCTGCATCGTCACGAGCGCTGTGGCGCCGAGCGTCTCGAGCAGCTGCCGGTAGGCGCTGCAACAGCGCAGGAACACGTGCTGGCCGTTGTCGACCGACAGACCTTCGCGGTCGAACGAGTAGGCCGCGCCGCCCAGCCGACCGCGCGCTTCCAGCAGCGTCACGGCCGCGCCGCCGCGGGCCGCGTCGAGCGCGGCCGTTATGCCCGCGAGTCCGCCTCCGATGACCACGACCGTGCCGCGGCTCACCGGTCACGCCCCCCGCCGGCTGCCACCAGACTGCGCGCCGCCACCCATGACTTCTGGGCTGCTGACAGCGAGATGCGGCCGCGCGTGACCGCTGCCGGGTCCTCGAGGATGCGATCGAGAATCCTGCGGTAGATGCCTGTCATCGCCTCCACGCATGCGGCGCTGCGCGCGTCCAGCATCTCCAGCAGCCCCAGGCCCCGGTCGAACCAGTCCTCGGCGCGCTCTGCCTCAAAGCGGATCAGCGCGATCGTGTCCAGCGAATCGACCGTGAGGTCCGGCGAGCCGAACCGGCGCAGATCCTCGGCCGGCAGGTAGATGCGCCCGAGCCCACGGTCCTCGACCACGTCACGCAGGATGTTGGTCAGCTGCATGGCGACACCGAGGTCGTCCGCCAGCCGGTGCGCCTCCACGTCCGCGGTACCGTCACTGAAGATCGCCAGGCACAGACGCCCGATCGACCCGGCGACGCAGCGGCAGTAACGGACGAGATCCTCGAAGCGCTCGTATTCGGTGCCGGCGACGTCATGCTCCACGCCCTCGATGAGCAGCTCAAGTGCGTCCGACGGCAGCTCGTAGCGCTCGCTCGCGTGGGCCAGTGCGACGCTGACGGGATCCGCGAGGTCGGCCTGGCCCTCCGCGAGCGCAGCCAGTCGGCTGCGCTCGCGGGCGAGCTGAGCGAGCTGCTGTTGCTGCTGGAGGTCGCCGTCGCCGATGTCGTCGACGCGCCTTGCGAAGGCGTAGACGGCGCACATCGCCTGGCGCTTGGCGCGCGGCAGCAGCCGAATCCCGTAGTAGAAGTTCGCCGCATTCGCGCGCGTGATCTGTTCGCATTCGCGGTATGCGTACTCGGCCTCGATCGCGGCGACGATCATCGTCCGACCGCCGTTCTGAACATTCTGGCCGCGTAGGACATGCGCCCTGCGCCACCGAACTCGAGCCCGTCGAGCGCGTGGAACCCGCCGGCCACGAAGCCGGAGACCGCCAGGCGCGCTGCCGGCGGCAGCGTGCGCGCAAGCGGCGCGCCGCTGCCGAGCAGACCTCTGGCCCGGGTGCTCTCAAACGAGATCAACGCCTGGAGAGCGGCCGAGCGTCGGCCAGACAGCGCGGACTCATCGACGCCAAAGTGGGTCAGATCCTCACGCGGCATGTAGACGCGGCCGCGGGCATGGTCCTCCGCGATGTCCTGGAGGTGCTCGACGACCTGCAGGCCGGCGCAGACCCGGTCTGACAGCGCGATCCGCGCGGGCGAGGCAGCGTCGAAGACGTGCAGCACCAGCTCTCCCACCGGAGCGGCCGAGAGCATGCAGTAGTCGTAGAGCTGGGTGAACGTCTCGTAGTGCGTGACCACCTGATCGAGACGGTTGGCCTCGATCAGCCGTTGGAACGGACCTATCGGCAGCGCGCATTCCGCCACGGTCGCGGCGAGCTCGCGCATCAGTGGATGTTCTGGCAGCAGGGGGTCGGAGAATGCACGCGCCAACTCGAGAGCGACTAGGTCGAGCAGCGCGTTGCGGTCGCCGTCGGCCTCGTCGCCGACGTCGTCGACGAGCCGCGCGAACCCGTAGATCGCCATCAGGTTGCGGGCGCGGCGGCGCCCCAGCAGTCCGCTCGCAACCTTGAAGTTCTCGGTGCGGGCCTGCGGCAGCACCTGCTCCCGGGTCGGCAGATCGGCGATGCCCGGAACCGCCACGGTGCTCATCGCAGGCAGCGCCCGAGCGCCATGACGGGGAAGATCAGCCGATAGAGGTGGTACTTGATGTAGAAGTCGGACGGGAAGCCGGTGCCCGTGTGGAAGTCCTCGTCCCAACCGCCATCCGGGCGCTGGTTGGCAAGTAGCCAATTGATGCCGCGCGCGGCGGCTTCGGAGTCGTTCCTGCCCAGCCGCCTCCAGCGCCAGCAGCGCCCAGGCCGTCTGCGACGGCGTGCTCACTCCGCGCCCAACCCACGCGGGATCGTCGTACGAGCGACAATCCTCGCCCCAGCCCCCGTCGCTGTTCTGGTGCTTCTCCAGCCAGCTGACCGCTCGCCGGATCGGGGGCCCAGCCGGCGACACCCCTGCCGCGACGAGCGCCGGCAGGACCGCGCCGGTCCCGTACACATGGTTGACGCCCCAGCGCCCGAACCAGGAGCCGTCACGTTCCTGGTGGTCGAGCAACCACCTGACCCCGTCGCGCGTCAAATCGCCCGTCGCCGCGGCCGAGCAGCCCGAGCATCTCGACCACATGGGCCGTGACGTCTGCGCTCGGCGGGTCGATCACCTCTCCGAAGTCGCAGAACGGCATCCGTCGCACGAGTGAGCGGCGGTTGTCCACATCGAAGGCACCCCAGCCCCCGTCAGAGCTGCGCATCCCTTCGACCCATTCGACCCCGCTGTCGATCGCGGCCTTGATGCGCTCGGCGTCCGGATGCTCGACCCGACGCAGTGCCATCACGACCTCGGCGGTATCGTCGATATCGGGGTAGTTGGCGTTAGCAAACTCGAACGCCCAGCCTCCCGGCCGTAGCCGGGGGCCGGCGCACGGCCCAGTCGCCACGCTGGCGAATCTGCTCGTCTGCCAACCACCCGGCCGCCCGCACCAGCGCCTCATCGCCTGCGGCGACGCCCGCGTCGCGCAGCGCGATCACGGCCAGGGAGGTATCCCAAACCGGTGATTGACAGGCTTCCACACGGCGGGTCTCCTCGTCGATCGTGAAGCTCTGCATCCCGTCCAGCCCGCGCTTGATCACCCGATGATCGAGCGAGTACCCGAGCAGGTGCAGTGCGATCAGCGAGTAGACCCACGGAGGCTGGATCCCACCCCAACCGCCGTCGGCCTCCTGGCGATCCGCGATCCAGCGCTCGGCTCGTCGCAACGCGAACCTGCGCAGCGGCTTCAGCGGGTGGCGGTGGTATCGCTGCAGCAGGCGATCGGCCACCATCAGTCCACGGCCGACCCAGGAGTCTCCCTCCGGAGGCGCGAACGGCTGCGGACCGTCGAGCTCCCCCAGCGTGAACGGCAGCGGCCGCACGGGACGGACGGCGAGCACCACCGATAGCGCGACGACGGTCTGCCTCGCCCAGCAGGCGAAGTCGTAGACGTTCAACGGCATCCAGCTCGGCAGCAGGATCAGCTCCGGCGGAAGCGCCGGCACGTCGTCCCAGGACCACGCCCCGAACAGGGCCATCCAGATGTGCGTGAAGACCCGCGCCCGCTGGAGGCCTCCGGCGGCGCGTACGTACGCGGCGGCGGCGCGCATGTGCTCGGCGTCCGGCTCGTCGCCGGCCAGCCGCAGCGCTACATAGGACTCGATCGTCGTCGAGAGATCGGCTGGAGCGCCGTGGAAGTTCCCCCAGGTTCCGTCCTCGCGCTGCTGCGATCGGATCCAGGCCGCACTGCGCGCGGTGGCGTCGCTCTCCCGGATGCCGAGGAACTCGCGCAGGAGCATGTCCTCGGCGTCCATCGTCACGTTCGTCTCCAACTCGCCCTTCCACCAGCCGCCCGGATCCTGCTTGGAGAGCAGGTGTTCGGAGGCTTGGCGAAGCGCTGCCGCGGCTCGCACCTCGTCGAGGTGAGATGAGGCCAACGCGGGTGCTTCGGTTACGGTGGCGGTGTCAGCGGTGTTCCGGAGCTCCTCGGAACTGTTCCCGAACTGATCGCGCAGGCGGCTCAGGGCATCCATAATTTCGAACTAAAGCTCGTCCTTCCTGAAATGGCGGATCCGATCCCCGAGTACGACCACAACGGTTACGAGCAGGTTAACGACCTGAGTCACCGACCTGCGCTGCACGGCGGCGAGGCGATGGCGCTCAACCAGCGCTATCTCAACCGCCAGCTGGGCCGGGTGCTCCAGACGCTGGGCTTCGATCGCCAGTGGGTCAGCGGAACCGGGCCGTACCTGGTCGACGATGCCGGACAGGCGTACCTCGACCTCTACGCCGGCTACGGCGTCTTCGCGCTCGGCCGCAATCACCCCGACGTGAAGCGGGAGCTGAAGGCGCTGCTCGACAGCGATATGCCGAGCCTTCCGCAGCTCGGCACCTCGCTGCGAGCCGGGCTGCTGGCCCAGCAGCTCGTGCACAGCTCGCCGGCTTCGCTGGACGCCGTGGTGCTGACGAGCTCCGGAACCGAGTCGGTCGAGGCGGCTCTGAAGCTCGCGCGCGCCGCGACCGGCCGCCCGCGCATCCTCTATTGCGAGCGCGGCTTCCACGGTCTCTCGTTCGGCTCGCTGTCTGTCAACGGCAACGCCGAGTTTCGTGAGCGGTTCGGGCCGCTGTTGCCCGGCTGCGACCCTGTGCAGTTCGGTCGCCTCGAAGCGCTCGAACGTGAGCTCGCCTGCGGCGACGTCGCCGGATTCATCGTCGAGCCGGTCCAGGGCAAGGGTGTCTACGTCGCGCCCGACGGATACCTTGCGGGGGCTCAGGCGCTCTGCCGCGCGGCCGGCACGCTGTTGATCGCCGACGAGGTGCAGACCGGCCTCGGGCGCACCGGCCGCTTCCTGGCCGTTGAGCACTGGGGCGTGGAGCCCGACATGGTGACGCTCTCCAAGGCGCTCTCGGGCGGATACGTCCCGATCGGCGCGCTGCTGGCGAGCCGAGCCGTGTTCGATGCGACGTTCGACTCGATGGAGAACAGCGTCGTCCACGGCTCGACCTTCGGTGGCGGCGACTTCGCCGCCGGTGCCGGTCTCGCGACGCTCGCGGTCATCGAACGCGAGCAGCTCGTCGAGCGGGCGCGGTGCCTGGGCGAGCTGCTGATGGAGCTGACCCGACCGCTGGTCGATCGCTTCGAGATCGTTCAGGAGGTGCGCGGGCTCGGGTTGATGTGGGGCATCGAGCTCGGACCGCCCTCGGGCCGTACCGCCAGGCGCGTCTGGGAGGCGATCGAGCGCCGTCAGCCCGGTCTGTTCGCCCAGCTGATCACGGTGCCGCTGTTCCACGACCACCACATCCTCACCCAGGTGGCCGGTCACCACATGAACGTGATCAAGGCGCTGCCGCCGCTGACGATCCCCGAGGATGAGCTGCGACGCTTCGTGGCCGCCTTGGAGTCGGTGCTCGCCGACGCTGAGACCAAGCTGCTGCGCGGTTACGCGAGCCTCGGCCTCGGCCTCGGCCGGCGGATGCTGTTCGCACGCTGAGCACAGCGCACACACCCTTAGCTCTGAAGGCAGGTGCGATAATAACGCCGGTGTTATTATCGACTCCCTCAGGTTAATGCCCCCAGACTCAGCGCGGCCCAGCACCTGACGTTGGGAGTCACTCGGCGGCGATCGCCTGAAGGACGTCCAACTTCGCGGCGCGGCGCGCAGGCCAGCTCGCGGCGCCGAGGCCCAGCAGGGCCGAGAGAATGAGGAAGATGACGAGCGTCGGGATCGGAACGGCCAGGCTCGTGACGCCGCTGTTGCGCAGCGAGGAGGACATCGCCAACCCCAGCCCGGTGCCGACGACGATCCCGACGACGGCGCCGAACAGGGCGATGATGATCGACTCCGAACGGATCATCCGCGAACCTGCGGCCGGCGCATCCCGACGGCGCGCAACAGGCCGATCTCGTGCGTGCGCTCGAACACCGAGAGCATCAGTGTGTTCACGATCCCGATCAGCGCGACACGACCGCCAGCGCGAGCAGCACGTAAACCAGGCCCGAGCAGCTAGTTGATGCCTGCTGCTCCGAGCGCTCGAACTGGCTGCGCTCTGGATGCTCAGATTCGGGTACGCGTTCAGCGCGACATTCAGCGTCTGCTCAAAGTTTGCGTGCCCGGGGCGGTCGTGACCAGTACCGCATCAAGCAGCGGGTGATCGAAATGCGCTGAGGAAGAACGCGGCGCCGGTCGACGTAGCTGCCGACCAGCGGGTTGTACTTGTAGATCCCGCCGACACGCATCGTCGTCGGCCCGGTCTGCGCGAATGTGACCGGAACACGCGAGCCCACATGGAGGTTCTCGTCCTTGGCCGTGTTGGTGTCGACGAGCAACTCGCCCGCGTTCATCGCGGACGCTCCGCGGCCATCGACGATCTCGAGCCTGACGGTCCTGTTCAGGCCGTCCGTCGACGCTGCTCCGAGCGTCTGCAGTGCGCCGCGCAGATCGAACTGACCGGTGTAGACAGCGGTCGTGGCGGCTGCGCCGGGAAGATGCGCGACGGTCGTCAGCGACCGCCGGACTGATCGAATCCGATCCGCCGATGATGTAGTCGGCGACTAGCGCGGACTCGACCTCACTCTTGGCGGAAGCCGATAGCGAGGCGCCGAGCACGGCAATCGTCGATACCAGCGTGAGGCCGATCATCAGCGCGCCCGCGGTCTGGGCGGTACGGCGCGGGTTGCGCGGCGGCGTTGCGGCGCCCGAGCCGGCCGGGCATCCCCAGCATCGCGGCGAGTGGTCGTCCCAGGCCCCGGGCGAGACCCGCGGCGACGGCCGGGGCAAGCACCACGGTCGCCACGAATACCGCCAACGCACCGAGTCCGACCAGACCGACCTTCGCGTGGATCAGCCCGAGCGCCAGCAGCGCCAGTCCCAGGACGCCTGAGACGGCGCCGATCATCATACGCCGGCGTCGCAGCGGCGCGGACTCGTCGGACTCGTGTGCGACCAGTGCCGCGACCGGGGCGATACGGACCGCGCGGCGCGCTGGCACGATCGCCGAGACCGTCGTCACGCCGATGCCGACGAGCAGCGCCACGATCGCCGTGCGAGCCTTGAACACGAGCGGCGCCGAGGGCAGCGTCAGCCCGAAGGTGCCGAGCAGCGCCTTCAATCCGACTGCCGCCGCAACACCGAGTCCGAGCCCGATCAGCGACGCGATCAGCCCGGTCAGCGCTGCCTCGATCAGCACGGACCTGAACACCTGTCGACGAGTGGCGCCGACCAGTCGCAGCAGCGCCAGCTCCCGCGTACGCTGCCCGACCGTGATCGAGAACGTGTTGAAGATCGTGAAGCTCCCCACGAGCAGCGAGATGAAGGCGAAGATCAGCAGCGCCGTCGACAGGAACGAGAGCTCGTTGTGGATCGTCTGTGAGAGCTCGTTGGCGACGGTCTGACCGCTGACGACCTCGGCGTCCTTCGGAAGGATGCCGGTGATCTCACGCTCAACGGTCACCTTGTCGGCCCCCGGGTCGGTGAGGACGTTGATCGTGTCGTAGGTCCCGACCGAGTTGAACAGTCGCTGCGCCGTCGGCAGATCGAAGGCGGCGATCGTGGCTCCGGCAAGGCTGTCGTCGCTCCCGAACGTGACGATCCCCGAGACCGTGAAGGTCTGGTGGCCGTTCGGGAGCAGGATCCGGACCCGGTCACCCACGCTGAAGTGGTGCTCTATCGCGGTGTGCTTGTCGATCACGACCTGGTCATCGGTGGTCGGCGCCCTTCCTTCGACCAGCCGAAGCGCCGAGAGCTCGGGGTTCGGGTCAAACGAGAAGCCGAGCGCCGCAGCGCTGTTTCCGATCGCATTGCCGGTGTGGGAGACGAGCTGGGCGTAGCCGCTGACCGAGCCGTAGGCGAACTTCACGCCGGGCAGCCGGCTCACCTCGGTGCCGACCGACTGCGGCACTGCTTTGCGATTCGCGGTCGAGTCGACAGCTGTGTTGCTGATGCCGCTGAGACTCTCGGTACCCCGGATCTCAAAGTCGACGTGCTGGTAGATGTTTCCGACGAGGTTGTCGAAGGTCCGGTTGAGCGTGTCGCTGAGTACGAGCGTGCCGGCCACGAAAGTCACACCGAGCACGATCGCCAGGGCGGTCAGCGCCAGCCGCAGCTTCCGAGCAGCCAGACCACGGAGGGTCACCTTGCGCATCTCGGAGCGCCTCCGTTACTCGCCCAGGTTCTTCATCGCTTCGAGCACCGAATCTGCCGTCGGCGCGAGCAGCTCGCCGACGACGCGTCCGTCCGCAAGGAACACGACGCGGTCGGACGCGGCGGCGGCGCGTGGGTCATGCGTGACCATCACAATCGACTGCTGGTGCTCGTCGACCGCGCGGCGCAGGAACGCCAGCACCTCGGCTGAGGAATTCGAGTCGAGGTTGCCGGTCGGCTCGTCGGCGAAGATCAGGTCGGGCCTGCCGATCAGCGCCCGCGCGCAGGCGATCCGCTGCTGCTGGCCGCCGGACAGCTCGCTGGGCCGATGTGAGAGGCGATCGGCGATACGCAGTTGGCCGACGAGCAACTCGAACCAATCGGGATCCACATCCTGCCCCGCCAGGTCGAGTGGAAGCGTGATGTTCTCGCCGGCGGTCAGAGTCGGCAGCAGGTTGAAGGATTGGAACACGAAGCCGATCCGCTCACGGCGCAGATTCGTCAGGCCCGAGTCATCGAGCGACCCAAGCTCCTGATCGCCGACATAGGCCTGCCCGCCGGTCGGCTTGTCAAGACCCGCCATGCAGTGCATCAGCGTCGATTTCCCGGAGCCTGACGGTCCCATCACAGCCGTGAAGCGCGCCCGCTCGAATCTGACGTCAACACCGTCGAGCGCCTTCACCAGCGAGTCGCCCTCGCCATAGGTCCTGCGAAGGTCGACCGCGCGTGCGGCCGCAGTCGTCTCCACAGCATCAGCCGCGGTCATGCCGACACCGTAGCTCAGCCCGCGGCTGCACCCAGCAACACCGCGCCGAGCAACGCGAGCGCGATGCCGATCGCCTGTGTACGTCTGGCCCGACTCCCGGCGAGCACCCATCCGAGCGCGATCGTCATCAGTGGGTACAGCGACGCGATCGCCGAGACGATGCTGAGCTGGCCGCCGCGGTGAGATGCTGCCACGTAGGCGAGGTCTCCCCCGGCTCCCGCCACGGCCACGAGCGCGAGGATAGGCAGCTGCCGCCACCCGATCGCGTCCGATCCCGACGCCCGCGGCAGCGACCCTCGTCGGCGGGCCGCGGTCACCGCAACCACGAGCCCGGCCGAGACGGCCGTGCTCAGATGCTGCACGGCCGTCACCCAGAATGGATCGAGTGTGCCGGCCGCGTGCAGCAGTGTCAGGGTCACGCCGACCCCCAGCGCCGCCCCGAGCACCGTTAGCGCGTCTCGCACGCTGCCGCCGCTGCCGGCCGGCGAGCTCCAGTTGCTGATCGCGCTGCCCGTCAGCGCGCACGCCAACCCGACGCCGATCAAAAACGTGATCTCATCGCCGGAGATGATCCCGATTGTGACCGCCGCGGCCGCCCCGAGCGAGCCGACCGGCGCCGTCGCAAACGCGTTGCCCCGGCTCAGCGCGCGATAGATCAGGCTCAGCTCGACCGTGACCGACACGCCCGCGCCAACGGCCAACAACATTCGTGCGCTGTCGGGAAACGCCACACCGCGCGCTATCAGCACGGGCGCCAACAGCACCGTCCCGCCCAGCTCGGTCAGCGCCACGATCGTGAAGACCGGCGCGTCGAGCCGTGACAGGCGTCCGCCGAAGTAGTCCGATGCGCCCCAGCCGATCGCGGCGGCGAGGGCGGCAAGGATCACCATCCTGGGCTACTCGCGACCGCCATGGATGCGACGATCGAGCGTGACCCGGAACGGGCCGGCGAGCAGCCGGCGCTGATGGGCGTAGACGAGATCGCGGATCTCCCGGGCCTCCCACGGCTCAAGGTCGACGAACCGCATGCCGGTGTGGTCATCCTCGACGCTGACGATCACCGCCGACAGTTCGAATTCGCTCGCCTCCGGGCTCTCCCCATAGTCCGGCAGCGCCAGCCTGAACATCACCTTCACCCCGTGCGCGCAGGGCAGCCTGCGGTCGACTCGCAGGCCGAGCACCGATATGTCGACCAGCTCGCAACTCGCGCGCACCGGCGAATCGACCACCACGGGCACCTTCATGTGGAGCCGGAAGGCCTCACGGCGCTGAAGCGGGTCGCGCCGATCCCTGGGCCCGTTTGGCTGCTCCTCACCATCGGTCATCGTGCGGAGGATCGCGCATCCGCCCGACGGGATCACCCCCCGGTCATCGGTTGTTGCCCGTCACCGGCCGCGAAGTTCGTTAGCTTCGATTCGGCATGACGAATTGGGGTGTGTTGCTGCCGACCTTCGACCCGCTGCAACGTGGGGAGCCGTTGCCCGTTGCCGAGGCGGCGCGCCTTGCCGAGCAGGTCGGCTTCACATCTGTGTGGGCCGGCGATCACCTGAAATGCCCTGCGCCTGTGCTGGACTCCTCCACCTGCCTGGGCGTCGCCGCGACTGTCACGAGCCGCGTCCAGGTCGGCTTCAGCGTCATGCTGCTCGGCATGCGACCGCTGGCGTGGGCCGCCAAGCAGATCGCCACGCTGCAGCTGCTGTCCGGCAACCGACTGCGGCTCGGCGTCGGCGCCGGCGGCGAGTTCCCCGAGGAGTACGAGGCCGCGGAGGTGCCGCTGACCGAGCGGGGCGCCCGCCTGAACCGCGCGCTCGAGCTCCTGCCCCAATTCCTGACGGAAGGGACCGAGCACTCTTTGAAGCCGTCCGCGCCGATGCCGCCGATCCTGGTCGGCGGGCGCAGCGACCGTGCCGTCGAGCGCGCCGCCCGCTTTGGCGACGCGTGGTTGCCGATGTGGATCTCCCCGGAGACGCTCGCCCAGCGGGGCGAGCGTCTCCGGGAACTGGCACACGAGAACGGCCGGCCCGCGCCTGGTATCTCGCTGCTGGTGCTCGCGCACATCGATCCCGACCCCGACGCCGCGCGCGCCGAGGCCGACGCACACCTTCACGGCCAATACGGAATGGCGCTTGACCGGGTAGAGCGCTGGACCGCGTGCGGCCCGGCCGAGCACGTTGCCGAGTTCCTCGAGCGCTACATCGATGCCGGCGTCTCAGAGATCCTGCTGCTGCCGCTCGGCTCACATCCGCTCGAGCAGATCGAGCGCCTTGCCGGGGCCACCAGCGCAATACGATCGCCGACCGACGTGGCGTGAGCCCAGGAGGAGAAGGTTTGAGCAGTTCCATGGTGTCGCCGTATCGATATAACCCAGAGCCGTTCCGCCACGTCTTCGAGCATGAGTTCGGATACCTCGCCGGCGTCCGCCGCAACAGCCTCCGATTCGCCTCGCGCCCTGCCCTGCATGACCCGCTCAGCGGCCGCCGCTGGACCTACTCGCAGCTCTGGGAAGACGTCGGGCGCCTCGCCGCCGGCCTGTACGAACGGGGCATACGTGCCGAGGACGTGATCCTCTTCGACCTGCTCAACGGCCCTGAGTTCGCGCTGACCTGGCTCGCCGCACAGCGTCTCGGCGCCGTTGCAACCCCGGTCAACTTCCGGCTCGCCGCAGGCGAGATCGCCCACGTGCTCGACGACAGCCGTCCGGCGGTGTTCATCCTCGACGAGAGCCTCTCGGCGGTCGGGGCCGAGGCGCTGTGGCTCTCAGAGCACCGGCCGGATCTGGTCATCGGGGTCGATCACGCGGACTGGACGAGGCCGGTCGCTGCCGCCGCGCCGTTCGCCGAGTTCTTTGCCAACGCCCCCGTGCCGCCGACCCCGGACCGCGGCATCTTCGCGGAGACCACAAGGCTCTACACCTCAGGGACGACCGGGCTGCCCAAGGGTGTGTCGCTCCCGGACATCGTCGAGGTGCTCTCGGCCCACGACGTGATCATGCACTTTCCGCTCACACCTGAAGACCGCACGCTCAATATGACCCCATGGTTCCACCGCGGCGGGTTGTACTCAGGGGGCCCCAATCCAACCTTCTACGTCGGGGCCGAGGCCGTGCCGATGCGCGCCTTCGACGCCGCGACCGTGCTCGACTGGGTCCAGGAGCATCGTCTGACCTTCCTGATCGGCGCGCCGACGAACCTCGCGGTGCTGAGCGCCGAACAGCAGCGGACGCCACGGGATCTCTCGAGCCTGAACGGGATCGTGACGATGGGTGCGCCACTCGATCGCGAGGCCTGCCTGCGCTACCAGGAGCTGCTGACACCTCGGATCTTCAACGGCTATGGCACCACCGAGGCGTTCTGGAACACATTCCTGCGCCCCGCCGACCTACCCGAGCATGCCGGTTCCGCCGGCCGCGCCTGCACGGACGACGACGTCGCCGTGGTGAGGGTCTTCGAGGACCGCTACGCCGCACCCGACGAGCTCGCCGCCCGGGACGGACAGGAGGTGGGAGAGGTGATCGTCCGCTCGGTCAAATCCGGCTACGCGTACGTGAACAACCCCGACGAGCAGTCCGCGCGCTTCCGCGACGGCTGGCTCTACATCGGAGACCTCGCAACCTGGGACGTCGAGGGCTATGTGACGATCGTCGGGCGCAAGGACGACATGATCATCTCCGGCGGCGAGAACGTCCACCCCACGCAGGTCGAGGCGGTCCTCAACGAGCACCCGAGCGTCGCTGACTCGGTCGTCGTCGGGCTGCCGGACGCTCAGTGGGGGGAGATCGTGGTCGCGTACGTTGTTGCCTCCGGCGGCGTCCCGCTGGACGCCGCCGAGCTCGAGCGCCACAGCCTCGGACACCCGATGCTCGCGGACTACAAACGACCACGCGCATACCGGTTCGTCGACCAGATCCCGCTCACGGCAACCGGCAAGAAGCTCCACTACAAGATCCGCGAACAGGCGCTCCGGGACGAGGCCGCCGAACTGCTGGTGCGTCCGTGAGCGCGTTTTATTCGCACGGGGCCGATCCGGTCGTGACCGGGATCGGGGCCCTGACACCACTTGGCAACGACGCCCCGACGACGTGGCGCCGCCTGGTCGCCGGGGAGTCCGGCATCGGTCCGATCACGCTGTTCGACGCCTCCGGGCTGCCGACGCGGATCGCAGGCGAGATCAAGGGATTCGATGGAGAGGCGGTGGTCGGCACCAAGCGCGCCCGCCGGTCGGCACGGTTCTCACAGCTGGCTGTGGCCGCGGCTCGCGAGGCATTCGCCGACGCCGGTCTTGAGCCCGGCGCCGGGATCGAGTCCGTGGCCGACTATGAGCGCGTCGGCGTGATCGTCAACACCGCGGTGCCCGGGATCCCGGAGACGCAGGCCAACGTCGAGGGGCTGCTGGCCGAGGGCCTGCGCGGTGTCAGCCCCTACTACGTTCCCGAGATGATTCCGAACATGCCGGCCTGTGAGGTCGCAATCGACCTGGGCCTGCACGGTCCGGTCACCGCCAGCGCACTCGCCTGCGCGAGCGGCAACGCCGCACTGCTCGAGGCGCGGCGGCTGATCCTCGCCGATGAGGCCGACGTGATGATCGCCGGCGGCACCGACGCGGGGATCACATCGGTGATGTTCGCCGGGCTCGCGAACATGGGTGCGCTCTCGGCCCGCAACGACGAGCCCGAGCTTGCGAGCCGGCCGTTCTCAGCCGACCGTGACGGGTTCGTCTATGGCGAGGGCGCCGTGCTGTTCGTGATCGAATCCGCCGAGCACGCGCGTGCCCGCGGCGCGCGCGTCTACGGCACGGTTGCCGGTGGCGCCCTGACCACTGATGCCTTCCACATCAGCCATCCGGACCCAACCGGCCGGCAACCGCGGCGTGCCGCCAAGCTCGCGCTCGACCGCACCGGAACCGAGCCGGGTGACGTCGACTACATCTGCGCGCACGGCACGGCAACCCGAATCAACGACGCGGTCGAGACGAGCGTCATCCGCGACGTCTACGGATCGGCCGCCGACGGCCTGCTCGTGAGTTCGCCCAAATCGATGGTCGGGCACCTGATCGGCGCCGCCGGCGCCCTCTCGGCGATGGTATGCCTGCTGTCGATGCGCGACGGCGTCGTCCCACCGACGATCAACCTCGAAACGCCCGACCCGGCCTGCGACCTCGATTACGTGCCGCTGGTCGCACGCGAGGCCACGGTCCGCACGGCCGTCGCCAACGCGTTTGGCTTCGGCGGTCAGAACTGCGTTTTGGTGTTGAAGGCGCCGCAATAGCCGGCGCCCGCTCCCTGTCGTCGTTCAGCCCTGCGCGAGCTCGGCGACCGGCTGCCACTCCCGCCACGTCTTCAGCCGGCTCTCGTAATCAGCCTCCGCGATCTCAATCGGGAGCGTGCCGAAGAAGCAACGGAGCGGCGGCTGGTCTGCGTCGACAACCCGCAGGACGGCTTGCGCAGACGCGATCGGGTCACCGGGCACACTGCCGGCGAATCGGCGCTGCCGGGCCTCGCGCACACCGTCATACGCGGGGTTGAGTTCTGAGCGTCGCGCCGATGGTCCCGACCAGTCGGTCGAAAAGCCGCCTGGCTCGATCAGGGTGACGTGAACATTGAACTCTGCCACCTCAATTGAGAGCGCCTGACTGATCCCTTCGAGCCCCCATTTCGATGCGTGATAGGCCCCAACATTGCTGAACGCGCTGATCCCACCGATCGAGGAGACCTGCAGGATGTGACCGCGCCGCTGTTCGCGCAGATACGGCAGCGCCGCCTGCGTGACCCAGATCGCGCCGAACAGGTTCGTCTCGATCTGGTCGCGCACCTCCTGCTCGCTGAGCTCCTCGACCATGCCGAACTGGCCGTAACCGGCGTTGTTGACGACGATGTCCAGCTCACCGAAGTGCTCATGCGCACGGCGGACCACGTCGAACGCTGCTGAGCGATCGGTCACGTCGAGCTGCACGGGTAGGAAGCGGTCCTCTGCGTACCGCTCGGCGATGTCGTCCATGCTGCGGGGATCGCGTGCTGTGCCGACCACACGATCGCCCCGGTCCAAGGCCGCTAGTGCCCATTCGCGGCCGAAACCGCGCGATGTACCTGTGATGAACCACGTTCTGGAAGCCATGCGTTCATCGTAGGCCCCAGCGGTGGGCCAGCGTCTCAGTCCACTCGGGGATCGCCTTTGGATCAGCTGGCGGCGCCTCGACCACGACGAGCTCGCTGATCCCGGCCATGCTGAGCGCATTCAGATCCTCAGGCCGCGGCTTCTGAAGCGCGACCGCCAGATGCAACGTTGAGATGTCCCGCCCGATCCGACGGCACTCCCGTTCGATGAACGCCACCCGCTCCGCAACCTCGGTGACGCCGGCCAGGTTGAACCCGTACCAGCCGTCTGCATGCATTACGACTCGTCGCAGCGCGGCGTCGCTGTTTCCGCCGAAGACGATCGGGACCCGCCGGTCCCGGACAGGCCTGGGGTTGACCCTGATCTCGCGGAAGGACACGAACTCCCCGTCGAATGAAGCGACATCCTCCTCCCAGAGCGCTCGCATCGCCCGCAGGTACTCGACCGCTCTCGCACTGCGTCGGTCGAAGGGCACTCCGAGCGCGTCGAACTCCTCCCGCGACCATCCGATGCCGACACCGAGCGTAAAGCGGCCGCCGCACAGCACGTCGAGGCTGGAGACCTGCTTGGCGAGCAGCACCGGATTGTGCTCCGGCAGCAGCAGTACGCCGGTGGCCAGCCCAATCGTCCGCGTCGCCGCAGCCGCGAAGCTCAGAGCGATCATCGGGTCCAGCCAGTCTGCCACCGCCGGCACCGCGATCTCGCCGTCGGTCGAGTACGGATAGCGCGACTCCGAGCGGTCCACCATCACCACGTGCTCGCCCACCCAAAGCCGCGCGAAGCCTCCAGCCTCCGCAGCAACGGCGACCGCGTCGATCACATCGCGACGTGCCCCGGGCCCGATGCCAAGCGCATGAAGGCCGATCTGCTGCTCCACGGGCAAAGCGTGCCACAACGCGCGACGCCCGCGCTGGTCCCCCAGCGCGGGCGTCCATCGGGGTGTGACGGAGGACCCCGGCGCTCGGCTCGTGGCCCCTGGTGGTCCCGCCCCGAGCCGAAGTGTTGCCTGCTTCTACACAGTTGCCAGAGGAGCCGGCTCCGTGGTGGCAGGACTCGGCTCGTCCTCGAAGATCCGCTCCTCCGAGGCTGTGCGTGACGCGTGCCAGAAGCCACCGACCACAAGCAGTCCCAGGATCAGAGCACCGACGAAGGAGGCGATCGCGCCCCAGAACATGATCACGCCGATCGTTCCGAACGCGTAAGCCGTCAACAGCATGCCGCGTAGCGTGGTGCCCATGAACGACGTCGTCTTGAGCTGGGTCAGACTGGTCGCCTTGGCGCTGCCTGGCGTCGCGGCCATCGCCGCCCCGCTGATCTGCGAATAGACGCCGTGGTAGGGCATCGCGTAGAGGTGCTGGGCGATGAACCAGTTGGCGTACACCTGAGCCTGTTTGCCGGTCAGCACCTGCTGACCCGCGTACGGCTCAAGCTGAGCAACCATCGCCTTGTTGGGAAACTCTGGGTCCGTCGTCTTGCCCGTCGTCGCGTACTGGTGGCTGACCGTATTGATCTCCTTCTGGGAGGGGAAGTAGATCTGCTGCGCCGCCAACTGGTCGTGAACGCTTGAACTCGCGAAGCTCGCACCCCACGTCAACAGGCCTCCTGCGATCAGCAGCAGCACAACGATCACGGCGCCGGTGGTGCTGGCCAGCCGGTCAAATACCTTGCGTTGCATTCCGGGTTCCTCCTGGATTCGTCGCATGTCCTCCGTACAAATCGATGGTCCCAACCGAGAGCGCGCTCTCAATCGGTGCCGGCCCGCCTGTCAGCGGTGGACAGATCCGGCCGCTGTCGCGGGTTACAACGGGCTGTGCCTGTGGCTACTTGCCGGGCCCTCCGCGGGAAAACACGGATAGGATCTGCCGGTGCCCGATCGTCTCTACTTCACCGGCGACGACGACGCCGACACGCTGCTCGCAGAGGACCCCATGGCGCTGCTCATCGGCTTTCTACTCGACCAGCAGGTCACCGTGCAGAAGGCTTTCTCCGGACCACGGGTGATCCGTGAGCGCGTCGGCTCCCTTGACGCCGCCACCCTCGCCGATGCTGACCTGGACACCGTCTTCCGGCAGAAGCCGGCGGTCCACCGCTTCCCCGGCGCGATGGCGACCAAGGCGCAGGAGCTCGCCGCGATCGTGCGCGACGACTACGACGGCGACGCATCCCGCATCTGGAACGAGGCAGCCAATGCATCCGACCTGCGCAGCCGCCTGGCGGCGCTGCCCGGCTTCGGCGACATGAAGATCAAGTCGCTCGGCTCGGTTCTCGCCAGACGATTCGGCGTGAGCGTCGCCGAGGGCCTCGTGCCCTCGCACCCGACACTCGGCGACGTCGACTCACCTGAAGCGCTCGTCGCCTATCAGGCCGCGAAGAGGGCGCATAAGGCTGAGTGGCGGAAGGCCGACGCGGCCTGAGCGTTTCCGATCCACCATCGGACGCGCCATCCGCCCGACACCGGTACCTCAAACGACCTACTCACATATGTGGCAAAAGTGTGTCGCGGCGTCACGGATGTGTGTCATAACGGGGATCTTTCGGCACATTTGTGACATGGCGTGACACTTCCGCAACATATGCGGAGGTGCATATTGAGCAAGGGTGGGCGCGGATCGGACTTGCAGTGAGCTCAGCGAGCCCGGGCAACCAGCAGCTGGGTTGAATGCCGCAGCGTGATCGCACCGCCATGTGCGTCGATCAGGCCGATGATGTCCCTGAAGAGGCGCTCGCGAACATCAGCGTCCAGCGCGAGGTGATCGGCATAGGTGCCGAGCAGTCCCACGTACTCCGTGCTGCTGCACAGCATCGACCAGCGGTAGGTCGCCAGGCGGGTGTCGGTGAACGCCTCGGGGTCCGGCGCGTCGGCCAACCACTCCCTGGCGAGCGCGGCAGCGTCCAGTTGCAGATCGATCATCATCGGAGCTAGCTCCTGGAGGCTGGCGCCACTGCGCTCGTAGGCACCGTCGAGCTCTTCGCGAAGCTCAGTCTCACGCCAATGTGGCCAGTTCCAGAAGGCGGCAACTGCCCCGCCGGGCCGAAGTGTGCGGGACACGAGCCTCCAGCGCGTCTCCGGCTCAAGCCAGTGCCATGAGGTGGCGGCGAAGACCAGGTCGAAGGAGTCGGCCTCAAGCTGAGCAGACTCCAGCCCGGCGACCTCGATCGTCACCTCAAGACCCGAGTCCTCGAATTTCTCGACGATCAGCGCCGCCATCTCGGCGCTCGGCTCCAGCACGTGCACCCGGAGATCGCGCCAGGCGAACTGTGCCGTCGCCTGGCCGGTACCGGCCCCGATCTC
Source organism: uncultured Conexibacteraceae bacterium (assembly GCA_963785385.1). GTDB lineage: Bacteria > Actinomycetota > Thermoleophilia > Solirubrobacterales > Solirubrobacteraceae > Palsa-465. Next base: position 129,639 of record CAWAVA010000021.1, on the reverse strand, counting down.
AAGCGCCCGCGCGCCCGGTCCGGCACCTGTGTACGCCAGCACCTCATCGACAAGCTGTTCCGGGTATCCCGGACGGACGCCGTCATATTGGACCGCGACGGAGCCGAAGCTCAGCCGCCGGTCCTGTCGTGAGTTCCTCCACAGGCGGATAGTCGACCGCGGGGCTCAGAAACTGAACCCCGGCAAGAAGCGGGCGACGGGAATCGAACCCGCCCTAGAAGCTTGGAAGGCTTCGGTGCAACCACAACACTTCGCCCGCGGTGAGCACCACAGTCTAGGCTCGCGAGCGCCGGCTCGTCCAGCGGCTCCCGTTCCGGACTCCTACAATGGGCCGACCGAAGGGGAGTAGCACAATTGGTAGTGCACCGGTCTCCAAAACCGGGGGTTGCAGGTTCGAGTCCTGTCTCCCCTGCTTCGGGAAAGCCTGCAGTCTGCAGGCTTTTCAGGTTCCGATGGCAACTGGGTTCATCCAGATGTCGTCAAGGCGGCTCTCATCTAAGAATCCTTGTGACAGCGGAATCGCTCGTTATGCGTGGTCATGCATCCCGAAGCCTTCCAAGATTTGGGGTTTGGCGCGCTCGATGCGTGCGAACCGGGTCTTGGACTGCTTGGCGGCGTTGAAGTGCAGCAGCCAGCCGCGCCGCCGGCCGGGGGTGAGGCGCTCCCAGGCATCGCGCAAGCCGGGATCGGCCTCAAGAGTCATGACGAGCTCATCCGGGTAGGGATCTTCGTCGGCAGGATCGCGGTCGGGGAGCGATAACCCCGCTTGCTCGACGCGGATGGCGTCATTCACAAGCGCAACGATGATGCTCCTGCTCTTGGTGACTTCTGCGACGGAGCGAAACTCAAGGCGTAGCGCGGAGCGGGTGTTGTCGCCCTGCTCCCTGAGCGCACCCTCTGGATCCTCGAGCAGCGCGCCCTTGAAGAACAGCAGCGCGCACATCTCCTTGAACGGCTGGAAGATGACGACGTTCGACCGGTCGTGCGCGTAACACGGCTTGTACCACTTGAACTCCTCCCGCAGCCCGGCATGAAGCAAGATCGGCCGCAGCATCTCGAGCTCGGATCGCCACGCGCGCATCCCCTCGATGTACCTTGAGACCTTCGGATTCTCCTGTGTCTCGGTCATTCGTGGCCCTCCGTCCGGCGCCACTCTACCCGCCAGAATCTCGGATCGCGTCGAGGAGCCCGCTGCTGGCGTCGGCAAGGCCGTTTTCAGAGACCGATGGCAACGAGTTTGGATTCGGCGGAGCGTCATAGCTGCCTCTGTCCTCGAGCGGGGCGCTGAGTCGTCGCGGCAACGCAAGTCAGACGAGCCCGCGCCGTTGATCAGCGCGATCGTGCCCGGACTCCGAGCTCCGCCTAGCCGGTCAGCTCCCTCTGTCGTTCTGCGCCCTGATCACGTTGGATCGGGGATCGTGGTTACTGCGAGACACGATCCCGCACCCGCAACCCGGCACGTCACATACTCCACATCCTCGGTGAACGGCTTCGCATATCCACGTTGGCCGTGAACCTTCCGCGGCCGATACGGAGACCCACAGTTGTAGTAGCCCATCTGTCCAGTACAGACCCAGAATCTGGTGCCGATCTTCACCGCAGCGCCGTCCCACCCCGAGCCTAACTCGATCGTGGCCTGCGGCTTGTCAGAGCCCGCGATCACCTTACGAGCGTCAGAGCAACTCATGTGCCAGGGGTAGATGGCGCTCCTGCCGTATTTCGCGTCGATGAATCCGCAGCGCTTGATGACAGCCGGCTTCGCCGATGCGCCCCCGACCACGCCAAGTAGCGCGGCAACCGAGATGGTGGCTATGGCGACTGGACGTTTCATGGCTGGCGTTCTTCCCGATCCTCCAGATAGCCCGTGCTGAGACTTGCCTCACCACTTCTACGAGGGCGCAAGACCAATCCAGCCCATGCTTCGCCGCGGGTCAATGTCGGAGCGGCGCGAACGCGACGGCCCAGTCCACGTCAAGATCGACACGCGCTGGCGTGGTCGAGTCAATGCACGTGTCGTACGAGCCGCAGTCGGTGTTCGTCTCGGTCTGGATGTCGAAAGTCATGCGGTCCGACGGCACCTCCGGGCTGCTGATCCGCGCGGCACGCTTGCCGTTCAGGTATTCGACCAGACTACCCCGGGTCCATACGAGCTCGAGAGTGTTCCACCGGGCGAAGTTGCCGGCGATCACGTGCTGGGGCAGCGTCTCGGCAGAACCGTTGCGAGCGTAGATGCTCGACAGCGTGGTGTTGGCGCGGTTGCCTCCACCATCCTCGCCGAAGTCGACCTCGCCGCCCTGTGGCCACACATTGTTATGGGGCCAGAGCAGGATCGCGTATTTCACTCCCTGCGCCGCCTGCATCTTGAAGCGAACCTCAAAGATGCCGTAGATCCTTGAGACACAACTGGCGCTAGACATGCCACCTGATGCCCACTTCCCGAGCCGGCTGTCGTATGACGATGACAGCACAGCCATGCCGGCCCTGACACGCACCTGGCTCGGCACCCACGCACCGGTCGGACTGCTCGGAATGGGGTTGGAGTTGTACGCCTGCCAGCACGGACCCAACCTGCGACCGGTGAAGTCGGAGGAAAGCACGGACCTATACCCGGCGGGAGCGATCGGAATCGGCGCGCCGGACGGGTCCGGGCTCGGAGCCGCAACTGCATCGCCGTTGGATGGGCTGGACCAAGCAACAATTAGGACCGCCGCCAGCGCGACGAGAATGATTCGAAGATTGCGGATCACGCGGCGCTTTCCTTATCGGACGAGCTCCTGTCCAGTTTCGCTCCCGGCGCGAGCGGTAAATCACTCGGCGCCGGACAGCCACCATAGCTACCGGTCGCGACATCCTGGCGGACCTGAGGCTGCACTTCGGATTGCCTTGGCGCCCGTGGATAACCGACCGAACGCGCCGCGAATCAGAACGGCGGCGAACCGGACCGCTGAGCCAGCTACCGTCACCCAGATGCAACGAGGTTCGATGGCTCAAGGGATTTCCGGGTGACTGCGCCCACGCTCGCCGGCGGATCCACGGATGGCGATAAACCGCCGGAACACTCCCCGATCTGGGCCGATCAGGCCCGTGACGATGACGTACCGGTCGGTGAAGAGTGGCACTCGCCGCTCTATGCGATGGCGTGCCGGCAGTTCGCCCGGGCAGCGGACGTACTTCGGCTCGACGATGAGGTGCGGACGCGCCTGCTCGAACCCCGGCGCTCGCTGGTCGCCAACTTCCCCGTACGGATGGATTCAGGCGATGTCGTCAACTACACCGGCTACCGCGTGCAGCACACGCTGACGATGGGCCCGACAAAGGGCGGTCTGAGGTTCGCGCCGGACCTGGGCTTCGGCGAGTGCGCCGCACTGGCGATGTGGATGACCTGGAAATGCGCGCTCGCCGGACTGCCCTTCGGCGGCGCAAAGGGTGGCGTTCGATGCGACCCATATTCGCTCTCGAGCGATGAGATCGAGCGCATCACCCGGCGCTACGCCGCCGAGCTGCTGCCGGTGATCGGGCCGGACGTCGACATCCCAGCGCCGGACATGGGCACCGGCGAACGTGAGATGGCCTGGTTCTACGACACGTACTCGCAATCGGTGGGCTACGCGGTTCCGGCGGTGGTCACCGGCAAGCCCGTGGCGCTCCGCGGGACCGTTGGCCGGCAGAGCGCCACCGGACTCGGAATCGTGTTCGCGATCGAGTGTGCGTTTGAGGAGCTCGGCTGGGCGCTCAGCGAACGCCGGTTCATCGTGCAGGGATTCGGCAACGTGGGCTCGGTCGTCGCCCGCGAGCTGCACGCTCGTGGCGCGAAGGTTCTGGCCGTCAGCGACATCCGCGGCGCGATCCACAACGATCGCGGCCTCGATATACCGGCCGTCTCCGCCTGGGTGAAGGAGAACCGGTATCTGGACGGATTCCCGCAGGCTGAGGCGGTGGACGGGTTGGACATGCTCGAACTTCCCTGCGACGTGCTTGTGCCTGCAGCCCGCGAGGAGCAGATCACGTCGAATAACGCATCCGCGCTGCAATGTGGCCTGATCGTTGAGGGCGCCAACGGACCCACGACGCCCGGCGCCGACCGGATCCTCGAGGAGCGTGGGATCAAGGTGTTGCCTGACGTCCTTGCCAACGCCGGCGGCGTGATCGTCAGCTACTTCGAGTGGGTGCAGAGCCATCAGAAGTACAACTGGACTGAGATCGAGGTTCGTGATCGGCTGCGAACGCAGATGCGTGACGCATATGCAAGGGTGGCGACGACTTCTGCGGATCTGAGCATCGACCACCGGACCTCGGCGCTGGCAAACGCGGTCAACCACGTCGCCGAGGCGGCGAGGCTCAGGGGGATCTACCCGTAGTCCTCCTGCCACGGCAGGCCGGCCCACCATTTGCACCGCAATCCGGGGTCAGCTTGGATATCCTCAGCGGTTCAGATGGAGCTCTGACGCGAGGCTCTGGAACGGTCAATCGCCGGGCCAAGCCCCCGAACCGCCCAGATCACACAGGGCTGATGGCTCCTTTCGCGGATAGCCCGACAACAACGTGACGCGAAGGGAGAATTGATCATGGGGCGGCTCGATCGCCAGGAACTGGCGGCGATCTTCGCCGGTGGCGCCGTCGGAGCGATTGCACGGGTGTGGCTGAGCCAGCGCTACACCCAGGACGTCAGCTCGTGGCCATGGACGATCTTCGCGATCAACGTCAGCGGCTCGTTCCTGCTCGCCTACTTCGCAACCAGATTGCAGGAGCGCCTGCCGCAGTCCACGTACCGCCGCCCGCTCCTGGGCACCGGGCTCTGCGGCGCGTATACGACCTTCTCGACCATGGAGGTCGAGATTCTCAAGATGGTCGAGGGACGTCACTACGGTCTCGCCGCCGCGTACGCCCTCATCAGCCTGACCGCGGGATTGCTGGCGATCTGGCTGGCGAGCTCGATCGTCAGAAGGGCACGGCTCGCGTGACGGTCTGGCTCTGGATAGGCGTGGCGGTGATCGGCGGGATTGGAGCGATCGGGCGGTTCGTCGTCGACAGGCTGATCACGGCCCGTGCCAGTGGGAGTTTTCCGCTCGGGACGTTTGTGGTCAACCTCTCGGGGACCTTCGCGCTTGGGCTGCTGGTGGGTGTCGGCGCGGGCGGAAACGTCTACCTGCTCGCGGGGACCGCGACGCTCGGCTCCTACACGACCTTCTCAACCTGGACGCTCGAGACCTACCGCCTCGCGGAGGATGGGCAGATGTCAGCTGCCGTGATCAACGGGCTGCTGAGCCTGGTGCTCGGCTTCGCGGCAGCCCTGCTCGGCCGTACGATCGGATTGGCGCTGTGAACGAGGACTGCCTCAAACTGACCACATACTTCGGCGAGCGCGACCGCACCGAACACGGTCTGCTCGGCGATGAGCTGATGGGCCTGTACGGGAGCCATCGCGTGGCCGCGAGCATCGTCCTCCGTGGTGCCGAGGGCTTCGGGCGCCTGCATCACCTCCGCACGGACCGGCTGCTGACACCGTCAGAGGACCTGCCCGTCGTGTCGATCGCGGTCGACGAGCGCGCGCGGATCGAGTCGCTGCTCGAGCAGCTGCTTCAGATCAAGCGCAGGGGACTGATCACACTCGAACGCGCCCGTCTGCTCTCGGGCGAGGTCGGCGCGGTGCAACTGCCACAGGAGCTCTACGAGGCGACCAAGCTGACGATCTACCTCGGTCGGCAGGACCGCATCGATGGGCGGCCGGCGTTCGTGGCTTTGTGCGAGCTGCATGCATCGTCGCGGACTGGCTGGAGCGACGGTGCTGCTCGGCGTCGACGGCACCCGCCGCGGACAGCGCTTCCGCGCGAGGTTCTTCGGACGCAACGCCGACGTACCGATGATGCTGATCGTGATCGGCTCGGGCGCAAGGCTCGCGGCTGTTCTTCCCGAGCTCGGAGGCCTGTTACGCGACCCGCTGATCACGCTCGAGCGCACACGGGTCTGTAAGCGAGATGGCGAACTGCTCGCCGGGCCGCAGGAGCTGCCGGGTACGGACGAGCATGGCCTCGCGCTCTGGCAGAAACTGATGATCTACACCTCGCACGCGGCGACCACCGCCGGCGGCCGGCCGCTCCACCTTGAGCTCGTGCACCGGCTGCAGCGGGAGACCGAGGTCGCCGGGGCGACCGCCCTTCGCGGCATCTGGGGCTTCCACGGCAGCCACCCGCCGCACGGCGACCGGGTCTTCCAGATCAAGCGTCACGTGCCGGTCTGCACGGTGGTGATCGACCGACCCGAGCAGATCGCACAGGCGTTTCCGGTGATCGACGAGATCACGTCAGCACACGGACTCGTGACCAGTGAGATGGTGCCCGCCGCCCAGGCGATGAGCGAGTCGGGCGTTCGCGGCGGGCTTCGGCTGGCCAGACACCGCTTCTGAGCACCGATCCGAGTTGACATGTGACCAAACGGTCACATATGATAAGAGTCATGGATGCGGTGTTCAGGGCGTTGGCCGACCCCACACGACGCGGTCTGCTGGATGAGCTCTTCATGCGCGACGGCCAGACGCTGACCGAACTGGAGTCGCGCGTGGAAATGTCACGGTTCGGCGTGATGAAGCACCTCGGGGTGCTGGAGGCGGCCGGACTCGTGACCACGCGGCGGCAGGGCCGCGAGAAGCTCCATTACCTGAACGCGGTCCCGATTCGACTCGCTCACGATCGGTGGGTGAGCAAATATGCCGCGCCGTGGGCGGCCACGCTCAGCGCGCTCAAGACCCATCTGGAGGATGCAACCGTGGAAACTCACAAGCAGGTCTCATGGGCCGACGGGACCGCGCCGGTCGCGGACGGAACCGCCGTCTTCGAGGTCTTCATCAAGACCACCCCGGAACGGCTGTGGGCTGCGATCACAGATCCGGCAGAGCACGCCGCCTACAGCTTCGGCGCGGAGATCCACTCCTCCTGGGAGCAGGGCGCTGACTACTCGCTCGCCGTGCCGGGGGTGGTCGACCTCGCATCCGGAGAGAACCTCACGGTTGAACCCCCCCGACTGCTCGTCCAGAGCTTCACGGCACTCTGGAGCGATGACGTGAGGGCGGTGGGCGCCACGCGGGTCACCTGGGAGATCGAGCCCGTCGGCACCTCATGCAGGCTGACGGTCACCCACGATCAGCTCCCGCCCGGCGCGAGTGCCGAGCTCTACGGCGGCTGGCCGATGATCCTGTCAGGGCTCAAGACACTGCTCGAGACCGGCGAGACACTCGATACCCCGGGGTCGCTGCGTTTCGCGAGTTGAGGCGGACAGGCGCGCCGCGCCGGCAGCTCTGCTCTCGACCGTTGGCGCTCGGCGCTGCAAGATTTCTTGCAGCGCCACCCTCTGCGCGCTTCGGTTCCGAAATCATTTACATGTCCGCCTCCAGCGAAACGGCTGAGCTTGCCGCGGCCGCCAGACTGCGCAAGCACCACAGGATCAAGACCGACTGGTGGGTGCGGATCAATGTGCCCTGGGAGGTCTCGACCCAGGTGATCGACATCTCGCTGGGCGGCGCGCAGCTGACGGGCGAGTTGCCGTGTACCCCTGGGGTTCCGATCGGGTTCGCACTCGAAGTGCCGGGCGTCGGCGACGTTCCGTTCACGGCTGAGGTCGTCTGGATCTCGAAGGGCGCCTCCGGAATCCGTTTCACCGGCGTCACTGGTTCGCGAGCCAAGCTCCTGCGTGAGGCCCTGCTCGACGAGGAACGCCGCATCCTGCGTGAGCGCTGCCACCCCGTCGGCCCGATCTGGGAGGCCGTCGAGGATCTGGAGATCGTTGACGAGCTGACCGAGGACAGTGCGGGCGGAGGGACTCGAACCCCCACGGCCGAAGCCACCGGCACCTAAAGCCGGCGCGTCTACCAATTTCGCCACGCCCGCGCTGACCGGCGACCGCGCACTGCGGCGCGGACGATTGTATGCGTCAGGACCAGCGCCCCAGGATCAGAGCGTGACGATCACGCCACGGTCGCCGTACGGGAACGGCTTGCGCTGAATCCATCCGCCGAACTTGGCGGCGATCTTGGTCAGCTTGGTCAGGAACCCGTACTTGGCGACCACCTCCACGCGGATCGCCTGCAGCTCCTCGCCCATGACGAGCCGCGCAACGGCAGGTAACGGCTCGGTGCCGGGCTTCACGTGGCCGCGCGCATTGCAGGGCTGAACCGTCACCTTCTCGGTGTGGGCCAGGCGCTGCGCCTTACCGGAGGATGAACTCGTCCAGAACCCGAAGCTGCCGGGCCCGAGCTGCACCCACCAGACCGGGGTCGAAACGGGCGTCCCGTCGCGCTTGAACGTCGTGAAAAGCACGTACGTCTCGTCAGCGATCGCCACCACTCCACTGTACGCCTGCCTGTCAGCCTGGAGGCCAGGGGCTCGATCGCGTGCGCCATCGGGCCATAGCGCCGGTCGAGCCGGCCCGCAAGGATCCTCTGTCGTGTCAGGCACGAGCAGACGCCCCTCCACCGTCGACTCCTCGCCAGTCGACCCCTCGACAGTCGGCCCCGCGGCCGATACGACACGGCCGGGGAACACGCCAGCCCCGGCCGATACGACGGCCCAGGTTCCCGTGGACTGCCGCCACTGGATCGGCCACGTGATCGTCTGCGGTCTGCAGCCGGTCGTCGTGCAGACCGTCGAGCAGTTGCTGCGCGCCGGGGCGCGGGTCGTCGTGATCGACGACGAGGGCAGTCACGAGCGCGAGCTGCGAGCGCTGCGCCGCCTGGACGTGCCCGTGATCGGCGCGCGGGTCGCGGATCGGCGAGTCCCTGGCCGAGGCGGGGATCGCCGGCGCCGAGGCGGTGATCTGCATCGAGTCGAGCGACCTGCGGACGCTCGAGACCGTGCTGCTCGCGCGCGGCCTGCGCCAGGACGTCCGGCTGGTCGCCCAGCTCGACAACCCGGCGCTCGCCCGCGCGGTCGAGGAGAAGACCGGCGACGCCACGGTGATCGACGTCGCCTCGCTGTTCGCGCCGTCGGTCGTCGAGGCCTGCATCAAGCGCCGCGCGCACGACATCAAGATCGGCTCGACGCACTTCGTGACGATCGAGGTCGTCGCGCCGCGCGACGACACGCTGCGCGAGCTCTACGGCAGCCTCGTGCCGCTCGGCGTCGCGAGCAGCGCGAACGCCGAGCCGGTCGTCTGCCCGGGCCGCGACCACCGCGTCCGACGAGGGCGACCGGGTGACGCTGCTCGGCACCCGCGAGGAGGTCGAGGCGCGCGGCTTCGGTGCGCGCCTGAGCGCCGGGGCTGAGATCCAGCAGACGGGCCAGCGGCTGGTCGGGAGCCTCGCGGCGCCTGCGGCCGAGCTGATGAGCGACGGCGGCCGACTCGCTGCGGATCGCGCTCGGTCTCGGCCTCGCGCTGCTGGTGATCTCGACGCTGGTCCTGCACTTCGGCTACCAGCAGGCGCGGGCGGCCTCGGGCTGCATCAGCTCCGTCTACTTCACCGTCGAGACGGTCGCGACCGTCGGGTTCGGCGACTTCTCGTTCTCCACGCAGCCGATCTACATGGAGGTCTTCGGGATCTGCCTGATCGTCGCCGGGACGACGCTGGTGACGACGATCTTCGCGCTGCTGACCAACGCGCTGGTCTGCGCGGCGGATCGCCCAGTCGCTCGGGCAGGCCGAGATCCCCGGGATGCGGGGCACGTCGTGATGGTCGGGCTCGGCGCCGTCGGGATGAAGGTGCTCGACGGTCTGCTCGCGCGCGGCCGCACGCGTCGTCGTCGTCGAGCGGGACGAGAGCAACCGCTACCTCAACCAGGTCCGCCAGCGTGGGGTGCCGCTGGTGCTCGGCGACTCGACGCTCGGCCAGACGCTCGACTCGGTCAACCTGTCGACGGCGGCTTCGGTCGCGATCGTCACCTCCGATGACCTGGCGAACATCGAGACCGGCCTGGCCGTTCGCGACCGGCTCGGGACCGCTGGGAGGAGGTGCCGGTCGTCCTGCGCGTCGTCGGACCGCGAGCTCGGCCACCACCTGGAGGACGAGCTTTGACTTCCGCCACGTCTGGTCGACCGCGGCGATCTCCGCGCCCTGGTTCGCCGGCGCCGCGCTCGGCATGGAGGTCCTGTTCAGCTTCTATGTCGGCAGCCACCCGTTCCTGCTCGCGCGGCTGCCGGTCAGGCCGGGTGGCGGGCTCGATGGCGTCGCGATGAGCGAACTCGGCGCGAGCCTGCGGGTGATCGCGATCGGACGCGACGCCGACGATGGCTCAGAGCGGACGCTCGAGCACCCGCCGCGGCGCGGGACACCGCCTGGCGGCCGGTGACGACGCCTACCTGGCCGGCCCTTATGAGGAGCTGATGAACGTGCTCAGAAGGCAGCGCGGGACGCGTCAGTGATCACCACGCCAGGCGCGCTCGAACGGCAGCCGCCAGGCGTGCGGCGCGATCAGCTGGTGGATCGCGTTCGGCCCCCAGGAGCCCGGCGCATAGAGCTTCACCGGCGGCGGGTCCTCCAGGAGCGCCGTCGAGCGCTCCCACAGGCTCTCGATTCCCTCGGCCGTGGTGAACAGCGTGTGGTCGCCCCTGAGCGTGTCGAGGATCAGGCGCTCGTAGGCCTCGAGCACGTCGGTGACACTCGTCGGTATCGCTGGTCGCGAACTGCATGCTGAGCTTGTCCAGACGCATGCCCGGCCCGGGTCGCTTGCCGTAGAACGAGAGCGACAGCCTCGACGCGTCGGCGAGATCGAACGTCAGGTGGTCAGGACCCTTGTGTGCCGACGCCCGAGTTGGCCGGGAACATGCTCTTTGGGGCTTCACGGAACGCGATCGACACGATCCGCTGGCCCTCCGCCATCCGCTTGCCGGTGCGCAGGTAGAACGGCACCCCTGCCCAGCGCCAGTTGTCGATCTCGCACTTCAGGGCGATGAACGTCTCGGTGTCCGAGTGCGGCGAGACCCCGTCCTCGTCGCGGTATCCGTCGTACTGGCCGCGTACGACGTTGGCCGGATCGATCGGCAGCAGCGATCGGAAGACCTTGTTCTTCTCCTCGCTGATCGCGCGCGGCTCGAGCGCGGTCGGCGGCTCGATCGCGACGAACGCCAGCACCTGCAGTAGATGCGTGACGACCATGTCCCGGTAGGCGCCGGTCGCCTCGTAGAACTCGGCCCTGTTCTCGAGACCAAGCTTCTCCGGGATGTCGATCTGAATGTGGTCGATGAAGTTGCGGTTCCAGATCGGCTCGAACAGACCGTTGGCGAAGCGGAACGCGAGGATGTTCTGCGCCGGCTCCTTGCCGAGGAAGTGGTCGATCCGGAAGATCTGGCGCTCCTCGAACGTCTCGTGAACCTTGGCGTTGAGCTTGACGGCGCTCTCGAGGTCGTTGCCGAACGGCTTCTCCATGATCACGCGAGCTCGATCGACCAGGCCGGCCTCCTTCAGCGTCTCGATCACCGCGCCGGCGGCCCGCGGCGGCACGCTCAGGTAGTGCAGCAGGCGTGCGCCCTCCCCCAGCTCGGCCTCAGCCTCGCGGACCGCCGCGCGCGAGCGCCTCGACCCCGTCGCTCTGACGGACGTAGCGCAGCTTGCCGAGGAACGCCTCAAGCTCGGCCTCTTCGAGAGCTTGCCGCCGACCCGAACTCGTGGATCGCGTCACGCGCCAAGCTCCTTGAACGCATGCGTCGTCGAGGTCGTCGAGCGAGGTTCCGACGACCCGCAGCTCAGGCGCCAGCATGCGACTCCGCGAGCACGGACAGTCCGGGCAGCAGCTTGCGGCGCGCAAGGTCTCCGGTCGCGCCGAACAGCACCACCACGTGCGGAGCGACCAGATTCACGGCCCGGCCCCGGAGCGGCCGCCCTGCGGGGTAGGCGACGTTCTCGTCCTCGGTGTCGAGCATCGTCGACATCGTCTCAGCCGTTACGGCGGATGTCGACATCCACGCGGCCAAAGATCCGTCCGCACCTGTTCAGTACCGCGGGGGGGATTTGAACCCCCACGCCCTTGCGGGCAGCGGATTTTGAGTGCCTGGGAGCACTTAGGTGCCTTTCGGTGCATCTAGCCGTTTAGCCTGCAAATGCGGCACTTTCACGGTTGCCCAGGTCCGCCGTGCTTAGGTCGGTTTCGGAGGCTTGGTCTGCCCCCCGTCTGCCCCCGACCGCTTCCAGGCTGCCCCTCGACGACCTTCCGGGCGTCTACTGGCGCCGCCGATTCTGCGCCGACCTGGTCTCAACAGGTCTTGCTCTCGCGCCTTGCGTTTTGCCCTTGCTATCTGACAAACTTACGGTATGAATTCTCGCTTGGTTGGAGTCCGAGAGATCGCAAAGCTCCTCAGCGTCACTCGTCAGCGTGCGGACCAGCTCGTTCGCACCAAGGACTTCCCGGATCCAGTTGCGGAACTGACCGGGGGGCGAGTGTGGAAGAGATCCACCGTCGTGCGATGGGCAAAGGAGGCGGGTCGCTCCGTCCCGTGGGCGACCGTCGAACTAGAAATGGAACAGCTACCGAAGGGTCCTGCCGGCAGCGCCATCGGCCGATACCGCGCAGTGTGGGAGATGACCCGCATGAAGGCTCTGGGACGCAAGCCCGAGGAGGTTCCCCCCATGCGCGAGTTTGCACACACCCAGGCGCTGAGCGCGGCTCGCAACGTGGATCCCGCATTTGCTATCGACATGCCTAGCGAAGTCGACGATGAAGCAGACGCCCGGACTGACCCAATGAGAAGGATGATCTTCAAGGGTGCGGACCTCTGGTTCGCCAGGGCCGGTGACGACCGTCGCGGGTACTGGCACATCGAATGGGACGGATACGAATGGTGGGTGCGCGAGTGTTTCGTCGCTGACGGCTCGGGCTGGAACCTTCTCGACCGCCGATCACTTGGCTTCACCCGCCCTGGGCCGGAACTAGAGCCGTTTCTGCAACAGGCGCTCGCTGTTACGGAACTGCCTTCAGACATCGCCGAGGAACTTCTCCGATGCGCTTTGGCCCGGGCTGACCAAGGTATGCGGTAGACGAAGCGTAGGAGCGCTGCTAGACGTCCGGTGCTCTACGGTGGCGCGGTCGCTGGGCTAGGTATACGAGAAGCGCACGAGCCAGGTTTCCCATTAGCTGACCCTCCGCCGGCCCGATCTCAATTTCTGAGGAACTTCCGCCGGCCCCGTGACTTCTTGGCGACCGGATCGAGTCCGCAAATCCGAACAAGGCTTGGTAGTTGAGCGGAATCAGGTCGCGCTGCGCCGCGAGGCGGGCCAGATCCTTGAGCGCGGCTCCATCGCCGTAAGGCAGGCCCTCCTCGTCGAGGCGGTGCTTCAGCCCGCTCTCGGTCGCGGCGTAATACTCACGCACGGCGTCGGTCCAGTGCTTTTCGTCGAACTGAGCGTCGCCGCGAGCCAGCTCCCGTGCGGCGCCAGCCCAATCGCGTTGCCGGAGGAGCTCTTCAGCAGAGGTGACAAGGTCGATGAGGAGGTCACGCGGGACCGGCGTGTGCGCACCCTCGTCGTCTGCGGCTGACACCGGCAGTTGATTCCGCAGGGCCTCCTCGCCGCGGACCAGATCGTATCCCCGGCTTGTGATGCTGATCTCGAAGTTATGGCCCATGTACTCGCGAACGTCAATCAGGTCCAGGAGTTCCAGCGTTTTCGCTGCGGCGATTGCGTCGACCCACGGGGCGTCGACAAACTGCTCCTCGCCTTCCTGGTAGGTGCAGGAACGCTGGTCCCGCTCAAAGGTTTCGGCCGCCTTTTCAAGCTCTTGACGACGAAGGACGTTGTGGTTCCAGAATTCCTGTCGCTCGTACTCCTCTTCGTACCGTGCCGCTAGTCGGATATCGGCGATGTAGCTCCAGCCGTCCTCGGTCCGAAGGAGAGACCTGTCAGCCAATTTTCGAACCACGTGCTTCGCGATTGCTTCGGGAACCGATAAGTCTGAAGCGAGCTTGTCGAGCTCGTGCGCTTGGAACATGATCAGCCCGCCCTCGGCGTACAGCTTCCTGTAGGCCTCACGTGCTATCGCGAGTTCGAATCGTTCCTCAGCCTCCATCGGCGAGCTGCCTCTCCACCGCTCTGTTCTCCGGGTGCGTTCTCTTCGGGTATGACACCCAGCTCCGGAAGCCATCTCCGGACAGCCGCGGGGCCTGCCCGGGCGGCGACGCGCGGCTACGTCGCGAGTGGTCTTGGCACACAGTGGAGAGCGGAGCCCGGCAATGCACTCGGGTGTGTGACACCGAAGTTGGCGTGTTCATCCGGCTCCGCGTCCTAACCCGTGCAACGATGTACGCAGCGAGACGTGCGGTGGGCGAACATCGTCAATCTCCGTCCGAGCGGCTCGACGGAGATCCCCTAGATGTCCGGCCGCGTCCATCTGCGCGGCTTCGGCGTCGTCGGGCTTGTGTTTACCGAGGTGGGTTGCAGCCCTTGCCAGGTCCGAGATGATCGCGTCGGTGAGGCGGTGGGCCTCAGACTCCGAGCCGAATAGCAGCTCCGTCCGCGCGCTGCGGTGCAGGACCAGATCTCGTGCGTCCCAGGCAGATTTCGCCGCATCGTCTTGAGACTCCGAAGGCCCGTTACGAGAGGTACGAATCGCCTCCCTCACCGTTGTTAGCGCGACGGCGGTGTCTCCGAGGAGGTCATCCGCCGCGTCGAGCAGGCGGTCACGAGACCTTTCCAGTCTGTCGTTGAAGGTCTGCCACCAACTGCCGATCAGACCGGAGCCCAGGCCCACCACCAACTGAGAAGCACGGTCCCCCAGACGGGCATCGACTGAGCGTAATTCTGGTCACGGACGCTATCTCCGTATCAATGAGTCGTTCGTACCGATCGAGGTCCCGGCATCGGACGCACATCTAAAGCGAGGCGCCACGATCACATTTCATTCCGCCCCTGGAGACCCTGGCGCTGCACGGCTTGCGAGTACCCAGCTGCCGCTGGCGTTGCGCTCAATCCACCCTTCGAACTCGCCGGCGCGGATGTGTACCCGGTCGCCGTCCGCTGTCATTTGGGATATCGGGGTCCCGCGCCAAGCGACCGCGTGTCCGTCAAGTGAGCCGTCATCGAGTCTGGTGATTCGCACGACGTCGGACTCGGGCTCGGTGCGGAATCGGTAGTTCGTTCCGGCGCACTCAATGCTGGGTTGACGATCGGCCTGGAGCCGTGCCTCAGCTTCATCGACTAGCTGGGCGTACCGACGGGCGGCCGTCTCAAACTTGCCTATGACTACTTGCACAAGCTCGTCGGCGGCTCGTAGGCCGTGTTCGGTTCCGAGTCGGACGTCTCGAGTCTCAACCATGAACAGTTCCGGCAGCGCGTTGGCGTCCGCGCTTTTCAGCCATATGCCAGCTACCAGATGGATATCGTGTCCAGGAAACCTCTGCCAGGCAACGTCGACCGTCAGGCTGACTTGGTGGCGTGGTGAAAGCGGCACGATCGAGAGCGATTCGGTCCAGACGCCGGTCGTGTCCCTGCGTTTGCTCTTGCCGCCGAGGCCGTGGAACACCATCCCCTCGTCGCGCAGGATCACTTGGCCGAGCCGCTCGGCTGTGGGCCGCAGTGCGTGGTGAGCTGCGCGCAGCCGGTCCGAGATCTCCGCGGCCGCTCGGTCTAAATCCTCGCGCTGCTCCCGCTGGGCGACGGCCGGTGCGCTGATCGCGTTGATCCTCCGGGCGAGTTCGTCGAGAGCCGGCGGCTCGTTCGGTGCGGTGCGTGGGCTGCACCACGCCTCCAGCTCGAGCGCGAAGTAGCGCATGTCTGGCCTGATCGTTGGGTCGAGCGCCGTGGCTTGCTCGAGGATCCCTTCGAGTCCGGCCGCACGGGGATGCATCGTGAAGCTGCGAAGCCGAGTCGCGTCCACGTCGATGCGTAACTGCCCGGGAGGCGGGTACGTCTGCCCCGTGGCAAGCACCCAGAGCACCTTCGCCAGCGACCATACGTCGGCAGGCCCCGCATTCGCCGCTGTCGCGTCTTGCACCATCTCCGGCGCGACGAAGTTCGCGGGTCCGAGCTTCTGTCCCGGCTCGGTCAGGGCACTCTTCCCCGGCCACGTAACGAGGCCGAAATCCCCCACAACCCATTCGCCGCCTAGCCGGAACAGGTTGTCGGGCTTGAGGTCCCGATGGTGGATGCTTTGCTCGGCGAGCATCGCCAGCGTGGTTGCGTAAGCATGGACAGCACCGACAACCTCCTCGAGGGTCGGCGCGTCGCCGAGCGCATCCCTGACAGTCTGGGCAATGGGCATCGCGAACCACGCTGGTTGCTCCGCCGAGGGCATCGCCGGCACTTCCGCGTCGATGACTGGCAGCACCCCTGCATACGGACCGGCCATGTGGAACGCGACCTCGTCGCGGAAGCGGCTGTAGGGCTCCCGGTCGACTCGATGAGTCCTCAGCTCCTTGATCGCGACTCTGCCACCAGCGTTGTCCATCGCTTCCCAGACGCGAGAGTGGGTCGTTGCCCCCAACTGTTCAAGGAGCGTGAAGCGTCCCAAATGCCGAGTCTCTCCCACGATGCGGCCCGGCCTGCGTGGCCCTAACCGGCCCCTTCTTGAGCCTCGATGTATTCGTTGTCGCTGAGGGAGCCTCGTACTTCCTCGGGCGAGTGTCCCATCGCCGCGGTCAGCGCCGGCCAGAGGACGTCGTTGCGACCCCATACCGGGTCGCAAATGGCGACGTGCCATGTACCGCGCAGGACGGCACGCATCGTTGGGGGTAGATCGGGCCAAGGCCACAAGTCATCGTTGGGCCGACTGGTGGCGTAGTCGCCACAGATGATCGTGAAGGTCAAGTTGTTGGTGCGGGTCACCGGGAGTTGGAAGGTCGCGTCAGTCCCCGCCGGCTGCGATATCACGATCAGGTCTCCTCGAACGCTTATCGACGCGAGCCGTTCGGCGACCTCTTGGTCGCAATACCCGCTCACGACTGCCCGCTGCGCCCAGTCACCATCGAGTTGTCCGGGCTGCGACGTCTCCGTGACGAATCCGGAGCGGTTCAGATGAGCTAGAACCGGAACGAGTGCCTCCGTTTCGGTGTCAGGTCCGCCTCCGTAGATCGGCACCCGAATCCGGCCCTCCAGCCAGTCGGCAATCAGCTCGCCGAGTTGGCTCAGCGTGACCGCGTCCCCCCATCGGGGGTCGGTGCGGTGCCCATCTTCCATGTCAGCGAGACCATCCCGACGCGGCTTGGATCGCGCATCTCATCGTGCCTGCACCTCGCCGCGCTCTCCGGTGGCCACCTTTCGGCGACTCTCGAACAACCGGGTCATGTTGGTGAAGATCCGCTGACGGGCATCTTCGACGTCGATGGCCCAGACGTCGGCAATGCGCTCGACCAGCCACGGGATATCGGCCGGGTGACGCCGGCTTCCCGGCGCGCTTTGTTAGGGACCGTCGGTCTCGGTTAGGATGCGGTCGGGCGGGACCGCGTCGAGCACCCGCTTGCCCGATTTGCTCGTCAACATCGCCGGGTTGATCGAGAAGTACATGCCTGCAGCGAGCGCTGTGTCTATGGGCTTCGCAGGTCCGGAGACCCATTCAGGATCGCTCCGCATTTGGCCGCCGCCAGAGATTCGATGACTTCCGCCTCGGCCCGGCGAAGTGGACGGTCAGGACCTTCGAAGCGATCTCGTGGTGCGAGAGGATGCGATTGAACGGGTTCGTTGTTGCGCGAACGTCGGCTTCCCCGCAGGTGAACCATCGAGACCGACCTCGCCGACGTATGTCGTGCGCCCGACCAGCGATCGCCAAAGACTCATCTCCATGGAGGTCGCGAGCGTGGCGGCGAGCGGGTGGACACCGATCGCGGTGCGTACGGTGCGCTCCTTGCGGTAGCGCAACTCGTCCCTCTGGAAGCGCGAGGGCAGCTCGGATACACCGATCACCACCACGCCTGCGGCCTTCGCAGCAGCGACCGTTCCCCGTGGATCCGGGTATCTGTCGAGGTGGCAGTGGGAGTCTACGTAGCGAGCGTCTACGGGAGCTGATCGCGGAGGCCCGCCGGTAGAACGGTCGTCGCCCAAGCCGTCATCTCCTCGCGGCCGCGTAGGTACAGGTCACCGAACGCCCCCGTTTCGCTGTTCGGGATCGGTCCGGTGCGGAGTACATCGGTGGCGCGTGCAGGGTCGGCGAGATTGCGTACGAGGGCCAACAGACTCGCGCCTTTCGAGGTGCTGGTGATAAGCCCGTACTCACGTTGGAGATCGTAAGCATAGGGTCCGTCGGCGATGCCGGCGCGGTGCAACGAAGCCTGGCGGATCAGGCACGGGTAGCAGTAGCCGCAGTTGCCCTGCGGGCGCTTGGGGTTCCTCGTGAATCGCGCCGCCTCGGGGTGCGAGCAGGAGATCGAGCGCGGTACGAGGTCAGCGAGGACCGTGGGCGCCTTGCTCGCTTGAAGCATCTCCCCTTTCGTCATCAGCCGGTACGGGTTCGCGAGGTCACTCCGAAGTCCGATCGCGGAGACCACACGCTGCAGAAGATGGAGGAAATAGGGGTGTGTTGTCCGGGTGCTCAGGCTGGCTGGTCGCGAGCCGGTGAGCGGTACGTTGATGCCGATCAGCCCGTTTTCGGGTATGTGCAGCGGGACGGCGCCGCCCAGTGCCGACGCCATCGCAAAGCCGGCGCTCAGGAACAGTACGGACCTACCTCGCATCGTGTTCTCGCGAGTCTTCGGCAGCGGACGCGCCTGGCCGGCCCGATCAGTGTCGGGAGCAATGAACAATTGCCGCAGCTCGACCCTGGCGGACCCGTAGGTCGCCGCTAGCCGCGCGTGAAGCTCGGTCTGACGCTTGGGCGCCTGCCCGCCTTCGTAGTGTCCGGCAAGGACGATGGCCTTCCCGTCTTCGAGCAGGTCGATCGCGCCCGTCAGCGAATCGAGCCCGCCTGAGAACAGACACACAGCGTCGGCGGTGGTGGCTGGGGCGGGTGGCTCCGCGCGCTCGATGGTAGGCAGCCGAATGGACCATCGGTCACCGGTGAGAAAGTCCAGGGCCTCGTTGAGATCGGCCACCGCGGAGCCCCATCCGTTTGCCGCGACCGGCACGGCGAGCTTCCTCGATGTCGCGGGTCCAGCCGTCGGGGGTGTCGCCGCGACGCGCGATCCGGTCAGCGCAATAGGCTGCGACACCGACGTGAAACAGATCCAGCGCCGCGGCGTTCGGGGTCAGTCCGCGGAAGAACTCGGTTCCGTTGTTGTGCACTGTGGAGCCTTGGGCGCCCGGAAAGTAGTCGAGTAGGACCGCTCCCTGTTGGGCTGTCTGGCTCGGGTCGGTGCGCAGCTGGAAGTTCACTCGTCCATCGCCTCGATGACCGTGTAGATGGTTGTCAGGAGCTGTTCGACCTCGACTTGGCCAGCGGGGCTGTTCCAGCTGATGGCGAGCGGATCGAGGTCGACGAGCTGCAGTTCGACAACGGCGTTGACCACGGCTCGGATTTCGCTGTCGCGACGTGCGGCTAGCGCTGGGTCGTTCAGCCGATTCAGCCGCTCTTCGATGATCGGTGCGGCCCGGTTATACAAGTAGAACGCGAGGAACTTGGCAAGCAGACCGCGGACGCCCTCAGCGTCGAGCCCGGGATTGGATAGGTCGATGTCCTCGTCGAGCACAAGCTCCCCCAGTACGTCGATTGCGGCTGCGCGGGCGGCTTGGGCCTCCAGTCCGGCGCCGTCGCCGGCGATCGCATCAATGAGGGCGTCGAGAACCTCGACTCGGTCGGCGCCGACAAGGTTCGCGAGTCCGACGGCAGCGAAGTCGAAGCCGGCGGGCGCGTCCGTGGTCGGGATTCCTCCCGTGAGGAATGCCGCAAGTAAGCGCGCTGCTCGCGTGCCCGCCGCGGCCCCGGCCGTAGCGCCGCCGGCACCGCCCAGTGTGGCGATGTGGCGCGCGAGGACGCGTCCGGCGCGGTCGGAGCCGCCGCGGCGGGCGAAGCTACTGGCCGCCCGCTTGTAGGGCGTCCACGCCCCGCCACGGCCGCCGGGGTAGTCGGCCGACGTCCCCATTCAGCTAGCCTTGCGCGCCGTCTGCACGGCGGTCTTCAGCGCCTTTGGTCCGGTTGCTTCCCAGCCGTCGAGGATGGCATCGACGCTTGCCGGCGGGGCTTTCTCGAACGCGGCCATCATCTGCAACGGCAGTTGGGGTGGGATCGAGCCGGGCGGGATCGCTCGCAACTCGGCGGAGAAGTCCGCCACGACTCTTCGGATCGGGCCGCGAGTTCAAGCGCGCTCTTCATGCCCGGTCCGGCCGGGTCTTGCTCGACCCGGCCGAGGAGCGCGCGGTAGACCTCGAGCCGTTCGGTGGTCGCGAGCGTCGTCATCGCCTCGCCGGCGCCGCGCCGCTGTGCGTCAGACGGCAGCTGTAGGCGCGCGAGGAGGTCCTGCTGGGCGCCAGTCAGCCGCGCGCCACCGGCGACCGGTGAGAGCCGGTCCCGTGAGTAAAAGAAATAGGTTCCGAGCGCCGTCCCGGCGAGCGGCGGGTCGAGACGAAGCCACTGCGCCACCACGGGTCGTGCCGCCCAGGCCTTTGCCTCGGGGCTCATTCCGTCCGGCTCCTCTCCATCGCGAATGGCCAATTCGGCATGTCGGAGTTCGACGGGGTCACCGTCCTGATGCAGCTGCCATTCGAAGAGCTGCTGAAACTCGGGCTGTTCGACCTCCAAAACCATGAGCTTCGCCAGGATTGATGGATCCAGATTGGCGTGACGTTTCTCCGCGGTAAGCAGTCGCACTCGCAGCGCGTTCAGGAACCTCTTGACCTGGCGCGGGTTACCCCTAAGTCCCTCGCCGAGGATCGAACCGATTTTGTTCGAGAGCCCGAATGCGGCGGCAAGCGACTCGGGCACCAGTTGTTCGGGGAACACCTCCGCCGCGATGCCGTAGTTCATCGCCACTCCGAGCGGCTCGGTTGCCCGGCGCGATCCCGCCAGGTTCCGCAAGTTCTCGAACATCTCGTGGTCGCAGGTCAGTTCGCAGAACAGCAGGTTGATGTAGCTTTCAACCTCCGAGCGGGACAGTGGCGGGACCACTACCGGGAGATGGATGATCTTCTCGAGGTAGTCGCGGCCGAGGTTCGCGTCCCCGTCTCGGTTCCCGACGTACCTATGCGCGACCGCGGCCTCCACGATCTGCGGGTGAGCCGCAATAGCGAAGGCACTGTTGGGCACGTGGAGAAACAGCCGAACCGTTTCGAATATCTCGATGATGGTGTCGGGGAGGCAGCGATCGAGATCGTCGATCAAGACGACAAGCGCTTCGAGCCCGTCGATCTCACCCATGAGGGCTTTGAGTTCGTCGTGAAACTCGGCCGCCGAAGCGAACTCACTCGCGTCGGGGAAGTGATCCTCCGGAACCGAGTCGCCGACCGCAGGCTCTTCTGTCTCTGAGGCGAGATCACTGACCACCGCACCGACAACCGCACCCGCCTCGGGCGGCAGGTGGAGAGCCATAGCGCCAGTGGTCGCTGCGGGAACCGCCCCCTTAGCTATAAGCAGCTTGAGAACCTGGAACAGCTTGCTGAGTCGCGCCCGAGCTGCCTGTTGCCTGGCCACGTCCTCGGGGTCGATCTGCTCGACCCATCCCTGGAGCTTGCGGAGCACGGCCGCCATCAACTGGACCTTGACCTCGTCGGTCGACTCGTAGCGCCAGGGGCTGAACGTGACCACCGCGTACCCGTCGCGCTCGCGCAGGCGGCTGGCGGTCATGTACATGAGGCTGGTCTTGCCGGAGCCCCAGTCGCCCAATACGCCCACGGTCACCGGGCGGAGTCGAGCGTCCGTGAGAACGACTTCGAGCTGGTCTACTAGATAGTCAAACCCGAGGAGATCGACGGCGGTTTCGTTGTCAGCCCACACGCGCCGAGAATAAGAGCGGAAGCCGACGACTCCGCCGAACGAAGGTGCGGGCTGACCCTCGTACGTTGGAACCCATTACCAATCGCGCCTATTCGCTCTGCCGGCGGGTGAATGAGAGACGAGTCTCACATCTGGCACCCCAGCGACGAGGTCAGGGAGATTCTTGAACTCGCCGCTGCAGGTTCGAGCTCCCGTGCCGCAGAGCGAGAAACGACTCCTCGGCACATTCAAATTGTCCAACGTCCAACGGACCAGCACCTCGACCTCGGCCGGCCCCGGCTCGATGGAGGGAAGTACGGAGCGGCTCATGAGACCATCGGGAGCCCAAGGCATACCGAAAATGCTCCCGGTCGTCGGCGCCGATGTGTACGTGGCGACGGTGTTGAACGGCCCCCCTTGCATCATCGCTCCCGAGGTCTTGGCCGTCAATCCGTGCTCGAGGCCGATGGTGTCGAGAGCGCCGGCGGACGACGTCGGCAGTGATGAGATCCCGGTTGACTTCAGATCCTCTTAGCACCGAGCCTCCTCGGGGTCAGGATCATTGAGACCGGCGATCTCGTAACCACACTCCGTAGGTTCTCGATGACGCCCATGAAGCCGCCCACGACCATGCCGCCGGACGGGAAGATGATGTTGTGGATCGCTCGGATCAAATCCACGACCAGGCGAATTGGAGGCTCGACGGCGGCAGAGACCTGGCGACGGTCGGTGGCAGCGCCTGGCAGCAGAACTGGGCGTTCTGTGCTCTTGGCGTGAAATACGGCACATCGGTTCGCGCGGTACTCCTGCTCCAGGAACTGAGCCACAGGGTCAGCGCTAATCGTGCCGACCAGATAGTCGCTGAGGTGAATCCGGTATCTCGGGAGAATACGCGTGAGGGCAATCCAACCGCTTGGATTCACCGGGCGGTGCTCCCGGAGGGATCACGAGATCGAGCAGAGCCTCGAGTCCGACAAAGGCGTTGCGGTATGCGTCGAACGCGCCTGTCGCAAGCTGGGAAAGGCGGAAGAACCGCAGCGCCGGCCCCCACCTCGGCAGTAGTCCCGTTCCGTCGCGGATTCGAGATACCGCTCGACTTTCCCCGCGCTCGCCTGCGACGAGACGAGTAGCGAGCCGAGTAACGACGATTTGCAAGGTCAACTCGCCGCCGTCCCGCAACCAACAGATGTACTGCTCCTCCGCGTCGCAGCGTCAGGGGCGTCGCGCCGTGAGCGGCCTCGCGATCGAGAGCGCGCTGCACGAGTTCAAGACACGCGGCCATCGCGTCCCCGCCGATTGCAAGTCACCCGACAGCAAAACAGAGACGGCTTTGCCGCCGACGATTCGTACGCGCTCCCCGTCGACGGGCACGACGGTCACTGTCTCCGTCATCCACCGCGAGCCCGTGGTCCGCTCCGGCTCGGTCAGGAACATTGCGCCTGCTGTGAAAGCAGGGACGTCCATCTCGAGATCATTCCCGCGCCACGCGCGGAGTCTGACAACAGCACCGATCGGCACGGGGACTGCCCGTGATCGGCTAGGCGGAATCGATCCTCTGAGCGTGATCCGAGCCCTCGGCGTTCCGGTCGGTTTCGGCGGCTTTGTCTGCCCCCCGTCTGCCCGCAGGCCGCCCATCGACGACCTCCGGAAGCGCCAGTGGTTCGCCGATCGAGTCGCCCATCAGGTGCACGTAGGTGTCGAGCGTGAAGCTCGGCTTGTGATGCCCCAGCCACTTCTGAACCTGTACGACGTTGCGGCCCGCCGCGAACATCCGGGACGCGACTGTGTGCCGGAATGTGTGCCACCCGGCCCAGGTCAGGTCGTCGCCCTTGAGCCGCTTCGAGCCTCGTGCGAGTGTCGGCTTGAGCACGCGATCGTATGTGTGTTGGTAGTGCATCCGCTCACCGCGCGGGGACGTGAACAGGAGTTCTTTGGCGCCGCGTTGGAGCCGCCACAGCCGCCGTGCGAGCCCGGGGCTAGCGGGATCTCGCGGCGGCCAGCGCTCGATTTCGGGAGTTTTACGATCCCGACGCGCTTGCCGTCTGAGTCGCGGGCCTTATCGGAGTAGGCACGCTGGACCCGGAGCACCGGCCCGGCGGGCTGTTGGCGAGGTCGCCCCCGCGGAACTCGCATAGCTCGCCCCAGCGGGCGCCGGTCTCGGCGGCTGTGTCGAACAGCAACTGGTCCTCGTCGGTCGCCGCGGCGAGCACGGCTGCCAGTTGCTCGTCGGTGAACGGTCGCTTCTCAACGGTCTGGCTCGCCGGGGCGCCGGCAAGGTTGATTCGCACGGTCGCCGGGTTCTTCGGGAGCTCGTCGTCCTCGACGGCGTCTGCGAACATCGCCTTGAGTGGTGCCAGGTGCTTGACGATCGTCTTTGTGGCGAGCGGCCGGCGCAGCCCGATTTCGTCGCGGCGTTCGGCGGCGGTCGGCTCGGTCGCGAGCCAGGCGATCAGTACCTTTACGTGCTGGCGGGTGACCTGGTGGGGCTTCAGCTTTCGGCGCTCGAAGAACGGGATCAGGTAGAGGTCGAGGCTCTCGCGGTAGTCGGCGCGGGTGCTCTCCGAGAACCCGCGGTTGGTCCGGCCTTGGTAGCCGACGATCCACGTCTGCGCGTAGTCGCGGAAGCTGCCGCGGATCGCTGCCGAGATCGGCCCCGCAAGCTCGGCCTTGGCCTTAGCGGTGCGCGCCTCCTCGAGGGTGTCGGTCATGCCGCGGCCGCGATCACGGCCGGCGACCCATTCGTAGCGCTCGCCGACCTTGTATATGCCGGGATAGCGGGTTCTGACGCGCTTCGCCTTAGCCATCGCTTCGGCTCCGGTGAACCGATTCCGATGGACTCCGCCGCGCAGGAGCCGAGCCCGTCGCTCTGCGACCGCGCGACCTTGATCGTTACCGACGAGACCTGCTTGCGATCGCCGACCACGGCCTCAAACGAATCGGCGCTCACCATCTGTCTCCACCCTACCGTTGGGCGAGCCAGGCGTCGAGCTCGGAGAGCCTGAACAGCAGCCGCGAGCCGTCCTTGCGGAATGGGATCGCGCGCTGGTGCACGAGGTCGTAGATCCGCTGCCGGCCAGCGCCTAAATGTGTAGCCGCCTGCACGACGCCGACCCAAGGCTCGGGCCCTACCCCGTCGAACCCGAGCAGATCGCGCAGCCGGTCGAGCGCTGCCGTGTCACCTGCGAGCTCGTCGAGGATCAGTTGCGAGAGATCGGTCATGCCGTCGGCGCCTGTTGCTCACGTCCGCTCGGCTGCTTCGTCATCGATGCAGCCGAAGTCGAACAGTTGCCTGGGCCCCGCTATCGGCTCGCCTCGCTTCTCCGAAACTGCCTCTGTAACGCACGTATGGTCATCCCTAATTCTCAAGTAGAGGATGAGTGATGCGGTAAGCAACCCGCTCGCGAGGCTAGGAACCTCATCGCCCACGTCGTCGTGATTGGAACTCCTTTGGCCGCTTCCGGGAGCCAGGGTGACGTCGGGCTGAACCAGGGGCACCCCTGACGACGGCTCTTCGGAAGCAGCCTGTGACGCGAACGAATGCCGCTCGGCTAGATCGCGAAGCCGACACGGTGTGGTATAGCGACTT
Organism: uncultured Conexibacteraceae bacterium; assembly: GCA_963785385.1. GTDB lineage: Bacteria > Actinomycetota > Thermoleophilia > Solirubrobacterales > Solirubrobacteraceae > Palsa-465. The sequence continues at coordinate 104,307 of CAWAVA010000021.1, read as the reverse complement.
CCCATGATCCAATTTGTATCACGCTATTCACGTCATAGTGTAGGATAGCGTTATGGGCTCAAGGACGATCGCTCATATGGACGCCATCGATGGCGCAGCAGTGGGGTTCGTCTCGGCGGCCGGCTCGTTTGACCTGCACGGATGTAGGTCAACGAGCGGGGCGCTCCCCCTCCGCCAAATCACGGGCGCGGAGGGACTGGCGCGGTGTTGGTTCCTCGGCGTTCATGGCGGCGCCGGGGAGAGCACCCTGACGGCGTTGTTTGCCGGGTTCGCTGCGGCGAACCATCAGTGGCCGGTCAGCTCGCGGGCGCTCGCGCGCTCGCGTGTTGTGCTTTGTGCTCGCACGAACTTTTGGGGCATGACGGCGGTGATGCATGTCGCCGGTCAGTGGGATGCGGCTGGGTTGCGCGACCGCGTTGCGATGCCGCTTGGGCTGGTGCTAATCGCCGATCGCCCGGGCCGGCTCCCGAAATCTCTTGAAGCGTTCGCGCGCCACCTTGAGGCCGCCACCGATCACGTGTGGCGGCTGCCATGGGTGGAGGCGTGGGCGGCTGGCGAGGTCCCCTCGCCAGCTAACTGCCCCAAGGAGGCCCATGCGTTGCGCGTGGGCTTGACCGCCGCGCTGGAGGCGGCGAGAAAGGCAGGGAAGTGATGTTCAACTGGATGCTGACCAAGCCAGCACGCGTGATCGACGCCGCCAATATCGCGAGCCGGAAGCTCGCACAGATCGCGACTCTTACACCCGCTGCCGTGCTGGTCACGGGAGCTGGGGTCGCGTCCGCGGCTACGGGTGTGCCGACCCCGAGCGCGAAGGCGCTACCGGGCGATGTGAGCACCGAGCTCACAACCGCGTTGGATTACTGCGTCACGGGTGTGCTGATCCTGGCTGTGGTCGGGGTGCTCGGTGTCTTGGCGAAGATGGCCAGCGCCCACCACGGCGGCCGCTCGGCCACCGAGTACGTCCCGGCGCTGGGAGTCTGTCTGTTCGTTGCTGCGTGCGCGGGGTCGGTTGGACAGCTCGTCGGCGGGATCGCGTGATGCGCAGCGACGAGACGGCGTCGCGGTTTGGCTCGTTGGGATTTGTGGCCTCGACTATCGGCGTGTTGATGCTGATCGTCGCCGCAGCGGCGATCGCTGTGACCAGCCACCTGGGCGATCACGAGAACCGAGCCCCGGCAGCGCAGGCGGCCCGTGTTCGTAACGCGGCGTCGACACATGCCACGGGCTCCACGGCCGCCCGTCCCGAGGACCGGCGAGGCTGCACTCTTCCGCCGGGCAACCAGACCGTGCCGGTGACGGCGCCCGAGTCGAGTTGGACGCTTGTCGGGGCGATGGCGGCGCCGACCGCGCCGCGGTCGTTCGGCCCCGGGAACATGAAGGATGGGGTGCGGGTGTGTTTTGCGCACAACCCGACGGGGGCGTTGTACGCGCTGGCGTCGTTCTTTGCCGAGGCCACACGCGTGCCGCAGACGGAGCTCTACCAGCAGCTCGCCGCCGACACTCCGGCACGGGCGGTGGCGCTCGCGCGGTCACAGGGCGACACGCAGCTGCTGCAGGCCGAGGACGGCGACCCGGGCACGGTGTCGATCGCCGGGTTTCAGTACGGCGACTACACGCCGGCGCTGGCGAGCATCACGCTGGTGCTCGCCGGCCCTTCCGGAGAGCTTGCAGCGCTGCCGTGCTCGCTTGAGTGGCAGCGCGGTGACTGGCGGTTTGTGATCCCGGCGAGCCAGCAGCTCGGCGCGAGCGTCGTGAGCAGCATGAACGGCTTTGTGGCGTGGTCGGCGGTGAACTCGTGATCGCGATGGCGGGGATTCTGACCGGCGTCTTCTCGGGCGCCGCTACCGACATCCTGGACGTCATCGCGGACGCGCTGAACGCGGCGCTGTCGCCCATCCTCAAGTTCTCCGCCACCTTCTGGGTGTCGGTCCCGACACCTGACCTGGCGAGCACGGTAGGTGGGACCACGGCGTCGGCGCCGGTCGGGTACCTGCAGTCGCACCTTCAGTACTTCATCTATGCGGCTGTGGTGTTCAGCGTGCTGGTGGGCCTGGGGAAGATGGCATGGGAGCAACGCTTCGGCGGGTCCGGCGCCGAGGTCGTGAAGGGCATGCTGACGTTCATCGCGGTCAGCGGCATGGGGCTGACGGTGATCTCGCTGATGGTGTCGGTCAGCGACAGCTTCTCAACCTGGATTCTTGAGAGCTCGCTGAACATCACCGACACCGCAAAGCTAGGGACAGCATTCGCGGCGAAGATGGCGCTGGTGTTCCCGGCGTCCGGGTCGGCCGTGTGGGGCGGTGCGGTGATGCTCTATATCATCCTGGTCGTCTTTGGGCTGCTGGCCTCGATCATCCAGTGCTTTTTGATGATCGTCCGCGGCGGCATGTTGGTGATCCTCACCGGGACCCTGCCCCTGTGCTTCGCGTTCTTCACCACCGACGCCGGCAGGCAATGGTCAAAGAAGGCAACGGCATGGCTGGTCGCGTTCACGCTCTATAAGCCCGCAGCGGCAATCGTGTACGCGACCGCGTTTCAGCTGATGAGCAACGCCCAGGGTGACGCGATGCTGAACGTGTTCACAGGCATGACGCTGATGTTCCTCGCCGTGCTCGCGCTGCCGGCGCTCATGCGGTTCGTCTCCCCCATGACCGCGGGTATCGCAGGCGGCGGCGCAGGCATGATGCTCGGCGCGACCGCCGGGTTCGCCGCCGCGGCGATGCTGCCGACCGGCTCGCTGACGGCGATGGGCGCGGGCGTGTCAAGCGCCGCCTCGGGCGGGTCGGGCAATAGTGCGGGTCCGTCGGGGGCGCCGGGTCTCGCGGGCGGCGCCGGCTCGCCGGACGGCAGCGGCGCGGGCACCCCCGGCGGCGACGGCGGAGCCGGGAGCCCGAGCGGATCGGGATCGGGTAGCGACGGCATGCTCGCTAGCAGTCTGGGCAGCAGCGCGACCGGCATGGCTTCAGGCGCGGCGGCCGCCGGCGCGATCAGCGGCACGGTTCCGTCCGAAGCAGGTGGCGAGTCGTGAGCGACCGACATGGACAAGCCCCCGACCTACGGCAACTGGCAGTTGCCGAAGTCACCCGGCCTGTTCGGCCTGGATCTATTGGGTACCGGCGTGCTGATAGCGGCGGTGCTGGTCACGATCTTCGCGATCATGCTCGACGGCATCCTCGCGGGCGCCGCACTGTGCTTTTCGAGCCTCCCGATGATCGCGCTGCTGGTGGCCAAGAACCCCACGACACGCCAGAACGGTGTGCAGCGCCTGTTCATCCGCCTGGCGTGGTGGCAGACGCGATCGGCCGGCAATAGCCAGTACCGCTCCGGTCCGCTTGGGAAGGCGCGGTGGGGCACCCACCAGCTGCCCGGCCTGTTGGCGAACACGAAGCTGAGCGAATACCTGGACGGCTGGAACCGCCCGTTCGCGGTCTTGGAGCTGCCGACCCGCGGGCACTACTCGATCGTGTTCGCGGTCGAGCCGGAGGGCTCCTCGCTGGTCGATGAGGACCAGCAGGACGTATGGGTCGACCGCTACGGCCTGGTGCTCTCAAGCCTCGCCGACGAACCGGGCCTGGTCGCCGCGATCGTCACGATCAGGAGACCGTGCCAGACACCGGCAACCGACTGCGGGACCACGTCGCGGCACGCGTCGCCCCCGCTGCCCCAGCCCTGGCCGCACAGGTGCTGCGAGAGGTCGCCAACGGCGCGCACGGCGGCAACGAGGTCAAGGCATGGGTGACGATTGGTGTTCGACTCAAGCCTCCACGGCCGCAGCTGAACGTCGACGAGTTCGCCGACCAGCATCCGACCGCGGTTACGCGGTCTCGGCGAGCAGTTCCACGGCACCGGCGTCGGCGGCGCCCGGCCGCTGAGCGGACAGCAGCTGTGCGAGCTGACACGCGCCGCATATGACCCGGGAGCGGCGGAGCTGATCGAGCGCAACAACCTCGCAGGGATCGTCACGCCGCTGCGCTGGTCGGATGTCGGCCCCGCTGGGCATGAGACGAGCTGGGACTGCCTACAGGCACGACGGTGCGATCAGCGTGACATGGAGCATGACCCGGGAGCCGCTCGGGGAGGTCCACTCCAACATCCTCAAGAAGCTGCTCGAGCCTCATCGCTCAGTGCCACGCAAGCGCGTCACTCTCGTGTACCGGCTGATGGACTCGGGTACCGCGGCGCGCGCGGTCGAGGCTGACAAGCGCAACGCTGGCTGGAACGCCCGCAACGCGAAGAACCCGTCCGAGCGGGTCAAGGCCGAGATGGATAAGGCGGCAACCAGACCGCAAGGGAGCAGACCCGCGGCGCCGCGATCACGGACTTCGCGCTGCTCGTCACCGCGACGGTGCCGGGCGATGACCCAGAGGCACGCAAGCACGCCGAGGCGACCGTCGAGAACCTCGCCGCGACCGCACGCCTGCAACTGCGCCGCTGTCTACGGCTCGCAGGACTCGGCATTCGTCGGCGAACCTGCCGCTCGGGATCGTGCTCCCCGAGTACCTGCGCGTCCCGCGTCAGGTCAGGGCGGCAAGTCGATGAGCGTCCTGACACGCCAGCCGCGCGCTCGCGCACGAGGACGTGCGATCCGCAAGAAGGACAGGGAGTTCGCTCGGCGTGACCCGGTTGAGCGAGCCGGACCAGCGTGGCTGGTTCGGTCCGGGTGGCGGCCGGTCGCTGCTGGTTCAGGCGCCGCTTGGAGTGGCGCGGCTCCAGTTTCCAGGTGTGCGGACTGTGGCCGTTCGCCGCCGGGACCGGAACACCGATGATCGGCGTGCCGATCGGCCGCTCGCTGCTGTCCGGGGCGACGGTCTGCTGTGACCCGATCTCCTGGTTTCAGTACGCGCCGCCTGATCCTGAACCCGAGCGAGTTCATCCTCGGCCGGCCCGGGCTTGGGAAGTCGACGTTCATCCGCCGCCAGCTGCTCGGCCTCGCGGGGTTCGGGGTGCTGCCGATGGTGCTCGGCGACCTGCAAGCCCGACTACGTCGATCTGATCGAGGCGATCGACGGGCAGGTGATCCGCCTCGGGCGTGGGCGCGGCTACTGTAACGTGCTCGACATCAGCAGACGCGAAGGCCGCGGCCGAGCGCCTGGCCGCCAATGGGTTTCGAAAGGAGGCGGCCGAGGTGATCGCAGACGCTCGCGGTCGCCGGCAGAACGTGCTTGAGATGCTGGTCGAGCTCGGCCGCCGCGGCAGGGTCAGCGACCGGGAGACGGCGATCCTCGCGGTCGCATTGGAGATCCTCGACGAGCCGCGTCGAGGTCCCTGTCCTAGAGGATGTCGTGCGCGGTGATCAGCGAACGCCCCGAGCGGCTGCGCGCGGTAGCGATGGACCGCGGCGATGAGACCCGCTACCTGGATAACACCGAGAACCTGCTCGTCTCGCTGCGGGGGTTGATGGGCGCCGGCCGTCTCGGGGAGATCTTCAGCCGGCGCTCGACGGTGCAGATGCGCCGTGACCGTGGCGTCGTGTTCGACATCTCCTCGATCGAGGACGGCGACAAGACGCTTCAGGCCGCGGCGCTGGTGTCGTGCTGGTCAACCGGATTTCGCGGCATCGGGATCTCGCAGGTGATGGCCGACGTGCCGCCTTGAGCCCCGCCGCCACTACGCCGCGGCGATCGACGAGCTGCACCGACCGCTGAAGGCCGGTGCCGGGATGGTCGACCGCGTCGACATGACCACCCGCCTGAACCGTCAGGCGGGTTACGGAACGATCTTCTGCACCCACACGATGAGGACCTCGTGCTGCCCGACCGTGCCGACAGCGCGAAGGCGCGCGGGTTCGTCGAGCGCGCCGGGATCGTCGTGCTGGGCGGGCTGCCGCGCAAGGAGATGCAGGAGCGGCTCTACCCCGATCGTTCCGATGGGAGAGACCGAGATCAACATGGTCGCCGGCTGGCAGGACCCACCCGCCTGGACCAACACCGACGCCGGTAGCCCACCACCAGGCCGCGGCAAGTTCCTGATCAAGGTCGGCGGCCGGCCCGGCATCCCGCTGCAGGTGCAGCTAACCGCCGCAGAGGCCGGGATCAACGACACCAACAGGCTCTGGCATGACGCCAGCGCTGCCAACAGCGAGCGTCAGGAGGACGCACAATGAACACCACAGCTCGGACCCGCACCGAGGTGCTGGGCCGTTACAGCACCCCGGCGGGTGCACGGATCCTGTACGCGCGGCGGAAGGGCGAGGTCATCTACGTGACCGACGAACCCGCCACACCCACAAGGCAGGGCGTGTACTACCGGGTCGAGCAACTCCCGATCCGGGAGGGCGACACTGCGCTTGAGGCGCTTGTCGTCGACTACCTCGAGCAAGCCCACACCACGGGTTCGGTGCCGATGGCCTCCACGCTCCTCAACATCGAGCTTGAGACGGCAGCATGACGCTGAAACCCAACCAGAGCGAAGCGTCCGCCGACATCGTCGCGTCGCGACCGGCGCTCGCCCCCGTGTCGCCGGTCGCGACGCCGCGCCACGTTAGCGATTCGCAGCGCGGCCTCGATGCTGGGGCCGACCGGCTGATCACAGATCTCCGCGCGTGCGGGCTGCTATGGACCGAAGGACCGGGGTTCGGGCGCGATGAGTAGCCTCAGTCGCCGCTCACACGGCCCCTGGCTCGATCCGGGCGCACAGCTGTGGGCGGCCGGGTGCGGACTGCTTGCCCTCGCGGCAGTCGCGCTGGTCGGCGCCGCACACGCGGCAGAGCTGTTAGGTGGCACGCCGGGCAAGCTGACCTGGAACCCGGTCCAGCTCGCACTTGACATCGGCAAGCACAGAGTGCGCTGGTCGAGGTGCGCGACAGCGATCGCCGCGATGATCGTGGGCGCCTGCTGCGCCGCGATCGCTGCTGGATGGTCGTGGTGGCTGCGTCGGGATGGGCACATCGACCGCGCCGCGCGGCACATGGGCCAGGGGCGGTCGATCGCGCCGCTGACGCTCAAGGAGGCCCGAGGGAAGGCGAAGGCGTTCAAGCTCAAGACACCGGGGCTGCCGCTCGCGCGCACGGTCACCGGTGGGATGCGGCTTTACAGCGACTTTGAGGCCTGTACCGCGAGGATCGCTGGGCCGCGGACCGGCAAGACGGCCGGGTTCGGGATTCCGTTGATCATCACGGCGCCCGGCCCGGTGATCGCCACCTCCAACAAGCGTGATCTCGTCGATGCCACCCGCGATCTGCGCGAGCATGGTGGTCGTGCGGCCGCGACCGGCCGCACATGGGTGTTTGACCCGCAGGGCATCGCCGGGGAGCCGGTGACCTGGTGGTGGCCCGTGCTCAGCTACGTGCGCTCGGAGCGGCATGCGCTGGAGCTCGCCGACGTGTTCGCCACAGCATCGCGGCCGGCCGGCGCGAAACCGGACGGGTTCTTCGACCCGGCGGGCGAGATGCTCGTCGCGCTGCTGCTGATGGGCGCCGCACTGGACGGCCGCTCGCTCTCACAGGTGTTTCTGTGGCTGTCAGCGCAGACCGATGCGGAGGCGGTGAAGATCCTCGAGAAGCAGGGCTACGAGCTGTTCGCCGCGGACCTGCACTCAAAGATCCACGCCGCCGACAAGGAACGCTCAGGCGTGTTCTCAAGTGCGATGAACTTCTGCTCGTTCATGCTCAACCGCGAGGCGATGGAGTGGGTCACACCGCCGGCGGAGTGGCCAAAGACCCTGCCGGACGGCACCCCACGCCAACTCCCCACCCGGGTCCGCGAGTTCAACCCCTACGACTTCGTCGAGTCAGACAGGGAGGGGCACGGCGACACGCTCTACTCGCTCTCCAAAGAGGGCAAAGGCGGCGCCGGGCCGCTGGTCACCGCGCTGACAATGGCCGTGTGCGAAGCGGCAGAGGATGTCGCCAAACGCAACCCCAGGGGCCGTCTGCGCGTGCCGTTGGTGGTCGGTGCTGGACGAGGCCGCGAACGTCTGCCGCTGGGGTGCTCTGCCGGACCTCTACAGCCACTACGGCTCCCGTGGCGTATGCCTGCACACGATCCTTCAGTCCTGGTCCCAAGGCGTCGAGGTGTGGGGCAAGGACGGTCTCAGCAAGCTTTGGAACGCCGCCAACGTCCGTATCTACGGCGGCGGCTCCGCCGACCCTGAGTTTCTCGAGTCGCTGTCGAAGATCGTCGGCGACTTCGACCTGTACGCCCGCACGACCAGCTCCGGCGGAAAGACCGGTGCCGGGCGTCAGCTATCGACGCGTCGCGAGAGGATCCTTGACGTCAGCGACTTGGCGGCGATCCCTCGCGGCCGCGAGATCATCATCCCGTCCCTCGGCCGGCCCGTGCTGGCAAAGGCACAGCCGTGGATGATTGTCCGCGGCGGGCGTCTGCTCGGCCGGTTCATCGACCGTGAGCGGTGGCTGATCGCACAGGCGATCATCGCGTCAAACAAGGCGCACGACCCGTCCAACGACGTTCGCCGCGACCCGCACGTCCCCGCAGGAGCGAAGGGATGAGCGACATGCTCGGCACCGACCTAGGGGCCCCCGAGCACGAGCGAGAGCGGGCGGCCGACCGGCCGGCGGTCCCAGGCGATGAGCCGGACGGGTTCGATTACGAAGCCTGCGAGCCGGGCTATGACGGCGAGAGCACTGACCAGGTACACGTCGACGAGACCGAACTGCGAATCGAGAACGCCGAGCTTCGCGTCGAGCTCGAGGACGCCCGCCGCGAGCTGGACGAGCTGCTGGTTGAGAAAGACAACGTGCGCGAGATCAACTTCAACCTCCGCCAGGAGCTTCAACGTGTCGAGAACGAAACCCGCGGCGAGGACCAGCGCGCCCGCCGCAAGCCCGCCAGCCAACCGGACACCGACCCGATCTTCACGACGCTGAACGACTGGGTGACCAGGTGGATGTTGCCGTTGTTTCGCCGCGAGCTCGACGGCCGCTCAACGACGTTCTGTGTGCAGTGGTGGCGTCACCCGGAGGCGTACTACCGCCTGGACGCATTGTGGAAGTCCTGGGAGTTCATGCGCCTGAAGCCGGGCACCGGCACCGCCGTGTGGGTCAAGGACTACCTGGACCCACACATGGGTGTGCTGATGAGCAGCAACGGCCCGATGGCCGGTTGCACATTGAAGAAGCACTCCGCGCACCCGATCGAACCGTGGCCGCTCCAGGACATCCCGGACCTGAGGCACATGGTCAGGCTGTATGACCGCGCTGGGTTGCAGTACGCCGACCCGAAACCGGCAGCCAACGGCCGCCGCGGGCTGGCCGCGGTGCAGGCGGTCCCGTGGACCGGGAAGGACCAGCAGCGATGAACCGTAACAGCACGCTGATCGCTGCGCTCGCCGCCCCATTCGCGATCGTACTGGGGCTGGTGTTCGGGCTGCTGTTGCTCGGCGGCGGCAGCAGCGCAGGCTATGCGAGCGGCTGTCAGCAGGCCGGGCCGGGCGCGGCCGGGCAGCCGCCACTGACCCAGTACTACGTGGGTGCCGCCAGGCAGTTCCACCTCGGCGAGGACGGGTACGCCTACTTGGCCGCGATCAACAAGATCGAAACCTGGTTCGGCACCAACATGGCCGCAAGCTCCGCCGGTGCGCTCGGCTGGATGCAGTTCGAACCGTCGACCTACATCGAGTACGCCGCCTACACCGACGCGACACCGGACCCGCCAGCCGATCCGGACGATCCGCAGGACGCGATCTACGCGGCCGCGGCGGACCTTCACGCAAACGGCGCCCCCAAGAACTGGTCGACCGCGATCTTCGCCTACAACCACGCGAGCTGGTATGTCAGCGAGGTCGAGACCGACGCGGAGCGCTACCTCGGGATAAACGGCGTCAGCGACCTCGCTGGCGATATCGCAGCGGCCTGGGGCAGCTCTACACAGCCGGACTGGACGCCCGCCACGCCATCGAGCAGCGAGGACGTGTCGAGCCAGGCTGCTTCGACCTGCCCGCAGCAGGTCCTCGACGTCGCGCCGGTGCCGGGCAAGGCGGCAGTGATCATGCCCAGTGGCTTGGCGCGCCCGCCGCGGCAGGCGCCGGTCGACGTGCAGGCGATGGTCGACGCCGGCGACCGCATCCTGGCGTTTGACTATCAGTGGGGTGGCGGGCACGCCGACCCAGCGGAGTCAGACAGCCAAACGAGCCCTGACCCGCAGGGCGGTAGCGAACCCGGGCAGAACGGGACGCCGGGCTATGACTGCTCAGGCGCGACCGACTATGTGCTGTGGGGCGGCGGCTATGGCAGAAGCATTCTTGAGGGCGCCGATCCGGCCAGCGGTGAGCTGATGAGCCTCGGGGCGGCCGGTGCGGACCCGCAGGGCTGGGTCACGTGGTATGCGAACACCGGGCACGTGTTCATCGAGGTCGCGGGGATCGTGCTCGACACTGTGCACGGCGCCAGCACCGTTGAGCCGAAGGGCGCGCCGTCGACCGGCCCGCGGTGGGCAACCGGCTCGCAGGTCGGATTCGAGCTCGCCTACGACGGTGCGTTCACCGCCCGTCACATCGGGGCGAGCATATGACCAACACGCGGGCGGCAATCATTCTCGCCGCGCTGCTGGCCGCCGGCTTTGCGGCCGGTGCGCTGCTCACGGCCCACCGTTCCCAGCGCGTGAGCACGGCGACGACGGCCACCGCACCCGTCGTGACCGGAACCGCCCCGACGGCGGGCACGAGCTCGGTTCCGGCGGCGGCCGGCAGCGCCCGTCAGCGCACAATGCTGCAAACGGTGATTGACCGGTTCGCGCGCGCCTACGCGACCTACCTCGACGGAGGCCCCGCGCGCGGCCTTGCTAAGTACGGCACCACGCGTGTGACACGTGAGGCGACGCTCGAGGGGCACATCCCGGTGGACCTGCGTGACGGGCAGCTGAGGATCGCCTCGACCAACGGCTTCGCGCGCACCTGCTGCAGCGGCCAGGAGACGATCGTGCTGGCCGACCGCTCCGAGCGATACCCGCTTACCGAGGAGCTGCTCTACGAGCAGAACCGCTGGCAGGTCACGAACCTGACGCCGGTCGACCTGGGCATAGACCGGCACCTGCCAAAACCTGCCGCGGTTCACACAGCGCCGGTGGCGGCAGCGGCCGCTCGCGCGTTCGCGCTCGACTACGTCCGCTACCACGCCCGCGAGGCTGCGGTCCCGGCGGCGCTGACCGCCGCAGCCCGCGCGGCGATCACACACGGCACCGACTCGCTTGCCGGCATCCGGCTTCGGAGCGGTGCGGTGCGACTGGTGGCGATCGCCTACGGCCCGCTATCGGGCAGCGAGTTCGCCGCCACCGCAACCGTCAAAGACGCGACCACCAGACAGACGTTTTCGTTCCTCATGACCCACCGCAAGGACGTATGGGTCTGCGGAGCGTTCCTCTAACCACGACAAGGGAGAGCCACATGAGCACCACGGCAGTTCACCCGCAGGATCTAGCAATCGGACAGTTCATCCGCTTCACCCCTCCTCCGCGAACGTTCGCGCCGGGGCGATGCGCAGCCCGCGAGTCGGGTCGGATCGTCGCCAAGACGGTCAACTCGGTGCTGATCGAGCACGGCCTGACGCTGGCCGGAACAAGGTGCTGCTGGTTGTCCCGAACGAGCGGGTCACCGGCGTTTGGCTCGGCGCGCCGCGGCGGACGGATCGGAAGAGTCTTCCGCGACACCCCGGCGCTGTTGGCGGTCGCTGGCGATGGCGCACTGCACTTGGACGCGGACCGCACGCCCTGCGCGAGCTAACCGAAGCCAAGAACCACGGCACCCGCCATGAGGGCCGGGTGCGAAAGCCCACGGAAAGGGGCACAGCAATGAACAAGGATCTCAAGACCGGCCGGCTGGTGGCTGATCTGGAGCGTGGCGAGACCCGCGGCGGCACCGTCGTGGCGAAGGGCCGCCTAGCGGTCGACGGCATGGGCCAGGGCAACTCGGTTGGGTACATCAACTTCGAGTCCTACGGCGCGGGAGCCGACGCGGCGCTCAAGACGATCGGCAAGGGCTGGCTGGTAGCGGTCGACGGTCGGCTGCAGCACGATCAGTGGAAGGACGCGCAGACCGGCGAGAACCGCCAGACCTACAAGCTGATCGGCGACATCGAGTTCCTCGCCGCCCCGCGCGGCGACGGCGAGAGCCGCGAGCAGCAGGCCGACGCGCAGGTCGCGCAGGAGGCCACAGAGTCCGCCGAGGCCGACAAGGAGGACGACTCACTGGAGCCCGCCGAGGCCGCGCCGGTCACCGTAGCGGCAGCAGCGGGCGGAATCGAGCTGTAGGAGGCCGGTGCCAGAGCAGTCCGAACACCCGACGGTGGCCGTCGACGCACAGCGCGGCGGCGGCCACCAAAGGGCCTGACCACCAAGGACGGTGAACAGTGCAGCCAGCAAGAACAACGACGATCGCGGAGCAGCGACAGCACCTCTCGCGCGACGGGCTGCTGCTCCTCCGTCAGCTCGTCTCCGCAACCCGCGCACACAGGCCGCTCACCAAGCCAGCCAGCGTTGAGGAGGACCGCTGGGCGGGCGCGATCATCGACATCGAGGAGGCCGGCTTCGAGCTCGACTACCGCGGCGAGGGTGCCTACTGCGTCCGGCTGATCGAGAACGAGGCGGCACTGGCCGCCAAGCCCACCCCGCTTGAGACCTCGATCGAGAAGCTCGAAAGCCGCCTGAGCGAGATCGGCGCAATCGACCCCCACGAAACCGAGTGGGCCTACGCGACCGGCCGGGCGCTTGAGCAGGCGCTGCTCACCCTCACGTATCTCACGCACGAGCTCGACCGCCTGCACCGCGAGCTGGCGCACACCCGGCTCGCGCTCGTCGAGCAGCGCGTCAGCCCGACCATCGCCAAGGACGACGTCTACGAAGTCCAGCCGGACGGTGACACCCATTACATCGTCAAGAACGGCCATCGGATCGGGCAGTCAGGCGACGCCGAGGCCGCCGCCGCATATGTGGCGAGCAAGCAGCCGCCGACGCTGCGTGCGTGGGCGGCCGGCATCGAGCAGTACGACGAGCGCGAGCAACTGCGCTGGAGCAGCACGGAGATCGTATACGCGGTCGACGAGCACCAGGCATGGTCACGCCTCAACGCCGAGTATCCGCTCGAGGCCGGCTACGCCATCAACGGCATGCGGGAACAGCAAGACGACACCCCACCGTCACGACCTGTGCTGGCTGCGCAGCCCGACGAACCTCACCAGGCGCCCCATCACGAGACCGGCACGCCACCGTTCGAGAAGGCTGACGTTGGCCCTGACGAACTGGAGCCCGCCAAAGCGCAGCCGGCTGCGACTGTCGCCGATAGCAACGACATCGGGTCGGGGTGGTGAGGATGCAGGCAGCAAAGGACGCACAACGCGATCTGATCGCGCAGCTCGCAGCCGGACTGCGGCTACGGCGCGTCGACCCGTGGGCTGAGGAGCTCACCAGCCGCGACGCCAGCGACCTGATCGAACAACTTCAGCTTCGCCGCCTGTCGCAGAAGGTCAACCGGCCCGTGACGGGCGAACTCGCTGATCGTGCGGCGGTGAGCCGCGAACTGGACCGGGTCAGCGCACTGGCCGGTGAGCGCCACGGCCGCGAGGCTGGCATGACCACCATCGCCAGCAGCAACGTCCAGGTCAGACACGTCGAGCCGCAGCCTCGCCGAACGCTCACGGCCCGGCAGGAGCGTGAGCGCCGCGATGCGCTCGATCGCGGCCCAATCAGACCGCACGGCACCGGCAGGTTCAGCGACGCCACCGGATACGGCGCGCACGCCTCCCACTCGCTGCAGCGCGCCGAACACCTTGGCGGGCATCGTGACGCCCCCGCGATCACCGACGGGCAGGAGCGCTACATCATCGACCTGCAACAGCAGAAGCGTCATCCGGGACCGGTAGCGACGACAGAGCAGGCCGGCGTCGAGATCGAACGGCCCAAGGACGCTCCCGGCCCGGTCACACCGAAACAGGCCGCCTACCTCGCGGACCTGCAACGCAAGGCCGGCGTCGAGATCGCCGAGGCCAGCAACCGGGAAGCTGCTGGCGCCGCGATCACGCGACTGCGCGAGCAGCTCCACCGCAACCCCCAGCAGCTGACACCAGCGGAGGCCGAGCCGCTCACACCCATGTCCGGCGACGGCATCGGGGCGGGGTAGTGAGCATGGCGATCGCCGCCGACGTGGAGATCCATGCGCGCGAGACGGTCCTGAGCACACAGGCGTATCTCGCCGAAGCGATCGAGGACACAAACCGCTGGGCGCAAACCAACGACGACGCGACCTTCATTGACCCGCGACTGCGGGACGCGAAGGAGGTGGTCGACGAGCGGGCGGTAGCGATCTACACGCCACTGAGCCCCAGCCGTACTGTCGGGTTGAGTGAGGCGATCGCCAACACAGTGGCTGAGCTGCGCTCGGCGGCCAGTGTGCTCGAGGCGTCGCGGGATCGCAGCGGCATCTCGCGAGACGCACCCTACAGCGTCTCGAACACCGTCGAGGCGCTAACCGAAGCACAACGCCGCTTGGCTGAGCATCAACGGACAGTCGCCCGTAACGCAGCGCCTGGGTGCCGTTGTCGCAGAGGCAGCGCCCGCGCTGACCAACGACCCGCGACTGGGGCGACACGGTAGCGACAGATGAGCGATAACCGAAGGGATCACCGATGAGCAGTCCGCATGAGCACGACGGCACGCACGAGGCCGTCGAGCAGTTCGTCAAGGAGGGCGTCGGCCTCGCGATCCAGCTTGTCGGCCACTACAAGCGCCAAGCGCAACTTTCCCAGCAGCAGCAGCTCCGCGACGGCCGCGACGAGCACCTACACCGGCTGCTCGAAGGGCTCGACGCCCGCGACGCGCTGAACAAGGCGGCCGCGTCGACCCGCTGGCAGGGCGTTCACGACGAGCAGTGGTGGCAGCAGCGGCTCAGCACCCCGGAAGGCCCGAGTGAGATCGTCCAGACCTACACCGACGCGCTGACCTACGCCGACCGCGACCAGTCTGCCGCCGACGCGGTCGCCGCAATGAGCAAGCGGTTCACGCAGGCGCCGTTTCATTTCAACGCCGCCGATCTGATGCAGGACGGGCACGCCACCGGCGTCGCTGCCGGGGAAGCAACCAGGTCGCTGAACGAGCACCTTGGAGAAGGCCCGTCACCGGCACAGCTTGACCTCCCGGACCTTCAGGACCTCGCGCGCATCGAGCCGTATGTCGCTGAAGTGTTCGCCGGGCTCAAGGACCTGCAGCTGTCGCAGGCGCTGAGCACTGTGGGGTCGCCATTCAGCGCCGCCGCGTCGGTGCAGGCCGCGATCGGCGAGGAGGACGTGCCGCAGGCCCGCCCGGAGCCCGGCGTCGGCGACCGGTCGCACAGCCGCGATCAGGGGCTGTAGCAGCCCGTCTGCAACGTCAGGGATGACTGATCAGTGAAACCACGCACAACTGGAAGCGACATTCTCGAGTCCGAAGGCGGGCCGGATGCCCGCTAGAGGCCCGGATGACGGTCAGCTCTCATTCGACTTCCTTGGGGCAACCCGGAAAGTGACCGCGATCAACAAGTACGGCGCGATGGCACGGAAACACTGGCAGCAGACCGACGCGACCTGATACGAGGCGATCGGGGACCCGACCGAGTTCTTCACGGACCTGGGCCTGCAGGCGCAGGAGCGGATCGACACCCTGACCAGGCAGCTCGCCGGACCGGACCGGCTCGGGGAGAGCTACCTGGAGAAGCTCGGACAGCTCAACAGCCGAACGGAGGTCGCGGCAGGTGCGATCAACAGGCCGGTTGGCCGATGCCGCCGCACGCGCTGAACAAAGTCGAAGTACGTCGTTGCCACCGCGGTTCGCCTAACCGCTGCCGCGAGCGCCGCTCACTGAAAAGCCGACCCGATACCACGCGAGGTCTTCGCGAACAGCGTCGAGATACGCGTGCTCACAGGCGTCGATAGCTGAGAAGTCGAGCCCACCGGCGAAGTTCATCTCGCTGTCCGCCGTGATCGGGTCACGTTCCCATGCATCGCGGATATAGCCGCCGGCAACACGGCGGGTCTCTGCTACCAGCCGGGAATACGCCTTCTGGACCGCGTCGGCGCGCTCGATCTTCATCAGTGAGTCGGCGCGAGCGAGATCGCGCTGAACCTCACGCATCGCCTCCGAGATCCGCACACGCTCCTCCGAAGGAGCGTCGAACCGGCGACGAGGAACTGCGTAGGCGAACTCGCGGTAGGCGAGCGTCGCCTCGAGTGCGTCCGCGTACAGCTCGCGGCGACGCTGGCGGTCTTGCCGCACGCCGATCGCGACGATTCCGAGCAGATTGATGATCGCCGCGGTCCCGGCGCCGATCAGCGCCGCCCCCTGGGCGGAGATCGCCATCATGACGATCATGCAGCCACCTGTTGTTTGTCGCTGAGGCGTGCGTGTGTGGCCTCCGGTCCAAGCCACTCTCCTGTCTCGCGCCAGTACGCCTCCTTGAAAAGGTGGATGCGGATCTGGGCGATCAGCTCAACCAGCCCGTCACCGGCGGCCCAGGTCCGCTCAGGCGGATCACCGGGCCGCCATACACACAGGCGCCGGAGGCCGTAGCGGTGCGGCGAGTCAGTAGGGCCATCAGCGGTGATGCTGGTCGCGTATGGCTCCTGCCAGTTGGCCAGGTTGATCTCCACGTTGCGCGACTCGTACTCGGGCACGTCGATCATGACCCGGTAGATGATGTGGGTGTTGTGGCCGTGCCCGACCCGGGCCGAGGTCAGCATGGGATGCAGCGAGCGGGCCTGCCCTTCAAAGCGCAGGCGCGCAGGAATGTCGCTGTACCACGGCTGGCTCTTACGCCGCCGCATCGCCGAAGGAAGCCGGCGTCTTGCTCACCGAGCCAAACACGGCCGCCACACCGGGCGACGTGTTCCCGCGTCGCAACTTGCCGGCAAGGCTCTGCTTGGTCGACTTCGGTGCCTCAGGCAACTGCTTCGTGAACACCTCACCGAGCGCGGTCAGCGCCTCCGTGTGATCGTCGCGGTGCTCGACCGCCTCCGCGACGCGGTCGGCGAAGTACCGCAGCCGCTTGACCGCACGCTCGCGGTTGATCCCGTCAGGCAGCTTGATCGGCGCTGACACACCCGCCGGATCCTTCGTCGCCCCCAGCTCGATGCTGTCAGCCATCTCACCAAAGAAGGCCACCAGCGACTCACTCAGCTTTCCGGTCACAGTGATGTGCGATCTCAGCGCGAGCGCTGAGATATTCCAAGAGCATAGAACCGCGTTCTCGTCGTTCTTGATCGCCGCCTTCGCGAGCCGGATCACCCGAGCGCGATGCACCCGCACGCTCTTCGGCTCGGCAGTCATCAGCGCAGTGTGCTTATCCGGGTCCGACGCGTCCCAGCGATCGTGATCGCGGTTTGGGATCCAGTACCCCGACTTTCCGCGGCGTGTCAGGCACACAACGAGGTCGACGGTGGGATCCTCATTGCCGATCGGGTCGTGGAAAGAGAACAGGATCGCGCGCTTGGTCAGCTCGAACTCGATGCGTGGATGTGCATCGCGCAGCTCGTCGCAGACGAACTCGCCGATCTCGTCCATCACATCGTCGGGCCCTTCGCCAACATCGCTGTCGGGGCCTAGCTCAGTCCACGTCCGGCCATCCAGCACAACGCCGCCGTCGCCGTCAGACACTGGGTCGTTCACGGTCCGGTGGGCCAACGAGCCGGAGCCAAAGGTGCTCAAAGTGCCCTCGAACCGCAGCGCTGTCCTCATTACAGCGTCACGGCGTGAGCGTGCCTGATCGAGAACAGAATCCTCAGCCTGAATGCGCGTGCGCACTTCCTCGACGATCTGCTCCGCGTAGTCAGTGGCGGGACTATCGGCTGCCCGCAAAGCCTCTGAAATCGCCATCGGGGCGACCTCCTTTGGTTTGGACGCGACGTCTGTCGAGGTCCGGCTGTAGCGCGGGGCATCACCCCCACTCCGAAGCCTCGACGTAATCGTCCCGCTCGGGTCGGACGTAAACCCGCCGGGCAGGGGTGATGAAGCCCTGCCCGGCGGGTGAGGCGTGGCGTCCAAGCCACGGGGTGTTGTATCCCATGCCCCCGATGTACACGTCCAGTCACCAAGCGAACCTGCCAAAGCCAATGCCGTAAAGGCCGGATCGGTCCCTATCGTCGCCCCAATGCTGGGCCCGGCCCTCTTATCAAGGCTCGCTCTGCGGGAGGCCGCTCGCGACTCCTCGTCCCGCTCGACGATCCCGCGTGTTCAGCCGGCGCTGTGGTTCTTTGGAGGCACGGGCGATGAGATCTGGAACACGCCCGGTCAGTTCAGAGTGGCGAGCACACTGGTAGTTGCTGAGCACTTCAACACCCCGATGGCCCGTTTTCGGATGCGCTCACCGCGATCGAGCCCGTCTGGCTGCCTTCCGATCTGGCCGGCTCCGCTAGTGAGCCACGGCAAGAGCGAAGTTGTACCTGGCCTAGGCGTCGGAGATCATCTCGCGGCAAGATGACGGATTGGGGCCGCGATATCTCGGCGGAAGCGCGAGCGCTCTGCGCCGTCTCGCTTCTCGTCGCGATCATGGCTTGCCTTCTCTACCACGAGCGTTGGGCGAAGCCGTGGGTACCAGGCATCGCAGTGGGCGCCATCACGATCGGCCTAACGGTGACGTTGATCCAGGCTCTGCTGAATCGTGCAGCGAGGCGAGGCGAGCCGAGAGCGAGCGAGTCGCCTCCGTGCTGACCGTGACCCTGAAGGTAATCAGCCAGTTCATGTGGTCCTACCTGCTGTCCGCGGCCAATAGCTGGATGCACACAAACCTCGGGACGTTCAGGTCAGATCTCCCAACGGACCTGCTCGGGTGGCTGGAACTGCTCGTCGACGAGTTCCCCAACAGTGACGAGCCGAACCCACGTCTGCGGCCCGGCGTCAGCCCGGTACTGATCGGAAAAGCGCTACGCGAGAGTCTCGATTACGTGGTGGCCCGAGACAACGATGTACTGCTGAGCCAGCGGCCAGACCTGCTTGGCGCGATTAACGACTTCCACGACGAGATGGAGCGGATGGAGCAGCTCGCGAACAGGTCGAACCTGAACATCGGTCCCGACCCGCCAGACATACAGCTCGCAGAGGCGATGGACCGGTCTTTCAGAGCGGTACGGGCCCTCGCAGAGGTGTACAGCGATCAAGCTTTTCCGATTCCGCCGGAACTGATTGCGACGCTGAATGCGGACCTCCAGGAGCGACACGCTGACGCGCTCCGCCACCGGCCTGATCTGACCGGGGAAGGAGCTTCCAGAAGGCCAGGCTCACTGACACACCTGGCCAGGCTATGCCCACGCCGCTCATAGCGACTCGAGCATCCGCACACGCTATCCGCAGAGCAAGACCTCACAGAGGAAGTGTCAACGGCCTACCTGGGTCCGGGCCACCTCGGTGCGACTGTCATACATACGTCTAGGTCGTTTGACACGGGCAGTGACCGGATCTAGGTTCGAGCAGCGGGTTAGTGACATTGGGCACTTGCTCGCGGGTTTGGGCAGGAGGCTTACGAGCCTTGCTTCGTTGTGACAACGCTTGAGCCAACTGCCTTCTTGGTAGTTGCCGGTGGCGCGCGTTGACAATACTTACCGCTGATTGCGTCGGAGTTACTTGCCGCCGTGATTCTCGGCTCCTCGATCTCTGGTATGGAGGGCTTGTTTCCGCATGATCATCACGAATCAGACTTCTGTTGACTATTGGTTTGGGCCGATGCATCTCCCGGCCGGCTGGGGTTCGACGCTTGACTTGGACGACACGAGCGATACGTCGTTATATCTGATCGACGATACGGTCGCTGATCAGGTCAACACGCTCTATCAGACCGATGGGCCGCTGATCCTAGTGACATCGGCTGCGACGCCGTTCCCACGTCCGACCGGTACCCCTGACGTTCTTCACGGCGTCGGCTCTCCGCAGGGCTTGGTTTATGCACCTCAGGGCTCGCTGTATCTCAGGCGCGATAACCCGGCTGCGAACTCGTTGTACGTCAAGACCACGGGTGTGACCTACAACACTGGTTGGCAGTCCCTTACCAGGGGCGTCTTGGCATTAGCGGGAAATGACGCGGACCCGGTAATCGATACTGATGTCTACGACGTCGTGCATATCACCGAGCAGACCGCAGCGATCAACTTCGCGACGAACCTAAGAGGTTGGCCCAGTGATGGCGATACGTTGAGGATCTCGGTGACCGGCACCGCTTCGGTGTCTTTGAGCTGGGGGTCGTCGTTTGAGAGCTCAACGGTCGCTCTTCCATCGACTACATCGGGCACTGACCGACTTGATATGGGGTTCGTGTGGAACACCGAGACGGCGGAATGGCGTTGCATCGCCGTTGCATGAGCAGTTGTGATGACGAGGATCTCAACACGAGCTGCCGTGTGGGCGATTTCGCGGGAGACCGAATCCCGGACCCGTCGTGAAGGTCGTAGACGGAAGTCTTCGTCAGTGCCGTTCACCGCGACGGACGTCACGAAAGCACACTATGCGATTGGGACTTGGCCTCGGTGGTGTAAGGCGGTAGGTGGCTCATGATCATCACGAATTTGACCGGGGTCGCGTACTCGCTCGGGCCGATGTATCTGGTCCCGTTCGGCACGCTCGATCTTGACGACACCAGCGAAACCTCGCTGTATCTGCTGGACGACGAGGTCGCCGACGCCGTCAACACGCTCTATCAGTCGGGAAACATCCAAGTCGACTCCGCGGCGGACCCGTTCCCAAGAGCCACCGGTGACCCGTCGTCTCTGAGCGGCGACGGCTCCCCCGAGGGGGTCATGTACGCGCCACAGGGGTCCCTGTACATGCGTAGGGACAGCGTGGAGCCTGTCACGAGTCTGTACACAAAGACCACCGGCGTGACGGACAACACGGGCTGGCTGGGTGTCAGCACCCCGGCACCCAACGGGACCTGTTTGATCGGCACGAGCTGGTTCATGGGCCAGCCGAATCCGTACGGCGACGACTCCTGGCCCTCGGCTGGCGTGGTGATGAGCGACCATCAGGGAATTTCGAAGGGGACCGTTGGCGGCGCGTCCCTGAGCCAGACCGGATTTCTTCAGCCGCCTTGCGACTCGGGTGATGAGGACACCAGCGCGAACATTCAGTTCACGATCTGGTACGACGACACGTTCAACGATGTCGTGTTCGGCAGCGCGACCGGACTGATCCACTACACGCTCCAGATATCCGCCTACTCGCTCGACGGCGCGAACTATCTGGGGGCGTACTGCACCGACGACCCAGCGACCGACTGGGCGGCAAACCAACCGAACGTTCTAGCTGGATGGTACGACTCGGCAGGAGCCCCAGTATTAGGCTCGATGTTCACCATTTCAGGTGGTGAGCTCAGTGTTGCCCTGACCGCGGGTGTGAGCATCCCGTTTGCGCTGAACATGGCGCTCGTTCTCTACCTCGACAACGACTGAGTTGCAATATGGCGAACCCTGTGGTCCACGCAGTCAGCAGCGCCAAGACCTATGGCGGCACCTGGAAGGAACACCTCCCCGTCCATAACTGGTTTGACGAAACGAAGGGCTGGATCTCCGACCTCAGACACCGCACGATCCGCCATCACGCAGAGGGGATCATCCAGTCACTGGCGACCTTCGAGCCGATCGAGCTGCCGAGCGGCCGTCTGGTAGCGACCAGGCGCATCTCGGAACTGCACGTCCTTGAGGATCTCGGGGAGATCCCCAATGCCGCGGATTACCTCCAGCACCTACCGCTACAGGACTGGATGCGAAGTCGTGTCAGCACCGCTCAGCACGCCGAGAACAGCGCCGCCCGGTTCGGGGGCACGCCAGACCTCTATCTACCGATCCATCAGTGGCTCGATGAGACATTCGGCTGGATGCCCGATGACCGACACCAGGCGATCCGTCACCACAGCGAGGGCGTGATCGAAGCCGCGAAGCTGCACCCTTCCATCGAAGCCGGCGATCAAATCATCTCAGGGCAGGACGTGGCCGCACAGCACGTGGAGGATGACCTCGGCCAGATCCCTGTTGCCTACGACTGGCTGTCGCTGATGGAGATGAAGATGTGGATGACCGGGAACATGGCCAAGCGCACCATGACGCAGTGGATGGGCCGATGGGTAAAGGCGGAGCCGCGGACCCCCTACTGCAAGAGCGATCGATGACGCGGCACCCGGCGCGGGCACAAAAACGGCCGCCGACCCGGTGGCAACCGGCTACGAAATCGACTTTGCGGCGATGGTGTACGCGGCAACCGCTGCCACACATGACCCTACATACCGCGCCGACGTCGGCGTTCACGCCGCGGTGCAAGGCACGTGGCCGAGGATGCAACTTACCTGCCGGCACCTTCCCGCCGCGTGTAGTGTCGCGACCCTGGCCACGAACGGCGATCTCGCTACTTCAGTTATCACGGTCGACATCAGCCTCGAAACGCCGAGCTGCCGCGGGACCGGCGCTACCCACGTGAGTCGATGCCTCGCGAGGGATTGGGGTGCCCGTGAAGCCAGTTGTTCTTGTCGTGGGTGATGCTGCAAGCCCGACCGGCTTTAGCCGCGTGACGAGCAGCATAATGAACCGCCTCAACGACCGCTACGCCTTCTATCAGCTCGGGATCAACTACGTGAGCGGGGCGCACCGCGAGCCATGGACGATCATTCCGGCGAGCGACGGGGTGCACGACCGCCACGGCATCATGCGGATCGCGGGCATCGTGAACACGGTCCGCCCCGCGATCGTGCTGATCGTCAACGACGTCGGCCTCGTCGCGCAGTATCTGGACGCGATTTCGGGCCTCGAGCATCGCCCAGCAGTCGTCGCGTATATGCCGGTCGACTCAGGTCCGCTCCCGCTTGACCATGTCCGCAGTCTCGCGGCCCTCGAGCGCGTAGTCGTCTACAACCAGTTCGCCGCCGACACGCTCCTGGCGGCTAGCGACGAGGTTCAGGCAGAGGATCCCTCGTTCGTGCTGCCTGCCATGAGCGTCATCCCGCATGGTGTCGACACAGCGGTGTTCAGGCCAGTGTTCCCGATCACCGAGCGCGTGAGGGCTGCGCGCAAGGCCGCTCGGCAAGTGCTGTTGCCCGACAGCGACTCGTTCGCGGACGCGTTCGTCGTGCTTAACGCGAACCGCAATCAGCCCCGGAAGCGCATCGACATCACGATCGCCGGGTTTGCACGGTTCGCCGCCGACAAGCCCGATGCGCGGTTGTATCTGCACATGGGCATGAGCGACCTCGGCTGGGACATCCGTGAGCTCGCGCGACGCCACGGGATCATGGACCAGCTGATCGTCACGCACGACGGCGAGAACCCTCCCAGATCAAGCCCCGAGCAGCTCAACCGCATCTACAACAGCCTGTGACGTCGGGCTCAACACCTCCGAAGCCGAAAGCTGGGGCCTCACCGCCTTCGAGCACGGAGCCACCGCAGCCGCGCAAATCGTGCCCGGACACACCGGCACACGTGAGATCTGGGACGGGGCCGCGGAAATGCTCCCACCAAGCCTCCAGCTGACCTCCCCGGGATCACTCACAGCCAGCGAGCTGATCGACCCACAAACCGTCGCCGCGGCCCTTGAACACCTTTACCGAAACCCCGATGTCCTGCAGAAGCGCTCCCTAGCCGCCTACGAGCACGCCACACAGTCGCGCTACAGCTGGGACACGGTGGCAGAAAGCTTCGACGAGATCCTCACCGGCCTCGCCCAGCGACGCCGAACTCATCAGCGGTTGCATCCTGTGCCACACCTCGATACCACACTCGCGGGAGGCGTTTGACATGTCTCGTCTGTTCCACACTGACTTCGAGGGGACTCCGTCGCCGCCCGGGGGGTGCTCCTCGGCTGGCGCACGACAGTCACGATCCTCGCTGGCGAAACCCACCGGGCTCACCAACCACTGCTATTCGCGTTTCGTGATGCGGTGAGTGACCACCTCTAGAGCGTGATGTGATGGCTGACGACAAAGACAAAGACAAGCCCAGAACTGGCAAACCCGCCGGGCAGACGGTCGGGAGAGGCGACCATCCGGCAGGTGCACCCAATCGATCCGACCCGCGGCATTCCTCACCACCCAGACCAGCGGCGCACAGCTCAGGGGCAACACCGACAGCCAAGCGGCCAATCGCCGCGAGAACACCCACGACCCCACCCGCACACGCAAGCTCTCGACCCACAAACCACGGGACGAGTAGGCACGGCGCGCCGACTGGCGAAGCAACGAGGCACGCTCCGGCTGGAGCGGCTGGCTCAAAGCCCGGCCACAGCATCGCTCCCGAGTCCCGCCAAGGCCACGCGGCCGTAACACGAAACCCCAAAAGAGCGTCGACCAAACCCAACCCCAGCCACGTCAAGGTCAGAGCAGTCTCCAGCAAAGGCAACACCGAATCGCCAATCAAGCAGCACACCGAGACCCGTGACGGGAAGACAACGGTCAGGCTGTCACACGCCCCCAAGCCGGCGGAGCACAGACCGTCACACGAGCCGAAGGTGTCCGCGCACGCCAACGAACTCTTGCCCTCCAAACCATCGAGCAAACCGGCGCACAAAGCCGCCAAGAAACCAAAGAAGGCGTCACCGCGCGTACACCACCAGGTATCGAAGAGCAACAATCGCTCCCACCAGGCCAAGTCGGGGAACGAACATCGGCCACGGCCTCCCAAGAGACACGGGCCACAGGCCACTGCCGCCAGCGCAGGCGGCCATCATGTGGCCTCCACCCTCCCCTCAGCGAACCCTTTCGCACCGCAGACCTTCGAAACGAGCGAGACTTATTCGACTACGTGGTTTGAGATCACAACTTCATTTCAGACGAAGCTCTCGCCTTTCATCAAGATCAGCCAGAAGGATGGACACATCACAGCCGTCATCGACGGTAAGACGGTGTTCTCGCTATCGGTCGATGTGCTCAATTCCCACTACGTGAAGATCGCTGAGGCCGCCGTAGCGGCTGCGCATAAGGTTGAAACAGCCGCTACTCACCAGACTTGGAACGAAGACGGAACGACTGTTAGCTTGGCGGAGTCCTCGAGTGGCGTCGACCTCTCGGCAACTCGTGGCGACATCACAAACACCGTCAGCGTCGGCGTGCATGGCATAACGCTCACGACGACGGTCGTGTCACACCCTGGCGTCCTGGCCGATCCAACGCAGTTCACGCTCACCACAACGTTCACCCCACACCCGCTGGGCAACCCGAGGGCACCCGGAACGAAGACCGTTCCGGCCGTCGCCGGTGCTCGCAAGCGCGTCACCGAGCCCTCCGGCAGCGGGAACGGGCTGGTCATCACGCTGCCCAGTGGCGCAACCCGCGAAGCGGAGAAGGTCGTCGTGGGAGGATTGCTCGGACTGGGGGCCGCAATTGGCTGGGCGATCAGATCGGACCCAGACGGCGTACCCTAAGGAGAGAGGAGCCGGCTCCAACTCGCGAGTCGCAGTGAGCCGGAGATCAGACAGGGTCAAGTGTGAGAGAGCTCGATGGTGGCATTTCCAGATCGATCACGCACCATCAGGAGCGCAACTGCGGGTCGCGCGTACGCTAGCCGAGCGGCTGCCCGGCGTTTCGTTGCCGTTGTCCTTTTGCTCGTTGCATGTATGAGCGCTACGGGTGGCGTGGCATTTGGCGTGGTTGGGGGGAAGACGGTATCGATCACTGCGGCGCCTTGGGCGGTCGTGGTCTGGGAGCGCTGGGCTGGTCAACCCAGCTACGCGGCGTGTACTGGCGTGATCATAGGCCCGCGGCGCGTCCTGACTGCCGGGCACTGCGTTATGTCTGGTCGTTCCGCAAACCCGCTGCCAGCCTCTGCGTTCACTGTTGAGGCGGGCGTCTCGGATTTCAAGCACCCGCTCAAGTCCGATCATCCGCAGTTTCGGGCTGTCCGTACGGTGCGGGCGATGCCGGGACATATTGCAGCCAGCAAGGTGACCTGGCTAAACACCTTAGATGCCGTCGCCCATGATCTTGCAGTGTTGACGTTGTCGCGGCCGCTCGATCTCGACACTGATGACGCTCGAGTCGGGTATCTCCCGAGCCCCAACGCACGCGCACCATCGCACGCGACCCGGTTAGTCATGGCAGGGTTTGGCGAGGAGAAGGATCGTTCGCGCGGGAACGGCACCCTCGGCGAGGTCACCAAGTCAAGAGTGCAACGGAGCTGCAACACCGGCCAGGTTCTTTGCATCATCGCAGCAACAAACACCTGCTGGGGAGACAGCGGACTCGGCGCAATTGAACCAGGGCCGCACCCAACCGTCGTCGGAATCCTCAGCGAGGACGTTGAGACCTGCCGCCGGAGCGGGGTAGACTACTACGTTCTCCTCACCACGCCGTCGGCCCAGCACTTCATCCGGGCGACCGCGTAGCCACCATGCTTGATGTAACGAAAGCCCGGAATGCCCGGCGTCACCGCCGGGTCTAGCAGAGCGCGGCTGTGCCACTAGCGGCGCTCGGCCAAATGTCTGATAGACGCCTGGCTCACGTTCCCGAACCGTTGGCAAAGATCTTGTTATTGCCCCCTGTGCTGGGTGAAGCTGGCGTTCAGGAGATAGTGCATTGGAAGTGTGCCGTAATTGGACCGTTCGCCTAGGCGCATCAGTTGCCTCGGTGGTGGCCACTGCGAAAGCGACGAAACCACGTGCAGCGTCGACGCTCATCCCGAGCCACCTTATCGGCGCGGGGTCATCGCGACACGGCACGACGAGCGTCGGCGCGACCGGCGGATCTGCGTCCGTCGCCCGGTGAGGCGCTTCCGGTCGATCCCACCGCTCATCGCAATTTTTGCTGATAGCGGTCTGCGGGGACTTACCGCGGGCTCCCCGAGTGGTTAGGGCTCGATGCCGCCAGCAGTCTCGAAGGCCACCTCGAGCGGCCTGGCTTCGGCTGGCTGGAGCCCGGTTGATCTGAGCGCCTCAAGCGCTGCAATCGCGTTCAGCGAGGCGACTTCCAGCTCGAAGGCGCGCCGTTCTTGCAGCGACCGGGCGTGCGCGTTGGCGACCGCCTGCATGAGCGCTGATAATTGCTTGATCAGTTCCGGGGCGGTCCGCGCGGGCCGGTACCGGATCAGCGCGTTGCAGGCGTCGCGTGACGCCTGGGCCGCAAGCCATCGCCTGCGGTCGCCGGCGACCCGGTGCAGGGTCGCTGACGCCCGCAGCGCGTAGGCGGCGTCCGCGATCGGGCCTGGTGTCGGTTCTACCCGCAGCGACCATGTGTTCAGGATCGCCGCCGCGTCCCGGGCCGCGTGTGCCCACGTGACCCTGATCCCGGGGTCGACGGCCACGAGCTTTTCGCGCAGTTCCTCAAGCCCCTGTCTCCGCTCTGAACAGCAGCTCCGGCCCGGGCGGCAGCGGCGGTCGCGCTGTCGGGTTGTTCCAGACCCAAGCGACCGCGGCGGCGTCCAGCTCGGGCCAGTTCCCGGCGGCACGGATCGCTGGGAGCTTCAGGTCGTGTCCGAGGCGGGTGCCGCTGAACCACGGCTCGCCCTCTGCCCTTGAACGCGACGCTGTACCCGACGACGTGTTGGCCGCCCGTCGCGAACCTCGGCTTGACACGCAGCCCTTCGGCCCGGAGCAGTGAGACGAAGTCGATCTCGTCGCGCGCGGCCTTGCGCCGCCTCGCTGACGATCCGTTCCAGTGTGCGGCGGGTGCTGTTCTGCGGCCGGGCGCTCGCCGGGTCGATCCTCGCCACCCGGCCGCTGCGTGTCCGCCGCGGCTCGCCGGTCGCATCGAGTATCGGGATCGCCGACGTCGATCCCACGCTCGAAGTCGCTCTCGAGCTCGCCTTTCACGAACCCGCGTTGACCGCGGCTGGTGAGCCTGCCCGTCGACACGGGAGAGTTGGAACGTGCTGCCGTCCTCACGCTCGAACACGAGCTCTCGAGCGACCTCGTGACACGCCGCCTGTGACCGTGGGCGGTCGTTGTAGTCGTTCCATACCGTGCCATCCTCGGCGACGATGTTGGCCGCGATGTGGATGTGATCGAGACCCAGCGATCCGCTGCCGCCGTGATGCACCGCCACCCACCGGCACGGCGCCGCGGAGCCGCGGCCGTGGAACTCCATCTTTGCCATGAACGCCTCGGCGACCTGCTCCCACTGATCGTCCGTCAGCCCCTCCCCCTCGGGCAGCGTCAGTGACCACCCGCGGTAGTGCGCCGGCTTCAGCTCCCCGGTCCGCTCCCACCTAGTCGTGCCGTCCGGTCTGCTCCACCGCGACCCGCTCGGTGCGCCGCTTCGGGTACTTCCCGAACGTGTGCATCGGCTCATCCAGCCACGCCGTGATCGCCTTCACGTCAGCCGGCCACGAGCATCTCCCCTGGCCCCTTTCCGGGTAGCGCCTCCCACCCGCGATGGCCGATCAAATGCGGGTTCTCATGCTCTCCGCGATGGCCTTTCCCGATGAGGTACGCGATCCGCTTCGCGGTATCACCACCACCAGTTAGGTTCGGGATCACCGAACCTCCCGAAGCACATCGGCAAGCTGCTCACGCAGGCCGGAGAGCTGCTCTAGCTCCTGACGCAGCTGCCGCTCCGCGACGACCTGCTCGGCGACATTCGCCTGATGAGCGAGCTGGTTCAGGCTCCCGGTCACGTTCGCCAACAACCGGTTCACCCTCCACAGCGCCGTCAACACGGACTCGCGCACGTCACGATCCCACGCCCCAGCCAGCGCAGACTCCACCAGCAACCGACCGACGCTCACACCCTTCTCCCCAGCCAACCGGTCCAACTGATCGCGCTCCCCGGGCGACAGCCTCACGGTGAACTGCGGCCGCCGCGCAGCCTCAAAAGCCCGCCTCGGCCGGGTCGTCCTCGAGGCCGGCTCGCTCACACGAACCGCCTCTTGCCCAGCGCAGCGACCCACCGATCACGGCGGGGTCCGTCCGCCACGGCAACGCCGTGGCCGACTGTCTCGACGCGCGTCAGCACCGAGACCAAGCGTAAATGGTCATCACCATTTACATAGCTTGCTAGCCGTCCTGGCCGTACTGCCTCCATCGCCACAGGATACCGGTCCAGATACCCCGCGAATGCGCGAGAGCAGCACCACTCCGCAGGCTATTAGATCCCAGATGAGTGACTCAACTGAAAACCTGGTTGAGACGCCACTCAGCCGGTCACCGGCACCAGCCTCGCCGCCTCGAAGCGCTCGATCAGCTTGCTTCTGCCACAGGGTGGATCGACCTGCCGACCTTGGTCACCTGCCCATTCGCGACCAACTCAGGAATGATCCTGTAGAGGTAGTTCGGCTTGATCTTCAGCGTCTCCGCCAACTGCGAGATCGTAATGCCTGGGTTCTCAGCGATCAGCGCAGAGCCTGACTCGTGCGGTCCTTGGCGCGTCCGGGTGGACGCCCTGCGCGGCGTCTTGTCCTCGGCGCTTTCGCTGGCGAGCCCGGGTTGCCGGCCGGCGAGCCGGACAGTGTTCGCGTTGCACGAAGCAGCTCCGTCCGAGCTGTGGTCAGCCTGGCCTCTTCCTCGCGCAGCTCGCCAAGGCGCCCGTCGATACGCCTGAGAATCACTTCCACGAACCCCGTCATCACACAGCTCCTTCCGGACCAGAAGAAGCTGCCTAGCTTACGCACGGACAGCCAGACCACGCTCGGGGCCCGAACACACCGGTCAGGAAGCACGTGGCAGCTTCCACCCGCATCGCGCAGGCTCCGCGTCGGGATCGAAGCAGGCGGTAACAGAAGGCCCCGCCAGCCCTAACGGTGCGCGGCGCCGTCACGTACAGGAGTTTGAGGCTGTCGAGAGATCAACCGTGAGCTCTCCGCGAGGCATAGACGTGCCACGGGTGAGCGCCGCGCTGCGCGGCCGAGGACCGTGTCGGGCGGCTCGTGCGCGACGAGAAGGACAATCGACCGACCGACCGTGGGACAGGCCGACGCTGCGCAGTGGCCGCCATCTGCGCGGGGCTCATCACCCGTCGCCGTCTTGGCTCATCCCACCAGCCCCGTTGCCACTCCTGTAGCCGCCGCGCACGGCGGCCGAGCTTGGCGCCTCCCTTCCGAGCGTCGGCAGAGTCTGGTTGTTCGCCACGTCGTGACGGAGGCTATGCGTCCGCGCTCGTCGAACGACTTATCTTGAGGCTTCCTGATCCGGGTAGGGTCTCAACCCACCAGTGCCGACTCGCGCCCGTGGTGGACGGGTCGGTCAGAGGGCCCAGCCGTCGGCCTCCTCGACACCCCGGAGGTGGGCGAGGAGCTTCTCCCGCAGCGCCGTGATGATCGTGTGGGCTTCGGTCTGCAGCCAGTCATCAGATTCGCAGGCTTGGTAGCTGTAGCCGCGCATGGCGTTGACCAGTTGCGCGCAGGACAGCACGGGGCCGACGCCGACTCGTACGAGCCGACCGGTGCGGACGGCGTCCGGGATGACGGGCTCGAAGACGTATGGCAGCCAGTAGTAGGCAGGGCCGCCTGGAAGGTCGCCGGCGTTGGCGCTTGTACCCGGGTAGCGGCCTTCGACGCTTCGGATGTTCTCGTTCAGGAGCAGCTGCCCGAACTGCGACGGCGTCAAGGCGTTCTCACAGGTTCCGTCGGCACGATAGTCGGCTGGGGTGTACAGGCGGCGGTACTCACGGTCGTGAACCCAACCCGAACTCTCCGTAGTCGCTCCAGCGACCCTCGGTGTTCACGCATCCGACGAGCGCGGCTTGGACGAGGTGATCGATGTGGCGTTTGCTGACGATGTAGGCGCTCATGCCACCACCGCCAGATCGGTGTCGAGAATGGTCTTCGCCATCGGGATTGAGCGAGTGGACCGCGCCTCGTTCACGTAAATATCGACGATCGCGGTCACGGCATCCTGCCCGTCACTGGCCGGCATCGTCTCGACCGTGTAGATCGGCCCTGTTCGACAGGCGGGTTCGTCGGTCAGGACTGTGTGCCCGATCCGGGCGCTGGCGCGAAGCTTGCGTGGGCCATGTGGTGTGGAGTAATGGCCAACCACGGTCGAGCCTTGATCGAGAGCGGTGATGGCGGACATCAGCGGGCCTCCTGCATCGAGAAGGTCAGTTCGTCGAGAGGGTCAGCGTCCTGCCAGTTCCAGAGACAGGAGCGGCAGGTGACCCCGAGCGTGGTCGCTCAGTCCCAGTCGACTTCGGTCCAGCCTCCGGGGTGGAACTCGGTGATGAGCTCACCGTCGGGGCCGATCGTCAATGTCGCGTGCCCGGCACATGTTGCGTCCAGGCGCTCGACGGTCGCCAGCTCTGCCGACCCGCAGGTCGGGCAATGAAGCCCGAGCCTCACCGCGCGGCCGGGGTTGCATTCGTCGGTGCTCATGGTCGTACCCCTAGGCCGCGAGCGCCACGCCGTCATCAGACGGTTCGGGGTCTGGGTCAGCGAGGTCAACGACGACCATCACCTTGCGGTCGTTCCAAACGAACCGCACCGCGGTCCCCTCGCGATGAACTGCGTCGAACAGTGGGAGGCCGGCGTCACGCCCGAGCTGGGTGAACTGGGCGATCGCGATGTTCTGACGGCTCACGAGCGCGGTCAGCCGCTCGATCTGGGCTCGTGCCCGTGCCGCGGTGCCGGGGTAGATGAAGTCGGTTCCGGTCCTGTCGTTCAGGTCGCGGATGTAGGCAAGCTGATTCGTTGACGGCGTGCCCGAGGTGTGTGGTTCGGCGGCCATGCTGTGCTCCTTTGGTGGTGATTAGCCATGCGGCATGACCACGAAGCCCTCCGAGAGCTGCGAGCTGTCAAGGAAGCCGCGACAGCGGCCGCGCAGCGGGGCGAAAGCCCCGACCTTGACCGCGACCCGCAGCCACGGAGGGACACTGAGTGGTCGCCGCAGGCGCAACCCAAGGGGCACGCGGCGCGCCCGATCACGCCCGCCAAGCCCTAGACGCGACCCATCACAACTTGACGCTCAGACTCCCCCAGCGGCAGTGTCAACACGCTGAAGGATCACGGAGCCCTACCCGTGACCGGGCGGCTACGGCAGGCCGCCGTGGCCGCATGCAATCACACCGGCGATGAGGAGATCAGCGAACGATCCTGAGGTGCCGGATGGTCTCGTGAGCGTCTAGCTCGACCTTGTACGTCGGCGTTGGGAACTGCTCGTAAGCCCAGTCCCAGAACGGGCACTCGTCATCGAGATCGACGGTCATTCCGCTTCGGACTGAGAGGACTTCCCACGGCTTTCCGGGGCGGTATTCAGTCACGGAGAAGTGCCAGGTCTGCATCGGATCGCGGATGCTGGCATCACACTCGGACGAACATATGTTCGCGGTACTGGCGCTGGGCGCGTCCAGTCAGCTTGAGCGGTCGGCGGAGTGCGCCGATGAAGCAGTAGTGCTGATCTTGACCCGCTACAAGAACGACGAGATCCAGATCGGCGAGCACATCGCGATCAAGATCGAGCACGTCGGACCCGATCGAGTCCGCCTGGCCGTTGACGCGCCGCGAGACCTCCTCGTGTTACGCACCGAGATGCTCGGCCGGGACGGTGTCGACACCTCCCCACCCGGTCCCTAACGGCTCGCCCGCTACCCGCGGGGCTCAGCTCCAGAAGTAGGCAGGGTTCTCGTGCTTGGAATAGATCAGCCTCGACCGCCACACACCGCTCGTGTATGCGGGGTAGGGCGGTGGCGTGCCCAGGCAGGTGACCGTCATCCGGGTGAACACGAGGTGTCCGTCGAGGACTCTCGGGCGGTGGACCCGGATCGTCGCCTTGTAGGCGCGGAAGGAGCCTGCCGCGCAGCTCGGCCGGCAGTTGTCGTGCCAGTCCGCACCCGAACCGACGGCTTAGGTGTGGGCGCCGGGTGAAAACTAGGCCACTCGCGCCGCTTGAAAACTAGGCCACTGGCGCGGCCGGCTGGTGTGTCCGGCTGGGTCGTGACGCTCGATTCGTCCTTGGCGGATCGGGAGGAAGGCTTGGTCGGCGTGGAGCAGTGGGCTGAGGTGAGGCGGATGAAGCGGGTCGAGGGGTTCTCGGCTCGGGAGATCAGTCGCCGGACGGGTTTGGCGCGCGACACGGTGTCGAGGCTGTTGGCGGCGGAGAAGCCGCCGGCGTATTCGCGGGGACCGGTCGGGTCGATCCTGGATCCGTTCAAGGACTGGATCTGTGAGCAGCTGGCTGATGATGCGAGCCGGTACCTCGCAGCGGCTGCGGGAGGACGCCGTCGAGATCGGCTATCAGGGCTCCAAGACGATCTTCGATGATTACGTCCGGGAGGTCCGGCCGAGGTTTCTGGCCAGGCGCACCTATCAGCGGACGTTCTATCGGCCGGCGGAGCTGATCCAGTGCGATCTGTGGGAGCCCTCCAAGCATGTTCCGGTCGGCTGGGGTCAGACCCGCCGTGGTTATGTCGTCACCTCACAGTCGTGCTGGTCGCGGGCGTTCGCGGGCACGCTGGTGTTCTCCAAGGAGGCGCCGGACATCCTGGCTGGCCTGGCCCGCAATCTGCAGGCGTTGGGGGTGCGGGCGGAGAAGCTGGTGTGGGACCGCGAGTCCGCGATCGCCGGTCGCGGGAAGCCAACCGACGCGTTTTTGTCGTTCTGCGGGCAGCTGCAGGTCGGCTGGATCATCCTCGACGCCGGTGACCCGGAGGCGAAGGGGCAGCTCGAGCGCCAGCACGACTATCTGGAGAAGAACTTCGAGCCGCGGCGCCACTTCGTCAACCACCTCGACTTCCAGGACCAGCTCGATCGCTGGGCGGTGAAGGCCAATGGCCGTCAGCACCGCACGATCCGCGCGGTCCCGGCCGAGCGGCTCGAGCATGAGCGCCAGCTGCGGCCGCTCGGGCGCATGAGCGTCGACACTGACCGGCGGTGGGTGCTCCGGGTGCCGCAGCAGCCTCTGGTCCGGGTGGATCGCAACGACTACTCGATCGACCCCGTGTTCGCCGGCCGGCGTGTCGAGGTTCGGGTCAGCCAGACCGAGATCATAGCGGTCGTGTTGGACACCGGCGAGCTCGCCTGCCGTCACCAGCGGATCTTCGCCGGGCATCAGACGATCGTTGACCCCGCCCACCAGAACCGCCTCGAGGTCCAGCGCGCAGCGCCGCCGCCAACGCCACGAGGTCGAAGTTGAGCAGCGCCCCCTGTCGGTCTATGACCAGCTGATCGCATGAGCAGCCAGGCGGAGCTCACCCATCTGTTCCGGGCGTTGAAGGCCCCGGCCGCGGCCCGGGCGTTCCCGGTCCTGGCCGAGCGGGCCCGGGAGGAGTCATGGTCCTATGAGAAGTTCGTTGAGGCGCTACTCGGCACGGAGGTCTCCGCCCGCGACAGCCACGGCGGGGAGAACCGGATCAAGACCGCGAGGTTCCCGGCACGCAAAACCTTGGAGGAGTTCGACTTCACCTTCCAACGCTCGGTGAAGAAGCAGGTGATCGAGCACCTCGGCCAACTCGACTTCCTCCACGGCCGCGAGAACGTGATCATGCTCGGCCCCCCGGGCACCGGCAAAACACACCTGTCGATCGCTCTGGGTGTCCGCGCGTGTCTCGCCGGCCAGCGCGTCCAGTTCGCGACCGCGACCCAATGGGTCGCCCGGCTCGCCGAAGCCAAACGCCAAGACCAGCTCGAAGCCGAGCTCAAACGCCTCGCGCTGATCCCATTGCTGATCGTCGACGAAATCGGCTACATCCCGTTCGACCCCCAGGCCGCGAACCTGATGTTCGAGCTCGTCAGCTCCCGCTACGAGCACGCCTCGATGATCGTCACCAGCAACAAGCCGTTCTCGAAATGGGGAGAGATCTTCGGCGACGACATGGTCGCCACCGCGATGATCGACCGGCTCATCCACCACGCCGAGATCCTCTCGCTCAAAGGCGACAGCTACCGCCTACGCGGCAAAGACCTCGGCCCACGCCCAGCACCGCCCCCGGACCTCGCCTGACCAACGCGCCCGCCGGCAGTTTCCTCCGCTCGCCTACGGCTCGCTCCAGAAACCGCCGGCGCGCCAACCCTCAAGTGGCCTAGTTTTCAACCGGCAGAACTGGCCTGGTTTTCAAGCGGCCTTGACATTAGGACGCGGACCAGCGGGTCCAATGAAGACTGCCGGATGCCCTGCCGACCTGCCGCGACCTGCCAGGAAGGCGGAGCCGCGCCCGTGTAAACGACAACGCGAGGGCGATGCTTGATCACCTGCGCCGGAGGCCCTATCTGGGTGACCAGGAATGGCGTCGAGTCCCCAAGCGCGATCCTCGGCATCTCCGCAAGCACGATCACAAAGGCCGTCATGCATGCCGCGACACACCCCGGAGCTGTTTCGGCGTCCTCGCCACGACTGCATCGTCTAATCAAGACGAGCCGACGTCAAGGTCAAGCAGCAGGGGTTGTCGTGGGCAGACGGTCAGCCGGCGAGCACGGCCACGCCACGAGTCATTGCGACCTGGGCGAGGCGCGACGTCAGTTGTAATCGGTAACTGAGAAGCCGCCCGCCGTGAG
This sequence comes from uncultured Conexibacteraceae bacterium, assembly GCA_963785385.1. Classification (GTDB taxonomy): domain Bacteria; phylum Actinomycetota; class Thermoleophilia; order Solirubrobacterales; family Solirubrobacteraceae; genus Palsa-465. Next base: position 69,017 of record CAWAVA010000021.1, on the reverse strand, counting down.
CGAACTCGGCGTCGCCCCGGTAGTGGACAGGTCGAGCATCCCTGTTCCCGCCTGTGAGGCAGCAAGGTTGCTGAACGTGCTCGTCGCCGCGTAACCCACGGCGGGAGCCCCAGCGGCGTTCTCGACGATCCATTCTGCGGTCAAGTCGCTTCCGGTGTATGTCGCCTGCGTCGCGAACCCTTGGCCGCTGGTGAGGTCATTCAGTGTGATCTCCCACTGATCGCTGCTGGTCTCCCAGATGTTCACGTTGATAGTGTCGCCAGGGTTGGCATCGAACTGGTCTTGGGGTGAGTTGGTCGGGTACGTCTCCCACCAAGCCTCGTATGACGCGGTGTCGTTCCCTGCGAGTGCGGTGACTCCGGCTTGTACGACACCGCTGCCGTTGTAGCCGTCGATCCCGACCCAGGGAGACACTTCGTTAGATGGGCTTAGCTGGACGGTGGGCACGGTGAAGGTGCCAGATACTGAGGTGAACGCGCTGGACGCCTGCTCGACGTAGCCCGCCCATATCGTGTTTGCGTCGCTACCGGAGACGCTCAGATTCGGGGTTGTTTCGCTGGGCGCGACCCACATGTTGAAGGTCTCTTGCGCGGTTGCTGGGTTGTTCTGGCTGTCGGCGACCCCGATCATGAAGTGGTAGTCGCCGGAGGCAACCGATGAATCGAGTGTGATCGTGCCGTTGTTGAAGGTCATGCCGCTTGGCAGCGAGCCGGAGATGAGGTTGATCGTGTAGGGGGACTGCCCGCCTTGGGCGATGACGTGGCCGGTATAGGACTGTCCCTGGATGGCGGTGAGCGTGGTCGTGACGAAGCCGAGCGGAGCGTCTGAGATGGCCAGCGCAAAGTCTTGGGTGATGCTGTTGGACGTGTCGAGCGCGTCGGTCAGCGTGACGGCGACTGTGTAGCTGCCGGGGGATGCGGACGTGCCTAAGAGCACGCCGCTGACGGACATGGTCATGCCTGTGGGCAGGCCGGTTGCGGACCATTCGTAGTCGGCGGGGCGGTATTGAGCCGGGATGGACATTGGCGTGCCGCCGGTAGCTGCGAAGGTCACGTCGCCGTACGGGACGGTCGCCTGCCCGTTGGCAAGGCTGGTCGGTGCTGTGATCTGGAGCGGTGGGTAGCTGACGGTGATCGCGTAGTAGGCGGTGACGGGGCTTGTGGCGCCTGTCGTGTCGGTGAGGGTAATTGCGACGCCGTTGTAGGTGCCCGTCGCCGATGGGCTGCCCGTGACCACACCGGCGGTCGAGATCGAAAGTCCGCTGGGGAGTCCCGTTGCTGTCCACTCGTAGTCGTCGGGTTGCCCGCCGGTCGCGGTCATGGCTTGGTTGTAGGGCTCGCCGTAGGTGCCTGCTCCCAGGGTCTGGGTGGTGATGCTCATCGGCGGCACCCCGATCGTGAGCGTGAGGCCCTTGGTCGCCGGGCTGCCCGTGCAGACGCTGTTGGTTGCCCGAACCGTGAACGTGCTCAGCGTCCCGGCGGTGGTCGGGGCGGGTGTGCCCGAGACCACGCCGCCGGTTGAGAGCATCAGTCCGGTCGGCAAGCTCCCCGTCTTGATGGTCCATAACCAGTTGCCCCCACTGACCCCGCCCGCGGTCAGCGCCTGGCTGTAGGGATCGGTCGCGGTTCCGGGGCTGAGAGTGCTGGTCTGGATCGCGATATGGGAGCAGTCGACCGTCGGGGTTGTCGTGGTCGACGTCGTCTTGGTTGTCGTCGTCTTCGTGCCGTCCCCTCCCTCGCTCTTGGATGTAGGGATGGTGGCGGTTGCGTATCCGACGATCCGACCGTGCAGGCCTTTTGGCTTGGTTTTGCCTGTGTACCTCTTGAGGCCGCCGGCCCGGTACTTGTAGCGGCTACTGTCACCGAATCCGTAGTGCGTTTTGGTGGTCACGATCCAGTAGCCGCCGCCGTTTGCCGTGCCTTTGATCCCGGTGATCTCTCCCTTGTACTTCTTGCCGTACTCGGATCCATGAGCCTTGGCTTTGCCGTAGGCGAAGACCTGTCCGGTCGAGGACACCAGCCAATAGTTCTTTGGCGCCGCGGCAAGCGAGCTCGATGCAACGAGCGGCACCGCGAGGCCGGTCAGTAGGACGATCGTGATCTTGGATGCGATCCACGACATTCTTGACTAACTGTAAGCCCTCGTTCCCACCCCACTCGGGCGCGCCAGACCACGTCCCGGCGGCCCGTAGGGCGACTGCCCAGACGCGAGGCTGATTAGACCTCAGCCTCGGTTAGACAGTCGCCCGGTGCGGCTCGGGTTAGGACACGTGGAACCTCATCGTTCGTGAGGTCGCGGCCCTGAATCCCCAGCCGGCCTGGGTTGGGACCTTGATCCGCACCCGGTAGGTCAGTCCGGCGCTGCCCTTTGAGATTGGGAAGCGGATCGTGAACTTGCCCTTGATGTTGGAGCGCCCGGACTTGAATGGCGCCCAACCGCGCTGGCGGTCGGGTAGGCGAGAGGCGCCCGGTGTCGCGCGGCGTTGCCGACTGTCACCTGGTTTCCTCCCGCCCCCCATCGATCCGTGCATGCGGTTCTCCCGCACACGGCTCGCCGACGTTCTTCACCGCCTGGCATTCAGCGTGCCCGGTGCCGCGGGCGGAACGCGCGCGGCGGGACGATGGTTCCGTTGAGGTCGATCAGGCCGTAGCGGTCCGGGGATTGGCGGGCAACGGCCCACCATCCGAACCGACGGTCACGCCGGTGATGGTTGGCGACGAAGATCGCCAACCGGTTCACAGCGTGCAGCGTGATCGTGTCGAAGGACTCGGCGGAGTTTCCGTAGCGGAAGTAGCCCGCCCAGCCGCCGAGGAACCGGTTGAGGTCCTCGACGATGTCTTCGACCGGCAGCAACAGCCGCTCCCGCGCCGTGATCTCACGAACGCGCTGACGGGCGTGCTGCATCGCCTGGCGCGAGGGCCAGCGGACAAGGAACGTGAGGTGCTTTGACCGTGGGGTGTTCCCGCGCACGTAGCGGTGGTGGAAGCCAAGGAAGTCAAACCCCTCGCCGCCCTCACGTAAGTGCACGATCCTGGTCTTGGCGTGCTTGAGCTCAAGCCCAAGCTCGCCCAGGATCACCGCGAGCGCACTAAGCGCGTTCTCGGCTTCCCGTTCGGTCCGACACATCACTAATAGATCATCCGCATAGCGGCACAGAACCCCAGTGCCACGCCTATCCCACTGCCGGTCAAGCCGGTGCAGGTAGACGTTGGCAAGAACGGGTGAGATCACTCCGCCCTGCGGGGTTCCGGCCACGCTGCGTTTGACCGACCCGTTCTCCAACACCCCAGCACGCAACATCGCGCGCAAGAGCTTGAGGAGGTGGCGGTCAACGATCCGTTCCTCGATCGCCGCCATCAATGCCTCGTGCGGAATCGCTTCAAAACAGTTCGCGATGTCCGTCTCGGCCACCCACCGCCTGCCGCGCCAGGACTCGTCAACGACGACCTGGAGCGCGTCGTGCGCCGAGCGCCTGGGCCTGAACCCGAACGAGCACTCAAGCATGTCAGCCTCGAAGATCGGCTCAATGACGATCTTGGTGGCCGCCTGCACGACACGATCACGGACCGTCGGGATCGACAACGGGCGAAGCTCCTCACGTCCGGGTTTCGGAATGAACACCCGACGCGCAGGAACCGGCCGCCAGCGACCGTCCTTCAGATCCGCGACCAACTCATCAAGGAGCTTGACGACGTCGTGCTCCTCGATGTCAGCGATGGACTGCTTATCGATGCCGGCCGCGCCGTGATTAGCGCGCACCAACTCCCACGCCCGCTCCACGACATCCCTGCGATAGATCTTGTCGTGAAGCGCGTGGAACCTGCGTCCGGGATCGGCTTTGGCCGCCCGGTAAAGCGCTCGCTGCAGATCTCGGACTGAATCCTGCTTGGTGGTCCTAGCCATTTCTGGCACTCACCGGTCCTTCCCTGTGCGTGACGCGTGAACGAAGCAGCGGCCCTTCCCTCACCGCGGGTTCTGTTGTCCCGTCGGCTCAAGCAGTAATACGGCCGCCTCCGACTCCCTCCCGGCCGGTCATCCACTTCCCGAGGGTCACCCGGTTATAGGACGCCGCGATCCAGCAGCAACTCGCAGGCCACTGGGCCGGGGAGGGTCTCCCCAGTTCCCATCGTCACCATCCGAACGTTCCACGCCCTCTACGCCGGGAAGTTCCTCAGAGCTGCGATTCCAGGATCTTCACTCTTTCCGTGGCCTTCGCCGTGACGGACTCGGCTCGGCTCTTCCTATCTCCCGCCCAAGGGCAGGCACGTTAACGGCGCGGCAGGCTTCGCTTGATGCTGCGGACCGCTCGGTCGCTCCCCCATAAGGGCTTTCGACGCTGGGCTTCGACCCGGCCCGTTTCCAGACCAAGCCGCCAGCCTGCTACCGGGCCTCCTGGCAGCTACCCGGACCGGACTCACACCGGCAGGCGACGACGAGCTTATGTCAGATCACGATTACTTCATCGACCTCCAACTCTGGGCGCACTCCGGCGATCGTGTACAGCATTTGCACGATCGCGCCCTTGGTCTGGATGGACCCGCCGAGGATCCGACCGGCAAGCCTCATCGTCTGACCAACCCGCACCGCTCGGGAAGCTTGAGCACGCAGCCGCCCCGCGGTTGTGGTGTCGAACGCGGTGTCGGCACCGTGGTAGGTGTCCCATTGACCGAGGTAGATCAGATCGACACGCCGAGCAGGGCCGGGGGCGAGGCGGTAGCTGAAGCGTCCGCGTGGCCCTGTGGTCTCGACGTGGGCGAGCTTGACCTGGTCGGTGACGAGGTTGGTGGCGTAGATCCCGATCGAGCCGCCGGCCATCGGCGTGTTGTTGTGGGTGTTGGTGAGCGTCCCGGTGATCTCGGTTTCCTGGTTGTAGTTCGCTGGTAGCGCCTCAGACTTCGGTGCGCGGCTCGTGAGAATCGTGCAGGCCCGCTTCTGGCTCTTCTGCTTTTTCGCAGTGTTCTTGCCTTGCCGCTTCGCCGCGGCTTTGCAGACGGAGTGCTTCCAGCTTGCGACGGTCGCAACGGGTGTTGGCGCGAGCGGGTTGCGGCTCGTGCCCTGAAGCGCTGTCGGCAGTTCCTGTTCGCGTGTTCCGGCCGCGGTCCAGTGACCGGTCTGAGCGGTCGCGGTGATCGCGGTCCCGTCCCCCGTCTCGGAGTACCCGGCACCGATCGGGATGGTCGTTCCCCCCAGTCCGGCCGGGGTCACGACCTCCGGCGAACCGTTCTCGGCAGTGTTGATCGTGCCGGTCACACCGGCATTCGTCGTGGCTGTAGCGACGAACTTGATCCTGTCGGTCAGGCTCGGGAACACCGCCGGGTTGATCGTGAGATTCCAGGTCCCGGTGTTCTGATCCAACGTCGCATACGCCGTATGCCCGTCGGCCGGGTTGGCCGTCAACTGATCACCGGTGTAAACGACCCCGGTGTTCTCATCAGTTGCCTGCACCGTCACGCGCTCGATCCCCGACGGGTTCGAATCAAGCTTCAGCTGCAGGATGTTCTTCGCCGCCCCCTGATAACCCTGCGGCTCGAAGAACCCCTTGGGGGTCGACGGATCGATCGACACGTTGTAGGTCCCCAGCTCATAAGTATCGACCGGGCTCGCAGAATCAGAAGCAGAGCAGTCGAGCTTCCCACCATCCGGATTGATCGTCGCAACCACAGTCAAACCGTTGCGACCGTCCACATCACCCGGGTCCGCAGCGGCAGTCCACGACGATGCTGACATCGGCACGCCCGAGCAGGTGATTGACGTGATCGGAGCCGCCGCCCCCGTGTCATCCGCAGTGATTGTCACATGCTGCGCCGACGAATACCAAGCCATCTGCGACGGCCCATTGCTGTACGCACAGCCACCGTTGTTGATCACAGACGAAATCCCGCACTGCCCTGGGCTCGGAGGCAGCAAGGCGCCACCCGGGGTCGTCGGAAATGAAGGATCGTTCACGTCGACATATTCGATCGAGCTCGTTTCCGAACTGCGCCCGTCAGCTCCCACGACCCCCGCGAGACTGTCGCTCTGGCAGGCCACGACATTCTGGCCATCGATCCACCCGTACTTCGGTCCGGCGGCGAATGACGCCATGAATGGTGTGTTTTGGGCGATGGTGCCTGTGCTCGGCGCGTTCGTCGAGGTCTCCTCCTGCGGCGTGTAGCCGTTGATCGTGCACTCGATCGTCTGTACACCGGAATACACGATCGGCTCCGTGCCGGTGACGCCGATCGTGATCGTGTTGGACGTGCCGTCAAGCCAGTTCTGCCCGGCGGCGGTCTGCGGATCCGCAGCCTGAGTGCTCGTGGCCGCATACCCGTTGCCCGTCAGGAACGTCGTCACCGGGACCTGGGAGTCGACGTCGACCTGATAGTCGCCTGACCCGGTGATCGATGGGGTACCGGCGTTCTCCGCGGTGCACGACAGGTCGCGCGCACCGTTGGCCGATAGGGTCACCGACGCAGTCTGTGTCGCACCGGCAGCGCCCATACTGTCGGTGTCCCCGGTGCCGTCCGGAAGCGCGTGGCCGTTGAGCGTGCATGAAAGGCCAGTGATTCCGGACGGCCCGCCCGTCGCACGCACGTTCACCGTCTGACTTGAGGATGTCCAGGTTCCCGGGGTGTAGCCGGTGTCGGTGTACACGATCGTCGGAACCACAGCGTCCTGCTGGTATAGCCCCGTGCCGCTATTGCCCGTCAGGGCACCGTTCCCGTCACCATTGGCAGCGGAGCAGCTGATGTTGTTGCTGCCAGTACTGAGCGGCACCGTGTAGACGTAGGCGTTGCCGCTGCTGCTCTGCCGCGTCGCACCATCACCAGCACCATTATCGGTACACGTCAGCGACGAGAGCCCGGACGGACCGGTGGACACGTCCACGGTTGCGGCGGAACTGCTAGTCCAGCTACCCGAGCCGGTCGGACTCAACAGTTGAACGGTCGGTGCCTGATCGTCAATCGAGATTGCACTGGCGGTCGCGACGATGGGAGAGCCGGCGGCGCTGAACCCCTGCGCCTCATAGTTCCCGGGGTTGCTGGCCTGCAAGCTCGCCGAGTAGCTCCCCGAGGCGAGCCCAGCGGGAAGCGTCCACGACCCGCTGTCGGTCTGGCCGGTCCAGCACGGGTTGGTTCCGTACTGGAACTCGGTGCCGACCGCCCCACCAACGTTCGTGACGGCCGGGCCCTGGTTCCCGACCGCAGCGCTCAGGCTCTGTGGGCCGGTGAGGTTGGCCTGCATCGAGCAGACACCGGCAGGGTCGTTCGCTGAGGCTGACAGAGCGACGTTGCCGCTGTTAGTCTGCTCCCAGGCACTGCCGCCCACCCCGCTCCACCCTGCGCTACCGGATGGCTGGTCGTAGGAGTCATCGAAGTTGCCGGACAGGTTCGTGACCGAGGCAGCAGCGCTGTCGTCGTTGTTGCATGCCGCGTCGCGGGCGCACCACACCGACAGCGTCAAGCTCTGATAATCCGTCTGGGGATTGACGGCCGGGTTGCTGGATTCGACCTCAGCATTTGTGTAGTTCCACCCGCTCGTGTTCCCGGCTGTGGTCCCACAGTCACCGTTGGCGGCACCATATGGCCCCTTCGTACTGGAACTCACCGACACCCCATTGTTGATCCAGGTGCGCGGCGAGTCATCCTCAGAGATCGAGCAATCCGTCGTCCACGGAAAGTTCAGGTCCGTAGGGGCACTCCCCCCCGAGCCCTTGAACCCCGCAGAGAGCCCGCCAGTCAGATCAAAGTTCTGTGCCCAGAACGCCCCGCTCGTATACGCAAAGCCATGAAACTGAACGCCCGCCGGAGCTGACCACACCAGCTGCTGGTACGTGGATCCCGCCGGGATACCTCCGATCAGCGCCGGGACATTCACGCTCGCGCTGCTCGAAAGCAGCCCGTTATAGCCATTGGCAGACGCACTGCCAGCCATGATCGCGCCGATGCCGATCATGGCGGCGAGCGCCGCGACGAGGGTCAGCAGGTGTCCAAGCGTACGTTGGTGGCGGCCACTCCGCGGTACCCCTGCCGCGGCGCCATGAGGATGGGGATGGGGATGGTCAGCTCGCATAGCGTGCGTGCTCCTTTCGCGTTTGGGGCACGTCTCGAGCGCCCCAGGTAGTCGATCCGTGACTTGTTACGGCTGCTGTTCGGTTTGCTTCACGTCAGGGAGAGCGCCCGAGACGCTCGAGCCTCGGTCAGTCGCGCCCGCAGATTTCTTTGACGTGTTGTCGGTGGGCGTGACCTTCGGGGCGCTAGTAGGAGTTACGGTGGCGGCGGGGGTCGTCGTCACGGCCGGCGGTGTCGTAACGGTCGGCGCGTCGCTCACGGCCGGAGTGGTGGTGGTTGCCGCCGTCGTGACCGCGCTGGTCGCGGTGGCCCGTCCTAGCGTGCTGGACGCCCCCTTCGCCTTATGCAGCGGCTTGGTCGCGGACATCGCTCGCGTGTTATGCGTCGCGACCCTGGGAACGGTGATCGTCACGACGTTCGACGTGGACGCCCGCGCCTTGCGACCACTGACGAAGGCCTTACGCGGCGGGTGGCTATCGCCACTGAACTCGCCGATAACCATGACTGCAGCGATCCCCACGACGACCAGCAGAGCAAGTGGCGCAAGAAACCGCGCCCTCCCGTGCCCCTCACCAGGCGGACGCAGGGTCGGCTGAACGGCTTCAGCAGCGCTGCTCCAGTGATCGCCGCTTGGCCGCGACCACACCGATCCGGGGACAACAGTGGGAACAGGCTCTGGTGGTGCGATCCCGGGCTCGGGCGCGGTCGTGGATGTCGATGCGACTGCCGGCCCGTCCTCAGGGTGGCGATCACCGTCAGCGTTCTCACCGCCCGCGCAGTTCGGAGGCTCAGGCGACGAGACGGGCTCGGCGCTCGCCAGGGCCTCACGCCTAAGCCGGCTTAGCCCACGGCGCCTAGCCGGAGCCTCGGTCGGGGTTCCATCCGCCCACTGAACCTCCCCGCCTTCCGCATCCAACCCGCGTCCGCTCGGCTCCTGACGCTGCTGCGGATCAAGCTCCTGGGCGGCCGCGCCAGCCCGCTCCATGCCTGCATCTACATGCAACGCAGCCGCTGGCTCGACCGCCGCGCCGGCAAGCAGAGTCGGAGCGACCGCGAACTCGTGACTATGTGTGTTAGCGTCATCCCCGACGGCGCGAGGCGGCAGATAATGAACATTGCCTTCAGATTCGTCGCTGCCAGTCATTGAGCTAGCCCCGTCCTTGGGTTGCTTCATAGCGTTTGATATTATCAGATAACGTCGATTAGCGTAAGCGAACGCGAGGGATAGATGAGCGATCAACGTCTACCGGACGACTACACGCTTACGGTCAACGAGGTAGCGGAGCGGCTCCGGATGACGCCGGCAACGATCCGGCTATGGATTCGTGAGGGGAAACTGCCCGCCAAACGATTCGGTGAGCGCAAATACATGCTCCGTGAAGCCGACGTGGCCGAACTGGTAAGCAACACAAGCGACGCGCCTGTCCCAACAGCGCCGCGCAGCGATGCCTCTTCTTTTCAGGTTGTCGGCACGTTCATCCAAAACCAAGAGCATTGACCCATGAATGTGGCCACAGCGATAGACCGCACCCGCGCAGGCGATGCCGCCTGGGCGGCTGCGCAACGCGCACACGAGCTGGCGCCACCAGACGCCGACTTCGCCGAACGTCTACGCAGCACGGCGAGCGCAGCGTCACTCGAGGCAGCCGCTCTCGAATACGCGATCACGGCGGGCCTGACCGGCAAGACACCATGGCCCGCAGCCCCGCAGTTTGCCCATGAGCTCGGACCCGACGCTAACCGTCCCGGCGACCCGCACCTGTGGGCCAAATGGGATGAAACCGTCAAGGAATGGCAAGCCGCCGCCCAAGGCACAAGCATCGCCGAGCTCGCCCGCGCGTTTCGCCTCCTCGCGGCCTACGCGGAAGCCTTAGCCGAGAGCGTCCACCAAGAGCGAAGCCCTAGACAGCCCAGAGACAGGGATCGGCAAAGCGCCGTCTAGCTCAACCCCACCTGAGGACGGTCGTCGGCAGCCCTGGCGGCATCAAGGCTGCAGGTCGACTGGCCCGTCCCGGCCGTTGCGAGCGCAACCTCCTGTACCGCACGCGGCTTCACGGCCGATCTCCGCGCGGCGGTCCGAGTCCCCCGAATGGTCTCACGCTCCCTCGACGCTGAAAGGGGCTGGCGCGACGGCTGCAGGGTCACCAAGCGATAGGACCTGACTGTGCATAGGCCTTGAGAGCATAAGCTCAACAATCTGGCTCGCAGCCACCCTGGGATGCCCTTTGTCACCTCCAACGCGGATGTCTGGGTGTGCTGGGGTTTCGTACGGTGCGGTCAGCCCAGTCACCCCAGACCCGTCGGCCGTGACGGCACCGCCATCAGAGAGGTCCACGTTGCTCGCGGCAGCGTAGATGCCGTTGGGGTCTCGTGCAACACAGACGTCGAGTGGCGTGTCGACCCAGACCTCTAGAAACCCAACGCCCGCGACCTCGTGAATCGTTCGTGCTAGCTCCCGATCGGCGGCGTACGGCGAAACCAGCGCCACGACTGGAACGACTCCGGCATCTGCCAGCATCGCCGCAATATGCGCTACGCGACGCGCCTGCTCGCCGCGATCCTCACGAGTCAGCCCGAGATCGCTGCTGAGGCCCAGCCGAATCTCATCACCATCTAGTACGCAGCAGCGAGCCCCCAACTGCTGAAGTAAACGTTCGGTTGCCCTTGCGATGCTCGACTTCCCAGCGCCAGGTAACCCGGTCAGCCAAACCGTTCGATGGCTTGCGAGCACAGCCTGAGGAACGGGTAACGAAAATCCCTGGCTAGAGTTTGAGGCCTGTGCCATCCCGCGGGGACGTTGCGGCGAAACAATGAGCGCGCCTCCGCTATCACCGCTCTGGACAGTCGCGAACGTAAACGTTTTGTCAGTGATCTCGGGGTCATAATCGGCTCTTAAGACTTCTGTGGCGCTGATCCGTTCCCCTGCTTCATGAGTCACCATATGAAGCAGGGTGCCGTGCTCCACGTCAAACTCGCATTCGAAGCGACGCTCGTTTCCGTTCGATTCGTACCGAGGCACCGCGGTGGTGGCTATTGCAGCGCGCCCGGCTCTGGTGCAGTCGCTCCTGACTTCGAACCACATGCTGGACAACAGGCGCGCAGGATTGAGCAGAGGTACGTCAAGAAGCGGTGGAATCGCCCCCCCTTGTGTCAGATCGCCGGCACTTTCCCCATCGTCGCAATCCCAGCGCCACCAAGCTTCTCCGTCACGAACTACCGTCCGCTTAATCACGTTGCCTTGAAGCACCTCGACCCGAACCCGATCGGGCGGCACGAACCAAACTCGTCGCCCACTGCGCACCTGCTGGTCAAACGGCCCGGCACCCATCCAACGCAAGCGCATCCGCCCGTCGGCGTCTGGTTGGAGGGTTACAGTGTCGGTTGCTTCTTGGCGCCCCCAGTCGCGAGTCTCCACGAACATCGCGTGGACATCGCGATGTGCGTTGTACAAGAGTTCCAATAGCTGACTGAACTCCAGCATCTGGCATCATCCAATCGCTCGCTCGGCCCGCACATATTAGTCTCCAATTCCAGCTGCCGAAGCCACAACTCGAACAATCGGAAGAGAGATCCAGTTGACGCCTGAACTCCAGCAGCCGTATCCGGAATTCGCGCTCATCGTCGGAGCGGCCCGATCCGGAACGACACTGCAACGGGTGCTGCTCGACGCCCACTCGGAGATTGCCTGCCCGGCTGAGGCAGGGGTGCCAGCCTTGATGTCTCATATGGCCCAGGTCTGGAGCACCGTCAATGCCGACAGTCTCGACGACATGCCGGAGACCGATCCTGGCCAGGCACCTCCAGAGCGGACTAATGGCCAGCTGAAAGCCGACCCTGACGACAATCAGGAAGAGGCAAAGTCGCGCACCGCGCCCAACCTTCCGGAGCCAGCGAGGCAGTGGATCGCCGCGACGGTGCAGAAGGCGCTCCAGAGCTACTGCGACCGACAACGCAAGCGTGTCTATGTTGACAAGTCACTCGACTCCGTCTACCACCTTGAGCTGGTCCACCAAGTCTTCCCTGCGACGCGCGCTGTGCTCGCGGTGAGGCACGTCATGGATACCATAGCGTCAGGCATCGAAGCTTCCCCCTGGGGTTTTCAGGCATACGGTTATGCCCCTTACGTTCAAAGGTTCCCTGGAAACACGGTTGCGGCCCTCGCCAGCTACTGGCTCGACCACGTAACCGCGGCGCTTGAATGGGAGAGGCAGCACCCAGAAGCTCTGCCTACGCATGCGATACGAGGACTTGGTGACCCACCCCGACCAAGCAGTCATGGACATACAGCGTTTCCTTAATGTTCATCAGGACCTCACGGTGCTCAGAGCCGCATTTGACCGCGAGGTCGCGCCCGGTCCGGCGGATTACAAGATCGAACATACGGCCTCAGTACACGCCAATTCGATCGGCCACGGCAAACGTGTACCAGTGACGATGCTGCCGCCGCCCCTGCTCACAGCCATCAACGAGAAGCTTGAAGCGCTCGGTTATCCGGTCCTTGACCGGTCGTGGAACACCGCCGAGCGCGCCGTGCCAGTCCACGAGGACACGATCTGGAGCCGGCAACTCCGGCAGTTCATCGAGAACAGCACTCCTCAGAAGCACGAAACTCAAATTGGGCCCTTTGCGCTCATCGCAGAAGACCACCCGTCGCTGCGGTGGATCTTCGATATCGAGAGCGGAACAATCACGCAAGGCGATGGTGACGTGGAGGCGGTCGTCACGGGAACCGCCGAAGACTTAGTCCTGATGCTCAACGGCGACGAAAACCTTGGCGCCCTCTTGAGGTCAGGCCGCATTCGATACCTTGTGGCCGACGAGGAAGTCGCCTCGGGCCGTGTTCTGCAGCGAGAGATCGCGACACTGGCAGCACTGATCCGAGAATCTATGCCTGTCGACACCAACACTAAGCGACCCGTCTGACGAACACGCTAAGCGACGCTGGTGTCTGGCCCCTGATACTTTGCCGAGTCGCGTTATAGACGCGGGATCATCGTCGGACCTCCGAGAGGCATTCATTCATGCGGTCGCTCAGGACAGAACGTGCCCGACCCAGAGTGGCTACCCGGAGCCGGTAGGCAATGCTGAAGGCAGAGCCAAGCTGTCAGTCACGGTCGCTCCCGACGCTCCCACGTACTGAAGGCCCGACAGTGCCGCCGAGCTACTGGCGACAAAGAGGTTATCCGCGACTCGAGCCGTCATCTCTGTGCCATCGATCGCGGTCAGAGTTACCGTCGCGTTACCGTCCGGCACTAGGCCCATCACTACATAGCCACTCGGCGATTTAGCGACCTCGCCTAAGAATCCATTGCCCGGAGTCCCGTCCGCACATCCGATGAACCCTGAGTAAGGGCCACCCGAAAATCCGACGTAACAATAGCCAGTGTCGCCAGGCACAAGCCATTCCTCAGCCCCGCCGGCGCCAGCGGCCATGCGTGCCGCGCCGAGGTCCAATCCGTAAGCCTGCACCTGTCCATCGAGGGCGTTGGTCACATTGGTTCCGGTCGGCAGAGCAGTCTGACTCACCGAGGTGCTTTCACCGAGCAGGCCATAGTCCCCACTGAGAGCGGTCGTGACGGAGCTAGATGCCCCAGTCTGGGAAGCGGACGTTGCACTCCCACCCCCAGCAGGCGTGGCAGCCGCGCTGCCAGATCCGTCCACCGCTATGAGGAGAGCGCCTCCGCAAGCGACAGCGGCGACCGCAAGCGAGCTGGTTGATCGGGGCGATCGACTCCGGTGTTGGGGGCCCCACGCCATGCCCTGTGGGCGCTGGCGCCGTCCGAAAGGATGTTCGAGAGCGAGAGTAGTTAGCACCCGGAAGTCGTCGGCTCGCCGCATCGCCCGCCCAGCGCGAGCCTCGCCCTGCTCACCTCCATCTCGCGCCGCCTCCATTGCGTTGGCTGCCTGAGCTAGACCCTATGGCGGTGTCGGCCGTTGAGCGGTTGACAGCCGGGGCTGGTGGCCGGACGCTCCTCGCGGGGGTTTGTCTGGCCGGAGATTTCGGCTCCGGCTGACCCCATTATGATTGAGGAGGTCCGGCCATGTCCGGAACGATGACGTTCGTCGGGATTGGATGTCCATGCCCGTTCGGTGCATGCCTCGGCGATCGATGCGATGACCGGCGAGTTGACGCGCTGGCGGTTTCGTGGCGGTGGTGTGGAGGCGCCGGTCGCGTGGCTGAGGTCGTTGCCCGGGCCGGTGCATGCGTGTTATGAGGCCGGCCCGACCGGGTTCGGGCTCTATCGGGCGGCGGTCGCGGCCGGGGTCCGGATGGATGTGGTCGCGCCGGGAAAGACGCCGCGTGGACGGTCGGATCGGGTGAAGACCGATCGCAAGGACGCGGAGCTGTTGGCTCGGTGTCTGTTGGCCGGTTCGCTTCACGCTGATCAGGGTCCCGCCTGTCGAGGTCGAGGCCGCAAGTGAGCTGACGCGTCTGCATGACGCGTGCCGACGGGATCTGATGAACGCACGGCACCGGGTCTCGAAGATGCTGTTGCGTCACGGCCGGGTGTATCCGAAGCCGACGACCTGGAGCCAGGAGCATCGCAGTGGCTCGCCGCGCCAGCATTTCGATCAGCCAGTCAGCGAGCTGGTCGTATCGTGAACCTGCTCGCCCCGGTCGACGGGCTGACCGCCCGCAAGATCGCGCTCGCCGAGCGGATCGGTCAGCTGGCGACCGATGAGCGAGTGGTGGCCGACGGTCGCCCGACTCGATGCTTCAGGGGCGATCGACACGCAGACCGCGCTATCGATCCACCTCGAGCTCGGCGGTGATTGGGAGCGGTTTCAGAAACCGCAGAGCCTCGGGGCGTGGCTGGGGATGACCCCGTCGTTGAACCAGTCCGGCGAGTCATCCAGCGGGCGCGATCACCAAGACCGGGTCAACGCTCGCCCGCCGGCTGCTGGTCGAGGCTGCCTGGCACTACGGGCCGCGACCCACGTCGGCCGACCCTGCAGGCCGCCAGCAGGGCCAGCCCGATCACGTCCTCGCGATCGCTAACAAGGCCCAGCACCGCCTGCACCGCGTCTACCACCAGATGAAAGCCCGCGGCAAACCGCACGGCGTGACCGTCGCGCGTCGCCCGCGAGCTCGCCTGCTTCCTCTGGGCCGCCGCCACCGCCGACTAACCCTCACTCACAGCCACCCGGTTCGGGAGGCCGGGGCGCCGGGCCGCCAAGCGGCCGGGCACGCGCGAACCAACTATGAGCAACCCCACCGGGCCACGCTCGCTCCTAGACCCGCGCACGCCCGACAGCGAACAAGGCCCTGGGGTGCCAATCCCCGCATATCAGACTGGCAACGCCGACACCGAGCCCGACGCCCCGCCCTCCTGAACAACAACAGACGCCCCGCCAAGCGGCGCGATCACCCAGCCCACTTGACAAATCCACGCCATATCAGCTGTAGTTCCTAGGAGCGTGGGTCCATCCGGGCCTCTTTGGAGGCTTGAGGCTCCAAGCAACTCAGATCGACGCTAGGCCGACCAGGCTCCGACGGAGTTGACGAAGTAGACACACCCGCTGGTGCGGGAGATCTTGGACGGTGGCGAGCGCGTCGCCTGGAGCGCGAAGGCTCTGCCCGGCGGGGGGTACTGGTCGATGCTATGGACCGATAGCGTGGCGAACGTGAGCATCTGCGGCGAGCAGTCTACGATGCGGCCCGGGCCCCGGCGGTTGCGTCACCGGTGGCGCGCTGCGCATCGAGCTTCGAGACGTGCTCGGCGAGCGCGGCGGCGTCGCCCTCGAGCACCAGCAGGTTGATGTGGTCGAAGGTCTCCCCGACCCAGGCCGGGTCGAGCGGCTCGCGCTCGGCGCGGATGATCTTCTGGGCCGGCGTCGGCTGCGGGCGCTCGTACGGGTTGAACAGCTCCTCGTGGAACTTCTCGCCGGGCCGGGCGCCGACGATCTCGATCGCGATGTCGCTGCCCGGGCTCGAAGCCGGACAGCCGGATCATCGTCTCGGCGAGGTCGACGATCTTGACCGGCTCGCCCATCTCGAGCACGAACACCTCGCCGCTGCGCTCGCTCAGCGAGCCGGACGCGGATCACGAGCTGGACCGCCTCCGGGATCGTCATGAAGTAGCGGGTCATCGCTCGTCGGTGACGGTCACCGGGCCGCCGGCGGCGATCTGGCGGCGGAAGATCGGCACGACCGAGCCGGAGGAGCCGAGCACGTTGCCGAAGCGCACGGTCGCGTAGCGGGTGCCCGGGATAGCTGCGCCGCCATGCGCCTCGACGGCCCACTCGGCCAGCGCCTTCGAGGCGCCCATCACGGTCGCCGGCTTGACCGCCTTGTCGGTCGAGATCAGCACGAACGTCTCGACGCCGAACTCGCCGGCGATGCGCGCCATCAGCCGCGTCGCGAGCGAGTTGTTGCGGACCGCCTCGACCGGGTTCATCTCCATCATCGCGACGTGCTTGTAGGCGGCGGCGTGGAAGACGACCGCCGGGCGGTGCTCGGCGAGCACCTCGCGCATCCGCTCCTCCTCCTTGCAGTCGGCCAGCACCGGCACGGCGACGTTGACGTGGCGCTCGTCGGCGAGCTCGCGCGAGATCTCGAAGAGGTTGTCCTCGGCGTGGTCGACGAGGACCAGCTTGCGCGGGCCCGACCCGCGCGATCTGGCGGCACAGCTCGCGAGCCGATCGAGCCGCCGGCGCCGGTGACCATCACGACCTTGCCGGCTCAGGTAGGCGCCGACGCGCTCGAGCTCCATCGCACCGGCTCGCGGCCGAGGATGTCCTCGACCCGGACCTCGCGCAGCTGGCGCGTGACGCGCAGCTGGCCGGCGCCGTCCTGCAGCAGCTCGAACACGGTCGGCGTCGTCCGCACCGGGATCCCGCGCTCGCGGCAGGCGCGTGACGACCGCGCGCGCGCACCGTGCCCGGCGCCGACGGGATCGCGATGATCACCTCGTCGGGCTCGACCTCGTCGAGCACGCGGCGAGGTCGTCGGCTCGGTCGTGCCGAGCACCCGCAGCCCGTACTCGTCCTTCAGGCCGCGCTTGCGCGGGTCGTCGTCGACGAAGCCGACCGGGCGCAGCCGCAGCTCCGGGTTGCGCACCAGCTCGCGGACGACCAGGCGGCCGCCCTCGCCGGCGCCGACGACCAGCACCTCGCGCGCGCCCTTGGCCGCGCGGATCGCGCGGACCCGGCCCTCGGTCGACCAGGTGCACGACGAAGCGAGCGCCGGCCAGCAGCGCGAGCATCAGCAGCAGGAACAGCACGGCGACGCTGGCCGGCAGCGGCACGTTGACGCGGACGTGGCCGCCGGTGTCCAGGCGGTGACCGGGTGCAGCGAGCGCGATCACGCCGACGACCAGCAGCGTCGCGACGACGACGCCCTTGGCGACCGCCTCGAAGTCGCGCTGGCCGACGTAGGTCCAGAGCCGCTCGTAGACGCCGAAGCCGGCCAGCACCACCAGCGTCAGCGGCACGACCCACCAGATCGTGTGCGTCGAGCAGGTGCGTGTACGTGCGCTGCGGCCGTGCGGCAGCCCGTCGAACCGCAGCCAGAAGGCGAGCAGGTAGGCGAGGGCGACCAGGAAGCCGTCCACCACGAACTGCAGGAGCGAATGCCGGTGGACGGGCAAGGCCGCGGACCGGATCCGTCGGCGCATCGGCCGGATTCTATTACAGAACCTCTAAAACGGCCACTTAGCGCAGCGAATTGCCCGTACGTGCACCCTGCGCGAACCTTCCGAGACCTGGGTCCCACCAATCCAGTTGGATACCGGCGAAAACTGAGACCGCCGGTGCGCCCTGAGTCCGGCCCACTCGGCACGCGCGGTTCAACGACCCAGGTCGAGGGGTCAAGGGAGATGAGGCGTGACGCTAGCCGGCACGCCCCCCCCGAGGAGACCACGCGGTGGTAAAGGAACCAGGCCGGCCGCCTCACCAACGGCTGGCATTCCCCCACGTTTTCAGGGAAACTCGAAGCCCAGCGGCCAAGTACGAGCGGTGGCGTCCTTGGTTTCTGTGAGGCTACTCGGCCTGCGCTGTACGTGCGACTCGCTAGGTGGCACAGATCCTCTGCGAGCCCGCGCACGGGCCGGGCTCAGCGCCACCAGGATGGGCCACCTAGCCTCGCCTCGGGCATGCCACCCCCGTCAGGTGCGGCTACTTGCGCAGCATGCGCTCTCCAAAGACGTTCGGTTCGCGATGTCCACTGTTACGGACGCTGTGGCTCGTTCACAACCTACCGAGCGACCACTAGAAGGACTGCTGCTTCGCAAGCTGTCTAAACGCTGGAGGGAGGAGACGTCAAAATGAACGGGTCGACCAGCAAGAGAAGGTATGTGCGTGAGCCTCCGTTATTCCAGCAGGTAGCGACAATACTCTGCGTCTTATTCGTAGTTATCCGCTGCGTTATCGCGAAACCATTCGGATTGGTCGCGGACTTGCGCGACGGGAAGAAGCCAGTGGACGAAACCATCGCTCCGACGTTCGCCGGATTGGTGTAACCGCACCCTGGGAAACCTGATGTCGAGGCGTACTCCCAGTTTGGAAGACGGTACGGACCATTGTGAGAGACGCCTGTGTTTATGCAGCCCGGCCCCCAGTATCTAATGACATACACGTTAGCTTGGGCCTCCGCTGCCACAGTACCAGCGACCGCCGGCACGGCAAGTGCGGCGACGGCTGACGTCAGCGCTCGCGTGCTAAAGCGCCGGCGTTTCGCAGGCTGCGGCGATACGTCTAGTGGTGATGCAGACATGTTTCGACGCTCCCTTAGCTGTAATTGTCCGGATGCTCCCGCTACCTAACCCCGGTGAACGACGTGGTATGCGCTGCTCCAGCAGCATCGGTAAAGGTGATATTCATGTCCCCTGGTGAGACCTTGCCAGCAAAAGTGTTGTCCACCACTGGAATGGCTGTCGTGGATCCAGCGGTCGAGACGGCCCTCACGCTCGAGTTCCCGTTCGGCACGATGCCAAACACGAAATCCCCGGCGCGAGATGAATACGTGTGTACGGTCAGTCCCGCAGTGAGAAGCGCTGAGTTGTCGTCGCAGCCACCCGAGTTTGCCCCGTTACCTTGCAGAACGCTCGTAGCGGCTGTTTGACCCCAGAACACGCACGCCCCGTTATTTCCCGGAACTATCCAAACTCGACCGGCACTGGTCTGCACCATCCGCGTTGCCGCCACGTTCAGCTGTAGTCGGGCCGCTTCCGCTGGATTCACGAGCTGACCGCTACTAGGAACGTCGGCAAGGACGCCGGCAAGTCGAGCCCGCGCAAGCACCTTGTAGTGCTTCATCACCGCACGGCCCGTTCGCGTTGCCGCGGAGCGATTCGAGACCTTTGCGGACGCCGTTGCAAAGCCGATGCTGACCGCGCCAGCCGTTACAACTGCTGCTAGTGGTCCGTTAATGAAATAAGTGGTGGTTGTGGGTATGATGAGTTATGCGCTCTCCTACTGCTCCTCTGAAGGTCACCGACCCTCAACGTGAAGTGCTTGAGAAGTTGTCGCGGTCGCAGACCGCGGCCCATCGTGATGTGCAGCGCGCCAAGGCGCTGTTGATGGCGTCGTGACGGTTTCGCGACTACGCGGATCGCGAAGGAGATCGGGGTGTCGCCGGCGACGGTCACCGCTGGCGCGAGTCGCTTTGAGGAGGACGGGCTGAAGGCGTCGGTGAAGGTCCGGCCGGGGCGGGGACGCAAGCCGTCGATCGCACCGGAGAAGGTCGCGGAGATCGTTCACGCGACGTTGCATGAGACGCCGCCGGGTGAGACGCACTGGTCGTGCCGGTCGATGGCTCGCGCGCACGGGGTCTCGCACGTCGACGGTCCAGAAGATCTGGTCCGCGCGCGGGATCAAGCCGCATCGGGTCGAGACGTTCAAGCTCTCGAAGGACCCGCGGTTTGAGGAGAAGCTCGTCGATGTCGTCGGGCTGTACCTGAACCCGCCCGAGAAGGCGATCGTCCTGAGCATGGACGAGAAGTCCCAGATCCAGGCGTTGGATCGCACCCAGCCGTCGCTGCCGATGAAACCCGGGCGGGCGGGGACGATGACCCACGACTACAAGCGCAACGGGACCACGACCCTGTTCGCCGCGCTGGAGTGTCCTGAGCGGGTCGGTGATCGGCCAATGCCTCCCACGCCACCGCCACATCGAGTTCCTGAAGTTCCTGCGCACGATCGACCACCAGGTCCCCAAGGGGCTTCAGGTCCATCTGATCCTCGATAACTACGCGACCCACAAGCACCCCAACGTCAAGAAGTGGCTGGCCAAGCACCCTCGGTTCCACCTGCACTTCACGCCCACCAGCTCAAGCTGGCTGAACATGGTCGAGGGATTCTTCGCGCAGCTCACCAACAAAGCGATCCGCCGCGGCATGTTCCACAGCGTCCCCGACCTGATCGCCGCGATCGACGCCTACCTCGCCGCCAACAACACCAACCCCACACCGTTCACCTGGACCAAAACCGCCGACCAGATCATCGAGAAAGTCCAACGCGGCCGCGTGACACTCAATGCAATCACCAACTAAAACGCTAACGGACCACTAGTCCTACCATGGCGTATCGGTAGTGAAGACCTTTCCGCATGTGCTCTCCTAATTGAGATCGCTATTCGCGCGTCCACCCTTCGAACGCTGAAAACCACACAACATGGCCGCCAAATTCTGCAGCCGCGGGACACGCACGTAGCGAGCGCGGCGGCCGGGTACGGATCGTATGTCGTGGGCTGCGCGGTGTCAAGAATTGCGTAGGTCGGTCAGGAGATCTCCTACACGAGACGTCGCTCGCACGGTGGCGGGGCCGCGAAGCCCGCGCCGACGGAGGGTCGGGCGTCCCTGGAAGCGGGTGGGAGTCCGACAAGGCACCGAACTACTAAGCCATTGCAGGACCCACGCTGACGACTGCCGCCAAGGTTGAAGAGATGGTCGCCCCGGGCAGCGACTGGTGTCGTGCGCAGATGGGACCGGACGCCACCAACTCGCAGTCTCCGGCCGGTCGATCCCCACCAGGCCATCTCATCATGCCAGGCCGTTTGCGACACCAGCAACGTGACCAAGCTGCGGGCAAATCGGACAGAGCCGAGCGGAGCAGGTCGTGACCGCCGAGATATTTGCTCAACCGCCCACAGCCGCCGCGCTGGCTGCGGAGAGTCACTCACCGAATCGATGGGACTCGTGGGATAGACTCAGCGATGCCTCGAGTCAGCTACGAGCGCGACACGGCGTTTTGCGGGTCTGCTATTGGTCCAGGCAAATCTGCCCTGGTGCTTTACACACGAGACGCGGCCGACCAGGTCGCCAGTTCGAGTAGCACCCGGCGCCCCTTTTACTTCCCGTTGACAGAGGATCGCGTGGTCGCAGCATCGTCGGGAGCGGGCGAACCTCAGGGGGGAGCGGTCTGAGCGCTTTCACGCGTTGACTGTGCATTCCCTCCCGCTCCATGCGAACCGGGAACTTCGGCGACCCTTGCAGTAGCGGGGAGGGGGCGGGCTGGGGATTGTCGAGAGGCGCTCACAGCGTCCGCCCCCCGGATAGCCGGCGGACGCAGCCGGGAGTTCTTGCTCCGCCCCGGGCCTCGGTGTCTGCCCCCCGTATGCCCCCGTCGGATGGTGGGCAACCCCTGGCGACCGCGCCCGGTCTGGCCCGGACCCCGATTTTTGCTCGGGATCCCGGCTATACCGCGGGGGGGATTTGAACCCCCACGCCCTTTCGGGCAGCGGATTTTGAGTCCGCCATGTCTACCGTTCCATCACCGCGGCGCGTGGCCCAAGTCTAGGCGCGCCGGCGGTCAGGCGTCCGTAACCAGCGACTCCAGCTCATCGATCAGGGCGGGCGGCGCCACCACCACTCCCGACGGCATCGCTCCGTCGGCCGCGAGCGTGCGCACGACCAGACCTGCACGCTCGCAGATCAGCGTCCCAGCGCCGATGTCCCAGGCTTCGACGCCGCGCTCGTAGTAGGCGTCAAGGCGGCCGGCCGCGCACGAGCACATGTCAAGCGCCGCGGCCCCGGCGCGACGAATGTCGCGCGTGAGCGGAAGCAGGCGCGCGACGACCTGCCGCCTGGACCGCACGCACCGTGGGCTCGTACGCGAAGCCCGTGCCGACCAGCGCACGTTCCAGCGAGTCGCAGCCGGACGCCGAGATCGGTTCGCCGTTCAGCCGCGGCTGGCCCGAGCGCGTCGCCGTGAAGAGCTCGTCGCCGACAGGGTCGAGGACGACCGCGGCAACGCCGCCGCCGGCGTCCTGGACCGCGACGCTGACCGCAAACGTCGAAAGCCCGTAGAGGTAGTTGACGGTCCCGTCAAGTGGATCGACGACCCACAGCAGCTCACCGTCACCGCTCGCTCCGCCCTCCTCCCCGAGGACCGCGTCACCCGGCCGGCGGCGACCGAGCACATCCCGGATCACCCGTTCGGCCTCGATGTCGGCCTCCGAGACCGGATCGGTCGGGGTGCTCTTGGTGCCGACCTCGATCGGGCGGCGCCAGCGCGCCATCAGCTCGTGCACCGGCCGCCCGGGCCGCCTCGACCGCGGTGTCCAGCAGCTCGGCTTCCAGATCGACCGCACGAATCAGCCACAGCGGGAACCTTAGTGTGCAGGCGTGCGGGCCAACGGATGAACACACCATCGTGTGTATTTGGCCCCAACGTCCCTCGGATAAGCTGCTGCGCCTTGACCGAGACAGGTTCAGTGGTGGTTCTCGCCGGCGGCACCGGCGGCGCCAAGCTCGCCCGCGGGATGGCCGACGTGGTCAGCTCGGAGCGACTGACGGTCGTCGCCAACACCGGCGACGACATCGAGATCTACGGCGCGCATGTCTGCCCGGACCCCGACCTGATCACGTTCTGGCTCGCCGACCGCATCGATCCGCGCGGTTGGGGACTGGACGGCGACAGCTTCCAGGTGATGGACGGGCTGCGGGCGCTCGGCGAGGAGATCTGGTTCAACCTCGGCGACGCCGACCTCGCGATCGGGCTCAGGCGAGCGGCCGAACTGCGCGCGGGACGGCGCCTGACGGAGGCGCAGGCGATGCTGGCTGAGCACCTGGCCCCGCTGGGCCAGGTGCTGCCCATGAGCGACCGACCCGGTGCGGACGCGCGTGCTCGCCGGCGCACGCTGGCTCTCGCTTCAGGAGTTCCTGATCAGAGCTCGCGGGCAGGGCGAGATCGAGGACGTCCAGTTCCGCGGCGCGCGTGAGGCCGGGACCACGCCCGAGGTGCTCGGCGCGATCGCGGATGCGCGGGTGATCGTGATCGGTCCGTCCAATCCGGTGCTCTCGATCGGCCCGATGCTGGCGATCGAGCCGTTGCGCGAGGCGTTGGTCGCCAGCAGGGCGCCGGTGGTCGCGGTCAGCCCGATCGTGGGCGGCGAGGTGCTCAAGGGCCCGACGGCCGCGTGCATGCGCCAGCGCGGAGTCGAGCCGTCGGCGCGTGGTCTGGCCGAGCTGTATGCGGGTCTGATCGACGGGCTCGTGTGCGACGAGGCCGTCGACGCGCTCCCGAACCTACGCACGAACCTCCTGATGGACGGCGAGCAGGGGCGCCGGCGCCTGGCTCGCGAGACGTTCGACTTTGCGCTGACGCTCGCCGAGCCCCGGTGACCGAGTAGCTTTCCCGCGTCATGACAACGGTCGCGATTCTTCCCGTCAAATCGTTTGACAGGGCCAAGCAGCGTCTCGCTCACGTGGTTGCGCTCGGGCACCGGCGGGCGCTCGTCGAGGCGATGCTGTCCGATACGCTGATCGCGATCCGACGCGCTCCGTCGATCGGCGGCACGTTCGTCGTGACCGCAGATGAGACAGCCGCGAGGATCGCCACGAGCCACGGCGTCGAGGTCATCCAGGACACGGCCGGCAGCCACAGCGACGCGGCCGGGCTCGGGATCGCCCGCGCGCTGCTGGTGGGCGCGCAGCGGGCGCTCCTGCTCCCCGGCGACTGCCCCATGCTTGACGCGGTCGAACTCGAGCAGCTCCTCGCCCAGCCGGCGCCGGGACCCTCGGCGCTGATCGTCCCCGACCGCCACGGCGAGGGCACCAACGCCATGCTGCTGACCCCACCCGATGCGCTGACGCCGGCCTTCGGCGAGGGCAGCCGCCAACGCCACATCGAGCTGGCGATCAGCCAGGGAGCGGCGCCGCAGGTGATCGAGGTCTCGTCGCTGGCGCTCGACATCGACACACCGGAGGACCTCGATGAGCTGCACGGCGCGCCTTGCAGATCACGCGCGGCGGCGCAGCACACACCCGCGGAATGCTCGCGCAGTTGGTGCGCAGCCAGAACGGATGATCAGCGCCTTCGCACTCGGCGGTCTGCCGGAGGTGATTCAGGGAGACGACCTCGGAGAGCTGATCGCCGCAGCGCTGGCCGAGCCGCTCCAGCCCGGTGATGTGCTCGCGATCGCCCACAAGGTCGTGTCCAAATCCGAGGGCCGCACACGGTCGCTCTCGGAGGTCGTCGCAGGTGAGCGCGCAACCGCACTCGCCGCTGCGGGCGGCCGCGACGAGCGCCTGGTGCAGGTCGTGCTCGACGAGACGCGCGAGGTGATCCGCGCCTCAGCCGGGGTGATCGTGTGCGAGACCCACCACGGCTTCATCTGCGCGAACGCCGGCGTCGATCAGTCCAATGTTCCCGGCGAGGACACCGTGCTGATGCTTCCGAGCGACCCCGACGCGTCAGCTCGGCGGATCAGGGCGCGTCTGCGGGTGCTCACCGGTTCCGCCCCGGGGATCCTGATCAGCGATTCGTTCGGGCGCGCGTGGCGCACCGGCCAGGCGGACGTCGCGATCGGCCTGGCCGGCATCGTGCCGCTGGACGACTGGCGTGGGCGCGGGGATGCCAACGGCCGTGAGATGCGCGCGACCGTGATCGCCATCGCCGACCTGCTGGCCGCCACCGCCGACCTCGCCCGCCGCAAAGACGCGTCGGAGCCGGTCGTGCTGATCCGAGGCGCCGAGCAGTACGTCAGCGAAGAGGACGGGGCGGGGATCGTCCCGCTGCTGCGCGAGCGTTCCCAGGACCTGTTTCGCTGAGCCGGCGAGAAGCTCAGACGGCCGGCGCGCCGACGGCGTGGAAGCCGCCGTCGACGTGCACGATCTCACCGGAGATCCCGCGGGCGAGATCGGAGAGCAGGAAGCAGACGGGGCCGGCGACGATGCTCGGATCCTCGATGTCCCAGCCGAGCGGCGCCTGCTGCTGCCACAGCGCGGCGAGCTTCTCGAAGCCGGGAATGCCGCGCGCGGCGACGGTGCCGAGCGGGCCGGCGCTGACCAGGTTGACGCGGATGCCCTGGCCGCCGAGGTCGCGCGCCAGGTAGCGCGAGACCGACTCGAGCGCCGCCTTGGCGACGCCCATCCAGTCGTAGATCGGCCAGGCGACGCTGGCGTCGAAGTCAAGCCCGACGACGCTCGCCGCCGCTCGGCATCAGCGGCGCGAGCGCGGCGGCGACCGCCTTCAGTGAGAAGGCGCTGGTCTGGAAGGCGGCGGCCGCGCTCTCAGCCGGCGTCGTCAGGAACCGGCCGCCGAGCGCGTCCTCGGGCGCGAAGGCGATCGCGTGCAGCACGCCGTCGACTCGGCCCCAGCGGCTGCCGAGCTCGGCGGCCAGCGCCTCGAGATCCTCGGGCTTGTTGACGTCGAGCTCCAGCACGTCGACCGGCGTGTCGAGCCGCGCCGGCCGCACGCTCGGTCATGCGCCGCACGCGCCCGAAGCTCGTGAGCAGCACCTCGGCCCCCTGCGCCTGCGCCAACTGCGCCACGTGGAACGCCATCGAGTCCTTGGTGATGACGCCCGTGATCAGCAGGCGCTTGCCGGCCAGCAGCCCGGCCATCAGGACCTCGCTCGCCGCCATCGCTGCCGCCCTCACCCTCGACCCTTGATCACCAGCGCGACGTTGTGGCCGCCGAACGCGAACGAGTTCGAGAGCGCCGCCGGTGCACCGCCGTTCGCGAGCACGAGCTCGCGCGCCTGCCCGGGAACGTAGTCAAGGTCGAGCCCCGGATCCGGCACCTCATAGTTGAGCGTCGGCGGGATCACCCGGGCGTTCAGCGCCTGCACGGTGGCGACCGCCTCGACGGCGCCGGCGGCGCCGAGCAGATGGCCGATCGCCGACTTGGTCGAGGAGACCGGGATCTTGTACGCGTGCTCCCCGAGCGCCAGCTTCAGCGCCTCGGTCTCGGCCGCGTCGTTGAGCTCGGTCGAGGTGCCGTGAGCGTTGACGTAGCTGATCTCGGCCGGGGTCAGCCCGGCGTCCTGGATCGCAAGCGTGATCGCCTGGGCGGCCGGACGGCCGGTCGGCTCCGGCGCCGTCAGGTGATGCGCGTCCGAGGTCGAGCCGTAGCCCGCGACCTCGCCGAGGATCTTGGCTCCGCGTGCCTTCGCCTGCTCGTACTCCTCGAGCACCAGCACGCCCGCGCCCTCACCCATCACGAAGCCGTCGCGGCGCGCGTCGAACGGGCACGAGATGCCGACTCTCCGAGAGCGCCTGCATGGCGTTGAACGAGCCGAAGCCGAACTCGGTCAGCGTCGCCTCGGAGCCGCCGGCGACGACGGCGTCGGCGTCGCCGTACTGGATCATGCGCGCGGCCAGGCCGACCGCATGGCCGCTCGAGGCGCATGCCGAGGCGACGCCGAACGCCTGCCCCTGGATGCCGTGACGCATCGAGACCGCGGCCGCCGCGGCGTTGGGCATGTACATCGGGATGCCCAGCGGTGAGATCCGCGTCGGCGCCCTTCTCGCGCATCAGCGTCGAGGTTGCCCTCGACGGTGGTGAAGCCACCGATGCCGGTCGCCATGATCAGCCCGATCCGCATCGGGTCGAAGGGCAGCCCGTCGACCAGCCGGCGTGGGCGACCGCCTCGTCGGCGGCGACGACCGCCAGCTGGGCGAAGCGGTCGAGCCGACGCGCCTCCTTGACGGTCAGATGCTCGGCCGGGTCGAACGCATCGCAGTAACCGGCCGCCGTCCCGAGCGCACCTCGATCCCGCCGACGCCCTGCGACCACTGCTCATGCAGCGGCCGCGCGCCCACCCCGAGCGGGGTGACCGCACCGATCCCGGTGATGACGGCTCGACGCTTCTCAGACATGGCGATGGCCCTCCAGTCTGCGAAGCGCGTCCAGGCCCACTAGGCGGCGCGCGCGGTGATCAGGTCGACCGCGTCACCGACGGTCTTGAGCTCCTTCATGTCCTCGCCCTTGAGCACCACGCCGTACTCGTCCTCGACGATCTGCGCGAGCTCCACGAGGTCCAGCGAGTCGATGTCGAGCTCCTCGAACGTCGCCTCCGCGTGATCTCGCTGGCGTCCGGGCCGAAGCTGGCGAGCGCCTCGCCACGCGCTCCTGAACCTGCTCCTTGGTCACTGCACTCATTGATACGTCCTCTTTCTTCGTGTTGTTCGGGCAGCTTGACGCCTGTTCAGGCGCCGAGGCCGCCGTCGACTGTAAGCACCGCGCCGGTCACATAGCTGGCCTGCTGCGACACGAGGAAGCGTACGCAAGCCGCGACCTCCTCGGGCGTGCCGGCCCGCTTGGCCGGCACTCGCGCTCAGCAGTTCGCGCTGTTCACGTCGGCGGTCATGTCGGTCTCGATCCAGCCGGGGGCCACCGCGTTGATCGTGACGCCGCGCCGCGCCACCTCGACGGCCGCCGTACGCGTGAACTGGATCAGCCCCGCCTTGGCGGCAGCGTAGTTGCTCTGGCCGGGGTTGGCGCGCAGGCCGACCACCGACGCGATGTTCACGATCCGGCCGGTGCGCGCGCGCATCATCGTCTTCAGCGCGCGCCGCGTGAAGCGGAAGGCGGCGGTCAGGTTGGTGTCGATCACCGCCTGCCACTCATCGTCGGTCAGCGACGGCGAGAGGTTGTCGCGGGTGATGCCGGCGTTGTTGACGAGCGCCAGCACCGGCACGCCGAAATGCTGCCTCGAGCCGCCTCGAAGACCGCGTTCGGGCGCAGCCGGATCGGCGACGTCGCCCTGGACCGCGAACGCCCTGCCCCCCGGCGGCCTCGATCTCCGCGACGACCGCCGCGGCGGCGTCGGCGCCCGCGTTGTAGTTGACGCCCACCGGCCAGCCGTCGGCCGCCAGCCCGCTTGGCGATCGCCGCACCGATCCCGCGCGAGCCGCCGGTCACGAGCGCGCAGCCCGCCGGCGGCCAGGCCTCAGCGCCGCAGCCCAGCGCTCAGACACTTACC
The DNA here is from genome assembly GCA_963785385.1 of uncultured Conexibacteraceae bacterium. Lineage (GTDB taxonomy): Bacteria > Actinomycetota > Thermoleophilia > Solirubrobacterales > Solirubrobacteraceae > Palsa-465. The sequence continues at coordinate 40,817 of CAWAVA010000021.1, read as the reverse complement.
AGCTCCACGTCCTTGAGCGTGCGCTTGGCCAGGCCGGTCAGCACCTTGCCGGGGCCGACCTCGACGAACCTGCGTGACGCCGCGCGCGTGCAGCGCCAGCAGCACCTCACGCCAGCGCACCGGGCCGGTCAGCGCCTCGAGCAGGCCGCGCACGCACGTCGTCGAACGGCTCGGCGGTCACCGCCGAGATCACGGTGCTGTGACGCGGGCCTGATCTCGACCGCCGCCAGCGCGCGCTCGAACTCGGGAGCCGCCGAGGCCATCATCGGCGAGTGGAAGGCGCCGGTCACCGGCAGGATCATCGCGCGCAGTCCGAGCTCCTTGGCGGTCTGCTCGGCCGCGGGCAGCGCCGCGCGCGGGCCCGAGAGCACGACCTGCTGGGGTGAGTTGTCGTTGGCGATCGAGAGCCCGTGCGGCTCCGCGACCTCCGTCGGCGCGCTCGGCGGCGTCGGCGCCGAGCAGCGCGATCATGCCGCCGTCACCGGCGGTCTCGCCGGCCTCCTGCATCAGCCGGCCGCGCAGCGCGACCAGCTCGAGTCCGTCGCGCTCGCTCAGCACCCCGGCGGCGACCAGCGCGCCCAGCTCACCGAGCGAGTGGCCGGCCGTGAACTCGTGGACCGGGCGGCCGAGCGCGCACCAGCCGGCGATGCTCGCGCAGAAGATCGCGGGCTGCGCGAAGGCGGTGCCGTCGTCGACGCGCAGGAACGGATCCTCGCCGACGACGTCGATCGCGAGCTTGCAGCAGGTCGGGGCGTACCCGCGCGACCTGGTCGCGCATGTCCGGCGTCTGGCTTCCCTGTCCGGGGAAGAGAAGTGCTGTGGCCATGTCCACCTACCCTACGCATCCGCGCGGATTCGGGTACACGCGCCTCGCGCGGCCACCCCGCCGGTCGGGGGGCGCCAGGCGCCGAGCAGCGCAGGCGGCGTATCAGGCCACGCGCCGCAGCGGCACGACGTTGTCGGCCGCAGCTGGACGGCCGTGCTCGGCAAGCGCTTGCGCGCAGCCAGTCGAGCGCCACCGGCGCGCCCGCGACCGCGCCGCTGATGTGGTCAAAGCCGCCGCGGGTGATGTGCAGGCTGACGTCGACCCCGAGCGCCTGCCAGTCCTCGAGCAGCTGCTCGCTGTGCTCGAAGGAGACGATCTGGTCGTGGCGGGCGTGGTGCAGCAGCACCGGCGCCTCGGGCGCGATCGCGCCGAGCCGGTTCTCGCGCAGGCGCGCGCGCCACTCCGGCAGCTCGAGCACGTTCGGCTCGGTCAGCTCGCCGACATGGGCGAAACGCGGCCCGCGCACGGCCGCCTGGAGGATGTTGCGTGTCGCGCAGCACCTCGATCGTCCTCGCGCCGCTCGGCCGTCAGGTAGGGCTCGAGCTCGAGCTCCGGGTAGGCGGCGGCGTAGCCGATCGCGCCGTAGGCCAGGAAGAACGAGAAGAAGCTGCCGTCGAGCGTCGGCCCGGCCAGCTCCATGTCGGCCGCGGCGGCGCCGGCGGCGACGCCGGCGAGCTTCAGCTCGGGCGCATATTCGGCTGCAGCTGCGCCGCCCAGGCGGCCGCCGCACCACCCTCGGAGTAGCCCATGATCGCGGCCGGGCCGCCCTGCGGGAAGCTCCTCGGGCGCCAGCTGGCGCGCCGCCCGCATCGCGTCGAGCACGTTGTCGCCGAGCGCGCGGCCGACCATGTAGGCGTGGTCGCCGGGGGTGCCGAGGCCCTGGTAGTCGGTGACGACGACGGCGAACCCGCGGGCCGAGCACCAGCGCCATCAGCCCGCCTCCCAGTCGCGGCCGGTCGAGAGCAGTCGCGACGGCGCCGCGTCGTCGCCGATCCCGTGGGTGCCGACCGCGTAGCCGATCAGCGGCAGCGGCCCGCTGCGGCGTGCGTCTCGGGCACCAGCAGCGTGCCGGACACGGCCGTCGGCTCGCCGACGGCGCCGGTCGAGCGGTACAGCATCCGCCAGGCGCGGGCGCGCAGCCGCACGCCGGGGACCAGATAGGCGTGCATCGGCTCGGCACGGATCAGCTCGCCGGGCGCGAAGCTTGGCGAGGCCGGCCGGCGGCTCGTAGAAGCCCTCACTCCAGGGATCCGGCGGCGCGGTGTCGAGAGCAGCGCGAGATGCGAGCGCGTGCTGCGCACGTGGCGCGGTGTGCGCGCCATCTGCACCCCCGTGTCGCGGGCGAACCCGCCAGCTGATCGTGCAATGTCGAATACGCTCATGGCCTCACCCTCCTACTTCGCCATGCCCTGGTTAATCGACCTTCGCAGGCGGAATATGTGAGTCTTGTTACAAGCTTAGAACGCCTCTGGTGCAGAGCCTCAGGCCTGAACACGTATACGCTAATGCGAAAGCATCGGCGCGTCAACGGGGTACTCGCGGCGGATCGCGTACAGCGTCGTGCGCTCCGCGGCCGGTCGCCCGGCGGAGTGCGCGGCGGCGACCAGGTCCTCCGGATCGAGCTTGACGCCGTGGTAGCGAGCCGGCCAGACGGCTGATCGACTCCTCCATCAGCGTGCCGCCGAGGTCGTTGACGCCCCAGCGCAGCGCCTCGGTCGCGGCATCGAGCCCCATCTTCACCCAGCTCGCCTGGAGGTTCGGGATCGTCCGCCCGAGCGCCAGCCGGAAGGCCGCGGTGTGCTTGAGGTTCTCCTCGCGCGAGATCTCCTCGATCCCGTGCGTGCGCCCGAGCAGCGTCTGGAAGGGGATGAACGAGAGCGGCACGAACTCGGTGATGCCGCCGGTGCGCTCCTGCAGCGCGCGCACGACGCGCATGTGCTCGGCGAGCTCCCACGGCTCCTCGATGTGTCCGAACATCACGGTCGCGGTCGAGCGCAGACCGGCGCGATGCGAGGCCTCGATGATCTCGACCCAGCGCGCGACCGGCAGCTTGTTCGGTGAGATCCGCTCGCGCACGCCGTCGTGCAGGACCTCGGCGGCGGTACCGGGGGTCGAGCCGAGCCCGGCGTCACGCAGCCGCGCGAACACCTCGGCGCGGCGGCAGCCCGGAGATGTCGCACATGTGCGCGATCTCCATCGGCGAGTACGCGTGCAGATGCAGCTGCGGGCGCCTGCTGCTTGGCGAACCGCAGCCAGTGCACGTAGTCCTCGAGCGTCCAGTCGGGATGGATGCCCGACTGGATGCAGAGCTCGGTCGCGCCGAACTCGATCGCGTCGGCGATCCGCTGCGCGAACTCCTCCTCGGAGTGCTCGTAGGCGTCCGGCGAGCGCTTGCCCTGGCCGAAGCCGCAGAACGCGCAGCCGACGATGCAGACGTTCGAGACGTTGATGTTGCGGTTGACGACGAACGTGACCGTCTCCCCGGCCAGCTCGGCGCGCAGTCGATCTGCGGCCGCGCGCATCTCCTCGATCACCTCCGGGCCGCTGCTCGGCGAACAGCGCGGTCAGCTCCTCAGCCGTCAGCTCCTCAGCCGCGCGAGCCCTTCTCGATCGCCCGCCCGGCGACATCCGGACCGACCGTGACCTCGCCGCGGCGGCCGCTGCCGCGGCGCGGGATGAACGACCAGTAGTCGGTCTTGATCAGGTCGAGCACGCCCTGCGAGACCCACTCGGGATCGATGAACTCCGGATAGACGCAGAGCCGCTCGGACAGCGCGTAACCGTCCTGCGCCAGCCGCTTGCGCACCTGTGCCGGCGACGGGAACGGATGCTCGGGGGTGATGTGGTCGCCGTTGGCGCTCAGACCGCCGAGGTCGGTCGCGCCGGCGGCGACCAGCTCCGGCCACCAATCCGAGAGGTTCGGCGGCACCTGGATGCCGATGTCGGGCATCAGCTCGCGGGTCCGCGCGATCAGCTCCTTGAGATCGTCGATCGTGACCTCGCATGGCCCACTTCGGCGCATCCAGCGACGGCCCGTGCGCCGATCCCGGTGCGCCAGTAGTCGGCGGCCGCATCGGTCGCGATCTCCGCCGGCTCCTGCCCGTAATAGCTCTGGTGCGGCACGAAGTTCTGGATGATGATCTCCTGCAGGTGCCCGAACTCGGCGTGCACCGCAGCCAGCGCCTCCAGCGCACCGAAGCGCTCCTCGCGGCTCTCGCCGATCCCGACCAGGATCCCGCTCGTGAACGGGATCTGCAGCTCGCCGGCGGCGCGGATCGTGTCCAGGCGCGCGGCCGGATGCTTGGTCGGCGAGCCCTGGTGCGCGACCAGATCGGGGTTGATCGACTCGAGCATCAGCCCCTGCGAAGCGGTCACCTCGCGCAGCCGCGCGAGGTCCTCGCGGGCGAGCACGCCGAGGTTGGTGTGCGGCAGCAGCCCGCGCTGCAGCGCCTGCTCGCAGACCCAGACGACGTAGGCGACGAAGTCCTCGAACCCGAGCTCTGTCAGCTTGCGCGCGCACGCCGGCATTGACCTCGGGCGCTCGCCGGTCAGCACCAGCAGCTCCTTGGCGCGGTGGCGCTTGACCGCCTGGTCGAGCAGCGCCAGCACCTCTTCGGGCTCGTGCAGATGCGCCTGATGCGTCGCGAACGCGCAGTACTTGCAATAGCACTGACACGTCCGCGAGAGCGAGAGCGTGACGTTGCGGCTGAAGGTGACGCGGCGGTCGCACTGCACTTCGGATTTTACGGAGCGCCTATGCTCGCCTCGCCGATGCGCGTCGTCGCACCGAATTCTCCAGTGCAGTTCCTCGCGCGCCGTATTGCGATCGTCGCATGCGGCGGCGCGCTCGCCAGCCCGCTCGCCGGCCCGCGGACGCCGCCGGCACCGCACCGCCCAGCGCCTCGCTGATGCTCGACTTCACGCCGAACGCGATCCACAGCCGGGATCTACACTGGCCCTGGCGCGCCGATACGACCCCGCAATCGGCGTCGACGCTGCACGTGCGAGTCCCGGGGAGAGCACCGACGCCATCTCCCTGCTGACGGCCGGCCGCGTCAACTTCGCGATCCTCGACATCCACGACCTCGCGCATCGCCGACGCCAGGGACGCCAGCTGGTCGGGATCATGGCGCTCGTAGAGCGGCCGCTGGCCTCGGTGATCGCCCAGCCGCCGTTCACCAACCCGCGCCAGCTCGACGGCCAGACGGTCGGCGTCACCGGCGACCCCAGCGACCTCGCGGTGCTGCGCTCGGTCGTGGCCGGAGCCGGCGGCGACCCGACCAAGCGTCAAGACGATCACGATCGGCTACGACGCCGTCCCGACCTGATCGGCGGCCGTGTCGCCGCCGCGACGGCGTTCTGGAACGACGAGGGCGTCCAGCTCTCCAGCACCGAAGCCACGGCGCTTCCACGTCTTCCGCGTCGAGAACTACGGCGCTCCGCCGTACCCCGAGCTGGTCGTGCTGACGACGACCGCGCGGAGCTGAGGCGCGATCCGTCGCTCGCGCGTGGCGTCGTGCGCACGCTCGTCGACGGCTACGACTACGTCCTCAAGCAACCGCAGGCCGGCGAGCGGGCCTCGAATCGCAGGTCAGTGGCCTCTCGGCCAAGGCCGTCAGTCAGCAGCTCGAAGGCGGAGCTGCCGGCGTTCCTGCCCAAGGGCGGCGGCGCCTACGGCGCGCTGGTGCCGTCGGTGCTCGACGCCTGGGCGAAGTGGGAGGTCGAAGTTCGGGATCGTCAAGCGGCGGCCGGACATCGCGACGATGTTCGATCGCGCCCTTCTACCGCGTTGATGGGCGGAGGTAGGCCGCCGGGCCGCTCCTACTGGGCGCGAGCTTGCGGAACTCTTCGCGGACCGACTCTGGCCGGCCCCACATCTGAACCACCTCGACGCGCCCGGTGCGGGTCTCGCGCAGCGCGAGCTCGCCGGCCAGGCCGGCGTCATCGAGCAGCTTCAGAGCGGTGTGCGTGGCCGGCACCGAGGCGGCGTGGCCGAAGCGTGCGCCACCAGCAGTCGCCAGTGCCACTCGCGCTTCGAGTACGGCTGGGCGTTGCAGGTCACAAGCAGCGTCGAGGCCTCGACGTAGCGGCTCTCGTCGAAGATCCGCAGATCGACTCGAGGTCGGTCCAGTCGTCGGGCAGCGACTCGACGATCGTGTGAATGTCTCGGCCAGGGCCATCGCGGCGAACACTAGCGAGCGCTCGCGGGCCGCGGCTCGCGTATGTCACCCTTAAAGTCGATGACCGCGATCGCGGATTTCAGAGCTGACTACGCGCCGTGACCGAGGGCGTCGGCGTGCTCGACCGCTCCGAGCGCGGCAAGCTCGCACTGACCGGCGCGGGCGCCAAGGAGTTCCTGCAAGGCCAGGTCACACAGGACATCAACGGCCTGACGCCCGGGCACGGGGCTACGCCGCGTTCCTGACGCCCAAGGGCAAGATGCTCGGCGACCTGCGCGTGCTCGCCACCGACGACGAGCTGCTGCTCGACACCGAGCGCGTCGCCCTGCAGCCGCTGTTCAACATGATCCGGCGCTACTCCCTCGGCTATGACGTCGAACTGCACAAGCGCACGCTCGAATGCGGGCTGCTCGGCCTGCATCGGCCCGCTGGCCGGATGCGCTCGATCGCCGCGTTCGCCGCCGAGGCGCTGCCGGGGCCGGCTGAGCACGACCACGTCGCCGCTGCGCTCGACTCGGCGCCGCGTTCGCGTGATCCGCACCGATGCCGGCATCGACCTGCTGTTCGCCGCCGAGCGATCTCGACGCGGTTCGCGACGCAGCTCGTCGCGGCGGGCGCGGTCGCGGTCGGGCTCGAGGCAGCGCCGAGTGCCTGCGGATCGAGCACGGGCGCCCGCGCTACGGCGTCGACCTCGACGAGACCGTGATCCCGCAGGAGGCCGGGCTCAACGAGCGCGCGGTCTCGTTCACCAAGGGCTGTTATGTCGGCCAGGAGACGGTCGCGCGGCTGTTCTACAAGGGCAAGCCCAACCGCGAGCTGCGCGGCCTGACGGCGACCGAGCCGCTTGAGGTCGGGACCGAGCTGACGCTCGACGGGCGGATCGTCGGAACGGTCACGAGCGCGGCCGATTCGCCGCGCCTCGGGCCCGATCGCGCTGGCGCTCGTCGGCGCGAGGCGCCGGTCGGTGCGGCCGTGCAGGCCGGCCATAGCCGGGCGCACGTGGCCGAGCTGCCGTTCGCCTGACGGCCGTCGTCAGGTTAAGCCTCCGTAACGAACTGTCAGTGTTTGCCCAGTTTTGCGGGCATACCATCGAGCCTGTCAATGCGGCCGCAAAGGAGCCGCTCGTGGCAACGATCACGCCGGACGACGACAAGCTGCGAGAGCTGAATCAGGACCTCCAGCGTGCTTGGACCGACTACTACGACAGTGTCCAGGATCTGACCGGGGAGGCCTATGAACAGGTCGAAGCGGAATCATGGGACGTACTCCAGGGCGAACTGCGCCGGATCGAGCGTCGCCGGCGCCTGCTGACGGTGGTCACGACGCGCTGACGCGGCTTGCGGTCTGAAGTTGACCGTGATGCGACCGGCCGGCGGCGGCCGGTTGGTACAACGTGAAGAGTGTCGACCGTCACGCACAGACATCGGTTGATCACCGACGAGAACAGTCGCTGGTGGACGCTCGGAGCGATGTGCGTCGCGCTGTTCATGATGATGCTGGACAACACGGTCGTGAACGTCGCGCTGCCGTCGATCGGGCGCGACCTTCACGCAAGCCTCTCCTCCCTGGAGTGGACCGTGAACGCCTACACGCTCGCACTGGCCGTCGGGCTGATCACGGCCGGCCGGCTCGGCGACATCTTCGGGCGGCGCCGGCTGTTCCTGATCGGCGTCGTCGTGTTCGGGATCTCGAGCCTGGTGATCGGCCTCGCCCCGAACATCGGCGTGATGATCGGGTTCCGCGCGATCCAGGGGATCGGCGGCGCCTGCATGATGCCCGCCAGCCTCGCGATCGTCACCAACGCGTTCCCACGGCACCAGCGCGGCACGGCGATCGGGACCTGGGCCGGCGTGAGCGCGCTCGCGCTCGCGATCGGACCCGTCGTCGGCGGTTTCCTGACCGAGTACGTCAGCTGGCGCGCGATCTTCTTCATCAACCCCCCAATCGCTGTGATCGCCGTCATCGGGGCGTTGTTCGCCGCGCACGAGAGTCGGGACGAGACGGTGAGCCACACCGTCGACTACGCGGGCGTCGTGCTGCTGACGATCGGGTTGCTGTCATTGGTGCTGGCGCTGATCGAGGGCAACAGCTGGCACTGGGGTTCAGCCAAGACCCTGAGCCTGTTCGCCGTCGCGGCGATCGCGCTGACCGGCTTCGTGTTCACCGAGCTGCGCGTGCGCGCGCCGATGATCGACTTCGCGTTCTTCCGTTCGCGCACATCTGCCGGCGCCAACATCGTCGGGTTGATCGTCAGCTTCGCGATGTTCGCCCAGATCTTCTTCCTGACGTTCTACATGCAGAACGTGATGGGCCTGTCACCGCTGGCCACCGGGATCCGATTCCTGCCAACGACGCTGCTGCTGGTCGTCTTCGGCCCCGTTTCAGGGCGCCTGACCGACCGGATCGGGCCGCGTCCGCTGATGACGCTCGGGACCGTCCTGGCGGCCGTCGCGATCTACATCCAGAGTCACATCACGGTGACCAGCGGATACCTCCTGCTCCTCCCTGGGTTCGTACTGATGGGTTGCGGTCTCGGGCTCGTCATGTCGCCGATGAGCACGGCCGCGATGAACGCCGTCGATCGCAGCAAGGCCGGAGCGGCGGGCGGTGTGCTGTCGACCAGCCGCATGGTCGGAAGCACGTTCGGAGTCGCTGTCATGGGCGCGATCGTGACCACGGTCGGCAGGTCCGATCTCGACCAGAATTTGCCCGGGATTCCCGACGGCGAACGCGGACGGATCGCCGCGGCGCTCGGCAGCGGCGCCGCCCCCGGCGGCCATGCGTCGCCGACCATCGTCGGCGCCGTTCAACACGCGTTCGTTTCAGCCCTCAGCGTCGGATTCGTGGTCTGCGCGATCGTGACGCTTCTGGGCGCGGTGGTCTCCTGGGTCCTGATCGAGCCCAAGGTCGCAGTGCCACCGACCCCCGAGCGGGACGCGCCGCCCGTCCCGGCATCAGGGTAAGATCGCCGCCATGGCAACTGGCAAGGGCGTGATGCACATCTCGTGGTACGCGACGATCTTCCGCGGCAACATGTTCGCGGACGCGGTCGCTGAGTTCGCAGGCCCGGAGGCGCTCAGGTATGGAGCCACGCGCTTCACGGTTCAGCGCTCGCGTGACGACGCCTACCGCATCCTCCAGCAGATCTGGTTCAACTCGAGCGACGACTGGTACCGCTACTGGGAGGGCCCGGAGATGCGCGAGTTCCGCGCGCGGTACTCCGGCAAGTACCAGGTCCCGATCGTCTACACCTGGCACGACGAGTACTCCGCGGGCGGCGCAGTCGAGGACGTCACACCCGAGGCTCTCCAGCCGGCCGATGAGCCGGTCCCGGCCGCCGGGACCTAGGACCCTCCCTTCAGGCGCAGCGCGAGCGCGAGCCAGAACCGCTGGTCGGCGTCGTCGAGCGTCGGCCCGAACAGCTCGCGCAGCCGCGCCACCCTGTATCGCGCCGTCTGCGGATGGATCCCGAGCCGCGCCGCCGTGGGCGCGAGTCTTCCCTGCTCGTCGAGCCACGTCGCGAGCGTGGCCGTCAGCCGCTCGCGCGATCCCGCTGACAGCGACTCCAACGGTGCCAGCGCGGCCGCAGCGAACTCGGTCGCGAGCACCGGATCGGCGCGCAGCAGCAACTCACCGGCACGGTCGCGCGCGGAGATCAGGTGGCTGCCATCGGACGGGGCGAGCGCGAGCGCAGCTCGCGCTCGCAGGAAGCTGAGTGACCCCTCGGTCCAGGCCACCGTCGTGCCGAGACCCGCCCGCACCCCCGCCTGCTCAACCGCGCGCACGAGTTGCGCGCGCATGCCGGGAGCGTCCGGATCAGGCACGATCACGCAGGTCACCTCCCCCACCGCGTCTGCGATCGCGCCCACCGGCAGCCTGACCGCCGCGTGTCGCTTCGCATCCTCCTCCCCCTCTGAGGCGATCGCGATCACCGCCATCGCGCGGGGGAGCTCCCAGTCCGCCTCGCGGGCGGCGGACTGCACGAGCTCCGGCTCGGGCACCGGATCGCGCACCAGCAGTCGAACGAGCCGTCGACGTGCGAGCTCGGCCTCACCGGCGATCTGCGTCTGCTCGAGCGCGTAGCCCTCCGCGGACTCGGCCGAGAGCACGTCGATGTAGGCGAAGATCGACTCGGCCAACAGATACAGGGTCGCGGGAGCCAGGCCGCTCTGTTCACCGGCGGCGACGACGCGCCGCCACGTGACGCGGGCACCGAGGCGGTAGGCGCTCAGCAACGCATCGAGGCTGCGTCCAGCGCGCATCTCACCGCGACCGAGGCGCCGATAGACGTCTGAGCGGGGCACCGGCCCGGACGCCTCGATCTCCAGCACGAGGTGGTTGAGCGCCTGCTCGACACCGGCCCGCAGCCCGATTCCGAAGTCACCCTCAAGCGGCCGCTGGTACGCCGGCACGGTCCCGACCGTTTCGATGATCTCTCCGACGAGCTCTGGCAACAGCGGACGGATGACCGCCGTGATCTCAGGCGGAAGCTCGTACCACGGCTGCTTCGGTGTCCTTCGGTGTCTGGGCATCCTTGTCACAGAGTTACAAATCCGGGACTCTGACCGCTCTGTGGGTGCGTCAAAACCCGCGATCCTCTGTGAAAGCCGAGCCTAGCGAAAGCCACGGCCAGCTGAGCCGCGGCTGGAGAGACTGCCTCTAGCCCTCTTCGAGCGGTGCCATCGAGAGACCGTCGTGATCGAGGGCCTCCCAATAGCTCTCGGCGTCCTCACGGACGCCGCTCCACACGATCGCGCAGCCCGTGTTGTGGATCCTGTCGGCGAGCCGGTAGCCCTCTGCGAGGCTCACGCCCGGTATGTGTGCGGCCAGAGTCTCGGCGACATGGTCGAAGGTGTTGTGGTGATCGTTGAGAACCACAACACGCCATTGCCCGCCAAGACCGCTGCCCGGCCCCTGGACTCGGGGCAACTCAATGGTCAGCGACATCGGCGCGCAAGGATACAGCTGAAACCGTCAAAAACCCAGCCGTTTGTCCCAGTAACGTCGCAGGCCTGCGTAGGACTGGTCGATCGGGACTGCGGCGAGGAACGACTCGTACACGTCGGGGACGGTCGCCGCGCGGAGATCCGCCTCGATCGTCGCGACCCACCCGTCGCGATCCTGCTCACGTGCGGACTCGGCCCAGCGATCGAGCCTTGCGCCGAGTTCGTCGAGTTGAGCGTCGACGTCCTCATAGGCGCCGAAGTGCGTGATCGCGAGGCGCTCCGGCCGCCAGCCGCGGATCAGCTCAACCGACTGATGCCACCGATCCAGGTCGATGTCAGGAGGCGGCGTCGGTGGCACGGTAGGCGTTTCGGCCAGAATCCTGACCCCACCGACGTCGCCTACGAAGGCGGTGCCGTCCCCGCGCAGGTATGAGACGTGGTGTTGTGCATGTCCCGGCGTGTAGGCGACCTCAAACGTCTCGGTGCCGATCTGCAGCGACTCGCCGCCCGAGAGCACATGCATTCGCTCCTCGGGGACGGGCTCGAACTCGCCCCACATCGCGAGCATGTTGTCCTCGCCGTACAGACGCGAGGCACTCGACCACAGCCGCTCGGGATTGACCATGTGCGGTGCCCCGCGCTCGTGCACATAGACCTCGAGCTCCGGGTACATCCGCATCAGCGTTCCCGTCGAGGCGGCGTGGTCGAAGTGGATGTGGGTCAGCAGGATCGCCCGCGGGCGCCACTCGCCAAGCTCCGCGAGCACCGTCGACAGCGAGTTGGTCGGCCCCGGATCCACCAGAGCGTCGCCGACCTGCCAGCAGCAGATCGCACGGCTGCGTCCGCGATGCAGCGTGTCAATTGCTCGCATTGAGCTCTTCGAAGCCGGACACACGGTCACCGGGGCCGTAGTCGAGGCCGCGCTCAGCGCCGCCTGACTCCGACTGGGACTCGCTGTCCTGCGGGAAGCGCTCAGCGGCAAGGTCCGCCAACTGGTTGAGCTGACGGGCGAGGTCGCGGGCGTCGGCGACCATCCGCTCACGTTCGCCCCAGATCCGATCCGTGTCAAGGTCGAGTTCATGCACACGCTGCTCGGCAAGTGCAGTCACGTGCGCGGCCGCACGCGCGGCCTCCTGGCGGTGCTCCTCGGCCTCACGCTCGGCGCTTGCAACGATCTCATCGGCGCTGTCGCGAGCCTGCTTGAGAACGTCGGCCACCTCGCCTCCGATGCGCTCGAGGGCGCTGCGCACGGCCGCGTCGGGCGTCTGCAGCTGCGCCTGGAGATCCCGGATCTGACGCTGCAACTGCCCAACATAGGAATCGACTTCCGCGCGGTCATATCCGCGTCGGGAGGGCTTGAACAGCTCCTCGCCACTCCTCATCAACTCTTCGCTCATCGTGGGCACAGGCTAACTGCTACGCCCCCGGAATGCGGGCGATCCGGCATCGACGGCGAGAAAAACGCGCACGTTACGCTGTGATGATGGCAATCGAGCCCCGAACTGGCGCTTCCAGACCCCGTGAAATCGACCATCTCGTCGACGGTCACGGGCGCCGGATCGCCGATCTGCGCGTGTCGGTGACGGACCGCTGCAACTTCCGCTGCCAGTACTGCATGCCGGCCGAAGGCCTCCCCTGGCTGGAGCGCGCGGAGATTCTCACGTTCGAGGAGATCGAGCGGCTGGTTGCGCTGCTGGCGGGTATGGGCGTGCACGACGTGCGGCTGACAGGTGGCGAACCGCTGGTCCGTCGGGAGTTCCCGCGATTGGTCGAGATGCTGGCGGCGGTCGAGGGGATTGAGGACCTGGCGATCACGACCAACGGCTTCCTGCTCGAACGTGACGCTGAGGCACTGGTGGCATCCGGCCGGGTCCGATTCAACGTATCCGTCGACTCGCTCCAGCGCGATCGCTTCTACGAGCTGACCCGCCGCGACGCGCTGGACCAGGTCCTGCGCGGGCTGGCGATGTTGGCGGAATTCCCGCAGGCGCACCCGATCAAGGTGAACGCGGTGGCGTTGCGCGGGTTCACCGAGGACGAGCTGCCGGCGTTCGTCGAGCTGGCCCGCAACAGCGCGTATGAGGTCCGCTTCATCGAGTTCATGCCGCTTGACGCCGACCACGCCTGGAGCCCCGAGCAGGTGCTGACGGGCGCGGAACTGCACCTGATGATCGATGCGCTGCACCGCCTCGAGCCACTCGAGCGCGAACCGAGCGCCACCGCCCGCGTCTACCGCTTCGCCGACGGCCGCGGCCGCATCGGACTGATCAGCCCCGTATCTGAGCCGTTCTGCGGTGACTGCAACCGGATCCGCATCACCGCAGACGGGCGCCTGCGCACCTGCCTGTTCTCGCTCGGCGAGACCGATCTGCGAGCGCCGCTGCGGGCCGGAGCCAACGACGCCGAGCTCGAGCAGATCATTCGCGATGCCGTCTGGCGCAAGGAGCTCAAACACCACGTCGGCGAGCCGGGCTTCGTCCAGCCGGCGCGAACGATGTCAGCGATCGGCGGCTGACTCCCGCGAAGGCGCCGGCGGCTCCCCTCCGCCGGTGTGCGCGCTTGCGCACCGGCGTCGTCATCGGCCTGTCTAGAATCGAAGCGATGGAGGGCTCAACCGAGGTTCGCAGCTGGCTCCGTTGTTACCGCTGCTGGTCCCAGCACCTCGAGGTGCAGCTCCACTACGAGGGCATTCACCGCATCGACCCGGAGACGGGCGAGCGCACCGATGTCGTCGATGAGATGCAGGAGGCCGTGGTGCAGTGCCTCGAGTGCATGCACGACCAGCCGCACCTCGGCTTTCACAACGGCCGCGTCGAGCCGATCGAGGACCGCTGGGAGCGGATGATCACCGGAACTCCGTGGATCGCGTCCTGCACCGTCACCGTCGACGCCGACGATGTCGAAACCTGCTCGGGCCCCGATGCCGGGGACTCGCTCTCATACGCCGCCTTCGGCGATCACGGCACGCGCGAGTTCTTCACACATGTGCGCTTCCACAAGCACGACGAGGATCGGATCGTCGTGCACCTGCTTGTCGAGCTCTATGCCCGCACACCCGAGGAGGCGACCGAGGTGCTCGAGGAGGCCGCACGCGGCACGCTCGCGATCACGTCTCTGGCTGAGGAGTCCCGTCCGCCCGCCTCGACCGGCCGCGGCACGCACTGACAACCAGCATCGCGAGCGCGACCGGCACGGTCGCCGGCAGGTTGTCGACGAACAGGAACAGCAGGTCGAACACGGCCGCGATCACGAGCGTCAGCAGTGCTGCGATCCGCTGTACCTGCACGCGGCCGGCGTAGATCGCGCCGAGCAGCCCCGCCACGAACAGGTCCCCGTATCCCAGCGTGACGGTGCCGAACTGTTCGCTCTGCAGCTGCGGCAGGCCGCCGCCCGGTGCGGCCGTCGCCAGCACCTCGTTGGGCGCCTGCAGCTGGTTGGAGGCGATCAACCAGACGTCGGCGCCGGCCATCGCGAGGATCCCGACCTTCAGCCACCGCACCGGCGTCACGGTGGCGAGCAGCACGCCGAGCGTGACGCAGCTGAGCCCCGAGAGCAGAGCCCCCGCCGCCTCCCCGGCGAGGCTGTGCGGTGTCCTCCACACGATCACGAACAGGATCAGGGCGACTGGCGCCAGCCATGGGCGAGCGCCACGCGCCAACCACCCGAGCGCCGCCGCCGCCAGGATCGGCACAGCCACGAGCGCGAGATAGGTCAGCCAGCTCGCGGTGTCCGAGGCGTAGCGGATCGCGAGGATCACGCCGACGATCGAAACGACCGGAACCAGCGCCCAGCCGCGTCCTCGCAGCCGCCTGAGCCGAGCGGCCCAGCGGGGGTCGAGGGCGCGCGGCGCCGCGACGACGCCGGCCTGCAAAGCGAGCAGGCCGGCGTCTGATGGGATCAGCGGTAGTGCCGTGGCGCTACGCGAGGCGCTGCTCGAGCGCGTCAAGCTGCTCGCGCAGCTTCGCGGGCAGCGTGTCGCCGAACTTCGCGTAGTGCGCGTGGACCTGCGAGATCTGGGACTTCCAGCCGTCGACATCGACGGTCAGCAGCTCCTGCATGTCCGCCTCACTCACATCCAGGCCGTCGACGTCGATGCCGCCCTCACCGACGGCGGGCAGCAGCCCGATCTCGGTCTCGATGGCGCCGACGGAACCCTCGCAGCGGCGGAAGATCCATGCCAGCACGCGTGAGTTCTCGCCGTACCCGGGCCACAGGAACCTGCCCTCGGCACTCTTGCGGAACCAGTTGACGTAGAAGACCTTCGGCAGCTGTACGCCCTCGCGCTGACCGAGCGTCAGCCAGTGCTGCCAGTAGTCGCCCATGTTGTAGCCGCAGAAGGGCAGCATCGCCATCGGATCAAAGCGCAGCGTGCCGACCGCGCCCGTGGCTGCCGCGGTCGTCTCGGACGACATGATCGAGCCGAGGAACACGCCGTGATCCCAGTCGCGCGCCTCGTGCACGAGCGGCACGACGCTGGCGCGGCGGCCGCCGAACAGGAACGCATCGATCGGCACGCCGGCGGGATCCTCCCACTCGGGCGCGATCGACGGGCACTGCCCTGCGTTGACGGTGAAGCGGGCGTTCGGATGCGCGGCCGGGGTGTCCGAGTCGGGGGTCCAGCCGTTGCCCTTCCAGTCGATCGCGTGCGCGGGCGGCTCGCCGGTCAGGCCCTCCCACCAGATGTCCCCGTCGTCGGTGAGCGCGCAGTTTGTGAACACGGTGTCGTGTCCGATCGAATCGATCGCGTTGGGGTTGGTGAGCGCGCCCGTGCCGGGCGCGACACCGAAGAAGCCGTATTCGGGGTTGACGGCACGCAGTCGGCCCTCGTCGTCGAACTTCATCCACGCGATGTCATCGCCGATCGTCTCGACCTTCCAGTGGGGAAGCGTCGGAATCAGCATTGCCAGGTTCGTCTTGCCGCACGCGCTCGGGAAGGCGGCCGCCACGTACTTGACGGTGCCCTCCGGAGAGGTCAGCTTGAGGATCAGCATGTGCTCGGCCAGCCAGCCCTGATCGCGCGCCATGACCGATGCGATCCGCAGCGCGAAGCACTTCTTGCCAAGCAGCGCGTTGCCGCCGTAGCCCGATCCGTAGGACCAGATCTCGCGGGTCTCCGGGAAATGGACGATGTACTTGTCGTCAGCGTTGCACGGCCACGGCACGTCCGGCGCGGCGTCGGTCAGCGGCATGCCGACCGAGTGCAGGCACGGCACGAACTCACCGGAGTCGCCGAGCGCGTCGAGCGCCGCCTGGCCCATGCGGGTCATGATCCGCATCGAGACCGCCACGTACGCGGAATCGGTCAACTCGACGCCGATGTGTGAGATCGGCGAACCGATCGGACCCATGCTGAAGGGCACCACGTACATCGTCCGGCCCCGCATAGAACCCTCGAACAGGCCGGTCATCGTCTCACGCATCTGCTGCGGATCCGCCCAGTTGTTGGTCGGACCCGCATCGCTCTCGTGCTCCGAGCAGATGAACGTGCGATCCTCAACCCGGGCGACGTCGCTCGGATCAGACAGCGCCAGATAGGAGTTCGGCCGCTTGGTGTCCGAGAGCTTCTGGAACGTGCCGGCGTCGACCAACGCCTGCGCGAGCAGGTTGTACTCCTCAGGCGAACCGTCACACCAGTAGATGTCGTCCGGCCGCGTCAGCGCGGCGATCTCCTCCACCCAGGCTTTGAGCCCTGGATGGTTGGTGTTGGCTCCCTGTTTCATCACGGTATGCGACATGTCCGGGTGTTGCCCCTTTCTAAAACGTCCGGGCGTCTGGCTTGCGGCGCGCCCCATGCTAGCCCAGCCTCGGTCGTGAACGAACCGTAAACAAGCGCAGGATAGGTTTGCGTACTGCGACGCCACATGCAATAGCGGGTGTCGGAGCGCCCCCGATTGCGGGCGGCCGTGCGTCTGGCCGCACAAGGCGCAATACTCCCGCACCAATGCGGATTTCTGCCAAAGCGGACTATGCGGTGCGGGCGATGGTCGAACTCGCCGCCGCCCCCGACGAGAAACCGGTCAAGGCCGAGCGCATCGCCACCGCCCAGGACATCCCGCTCAACTTCCTCGAGAACATCCTCGGTGAGTTGCGCCACGCGGGGCTCGTGCGCTCGCATCGCGGCGCGGAGGGCGGCTTTCGGCTTGCTCGGGATGCCGTCGCAGATCAGCGTCGCCGACGTGATCCGCGCGGTCGAAGGACCGCTGGCGAGCGTCCGTGGCGCGCCGCCGGAGGAGTCCCAGTACAACGGCGCCTCGGAGGCGCTGCTGCGCGTCTGGATCGCGGTTCGCGCCAACCTGCGCAAGGTCGTGGAGCACGTCACCGTCGCCGATGTCGCCAACGGCAAGTTGCCGCGAGCCGATCGACAAGCTGACCGACGACCCTGACGTCTGGGTCACGCGCTGAGTTCCCGACATAATCGGACACTCAGATGCCGGAGCCTGAGTGGGAGACCGTCGAACTCCAGGCGCGAAAGCGAGTGGCGTGGATCACGCTGAACCGCCCGGAGGCGCTCAACGCGGTCACGCGGGAATCCGGCCGGGAGTTGGCGAGCGCCGTCGATCAGGCGGCCGACGATCCCGACGGTCGGTGTGCGTCGTGATCACGGGCGCAGGCCCGGGCTTCTCCTCGGGTGCCGACCTCAAGGCCAGAGTTGGCGTCGCGCAGACGGGACCACCGACGTGCTTGCTCCGCTGAGAGAGATCCTGCATCCGCTGATCCTGCGGCTGCGACTGCTGGACAAACCGGTGATCGCAGCCGTCAACGGCGGTGCCGTCGGGATCGGCTGCTCGCTGGCGCTGGCGGCAGACATCGTCGTCGCGGCCGAGTCCGCCTACTTCCTGTTGGCATTCACCAACATCGGGCTGACGCTGGACGGTGGCAGCTCGGCGCTGCTGACGGCGCGTATCGGGCATGCTCGCGCCTCCGAGATGGCGCTGCTGGCCGAGCCCGTGCCGCTCAGACCAGGCGCTCGACTGGGGCCTGGTCAACCGGGTGGTGCCGGACGCCGAGCTCGAAGGAGCCGTGACGCGATCGCGGCGCGGCTGGCGGCCGGCGCGCCGGGTGCATACGCGGCGACCAAACGGACGCTGAACGCCGCCGGCCATCCACGACTCGCCGAGATCCTCGACCTCGAGGCCGTCACTTCAACAGGAGCGGGCGGAGTCGAGCCGACTTCACCGAGGGCGTCCGCGTTCGCGGAGAGGCGAACACCGCGAGTTCACCGGCAACTGAGGATCCGGCCTGTGAATGAGAATCCGTCCCGTGAACCTTGCCGAGATCCTCACCGCTTCGCCGACGCGCGACGCCGAGCACATCGCGGTCAAGCTCGACGACTTCGAGCTGAACTACGGGCTGCTCGAGCAGGCCGCCATGCGCGCTCGCCGGCATGCTGCGCGACCGCGGGGTCGGGCCCGGCGACCGCGTCGCGCTGATGCTGCCCGAACGTCCCGCATTTCGCCGTCGCTCTACTACGGGATCCTGCGCGCCGGCGCGTCGTCGTGCCGCTGAACGTGCTGAACAAGCGCCGCGAGGTCGAGTACTACCTGCGACGACTCCGGCGCGAAGCTGCTGTTCGTCTGGAACGACTTCGCCGCCGAGGCCGAGCCCGGCAGCGGCCGCGACAGGCTGCGAGCTCGATCTACGTCGTGCCCGGCGAGTTCGAGCAGACGCTGTTCCAGATCGAGCCGCGTCGACGGAGATCGTCGAGCGCGAGCCGCAGACACGCGCGGTGCTGCTCTACACCTCCGGCACCACCGGAACCCCGAAGGGCGCCGAGCTGACCCACGCCAACCTGCTGCGCAACTGCCGAGTCGCCCGCGATCTGTTCGATCTGCGACCGACGACGGTGATCCTCGGGCGCGCTGCCGCTGTTCCACTCCTTCGGCCAGACCTGCGGCATGAACACCTGCGTGCTCACGCGGCGGCACGCTGACGCTGATCCCGCGCTTCGACCCCCCAAGGCGCTTGAGATCATCGAGCGCGACAAGGTCACCGTGTTCGAGGGCGTGCCGACGATGTACGGCGCGATGCTGCAACGTGCCCGACCACGAGCGCTACGACACCTCGACGCTGCGGCTCTGCGCCTCAGGCGGCGCGGCGATGCCGGTCGAGCTGATGCGCGGCTTCGAGCAGGCCTTCGACTGCAAGATCCTCGAGGGCTACGGCCTCTCCGAGACCTCGCCGGTCGCGTCGTTCAACCATCCGATCGCGAGCGCAAGCCGGGCTCGATCGGCACGCCGATCGCCGGCGTCGAGATGAAGATCGTCGATGACTCACGACAGGACGTGCCCACCGGCGAGGTCGGTGAGATCGTGATCCGCGGCCACAACGTGATGAAGGGCTACTGGAGGCGGCCCGACGCGACCGCCGAGGCGATCCGCGACGGCTGGTTCCACACCGGCGACCTGGCCCGAGTCGATGAGGACGGCTACTTCTTCATCGTCGACCGCAAGAAGGACATGATCATCCGCAACGGCTTCAACGTCTACCCGCGTGAGATCGAGGAGGTGCTCTACGAGCATCCCGCCGTGCGCGAGGCGGCGGTGATCGGCGTCCCGCACGACGAGTACGGCGAGGAGATCGGCGCCGCCGTCTCGCTCAAGGACGGCGCGATCCGCGACACCCGAAGAGCTGCGCGAGTTCGTCAAGGAGCAGGTGGCGCCTTCAAGTACCCGCGCAGGTCTGGATCGTCGACGACCTGCCGAAGGGACCGACCGGCAAGATCCTCAAGCGCGAGATCAAGCGTCCCGAGTCGAGAAGTCGACCGCGCTGCCGCCAAGCGTCGAGCCTGCGGTCCGCGCCGGCGAAGCCGACGTCGAGCTGATCTACTCGCTGATCGTCGCGCTGGCCGAGTACGAGCGCGAGCCCGAGCCGGTCGTCGGGACGCCGGAGTTGCTGCGCCAGCTGGCTGTTCGGTCGAGACGCCGGCCGCCGAGGCGGTGATCGCCGAGGTCGACGGCGAGGCCGGCCGGGTTCGCGCTGTTCCACGGGACGTTCTCGACCTGGGAGTGCCAGCCGGGCATCTGGCTGGAGGATTTCTTCGTGCTGCCCGAGTACCGCCGCCACGGCGTCGGCGGCGTGCTGCTCTCGCCACGTCGCGCGCGATCGCCGTCGACCGCGGCTACACGCGGCTGAGCTGGGCCGCGCTGGACTGGAACGAGTTGGCGCTCGGCTTCTACCGCAAGCTCGGCGCCGACGTGCTCGACGAGTGGAAGATGCATCGCCTCAGCGGTGAGACGCTCGCGCGGTGGCCGCACGGCCGCGAGCGCCTCAGCTCGCAGGCCTGACCTCAGCTCCGGGCTGACCGCGCCGGCAGGGCCGACGCTGACGGGCGAGCCGACAATAGAGAGGCCCCGCCCGCGGCGGGGCCTCTCCGTAGCAGACCTATAAGCCGGATCTTGTCGAGAGCAATCATCCATCTAAGCGGCCTACCCGGACCTTGGCGGGCAACCTACAAACGGTCCTGCTCGGCCTTGCATCAGGTGGGGTTTACCTTGGCCGCCGCGTCACCGCGACGCCGGTGCGCTCTTACCGCACCATTTCACCCTTACCGGCCTGGGACGCTGCAGCGGCCCCAGGCTTAGGCGGTGTCATTTCTGTGGCACTTTCCCGCGGGTTTCCCCGGGTCGGCGTTACCGACCACCTTGCCCTGTGATGTCCGGACTTTCCTCGAAGGCTCGATCACCCCCGCGACTGCTCAGTCTGCGCGACTCAGCATAGCGCCGGCAGCGCATCGGCACGCAAGCGCTGATCGCAGACTGTCGCAGAGCGCGCTCACATGCTCCGCATCAGCCCGACGACACGGCCGAGGACGCTCACATCGCGGACGAGGATCGGCTCCATCGTCTCGTTCTCGGGCTGCAGGCGGATGTGGTCGCCCTCGCGGAAGAAGCGCTTGACCGTCGCCTCCTCCTCCACCAGCGCGACGATGATCTCTCCGTCCCGCGCCGTCTCCTGCGCGCTCGCACGACGACCAGATCACCGTCGAGGATCCCGGCGTTCTTCATCGACTCGCCGCGGACCCGCAGCAGGTATTCGCCGCTGTCCCCCCCGGCACGCCGCGGCGTCTCGATGTACTCCTCGATGTTCTCCTCGGCGAGGATCGGCGTGCCCGGCGGCGACCTGGCCGAGCAGCGGCAGGCCCGGGCTTGACACGGCATCGCGCACACCGGCACGCGGCGCGGTCGAGCAGCTCCATCGCCCGCGGCTTGGTCGGGTCGCGCCGCAGCAGTCCGAGCTTCTCCAGGTTGGCCAGATGCGCATGCACCGTCGACGACGACGCGAGCCCCACGGCCTTGCCGATGTCGCGCACCGTCGGCGGATAGCCGTTGCTCCTCCGAATACCGCTTGATGAAGTCGAAGATCTCCTGCTGACGCTTGGTCAGGTCCATCCGTCTCGCTCCTTGCTCGGACTCTCGCCCCAGGCTGGCGAACATGTGTTCGGAAGATACGCCACCGACAGCAGGACGGAACCACCCTGCCGCGGCTATACTCGCCGCCCCCAGCGCCTGTGGCGGAATTGGTAGACGCGCAAGGTTGAGGGCCTTGTGGACTAATAGTCCGTGGAGGTTCGAGTCCTCTCGGGCGCACTGGGAAAGCCCCGCTCAGGCGGGTCTTTTCGCTTCTGGAACGACACCCAGGCCTGACACCGCGGCGACACCCGGGGGAAACATACGTCAGCAGGGAAGAGCAACTGCAGGCCGTCTCTGGGCCAGCATCAGCTCAGCGCTCCACCCAAGCTGACCAACCGATCAAACGAGACCCAAGCGGCGACCGCCGCGTTTCAGGCGGGCCAGAGAGCTCTTCACCCGCTGCCATGATGATCAAGATCAGCCATCGGGTTCATGCTTGAGTTCGGCGCGACCGGCGCCCGCCAGGGCGATCAAAATGAGCGCCAAGCTCGCCGGCGGACACGACCGGCCGCGATCGACTCGACTGGTCGTCATCGCCCCAAGCGGCCGTGCGTCGTGGCGAAGCCGGTCCAGACAGCACCGAGAGGAGCCTGTGATGAGCATCGAGAATCCGGCAACCAGCGATAGCGAACCCGCAGAGCACAGTCCCGCCCAGTTTCGCTACGGCGTCGTATTCCTCTTGACGCTGGTTGTGGTCGTGTTCGTGATCGCTGCACCCAGCGCGAATTGGTCCCGCGCGACGGCACTGCTGATCGACGGCCTCGCCCTCGTGTTCGCGATCGAGACCACTCGAGACCGGGAGGAGATCCGCCGCCGCAACGCCGCGATCGCCGGCTCGGCGATGGTCGCCCTGATCCTGCTCGCGGCAACTGGTGCCGCGCCTCTCGGCGTCATCGACGCAGCGGACGTCGTAATCACGGCAGCGGTCCCCGTGGTGATCGTCGGGGGCCTCCTGCGGCTGATGCGCGAGCGCGGCGTCACCATCCAGGCGGTCGCCGGTGCGCTGACGATCTACCTCTCCCTAGGCCTTGTGTTCGCCTCGGTGATCGGGTTCATCACGCACGTCGACTCGGCCCTCTATTTCGCGCAGCACACGGACGGCACACAGGGAGACCGGGTCTACTTCAGCTTCACGGTGCTGACGACCACCGGTTTCGGCGACTTCTCCCCCGCCACACCGGCCGGGCACGCCCTCGCAGTGATTGAGATGCTCACCGGTCAGCTCTACCTCGTCACCGCCATCGGTCTGCTGATCGGGAGCATCGCAGGCAGGCGGCGCACGAGTTGATCGGCCGCTCAGCGACGGCTTCAGACCGCTGCGCCTGCGAGCGCGAGCACGACGCCGACCGCCCCGGCCACCAGCAGGGTCTCGACCACCCCACGCCTCAATGCGAGCAGAGCAACCGCAGCAGCCGCCAGCACCACGAACTGCCACCCGTGCGTCAGCGCGCCGGCGAGCAGGATCGCGCCGCCGAGAATCGCTCCGATCGCAGCCGGCCCGGCACCATCCAGGAAGGCCTGGGCCCGGACGTTTCGCCTGAACAGTTCGAAGCGACCGCCGCCGAGCAGGATGAATGAGAAGGACGGTGTGAATGCGACGACCGCGGCCAGGAGCGCGCCGGCAAAGCCGTGCGCGGCATAACCGACGGCGGCAACGGTGGCAACCACCGGCCCGGGTGTCACCTGCCCCAGCGCGACGGCATTCAGGAACTGCGGGTTGCTCATCCAGTGATATGTGTGGACGGCGTCCCCCTGCATCAGCGGGATGATCACGAAGCCTCCGCCGAAGGACAGTGCCCCGACCTTGAACGCCGTCCAGGCAAGCGCGCCGAACCCACCGACCGTCACCGCGCCCGGAATGAACACCCAGAAGCCAGTGAGTCCTTGCGGGGACCGGCGGATCGCCAGCTCGACCAGCCCGCACGCGAGCAGCGTCAGCACCAGGTAGGTTCCCAGCGTGACTGTGGCGGCGATCCCGACTGCGAGGTAGATGGCCCACCTCGCAGTTCGCGCTCGATCCGCGCGGACGTGCTCGAAGCTCGGGCCGATGAAGCCACGAGCCGCCTGGACCGCCACCGCCGCCACCGCCGCCCCAGCGCCCGCGCCGGCGCCACTCACCCACAGCGGCGGCGAACTGCTGAGGAACAGCACTGAGAGCGCGATGATCATGATCACCGCGGGGGCGATGAATCCGACCCCACCGACGATCGCACCGGCCGGCCCGGCGACCCGATAGGCGCAGAAGATCGACATCTGCGTCGAGGCGGGTCCCGGCAGCAGACTGCAGGCCGCGTTCGCGTCCTGGAACTCGCGCGCATCCATCCAGCCCTCGCGGTCGACCATCAGCCGCCTCAACAGCGCTATGTGGGCCGGGGGTCCGCCGAACCCGGTGACCCCGATCCGAGTCCACTCCCGCGCGACGGTCCTCAGCGATGCGCGCACCGGGGCCGGGGCCGGCGCGCGCAGCTCGCCCCCGGTCACGCCACCTCGTCCTGCTCGGCTGCGACTGCGCGTTCGGAGATCAGCGCGAGCAGATGAAGAACCCGGATCGTGATCTCCTCCGCGGTCCGCTCCAGGGCCGCCTGCCGCGCCTCCTCGCCGCCAACCACGCGTGCCGGGTCGGGCACGCTCCAGTGAAACGTGAGCGGGTGCCCCGGGAACTCAGGGCAGACCTCACGTACGCGATCACATAGCGTGACAACGTAGTCGAAGTCATCTGCCACGAACTGACGCAGGTGCTTCGGTTGCGCCGAGGCGATATCGATGCCGCGCCCGGCCAGCACCTTGACAGCCAATGGACTGACCTGCTTGGGATGGCTGCCCGCGCTGAAGGCCACCACCAGCGGCCCGCCGAGGTCCGCCGCGAGCGCCTCCGCCATCTGCGACCGGGCGCTGTTGCCGGTGCAGATGAAGAGGACCCTCGCCCGCCTCGAGACCGGCGCCAGGGATCGCATCGGCCGCAGCGCCGGATGCAGCCGGCCCGCAGCGCTCCCGATCAGCTCGGATACGCGGTCGAGGTTTGCCGCGTAATACGAGTCGCGGCCGTCGGCGTCGCTGCGATGCCGCGACACCAATCCAGCGGACCGAAGCTTCCCAAGGTGGTAGGAGACCCCGCTCTGAGCGAGGCCGAGAGCGCCCGACAGCTCACCGACGCGACGGTCGCTCAATGCCAGCAGCGCCAGCAGCCGCCAACGGACCGGGTGACCGATCAGCTCAAAGACGGCCGGCACATGGTCCTCCGGACAGACGTTCACGGGCACGGCGGCGAAGATACATCAAATTCAATTGATGTATCTCGAGCCCGATCGCGACCTCGGCCGGACGCCGTCAGCCGGCAGGGAACGTCAGCACGCGGCTCGCGCCACCGGCACCGCCCGCGACCCGCAGCCGACCGGATTCGACGGACCGCGGATCACGTTGGTCCTGGCGGTTCCCGAATTGTTCGCGAGTGATGACTCTGCGGTCGCCCCACCCGCCACGGCTGTGTTGACGAACGGGGAGATGGCGGTCTCGGGGACCATCGTGACCATGACTGTGACCGTGTGGCGTGGCTCGATATTGCCGAGCCGGCAGATCACGGCCGCACCGATCCTGCATGTCCCCGCGGATGGCTTGGCAGATACCACCCGGGCCTTGCTGTGGGGCTTGTCGATGAGGACGACATTCGAGGCTGAATCGGGTCCGCCGTTGTGAACGTCGATCCGATAGTTCACCGGCTGGCCTTCGACCACGAGCGACTCAAGCGCGATCTTTCGGACAGAGATGTTGGACACCGGGTAGGAGGGTGTTGGGCTCGGTCCGGGTCCGGGCGGGGGTGTCGGGGGTGTCGGGGGCGTGGGCGGTACCGGCGGCTCGGGAGGAACTGGCTGCCGGGTGAAGAGGTTCGTGAATGTGCAGTCGGCGTGGGGGTGTGACGGCGTCAGCGTGACGGCGATGGAGCCACGGTCGAATGGGACGAATTGCCCGTTGCACTCGACTGACAGCAGAGTCCAGTTGGAGGGGTCCTCGATCGGCGGGGCCTGCTCGCCGACGATGTAGCGACCGAGTGGGATGTGGTCGGTCGCGTCGCCGGCATCGAGCGGAACCGCTCGTGCCGGCACCTCCTCGTGGAGCGTGACCGCGTGTTGCAGATACTGCTGCGGGACGCCCGTCCTGCGAGAGATCACGAACAAGACGGCGCCGATCGCCCCCTGCGTGATCTTCGAGATTCTGATCGAACCGGCTGGAATGAAAGCGTTGACGAACGAGCACGTCGTCCTCCCCCCGCTGACAACTGTGACCCTCACGGGCTTGCGCGGATCGTGGCGAACGCCGTCGCAGATGAGTTTGACCGTGATCCAGCGACCGGCGGCGGATCTCGGAACATGCTCGGCTACGGTGTACTTCCCGGGCTTCAGGTCGGTGAGCTCCGGCTGAGCGGTTTCCGGGACGCCCTGATGCCTGGTCAGCGCGCTCACGGTATGGCTGGTGCCACCATCGACAGGCTCCACCGTGTAGGTGAAGCGCGCTATCCCGCCGTGTGTGATCTTGTTGATGGTGAGCCCGCCGACGGGGGGCACGTAGGAATTCGTGAAGACGCACTTCACGTGCTCGCCCGAGACCAGATGTATCGCAAGCGTCGAGCGCGTCGTCTTCCAGGTGCTCGATCCTGGGTCGCCGTCGTCGGTCCTCGCTTCACAATCGATCGAGGTGAGCTTGTAGTTGTCGACTGCTCCCTCGGTCACGTCCCAGGCCTGCCCTCCGGCGCGATAGAAATCCATGGACTGTCCGTCGGTGAGCCTGAATCCGCTCGGATCGAAGGAGATCGAGCCGTTGAAATTGAATGCCGGATCCTCTCCAGCGGGCGCTCCGGCCACCTTCTTCTCGATCGTGATCGTGCCTGAGGTGGGCGGCGGCACGACGTAGAGCGCGTAGCAGTAGAGGTGCGTTACGCCTGTCGGGAAGAAGAGGTACTCGACGTTGTCGCCGTTGACGGCATCCGTGCCACAGCGGAGCGCTCCGAAGCCGAACTCCGGGCCCGGGTATCTGGTCGCGAGCACAGGGTCATCGGGCGTACCGCCCTGAGCCCAGAGCTGGTTCTGAGTGCTCGCCTGCTTGCGTTCCTCGTCTGTCAGCTCGACCGTTGTGGCGCCGGCGATGGTTGCGCCCTTGATCGGCTGGTGGTACTGGTCGTAAAGCTGCGTCGACTCCTTCGTGATGATCGCGTGCCCGCCGAACGGCTCGGTCACCTTCGAGAGCGACCCCCACGGGCCGGTCACGGCACGGGACTCATAACCGCGACCGAGCGTGAATTCCCAATCCGGCAGCGGCTTGCATCGGTCCTGCGGCGGCTGTTCCTCGACCGCCGGGGTGACGAGCGACCCGGTCTGGTTGTAAGGGGAGTCCGGGCCGAGGTCCTTCAGGCTCTCCTGGATGTCGTTCCGTGCCTTGTTGGCGAAGATGTCCGTGTAGGCGGCGCACTTCCTGGCGACGAAGGTCACGTAATACCCCGAGCCCTGTGCGCGAGCGACGGCCGGCAGCACGGCCACCATCAGGCCACCCGATACGACTGCCGCCAGCGCGAGCTGGCGTAGCTTTGAAGTTGCCGAGCTGTCCTTGCCCATGGCCCACCCTCCGTGCTTGCCGGTGTGACAACTCCCGGCGCAAGCATTGCTGCCGCCTGCCGCTCAGAATCCAGCCATCAGGAGTCGCTCGCGCTCAACTCTACTCGGGTGCGAATGCCGGTCGTCAAGCGAAAGTACCTCGCACCCATCCCCCACGTGGATATCGTCGCCAGGATGGCCACCGCAACAACGCGTGCGATCGCGGCTCTCAGGAGCGGCCCCGTCGATGCGCCCGACTCGTTCGTCGAGGTCGAATTGGAGCTTCCGACGGTCGGTGACCATGACCTGCTGGTCGAGGTAAGAGCCGTGTCGGTGAATCCGGTCGACGTCAAGGTGCGAGCCAGTTTCGATTCAGATCTGGGACCGCGGGTTCTCGGCTACGACGCCGCCGGAATAGTGCTCGAGATCGCGCCGTGGTCGACTTCGCGGTCGGTGACGGGGTCTACTACGCCGGCTCGATTGGCAGGCCTGGAAGCAACGCGGAGCAGCAGGTCGTCGACAGCCGGATCGTCGGGCATATGCCGCACACACTCGACTTCGCTCAGGCGGCGGCGATGCCGCTGACCACGATCACCGCGTGGGAATCGCTGTTCGATCATCTTCGCCTCACGGGTGACAGCGCCGGCTACCTGCTGGTCGTCGGGGCGCCGGGCGGAGTCGGCTCGATGGTCACCCAGCTCGCGCGGACCCGGACCGACGTGACGGTGATCGCGACCGCGTCACGCGGCGAGTCATCGCGCTGGGTGCGGTCGCTGGGAGCCCACAGGATGGTCGATCACCACCGTCTGGTCGAGGAGGTCAAAGAGATCGCTCCTCACGGCGTGAACTGGATCTTCAGCGCCTTCTCAGCCGGCAGGGCAGAGGCATACGCCGACCTCATGGGTGTCCGCGGCGAGGTTGTCGCCATCGATGAGCCGGACGGCCTGGACACGCTGCCGCTCAAGCAGAAGAGTCAGGCATGGCACTGGGAGTTCATGTTCGCGCGTCCGCTGTATCGCCCGGAGAGCGACTACCAGCACGACCTGCTCAACCAGGTCGCTCATCAGGTTGACGGCGGGCAGATCCAGAGCACGCTGAACCACAGGCTGTGGCCGCTGACCCCCGACACCCTGCGCGAGGCTCATCGCCTGGTGGAGACCTCTACCGGTATCGGCAAGGTGGTGATCGAGTCCTGATCGCTCCTGAGCCCGGGCATGACGATCAGGCCGGCGGCTCGGCATCCGCGGCCGCGGAGGCAAAGATGTCGAGCCCCATGCTGCGAGTGAGGAACCCGATCGCGCGGACGCCTCGGACGCTGTTGCCGGCCGGATCGAGCGGCGGCGAGAAGGTCCCGACCGCGCCCTTGCCCGGCGCCACCGCGACGATTCCGCCGGAGACGCCGGACTTCCCGGGGAGCCCGATCTCAAACAGCCACTCGCCGGAGCGCTCGTACAGACCGGAGGTCGCGAGCGCCGCGAGTGTGTCGCGGCAGACCTCCGCCCGGACTACGCGTTCACGTGTGACGGGATTGATTCCACCGTTGGCGAGCGTCGCCCCCATCACCGCGAGATCCCGCACCGTGACCTGCAGCGAACACTGTTTGGTGTAGATGTCGACGACCTCCAGCGGATCCCTGTCGATCCGGCCGTAGCTCTCCATCAGCCGAGCGATCGCGCGGTTGCGATGGTTGGTTGCGGCCTCGGACTCGTATGTGGCCCGATCCAGGTCAAGGCGCCTGCCGGCGAACCGTGACATCCCCTGCTGGATGTGCGCCCACATCTCTGCCGCCGAGGCGCCCGGGACGAGGCCCGTTGTGGTCAGCGCGCCGGCGTTGACCATCGGATTCATCGGATGGCCGTCATGCAGCTCGATCGCCATCACGGAGTTGAATGCAAGGCCGGTGTTGTCCACACCCACCCGGCTGAGAACCTGCTTGTGACCGAGTGCCTCGCACACAAGCGCGCAGACGAACGCCTTCGAGATCGACTGGATCGAGAAGGAGACGTCGGCATCTCCGGTGAACAGAACCCCGCCGGCGACCCCGGCCACACAGATCCCGAACAGATCGGGATCGGCAGCTGCAAGGGCCGGGATGTAGGTCGCGATCTCACCGGTGTCCACCAGGCGGTTTCGCTCGAAGGCCTCGTTCATGAGCTCCTGCACGCGTTCGAGGCGTGGCAGGCTTCCGGTTGAGACCCTGTGCTCTACCTTCGCGACGTCGAGGTCCATGGGCTCGCAGGAGGATACGCCCGGTCGCGCAGCGCGGGCCCGCAACGCGATATAGTTGACTACACAACAATACTGAACCGGCCGCCGGAGGTGGCGATGAAGCTCGACGGTATGCACCACATCACGATGATCACCGGCGATGCACCGCGCAACGTCGAGTTCTACGGCGCCGTTCTCGGTCTGCGCCTGGTGAAGAAGACGGTCAACTTCGACGCGCCTGAGGCCTACCACCTGTACTTCGGCGACGAACAGGGCTCGCCGGGCTCGATCCTCACCTGGTTTGAGTTCGCGGGCGCACGCCCGGGCCGGGCCGGCGCCGGCATGATCCACACGATCCAGCTCGGCGTGCCGAGCGCGGACTCGCTGGAGTTCTGGCAGCAGCGCCTGGATCGACGTGGCTATTCGAGCGAGCGCACCGACGCTCCCTCCCTGAGGTTCGCCGACTACGACGGTCTCAGGCTCGAACTGGTCGTCGCCAATGCCGGACAACCCGAGGTTGCAGGCGATCCATCCGGAGGTCCCCGAGCAGCACGCGATCACTCGGCGTCGAGGGCGCTCGCGCGCTACCCCGGGCGCGCACTCGATGCCGACGCGCGGCTGCTGACCGAGACCCTCGGCTTCACGACGACCGAGGAGCAGGGTGGATACCGGCTGACCGGCCCCACACGGATGTTCAACTGGGGCTACGACCCGACGCGACCAACAGGGGATTCAGGGCGCCGGCACCGTCCACCACATCGCCTGGCATTCGACCGACGCCGATCACGTGCCGTGGCAGGAAGCGGGTCGCGGCGGCGGGGATGCAGGTGACACCGGTGATCGACCGCGACTACTTCCATGCGATCTACTTTCGCCAGCCGCAGGGGATCCTGTTCGAGATCGCAACCACCTCCCCGGGCTTCGCCGTCGACGAGGAGCCCGCTCACCTCGGCGAGCAGCTTCGTCTCCCCAGCCAGCACGAACATCTGCGGGAGCAGCTCGAACGCACATTGACGCCGCTGACGAACCCCCACGCTCGGTATGAGCGTGCGTGCTCGACTACCGCGAGCGACCCGCTGCGACGGACGGGCCGGAGGGGCTGCTCATCCTGCACCACGGCCGCGGCGCCGACCAGCACGACCTGATCGGGCTCGCCGACGTGCTCGACCCCGAGCGCCGCCTGCATGTCGTGACGCCCGGCGGCCCGCTGCGACTGCCGGGCTGCGCCCGGCAGGCACTGGTACGTGGTGCCGCGCGTCGGGCTATCCCGACCCGGAGACGTTCGACGCCGCCTACGCGAGGCTGGGCAGCTTCCACGATGAGCTCTGGGAGCGCACCGGCCTGGGACCCGAACGGACCGTGTTCGGGGGGTTCTCGATGGGCTCGGTCCTGAGCTATGCAATGGCACTCGGTGCGGATCGGCCTGCCGTCGCCGGGATCCTCGCGTTCTCGGGCTTCATCCCCACGGTCGAGGGTTGGTCGGCGACGTTCTCGGACCGGCGCGACACGCGGGTGTTCATCGCGCACGGCCGCAACGATCCGGTCATGGATGTCGAATTCGCACGGCGGGCGAATGCGCTGCTGCTCGGTGAGGGATTCGCCGTCGAGTACCGCGAGTCCGATGTCGGCCATCAGATCGACCCCGCTCAGCTGCCTGCGGCGATCGGCTGGCTGCAGCGCGTGCTCGACCCCAGAGCCGCGTCGGGAGGCAGCACCTAAAGGCGGCTCTTACGCAGGCGAGGCATGTTGGGTTCGGCACTCTGCCGGAGTCGTCTCGATGAAACCCCTCGCATGCGACGCATCCATCTTGGCTTCGGCCTGCTGATCGCAATCGCGATCGGTATAGGTGCGGGGCTCGTCTCCGGGGGCCCCGGTTCGGACAGCGATCTCTCCGGCGGTACACCGGTCAACCCCTCGAAGTTCGCCAGTACAGCATGCATGGCGTTCGCGCCAACGAGCGGAGACCGGCGCTTGACGGTCTTCCTCGATGCCGGCCACGGCGGCCCCGATCCCGGCTCGGTCGGAACCACAAGCGGCCACAGGACCATCTATGAGGCCGACGAGACGCTGCGCGTCGAGCTCGACGCGATGCAGATGTTGCGTCGCCATGGGTTCCGGGTGGTGGTCTCACGCACCACCGACAGCTCGGTCGCACGGCTCGACAGGGCGGATCTCGACGGCTCGCTGCTCACGGCTCAGGGCGTGCACGACGACGTCGCGGCACGGGCGGTCTGCGCCAACGATGGACACGCCAATGCGCTCATCGGAATCTATTTCGACGCCGGTGACCCCAACAATGCCGGGTCAGTCACCGGTTATGACAGTGCGCGCCCCTTCGCCGCCGCCAACCTGCGGCTCGCGACCCTGGTGCAAAGGGACGTCCTGCACGCGATGAACCGTCACGGATGGGGTATCCCCGACGAGGGCGTGCAACCCGACGGTCAGCTCGGGTCCTCGATCAATCCCGCTGGCGACGCGTACGGCCACCTGTTGCTCCTCGGCCCGGCCAAGGCCGGGTGGTTTGCGACCCCCAGCCTGATGCCGGGGGCGCTGATCGAGCCGCTGTTCATAACTGACCCGTTCGAGGGCTCGATCGCGAACGGCAGCAGAGGCCAGCATGTGATCGCAGGCGGCGTGGCGCAGGCCGTAGAGCAGTTCTTCGGTTCGGAGGCGGCCCGATCAAGGTAGATCGGAGCCGCCACTACACTCGCCGGGATGCCGAGGCTGCTGATCGTGATCGCCAGCACGCGTCCCGGCCGCGTCGGGCGCCCCGTCGGCGACTGGTTCATCGGTGCCGCCCGCGAGCATGGCGGCTTCGAGGTCGAGGTAGTCGACCTGCTCGAGCTCGAACCTGCCGATGATCGACGAGCCCAACCATCCACGCTTCCGCAACTACACCAAGGACCACACCAAGGCTTGGAGCGCGACGGTCGACGGCGGCCGACGCGTTCGTGTTCGTGACGCCCGAGTACAACCACTCGCTCCGCGGCGCCGATCAAGAACGCGCTCGACTACCTCTCGCAGGAGTGGCAGCACAAGCCGCTCGGCTTCGTCTCCTACGGCGGCATCGCCGCCGGCACGCGGGCTGTGCAGGCGTTCAAGCCGGTCGCGCAGCCGTCATGATGATGGTCGCCCAGAACCTGGTGAACATCGCCTGGGTCGCACACGAAGATCAAGGACGGCGTGTTCGTCGAGGACGACGAATGTCCGACACGGCGGCGAACGCGATGCTGGACGAACTGCTGCATCTGCGACACCGGCCTGCAGCGTCCTGCGCAGACGGCATCGTAAGAACGTCCTGACCAGCCTGGACCGGCGTCCGACGCCCTGTACCCTCGTCTTCACGCATGGCCTACGCCGAGCAGACGCACTGGATTGAGCGGCGCCCAATAACGAGAGCGACGGCACTCGCGTACGAGTGGCGGCGGCTGACGCGCGCCGCGACGTTCGTCGCGCTGCTGACGGCGCCGGCGTTCTTCCTGCGTCCTCCACGACTCGAACCACATCAGCCTGCTCGGGTCGATCTCTGCTCACGGCGCTGGCGGTGCTGCTGTTCCGCGGGCTGGTCGAGGTGATCGTCGCGACAGCTTCATCCCGTGGCCGAGCCTGCTCGGCGCCGACGCGGAGCTGAAGGAAGAGGACATCGTCGCGCGGCGGCGTTACTGGTACTGGCGCTCGAAGTACCGGCAGGCTGCCCGTCTGGATCGTCGGGATCCTGATCCTGCTCGGCGCTCTGCCAGGTGCTGTTCGCGTTCTCGGGCGTCAGCGCCGGTTCTTCCACCCGTTCGCCGGCCTGCGCACGATCTTCCCCGCCGGACACGCTGCCGCAGCTCGCGCTCGTGTTCGTGCAGCTGCCGCTGCTGCTGTTCATCAACGTCTTCATCCTGTTCGGGCCGTTCCTGTTGCTGGCTGCCCGCGGGATCCGCAGCTACGAGCCGGGCGACGCCAGCTGGGGCGTGAAGCTCGACGACGTCCGCGGCCAGGCTGAGGCCAAGCAGGAGATCTCCCGCGTGATCACGCTCTGGCAGTCCGGCGAGGAGTTCGAGAAGGCCGGCGGCAAGCGCGAGCGCGGCCTGCTGTTCCTCGGGCGCCCCGGGCACCGGCAAGACGATGATCTCGAAGGCGATCGCGACCAACTTCAACTGCCCGTTCGTGACGATCCCGGGCTCCGGCTTCGCCCAGATGTTCATGGGCATGGACGCGCTGGTCGTGCAGCTGCTCGCGCACAAGGCCCGCAAGCTCGCTCGCAAGTGGGGCGGCCAGTGCATCGTGTTCATCGACGAGATCGACGCCGTCGGCCTGCGCCGTCAGGCGCTCGGCACCGGCTACCACGGCCGAGCCGGACAGGCGCGATGCCCGAGCTCGATCCATGACTTCCTGTTCTTCGGGCCGAACGGCTCGATCACTCCGACCGGCGACATCGTGATCGAGACGCGCGCATGGCGTGAGCAGCTGTTCGCCCAGCGCGCCGCCCAGGCGCAGATGCCGCCGAGCTTCGCTGCAGCGCGTCGGCAGCACGGTCAACGCCGTGTTCCCGGCGGCATGGGCGGCATGATGGGCGGTACCAGGGCCAGGCGCTCAACCAGCTGCTGGTCGTGATGGACGGCATGGGCGAGCCGCCGGTCATACCGCAAGTTCTTCGTCAACCGCTTCAACACGTTCCTCGACGCGATGTTCGTGGTGCCGCGCCGGATCGGCAAGCTGAAGCTGCGGCTGGCGACGCCGAAGCCGCAGCGTGAGGAGATCTACTTCATCGGCGCCTGCAACGTGCCGCTCGAGGTGCTCGATCCGGCGCTCACCCGCCCGGGCCGCATGGGCCGTCACATCTACTTCCGGACGCCGACCAAGGACGACCGCAAGGACATCTTCGAGCTGTACATGGCGAAGGTCGACCACGAGCCGGACCTCGACACCGATCACCGCCGCGATGAGCTCGCGCGGATCACCGCCGGCTACTCCCCGTCGATGATCGAGCAGTGCTGCTCGATGGCGCTGACCATCGCGCACTCCGAGGGACGCCAGATGTTCGCCTGGCGCGACATCGTCGAGGCGATGACGACCGTCGAATCGGGCACCGCGCAGAACATCGAATACGTCGAGGAGGAGACGCGCGCGGTCGCGATTCACGAGGCCGGCCATGCCGCCGCCGGGCACGTCTTCCTCGAGAAGGACGTGCTCTCGACGCGGCTCTCGATCCGCAAGCGCGGCGGATCGCTCGGCCACTACCAGTCGATGGAGAAGGACGAGCGCTTCAGCCATTTCCGCGGCCGGGTGATGGGCAGCCTGGTGATGACCCTGGGCGCGATGGCCGCCGAGCACGTCTTCTACGGCGAGAACTCGCAGGGCGTCGGCGGCGACCTCTACAGCGCCACGGCCACGGCCGCGTCGATGGTCGGGATGTGGGGCATGGGTCCCGAGGAGCTGCCGATCTCGATCAAGCCGGACAAGCGGCTCAAACCCGGCGAGCAGCCCGACGCGCACGCGCTCGTCAAGAGGCGCCTCGAGGAGATCGGCAACCAGATCATGAACCGCGCGAGCAGCGGCTCGGCGTTCAGCGGCGACCCGGTCGGCAACGTGCTCGCGCAGCCCAGGCAAGCGGACCGCGGTCGCAGTTCTGCTCGGCCAGGCCTACGTGACCGCCTACTCGCTGATGGCAACCAACCGCGAGGCGATCGAGCAGATCGCCGACGTGCTGATCGAGCGCAAGGAGATGCACGGCGACGAGGTCGTCGACCTGCTGGACAGCGTCGGCCTGGTGCGACCCGACATCGACCTTGACGACGACAGCACGTGGCCGACGCGTATGACGCACCGACCAGCCGCGAACCAGCGCGCGAGAGCCGGCATCGCTGTTCGCCCGGGAGCGGCCACAGCCCGAGAAGCTCGCGCGTGAAGCCCTGCCGCACAGCCAAAAGTTCCGGGTCGCGCTGGCGATGCTGTGCGGGATCGCTGTGGGCGCGGTCGCGATCGCGATCGTCGTCGCTGGCGAACAGCAACAGCGCCAGAGCGCGGCGAAGGCCGGCCCCTGGTCGAGCTTGGGCTCCGTCCGACGGTGGCAGCCAGGGCGCGATCGAGATCGCAGGACATGTCGCGCCCGTCCTACGAGCTGACGCTCGGCCAAGCAACTCAATGTGGTCACACCGATGTCGCTCACGCAGACGAGTCCTCCGGCACCACGACCGGCAGCGGGCCGACGGTCGTCGTCAACACCGGCGGCAAGGTCGATCACGAGCAGCTCGCTCTCGAACTGCTGAGCGGCGAGACGGTCGCCTACAACATCTGCGGCCTCGGGCGACGGGCAAGTGCGAGCTGCCGGGCACTCCCTCGACCGACCGGATGCTGCTGATGCGACGCGAGGCGCTGGAGCTCGCGCTCTACACGTTCAAGTACATCAGCGACAGTCAGAACGTGCTCGTCGGTGCTGCCACCGCGGCCACCCGACGACGACGGGCTCGACCGGCAAGAGTTCCGCGACCGTCACCGTCACGTGTTCGTTTTCGCGCAAAGGAGCTACAGCCGCTGCTCGACGTGCCGCTGTCAGGAGCCTTCAGGAGTACCCGCCTACGATGGCCGATCTCCCGAGCTGGTCGCAGTCAGACCGAGGCCAAGCTGGTCGATGAGATCACCGGCGCGGGACTGTTCTCCTCGCAGGTCGAGACCCAGCAGAAGGGCGGACGCCTGCTGGTCCTGAGCCCGCTCACGCCGTAGTGAGCTCGGCGGCGGCGGCTGCGTCGCTGTGCGACAGCTGTGTCCACCAGCAGACTCGTGCGCAACACGCGCGGCTCGGTGTTTTCGCTCTGCCGGCGCTCGCGCACTGAGCCCGAGCGCTTCCCTCGCTATCCGCGTCTGCCCGTGCTGCAATGTTCCGGATATGAACGCGAGGGTCACAAGCCTGCAGACGGCAGCGATCAAGGGCACGCAGCTTCGTAGCGTCGACAGCTCATGCTGGGCGAAGCTGGCGCGATCGGGGACCGGCGCTTCTTCGTGATCGACGAGCGGTCGCGGATGCTGAACGGCAAGCAGATCGGCGAGCTGCAGGCAGTGGTCGCGACGTTACGACGGAGCGCGGCTGGCGCTCGACTTTCCCGACGGCCAGCGGTCGATGACGTGGTCGAGCTCGGGGAGCCGCTGACCGCACGGTTCTTCTCGAGCGAGCTCGAGGGCCGGCTCGTGCGCGGACCGTGGGCGCAGGCGCTGTCCGACTTCACGGGCCGGGGACTGCGGCTCGTCGCGACGACGACGGCGGTCGACCGCGGGTTCGGCGGCAGCGTCAGCCTGGTGTCACGCGGCTCGCTGCGGCGGCTGGCCGAACAGGCAGCGACCGAGCTTGTCGATGGCCGCCGCTTCCGCATGCTGATCGAGGTCGACGGCGTCGAGCCGCACATGCGAGGACGCGTGGGTCGGACGTGAGGTCCAGATCGGCGCGTCGCTGCTGCGGTTCGAAGGTCACGTCGGGCGTTGCCTGGTAACGAGCCGTGACCCCGATACCGGTGACGTGACCCTCCCGACCCTCGATCTCCTGCGCGCCTACCGCCGCGATGTCGACTCCTCCGAGCCGCTTCCGTTCGGGATCTACGGACGCGTGCTCAGCGGGGGCGCGGTTCGACGTCGGCGACAGCGTGAGGCCGTCATGAGCGAGCAGCGCGTCACGGTCAGCATCGACGGACACGTTGCCATCGGTCACGCTCAACCGCCCGGACAAGCACAACGCGCTCGACCTGCCGATGTTCGACGCGATCACGGCGGCGATCGCAGATCTTCGTCTGGCGGCCGGGCGTACGGGCGGTGGTTCTGCACGGCGCGGGCAAGAGCTTCTGCTCGGGTCTGGACTTCGGTGCTGTGGCAGCGGCCGGCGGGCTCGAGGCGCTCAGCGATCCGCTGAAGCAAGCACCGCCGAACTACTTCCAGCGTGTTGCCTATGGCTGGATCCAAGTACCCGTGCCGGTGATCGCGGCGATCCACGGCAACTGCCTCGGCGGCGGCCTCCAGATCGCACTCGCCGCGGACATCCGCATCGCCACACCCGACGCGAAGCTGTCGGTGATGGAGGGCAAATGGGGCCTGATCCCCGACATGGCGATCACCCGGACGCTGACCCGGCTGGTGGGAATCGACGTCGCCAAGGAGCTGACCTACACGGCGCGAGTCTTCAGCGGCGAGGAGGCGGACCGCCTCGGCGTGGTCACGCGCTTGGGCGACGATCCGCTCCGCGACGCGCTCGGATTGGCGCATGAGATCGCCCTCCGCTCACCGGACGCCGTGCGCCGCGCAAAGCGACTGTTCGACGTGGCGTGGACAGGCGCACCGGCCGAGACGCTCGCGCTCGAAGCCAGGCTGCAGAGCGAACTCATCGGCACGCCAAACCAGCTGGCCGCGGTTCAGGCGAGGCTGATGAAACAGGAGCCTCGGTTCAAGGACTCAAGCTGACTGCAGCTCCAGACGAGTCAGCTCGTATAGGGTCCCGTTCATGCTCCATCTATACGCACGCGAAAAGGCAGGCCGGCCATCGCGCGTCCGTTGGGCGCTCGAGGAGGCCGGGGCTGAATACGGGCAGACAGTTATGACACTCGAGCAGGGGGACTCGGATGAGCATCGCCGCCGCCACCCCTGGGGGCGCGTTCCCGTGCTTCAGACCGAAGATGGCAACCTGTGGGAATCCGCCGCGCTCTGCCTGCAGATAGCCGATCTGTATCCGGACGCACAGCTGATCCCGGCAGTTGGCTCATACGAGCGCGGGCTCGTCTACCAGTGGACGGTCTTCGCGATGAGCGAACTCGAAGCCACGCTGATGAGGCTCCGCCGCGCGCGAACCGACAAGCGTGATGAGTCCGAGATCCTCAAGGCGCTCGAGAGTCGCCGTGGCGCGGTTGCTGCCGCGCTCGAGAATGCCGAGTACCTCGTCGACGATCGCTTCACCGTCGCGGACATCGTCGTCGGTGGCGTCCTGGTCGTGGCCAGGCGGCTCGACGTACTCCCGGAGAGCACGCTCACGGAGTATCTCGCTCGGCTCGAGCAGCGGCCGGCCCGTCAGCGGGCATACGCCTGATGACGTCGCCTTCCACTCGGGCTCACAGCTGAACCCAGCCTCCCGTCTTCCTGCTCGCAAGCCCGGCGCCCGAGAGGCCCGTGGGTGCGCCCGAACTGTCCTTGGAGATGTCGCCGATGATCACGACGCACTCGCCGTTCGTGTCCAGGACATATGTCGCCACCGTCGCACTTTCGGAAGTGGCAATAACGAGATTGCCGTTCGCATCGGGCGTAAACAGCGGGACGACATCGTAGGTCGAAATGCCGCTTGGCTCGGAGCCAACCAGTCCATTAGCCATCGTCAGGTCCTCCTGGTGGAGTGCGCTCCCAGGCGAATACGCGTAGGCCGAGGTGCGGTAAGGAGCGCTTGGGGGAAGAGGGGTGAGCGTAGTCGCCCGGACACGGACTCGGCTCCGCCAGACCAAGGGCCCGCAAATCATGGCAGATGCGGTTGCGTCTGGCGACCACGACCGAGCGATGTTGGAGAGCCCCGTCGACTTCGTCGACGGGGCTCTCCCACTGCTGGTAGCCGTGCCACGCAGGGGTTGCAGGACGGCTACCGGAGACGGTCTACCACTCGATCCGTCGCGCTTCGACCACGCTGTTGTTCCCCATCACGAGCCCGTCTCCTGCCACCACCACGGGTTCAGTAGCAGGCCGTCCCGCCGAAACCGGGGGGCTATTGACGGGACGGCCTGCGCTTGTGCAGCCAGTTTCCTGGAGCTGGACAAGGTCGAAAGTGTCTGGGGAATGACGGTAGGGAGCCGACGTTGTCCCGGGGTTAGCCATCGGCCAAGCCTTGCCCCAATGAATAAATCCCGCCGGCCAGGCCACCGCTTTAGGCTCGCCCTCAAAACGGCCAGAAAGGGGACAGCATGCTCGAGCGTTCACCCGAGATTGAGCAACTCATCCGAGACACAAACGCGGCGATGAACCGCTCCGACTTTGACCTGATAGAACGGCAAACCTCCAGCGACCCGTGTGTGCTGTCGATCGGCTCCGACGCAACCGAATGGGCCGAGGGCCACGACGAGATCATGCGGCTGCTGCGGGACTTCAGCCCTGGGGGCGACACGGACATGTCCGCGAGTCTCGACGACGTCAAGGCGTTTCGGGAGGGCAATGTCGGTTGGGTTGCCGCCCGCGGATCGTTCGAGGTGGACGGCAAACGCATCCCGGTTCGACTGACAGGTGTGGCGCACCAGGAGGACGGTGAGTGGAAGGCGGTGCAGACGCATGCGTCCATCGGGGTGCCCAACGAGCACATGCTTGATCCAATGTTCGGCACCCAGTAGACGGTCAGGCAGGGTGCACCCTGCATTCCTGCCGACGCGATCGCCGCAGCGATCGCCGACAAACCGTTACAGACGAGGCCGTCTGAACGACACAACGCCCGCAGACACGGGCGTTTCAGAGTACTGCCGGACAAGGACTCGAACCTTGAATACCAGGGCCAGAACCTGGCGTGTTGCCAATTACACCATCCGGCAATGAGCCTCGGCGAGTATAGCCGCGGCCACTGGCCCTCGGCCCGCGGGCGGCTGGCTACGCAGCGTCCGCGCTGGCCGCTGCGAACTGCCGCGTCACCTCGTTCTCAAGACCGGGATCGAGAATCAGGAGCACCTGGTCCCCGGCTGTGATCACATAGTCGGTCTTCGGCACGAAGCCGCGCCCGCCGCGCAGGACCGAGATGATCAGCGAGCCGTCCGGCAACGAGATCTCCTGGACCTGACGGCCGGCGGCCTCGCAACCTTCGCCGACCTCGAGCTCGATGATCTCGAGGTGCTCCTCCTCGAGCGCGAGCAGCTGGACGAGCCCGTACTCGGGCACCTCATGCTCGATCAGGCGCAGGATCAGATCTGTGGCGGACACCGCCGGCTGAATCCCGAGCATCTTGAAGTGCGGCAGGTTCCGCGGGTTGTTGACGCGCGCCACGATCCGCTGGACGCCGTACTTCTCCTTGGCGACCTGGCTGATCAGCATGTTGTCCTCATCGTCGCCCGTAACCGCGATGACCAGGTCGGCGCGCTGGATGCCGGCGCGCTCCAGCACCCACAGCTCGCTCGCGTCGCCGAACTGGACGGCGTGTTCAAGCTCCTCCTCAACGACCCGGAAGCGGTCGTGGTTGGACTCGATCAGCGTCACCTCGCCGTCCTTGGCGATCAGCTCGCGTGCGAGGTTCCAGCCCACCTTGCCGGCTCCAGCGATGATCACGTACATGGGATCGCTCTCGTCACGGCGCGAGCAGGACCTGCTCGGCTTGGTCGATGGCCACCTGCGTCGGGCAGATGGTCTGAAGTCCCTGCTCCGCGTACCAGGAGGCACGTGCCGGGTCCGAGACGCGGACGACGACGCGCGGCACCTCGAAGCGGCGCTGCGCGATCTGGGAGATCACCAGGTTGGTGTTGTCACCGCTGGTCGCCGCCATGAAGACGTCGGCCTCCTCGATACCGGCCTCGATCAGACCGTCGATCTCCAGTGCGGTGCCGACCGTGAAGCGGCCGCCGGCATCCTCCCAGGTGGAATCTGGTCGCGATCCAGGCGCTCGTGCGAGAGCGGGTCCCGATCCATCACCGACACGTCGTGACCGGCGTCAAGAGCGCGCTTCGCGACGGCGGAGCCGACCCGTCCGCATCCGA